>NZ_JBITGM010000004.1:0-510660 GCF_044457025.1 Streptomyces sp. NPDC050658
CCACCCTCACCCACGCCCACCAACACCCCACCCACACCACCCACAACCTCAACCACCACCTCCACCACACCACCCCCCACCCCAACCACCACGACTGGTCATGATTCAAGAAGCGCAGGTCAACGAAGCGCGCTTAGCCTGACCTTCATGGACATCAGCATTCATACGAGCTTCCTCCCGCACGACGACCCGGACGCGTCCCTCGCCTTCTACCGCGACGCACTCGGCTTCGAAGTCCGCAGCGACATCGGGCAGGGCAAGATGCGCTGGATCACCGTCGGCCCCGCCGACCAGCCCGGCACCTCCATCCTTCTGGCACCGCCCGCCGCCGACCCCGGCATCACCGAGGACGAGCGCCGCACCATCACCGAGATGATGGCCAAAGGCACTTACGGCTGGATCCTGCTCGCCACACGGGACCTCGACAGCACCTTCCAGAAGGTTCGGGGAGCCGACGCCGAAGTCGTCCAAGAGCCCACCGAGCAGCCCTACGGGATCCGCGACTGCGCCTTCCGCGACCCCGCCGGCAACCTCATCCGCATCCAGGAACTCCGCTGAGCCCTCCGGTGCCGAACCGGCCACCACGCCTGTGTCCCGACCAACTGCGCATCACACGGCGGCCGGCATCGCGGACCAGTTCGCGATGGTGGCCGCCGCAGCCAGGTATGCACCCGCCGCCCACGATGAAGGAGTTGCCCTCATGTGCCACCCGGCATGGGCACACGCACGCATCACCGCACAACGGCTGACCGACCTCGCGCGACTGCGCCGCGTCCGCGACCGCATCGACCGGGAGTACATGCGGCCCTTGGACGTCGCAGCGCTCGCCCGCGACGCGAACATGCCCGCCGCGCACCTCGGCCGCGCGTTCCAACAGGCCTACGGCCAGTCTCCGTACGCGTACCTGACAGCCCGTCGGAACGAGCGGGCGAACACGCTGCTGCACCATGCCGCCTCGGCTGCATCGGCGCCTTCCCTGACGGAACCGGAACCGGCACCGGCACCGGCACCGGCAACCACACCGGCAACCACACCGATCAGGATTCGAGAAGCGCCAGCCATGGAGTCCCAACTAGCTTGCTGAGCATGGCATTCATCGAAACCGTCACCCTCGACGTGGCCGACACCGCAGCCGCGCACCACTTCTACACGACCGCCTTCGGTCTCGACTCGCAGATCCGTCTGCGGGCCTCCGAAGCACCCACGACCGGCTTCCGCGGGTTCACGCTCTCGCTCACCGTGGCCCAGCCGGCCGACGTCAACGGCCTCATCGACTCCGCCGTCAGCGCCGGGGCCACGCCGCTCAAGCCCGTCACGAAGTCGATGTGGGGTTACGGCGGTGTCGTACAGGCCCCGGACGGGACGATCTGGAAGGTCGCGACCTCGGCGAAGAAGGACTCCGGGCCCGCCACCCGGCGGTTCGACGAGATCGTGCTCCTGCTGGGTGTCTCGGATGTGGCCGCGAGCAAGCAGTTCTACGTCGATCAAGGGCTGGCCGTGGCAAGGAGCTTCGGCAGCAGGTACGTCGAGTTCGCCGCCGGGGCCGGTCCCGTCAAGCTGGCGCTCTACCGGCGGCGTGCCCTCGCCAAGGACGCCGGTGTCTCGCCCGACGGCACCGGGTCGCACCGGATCGTGCTCGGTGGTGATGCCGGGACGTTCACCGACCCGGACGGGTTCGCGTGGCAGGCCGCCGCGGCGACCACCGCGCCCTGAACCTCCGGCCACCACGACCGCGCCACCGCTCGACATCACCCCAGGAAGGCAGGAGACAGGAATCATGACAGGCGGCGTTCCACCGCGTGGCCTCGAGGAGAGGCTGCGGGACACCCGCGCGAGGCTGGAGAGCGACGTCGACCTCTGGGTCGCCACCTCCGGCTCCCCCGGCGGCGTCCATCTCGTCCCGCTCTCCTATCTCTGGGACGGGACCGCGTTCCTCATCTCGACACCCCGCGCCTCGATCACCGGCCGCAACCTGATCGCGGACGGGCAGGTACGGCTCAGTCTCGGGCCGACCCGTGATGTCGTCATCGTCGACGGAACCGCCGAGCCGGTGGACATCGCCGGTCTCGGCGCCAAGGCGGGCGACGCGTTCGCGGCCAAGACCGGGTTCGATCCGCGTGAACTCGACGAGCCCTACCAGTACTTCAGGGTCCGCCCGCAGCGCATCCAGGCCTGGCGTGAGGCGAATGAACTGCGGGGACGGACCCTGATGCGCGACGGCGACTGGCTCGGCTGAGCCAGTCCCTCCGCAGTGCAGGCTGCTGGATGCGACCTATTCGGGCTGGGTCGCGATCTGGATCAGGTTGCCGCAGGTGTCGTCGAAGACGGCGGTGGTGACGGGGCCCATCTCCACGGGCTCCTGGGTGAAGCGGACGCCGAGGCCGCTCAGCCGCTCGTACTCGGCCTTCACGTCGTCCACGGCGAACTGGGCGAGCGGGATGCCGTCCAGGACGAGCGTGTCGCGGTAGGTCTTGGCGGCCGGGTGGCCGCTGGGCTCCAGGAGGAGCTGCGTGCCGCCGGGCTCGTCGGGCGAGACGACGGTCAGCCACCGGTCCTTCTCGCCCACCGGTACGTCGTGCTTCTTCACGAAGCCGAGGATCTCGGTGTAGAAGCGCAGGGCCTCGGCCTGGTCGTCGACGAAGACGCTGGTCAGATGGATCTTCATGGAGTGCTCTTCTCGGGTCTGGGGGTGTCGGGTACGAGCCATCGCTCGGCTATCTGCCGCAGCGGGTCCGTGTTCAGGTCGTGGAACTTGTAGCGGCCCTCCCGCCTGGTCTCGACGAGCCCGGCGGCCTCCAGCACCGAGAGGTGCTGGGAGACGCCCTGACGCGAGATGCCGAGCTGATGTTTCATGCTCAGCCGTGAGCAGATCTCGAACAGTGTCTGCCCGGATTTCTCCGTCAGCTCGTCGAGGATGATGCGACGGGTGGGGTCGGCCAAGGCTTTGAAGACGTCGTCGGCCACATCTCCACCATAGGCAAACATCCACTTGCCTATCAAGTCGAGCCCGGCCGCCGTGTGGCCGACTCGCCATGCGTCCGACCAACCGTGTGGCCGACCCGGCGCGTGGCCGACCCGCCGTACGGCCATCCCTCCCTAAGGCCGTCCCACCGTGTGGCCATCCCCGGTGTTCATGCCGATGCTGGGCAGTGGGCCCATCCGCGGACGCGGTGGACATCGTGCTGTGAGGAGGTGCGGGGCATGGGCGAGGGCGCCGGCAACGTGGTCTGTGACATCACCGTTTCCGTCGACGGGTACTCCGCCGGGCTTCATCAGACCGAGGAGCGGCCGTTCGGGGACGACGGTGGTGACGGCTCGGGGGGTGAGTTGCACGCCTGGATGTTCGACACCCCCGACGAGAACCGCGCCGAGGTCGAGCAGGTACTCGCCGCCGGGGCCTTCGTCATGGGGCGCAACATGTTCGGGCCGGTGCGCGGCCCGTGGAGCCGGCGGTGGAACGGCTGGTGGGGCGACGATCCGCCGTTCCACGCGCCCGTGTACGTACTCACCCACCACGCCCGCGAGCCGCAGCCCATGGAGGGCGGCACCACCTACCACTTCGTGACCGACGGCATCGCGTCGGCGCTGGAGCAGGCCCGCGCGGCCGCCGGTAAAGGCGAGGTGTCGGTCCTCGGCGGTGCGACCACCATCAACCAGTACCTCGCCGCCGGTCTCGTCGACGAGCTGCGGCTGCACATCGCGCCGCTCACGCTCGGTGCCGGTACGCGGCTGTTCGACGGTGTCCCGCCGTTGCAGCTGGAGCAGGTGAGGTCGCGGGCGGCCGGCCTGGTCACGCACGTGACCTACCGGGTGCGGGCCTAGGAGTCCGCTCGGCGCCACACGGTGCCGCGCCGCTCGTACTCGAGGACCGTCTCCACCCGCTGGGCCAGTTGCGCGCCGAGGAAACGCTCGAGCAGCCACAGCGACACGTCCAGGCCGGAGGTCACGCCTCCCCCGGTGATCAGGTCGCCGTCGTCGACGACTCGGGCGTCGATCACCGTCGCGCCCTGAGCCGCCAGGTCGGCCTTCGCGCGGGAGTGCGTGGTGGCGTTGCGGCCCTTGGTCAGGCCGGCGGCCGACAGCACCATCGTGCCGGTGCAGATGCCCGCGTGGAGCAGGTCCGCCGCGGCCAGTCCGCTCAGGAAGCCCTGGTCGGCGATGAGCCGGTGGAATCCCGGGCCCGTCTTGTCGGCGTAGCCCCCGCCGGGTATGACGAGCACGTCCGCCTCTCTGGGCGACCAGGCCCCCGGCACCTCGACCCGTGTGCCGTAGGTGCAGGTGACCGTCCCCGGACGGCCGGTCGTGACCATGGTCGTCTTCACCGCCCAGCGGCTCAACTTCTCGGCCATGCCCAGCAGTTCCACCGGGGCGACGAAGTCCTGCTCCTCCACCCCGTCGAACATCAGCACCTGTACCCGCAGCGGGTTCGCCGCCGAAGCGGCGGGCGCGCCTGCCGCCAGGGCGCCCAGCCCACCGGCCGTGCCGGCAGACAGCGCCGAGGCGCGCAGAAACGTACGGCGTTCCATGATGACCTCCGAGATCCGGTTCGTCTCAGAGGTCGGGGAGAACACACCGTCAGTTCCCGTGCACCCAACTCGACTTCACGCCTCGGGCGTGTACTTCTTCAAGTAGTGCGCGATCCGTTCGGCGTACTCGCGGTGCCGTTCCGGTACTCCGCCCTCCTTGTTCACCGTGCCGAACGAGGTGCGGTAGGCCACGGCGGTCAGTACGCGTCGGTCGCCGGGGACGGTGCTCCACAGGCGTGGGGCGATCTGGCACAGGTAGCGGCCGACCGCGGGGATGGACGTCTTGGGCGGGAAGGGCGGCTTGGGGTCGCCATGTTCGGGGCGTTGTGTGTCCGGCAGGTAGTAGCGCAGGACGTCCGGGGACCAGCGGGCGATGCCGTACTCGTTGGTGGCGGTGTCCTTCAGGTCCGGGTCGAAGTCGGACTCGACCTTGAGGAGGGCGGCGACCAGCGCCGGTGTGACGGTCTTCTCGCGGCAGTCGTGGGCGGCGTCCACGATGAGCTTGCGGTACTTCACGGGGACGCCCGCGGACATGGTCAGCTCGCTCGCGCCGTAGGAGGCGGGGGCGACCGGCTTGGGTGCCGGCGGGTTCGGCGAGCCGG
The DNA here is from genome assembly GCF_044457025.1 of Streptomyces sp. NPDC050658. NCBI lineage: Bacteria > Bacillati > Actinomycetota > Actinomycetes > Kitasatosporales > Streptomycetaceae > Streptomyces > Streptomyces sp. NPDC050658. The sequence continues at coordinate 5,129 of NZ_JBITGM010000004.1, forward strand.
TGCCCGTCGTCAGCGTGGCCATGCCGTAGCCCGTGCCGCCGAGGACCGCCGCCACGGCGAGTGCGGCGGCCACCGCGGTGCGGCGGCGGCGCGGGCGGAGCGGCCACGGGCGCAGTCGGGGCAGCCGGGGTGCGGGGTCCGTTCCCGCGGCTTCTTCGACGCGGCGCAGCAGGGATTCCGAGGAGTGCGGGGCGCGCCGCTCGTGGGTGGGCGCGAGGCAGTCGGTGACGATCTCCCGCCAGGGGGCGGGGAGTTCGGGTGAGAGGCGGAGCTCTTCGGCGCCTCGGGCGTACCGCAGGAGGGCGTCCTTGCGGGCGGCGGACGTGGTGCCCGGGAAGGGCAGCGTGCCGGTGAGGACGAGGTGGGCGACGACGCCGAAGGCCCAGATGTCGGCGGTGGGGCGGATCAGCTGTCCGCGCTCGCCGATCTCGGCCCACAGCAGTTCCGGCGGTGTGTAGTCGGGGGTGGCGAAGGCGAGGGAGTAGGCGTGGGTGCCCTCCATCTCGGCGGCGAGGTTGAAGTCGGCGAGCCTGACCTGGGCCTCGCGCAGCAGCAGTACGTTGCCGGGTTTGAGGTCGCCGTGTACCCAGCCCGCGCGGTGCAGTTGGGACAGCCCCTCGCAGATCTGGGCGAGGATCGGGCCCCCGGAGGGCAGCGGGCCGGGGTCCGAGCGGGCGATCAGGGTGTCCAGGGAGCCTTCGGCGCGCTCCAGGGCCATGACCGTCGCGCCGTCGAGGGCGGGGTTCTCCGGGTCGTCGACGGTCAGCGCCTCGTACATCCGGATCAGCCGGGGGCGTCGCAGTTTGCTCAGCAACTTCAGTTCGCGGTCGGCCAGTTCCTGGAGGTGGCGGAGTTGGCGCGGGGTGCGGCTGCCGGTGGGCAGGAATTTCAGGGCGGCTTCGGCGGGCAGTCCGTCCGTGTCGGGTTCCGTGCGGCGGGCCGCGTAGACGGAGCCGAAGGCGCCGGAGGCGATCGGCTCGCGCACCTCCCAGTTCCCGACCCGGTAGCCGTAGGGCACCTCCACGGCGAACGGCTGGTCGGCGAAGGCGAAGTGATCCTGCGTCATGCGGCCACCGCCTCTCGCAGCACGGCGAGGTCGTCCTCGCGTACGAGGTCGAAGCGGAGGGCGAGGGAGACGAGTGACTCCTTCTTGCCGTTGAGGCGCGGTCCGCTGTCGGCGGCGGTGGGGGGCTGCTTCAGGCGGAGTTTCACCGCCAGGTAGTCGATGTTCCACTGCACCGAGGCGCGTCCTGCCGCGGGCCACACGGGGCGCAGGCGTTCGATGAGCTGGTCCGTGGTGGGCAGCGGTGCGTGCGGGGCGGTGCGCAGCCTGGGTTCACAGAGTGCGGCCAGGACGAGGAAGTAGCGCTTGCCGCGGTCGAGCGGGAACGCCATGGCGGTCGGTTCTCCGTGTCCGGTACGGGAGTTGGCGTCCAGGTAGTCGTGCCGGGGTGCCCAGACGTCGAAGCTGACCAGTTCGTCGGCGGCGGGCAGGACGACGCGGGAGAACTCGAAGGGCACGGGGGCGTCGAGCCGCCCCGGTCCGACCTTGATGTGTTCGCCCGCGCCTTCCGGGTTCTCCACGACGTACGTCTGGTGACCGCTGTGGTTGCTCAGCGTCCAGAACGCGGCGGATGCCGTGAGGACGCCCGCATCGCGGGAGACCCCGGCGTGCTCGATGGTCAGATGGCGGGCGTCCCGGGGCGGCGGCGTCCGGCCGAACTCCAGGGTCTCGCCGGGTTCCAGGCGGATCTGCGCGGACGAGTCGCTGTCGTGTCCGGGCACGACGATGAGGCTGTACATGCGTCTTCCTTCCCCCGATGCTTCCGGAGGGGGTGGGGGTGCTGTCGCATCAGCACCCCGCCCACCCCGCTCCATCGACTTCGACGGAACTCCGACCGGCCCCGGTTCCGCCGGGTTCACCGGAGGGCAGCTATTGATTCACCGTCAACTCCGTGATGCCCGCGTGCTTTTCGCCGTCCGCGTCGCCGCGCACCGTGACGCGCACGTATCGCGCGAGCCGTGTTTCGCCCGCCTGAGCGCGATGCCAGTGGCGCCCGTCGAGGGAGAGTTCGACGGTGTGGGCGGCGGGCTTGGTGTCGGTCCAGGTCGGGGTGACCTTGTTGATCCGGACCGGCTTGGTGAGGTCGGCCGTCAGGCGGCCCTTCGCGCCGTCGGGCACCCATGCCGTGGCGGTGTTGCCGTCGACGGCGGCGCCCGCGTACATGCCGGGCTGTTCGGACGAGGCGGTGGCGGTGGTGCAGCGGGCCGCGTTGGTGGTGGGGGTGAGGTCGGGGCGGCGGGTCTTCAGGACCGCCGGGGCGTCCTTGCTGACGATCTGCTCGCCCTGCGGGGTGTCGAGTGTCATCGGCGCGCCGCCCGTGAGGCGCACGGTGGTGCGGTGGGCGCCGAGTTCGATGTCGTACGTACGTCCTTGCCAGGTCAGGCCGCGCAGGGTGACTCCGCTTTCGAGCTGCGGGGGCAGCATCGGGTCGAGGCGGAGGCGGTTCTCGCGCATCCGCATGCCGGTCAGGCCGTTGGTGAAGGTCTGCAGGAAGCCGCCCTTGCCGGTGAGGAAGTCGTGCGCGGGTGACCCGGCCAGGGGGTCCTCGGCGCCCGCCTTGTCGCCGCGGGCCTCCGAGAACTGCGCGAAGGGGCCGCGGACGAAGGGCTTGATGGAACGCTCCAGGTACGTGTACGTGGAGCAGCCGGGTTCGCCGATTCCGGCGGCGTCGATGGCGTGCACGGAGTCCGTCATGGCCGGGCCGTCCGGGTCGGTGCGCTGGGCGTAGTAGTCGAGGGTGCCGGCCGCGGCGCCCTTGGGCATGGGCCACTCCAGCGGGTACATCAGGAGGACGGTGTCGGCCTGCTTGATGGTGCTGCCGTCGTAGCCGTCGTACTGCTGGAAGACCTTGCGCTTCTCGTCGTACGGGATCCGGATGCCGTCGGCGATCTTCTTCCAGTCGGCGGGGGCCCGCTCGCCGAGGAGTTCGGCGGCGCGGGTGGCGTGGCGCAGGGCGGTGGCGGCGCCGGCATTGGTGAAGACCGCGTCGTCGACTCCGTTGCTGTACTCGTCGGGTCCGGCCGTGTCCTTGATCGAGTAGCTGCCGTCCTTGTTGCGGGTGACGCGGCTCGTCCAGAACTCGGCGATGCCCTTCATCACGGGCCAGCCGCGTTCGCGCAGCCACCGGGTGTCCTTGGTGGCCAGGTAGTACTGCCAGGTGGCGAGGGAGATGTCGGACTGGAGGTGGACCTGGGTGCGGCAGTGCGGTGGGTCGACGCTGTGGCACTCCTTGGTCAGATCGCCCGAACTTCCGCTGTTCCAGGGGTAGAAGAGACCTCGGTAGCCGAGTTCGCGGGCGTTCTCCCGGGCCTGGGTGCGGGTCCGGTAGCGGTAGTCGACCACCGATTTGGCGAGTTCGGGCCGGGTGGCGAGCAGGCTCGGGTACATCCAGGTCTCGGCGTCCCAGAAGACGAGGCCCGCGTAGTTGTCGCTGGTCAGGCCCGCCGGGGCGATGCTGTTGGCGGCGCCCTGACGTGTGTTGGCGAGCAGTCCGTACTGCGCGGACCGTACCCAGGCCTGCATGTCGCGCTGTCCGGGCACCTCGATGTCGCTGCGCCACAGCCGCGACCAGGCGGCGGTGTGCGAGCGGAGGAGGGCGTGCCAGCCTCGGTCGGCGGCTCGCCGGGAGGCGACGGTGGCGTCTTGGCGGGGAGCGTGGGAGGTCAGGGCCGTGTCGACGCCGACGTACTTGGTGAAGTCGTACGACTGACCGCGCCGGACCGGCAGGGCGAGGGCCTGACGTGTGCTCATGTCCTCTGCCCGCTCGGCCTGTTGGGTTTGCGAAGCCTCGTGCACTCCGTGTCCGGCGCGGAGTGTGGAGGCCACGGCTCCGTCGACCTTGGTGCCGTCCGTGCGGAAGGCCACGTCCATGGTGGGCGAGGTCCGGTGGCCGCCCGCCCTGTGCCCGCCGCCGGTCTGCTGGATGCGCCGGGCGCCACGGCCGTCGAGCAGGTCGGTGACGGTCGCCTCGCCGCTCCAGTGCGGCGTCATGCTCATGCGTACGGCGCCGACGTGCGGGTCGGTGCGGGAGGCGAGCACCTCGTAGACGAGGTCGGTGCGGCGGCCGTCGACGGCGGTCCAGGTCAGCGACGTACGCACCACACCGCAGTGGAGCAGGAGCGACTGCCGGTAGTGGGAGATCCGGCCGGTCGGTGTCGAAGAGTTGAACGTATCGCCTTGTGCCCCGCCGGTACTGACGTTCAGTGAGGTCCAGGTGGGCAGCGCCGCGACGGCCTGCCGGTCCCCGGCGGTCCGCTTGTTGTGCGCGTACAGGCCGGACACGAAGGAGCCGTCGTAGCGCGGGGTGAAGAGCGGCCAGCCGGTCTTGGCCTCGCTGTCGGCGTATCCGGCGCCGTTGGGCGGCACGCGCTGGCCCAGGTAGCCGTTGCCGACGAAGGCGTGGTGGGTGTCGGCCGCGTCGGGCCTGGTGGTGCCGAGCGTCCAGCCGTCGCTCTCGCGGCAGCTCGTGCCGGTGGCTCCTGGAGTGGTACCTGTGGCGCCCGGCTCTGCCGGCTGGGAGGCCGCGGGCGGCACCCAGGCGACCAGGGCTCCGGCCAGCAGGACCGCGGTCATTCGGGCGGCACGCGGCCGCGTACCGAGGGAGTACGTCATTGTTCTCCGTCACTCTGGTTCGCCTGCGAGGGTCCAGGGACCATAAATTTCCTGAACAAGTCGCGTCAATAGTTACGCGAGATCGGTCAAGTCCCGAAGGCGTGCGAGTGGGTTTCGGTGCGCGGCCGCGCTCTCGTACCGGGCGGCCGGCGGGGCGTCAGCCGCCCTCTCCGGGCGGCGTGCCGCAGCTCGCCCCGCCCGGGCCGTCGAACTGGACCGAGCTCAGGAAGTCCCGGTAGGCGGGGAAGAAGTTGCCCTTGCCGGTCGGTCCCGCGGAGGTGACGACCGTGCAGCCGGTGTAGTTCGCGTCGGACCAGAGGTGGATCGTCGAGGGCGTGCGGTTCCAGTCCGACTTCGCCCGGTCGCCCATGCCGAGCGCCGCGAGATCCGGCGTGTTCCCCGTGAGGGCGATCATGTCGCCGGTGCCGTCGAGCCCCGAGAACATGCAGTAGTGCCCGTCGGGACACCGGTCGTACCCGTCGGCCGCGTGCGCCGCCGACATCGGCAGCGCACCGGCGGCCACGGAGGCGGCCGCCACCAGCAGCAGCCGCGCAGAGAGCTTCTTCCCCATCGACACTCCTTTGTTCTTTGACGGTCCTCGGCGGCTGTTCTTCGACGGTCTTCGGCGACCGCGTCGCGCACACCGAGGAAACTCTCACCCTGAACTTGAGGTTGAGCCGTGACTCGATGAGCCCTACGCGTCTGCCCCATAGGTCCCGTACTCCGGAACCCCCGTCGACTCGAAGACGTGCACCGAGAGGCCGCCCGGTGTCGTCTGATGGCCGGTCAGGCGGAGACCGGTCGGGGTGCCGTCGAGCGGGAACAGGCGTCGGCCCTGGCCCAGGATCACCGGGGCGACGGCGAGGCGCAGTGTGTCGACCAGGCCCGCGGCCAGCAGGGACTGGGCGAGGCGGGCACTGCCGTGGATCTGGAGTTCCCGGCCGGGTTGCCGCTTCAGGTCGGCGACCTGGGCGGGGACGTCGCCGGACAGGATCGTCGTCGGGTTCCAGTCGGCCTGGGTCAGGCCGTGGGAGGCCACGTACTTGGGCAGGCCGTTCAGGATGCGGGCGAAGGGGTGGCCGGTCATCTCCGGCCAGTCCCGCGCGAAGTTCTGGTACGTGCGGCGGCCGAACAGGAACGCGTCCGCCTCGCCGAGCCAGCCGCCGGCCAGCCGCTCGAACTCCTCGTCGAGGTACGGCACGAACCAGCCGCCCCGCGTGAATCCGTCGCTGGTGTCCTCGTCCGGGGCTCCCGGGCCCTGGGAGACACCGTCGAGCGTCAGGAACTCCTGTACGACGAGCTTCATCACGCACCGCTCTCTCTTCGGCCCCGGTGACTGACTCTGCGACCCCGTCTCCCGATTCTGCCCGCTGCCGGGCCGAGTTGCGCGGCGGCTCGCGCCCTCACTCCGGCTGGCGGTCCCGCGGCCAGCTGGCGACGACCTTCGTGCGCAGCGTGGCGCCGAGGCGGTCGTAGAAGCGGAGGGCGGCTTCGTTGTCCGGCTGCACTCCCCAGGTGATGGTGAGGCGCTCGGGGGCCGCGGTCCGGGACAGCGCGGTCATCAGGGTCCGGCCGATGCCCGCGTCACGGGAGTCGGGGCGTACGTAGAGGTCGTCGAGGGCGAGGACGTCCGATCCGCCCCACAGATGCGGGCGGCGCAGGGCCGACACGTATCCGAGGGGTGCTCCGTCGCGCTCGGCCAGGAGGACCGTGACGTCCGGGCGGGCGAGTGCCGTGCGCCAGCGTGCCGCGGTGGTGGTGACGTGCTCGGACTGGTTCTGGTGGGCGGCGATCTCGCGTACGAGCGTCAGCACCGTCTCGGCGTCCTCGGGGCCGGCCCGGCGGATGCGGACCTCCCCGGTGCCGCTCATCGGGCCGCTCCCCCGGCGCGGAACGCACCGATGAGCGTCGCGGCGATGAACCCGGCCGCGTCGTCGGGCCGCAGCCGGCCGGCGTTCACCTCCTGTGCCGCGCCGTGCATCACGTTGTGCATGACGCTGACCAGCCAGGAGGCGGGGAGGTCGGTACGGAAGACGCCTTCGCCCTGGCCGCGCTCCAGCAGGTGCAGGACGCGGCGCATCGGCTCGGCGTGCAGGGTCTGGATCCGGTCGGGGGGCAGGGCCTTCTGTGCGGCGGCCAGGAGCGAGCGGGAGCGCTCGACGAGCATCCAGGTCGATGCGATCAGCCGGGTCAGCGCCTGCTCGGGGCCGCCGTCGAGGTCGACTTCGGCGAGCACCGCCTCCCCCTGCTCCATGGCATGGACGCAGGCGGCGTCCACGAGGTCCGCGCGTGTCGGGTAGTGACCGTAGAGGGTGACTCTGCCGACGCCGGCCACTCGCGCGATCTCCCCGACGCTCGTGTCCGGGTCCTGGCTCAGGCACTTCACCGCGGCGTCCACGATCGTCGCCCGATTGCGGCGAGCGTCGGCGCGTTGGTTCTCGGGACGGACTGCCGAGTCGGTCATCGGTTCTCCTGAGGGCCGCTGCTTGTTGAACACCGCTGTTCGAGTTAGTCTAGCCGTAATTACTCGAACAGTGATGTTCAAGTTAGTGGAGGCGGAGATGGACTCCCAGGCCTCTGGACCCCGGCCCTCCGGCTCGCGGCCCGCCGGTCCCCGAAGCGATTCGGCGGCACCGGGGCGCTGGCTGATGCTCGCCCTGCTCGGTGTCGCCCAGCTGATGCTGATCCTGGACGTGACCGTCGTGGCGATCGCGCTGCCCCACATGGGCGAGGACCTCGGCCTGACGCGCACCTCGCTGACCTGGGTGGTGAGCGCGTACACGCTCGCCTTCGGCGGCTTCCTGCTGCTGGGCGGCAGAAGCGCCGACCTCTTCGGCAGCCGGGCGGTCGTCATCGCGGGGCTGTCCCTCTTCACGGTGGCGTCCCTGGTCACCGGCCTCGCGGGGAACGCGGGCGTCCTGCTCGGCGGCCGGGTGGCGCAGGGCCTCGGCGCCGCCCTGCTCTCCCCCGCGGCCCTCTCCCTCGTCGTGAAGCTCTTCGACGGCGAGGAACGCAACAAGGCCCTGGGCATCTGGTCCGCGCTCGGCGGCGCGGGCGCCGCGCTCGGCGTGCTGCTCGGCGGCGTGCTGACCGCCGGGCCGGGCTGGCCCTGGGCCTTCTACATCAACGTACCGATCGGTGTGCTCGTCCTCGTGGTGCTGGCCCGCGGCCCGGCCGACGAGCCGTCCGCGCAGCCGGCCGGGCGGATCGACGCACTCGGCGCGGCCCTCGTGACGGGCGGCACCGGCAGCCTGGTCTACGGGCTGATCAACGCGGGGACGTACGGCTGGACCACCGCGTCGACGCTGCTGCCGATCGGTGTGGCCGTGCTGCTGTGCGGGCTGTTCGCCCTGCGCCAGCGCACCGCGCGGAACCCGCTCATCGACCCGGCCCTGCTGGCCCGCCGTTCGGTCGCCTCCGGGACGTTCCTCATCTTCGTCGGTACGGCGCTGATGATCTCCGTGTTCTTCCTCGGCACGTTCTACCTCCAGCACCTCCACGGGTACGGCGCGCTCGCCACCGGGCTGCTGTTCCTCCCCGTCGCCGTCGGCACGATGATCGGCGCCCAAGTGGCGGGCCGCGTCATCGGGCAGCTGGGCGCGCGCCCCGTCTCGGTCGTGGCGCTGGCCGTGACGGCGCTCGGAACGGCCGTACCGGCACTGCTGGACGGCACGGCCGCGATGGTGGCCGGTATGAGCGTCGCGGCGGTCGGGCTCGGCGCGGTGTACGTCGGCGCGTCCACCACGACGCTGGCGGACGCGGCACACCACGAGGCGGGCATCGCCTCCGGAATCCTCAGTACGTTCCATGAGTTCGGGGCCGCCCTCGGGGTGGCCCTCACCTCGAGTCTGGCCGCGGCGAGCATCTCGGGCACCAGCGGTCAGGGCATCACCCGCGGCCTCACGTTCGCGACGGCGACGGCGCTCGGGGCGGCGCTGGTGGCGCAGGTGGCGCTGGCGCGGCGACCTCGGCAGACGTCCGACCGGGCAACTCCGACACACCGGGAGACATGATGAGATCACTGATCGTCTTCAGCTCCGTCACCGTCGACGGATTCATGGCGGGGCCGGAGAACGACCTCGACTTCATGGTCGACGACCCCGAGCTCGACGCCGAACTGACGGCGGAGCTGCGGGCCGTGACGGACACCATCGTCGTGGGGCGCAAGTCGTTCCCCGTGATGGCCGCTCACTGGACGGCCCAGAAGGGCGAGTTGGCCGACTGGCTGAACACCACTCCGAAGGTGGTGCTTTCGACGGGCGGCGACGCCGATGTCAGCGCCTGGGAGAACTCGGCCCTGGCCGCAGGCGACGGAGTGGAACAGGTCCGGCGGCTGAAGGCCGGTCAAGGTGGCGGCCTGGTCGTGTTCGGCGGTGTCCGGACCGTGCGTTCGCTGGTGGCGGCGGGCCTTGTCGACGAGTACTGGCTGAAGCTGAATCCGGCGGTCGTCGGGCGTGGCGGCTCGATGTTCGCCGATGTGGCCGAACCGAGGCAGCTGACCCTGCGCAGCGCGAGAACGTTCTCGTCCGGCACGGTCGCGTTGATCTACTCGGCGTGAAGCGGCGGTGCATGGGCAGGGCCGCACGTCACCGTGCCACAACGGCGGCCGGGCACCGGGGATTCGGTGTCCGGCCGCCGTCGCTTCGGCGTGCGGCGCCGATCAGCCGAACTGGCCCGGCTGGTAGTCGCCCGCGGGCTGCTGGGTGATGACGTTGACCCGGTTCAGGGCGTTGATGAGGGCGATGACCGTCACCAGACCGGCGAGCTGGTCCTCGTCGTAGTGCTTGGCCGCGTTCGCCCAGACCTCGTCGGAGACGCCGCCCGCCGCGTCGGCGATGCGGGTGCCCTCCTCCGCGAGCTCCATCGCGGCCCGCTCGGCGTCGGTGAAGACCTTGGCCTCGCGCCAGACCGCGACCAGGTGGAGCCGCTGAGCGGTCTCGCCCGCCTCCGCGGCGTCCTTGGTGTGCATGTCCACGCAGAAGCCGCAGCCGTTGATCTGGCTGGCGCGGAGCATCGTCAGCTCCAGCGTCGAGCGCGGCACGTTGCTCTCCGCTATCGCCTTGCCCGTCGAGACGAGGTGCTTCATGGCCCTGGCCGCGACCGGGTTGCCGTGGAAGTTGAATCGGGCGTCCATGTGGTTCTCCTTTGCCGGTGTGCCGGGACGGTGTTCGTCCGTCCCGGCAGTTCGACGAGACAGCGCGGCGGAGTGTGAGGCGGCGAAGGCCCCATCACATTTCGGGGTCCTGCTTCGTCGTACGGATGAAGGCGTTGAAGGCGGCAAGGCGTTCAGGCGTTCAAGGCGATGAAGGCGTATACGCGTACGGCAGAAGGAGCGGCGACAACGATGACCATCTCGTCCGAGGCAGGAGCAGACGGAGCGCTCGATCCGGGGCTTGGCGTGATCATGAACGAGCGGCGGCAGTTGCTCGGGCTCGCCTACCGCCTCCTCGGCTCCCTGGCGGACGCGGAGGACGTCGTCCAGGAGACGTACACCCGTTGGTACGCCATGACGCCGGCCCGGCAGCGTGCCATCGAGACCCCCGCGGCCTGGCTCACCAAGGTCGCGAGCCGCATATGTCTCGACCAGCTCGGCTCGGCGCGGGCCCGGCGCGAGCAGTACGTCGGCGAGTGGCTCCCGGAGCCGCTGCCGGGGCACTCCGACTGGATCGGCGGCCGGTCGCATCCCGCAGTGGGCGACCCCGCCGACCACATCACCCTCGACGAGTCGATCAACATGGCCTTCCTCGTCGTACTCGAGTCCATGACTCCGGCGGAACGAGTGGCGTTCGTCCTGCACGACGTCTTCCGCTACCCCTTCCCCGAGGTCGCCGACATCGTCGGCCGCACGCCGGCCGCCTGCCGACAGCTCGCCACCTCGGCCCGGCGCCGCCTCCGCGCCCTGCGGACGGCGCCCGCACCGTCCGCCCAGCACACCGCCGTCATCCGGAACTTCAAGCAGGCGTGGGAAGCGAAGGACATCGACGCCCTCATCGGCCTGCTCGATCCGGACGCCACGGGCATCAGCGACGGCGGCGGCCTCGCCAGCGCCGCGCCTCCCACCGGCGGCGGCGAGCAGATCGCACGCCACCTGGTCTTCCTGATGAGCCGGGCACCCGAGATGAAGCTCCTCGAACGCACGGTGAACGGCCAGCCCGGACTGGTCGTCCAGCTGTACGGCGTGACGATGACGGTGATGTCGTTCGACGTCACGAACGGCCGGATCAAGCACTTCTGGGCGGTACGGAATCCGGAGAAGCTTCGGCCCTGGACGGGGTGCTGATGCGCGGGGCGGAGTGGCGGCGGGTGGCCGCCACTCTCAGGCTGCTGCGGTTCGCAGTTGGTGCGCGAATGCGGTGAGCGCGGTGAAGTCGGTGTCACGCAGGCCGAGTCGCGCGTCCACATGGTGCAGCAACGCCGGACGGTCATGGTGCGCCGCGACGAAAGCGCGGTCGGCGCCCCCGAGTTCGTCGTCGATCCAGGCAAACGGTCTGCCGGTGGCGTGCGCGACGAGGTGGCGGGTCTTCCAGAAGGTGCCGTCCGAGGGCGGATCGTCCGGGGGCGTGCCGGTGCTCATCGGCCACTCCACCACGGGCAGTTCGGGGAGTCCGATGACGGGCGCTATGAAGACGTTCGCCTCCGCCACCCACGTCGTCGCCCACACCAGGTCGTACAGCTCCGCCAGGGCGAGGAGCCGGGGACCGTGCTCCGGGTTGAGCCACACCCGCAGCGGCTTCACACGGTTCCGCGGCTCACCGGGGTGCCGGGCGATCCAGCCCTCGGGCTTCATACGGTGGGTCGTGTACCCCTCCGGACGGCGGTGCGGCTTCGCCGCGTACGGATTCAGCGGGCCGTCGACGTCGAGGTAGAGAAGGGGGCGTTGACGCATGCGCGCGCTCCTTTCCCGATGGCGTCGGCCGATTGGCCCTACGGGCCGCTGAGCCTAGCCTCGGCCTCCGGCCCCGACCGCCCATTAATCCGCTCCCGCACGGCACGCCCGGAGTTCCGTTCATGATCTTCTTGCCGTTACCGTGCGGTGTACCCGCGCTCATCCGCGCCCGCCGATCGAGAGGCCGACCCTCATGACTCTGCCCGCATCGGGGCGACGTGTCCTTGTCAGTGGTGCCGCGCGTGGCCTCGGGCGGGCCGTGGCGCAGGCGTTCGCCGCTCGGGGCGATCGTGTCGCCGTGCACTACGGTTCCCGTGCCGACGCCGCCCGCGAGACGTTCGATTCCCTCGACGGTACGGGGCACGCCCTGGTCGGCGGCGATCTCTCGGATCCCGCGGGCGCGGCCTGTGTGATGGACTCCGTGGCCGACGTGCTCGGCGGCGTCGACGTCCTGGTGAACAACGCCGCCGTCAACATCCGCCACCCGCTGCCCGAGACGTCGTACGAGGACTGGGTCGCCCTCTGGCAGCAGCACGTCGCCGTGAACCTGCTGGGCACGGCGAACCTGAGTCATCTCGCGGCACGGCGCATGATCGACCAGGGCGGGGGCGGCCGGATCGTCAACGTCGGCTCCCGCGGGGCCTTCCGCGGCGAGCCGGATCACCCGGCGTATGGAGCCACCAAGGCGGCGGTGCACGCGCTGGGGCAGTCCCTTGCCGTGTCACTGGCCCCTTACGGCATCGGCGTCGCCTCCGTCGCCCCCGGCTTCTTCGCCACCGAGCGCGTCGCCGGGCGGCTCACCGGTGCCGAGGGCGAGGCCATCCGGGAGCAGAGCCCCTTCGGCCGCGTCGCCGAACCCGCCGAGATCGCCGCGGCCGTCGTGTGGCTCGCCTCGCCGGAGGCGGAATGGGCTTCCGGGACCGTCCTTGACCTCAACGGCGCGTCACATCTGCGTACTTGATGCGAGAACTTCAGCGGCTGGCCTACGCTTGACGGCGTCTCGGTCCGGCCGGTTCCGAGGAGGCGGCGACGTGTCGACGATCGTGATGACGGGCGGCACTTCAGGGTTCGGAGCGATTGCCGCCGAGCGGCTGGCGCGGGCGGGCGGCACCCGGCTGATTCTGGGCGCGCGGCGCGCGACAGCGCCCAGGAGCGGCGAGGCGGTTCCGCTCGATCTGACGGAACTCGACTCGGTCCGTGACTTCGCGACCTCCGTCCGTGAACGGCTGCGCGGCGCTCCCGTCGACGCGCTGGTGCTCAACGCCGGTGTGATCCGCCCCGACACCGCGGGACGGACCGTCGACGGCTACGAGACCGCCTTCGCCGTCAACCACCTCGCGCACTACTTGCTGCTGCGCCTCCTGCTGCCCGCCCTGGCCGACGGCGCCACCGTCCTGCTCACCACCAGCGGCACGCACGACCCCGCCAACCGCGCGGGGCTCGCGACGCCGCGGCACGCCGACGCCGATCTCCTGGCGCACCCCGACCGCGACCCCGCCCTCGATTCCCGGCCGCGCACGGCGGGCCAACACGCCTACACCGCCTCGAAGTTGTGCGCCGTACTCACGATCCGTTCGCTGTCCGGGCAGCCCGAGGCCAAGGCGCGGCACCTGACCGCGGTCGCCTACGACCCCGGCCAGGTCTTCGGCACCGGGCTGGCCCAGAACCTGTCGCTCCCCCTGCGGACGGCCTGGTCGCTGCTCGGCTCGCCGGTCCTCGGGCGCCTCCTGCGCCGGCTCAACCCGTCCTTCAACACCCGTACCGCCGCCGGAAACACCCTGGCCGACATCGCCCTCGGGACGGTGAAACCGCCCGACGGCCGCACCCACGCCTCCCTGCGGCGCTCACGGCTCACCTGGCCCGAGCCGTCCGAACTGGCCCGCAGCGAGACGGTGGCGCAGGCGCTGTGGACCGACAGTGCGCGGCTCGTGGGGATGGCCCCCTGACGGCCCCCTGGCCGGCGCGGCTAGCTCTCTGGGCCGTACAGCGCCGCGATGTCCTTCGAGGACGGCCAACCGCTGTACGTCGGTGACTGCGGCCAGCCGTCGGGCACGTTCTGCCACTCCTCCTGCCGCCCGTACGGCAGCACGTCCGTCAGCGCGAAGGAGTAGCCGAGCTGCTCGACGCCGCGGCCGCTGGTGGTCCAGGTGCGGTAGACGGTGTCGCCGTCGCGCAGGAACACGTTGACGGCGAACCCTCCGCCGGGCGGTGCGCCGACGTCGGTGCCGAACGGGCTGTTCGCCGTGGAGTACCAGGTCATCTTGTTGCCGACCCGGCGCCTGTACTCGAGTGCCTCGTCGATCGGGCCCTGGGTGACGATGACGAAGCGGGCGTCGTAGTTGTCCAGGAAGCCCAGCCGTGCGAACTGCGAGGTGAACCCCGTGCAGCCCGAGCACTGCCATTCCTCGCCCTCGAACCACATGTGGTTGTAGACGATCAGCTGGCTCTTGCCGTCGAAGAGGTCGGCCAGACGCACGGGGCCGTCCTCCCCTTCGAGGGTGTAGTCGGGCATCCTGACCATCGGCAGGCGGCGGCGCTGCGCGGCGATCGCGTCGAGTTCCCTGGTCGCGGCCTTCTCCCGGGCGAGCAGCGCGTCGATCTCACGCTGCCAGGTGTCGGTGTCGACGACGGGTGGTAGTGCGTTGTCGCTCATGGCCCCTCACACATTCCTCTGCGGATTGCGGTCTGCAGGTGTAGACCCCGCCCGTTCCTCCAATTCATCGGTCGCCCGTCCCGCCGCGCAAGTGGAGGGCGGTGATGCCGGTGAGGGGGGCAAGCACGAGATACCGGCTCAGCTCTCGAACCGCCGGCGCGAATCCTCGATGTCGCCGAGGTAGCGGTGCGTCCAGTCGCACATGTGGTGGACCGTCTGCTGCAGCGCACGGCCCGCCTCGGTGAGCGTGTACTCGACCCGTGGCGGCACGGTGGCGTGCACCTCGCGGTCGACCAGACCGTTGCGTTCCATCATCCGCAGGTTCTGGGTCAGCATCTTGTGGCTGATGCCCTCGATCTCGCCCCGCAGCTCGCCGAAGCGCAGGGTGCCTTCGCCGAGCGCGGCGATGATCAGGAGCGCCCATTTGTTGGCGACGTCGGAGAAGATCTCCCGTGCCAGCGAGTCCGCGCGCCGTAGATCCGCTTCGTCGGGCGAGCCGCTGAACTGCTTGGTCACCATGAGGTTCCTCAGTCACCGAAAAGTGCGTTCTTCCAGGTCGGGCCTCACTCTCCTACGGTTCTCGAGTAACCACAAGAGAGCACGGGCGGGCCGGTCGTCCGCGGTTTCGGCACGGCCGACCCGTGCCCGCTCCCGAGGAGAAGGACACAGCATGGCCATCACCCTGGTGAACCCCGAGGGACTGCCCGCGATCGACTCCTACCGGCAGGTGTCCGTCGCCACCGGCTCCCGGCTCGTCTTCGTCTCGGGACAGGTCTCCTGGGACGCGGACGGGGTCACGGTCGGCGAGGGCGATCTCGCCGCCCAGATCGAACGGTGTTACCTCAACGTCGCGACCGCCCTGGCCGAGGTCGGCGCCTCCTTCGACGACGTGGCGAAGCTGACCGCGTACGTCGTGGACTGGACCCCGGACAAGATGCCGCTGTTCCTGGAAGGCGTCGCCCGCGCGGCGGCGAAGCTGGGGAGCACTCCGGTGCCGCCCGCGACACTGATCGGGGTGGCCGCGCTGGCGATCAGCGGCCATCTGGTCGAGGTCGAGGCAACTGCGGTGATCGACTGAGGTGTTGGACTGAAGTGTTGGACTGAGGTGTTGGGCAGCGGGCGTTTCGGCTCCCCGCCCTAGTCCGGCGAGCCGGTTACTCCGGCGATCCGGTCGGCGTGACAGGTGCGGTCGGTGCCAGGCTCCGCAGGACGTCGAACTCGTTGCCCTCGGGGTCGGCCATGACCACCCAGCTCCGGGCGGGGCCCTGGCCCACGTCCACTCTGGTGGCGCCGAGTCCGAGCAGCCTGGCCGCCTCGTCCTCGGTGCCGGTGTCGATCGGGCTCACGTCGAGGTGGAGCCGGTTCTTCACGGCCTTGCCCTCGGGCACCCGTATGAACACCAGGGTGGGCGGCATCTGGCCGGCCCGGACCGCCTCGACGGTCGGCTCCCAGGAGGCGATCTCGACTTTGCCCTCGCTCCGGTCGATCACCGTGAAGTCCAGGACCGCGCACCAGAAGGCCGCGAGTCGCTCCGGATCGTGGCAGTCGACGACGAGTTCGGTGAACCTGCTGGTCATGACTTCTCCAGGTCGGTGGTGGTGGTGGACGTGGGGGTGCTGAGGATGCCGTCGAACGCGTCGAGGACCGGGGTGTCCAGGTAGACGCTCTGCGTACGGATGCGGTCCGGACCGCCGATGCCCTCCGCCCTGGCCTGACGCAGATCGGCGACGGCGAGTCCGAGGCCGCTGCCGGCGAAGGCCGCTTCGACGCTTCCGGACACGGGCGCCTCCAACGGGGCGTCGTGGACGGTGAATCCGTAAGGAGCCGTCTCGTCTCGGCGCATCTCGGCCGTGGACCCGGCGACGCTCGTCAGGCCGAGGGCGAAGTACGCGTCGCCGAGGGCGTGGTGCAGGTGCTGTCCCATGGGGAGCCCGGTGAGCCGGCCGTCGAAGGCTACCGGCGTCCTCTGGATGTGGGCGTTGTGGGCCACCAGGACGACGCGGGCCGTGGGTTCGAGTCGGTCCAGGTGCCACAGGAGCGATTCGGCCATGAAGAGGTCGCGGGCCGAGGTGTCGGCGGTGAGGCCGTCTCCGGTGAAGAGGGCCGCCATGGCGCGGAAGGTGTAGTCGGTGTGGCAGGCGGCTTCGAGGCATCGCAGGGCGGTGTCGTAGCTGTGCCGGTCGCCGCGGGAGACGTACAGCGGCTGCAGGGCACGGAATCGGACGAGCAGTCGTGCCAGGAGCGCGGTGAGGGTGTCCTGTTCGGTGGTGGCCAGGCGGGCCCACGCGGGTGCGGCCACGGCCGCGGAGTCACCGGCGAAGGACGCGGCGATCGTGATCGCGCTCCGGACCGCCGGCAGGGTTTCCGGGTCGATCCGGCCGAGGTAGTCGGCGACGGGCGACAGGGCGGGGAGCAGCGACCCGCCGGCCGCCGGGATGTCGATTCCCGCGAAGCGGACGGGAGTTGAGGCGGTGCGGTTGTGACCGCGGATGAAGCGCAGGGGGTCCGGGAGTCCGATGGGGACCGCTGAAGCCAGGAGTGCGGTGAGGTCGTCGTCCGCTCCCCGGCCGTTGGCCCAGTCGTCGAGGGGGAGGCCTTCGCCGAAGCCGTACTCGAAGGCCAGGGCGGTGAATCCGCAGCGTTCGACGAGGAACCGCAGGATGCGCAGGCGCATGGCGGCGAACTCGTCGATGAAGTGGGAGTGCTCGCCCAGCGCCACCACGCGGGCGCCGCCGAAGAGGTCGCGCAGCGGCTCCAGGTCGTCCAGGGGTGCTGCCGGGTCGAGGTGGCTGAGCGGGGTGGCATGGCCGTGGAGCCAGTCGGTGAAGGGCGTTCGTCCGGGTGCAGTGGGCATGGTGGCGGCTCTTCCGCGAGAGTCTGAATGGAACGGCACGTGCCGTGCCGTTATCGCGGAAGCGTGCCCGGATCATGGACTCCTGTCAAGAACGGCACGTGCCGTGCCGCTACTGTGAGGGCATGACCAACGCCCGTCGTAGCGGCCCCGACCTGACCCAAGCCATCATGCGAACCACGCTGGAACTCGGGCAGGAAGTCGGCTACGCCAAGCTCAGCATCGAGGCGATCGCCACCCGCGCCGGTGTCGGCAAGCACACCGTCTACCGCCGCTGGCCCTCCAAGGGCGCCCTCATGCTCGACTCGATGCTCTCGCTGGGTGGCTCGGACCTGGACTATCCCGACACGGGCGATGTCGTCGCGGACCTGCGCGAGCAGATCCACACGGCCGTCGACCTCTTGGCCGGGGAGCCGCTCCGCCCCCTCTTCAAGGCCCTGGTCGGCGAGGCCCAGCACGACCCCGGCGTCGCCGCCGCGCTCAACGAGCGATTCATCACCCCGCAGGCGGACAAGACCGTCGCACGGCTGAAGGCGGCGCGGGAGCAGGGCCAGCTCTCCCCGGACTTCGACCTGGACCTGGCGATGGCGATCCTCTCCGGACCGCTGTACTTCCGCCTCCTGATCACCCAGGAACCACTGACCCACGCGTACGCCGACAGGATTCTCGACGCGTTGTTCACCGGGCTGGGATCACCTCTCACCGGAACCTCCGGAAGCCCTGGAACCCCCGGAAGCCCCGGAAAGTGACGCCGGCCGATGCCCGCACCCAGCCTGCTGGCCGTGTTCGCCCATCCCGACGACGAGTCGCTCTCCGCGGGCGGGCTCCTCGCCCGGCAGTCCGCAGCCGGCGCGCGGACCGGCGTCGTCACGGCGACGTGGGTCCCGGACACCCCGCGCGGCGCGGAGTTGGCCGAGGCGTTGCGGATCCTCGGCGCGGGCCGGCCCCGGATGCTCGGCTACGCCGACGCGCGCGTACCGGCGTCGGCACCCGGCCGTGCCCGGCTCTGCGACGCGCCCCTCGACGAGGCCGTGCGGCGGCTCGTGGCGCATGTCCGGGAGTTCCGCCCGGAGGTGATGGTCACTCACGACGCCCTCGGAGGGCTGACGGGCCATCCCGACCACGTGCGGACCCACCAGGTGACGGTGCTCGCGGCGCGGGCCGCGGGGCTCGAACGGCGCTGCCCGGAGGCCGGTGAGCCCTGGCGGCCGCGCGCCCTCTACCTCGCCACGCACCCGCACTCGGCCGTGCCCGCGCTCCGCGACGTGATCGGCGCGCGCAAGGCCGTGCACTCCGTTCCGGACGAGCAGGTCGCCGTGACGGTCGACGTCGGCCCCTGGCTACAGCAGAAGACCGCCGCCGTGCTCGCCCACCGGTCGGAGGTGGAGCGCGGTGCCGTGCCGGGGATCGTCGCCTCACTTCCGCCCGACGCCCGGCGCAGGCTCTTCGGGACCGAGTGGTACGCCCGCCACTCCCCTGCCTCCACCGACGGCTTCCTCGAAGGCGACGGCCTCCTAGAATCCGGGCACCCCACCCCTTGCCACACCACCGAGGAGAAGCGCTGCTGATGACCTTCCGGCTGCACCTGGGGCAGCTCGCCGCGCGTACGCTGGGCGATTTTCCCCGAGACCTCACGTCCGACATCTATGCCGTCACCTTCCGGATCGACAGCGTCGGCCAGGACCCCCGATTCCCGTATCTGGCGATCGGCTACGTCACCGAGGCCGAGCCCGCCCGGCTGCTGGCCACGCCGACCCCGCCGGAGGCGTGGGAGGCCCGCTGGAACTACGCGTACTTCCCGCCCTCCGGCCTCGAAGGCGTACGCGTCATCGGTCATGACCCCGAGCACGATCCGGCCGGCGCCGAACTGCACCGGCGGGAAGCGGCGGGCCAGGGACTCTGGTACACGGACGGCGAACCGCTCTTTGAGGAGGAACGGGACGAGCGCGACGAGCGACTCGCGGGGCAGTTCCACGAACTCTGCGTCGACATCGCGCGGGAGTTGCACGAGGAGGGCCGGATCGTGGACGCGCTCGGGCGTCCCCTCCCCGTGATCCTGTACGACATGTTCGACCCCGACGAGACGTTCGCGCTGACCGAGGCGGCCAACCCTCCCGAGTTGGTCGCGGAGTTCCTCGGCGTGGCTCCGGCTACTTGTTCGGATCCCGGAAGCGGCCGAACGCCTTGGTGAAGGCGCTCAGCGGTGAGCCGTCCGGCTTGGCCGTCCCGGCCGCGGGCGGGCGGGGCACACCGTCGCCGCCGGTCACCTCGGCCAGCGCGGCCTGCGCCGCCTCGGCCGCCTCCCGGTACCGGTCACGTGAGTTCGTCATGGCCTCGAGTGCCTCGGCGTACTTGGTGACCATGCCCTGGGCGTGCACCAGTTCCTCGTCCGGGGTGAGCAGGTGCCAGCCCTGGCGCAGCCGGGCCAGCGCGCGCTCGGCCTCGGCCGGCAGCGGCCGCGGGAGCACGGCGAACTCCTTGATCCTGTCGAGGAGTTCGGTCGGTTCCTTGCCGTCGAGGAAAACGCTGCGCACCGTGAAGCGCTCCGCGTCGTAGTCCGGGCCCTGCGGTGCCGAGGGCAGGACGACGGCGCCGCCGCGCGGCATCCGTACGCTCAGCTCCCGCTTCATCGCGAAGTCGGCGATCTGCGCCTGCTCCGGGGTACCCCGGTGCTCGATCACCTGGTGCCGCAGGCTCGGCGGCAGGAACGCCGTGACCGGCTGCTGCCCCTTCGCGTCCGGCGTCATCGCCTCGTGCACCACGACATGGACGTACCAGCTCTGCCTGGTGCAGTCCCGCAGCCGGTGGCGCAGCTCGTCGTCGTCCTTCGGGAGGTGGTTCGTCGTCCGCAGGCGCACGCCGGGCACCGTGTCGTGGTCCCAGGCGACGCGGTCGCTGTCGGGCCAGAACATGGTGGCGGGCGAGGGCCAGTGCGCGTCCCAGGTCTGTTCCGCCTCGGCGGCGAGGATCCAGGTGACGCCCTCGCCTTCCTTGCGTCGGGACTCGGGTTCGTACGTCGTCAGCTGTGCGCGCACGGTGACGTCGTCGGCCACCCGCCAGCGGGCCTCGAAGAGGCGGCGGGCCGAGGGGCCGGGGTCGGCGGATTCGTCTCTCGGGTGCAGGACGGTGGGGCGGGCCGCCTCGACGGGGTCGAGGTCCAGGAAGTCGTCGAGCACCCCGGCCGCCTTGAGGGCGATCAGGTTGCGCCGGACGTCCTGCTCGGGCTCGGTCCCGAGGTGGCGCCCGCGCCCCAGCCACACAGTGCCGGGGACGGTGTTCGATGAAGTGCTGTTCTTGGCCATGGAATCGTTCTGTGGGTGATCGGGGCCCGACCAGTATGGGGCGTAGACCTGTCGATGTGGGCGGCACCCCGCGTCATCACACTTCCGGGCGGGTGCGACACGCCGTCGCTCCCGCCCGGAATCCGCGTCGGCCTCGCGGCACTCAGCGCAACGTGCTCCCGAAGAGCGCGGCCGTGTTCGGCGCCGCGACGTCCTTCGGGCCGAAGGCGACGGAGCCGGTGGCCGTCAGGCCGTTGGCGGTGCCGCGCAGTGACCAGAGCGCGCCGGCCTGTGCGTTCTCCGCCACGGAGGACACCGCGAGGTCGCTGTGTCCGTCGCCGGTGACGTCGAGGAGCGCGGCGGCGGCGCCGAAGCTGTCGCCCTTCTCGGCGACTCCGGGAATACCGGCCGTGTCCTGGTGGAAGGCCTGGGCGCCGGTGCCGGTCACGCCGTTCGCGCTGCCGCGCACGAGGACGACCGCGCCCGCGTCGGCGACGTCTCGGACGTCCTCGCCGATCACGCCGAGCGCGACATCGGCGTACCCGTCGCCCGTCACATCGCCTACGGCGACCGAAGCGCCGAAGGCGTCGCCCGCCTCCTCGGATCCGGGGACGCCGGGCAGGTTCTGGTCGAACTTCTGCGTGCCTTCCTTGAGGCCGTCCGCCGAACCGTAGGCGACCGCGACCCTGGACTCGTAGTCTCCGTCGCCGACGACCAGGTCGTCGTAGTGGTCGCCGTTGATGTCACCGACGCCCAGGGCGCCGCCGGAGCCGGGGGCCGAGGCCCGCTTGAAGCCGGTGGCGCTGCCGTACAGGACGCCGTTGCCCCATTCGCCGTCACCGGAATAGTCGTTCATGGCGATGTCGGCTCGGCCGTCGCCGTTGATGTCGCCCACGGCCTCCGGGACGACGGGACCCGCCACGGAGAGGGGGCCGTCGACGCAGGTCTCGGGCTGCTCGGCGCACGCGGGGTCGGGGCGCTCTTCCCTCTCGTAGCTCCACCACTGCGACTTGTCCATGAAGTCGAGCGTGTCGGCGGGCGTACCGGTGCGTGCGACGGGGCCCTTCCAGAGGGTCGCCTTCTGGGTGACGGGGTCGTCTCCGTAGACGCCGGCGCCCGCGAAGAGGGCGAGGTCGGTGGTGCCGTCGCCGTCGAAGTCCCCGGCCTGCGGGGCGAATCCATAGGTGTCGATCTTGGTGCCGCCGGTGAGGCCGGAGGCGGAACCCCACAGGATGACCGCGCCGCCCGTCGCGCCCCTGCCGTCGGCGCCGACGACGAGATCCGCGTACCCGTCCTTGTCCAGGTCGCCCTTGGTGAACGTCCTGCCGAACTCCTGCTTGGCGGTGGCCGCGCCGGGCACGCCGCTGGTGGAACGGCTGATGATCTTCTTCCGGGCGGGGTCGAGTCCGCTCTGCGATCCGTACGTCACCGCCACGTACCCGGCCTTGGCCTGCCCGGAGACGGTACCGCCGGGAGCCCCGACGACGAGGTCCCCGAACCCGTCCCCATTGAAGTCGTCGTCCGCTGCCTCGGCGGCGGCGGGTGTGGCGGCATAGGCACTGCCCTGCCCGAGGGCCCAGGCGGAGAGTCCACTGCCGACGAGCAGGGAGGCGGCGATGAGGGGCATGGTGACCCGTGCCCGGCGAATGCGAACGGCTACCGACATACGACTTCCCTTTGTTCCCTTGGTCCCTGGGTGCCTTGATTCACGATCAAGTGGAGCTGTCGACCGGCACAGTTCATGGCCTGTCCATGTCGATCCGTCATTTGACCGCTCGGGGGCGACAAAGGTTGTGGGCGACAGGGGGTGCGTCGCCGGGCGCCTGGGCTGCGCGATTCCGGCCGTTGGAGCAGCCCCGTGCCCCGGAACTACGACCTCCGGCGGGGCTTTCCTCGCTTGGGGCCCTTTGTGGGGGTGTTGCCTCGGGAGGATTTGGACGGGGTCGGCTTGCGGTGGGGCTTGGGCTGGTCGGGGCGCTTGGACTTCTGTTGCTTCGCCGGGGGCTGCTGCGTGCGGCCGCGGGAGCTGTTGACCGTGCGGCCGCGGACGATGCCGATGAAGTCCTCCACCATGTCCGTGGTCTCGTCCGCCGGCCACGACAGCGCGACGCGGGACTCCGGCGCCCCGGTGAGCGGGCGGTAGGTGAGGTCCTTGCGGTGGTGCAGGCGGGCCAGGGACTGCGGGACGACCAGTACGCCCACTCCCGCCGCGACCAGTTCGATCGCGTCGGCGGTGGTGGCGGGGCGCTCCAGCGCGGGCTGTCCCGGCGGCCGCTCCCAGTCCAGCGTGTCGTCGAGCGGGTGCAGCACGATCTCGTCGGCGAGGTCCTCCAGCGACGCCTCGTCGACGGCCGCCACCACATGATCCTTGGGGACCACGACCACGGTCGTCTCGGTGTAGAGCGGGATTGCGCTCAAGTCCGGGCCGTCGACCGGCAGACGTACGAAACCGGCGTCCGCGTCAGGGCCCCGCAGGAGGCCGAACGCCTCCGCCGCCGTTACCGCGACGAGCGTCAGCGGGATGTCCGGCAGCCGCTCGTTCCAGATCCGCACCCACTTGGCGGGCGTCACCCCAGGGACATAGGCGAGCCTGAACGAAGGGGTTACTTGCGAGTCTGTCACCCCGCCAGGTTACCGGTCGTGGTCGGAGGTAGCTCACACGCTCGATACCCTTGACACCATGACGTCGCACCAGACCACCCAGACCATGAAGCCCGCGACCGCGGCGAAGAAGCTGGGTGTGTACCTCGAGGCCACCCCCGCCGAGTTCCAGGAGGGTGTCGTCTCGCGCACCGAGCTGAACGCCCTGCAGGCCGACCCGCCCGAGTGGCTGCAGGAGCTGCGTCGTACCGGCCCGCACCCCCGTCCGGTGGTCGCCGCCAAGCTGGGCGTCTCCATCGCGGGCCTCGCCCGCGGCGGGGTCACCGAGGCGCTCACGACCGACCAGATCGAGGCACTGAAGGCGGACAACCCGGAGTGGCTGCAGAAGGAGCGCGCCACCCAGGCCGAGGTCCGCAAGGAAACGGTGCGGATCAAGGAGAAGAACAAGGAGAAGGAAGCCCGGCGAGCTGCCGAGCCGGGCCGCCCGCGTTCCTGATCCGACCTGGCGACGCGGTCCGTGGTCCCCGGACAGCGGACCGCGCGCGGTACACCGCGGACCGCGCACCGTGTGTCGTCGAGCCGCTCGATCTGATGTGGCTCGGCGGCAGGCCCGGCGGCCGGTCGCCTTCACGTACAACCCGCAGGCCCGGCGGCCGGTCGCCTTCAGCTACGACCCGCTGGTCTGCGCCCTCGGCGGCCCTGCGACCCTGGATGCCGTGGCCCTCACCTCGTCCGCCCCGGAACCCATCACCGCCGATCCGCCCGTCCCCACCGTGAACCCGCTGCTCACGCAGTCGTGGCTGGACCTGGCGTTCCTGCACTGGGCCGTGGATCCGGCCGACGTGGCGCCGCTGCTGCCCGCCGGGACGGTGCCCGATGTACATGAGGGGGCGACGTATGCGGGGCTCGTCGCGTTCCGCATGCACCGGGTCGGCTGGTTCCGGCTGCCGGGTGTGCCGTATCTGGGCACGTTCCCCGAGACCAATGTCCGGCTCTACTCCGTGGACGCCCACGGCCGCCGGGGTGTCGTCTTCCGTTCCCTGGACGCCTCGCGCCTGATCCCCGTGGCCGTCGCGCGCGGTGCTTTCCGGCTGCCGTACCAGTGGTCCCGGATGCGCATCCGGCGCGACGGCGACATCGTGACGTACACGAGCAGCAGAAGGTGGCCGGGGCCGCGCGGTGCGCACAGCCGGATCTCGGTCCGGGTCGGCGGGCGCGTCGAGGAGCCGACGGAGTTCGAGCACTTCCTGACCGCGCGCTGGGGCATGCACAACACGTTCTTCGGGCGACCGATGTACCTGCCGAACGTCCACCCGCGCTGGCCGCTGCACCGCGCGGAGCTGCTCGACTGCGACGAGGATCTGGTGGTGGCGGCGGGCCTGCCCGCGCCGGTGGGCGACCCGGTGAGCGTCCTGTATTCGCCGGGCGTACCGGTGCGCTTCGGCCGTCCTGCGCGGCCCGGCGGTATCCCGACTCCCTGAGCCCGCACCGGAGTTCGACGGGCCGTCCTATGCTGGCCGCATGATCGAACTGCCGCTCTCCGCACTGGAAGTCGCCATCGTCGAGGCGGGTACGCCGACCTCCGACGCGCTGCGCAACTGCGACCGTGCGGCCCAGGAACTGGACCGGCTCGGCTACCACCGGCTGTGGTTCGCCGAGCACCACCGCTCCCCCGCCATCGGCGCCTTCCCGCCGCCGATCATGACGGCGCGCATCGCCGCCGCGACGTCGCGTCTGCGGGTCGGCTCCGGCGGCGTACTCGCCCCCAATCACGCGCCGTTCAACCTGGCCGAGCAGTTCGCGACGCTCGCCGCGCTGCATCCCGGCCGGATCGATCTCGGCATCGGTCGCGGTCCCGGTACGTTCCACGAGGAGACGGCGCGGGCGATGCGCCGGGGCGCGGATCCGGCCACCGACGAGGAGTACGGCCGTGACGTGGCCGCGACGCTGGAGTTCCTCACCGAGGTCGGCCTGGGCGAGCTGCCCGAGCCCTGGCTGCTCGCGTCGAGCCGCGCGGGTGCCGCGCTCGCCGCCGGGCTGGGGCTGCCGATCGCGGTCGCGCACCACATCCGCCCGGAGAACACCGTGGAGGCCGTCACCCACTACCGCGAGGTGTTCCGTCCTTCGCCGTGGTGCGCGGCGCCGCGCGTCCTGGTCTGCGTCGAGGTGGTGTGCGCGGAGACCCAGCGGCGGGCCGAGGAGCTGGCGCGGCCCATGGCGGTGGTGAAGGCGAGTCTGCTGCAGGGGCGCGGCGACAGGGCGTTCCCGAGTCCGGCCGACGCGGCGGAGCATCGCTTCGACGCCCGGGAGGAGGCGGCGCTGGCCGCGTTCGCCGCCCAACAGGCCCATGGAACGCCGGAGTTGGTGGAGTCCCGGCTCGCACAGGTCGCCAAGGCGACCGACGCCGACGAGCTGATGCTGGTCACGCCGGTGTACGACATCGCCGACCGGGTCCGCTCCTTCGAGCTGGTGAGCACGCTGAGCGCCGCGCAGGGGGCAACGGCGAGCGACTGAAGGGATATTGAAGGGTTGACGAGGGCCTGACAACCAGTATGGTCTAGGCCAATGAGTCGACCGAGGCGCCCGGTTGTCTCCGTCCCCCTCATCCCCCCACCTTCGAGGGAGCAGAGATGAACAGGAAGCAGAAGCTGGCGGCCGCCCTGGGCGCGGCGTTCGCGCCCGTGCTCGTACTGGCCTCCGTCACACCGGCCAGTGCGCACGGCTACGTCAACGCACCGCCGAGCCGCCAGGCGCAGTGCGCGGCGGGCACGGTGAGCTGCGGCGAGATCACCCACGAGCCGCAGAGCGTCGAGGGCGCCAAGGGCCAGACGACGTGCAGCGGCGGCAACTCCCGGTTCGCCGAGCTGGACGACGACGGCAAGGGCTGGCAGGTCACGGATGTCGGCTCGTCCCAGGAGTTCAGCTGGAAGCTGACGGCGGCTCACGCCACCAGCACCTGGCAGTACTTCGTGGGCGGCAACAAGATCGCCGAGGTCGACGACGGCGGTGCCAAGCCGGGTGACACCGTCACCCACACCGTCGACTTCGGCGGCCTCACCGGCCGCCAGAAGGTGCTCGCGGTGTGGAACATCGCGGACACCTCCAACGCGTTCTACGCCTGCATCGACGTGAACATCACGGGCTGAGCCGGCCGGCCCGACCGACCGACTCCGGGCGGGGCGCTTCCCTCCATGCCGCCCCGCCCGGACCCCTCGGACCCCTCGGACCGCCCGGACCGCCCGGACCGCCCGGACCGCCCGGACCGCCCGGCGTCGAAGGCCTCCCTCACGGCCGCTCCGAGCTCGGCAGCGTGAGGATCTCGGCCCCGTCGTCGGTGATGGCGATCGTGTGCTCGCTATGTGCCGCACGGCAGCCTGTCGCACTGCGCAGCGTCCACCCGTCGGCGTCCGTGAAGAACTTGGCGGTGTCCGCCATGACCCACGGCTCCAGCGCCAGCAGCAGTCCGGGGCGCAGCTTGTATCCACGGCCGGGGCGCCCGGCGTTCGCGACGTGCGGGTCCTGGTGCATCGTCGACCCGATGCCGTGCCCGCCGAACTCGGTGTTGATCGGATACCCCGCCTCGCCGAGCACCGTTCCGATGGCATGGGAGATGTCCCCGACACGAGCCCCCGGCCCCGCGACGGCGATCCCCGCGGCCAGCGCGCGCTCGGTCGCATCGATCATCGCGACGCTCTCCGCGGGCTTCGTGTCGCCCACGATGAAGCTGATGGCGGAGTCCGCCGCGACGCCGCCCCGGATAACGGCGAGGTCGAGCGTCAGCAGATCGCCGTCGGCCAGCCGGTAGTCGTGGGGCCGGCCATGGAGCACGGCGTCGTTGACGGCCGTACAGATGTAGTGACCGAAGGCGCCGCGCCCGAAGGACGGCGCGTAGTCGACGTAACAGGACTGCGCTCCCGCCTCGGTGATCATGTCCTTGGCCCACTGGTCGATGTCCAGCAGGTTTGTGCCGATCACACTGCGGCCCCTCAGGGTCCGCAGGATGTCGGCGACCAAGGTTCCGGTACCTCTCGCCCGGGCCAGCAGGGCGGGGTTGAGGATCTCGATCATGCGGCGCCTTTCTCCGTCACCAATAACAATACCGGGATTACTATACCGGTACGGAGCAGTCGGAGAGAGCCTGCGCATGGCTCCGCCCGGAGCCGTCGTGTTGTCAGGCCTGGATCGTGACGGTCAGCCGGGGCGAGGCCCGCCAGTCGGCGTGGTCCCGGCCCACCAGATAGCTGACCCTGGCCGTGCACGGGACGGGCCGCTCGATGGTGAACAGCCTTGCCTCGCCGACCTCGGCGTCCCCGATGACCTGACAGTCGATCAGCGACGTACGCAACACCCCGGTGTCCCAGCGCAGTTGGACCTCGTCCCCCGCGCTCATGCCGGCGTACGGCTCGACACGCACGACCAGGGCCGGGCCGCCCGCGGCCGCCTGGACCGTTGGCGCTGCCAAGGAATCAAAGGAATCGAACGATGCGTCGTGCATCTCCAAACCCCCATGTGACGCGGCTTTCGGACGCCGGCCGACGACGGCGCACCAGGTGTCATCCCACCTCCATTGTCGACTGGACCCACCCCTCCCGCACAACCCGTCAGCCGGAGGTTTCCCCACCGTTTGCCCGTGGGGGTGCCGGACGTCACGGACGGAAGGCGTCGCGGACAGCGGTCGGGGCGCCGCCCTGGGGCGTGGCGGGGTACCGGCATCGGCGCGAGGGGTCCGGCCGACGGCCGCCGCCGAGGACGTAGAGGGCGCCGCCGACGACGGCCGCGCCCCGTGGTCGCGGGCCTCGGGGAGGCGGGGCAGCGACTCCCGGGGGCCGGAGCATGGCACCGGCGGAGGGCGGGCCGGTCGTCGACCGGTGATGCCGGGGAGGCTTCCGTGGCCGCCCCCGGCTCATCCCGCCGCGAAGAGAGTGGCCCCGTCGGGCCCCAACGCCTCGACGCGCGCCCCGTGTTCGACGGTGCGGCTGACCGTGCAGTACTTCTCGTGGGTCAGCCTGATGGCGCGCTCCAGCGTCACCGCCGCGCGGTCGTCGCCCTCGGGCAGCTCGAACTCGTAGGCGACCCTGACGACGCCGACGCGTCCGTCGTCCTCGGGCCTGGACATCGAGTCGACGACGATCCGCAAGCCGTCGCGCTCGACGGTGCGGGCGATGCGGTCCACGACGAGGCCGCCGCAGCCGCCGAGCGCGGCGAGGAGCAGTTCGACCGGGGTGAAGGAGGGCTGGGCGTCGGGGTTGTCGGCGGCTGCGATGCGGACCTCGGCGCCGCGGTCGTTACGGGCGGTCCAGTCGCGTTCGCCGTTGCGTACGGTCTCGATGCGGTAGTCGGCCATGGCCGAACCGTAACCGAAGCGCCGGGCCCGGCCCGGGAAGCGGGCTGCCCGGACCGTGCCGCCGCTCGCGACCGATGAGTCCGGCGCCCCGCGGGAGTCCCACCTTCGACCGCAGGAACGCACAGGCTGAGAAGGTGGACTCATGGCCGATCTGCACGACACCCTGCAAGCACACGTCAGCAAGGGATCCGTGCCCGGAGCCGTGGGTCTCGTGGCGCGCGGCGACCGGGTCGACGTGGCGGCCGTCGGGGCGGTCGACGTCGAGGGCAGTGCGCCGATGGCCAGGGACTCGATCTTCCGGATCGCGTCGATCACCAAGCCGATCGTCGCCGCGGCCGTGATGACGCTCGTCGAGGACGGGCGGATCGCGTTGGCCGATCCGGTCCGGCGGTGGCTGCCGGAGCTGGCGGCGCCGAGCGTGGTCCGTACACCCGAGTCGCCCCTGGACGACGTGGTGCCCGCCGTGCGGCCCATCACCGTCTTCCACGTGCTCTCCTCGTGTACGGGGTACGGCTTCGCGTCCGATTTCTCGCTGCCCGCGGTCGAGGCGCTGTTCACCGAGTTGAAGCAGGGGCGCCCGCAGCCGCAGGGCGTGCCGGAGCCCGACGCGTGGCTGGCCGCCCTCGCGCGGATCCCGCTGCTGCACCAGCCGGGCGACGGCTGGCTCTACAACCTCAGTTCCGATCTGCAGGGCCTGCTGATCTCCCGCGTCACGGGCATGTCGCTGCCGGACTTCCTCACCGAGCGGATCTTCGAACCGCTGGGGATGACCGACACGGCCTTCTCGGTGCCGCCGGGGAAGCTCGATCGGTTCACCTCCTTCTACGGCTCCCGCCCCGAGGGCGGCCTCGAACTGCTCGACGCCGCCGACGGCGAGTGGAGCGTCCCGCCCGTGTTCCCGTCCGGCGCCGGCGGCCTGGTCTCCACCGTCGACGACTGGCTCGCCTTCGGCCGGATGCTGCTCGCCGAGGGCACCGCGGGCGGGCTCCGGCTGCTCTCCGCCGAGTCGGTGCTGCAGATGACGACCAATCATCTGACCGTGTCGGAGCGGCAGTCCGGCGGTCTGTTCCTCGAGGGGATGGGCTGGGGCTTCGGCGGCGCGGTCGACGTCGACCGGGTCGAGCCGTGGAGTGTGCCGGGGCGGTACGGCTGGGTCGGCGGGACGGGCACGACGGCACACGTCGTCCCCGCCACCGGCACGGTCACCGTCATGATGAGCCAGCTCCAGATGGGCGGTCCCAGCTTCCCGGACCTGATGCGGGACTTCTGGGCGTACGCGGCCACCGCCTGACCGGCGGTGCGCTCTCCGCCATGCGGGCTAGGGGTGGCGCCCGGTCAGGGGGCAGTTCGTCAGCAGGGTCTGGGGGCTTGCCGCTGTGGGGCGGGGGACGGTGTGTGAAGGGGGTGGGGCCTGGCCCGTGGTGAGCCAGGCCTCCGTCGCCCTGAAGGCCGAGCGGTGGCAGGGCACCAGGGGGCGCAGCTTGTCGGGGAACGTGTCGTACAGGGCGTCGGTGTGCGTACCGTCCTCTATGCGGTACGCGCGGAAGAGGTCGCCGCGGCCCGCCTCGCGCACCATGCGGGCGTAGACGTCCGCGTCACGGGTGATGGGCAGCAGTACGTCCAATGTGCCCTGGACCGTGATCAGGGGTTTCCCGATCCTGCCCGTCAGTGCCGTCCGCTCCACCGCGCGGTGCACCCTTGCCGGGCGGGTCGCGTAGTCGTAGTCCGCGTCGCAGGCGGGCGTGCCGGGTGTGCAGTACGGGGTGCCCGCCTCGGTGGCGCCGTCGTACTCCGGGTCGAACTCCTCGCGGTAGACGCGCTGCGTCAAGTCCCAGTAGGTGCTGTGGTGGTAGGGCCACAGGAACTCCGAGCCCGCGGGGAAACCGGCGTCGAGCATCCGGCGGTGGGCACGGGCCGCTCCTGCTCCGCCCGCCGCGTAGGTGGGGTACGCGCTCAGCGCCGTCGGCAGGGAGGTCAGGAGGTTCGGTCCGTCCGCGCGCCACAGGGTGCCCTCCCAGTCCACGCCCGCGTCGTACAGCTCGGGGTGGTTCTCCAGCTGCCAGCGCACGAGATAGCCGCCGTTGGAGATGCCCGTGGCCAGGGTGCGGGCGGGGAGTCTGCCGTAGCGCTGGGCGGTCACCTCGCGGGCGGCCCTGGTCAGTTGGGTGACCCGGCGGTTCCATTCGGCGACGGCGTCGCCCGGCCTGCGGCCGTCGCGGTGGAAGTGCGGTCCTGTGTTGCCCTTGTCGGTGGCGGCGTAGGCGTAGCCGCGGGCGAGCACCCAGTCGGCGATGGCGCGGTCGTTGGCGTACTGCGCCCGGTTGCCCGGTGTTCCGGCGATCACCAGGCCGCCGTTCCAGCGGTCGGGCAGCCGGACGACGAACTGGGAGTCGTGGTTCCAGCCGTGGTGGGTGTTCGTGGTGGACGTGTCGGGGAAGTAGCCGTCGATCTGGATGCCGGGGACCGCGGTGGGCGCGGGCAGGTCCTTGGGGGTCAGTCCCGCCCAGTCGGCCGGGTCGGTGTGGCCCGAGTCGACGGTCCCCGATGTCGTCAAGTCTCCGACGCAGGCCGTCTGTTGGTGTTCGGCGCCGGGGACCCGAAGCCGGTCCGTGCGGGCGCAGTGGTCTCGGTCCGCCCCTTGCGTGGCAGCACCCGACGGGGCGGCTGCCGTGAACGTCAGCAGCAGCGCCGCCGCGGCGGCGACCCGGCGTGCACCGCCGTGCCGCCGACCGCTGTTGATGTCGTCCTGTCTCGCCTGGCGCATCGCTTCCACCTCGGTCAGGCCGCCGGGCCCGAAGGCGTGCCGGAGGCGGGGTTCGGGCCGTGCAGGCCGAAGAACTCGGTGATCCAGTGGCTGGAGCAGATCGAGTCGATGAAGTGCGCCGTGCCGGTGGCCCCGCACTGCTGGGCCCCGGTGCCGGGGTCCACCGGTGTGCCGTGGCCGATGTCCGGCACCCGGTCGACCTCGACGGCGACACTGCCGTCGCCGGCCAGGTACTGCTCCCGGCGTGTGTTGTCGGGTCCGATCGTCGACGTGCGGTCCGGCGTCTGGTCCAGGCCGTGCACGGCCGTCCACTGGTCGCGCAGGGCGTCCGCGTTCTTCGGCACGACGGTGGTGTCACGGTCGCCCTGCCAGATCGCCACCTTCGGCCAGGGCCCGGTGTGGCCGGGTACGGCGTCGGTCACGCTCTTCGCCCAGGCGGCCGGGGTCCGCGTCACTCCGGGGTTCATGCAGGTGTACGCGGAGAGGACGTCGGTCGCGCAACGGTAGGGCAGGCCCGCGACGACCGCTCCGGCCCGGAAGACGTCCGGGTAGGCGGCGAGCATGACGGAGGTCATCGCGCCGCCCGCCGACAGGCCGGTGACATAGGTGCGGGCGGGGTCGCCGCCGTAGGCGGAACCGGCCTCGGCGACCATCTGCCGGATTGAGGCGGCCTCGCCCTGACCGCGCGTGGTGTCCCCGGTCTGGAACCAGTTGAAGCACTTGTTGATGTTGTTCGATGTCGTGGTCTCGGCGAAGACCAGCAGGAATCCGTACTGGTCGGCGTAGTGCGCGAGCCCCGAATTGTCGGCGTACGTCTGCGCGTTCTGGGTGCAGCCGTGCAGCGCCACGACCACGGCCGGCTGCTCGGGCAGCGACTGCGGCCGGTACACGTACATGTTCAGGGCGCCCGGATTGGCCCCGAAGTCCGTCACGCGCTCCAGCGCCACGGCGGCCGTCCGTGCCTCCGCCCGCGGGGCCGCCGGCGCGAACAGCGTCGCCCCGGCGGCGAGCGCGAGGGCGACCACCGCGACACCGACCCGTCGGGTCACGGCTCGAGCCGGGGGCGGCGATGCTTCTGCGTACGGCATGAGGGCCTCCTGTGGGGCGGCGGCTGAAGTGCCGGTCACCCTAGGAGCGCCCGCGGCCACGGCGACATGGCGGCGACCGCCACAACTGCGGCACGGGTCACGGCCGTACGCCCTGTTGCGCGCGCTGTCGGCGATGGTTCAGCGCGGCGAGATCAGCACGGGCACCTGCGTGATCCGCAGCATGCCGGACGGCCCCACGGTCCGCTCCAGGCCGTCGAGATCACGCGCCCGCACCTCGCCGGGCCCGACCCGCGTCCGCGCCGTGCCGTCGTGGGTCCAGCGGATCAGGGCCGTGCGCTGCCGTCCGCGCTCTTCGGGGAGGCGGAACGCGCACTGCCACACGTTGTCCGGCAGCGAGATCTGCGGGCCGTGGCCGCAGCCGCGCAGTTCCGCGCCGGCCAGCCAGCGCTGCAGGCCCTCCACGTACAGGCCCGCCTTCGTCGGCGGCTCGCCCTCGGCCTGCAGCACGATGGGCAGCGTGCTGTTGCCCCATGCGTAGAAGTACATCCGCTCCACGCCGAACCGGCGGGCGTACAGACCGGTCAGATAGAAGCGGGCGGCGTGGCTCGCGCCCTGCCGTGAGTCGAGCGGGTCGGCCAGGGGGAGGCTCTGGGTCGTTCCGGTGCTCCAGATCGGCAGGTGGACTCCGGCCCGGTGGAAGGTGCGGTAGACGGACTGCGCGGCGTCGAGCATCGTCTCCGGAGGGTCCTGGACGCTGCGCTGGTAGAGCTTGATGCCGGCCGCGTCGCAGTGCTGGTAGCCGCCGAGTTCGGCGAACCGCCGCAGAAACGCGTGTGCATCGGGCTCCCAGAGCCGGCTGATGGACGGGCAGACGACGACCGCGTCCCGGTCGTGGGCCCGGATGATGCGGCTCGCCCGCCGCACCATCTCGACCAGGGTCTGCGCGCTGCCGTTGAAGTGGTCGGGGTGGTTGGCCATCACCCACAGTTCGTACGCCTCGATACGGCCATGGGTGTGCCGGACGAGGGCGCGGACGAAGGCGTCCCAGTCGTCGAGGTCGTCCGGGGGCGCCGCGCGGGAGCCGTCCGGGTAGGCGGCGCGGCGCGCTTCGGGCGCCGCCCAGGAGGGAGTGCCGCCGAACACGAACAGGGCGGGCAGGCCCTGCCGTTCCGCGCCGTCCAGCATGCGGTCGAGGGTGGACCAGTCGTACTCCCCGCGCCGGGGCGCCAGTTGGGCCCAGCGCGTCTCGCTGTCCCACAGCCGTACCGCGCCGACGCGGAACGCCGGCATGACACCGCTGCTGCTGTTGAGCGTGACGCCGAATCCCGTGCGGGGCACGGGCGTCGGGGCGTCGGCCCAGCTGGTGCCGGACGCGATCTGCGCAGGTCGCTGCGAGGGGCGCACGGCCCCGGTCGGCGGGCCGCTCGCCACCACGGTCGCGAGCACCAGGGCCACGAACGCGAGGGCGAGCGCGATGCTCCGGCGGGCGAGTGGTGGCCGTGCGGGGCTTGCGGATCCTGGAGGGGAAACAGGAGTGTCGCCCCCGCCCGCAAGGGCGGGGGCGACCGCGGAACGCGCTGCGGCCTCCCCCTCGCCGGCCCGCGATTCCGCCTCACCCGGCCGCGCTTCCCCCTCGTCGGCGGACGCCTCCCCGGTGGCGACCCGCCAGCAGCGCAGCAGATGATTCAGCTCGTCCGGTCCGGCACCGCACTCCTGGGCGATCCTGGCGATCACCCCGTAATCCCCCGGAACTCCCTTGCCGCTGCAGTACCGGTGCAGTGTCGAACGGCTCAGGAAGGCGCGCCGCGCGAGCTCCTGATAGCTCAACTCGCTGCGCTGCTTCAGCCGCCTCAGGGCAGCCGAGAACTCCTGAGCTCCCCCCGCTCCGTCCAAGACACCTCTCCCCCGCGCGGTGACCCGGCGCTCAGGATTCCACAGCTGCGGAACCCCGGGGAGGGGCCTGCGAAAGGGGCTACAGGGGAGACGTGTCGATCACTACGCACTCCGGGCGCCCGTACTTCTGTTTGCAGGTCGCCACCTCATCGCCCCTGATCTTCGTCCAGATGCCCTTCTTGCGGGTCTGCACCGGCGCGGTGTCGCTGTACATCCGCAGGCCGTACGACGTGCCGTTGAAGGTGAAGGCGTCCACGTCGACCCCCGACCCGGCGCCGCCCTTGGACTTCCCGGCCCCCAGGAAGGTCTGGCCGCACTTCGCGTACTTCCACTTCTCCTTGTTGCCTCCGTCGTAGTTCCAGACGTCGCAGCGGTCGCCGCCGCTGCCCAGGTCGACCGTGAAATGCATCCCGGCGGTCGACTTGTTCTTCACCTTTCCGCAGTTGAGGCCGGTACAGACCGTGGCCTGTGCCGGTGCGGCGCTCAGGACGGTCGCGGCGACCATCCCCAGACATCCCGCGGTGACGCCCAGCAGTCGCGTGCGCAGACGCATGACTCCCCCGATTTCCTTGATCCTTCGATGATCCTTCGATGATCCTTCGATTTTCCCGGCCTGTGGTCGTTGGCTCGGCCGGCCGCGACGCCATCCTGCGGGCCCGCTCCCCGGCCCTCAAGGCGTACCGCGTCTCATTTCCCCGTGGGACGGGCGCACGGCCGTGACCTGCGCCGTTCCGCACTTCATGGGACGCTCGCAGCGGCGGGAGCACATCGGGCCACCACATGCCTTTGCATGACCATGCGCGATGATGCATACTCTTCCTATGTCTAAGGTCCTCACCTCCCTTCCCGCCGGCGAGCGCGTCGGCATCGCCTTCTCGGGCGGCCTCGACACCTCGGTCGCGGTCGCGTGGATGCGCGACAAGGGTGCCGTCCCGTGCACCTACACCGCCGACATCGGTCAGTACGACGAGCCCGACATCGCCTCGGTCCCCGGCCGCGCGAAGACCTACGGTGCCGAGATCGCGCGACTCGTCGACTGCCGTGCCGCGCTGGTCGAGGAGGGCCTTGCCGCACTCACCTGCGGTGCGTTCCACATCCGCTCGGGCGGGCGTGCCTACTTCAACACCACGCCGCTCGGCCGCGCCGTGACGGGCACCCTGCTGGTCCGGGCGATGCTCGAGGACAACGTGCAGATCTGGGGCGACGGCTCCACCTTCAAGGGCAACGACATCGAGCGGTTCTACCGCTACGGACTGCTCGCCAACCCGCACCTGCGGATCTACAAGCCCTGGCTGGACGCGGACTTCGTGACGGAGCTCGGCGGCCGCAAGGAGATGTCGGAGTGGCTCGTCGCCCACGACCTCCCCTACCGGGACAGCACGGAGAAGGCGTACTCGACCGACGCCAACATCTGGGGCGCCACCCACGAGGCCAAGACGCTGGAGCACCTGGACACGGGTGTCGAGACCGTCGAGCCGATCATGGGCGTGAAGTTCTGGGACCCGTCGGTCGAGATCGACACCGAGGACGTGACGATCGGCTTCGAGCAGGGCCGCCCGGTCACCATCAACGGCAAGCAGTTCGCCTCCGCCGTCGACCTGGTGATGGAGGCCAACGCCATCGGCGGCCGGCACGGCATGGGCATGTCGGACCAGATCGAGAACCGGATCATCGAGGCCAAGAGCCGCGGCATCTACGAGGCGCCGGGCATGGCCCTGCTGCACGCCGCGTACGAGCGGCTCGTCAACGCGATCCACAACGAGGACACCCTCGCCCAGTACCACAACGAGGGCCGGCGCCTCGGCCGGCTGATGTACGAGGGCCGCTGGCTGGACCCGCAGGCGCTGATGATCCGCGAGTCGCTGCAGCGCTGGGTCGGCTCGGCGGTCACCGGTGAGGTCACGCTGCGGCTGCGGCGCGGCGAGGACTACTCGATCCTCGACACCACGGGCCCGGCGTTCAGCTACCACCCGGACAAGCTCTCCATGGAGCGCACCGAGGACTCGGCGTTCGGCCCGGTGGACCGGATCGGCCAGCTGACCATGCGCAACCTCGACATCGCCGACTCGCGCGCCCGCCTTGAGCAGTACGCCGGTCTCGGCCTCATCGGCAGCGCCGACTCGTCCGTCGGTGCCGCGCAGGCCGCCGCGACCGGGCTGATCGGCGCGATGCCGGAGGGCGGCGCCGAGGCCATCGCCTCGCGCGGCGAGGTCTCCGAGGACGACGAGCTGCTCGACCGCGCCGCGATGGAGTCCGGCACGGACTGACCCCCTCCGCGGGCACGCTCCACCGGCAGAGGCCGGCCCGACGCCGATGGCGTCGGGCCGGCCTCTGCCGTGTGCGTCGCTCCTGGCCCGCTCCATCGGCCGTCCGTGCAGGACAGCGGCCATCTCGGCGCAATTCGGTACAAGAATCCAACGGTCGTACGTTCGACATGTCGTCGCCCCGTGTGATCCGCGTCGGCCCGGCGGCACCAGGGGCCCGTGCGGGCGTTGGGGTTGCCGTGACGGCGCAGCAGTGACGGTTCTGCAATCCGCCCGCCGCACCGAGACGTGGAAGGTAGTGAACGTGTCCAAGCACGTCGGCAAGGCCCCCGCGCCCGCCGCGCAGCCCAGCGGGAGCCCGTACGACCCGGTCGGCCGGGACGGGGAACTGGCCGCCCTCGCCGAGCTGACGGCACGGCATCGCCTGGTGACGGTGACCGGTCGCGCGGGGGTCGGCAAGAGCCTGCTCGCCGGTGTGACGGCCCAGTCGGCGGCGGGGCCCTGGCGGCGTGTGATCCATGTGCGCTGGCGGGGCCTCGGGCCCGCCGCACCCGGGACGCTCGCCGAGGCCGTGTGCCAGGCTGCGGCCGCGCCCCGGACGCGTCGCCGCGCGGTGAGCGGCCGGTCGGCGCGGAGCCGGACGGCGGCCGATGTCGTCGCCGCGCTGCGCCGCCGGCCCGTCGCGGACACACTGCTCTTCCTCGACGACATCGACCCGGCCCATGCGCAGTGCGCGGGCCTGGTGCAGCTGCTCCTGATGGCCCTGCCGGAACTGCGCGTCCTGGTGACGTCCCGGCGGGCGCTGGGGCTCGGCGAGGAGCAGGTGCTGCGTCTGGAGCCGCTGGGCGCGGGTGCGGTGCCCGGAGCGCGGGCCCACTCTCCGGCGGTCGAGCTGTTCCTCGGCCGGGCCCGGGCCGTGGTGGACGGTTTCGGCGCGGCCGAGGACGAGTTGCGTGCCGTACAGGAGATCTGCCGCACGCTGGAGGGGCTGCCCCTCGCGATCGAGCTGGCCGCACGGCAGTTGGCGCACCTTCCGGTGGGCGTGCTGGCCACGATGCTGCGGCACGACCAGTGCTGGCTGACCGGTGGGCCGACGCCGGAGCGGCGGCACCGGTCGCTGCGGGACGCGCTGGACGCGGGCCTGGAGCTGTGCACGCGGGAGACGCGGACCGTGTGGGCCCGCGCCAGCACGTTCGCCGGCGCCTTCAACGAGGCGTCTGCGGTGTTCCTGTGCTCGGGCGGGGACGTCCGGGCACAGGACGTCCCCGCCTGTCTGGCCGAACTCGCCGCGACGGGCGTCCTGGAGACGGTCCGGGACCCGGGCGGGGTGCGGCAGCCCCGCTACCGGATGGTGCGGGCGGCCCGCGACTTCGGCGCCGAACGGCTGCAGGCGGCGGGCGAGTTCGCGGCGGCGGTGCGGCGGCGTGCGGCGCACTGCCGTCAAGTGGCCCTGGTCGCCGAGAACTTGTGGACCTCCGGCTGCCAGGCCCAGGCCTTCGAGCTGGTCCAGGAGGAGCAGGAGGAGATCGACGCGGCGCTGCGCCATGCGCTGTCCGCAGCCGACGACGACGAAATGGCCCTGGAGACGGTCGTCAACCTCTGGTTCTGGTGGGCGGTACACGGCCGTACCGAGGAGGGCCGCGATCTGCTGCTGCACCTGCTGCCGCACTGCGCCTCGGACAGCCCTCTGGTGACGCGTGCCCGGTGGCTCGCGGCCTGGCTCTGCGCGCCCGGCGATCCCGAGGCCGGCCGTACGCTGCTCGGCGCGGCCTGGACGGCGGCCGTGCTCGCGGGCGACGACGCGACCGTCGGCCGGATCGCCCATGTCCAGGGCATGCTCTGTCTGTACGCCGACGAGCCGCGCACGGCGGTCGAGTTCTTCCACGAGGCGGCCCGCGTCATCCCGGCCCACGCGCCCGGCGGCCCCTCCCCCGCCCTGAGCCTGGCCGCCCTCGCGGTGGCCCAGGCCGCCCACGCGCCCCGCGCCGCGCGCCGCACCGCACGGCGCGCCCTGGCCCGGCCCGGCATCCAGGGCGACGCCTGGGCCTGCGCCGTGGCCCGTTATGCCGCCGCGTACGTCGACTACAGCGCCGGCCGCCCCGGTCGCGCCCGGCGCCGCGCGCAGCGCACTCTCGCCGCGCTCGCGTACGGGGTTCCCATGCCCCATGTCCGGGCCGCGCTGCGGCAGTTGGTCGCCGACATCGAGGCCGGCCTGCCCCCGCGCGTCCATCCGCCGCTCATTCCGCTGCCGCACGCGGCGAACGCCGTGGCCGCTCCTCTCCCGGCGGGTGTGACCGGGTGACGTCGGGTCAGGCGGGTGGTTTCGGTTCGCTGGACGCGGCCCGCAGGTCGGCGAGGAGTTCGGCCTGGTTGGTGAGGACGCCGGACAGGATGGTGCGGGCCACCCGCAGCAGCTCCGCCACGTGCGGGGTGGTCAGCGAGTAGTAGACGTTGGAGCCCTCCTTGCGGGTCACCACCAGGTTGGCGCGGCGCAGCACGGCCAGTTGCTGGGACAGGTGCGCGGGTTCGATGCCGACCTCGGGCAGCATCTCCGCCACGGCGTGCTCGCGCACGCTGAGCAGTTCGAGCACCCGGATGCGTGCGGGGTGGCCCAGCGTCTTGAAGAACTCGGCCTTGAGTTGGTACAGGGGCGTGCTCACCGCAGCGGCCTCCCGCCGACCCCGTCGGGGCCCGGCAGCCACCCGGCCGGCCGCCGCGTGTGCCCGGCCCGTCGAATCGGCCGTCGCTCCGCCCGCCGCGCCGCCCGTCGCATCCGCCCAGAAATCTGCATGGGCCCATCTTCGCCCCTGCGCCTGCGAACGCCCGCGTCGGCCGCCGTTCGGGAGGCGGGCCCGCTACAGCGGCAGGGTGATCCAGATGCTCTTGCCGCCGCCGTCCGCGTCGCCCCGTACGACGGCGGTGCCGCCGAGTCCGAGGACGAGTTCGACGACCGTGCCGAGTCCACCGCCCCCGCTGTGGGCGCGGGTGCCGTAGAGGGCGGGCTGGTAGGGGTGGCGGTCGTGGACCCCGAAGGCGAAGGTGTCCGGGCTCGCCGCGAAGACCACGGTGACCTGCGGGGAGACCTCGGCGGCGTGCCGGACGCTGTTGGTGACCAGCTCGGCGAGTATCAGCAGCGCCGGATCGACGGTCGGGTGGCTGTGGTTCACGCCCCATTCGGCGAGCGCCTGTTCGGCGGTCTCGCGCGCCAGGCGTACGGCGGAGGGCATGGTCGGCAGGGTCAGCACGTGCCGGTAGGGCAGCGCCGGCATCTCGGTCAACGGCATCAGGCCTCCGCGCGGGAGAGCCGGAAGCCGCGCACGGGAGTGGGACTCGCGGTGCTCAACTGGCCGCCACCGCCATGACGCCGCGCTCGGCCCCGTCTTCCGCCCCGACCTCGGCCCCGTCTTCCGCCCCGCGCAGCTCGGCCAGGATCTCGTTCCGTCCCGCCAGCATCTCGGTGAGGATCCGCCGCGCGGCCCGCATCAGATCGGCGACGTCGCCGCCCGCGAGCGCGTAGACGACCGTCGAGCCCTCCCGCCGCGAGGTCACGATGCCGGAGCGGCGCAACACGGCCAGCTGCTGGGAGAGTGCGGAGGGCT
The DNA here is from genome assembly GCF_044457025.1 of Streptomyces sp. NPDC050658. Classification (NCBI taxonomy): domain Bacteria; kingdom Bacillati; phylum Actinomycetota; class Actinomycetes; order Kitasatosporales; family Streptomycetaceae; genus Streptomyces; species Streptomyces sp. NPDC050658. The sequence goes on from NZ_JBITGM010000004.1 coordinate 44,989, forward strand.
CGACGGCGATCTCGGCGAGGAGTTCGCGGACCGGGGCGGGCCCGTCCTGCAGCAGCTCGAGGACTCGTATCCGCACGGGATGACCGAGCATCCGGAAGAACTCGGCCTTGGCCTGATACAGCGGAACCGACACGAACCTTCTCCCCCGGCCTTCACGCAGACGAGCACAGGCTCCACACCATCTAATGAATTGCAAAATTTCGCAATTCAGCGAGAAGCCCGATGCCGGCGGAGACGAAGGACCGCCCCGCCGGCATCGGGCCGGGCACCGAGCTCCGCCCGACGCAGCTCAGGTCGAGCGTGGTCAGGAAGGCGTGGCCGCCCCGCGCCGACGCTCGCGGACCCTGGCCTGCGCCTCCTGGAACAGCCCGGGCGCCAGCCGGCGGTGGATCGCGGACAGCGGGGGCCACACCCAGTGGGCCAGGCGCCGGTCGTAGCGCAGGAACGTGCCGAGCGACAGCTCGCCGTCCGCGGCCCGCACGACGAGGTTGCCGGTCAGGAACCAGGAGGCGGCCTCGAGCCGGATCCAGTCGGCGCCGCGTCCGGTGATCCGCCAGCCGGCGACGGTCTGCGCCGAGCGCCCCCGGCTGAGCCGGATGCCCAGCAGTCCGCGCCAGATGAACGTCTCGGCGGCGCTGGGCACGTCGCCGAACATCGCCCGGGCCCACTCCTCCGGCGTCGCCTCGATGTCCGTGGCGCAGGTGAAGCGGTCGACGTAGTGGATCGTCCCCAGTGAGCTGAGGGCGCGATACGACTCCGGGAGCGGACGCAGCCCCACCGTTCCCTGTACGCGCGCCGCCCCCGCGGACCCCTTCGCCCCGCTCATCGGGACGGGAGGTGGTGGAAGGTGACAAAGCCGATGGTCATCTCGTTGTCTCCGTTCACGTATACGGTAGCGTATAGATCAACGTTAGCTCTTCTATACGGTGACGTATATGAGGTCGAGAAGTGAGGTGAGGCACATCGTGGGCGCCGTCCGCACGCCGCGTGACCGCTGGATCGAGGAGGGCCTGCGGGCACTGGCCGAGGGCGGTCCCGACGCCGTACGCGTCGAGGCACTCGCGAAGCGGCTCGGCGTCACCAAGGGCGGCTTCTACGGCTACTTCGCCGACCGGGGCGCGCTCCTCGAGGCGATCCTGGACGCGTGGGAGCGGGAGAGCACGGACGACGTGATCGACCGCGTCGAGGAAGAGGGCGGCGACCCGAAGACCAAGATCCACCGGGCGGGCATGCTGACCTTCTCCGACGACCGGCTGCTCCCCATCGACCTCGCGGTCCGGGCCTGGGCGCGGAACGACGCGTCGGTGGCCGAGCGGCTGCGCCGGGTCGACAACCGGCGCATGGAGCTGCTGCGCGAGATGATCGGCACCTTCTGCGCCGACCCGGACGAGGTCGAGGCCCGCAGCCTGCTCGCCTTCTGCGCGGCGATCGGCGGGCACTTCCTCGCCGCCGACCATGGCGAGCGCACCCGCGCCCAGGTCCTCGCCCGCGCCGCCGACCTGCTGCTCGACCGCACGCCGGGGGACGGCGGCGCCTAGGGCCTGTCCGGCGGATCTTGCCTGGGGCCGCGGCGGCCTGGCACGGGCATCTGCAGAGACAAGGCACCGCCCACAGCAGTCGGCCAGATCCGCCGGACAGGCCCTAGCCGCGCGCCCCGGCGGGTGTCCGGGACCGCGTGCGGAAGGTGCGGCGGTAGCTGTCCGGGGGCACGCCGACCGTACGGTTGAAGTGGCGGCGCAGTGTCGTGGCGGTGCCCATGCCGGTGGCCCTCGCGATGGCGTCGACTCCGTCGTCGGTCCGCTCCAGCAACTCCTGGGCCCTGCGGATGCGTTGGGTGAGCAGCCACTGCAGGGGCGTCGTGCCGGTCGTCGCCCGGAAGTGCCGGGTCAGCTGGCGTGAGCTCATCCCCGCCCGGCGCGCCAGGTCCTCCACGGCCAGCGGCCGGTCGAGCCGCTCGATCACCCAGGGGAACAGCGCGGCGAGCGGATGGTCGTCGCGGGCGGGTACCGGGGCGGTGACGAACTGGGCCTGGCCGCCTGCCCGGTGGGGCGGTACGACGAGCCGGCGGGCCACGGAGTTGGCCACCGCCGAGCCGTGGTCGAGGCGGACGAGGTGCAGACACAGGTCCATGGCCGCGGCCTTGCCCGCCGAGGTGAGCACGCTGCCGTTGTCCACGTACAGCACGTCCGGGTCGACCTCCGTCGCCGGGAAGCGGGCGGCCAGTGCGTCCGTGTGGGCCCAGTGCGTGGTCGCGCGCCGCCCGTCGAGCAGTCCGGCCGCGGCGAGGACGAAGGCGCCCGTGCAGAGCGAGGCCACGCGCGCGCCCGCCTCGTGGGCCGCGCGCACCGCGTCGACGAGGGCGGCGGGCGGCTCCACGTCGACGTCCGTCCAGCCGGGCACGATCACGGTGTCCGCGTGCCGGAGCCGGTCGAGCCCGTGGTCCGGCTCCAGACGGAACCGCCCGAACCGCACGGCGTCCGTGCCGCAGACCTCCAGGTCGTACCAGGGCCCCGGCACGGCGGCCGGTGCGGGCCCGAACACCTCGTGGGCCACGGAGAGTTCGAAGTGCAGCATCCCGTCGGCGACGGCCAGCGCGACAGTTCTCATGTCCGGAACTGTACGGGGCATGTCGTTCCGGACACTCACCGCGGGGCGCCCGGCCGCGCCATGATTCCCGGAGTCGATCAGTTCGGGAACGTCGGGCGTGGGGAGACAAGTCATGGCAGCGGGGCACAAGGTGGCGGTGTACGGCGCGTACGGGCACACCGGGCGGTTCGTGGTGGCGCACCTGAGGGAGCGCGGGTTCGTCCCGGTGCTCTCGGGGCGGGACGCGGCCAAACTGGGGGCGCTGGCGCGGTCGTACGCCGGTCCCGACGTCAGACCGGCCTCGGTCGACGACCCGGAGTCCCTCGACCGGGCGCTCGCCGGTACGGCGGCGGTGATCAACTGCGCGGGTCCGTTCGCCGTGACGGCGGCCCCCGTGATCGAGGCCGCGCTGCGGGCCGGTATCCCGTATGTGGACGTGGCGGCCGAAGTCGAGGCCAACGTCGACACGTTCGCGCACTTCGGCGAGCGTGCCCGCGCCGCCGGAGCGGTGGTCCTGCCGGCGATGGCGTTCTTCGGCGCCCTCGGCGATCTCCTTGCCACGGCGGCGATGGGCGACTGGACGGAGGCCGACGAGGCGCACATCGCGTACGGACTGAACAGCTGGCACCCCACGGACGGCACGCGCGCCGCGGGCAGGGTGTCGGGGCAGCGCCGCGGCGGACGGCGGGTCCGCTTCACGAAGGGGCAACTGGAGTACCACGACGACGCGTTGCCCGCCCTGGAGTGGCCCTTCCCCGAACCGCTGGGCAGCCGGGCCGTCCTCGGCGAGTTCACCATGGCCGATGTGGTGACCATCCCCAGCCATCTCTCCGTCCCCGAGGTGACCACGTACATGACGGCCGAGGCGGCGGGCGACCTGGCCGCCCCGGACACTCCGGCGCCGACACCGGTCGACGCGAACGGTCGGTCCGCGCAGACGTTCCTGGTGGACGTCGTCGTACGGTCCGGCGGCTCCGAACGGCGGGCCGTGGCACGGGGCCAGGACATCTACGCGGTCACGGCGCCGCTCGCGGTGGAGGCGGTGGACCGGATCCTCGACGGGCGGACGGGAACGGTCGGCGTCACCACGGGAGCGGTCGGCGTCACATCGGCCGGTGCGCTGTTCGACGCGGCCGACTTCCTGCGTGCCCTCGCCCCGCACATCTCCGTCGACGTGCGCCGATAGCCGGGCAGGTCGTCTAGGTCATGGTCGGCGACTCTTTCAGGAGTTCCGCGACGCGGGCCAGCTCCGCGGGCGGGTCGACCACCGGCTGGACGACGAGTTCGTCGACGCCCGCCCGTTCCAGGGCAGAGACGCGGGTGAGGAGCTCGTCGCGGGTGCCGACCAGGGCCACGGCGTTCATCAGTGAGGGCAGCACCAGGTCACGGTCCTGCGGTGCGATGCGGCCGAGGTAGCCGGGATAGAGCTTGGTGTACCGGTCCGGCGCGGTGGCGGTGGTTCCCCGTCGGTCGAGGAACCGGCGCACCGCCTCGCGTTCGTCGGGGCCGAGTCGCTCGGCGACGGCGGGGATGTCGGCGGCGAAGGCCAGGAGCGACAGGACGATGTGCCCTGTAGCGTCCCGGGCCGCGTCACCGGTGGGCGACTCGTTCTCGTGCAGCAGGTGGAGCGCGGTGACCAGGTAGGAGTCCGCGCGGTGGCCGGAGCCGGACGTGCTGCCGTGGGCGGCGGCCCGACGGGCGTCGTGCAGGGCGCGCCAGGCGGTGGGTTCGAGCAGTCCGTAGGAGATGAGGCCGGCGGCCCTGCGCCCCGCTGCCTCGGCGGACTTGGGCCCGTGCAGGGCGGCCACGACGAACTCGATCGGATCGGCCGTGTTCACCTGCGCCCCGGTGTGCAGGAACCGGACATCGCGCACCCGGTCGCCCTCCCGGTACTCGGTCCCACGTCCGGCGCACAGATCCTGCACCGCCGCGGTGAAGTGCTCCATCGCGGCCACCGTCGTCGGCGTCATGCCCAGGGTGCGCCGGGCGGTGTTGCCGGTGCCGATCCCGCAGATGATCCGGCCCGGCGCGAGGGCGTTGAGGCTGGCGAACCCGCTCGCCGCGGCCGGGGCCGAGCGCAGCGCCGCCGAGGTCACGCCGATGCCGAGTCTGATGCGGCGGGTGGCCTTCGCGCACAGGCTCAGGGCGACGAAGGGGTCGCCGTGGACCATCGGGGTGTCCTGGACCCAGAAGCTGTGCAGCCCCAACTCCTCTGCGTGTACCGCGAGTTCCTCGACACCGGGTCGCGCGGCCACCACGACGCCTGCTCGCATCGGACCTCCAGGGCGCTGCCATCGACGGTTTCGGGGCCGTCGTCGCGTCGGAGTCACCGTACGCGTCCCCCGGGGGCCGCAGAAGGCGTACACGAGCGGATCCGATCCGGGAACGGTTCATGGACGCCGGCGGTCGGGGTGCGTCACGATGACGGACAGCTGGTTGCTCGATGTCCCGCACGTCACTGACGGACCATGCCGCACCCGCGAACCGACGCCTCTTCGGGCTCACCTTCCGGGCGCAGGCCGCTGGAAGGGATCGGCCTCTTGTCCTCGTCGTCACGTACGCCCACCGCACCGACCGTGTTCCGCTCGACCCCGCCGAGCGTGTTCCGCTCCCTCCCACCGGCCGTCGATGTCGTGATCGTCGGTGGTGGCGTGATGGGCGCCTCCATCGCGTTCCATCTCGCCGAGGCGGGGGTGCGCGACATCCTCGTCGTCGAGCGCGGCGAACTCGCCTGCGGCAGTTCCGGCAAGCCGATCGGCGGTGTCCGCGCCCACTTCTCCGACCCGCTCAACATCGAGCTCGGCCGCCGGAGCCTGCACGCCTTCCGGGACTTCCCGCGCCGGCCCGGCGCCGACATCCGCCTGGACACCGTGGGCTATCTCTTCCTGCTCACGTGCGACCGGCAGGCCGCCGACTTCGCGGAGAGCGTCCGGCTGCAGAACGGCCTGGGCGTGCCGAGCCGGATGATCGACGCCGCCGAGGCGCGCCGCCTGTGCCCCTATGTGAGCACCGACGGTCTCGTCGCCGCCGTGCACTCCCCCACCGACGGCCACGCCCGCCCCGGTCTGGTCGTGCACGGGTACGCGGACGCCGCCGCGCGGGCGGGCGTGCGGTTCGCCACGCATACGCGCGTGACCGGCATGGACACCTGCGGCGACCGTGTCACCGCCGTGCACACCGACCGGGGCGCCGTCTCCTGCACCATCGTGATCTGTGCGGCGGGCGCGTGGTCCGCGCGGATCGGCGCCATGGCCGGTGTCGTCCTGCCGGTGCGGCCCGTGCGGCGCCAACTCGCCTTCACGCAGCGGCTTTCGCCCGCCGCCCCGCGCATTCCCTTCACCATCGACTTCACGTCGTCGGCGTACTTCCACAACAGCGACGACGGGCTGCTGTTCGGCCTCGCGGACCCCGCACAGCCCGACGGCTTCGACACGACGTGGACCACGCAGTGGCTGGGCCTGTTCCGCGAAGTCGTACGCCGTCGCGCCCCCGCGCTCGCCACGATGCCGGTCACCGGCGGCTGGGCCGGACTCTATGAGATCACCCCGGACCACAACGCGCTCATCGGCCGCTCCGGAGAGCGGCCCAACTTCCTTTACGCCACCGGGTTTTCGGGGCATGGGTTCCTCCAGGCCCCGGCCGTCGGCGAGATCGTGCGCGATCTGTGCCTGGAGCGCGAGCCGTGCGTCGGCATCGCGCCGCTGAGCGCCGATCGCTTCCGGGCGGGGGCGGTGATCCGCCCCGAGGCCCATGTCGTGTGAACCCCACGAACTCCCCCGACCTGCACTCGCCACCTGAGAGGAAGACCTTGCCGTGATCAGCCAATGGCGGCTGCGGGCCGCCTTCGCCCTGCGGCTCTCGAGGATGTACGGGCAGGAGGTCCCCGCGTACACGACGCTCGTGGACGTCTCGCACGCGGTGAACGAGGACGTCCTGCGCGCGCGGGGCGCCGACGCCGAGCGGCTCGGCTCGATCGACCGCGTCACCGCGGAACGGCACGGCGCCATCCGCGTCGGCACGCCCGCCGAGCTGCGCCAAGTCGCCCGGATCTTTGGGGCGTTGGGCATGCACCCCGTCGGCTTCTACGACCTGCGGGAGGCCGCCGCGAGCGCGGTTCCGGTGGTGTCGACCGCCTTCCGGCCGGTCGACGCCGGGGAGTTGGCGCGCAATCCCTTCCGTGTCTTCACCTCCCTGCTGACGACCGCGGACCCGCGTTTCTTCGACGCAGAACTGCGCTCCCGGCTGGAGGCGTTCCTCGCCGGGCGTGAGCTGTTCCCGCCGGAGCTGCTCGCCCTCGCCGACCGGGCCGGGGCCGAGGGCGGGCTGCCCGACGCCGAGGCCGAGCGGTTCCTCGAACTCGCCGTCGAGGCCTTCGAGTTGTCCGCCGATCCCATCGACAAGGTCTGGTACGAGGAGCTGGAGCGGGTCTCGGCGGTCGCCGCGGACATCGGCGGCGTCCGCTCCACCCACATCAACCACCTCACCCCGCGCGTCCTGGACATCGACGAGCTGTACCGGCAGATGACGGAACGCGGCGTCGAGATGATCGACACCATCCAGGGCCCGCCCCGCTGGAAGGGCCCCGACCTGCTGCTCCGCCAGACGTCGTTCCGCGCCCTCGCCGAACCCCGCGTCCTGCGACTGGCCGACGGCACCGTCACCCGCGGCGCGCTGCGCGTGCGCTTCGGGGAGGTCGAGGCGCGCGGCATCGCCCTCACCCCCGCCGGCCGCGCCCTCTACGACCGCCTGCTCGCCCGCGTCGACGAAGAGGCCGCCCGTCACCCCACGGCGGACCGCGGGGAGCTCGCCCGCGCGCTGTGGGCCGAGCACATACCCGGCACCGAGACCGAACTCGCCGAGCGGCGACTGGCCTGCTTCACCTACCGTCTCGTACCCGATCGTCCGCGCGACGGCACCCAACCGCCCACCACCATCGGGGAGTTGCTCCGCCTGGGCTGGGTGCGTGCCGAACCCGTCGTCTACGAGGACTTCCTGCCGCGCTCCGCCGCCGGCATCTTCCAGTCCAACCTCAGCGGCGAGGGCTCCCGGAACACAGCCGAGGAGGGCGCCGCGTACGACAGCGACTGGCTCTCCGGGGCCGTCGACCGCGAGGTCGTCGATCCGTACGCGCTGTACGCGCGGCAGCAGCGGGATTCGCTCGCCGGGGTCGCCGACGCGCTGGGCCTGAACGGCGAGTTCGGCCGCACGCCCGACCTCGGTTGACCTCTCCGCCCAGCGCGAACCCACCCGCACACCTCACCCAGGGAGCATCATGACCGGCACCACCACCCTGCCCAGCACCGACGAGCTGCGTGCCCGCGCCCGTGCGAGCCTGGAGCGCGTCGGCGCCACCGTCCCGGACGGCACCGGTCTCGCAGCCCGGACGCCCGTCACCGGCGAGGACCTCTTCGGGCTCGCGGCGACGACCGCCGCCGGCACGGAGGCCGCGATCGCCGCCGCCCGCGAGGCGTTCCTCACATGGCGTACGACCCCGGCCCCGCGCCGGGGTGAACTCGTGCGCCGCCTGGGTGAGTTGCTCCGCGACCACAAGAGCGATCTGGCCGAGCTCATCACCGTCGAGGCGGGGAAGATCCGTTCCGAGGCGCTCGGCGAGGTCCAGGAGATGATCGACATCTGCGATTTCGCGGTGGGTCTCTCCCGGCAGCTCTACGGCCGCACCATCGCCTCCGAGCGGCCGGGGCACCGGCTCGCCGAGACCTGGCATCCGCTGGGCGTGGTCGGGGTGATCTCCGCGTTCAACTTCCCTGCCGCCGTGTGGTCGTGGAACACGGCGGTGGCGCTCGCCTGCGGCGACACCGTGGTCTGGAAGCCGTCCGAGCTGACCCCGCTGATCTCGCTGGCCTGCGACCACCTGCTGGCCCGTGCCGCCGACGAGGTCGGCGCTCCCCGTGACGTGCACCGGCTGCTCCTCGGTGACCGCACTGTCGGCGAGCGGCTCGTGGACGATGCCCGCGTCGCGCTGATCAGTGCCACCGGGTCCACCCGCATGGGCCGCGAGGTCGGCCCGCGCGTCGCGGCCCGCTTCGGACGGAGCCTGCTCGAACTCGGCGGCAACAACGCGGCGGTCGTCGCGCCGTCGGCGGACCTCGAACTCGCCGTACAGGGCATCGTCTTCGCGGCGGCGGGCACGGCCGGCCAGCGCTGCACCACGCTGCGCCGGCTCATCGCGCACCGCGACATCGCCGACACGCTCGTCGCCCGGCTGACCGCGGCCTACGGCAAGCTGCCCATCGGCGACCCGTTCGACGAGTCGACCCTCGTCGGGCCGCTGGTCTCCCCCGCCGCGCTCGACACCATGCAGGACGCGCTCCGGCAGGTGCAGGCGCAGGGCGGCAAGCTGCTCGCCGGCGGGAACCGGCGGCTCGCGGACGTGGCGCCGGGGGCCGCGTACGTCGAACCGGCCGTCGTCCGTGTCGACGAGCAGACCGACGTCGTACGCCGGGAGACCTTCGCGCCCCTGCTGTACGTCCTGACCTACGACACCCTCGAGGAGGCGATCGCCCTGCACAACGACGTCCCGCAGGGCCTGTCGTCCAGCATCTTCACCCGCGACCAGCGGGAGGCCGAGGTGTTCCTGTCCGCCGAGGGCTCGGACTGCGGCATCGCCAACGTGAACATCGGCACGTCCGGTGCGGAGATCGGCGGGGCGTTCGGCGGCGAGAAGGAGACCGGGGGCGGCCGGGAGTCCGGCTCCGACGCGTGGCGGGCGTATATGCGCCCGGCCACGAACACGGTCAACTACTCCGGCCGGCTCGCCCTCGCCCAGAACGTGAGCTTCCTCTAGTTCCTCCAGGCGGCAGGTCGGCGCCGCCCGGGCCGGCGGGGGCGCCGACCACCGGCTCGCTTGACAGCCGCTCCCCTCGCCCCGCAGGATCACCTCCGTGAACCTGTCAGACAGCCAGACAGGTGGTCCGATACCCCGGCGCGTGAGCGCGATGGAAGCGGTGCTCGGCCATCTGCGCACAGCCATCGAGCGCGGCGAGTACGCCGTGGGCGACAAGCTGCCCTCCGAGGCGGAGCTCTGCCGTCGCCTGGAGGTCAGCAGGCCCGTGCTGCGGGAGGCCCTGCGGGCCCTGCAGACCATGGGTCTCACCGTCTCCCGGACCGGCAAGGGCACGTTCGTCGTGTCGAACGGGCCGAGCGAGGACCCCACCTTCGGCGACTACGCGGCCAGCGACCTCCTCGAAGTACGGCGGCACGTGGAGATCCCCGTCGCCGGGTACGCGGCGGCGCGCCGCACGCCCGAGGACCTCGACCACCTCGCCCATCTCCTGGAGCGGATGGAGCGCGAGACCGACACCACCGCGTGGGTCGCCATGGACACGCTCTTCCATCTCGCGGTCGCGCAGGCCGCCCAGAATCCGGTCTTCCGCCGTGTCATCGAGGAGATCCGGGACGCGCTGGCCCGCCAGTCGGCGTTCCTCAACGAGCTCGGCGGCCGCCGCGAGCAGTCCAACCGTGAGCACCGCGCGATCGTCGAGGCTCTCGTCGACGGCAGCGAGCGGGACGCCACGGACGCCATGACCCACCATCTCGACCGCGTCGAGACCACCCTCACCGCGATCGTGCGCCCGGCGCGCCCGCACGCGGCACCCAAGTCCGTGGAGGACGCGTGACCCGCAGCAACACCCCTTCCGTATGCGGGAGTTCGCCCGCCGGAGCGCCCGCGGTGCGTGAGCCGCTGCACGCGCCCGTCGCCCGTCTGGTACGCGGTGGCGTCATCGAGGGCATCCACTACGGCTCGGTGGTGGTGCTGGCCGCCGACGGCAGCGTGGATCTCCAGCTCGGTGACATCGAGGCGGCGTTCTATCCGCGCTCCGCGCTCAAGCCGCTGCAGGCCGTGGCGCTGCTGCGGGCCGGTCTGCCGCTGGACGGCGAGCTGCTCGCGCTGACCGCGGCCAGCCACTCCGGCGAGGAGCGGCACCTCGCGGGCACCCGGCGCATCCTGGAGCTGGCCGGGCTCCCCGAGGACGCCCTGCGCAACATCGCCGATCTGCCGTACGACCCGGTCGTCCGCGACGAGTGGATACGCGCTGGACGGCCTGCGTCGCAGCTGGCGCAGAACTGCTCGGGCAAGCACGCGGCGATGCTCTACACCGCGTTGCTGCGCGGCTGGTCCCTCGACGACTATCTCGATCCCGCGCATCCGTTGCAGCGGACGATCGCAAAGACCGTGGCGGACCTCACCGGGCAGGCCGTCGCGCAGGTGACGGTCGACGGCTGCGGGGCGCCGCTGTTCTCCGTCTCCCTGCACGGCCTCGCGCGGGCCGCCGCCCGGATCACCACGGCCCCGTCCGGCACGCCCGAGGCTCGGGTGGCCGACGCGATGCGCGGGCACGCCGAGATGGTGTCGGGCGCGCACCGCGACGTCGCCGCGCTGATGCGGGCCGTGCCGGGGCTGCTCACCAAGGACGGCTTCGAAGGGGTGCAGGTGGCGGCGCTTCCGGACGGCCGCGCCGTCGCCGTGAAGATCGCGGACGGCGCGGACCGCGCACGCGTCCCGGTCACCGCGGCGGCCCTCGCGCGCTGCGGCGTCGACCCGGCGGCGCTCGCCGAGTTCGCCGGGGCGCCCCTGCTCGGCGGCGGTGCGGTGGTCGGCGCGATACGCCCGGCACGAGCACTGGAGCCGCTGGCGGCGACACCCGAGTACGCCTGACCGCGCTCCCCGCCCCACTCCCCCCAAGAGAAGGACCCGCACCACCATGACCGTCCGCAGCGAGCACGACCTGCTCGGCGACCGTGACGTCCCCGCCGAGGCGTACTGGGGTGTCCACACGCTCCGCGCCACGGAGAACTTCCCCATCACCGGGACGCCGATCTCCGCCTACCCGCACCTGATCGAGGCCCTCGCCGCCGTCAAGGAGGCCGCCGCCCGCGCCAACGAGGACCTCGGTCTGCTCGAACCGCGCAAGGCCGCCGCCATCGTCGCCGCCTGCCGGGAGATCCGGGGCGGGAAGCTGCACGACCAGTTCGTCGTGGACGTCATCCAGGGCGGGGCCGGGACCTCGACCAACATGAACGCCAACGAGGTCGTCGCGAACCGCGCGCTCGAACTGCTCGGGCACGCCAAGGGCGACTACGCGGCCTTGCACCCCAACGAGGACGTGAACCTCGGCCAGTCCACCAACGACGTCTACCCGACGGCCGTCAAGATCGCCACGGTCTTCGCGGTGCGCGGGCTGCTCGACGCCATGGCCGTGCTGCAGGACGCCTTCGCCGCCAAGGCCGTCGAGTTCCGCGACGTCCTGAAGATGGGGCGTACGCAGCTGCAGGACGCGGTGCCGATGACGCTGGGCCAGGAGTTCTCGGCGTACGCGGTGATGGTCGACGAGGACCGCAGCCGGCTCGCCGAGGCCGTCGAGCTGATCCACGAGATCAATCTGGGCGCGACGGCCATCGGGACGGGTCTCAACGCACCCGCCGGGTACGCCGAGTCCGCGCGCCGGCATCTGGCGGACATCACCGGCCTTGAACTGGTCACCGCGGCGAATCTGGTCGAGGCCACGCAGGACTGCGGCGCGTTCGTCCAGATGTCCGGCGTGCTGAAGCGGATCGCGGTGAAGCTCTCCAAGAGCTGCAACGATCTGCGGCTGCTCTCGTCCGGTCCGCGCGCGGGCCTCGGCGAGATCAACCTGCCGCCGGTGCAGGCCGGTTCGAGCATCATGCCCGGCAAGGTGAACCCGGTGATCCCCGAGGTCGTCAACCAGGTCGCCTTCGAGGTGATCGGCAACGACGTCACGATCACCATGGCCGCGGAGGCCGGCCAGCTCCAGCTGAACGCCTTCGAGCCCGTCATCCTGCACTCCCTCTCCGAGAGCATCACGCATCTGCGCGCCGCCTGCCTGACGCTGGCCGAGCGCTGCGTCACCGGGATCACGGCCAACACGGAGGCGCTGCGGGCGACGGTGGAGAACTCCATCGGCCTGGTGACCGCCCTGAACCCCCACATCGGGTACGAGGCCGCCACCGCCATCGCCAAGGAGGCCCTCTCCACCGGGCGCGGCGTCGCGGAACTCGTCCTGGAGCAGGGCCTGTTGCCGGCGGAGCGGCTGGCCGAGCTGCTGCGGCCCGAGGTGCTCGCGGGGGCACGGGGCGACTGAGCCCGGATGAGGTGCGGCCCGCCCCGTAGCAGAATGGCGATCATGACCTCGTCCCTCACCTTCCAGCCGGTCCTGGACCGCATCGCCGCCGAGATCGAGAAGACGCCTGGGCGCGGCCGGTCCGCCGGGTACATTCCGGCGCTCGCGGCCTGCGACCCGTATCGCTTCGGGATGGCCGTCGCGGAGCTGGACGGCACGGTGTACGGGGTGGGCGACTGGCGGCAGCCGTTCTCGACGCAGTCCATCACCAAGGTGTTCACCCTCGCGCTCGACCTGGCGCGCGAGGGCGACGCGCTGTGGGAACACGTGGGGCGCGAGCCGTCCGGCAACCCCTTCAACTCGCTGGTGCAGCTGGAGTACGAGAACGGCATCCCGCGCAATCCGTTCATCAACGCGGGCGCGCTCGTCGTCACCGACCGGCTGCAGACCCAGACGGGGGACGCGGCGGGCACGCTGCTCGACTTCCTGCGAGCCGAGAGCGGCAACGCGGGGCTCGCCATCAATCAGGAGGTCGCCGACTCCGAGTCGGCCCACGGCGACCGCAATGCCGCGCTCGGCCATCTCATGGCGTCGTACGAGAACATCGACAACGCGGTGCCGGTACTGCTCGACCAGTACTTCCGGCAGTGCTCCGTCGAGGCGTCCTGCGCCGACCTGGCGCTCGCGACCGGCTTCCTCGCCCGGCACGGCATCCGCGCCGACGGCTCCCGGCTGCTCAGCCGCAGCCAGGCCAAGCAGATCAACGCGATCATGCTGACCTGCGGCACGTACGACGCCGCGGGCGACTTCGCCTACCGGGTCGGGCTGCCCGGCAAGAGCGGTGTCGGCGGCGGCATCATCGCCGTCGTGCCCGGACGCTGCACGCTCTGTGTGTGGAGTCCCGGCCTCGACCGGCGCGGCAACTCCGTGGCGGGAGTCGCCGCGCTCGACCGGTTCACGACGCTGACGGGCCTTTCGGTGTTCTAGGAAACCGCGGTCCTGCTCTTGGACTCCGCCGCGCTGTCCTGCGTACGCATCCACACCGTGCGCTGCGGGAACGGGATCTCGATGCCCGCGGCGCCTAGGGAATCCTTGACGCGGCGGCGCAGTTCGCGGGTGACCGACCACTGCTTGAGCGGGGCGGTCTTGACGACGAGGCGTACGACGACGCCGTCGGGGGTCAGGGACTGCACGCCCCACACCTCGGGGTCGTCCAGGAGTACGTCCTTGAACGCCGGGTCCTCGCGCAGGGCGTGGCCGGTCTCCTCCAGGACGCCGAAGACGGTCTCCAGGTTGGTGTCGTAGGCGACGGAGACGTCGAGGACCGCGCGGGCCCAGTCCTGGCTGTCGTTGCGCACCCGCAGGATCTCGCCGTTGCGGATGTGCCACAGGCCGCCGTTGATGTCGCGGACCTGGGTGAGGCGCAGGCCGACGTGTTCGACCTCGCCGACGGCTTCCCCGAGGTCGACGGAGTCGCCGACGCCGTACTGGTCCTCGACCATGATGAGCATCCCGGACAGGTAGTCCGCGACCAGGCTCTGGGCGCCGAAGCCGATCGCCAGGCCCACCACGCCCGCGCTGGCGAGCAGCGGGCCGAGCGCGATGCCGATCTGGTCGAGGATCATGGCCAGGCCCATGACGGCGATGACGACGGTGACGACGCTGCTGAGCACCGAGCCGATGGTCCGCGCCCGCTGCTCGCGCCGCTCGTCGGCCCGTGACGGGTCACGCTGCAGCACGGCGGGGCCGCGGCCGGACCGACGCGGCGTGCTCTCCGCGTCGGCGGGCTGCAGGATGCGCTCCACGACGCGGGTGATGGCCCGCTTGGCGAGGGCGCGGACCAGCATCGCCGCCGCGACGATCACGAGGATGCGCAGCGGGACGCCTATGACGGTGCCGAGGTTGTCCTCGAGCCAACCGGGGGCGGCGATCGGTCCGCCGGTGGCGCTTTCGGTGGCGCTTGCGGTGGCGCTTTCGGCGAGGAGGGACGACGCGGGCGCGTCGGTGGGTGACACGGGTAAGGCTCCACTCACTAGTTCGGCGTGCTGCCGGGCGCGCCGAACGTAGTTGCGGTTCTCGACACCGGTCAAAAGATGTAGGGAGCGCGTGTGAGCGGCGTGAACACCGTGCGGGGACCGCGCCGTGTCACACGAGTTCGGCGGCCGGTTCGGGCTCCGCGACCCGGGTGCTCACCTCGGATGCGCGAGGCGCGTGCGCCGCCTTGAGCCCGAGGAGTGCGACGACCACGACCAGCGCGAAGGCCGCTCCGGCGATGGCGAAGCTCAGCGTGAACTGGCTCTCCTGGGGCAGCGCCGGCATCCCGTCCGGCAGGGCGATGGTCTTCGACGCGAGGAGCGAGGTGATCATCGCGCTCGCGACGGCGCTGCCGACCGACCGGGAGATGGAGTTGATGCCGTTGGCGATGCCCGTCTGGTGGGCCGGGACGCCCGCGACGATGAGCGCCGGCATGGAGGCGTAGCCGAAGCTGATCGCGAGGCCGATCACCATGCCCGCGCCGATCACCGAGGCACTGGTGCCGTGCGCGGCGGTCAGCCAGCCGAAGCCGATCACGCCGAAGACGGCACCGGCGGCCAGCGTGAGGCGCGCGCCGATCCGGCGGACGAGCACGCCGCCGATCTGGGCGCCGACGAGCGAGACGAGGGTGGTGGGCAGCAGGTACACGACGGCCGCGGCGAGCACCGAGGCGCCGAATCCGTAGCCCGCGAGGCTCTCGGGCATCTGCACGAGGTAGGAGACGCCGATGAACTGCGCGAACATCGCGAAGCCGAGCAGCAGTCCGGCCAGGTTGGTGAAGAGGACGGGCCGGTGGACGAACATCGCCATGTCCACCATCGGTTCCCTGACCCGGCGCTCGACCGCGACCCACACCGCCGCCATGACGACCGCGCCGGCGAAGGCGCCGATCGTGCGGCCGGACGTCCAGCCCCACTCGTGGCCCTGTGAGATGGGCAGGAGCAGCAGGACGAGCAGCGTCGCGAGGGTGAGCGCGCCCAGCCAGTCGGTGCGTCCGCCGGTCTTCGCGCGGGACGCGGGCACCACGAACAGCACACCGGCCAGGGCCACCACGGCGAGCGCGACGGCGAGCCAGAACACCCGGTGGTAGTCGGGTTCGGAGCCCTGGGTGAGGAGTCCGGCGCCGACGAGCGCGAGTCCGCTGCCGAACGCGAGCGTGCCGCTGACCAGGGCCATCGCGCCCGGCAGCTTGGCGGGCCTGATCTCTTCACGGAGTACGGAGAGGGCGAGCGGGAAGATCGCGGTGGCGGCTCCCTGCATCACGCGTCCGACGATCAGCCAGGTCAGCGAGGTGGTGGTGGCGGCGAGCACCGAGCCCGCGATCATCACCAGGAGGACGCCGACAAGGGTGGGCTTCTTGCCGTGCTGGTCGCCGAAGCGGCCGAGCAGCGGGGTGAAGACGGCGGCGGACAGGAGCGCGGCCGTGGTGACCCAGCTGACGTTCGCGGTGGTCGCGTTCAGGTCCGCCTGGATGATGCTCAGGACCGGGACGACCAGGGTCTGCATCATCGAGACGACCATGGCGGCGAGGCCGAGCGCCAGGACGAGCAGGGTCTGCCCAGAGGCCCGTTCGGGCGCGGCGCGATGTACGTGGGACACGGCGTTTCTCTCTCATCACATACTTGACAACCTTGATGCTTGAGAACTTCAAGCAATGAGGAGACGGTAAACACTGATATTTGAGATAGTCAACTTTCACGAGGTAAAGTGACTCTCATGACAGCACCCCCCCGCGTCGGCACGGACCAGCTCATGGAGCTGCTCTCGAAGTCGCTCGGCGCCTACTACGGCGACTTCACGCTCGCGGCGGCGAGCGAGAACCTCACGGCGAGCCAGGGCAAGGCGCTGACCGTGCTGCGCCGGGGCCCCGCGGCGATGCGGTCGCTCGCGGACACGCTGACGTGCGACGCCTCGAACATGACCGGGATCGTCGACCGTCTCGAGAAGCGCGACCTGGTGCGCCGCGAGCCCAGCCCCTCCGACCGGCGGGTCAAGAACGTCGTCCTCACGGCCGAGGGCGAGCGCGTAGCCGACGCGATCCGCGCACGGATGCGCGACACGCAGGAGGGCCTGGACCGGCTCGACGACGAGGAGCGGGCCGCGCTCGCGGCACTCCTGGAGCGGGTCTTCCTCACCAAGCCCTCGGCTTAGACGCACCGTGCCCCCGACCGAATGGCCGGGGCCACGGCATGGCGCGGACGGTCAGCAGGAACCGGCGGCGCAGGCGTCGAGCCAGGCGTACCAGTCCTGGTCGTAGCGCGAGCCGATGTTCCGTGTCAGATGGTCACGGGCGGCGTTCCAGTCGCCCGTGCGGTAGGAGCCGAGCACGGTGGCCACGTCGTCCGGGTGCTTCTCCAGCATGTAGCGCACGGCCAGATAGCCCCAGCGATAGGTCCGGGTGGTGTTCGTGTTCTGGTACGTCGTGTCGAACAGCTGGCTCAGCGGATAGGTCTTCTTGCCCGCCTCCTTGATCGCCTCGTCGTAGGACAGCTCGCGGTACGAGTAGGAGACGTACTCGGCGAACCCCTCGATCCACCAGACGGTCGGGGTGGAGATGCCCGCCTCGAAGTCGCCGTACATGTTGAAGCGGCCGTCGAGGTAGTGCGTGTACTCGTGGTTGAGGTTCCAGATCTGGAAGTCGGGCCGCAGCCAGTCCGCCTCGTAGGCGATGAAGCGCGGAAGGTTGCCGTCCGCCGACGGGTCGCCCTCCAGGTACATGCCGCCGTTGTTGGTGTCGATCCCGTAGATCACTCCGGCGTACGTCTGGTAGTCCGCGCTGGAGTCGAAGACCACGACCTCGATCTTCGTGTTCTTGTCGTCCTGCACCGGACCGTTGTCCTTGGCCACCTGGTGGAAGTAGGCGTCCTGGCCGTTCAGGCTCTGGCAGGCGGCGGAGAAGTTGCCCGCGTCCATGTCCTGGGCGGCGACCGAGATGCTGCCGCTGCACGCGTCGCGGTCCGTCAGGACCGCTTCCTTCAGGCGCTGTCGGAGGTCGCAGACGCCGTAGTACGAGCAGTTCGCCTTGTCGTATCCGTCGGCCATCTCGGCCACGCCGACCCACAGCCGGGCCGTCCTGCCGGTCATCTCGCTCACGCCGAGCAGGTCCTTCATCAGCGGGCGCACCTTGTCCCGCAGCGCGGCGTGCTGCACGAAACGGCCCATCTCGCGGCCCGCGTTGGAGGTGAGGTAGGAGCGCTCGCCGCCGAGCAGGTCGAGATGGTTCCTGGCGAACGTGTGCAGCGTGTCGAGGACGCTCGGGTCCGCCTGCACGGCCTGGACGAAGTCCGGCATCTGATGGCCGCGCCAGAGCACCGTGTAGACGTTGTTGACGGCGTTGAGCATCCACCACTTGTCGTCGTACGAGCTGTCGTAGCCGTTCAGCATGCGCTTGACGACGCCGAGATAGCGGGCGTTCTCCTCCGCGCTGTCGATGAGCGTGATCGCCTCCGCGAGGGTCTCGCCGTTGGCGTCCGTCACGTCGTTCGAGTGCGACGAGGCGAAGAACGCGTCCAGGCCGCCCCGGATCGCGGACTTGAGCGCGGGCCCGTACTCGCCCACGTCCGGCCCGTGGTACCAGTGCACGTAGTAGCCGGCCCGCAGGAAGAGCACGAGCTGCGGCATTCCGGTGCTGCCGTCGCCGGGGTAGGCGGCGGAGCCGTCGCGCAGCGCGTTCGCGACGGTGACCATCTGCTCCTCGCGGAACGCGCCGCGCGCGTCCCCGCCGGTGAGGGCGAAGAGGGTGTTGACGCAGTCGGTGGTGGACGAGGTGATCTGCCGTATCAGCGCGTCGCCGGTCTGCGCGAAGTCGCCCGGCGAGCACGCCTCCTCGGCCATGCCCTCCTTCGCCGCCGCCACCATCGAGGGCCGCTTGTGCGCGGGAGCGGTCGTCGGGGTGTCGTAGTCCTGCCGCAGCGCGTCCTGGGCGGCGGGCAGCGGTGCCCGGTCCTCGACGGCGAGGCGCTCGGCCCGCACATGCTCGGCCTCTGCCGCGGCGACGGCGGGTTGCGGGCCGGTTCCGTCGTCGGCGGGGACGGACTGCTGTCTCTGTTGCGCCTGATGCCCCTGCGATGCCTGTTGCGATCGCGGCGCATCGGGTACCGCCTGGGCCGTGCCCGCGGCGAGTGCGAGGGTCAGGGCGCCCGCGCCTGCCGCCCTGATGATGTGTGCGCGTAAGGAGGTTCTTCGTGCGTTCCGCCTCATTGCGGTCTCCTGTGGGGGATTGACTGCCTGTCGCGGGCGGTTTGACGTGAGCACGCCCGCGCGATCGGCAGTACAATTTCACACATCACATTCCGCTGGAAGCCTTGGGGAGCGATCGACTTCTGCGGGGAGAAGGAGGGCGGCGGGGTTCAGCCCGTGACGATCCCGGTGACGAGATTGATCGTCGTGGCCAGGATGCTGGCGCCGAAGACGTAGGACAGCAGGCAGTGCCGCAGGGCGACCGCGCGGATCGTGGCGCTGGAGACATTGGTGTCGGAGACCTGATAGGTCATGCCGAGGTTGTAGCTGAAGTAGAGGAAGTCGCTGTATTTCGGCGGGTCTTCGGAGTTGAAGTCGATCCCGCCCCCGGGGCTCAGGCAGTACAGGTACGCGTAACGGGTCGCGTACATCAGGTGGAGCGCGGCCCAGGCCATGAAGACACCGCACAGCGCCGTCGCCGCCGAGGCGTGGATCAGCTCCGAGTCGCCGGCCAGGAGCAGCACCACGATGGCGACCAGGCCGCACGACGCGGTCGCGACGACGACGAGTTCCTCGACGAACGGCCGGAACTCCTCGCGCCGGACGTTGCGGTGGGTCGTGGCGGCGTCCATGGGCCACAGGGCGATCCACCCCTCCGCGACGAAGAGCGTCTCCGTCGCGGCGATGCCGGCGAGCACGCCGAGGGGCACGTCGGCCAGTACGGCGACGAGCGCCCCGATCGCCGCCCCCACGAACGCGGCGGCGGCGAGACGGGGAACGGCGGACAGCTCCGACCAGTGCTTCATGGCGGCTCTCAGGCGTCCAGGACGACGACGGCCTCGTCCGTGTAGGCCAGGAACGTCAGCGTCTCGTGGAAGTACAGCTCGATGCCGTGCGCGTCGTGCCGCGTGTAGCCGATCGCCACGTCCTGTCCGAGACGCAGCTCGAAGTCGCCGCCGCGGGTGGAGAGCACGAAGCCGCCGCTGAGCGCCGGGGCCCAGATCGGGGCGCCGTCCAGCATCCGTGCCAGATGGGCCGCGATCGGATAGCCGTGGTCGGAGGTCTCGCTCACCGCGCGGTACTCGTCGGCGCCGAGCAGCAGTGCGTACGGCCCGTCGACTCCGGCCAGGCGCAGTGCCGTCAGGGCCCGGCTCACCGCGTCGGGGTAGTCGCTCGGTTCGACGGGCAGGGTGACCACCGGGTTGGACGAGCGGGTGCGCAGTCCCTCGACTCCGGCCGCCGCGTACCCGTCGAAGACCGTCCGGTCCTCGACGTACGCCATGGCGCGTGCCGCGTCCTTGACGGGCTGCCAGTCGGAGTCCTTCGAGCCGCGCTCGACGTCGTCCACGGCGGACCGCTCGACGGTGAACGGCACCCGCAGTTCGACGACCGGCCTCGCCTCGCGCAGCCGGGCGGCGACACCGGGGGCGGGCGGTGCGATCTCGGCGAGATGCCCGGTGCCGACGGCCGCGAGGCCGGGTCCCTCGGGGTCCGGGACGTCGACGACGCGGCGGCCCGCGACATGGCGGCGGAAGGTGCGGCGGGCCTCTTCCTCGATCTCGGCCCAGGCCGCGGGGGTGATGGGGGCGAGTTCGCGGTGCAGATTGTTGGTGTCGGCGGTGCTCGTCATGACCGTCGGGCTCCTTTCAGGCCGCCGATGCCCAGCGAGTCCCCCGCGTGGGAGACGTCGGCGGACGGGGCGGGGAGGTCGTCGAGCAGATCGGCGCTCGGCACGAAGAAGAGGCCGCCCGTGACGGCCGTGGAGAAGTCGAGGATGCGGTCGGTGGTGCCGGGCGGCTCGCCGATGAACATATGGCGCAGCATCTGCTCGGTGACGGCGGGCGTGCGCGCGTAGCCGATGAAGTAGGTGCCGAACTCGCCGCGGCCGATCTGCCCGAACGGCATGTTCTCGCGCACGATCTTCTGCTCGACGCCGGCGTCGTCGACGATCGTGTTGAGCGCGACGTGCGAGTCCGCGGGCTTGACGTCGTCGGGCAGCTCGACGTTGGCGCTCTTGGTACGCCCGATGACGGCTTCCTGCTGCTCGACGGTGAGCGACGACCAGGCCGCCATGTCGTGCACGTACTTCTGTACGACGACATAGCTGCCGCCGCGGAAGGCGGGGTCGTCGTCGCCGATGTACACGGCGTCGCCGGCCTCCGGGCCCTCCGGGTTCTCGCTGCCGTCGACGAAGCCGAGCAGGTCGCGCTCGTCGAAGTACTTGAAGCCGTGCACCTCGTCGACCACCGTCACGGCGGCGCCGAGGTGTTCGACGATCAGCCTGGCCAGCTCGAAGCAGAGGTCCATGCGCCGGGCGCGCAGGTGGAAGAGCAGGTCGCCCGGTGTGGCCGGGGCCCGGTGGCGCGGGCCCCGCAGCGGCTTGAACGGATGCAGCTCGCGCGGTCGCGGCCCGCCGACCATGCGGTCCCAGCCGTCGGAGCCGATGCCGACGACGCAGCTGAGCCGGTCGTCGGGGGCACGGAACGCCACCGAGCGGGTGAGCCCCGCCAGATCCTGGAGTCCTTCGCGTACGGCGCTCTCGCCGCCGGGGGTGACGGTGAGGACCAGGAAGACCGCCGCCCGGGAGGGCGGGGTGACGACGGGCTGCGATACCACCAGGCGGCTCCCGAGGTAGGTGAGGGATGGGCGGTTGGCCCGCGGATCGGTCCCTAGGCGGCGTCACCGTCGTCGGCGGCTTCGGGCTCGCCCTTGCGCACGGTGCAGTGGAGCGTGTCGTTCTGGACGTCGGCGACGATGGTGTCGCCGGGCGACGCCTCGCCGCCGAGCAGCAGGGAGGCGACGCGGTTGTCGAGTTCCGTCTGGATGGTGCGGCGCAGTGGGCGGGCGCCGAACTCCGGCTGGTAGCCGTGCGCGACCAGGAGCTTCTTCGCCGCCTCGGTGACCTCCAGCGTCATGCCCTGGCCGTGGACGCGGTGCTTGCTGCGGTCCAGGAGATGGTCGAGGATCTTCGACAGGTCGTCCTCGGTGAGGCTGTGGAAGACGATGATGTCGTCGATGCGGTTGAGGAACTCGGGCAGGAAGCGTGCCCGCAGATCCTCCATCAGCTCGTCCTTGAGTTCGGCGGCGTCGCCCTCGTGGGCGAGGATGCGGTGGGCGCCGATGTTGGACGTCATGATGACGACGCAGTGCCGGAAGTCGACCGTGCGGCCCTGACCGTCCGTCAGGCGTCCGTCGTCGAGGATCTGCAGCAGCGTGTTGAAGATGTCGGAGTGCGCCTTCTCCACCTCGTCGAACAGGACCACGCTGTAGGGCTGGCGGCGGACCTTCTCGGTGAGCTGCCCCGCCTCCTCATAGCCGACGTATCCGGGAGGGGCGCCGACGAGCCGGGCGACCATGTGCTTCTCCTGGAACTCGCTCATGTCGAACCGGATCATGCGGTCGTCGTCGCCGAACAGCAACTCGGCGAGCGTCTTGGCCAGTTCGGTCTTGCCGACCCCGGTGGGGCCGAGGAAGAGGAACGAGCCGACGGGACGGTCCGGGTCGCCCATGCCCGCGCGGTTGCGGCGTACCGCCTCGGACACGGCCGTGACCGCCTCGTCCTGGCCGACGATCCTGGAGTGCATCTCCTCCTCCAGCTTGAGGAGCTTCTCCTTCTCGCTGGCGGTGAGCTGGGAGACCGGGATGCCCGTGCGGCGCGAGACGATGTCGGCGATGTCGGAGGCCGTGACCGAGACGACGCCCTCGCGCCGCTCCTCGATCCCCGCCAGCTCGCCCTCCGCCTCGGCGATCTGCCGCTTCAGCTCCGAGGCCTTCTCGAACTCCTCGCCCGCGACGGCCTGGTCCTTCTCGCGCCGCAGCTTCGCGAGGCGGTCCTCGCGGCTGATCACCTCGGTGGAGCGGCCCGCGCTGCGCAGCCGTACCCGCGCGCCCGCGGTGTCCATCAGGTCGATGGCCTTGTCGGGCAGGAACCGGTCGCTGATGTAGCGGTCCGAGAGCTCCGCCGCCGCGGCGAGCGCGCCGTCGGCGAACCGGACCTGGTGGTGGGCCTCGTACGGGTCCCGCAGCCCCTCCAGGATCTGCACCGTCTCCTCGACCGTGGGCTCCGGGACCAGGACGGGCTGGAAGCGCCGCTCCAGGGCCGCGTCCTTCTCGACGTGCTTGCGGTACTCGTCGATCGTCGTCGCGCCGACCACGTGCAGCTCGCCACGGGCGAGGGCCGGCTTGAGCATGTTGCCCGCGTCCATCGAGCCCTCGCCGGTGGCGCCCGCGCCGACGACCGTGTGCAGCTCGTCGATGAACAGGATGATCTCGCCGCCGGCCGCCTGGACGTCCTCGATGACCTTCTTCAGTCGCTCCTCGAACTGCCCGCGGTACTGCGCCCCCGCGACCATGCTGGACAGGTCGAGCGACACGACCCGCTTGTTCTTCAGCGTCTCCGGGACCTCGCCCGCCACGATGCGCTGGGCCAGGCCCTCCACGATGGCGGTCTTGCCGACGCCGGGCTCGCCGATGAGCACCGGGTTGTTCTTGGACCTGCGCGAGAGGATCTCGACGGTCTGCTCGATCTGCTCGGCCCGCCCGACCACCGGGTCGAGCTTGCCCGCCTTCGCCTCCTCCGTCAGGTCCCTGCCGAACTCGTCCAGGGTCGTGGCGGGCGGCTTCCCCACGGCGGCGGCACCCTCGGGGCGTCCCGCCTGGTCGGTGAGGCCGCGCAGCTTCTGTACGTCCTGGTCCTCCGCCCGCAGGAACCGGGTGGCCCCCGAGTCGGCGTCCTCCAGGAGCGCGCCGAGGATGTGCTCGGGGCCGATGTAGGACACGCCCGCCGCCTGCGAACCCGCGTACGCGGCGGCCAGGGTCCGCTTCGCGGCCGGTGTCAGGCCGGGCTCCGAGGACGGCTCACCGCTCTCCCGGGGCAGCACCTTCCCGATCTGCGCGGCGAGCGCCTCCGGGTCCACACCCGCCTGGGCGAGCAGCCTGCGCGTGGGGTCGACCTGGGTGGCCGCCCACAGCAGGTGCTCCGTGTCGAGGTCGGACGTACCGTCCTCGACCGCCCGCTGGGCGGCGGTGCTGAGGAGTTCGTGTGAGGCCTCGGTCAGCAGCCGCCCGATGGGCACGCGCTGCACCGCCGGGGGCGACGAGGCCGGTGACATGCCGAAGAACCGGTTCAACATGTCGCTGAACGGGTCGGAGGAACCGAAAGGTGAACCGAACGCCATCGACATGCCAGCTCCTGAGGGGGCCAAGGGTGGGCGCCATGGGTGGGCCACGGGCGGGTGCCGTGAGCGGGTGCCGTCGGCGGGCGCCGCATGTGGGGTCCTCACCACTCAAACGCGAGGCCCGCGCCCCCGCAAACGGAGCGGGCGCGATGCCGCAGCGGTCGCGCGGCCGGGGCTGTGCACCGACGATCAAGTCAGTCACACCGGTCCGCGCTTCCGCCTCCACACTCCTCCCCCGTTCACGGAGCCCCATGACCTCCGAGATCCCCCCGCACCCGCCCGGTCCGCAGGCCAGGGCCGGCGCCCTTGTGCGCCACGGCAAGCTGTGGCTCGTACCGACCGTACTCAGCTCGCTGGTCGCCCTGCTCCTCTCGCTCCTGTACATGGGCGGCATCCTCAACCCGAGCGACAGCCTGCACCGGCTGCCCATCGCCCTCGTCGACGAGGACCAGGGCCGCCCGCTGCCCGGGCAGCGCGAGAACCTGGGCCGGCAGATCACCGACTCGATCGCCGCGTCGGACGCCGCGCAGGACTCCGTCACCTGGCACAGGCTCGACCGGGCGGCGGCCCAGGACGAGCTGGCCGCGGGCAAGGTGTACGGCGCGCTGGTCGTCCCGAAGGACTTCACCGCGTCCGTGGCCGCCCTGACCACCGATCGGGCGAAGGTCCGGCCGACGCTCACCGTCCTCACCAATCCCGGTGTCGGAAGCCTGGGCTCCTCCCTCGCCTCGCAGATCAGCCAGAAGGCGGCGCACCAGGCCTCGCAGAAGATCGGCGAGCAGCTCTCCGGTACGGCGAACGCCTCGACGACCCGCCTTCTGCTGACCGACCCGGTGGCCGTCACGACCGGTGTGGGCCACCCGATCGGCCGACACAGCGGCCTGGGACTCACCGCCTTCTACTACACGCTGCTGCTCGTCCTCGGCGGCTTCATCGGCGGCAACCTCCTGCACAGCGGCGTCGACACCGCGCTCGGCTATGCCGACAGCGAGATCGGCCCGTGGCACACCCGCAGGCCGACGCTGCCCATCAGCCGCACGCAGACGCTCGTACTGAAGATGCTGATGACTGCGGGCATCTCGGTGGTGACCACGTCGCTCGTCATGGTGGCGACGGTGGGCATCCTGGGCATGGACGCGAGCCATCTGCCGCTCCTGTGGATCTTCTCCTACTGCGCGACGGTCGCCGTCGGCCTGGGCGTGCAGGCCATCAACGCCGCGTTCGGCGGCATCGGCCAGCTCGTCTCCATGTTCGTCTTCATCGCCCTTGCCCTGCCCTCGTCGGGTGCCACCGTCCCGCTGGAGGCGACGCCCGGCTTCTACCGCTTCCTCAGCACGTTCGAGCCGATGCACCAGCTCAGCTCGGGCGTTCGCTCCATCCTCTACTTCGACGCCCGCGCCGACGCGGGCCTGACCCGCGCCTGGATCATGATCGCGGTCGGTGCGGCACTGGCGGTGGCGTTCGGCCTGGCGATGACCCACTACTACGACCGAAGGGGCCTGCGCCGCCTCACGCCGCAGCCGGCTTGAGGGAACGGGTCACCGGAGCGTGCTGAACCAGTCCACCAGCTCCGCCGTGGCCCGCACGTTCGAGCCGAGGTGCCGGGACTTCTGGTGGTCGACGGCGCCGAGGTCGACCACCGGCACCTCAGTCCCGCTCTTCCGGAAGGCCGCGGCGCAGTTGGCCGTGTTCCGGACCGTCGCCTGCTCGTCTCCCCGCGCCATGTAGAGCCGGACCGGGATCTTCGGCTTCCAGCCCTTGCATACGCCGTCGGTCGCCCGAAGTCCGGCCGCGAGGCCGCCCTTCGGGTGGGTCAGCAGGTCGCGGCCGTGCGGGGTCAGGAGTTCGTCCAGTGTGCGGGGCAGCGCGGCGATCATCTGCGGGCCGGTGTGCACGCCGTCGAACAGGTCCTCCACCGCGGGGTCGCGGAACACCTCGGACGGGTCGTCGTACACGTCGTGGACGCGGTCGAAGGCGACCAGGGTGTACGCGGCGTATGCCATGCTCGACTTCGGGTCCAGCTCTCCGTCGGCCGCGAGCAGCGCCGGGATCTCCGCGCCCCCGAAGTCGTACGCCCCGCTGATCGGGGCGAGCGCGCCGAGCCTGAAGTGACGGTCCTCGCCCGCCTGGAGGGCCCTGCCGAGCCCGAGCGCGGCCGACGCGCCCTGGGAGAATCCGGTGACCAGGACATCGCGGTCCAGGGTGCGTTCGGTGCGCGGGGCGAACCGGCGGGCGGCGCGGAGCAGGTCGAGGGAGGCCGTGGTCTCGGAGGGGACGTCCATCCAGGGGTGCTTGCCCGGGCCCGTGCCCATGCCGAGGTAGTCCGGTGCGACGGTGGCGAAGCCCGCGGACGCGTATGTGACGGAGGGGCCGGTCAGGAACGCCTTCCGCTGCATCGAGGGCGCGTCGATGCGGTGCACTCCGGTGCCGTGGGCGAACGAGACGGTGCGCAGGCTCCCTTCGACCCCGAGCGGGACGGTGAACAGGCCGCTGGCGGTGATGGGGCGGCCCTTTGTGTCGACGGTGCGGTAGACGAGGCGGTACGCGTCCACGCCATGGCGAGCCGCGGAGGCGTCATATCCGGCGGCGGTGAGTTCGGCCGCGGACTCCTTGCGCGACCCGAGGGTGTAGAGCAACTCGGCGGAGAGCAGGGTGCCGCGCTCGGCGGTGTCCTTGGACGCGGGCGCGGCGGGCGTCCGCGTCTCGGCACCGGCGACGGCTGCGCCCGCCCCGGCAAGAAGCGCGACGGCCACTGCGGTGGCGGTGGTGACTCGGCGGCGGCCGTGGCGGTGGCGGTGCGGGGTTGCAGCGGTTGGCATGGCGCCTTCTTCTCCCTCAAGTCCGGCTGATGTGGTGTGAGTTCAGCCTGGAGCGGGAGGGACACCGGCCGCACTGGGGCACACCCCCGGACCTGAGGGAGGGGTAGGCCCCCGGGCCGAGGCCCGGGGCACACCCCCGATCGGCGTCGTGATCTTGGTTGATAGCCTCGCCGACATGACTGCGATCTTCGATGATGTCGTCCGTGCCCGGCTGCAGGCCCCCAACATCTGGTACGTCGGCACCGTGTTCACCGACGGAGCGCCGCAGGTCAGCCCGATGTGGGTGGACCTGGAGGGTGACGGGGAGCTGATGTTCAACACCTCGGTCGGGCGGGTGAAGGAGGAGAACCTGCGCCATGACCCGCGCGTCTATCTCTCCCACGCGGACGCGACCAACCCCTTTGACCGGGTGCAGATCAGCGGCGAGGTGGCCCGCTTCATCGAGGGCCAGGAGGCGCACGACCGCATGGACCAGCTGGCCCGCAAGTACCTGGGCAGCGAGCGGTTCGAGTGGATCATGCCGGGTGAGCAGCGGGTCGCGGTGGTCGTGCGCCCGCTCAAGGTGCGGCACATCGTCGGGGTGGAGCGCTTCCGTCCGGGCGGGCCGACTCCGGCCGGCTGAACCGCCGTTCTGCAAGGAGGGTGAACTGCGGCTCTGTGAGCGCGGATTGGTGTCGGGGGCCATGGCTGTCGGCGGGTTCGGCGCGGGCCGGGGTGGTGGCGATGGTGACGGTGACGAGGCCGATGAGGGTCGCCGTCGCCGCGAACACCACGCGCGTACAGACGCGGGCGCGCCGTTCGGCGGACGCGCGGACCGACCAGGGCTGGGCGATCGTCGCGGCCGACGCGCTCTTGATCCGCGTCTTCAACGTGTCGTGGGGCGCGTCCGGCTGAAGCAGGGTCAGGACCTCGCGGGCGTGGCGCAGTCTGCTGTCCGTGGCGGCGGTGGTGGCCTCCGTCTCGGTGGCGGCCTCGGTCACGCTCAGGCCGAGACCGTCACACAGCAGCACCGCTCGCCGCTGCCACGGCGGAAGCTCCAGGAGCACACGGTGGAAGGTGTCGGCGGGCAGCGGGCGGGGACGGGTCGGGACGTGTCTGAACCGGTGCCAGGGCGAGAGCGCGTACTCGTGGGCCTGTGCCCTCACCCAGCCCGCCGGGTCGGGATCGCGTGCCACCTCGGGCCAGCGTTCCCAGGCCCGGTGGAAGGCCTGCTCCGCGGACTCGAAGGCGAGGCGGCGGCAGCCGGTGAGCACATAGGCCTGTTGGACCAGGGCGGGGGCCGCGGAGACGTACAGCGCGTCGAAGGTCACCGGCGCGGCCGGCCTCGCCCCAGTCGTCGTCCCGGAGGTGTCGAGCGGTGGACCGGAGGGGGTGCGGTGCAGCATGGCAGAAACCTTTCTCCCTAAGTCCTGTCCCTAAGCCCTGGAACGCTGCTGCGCATGCGAGCCCCGGCGGGAGCGGTGCTTGGAGGCGACCTGGCCGACGAGTTCCCAGAAGCACACCAGCGCGGTGATCGGCGGAACGCCGAGGGTCACGAAAGCCAGCGCCGAATGCGACGAGTGACTGACGCACAGGGCCACCGCCATGGCGGACGTCACCAGGAGGACGCCCCAGGAGCGTCGCGCGGGCTGGTGCTGGACGGTCGCCCGCAGAATCGAGAGCGCCGCCACGAACCACGGTCCGTACACGGTCAGCGGCCACCACTGGGCCAGCTCCGTCGGCAGGATGTACTCGGCGATCGTACGGAGCTGGCCATAGGTGTACGTGATGGACCAGGCCAGCAGGCAGGCCGCGCACACCGCGATCGCGGCGAACAGGACCGTCACCTGGCTGATCCGCCGGGCGGCCACGAGGAACGGCGGCTTGCGCCGCGTACGCCTGCGGTCGACGCGTGACGGCGGTTCCTGCGCGGGTCCGGCGGACGGCTCGGGGCCCGATGCCGCGGCCAGCATCTCGGCCAGCTCCTCCTCCAGGTCCCGGCGGGTCAGCGTGGTGTCCGGGCCGCCTGCACCCCAGGTCTGCTGGGCGGGGATGGGGACACCGCCGTACGGGTCGACCGTGCCGGGCTCCGGACTGCGCGCGTATCGCGGGCCGTAGGAGTGCTGCCCGTTGCTGTACCAGTCGTCCATGCATCGTCCTGATCTCGTTGAAACATCATCCGACAGGCCGAAAATGCTTCCGCCACCGGTCAACCCACGTACGGCAGGTACGTCGCCGGTTGGCGGAAGAATCCTTTCTCCAGCCCCTTTCACGTCCGCATAACGAACGAGACCGGAAAGGGGGTGTCAGTCGATGGAGTGATCAAGTCGCCGCACGAGCGACCGGGCGGACGCGGGGTGGGCCTTTCGGGCACGGCCGAAACGCATGGTTCGCGGGCACGGGGGCGGCCTAGCGTTCCAGTCGGCAACAGACCAGAGAAAACAGGGGGAATTGCACATGCGTACCAAGCACAGGTTCCTCGGTGCGGCTGCCGCGGCGGGACTGCTGACCGCGGGCCTTTCGGCCGGTGCGGCGGACGCCCGGCCGCAGGGCGACAGCGGCGCGGACACCAGGTTCGTCCTGCCCAAGACCGCACCGGCCGGGGCCGAGGCCGCCGCCGCTGCCTCGCCGACGGTCTCTCCGTCCGCTCCGTACGTGTACGTGCCCCGAGGGCAGGCGACGACCTGCAAGAAGGGGAACTTCTGCGCGGCCGCGTGGGACAGCCGCAAGGACAAGTGGAAGGTGTACAAGCTCTACAAGTGCCGCACGTACTCGCTGTCGCACTGGAAGGGCAACGGCGCCTACTACAACAAGCAGACCGGTAGCCGGGCCACCGCCACGTTCTACGGCCAGTCCGGGAACAAGCTGAAGACCGTCCCCATCGGCGGCCACAAGTACCCCTACAACTGGAACCCGGTCTGGAAGATCCGCAACTGCTACTGAGCCTTCCAGGAGGCCTCGTTCCAGGAGGCCGAAGGCAGCCGCCCCACCTCGATGCGACGGTCGGGGAACATCGAGGCGAGACCCCTGTCCTGCTCCCGCGCACCCCGCTCCTCGAGCCGCCTCCGTCCGCCCGGCAGGGCGGCGAGGATCCGGTGGTGGACGGTGTTGCTGACCAGCGCGAGGAGCAGGGCCCAGGGGATCCGGGGGCGAAGTCCCAGTTCGCGCATGCCTGTTACGCCGATGAAGGCCGTCAGGATGCTCGACTTGCGGGCCCGTTCGTAGCGCTGGTGGAGCCGTTCGACGGCGGGACTGCGGTGGCCGAAGTCGCGTTCCGCCTCCGCGTCCAGGGTGCGGCTCGCCAGCGCTCGGCCGGCCTCGGTCTGGTCGGCCGCGGCCAGCAGGATGTGGTAGTTCCAGCGGTGCCTGACGTTCTCCACGTCGGTCAGCCAGTCCGGTGAGACTCCCATGAGCCGGCCGACGTACCGCCACAGGTGCATGAGGTCGTCGCGCTGCCGGCGGGTGAGGGGCACGCCGAGCCCCAGGCAGCCGACGATCACCGTCGTGTCGAAGAGCCCCAACGTGCCCGCCTGGTCGGCCTGGTTGATCGGGTGGCCCCAGCGGTCGGTGTCCCAGCGGTCGGCGAAGCGGGCGTTCACCAGGGCGTGCATGATGCGCACATGGACCGTGAGGCGCCAGCCCTCGGCGCCGGGGCGGAGGCCTCCGGGGCGGGTGACGGCGTGGGTCCATTTCTGTGTCTCGCCGAGCCGTCGCAGCGCCTCGCCGCCGGACAGGGCGCCGGTCAGGACCAGCAGGTCGGCAGGTCCGCCGAAGCGGTAGCCGCCGACCAGCGAGAGCAGGGTGAGCACGTCGCCCGCGTTGCGGCCCATGGAGCGGAATACCGCCGCGCCCCGTTCGACCCGGTCCCAGTCCACCCAGTCGGGGACGGTCGTGGAGTGGACGAGCAACTCCTTGAGCGCAGGCGGCAGTTCAGGGGCCACGTCCGGGGCCGCGCGCAGCGCCTCTGCGATCCCGGCGTGCGTGACGCGGCCGGGGTCGCCGCTCGGCCGGCGCATCGCCGCCGCCAACTCGGCGCCCGGTTCGTCGCGTTGGAGGAGAGCGGCCCCGACCCGTTCCATCAGGGCCTCGTCGACGTCCTTGCCGATGTCGGCGAAGAGGAACATCTTGCGGGCGATGCCGTGGCCGCGCTCCTCCGCCTCCCGGAAACGGCTGGGGAAGCGGCGGAGTTCGCGGACCTCGCTGCGCTGCGTCATCTCTTCGTTGTAACGCGAACATTCATTCGCGTGCAATGGGGGCGCTTCTCGCGACAGCTCGGGGGCACCTCCTGGACCGGCCCCGCACCCCCGTGCCCCGCCCTCAGGGCGCGGTGTGCGCCGCCATGACGTGCTTGACCCGCATGTAGTCATCGACCCCGTATCGACTCAGGTCGCGGCCCATGCCCGACTGCTTGTAGCCGCCGTGCGGTGTTTCCGCGGGGATCACCTGATGGCAGTTCAGCCATACGCAGCCGAAGTCGAGTTCGGTGGTCAGCCGCATGGAGCGGCCGAGGTCGGTGGTCCAGATGCTGGAGGCGAGGCCGAAGTCGACGCCGTTGGCGAGCTCGATCGCCTCCTCCTCCGTGTCGAACGGCTGGACCGTGACGACCGGGCCGAAGGTCTCCCGCTGCACCACGTCGTCGTCCTGCCGGACCCCGGAGACGACGGTGGGCGGGAAGAAGTATCCAGGGCGGTCCAGGCGGGCGCCGCCGGTCTCGATCCTCGCGTGCGCGGGGAGGTTCGTCACGACGGACGCGACGCGGGCCGTGTGCGCCGCGCTGTTGAGCGGGCCGTGGAAAACGCCCTCCTCGTCGGGTGCGCCGGGCCGTGTGTCGCGTGCCGCCTCGACGAGTGACGCCAACAGGGCGTCGTGCGCCTCGCGTTGGACCAGGACGCGGGTGAGCGCCGTGCAGTCCTGTCCCGCGTTGAAGAACGCCGCGTCGGCGAGGGCGCGGGCTGTGCGCGCGGGGTCGACGTCCGCGAAGACGATCGCCGGAGCCTTGCCGCCCAGCTCCAGGTGGACGTTCTTGACGTCGCGCGCCGCCTCGGCCATCACCTCGGAACCGGCACGGGTGCTGCCGGTGATGGCGACCATGTCGACGTCCGGGTGGGCGATGAGCGCCCGCCCCGTGTCACGGTCGCCGCAGACGATGTTCACGACGCCCGGCGGGAAGGCCTCCTGGGCGAGTTCGCCGAGCAGCACGGTCGACCAGGGGGTCGTGTCGGACGGCTTGAGGACGACGGTGTTGCCGGCGGCGAGGGCGGGGCCGAGCTTCCATACGGCCATCATGAACGGGTAGTTCCAGGGCGTGACCTGGGCTACGACCCCGACGGGCTCACGGCGGACGTAGGAGGTGTGCCCCTCCGCGTACTCCGCCGCACCGATGCCGTCCAGGACGCGGGCCGCTCCCGCGAAGAACCTCAGCTGGTCGGCTCCGCGCAGGATTTCGACGGTCCGGGTGGTCTCGCGCGGCTTGCCCGTGCTGCGCACTTCGGCGTCGAGGAGCCGATCGGCGTGCGCCACGACGAGGTCGGCGAGCCGCAGCAGCGCCGCCTGTCGGCGCGCCGGGGTGCTGCGGCGCCAGGCGGGCAGGGCGCGGCGGGCCGCCGTGACGGCCGCGCCGACCTCGGCGGCCGACGAGCGGGGGGCGGTGCCGTAGAACTCCTCGGTCGCCGGATCGGTCAGCTCCATGCGGTCCGCGACCTCGACGGCGCGGCCGTCGACGATGTTGTGGAGGGTGAGGTCAGACATGGGCGCTCTCCTTGCGCACGGAAGAGACGGTGACGCCGGGGGCGAGCCGTCCTTCGGTCACCTTCAACTCAAGCAGGGCGGCCTTGCCGCTGGCCAGGGCCCGTTCCAGGGCAGGCTCGAACTCCTCGGTGGCGGTGACGGTTTCGCCGTGGGCGCCGAAGGCACGGGCGTACGCGGCGAAGTCCGGATTGCCGGGGGCCGTGCCGCTGACCCGGCCGGGACAGGACTGCTCCCGGTGCCGGCGGATCGTGCCGTACTGGGGCTCGCCCCGTGCTGGTCCTGGCACTCTGACGCGGACGGGCACGCGATGTGGGGCCCGACCAGCCGGCCAGTGCCGCAGTGGACCCGGCCGGGCGCCACGCCCGTGGAGACCCTCGGCCGGCAGGGGCACGGCCACTGAGGGAGGCGGGGGGGCGGGCGTCAGCGTCCGGTCGCGCCGTCGGCCAGTTCCCGCAGGATGTCCGCGTGGCCCGCGTGCCGTGCGGTTTCCTCGATGAGATGGGTCAACGTCCAACGGCGGGACGGGCCTTGACCGCCGCCGTGCCCGGCCGGGCGGGGGCCCGGCTCGGTGAGGTCGTCCCAGAGGGCGATCCTCTCGTTCGCCGCCGCGTTGGTCTCCCGGTACACGGCGACGACGTGCTGCGCGGTGTCGTCCGGGGCGGCGTGGAACGTGGCCTTCCAGTCGGTGACCTCGTGGCCGAGCAGCCAGTGGCGCTCCACGTGGGTGAGGTGCCGGACCAGGCCGAGCAGATTCGTCCCCGACGGTACGCCGGGGGCGCGGGCCTCCGCTTCCGGCACGCCCCGCGCCTTGGCCGCGACAGAGGCACGGAGGTAGTCGAGGAAGCCGACGAGTACGTCCTTCTCGCCGGGGCCGGTGGACGGTGGGCCCGCGTCGCGCTTGCGCCCCGCGCTCATCGCCGTACCCCCCGATCTGCCGTTGCAGCCCGCCGGATGACCAGAACGTGGTCGACGACGGTCGCCGTGCGGCCGCCGGGGCCGGTGGCCTGCCGCTCGGGGGCGTCGGCGCGCTCGATGGACCACTCGGCGGGGTCGAGCGCCAACTCCTCGGCCACTTCGCGGGGCGTCGGGTGGCGGACGTCGGGGTCCTGGTTCCAGGACCAGGGCGCGGTGGAGCCATGGTCGACGACGGCGAGCAGGCCGCCCGCGTTCAGGGACGCGGCCGCGGTCCGCAGCACGTGCGCGCGGTCGAGGGCGAACGGGGTGTGCAGGTACTGCGCGGAGATCAGGTCGAAGGTGCCGGTGGGGAAGTCCGCGGAGAGGTCGAAGCGGCGTGCCGTGACGGATGCGCCGATCCGGTCGGCCCGCTGTTGCAGCGCGCGCACGGCTTCCGCGGAGATGTCGACGGCGGTCGCGCGCCAGCCCCGGCCGGCGAGCCACAGCGCGTCGCCGCCCGGCCCGCAGCCGAGGTCCAGCGCGGTGCCGGGCGGCAGCGGGCCCGCGATCTCGGCGAGGCGCGGGTTCACCCTCGCCGCCGGTGCTTCCGGGGCGCGTCGGCCGTAGATCTCGTCCCAGAAGACGGAGGCTCGATCTGCGGCGGCTCGATCTTGAGTGCTCATGGTGTCCTCGCAGGAAGTCGTTCGGTCCGTACGGGCCCCACCCTCGCGCCAGCCGCCGCGAACGGCACGGAAACTTGCCGTTGTGGCATGCTCGGCGTCGTGGCTGACGACACGGATCCGGTCCTTGAGGCGGTAGGCCCCCGACTGCGCGCCCTGCGCAAGCAGCGCGGACTGACACTGGCCGAGGTGTCGGCGGCGACCGGCACTTCGGAGAGCACCTTGTCCCGGCTCGAAGGCGGCGGACGGCGGCCGACGCTGGAACTGCTGCTGCCGCTGGCCCGTGTCTACGGGGTCCCGCTCGACGATCTCGTCGGCGCCCCGCGCACCGGAGACCCGCGCATCCACCTGAAGCCGATCCGCCGCCACGGCATGACGTTCATCCCGCTCACCCGCCGGGCCGGCGGCGTCCAGGCGTTCAAGATGCTGCTCCCGAGCCGCCCGGAACCGGCGGAGCCGACGCCGCAGACCCACGACGGCTACGAATGGGTGTACGTCCTCAACGGGCGGCTCCGCCTGCTGGTCGGCGACCGCGACATCGTCCTGTCCGCGGGAGAGGCCGCCGAGTTCGACACCGCGTTGCCGCACTGGCTCGGATCGGCTGACGGCAAGGCGGTGGAGACACTCGTCCTGTTCGGCCCGCAGGGCGAGCGGGCCCACGTCCGCGCGCGCACCGCGCGGTAGTTCAGCCTTCGGTGTCCCGCTGGTGTCCCCTGCGGGCATCACGGTCGAAGATGCCGAGGATCTCGCAGGGGCCGCCCTCAGCACCGATGGCGTGCGGCAGCATCGTGGGGAACTCGGCGGCCTGATTGGTCTCCACACGGAAGCGGCGGTGACCCAGCATCAGGATCGCCGTACCGGACAGGACGACGAGCCATTCGCGGCCGGGGTGGGCGCGCATGCGGGCGGGGTTGTCCGGCGGCGGCTCGGTCATCCGCTGACGGACCACACTCATCCCCGGCTCTCCCTTGATCGGCCAGCGCATCAGGCCGTGGGCGCCGTCGATCACGGGACTGGTCACGACGTCGTCGGAGGCCGTCTCCACGAGCTGGTCCAGAGTCGTGTCCAGGGCACGGGCAAGCGTGACGAGCTGGTCCAGGGCGAGGCGGCGCTGCCCGTTCTCGATGCGGCTGAGCGAGGACTGGCTCAGGTTCGCGCGGGTGGCCAGCTCGTCCAGGGACCAGCCCTGCGCGACCCGCAGGGCGCGGATGCGCTTGCGTACGAGGCTGTCCAGATCGCCATTGTCTTGCTCCATAGGCAACATCGTATGCCCTGGATGCAAAGCGGGCTGAGCGTTGCGAGCACCGGCCGGTTCAAGACCTCCCGGCCTTCACGCCGCCGGTTCGACACCCCCGGGGCGCCGCGGACCCCGCTCGCGAGGGCATCGCCACCGCCGTCGTGGCGGCGGAGGGAACGGGCGCTCACCGGGACGCGCTGCTGCACGCCGGGACCCGGCGCAGGCGCAGGACCGGCCCCAGCCCGGCCAGATTCCGCATCCCCCGGCGCCATCGGCCGATGGGAAGCTGAGCACACACCACTGGGGCGGTGGAGCCGGCGCGTAGCCCCTGGGCTGCCGGGGGCGTTGAGCAGCGTACGGAGAAGAAGGCAGTACGGGTACTCGGCAGAGGGACAGGGCCGTGGAATGCGATCGGGAGCATGGGCAGGACGTCCGTCTGGGCGGGCTGCTGCGTGAGGTGAGACGCCAGGCTTCGTGCGAAACCGGCGCGGACGTCGGCGATTTGCTGTGCTGGCTGCACCGGCAGACCGGCGTCGACGCCGCCGTCGTCGCGGACGGCGCGGTGGAGTCGTGCACGGCGGACTTTCCGCGGGAGGCGCCGGCTCGGCTGGGCGGGCTGCTCGCGCGCCTGTCCGGTGGGCAACTGGCCGCGGCCGCCACCCAGGCCGGGTCGCTGCATGTGCGCTGCGAGGCGCTCGGGCCGCACGCGCCCCGGCCGGTGCTCGTGGTGGTGGCCCGGTCGGAGCCGACCTCCCAGACCGTCGCGCTGATCTCGCACACCGGCAGCGTGCTGGCCCTGCTGCGCCGTGCCGCGCACAGCGACCGGGCCCGACACGAGTACCACGACAAGGCGCGGCAGTTGCGGTTCGCCGTGCTGCACGGGCTGCTCGCGGGCGGGCCGCTGCTGGCCCGCCGGATGACGACCGGGACCGTGCCCCCGCTGCTCGACGCCGATCGGCTCCGCATCCATCTGCTGCGCTGTCCGTCCGCCGACCGCGACCGGATCACGCAGGCCCATCAGGATCCGTCGGGCTATCACGGCACGGCCCTGATGGTGCACTGCCCGGTGTTCAAGGACCACTTGATCTGCCTCGTCGCGGAGGACGACGGCACGGACGGCCACGGCGGCGGCCCGCCCCAGGGTGTGGGCGCGACCCTCCGTCGCCTGGTCCGCGACAATCCCCGCTACGCGCTGGGCATCAGCGACGTCCAGCCTCTGCACGCGACCGCCGAGGCCTACACCCAGGCCACCCACGCGCTCGCCGCCGCCCGCACCACTCCCGACCGCGTCGCCTTCCACCACGGCAAGTCGCCCCTGACGGACATCCTTCCCGCGCAGCCCGCCATCGCCTGGGCCCGCGCCTTCCTGCAGCCCCTGGACTCCGCCCCGAAGGCCAGCGCCGACATCACCCGGCTCGCCATAACGATGCCCCGCTCCGGCGTGGCCCGGCTGCTCGGCCTCAGCCGCAACACCGTCACCGCGCATCTGCGGCACGCGCAGCAAGCCCTCGGCCAGGACCTCGCCGACGTCCGCACCCGCGCCGCGGTCCACCTCGCCCTCACGCTCAGCGGCTCCCGCGAGGGCCTCGACCCCCAGCCCCAACAGCCGCCCGCCCTGGACGACTTGCTGAGCACCGAGCAGGCCGCCGCCTGGGCCCGCGCGATCCTGCGCCCCCTCCAGGCCCGGCACCGGCGCACGCTCCAGGCGTGGATCGACGCCAACGCCGACGCCCAGGAAGCCGCTCACCGCATGGACATCAGCCGCAACACGGTCCGCGCGCATCTGCGGACCGCCGAGGCCGCCCTCGGGCTCGACCTGCTGACCACGAGCAACGGCACGCATGACGTGGTGCACGCCCTGCGCATCGCCGCGGCCCGCGACATCTGAGCAGCGTGCACAACCCGGGCCCGGAATTGAGCACCGTGCACATTGGTTCCGGGGCGCGGCGGCTTCTAGCGTGGAGGGGAACGCCGTAGCGGACTATTCGGGGGAAAGCCTTGCTGCGTATGCACTTCACTGTGGGAGATCTGTCGCGCACCAGAGTCGCCGACGGGCCTGACCCGCTCTGGGAAATCGTCCTGAGCATGCATCAGCTCCATGAGAGAAGGCGGACGGCGCGGACCGGCGCCCCGGTCCGCCCGTGTCCTGACCGCACACGGGCGTTGCGGATGCTGACCCCGCTGATGCCGTCCCGCGGCTACTTCCCGGACTTCCTTACGC
Organism: Streptomyces sp. NPDC050658; assembly: GCF_044457025.1. Taxonomy (NCBI): domain Bacteria; kingdom Bacillati; phylum Actinomycetota; class Actinomycetes; order Kitasatosporales; family Streptomycetaceae; genus Streptomyces; species Streptomyces sp. NPDC050658. Next base: position 82,643 of record NZ_JBITGM010000004.1, read on the forward strand.
CGGGGGCGGCGTCGGGCGGGCTCGAGAGCGGGATCGACGCCGTGCTGTCCACTCCGAAGCAGCGGCTGCGGGGCGAACTCTCGCTGCTCGCAGAGCAGAACACACTGCCTTCCTGGACCCGGCTCCTCGCCGACGGCGACAGCGACACGCTGCACTGGCTGGGCCGCGCCCTGCGCGACTACCACGAGTCCGTCCTGGGACCCCGGTGGCCGGGCATCGCGGCCCGCGTCGAGGCGGACCGGCAGCACCGCACGTCGGTGCAGTGCCGCGCCGGGACCGAGGCGATGCTGCACACGTTCGGGCCGATGCTGCGCTGGCAGCCGTCGGTGCTGACCGCCCACTACCCCGTTGACAGGGACGTTCATCTCAACGGGCGTGGGCTGCTGCTCGTCCCGTCGTACTTCTGTCGTCGTACGCCGGTCGCCCTCCTGGACGAGCAGTTGCTGCCGGTCCTGGTCTACCCCGCCCGGCTGCCCGTCCCGGAAGAGGCGGCCACGCCGCACTCCAGGCTGGCGCCGCTCCTGGGGCACACGCGTGCCGCCGTACTGGAAACGCTCCAGGAACCCCGCACCACCACCGAGCTTGCGCAGTACGCAGGGGTCTCGCTGTCGTCGGCCAGCGAGCACGCGGCGGTCCTGCGCCGGGCCGGACTCGTGGCCAGCGTGCGGGTGCGCCAGCAGGTCAGGCACATACTGACGCAACTGGGCGCTGATCTGCTCGGGGCGGGTGCCGGCCGGGGCTGAGCGCTGTCGTCGTACCCGGATGCGATACGAAGTCTTCTGTGAACGATGCGAACGATGTGATCGATGCGAACGAGAAGCCTTCTGCGAACGGACAGAACCAGCCCGCGACCGTGCGCGTCTTCATCGCGCTCGCCCCGCCCGACGACGCGAAGCTGGAACTGGCACAGGCGCTCGGTCCGGCCTACGACGCGCATCCGCGGATGCGGTGGAACCGCATCGAGGACTGGCACATCACCCTGGCCTTCCTCGGCGAGGTCCCCGTCGCGGCCGTGGCACTCCTGCGTACGCCGCTCGCGCGCCTCGCCGCCGCCCGGAGCCCGCTCACGTTGACGCTGCGCGGCGGCGGGCATTTCGACGAGCGGGTGCTGTGGAGCGGCATCGGCGGGGATCTCGACGAGCTGCACCTGCTCGCGAGCGAGGTGCGTGCCGTGGTCACGGACTGCGGCCTCACCCACACGGACCGGCCGTTCCGCCCGCACCTGACGCTGGCCCGCGCCCGCCGGGACACACCCTCGTGCGCGGTACGGGCCGCGGACGGCCTCGCCGACTTCACCGGCCGCCCCTGGCGGGCCGAGCGACTCCACCTGGTCGCCAGCAACACCGGCCGCGGTCCGGGCCCGATCCGGTACGGCGATGTCGGCGCCTGGAACTTCGGGGACCTCGGGGCTGCCGGCTGAAGGCGGACGCAGGACCTGCCCTAGAGGTCGGCGAACATCCCGGGGTCGTAGGAGCCGCCCCGCATGCGGGCGATCACACCGAAACGGTTGGCGGCGTTGATCATGGCGACCAGGCAGACCAGCGCGGCGACCTCGTTCTCGTCGAAGTGCTTGGTCACCTGCTCCCAGGTCTCGTCGGACACGCCCTGGTGGGCGTCGGCGAGCCGCGTGCCCTCCTCGGCGAGCGCCAGCGCGGCGCGCTCGGCCTCGGTGAACACCGTGGACTCGCGCCAGGCGGCGACCAGATTGAGCCGCAGCGAGGTCTCGCCTGCGTTCGCGGCCTCCTTGGTGTGTACGTCGACGCACCAGCCGCAGCCGTTGATCTGGCTGGCGCGCAGCTCCACGATCTCCTGGAGGGCCCTGGGCAGCGTCGATTCACGGATCGGCTGTCCGACGGCGTAGAAGCGCTTGCCGACCTTGGCGCCGAGCTCGTTCGTCATCAGGTTGAAACGGGGTTCCATGGCGTGGTCCTCACTCATGCTCGTTGTTGCTCACTCGCTGTTGCTCACTGACGAACACGAGATGCCGGTGCCCCGCTCCCCGTGACAGGGGCCGCCATGTGACGTGCGCCACCGAAGCGAGATGTCACACGGCATCGGCGCCCGGCATCTTGTGCGTGTGCACCGATCCATCGCGAACAGACGGGAGCCGGCCATGGGCGAGGGAAACGAGCGGGACCGCATGGACTCCGCCACCGAGGCGTTCGTCGCGCACCGCAATCTGCTGTTCACCGTCGCCTACGAGATGCTGGGCTCGGCCGCGGACGCGGAGGACGTCCTCCAGGAGACCTGGCTGCGCTGGGCGGGCGTCGACCTCGAATCCATACGCGAACCGCGCGCGTTCCTGGTCCGGGTCACCACACGCCAGGCGCTGATGCGCTTGCGTACGCTCCGCAGGCGCAAGGAGTCGTACGTCGGACCCTGGCTGCCCGAGCCGCTGCTGACCGCGCCCGATGTCGCCGAGGACGTCGAGCTCGCGGACAGCGTCTCGATGGCGATGCTGCTGGTGCTTGAGACGCTCGGCCCGACCGAGCGGGCGGTGTTCGTGCTGCGCGAGGTGTTCGACCTGGACTACGACGACATCGCGGAAGCCGTCGACAAGACCCCGGCCGCGGTCCGCCAGATCGCCCACCGGGCGCGCGCCCATGTCGCGGCGCGGCGCCCGCGCGGAGGCGTCTCCCCCGCCGAGGCCAAAGACGCGCTCGACGCCTTCCAACGGGCCGTCGAGACGGGCGACTTGCAGCGGCTGGTCGACATCCTCGCCCCGGACGTCGTCCTGCTGGGCGACGGCGGCGGGGTCGTCCAGGCGGTACTGCGCCCGGTGGTCGGCGTGTCCGAGGTCGCCCCCTTGGTGGCGGGCCTCACCAAGTTCGGCACCGCGGCCTCCCTGACCCCGGCCCAGGTCAACGGCTGCCCGGCCCTGATCCTCCGCCTCGACGGCAAGATCAACACGGTCCTGGCCCTGCGCATCGACGACGGCCTCATCACGGGCCTCTACGCCGTACGCAACCCGGAGAAGCTGTCATGGGTCGAGCGGGAGACGGTGGTCAGCCGCTGAGGGGCCGGCGGGCGGCCCTCGGCCGGCGCGCCAAGCCTTCGGCAGGCGCGAGGGTTCCCTCCAGGCGCGTCCGGATGATCTGGGGCCTGCCCCACAGGGCGAGGAGTTCGCCCGCGACGGCCACGCTCGGTGCGGGGTCCTCCTCGCCCCGCAGGGTGATGGCTGCCGCCAAGAGGGAGCGGGGAACGGCCTCGGCGTCGAGGAGGACGCGCCATTCGCGGGGGCCGAGTTGCAGGAACTCCAGGTGCGGCAGGCCGGCTATCTCCAGCGGGTCGGCGAGGGTGTCGGGGTAGGCGGTGAGCGTACGCAGTCGGGGCAGTCCGGCGACGGGGGCGAGGCTGAGGGGCGCCGCCTCCCACACGCCGACGCACAGGACTTCCAGACCGGGGTGAGCGGCCTCCGCGATGCTCTGGAGACTGGCTGCGTTGACCCTGGCCACCAGCGGCGGCTCCCCGTGAGCGGGGCGGTGCTCTTCCTCCCTCTCCCTGTTCAGGACCAGGTCCGTGAGGGAGTCGGCGATGAGTTCGGCGCCGATGTTCCCCTCATGGCCGATCAGGATGATCTGCCCTATGTGGCCGCGCGGGCCCGGTGTCAGATCGACGGCCAGCCCGTCGCCGCCGCCGTTCTCCCCGAAGACGATCCAACCGGGCGAGCCGGCCAGGCCCTGTACGGCGGCGTGGGGCGGGGTGTCGACCGCCTCCGTGGCCGCGAACTCCCAGTGGTGGTCGCGGGTCGAGGAGCCGGCGACGTACAGCCGGTCCACGGGGGCGAGTTCGCAGCCGACCGCCTCGCAGAAGCGGTCGGCCGTCTCGCCGTCGTCACAGTCCTCCCACCACCGGCCCCGCGTCACTCCGTAGAGCACGCGCAGCTCCTCGGGCAGTGCGAAGCCGAGGCGTGCTTCGACCTGCGCCAGCTCGTCCTCCGTGGCGCCGATGGCGTCCGGCAGCCGCTCCCGGAGCGTCCGCTCGAGCAACTCCGGGTCCGCGGAAGGGGCCTTGACCGCGCCGGGCGCCGGATCGGGGAGGCGGCGCCAGGGCTCGGAGAGGGCGCCCTCGACCAGGATCAGCGTCCCCGGATGCGAGTTGCCCGTCCCGGACACCACGGCCGGGCTTGGCCCGCGAAGACGGAGCGCGGTCTCCCCGGTGGGTTCGATCTTCGCCGTGAACCAGACGTCGTCGACACCGGTGTCGGCCACGGCGCTCCGCACCCGCTCCACGGTCTTCAGCTCCTGCGGCGTCGCCTCGCGCCGCAGGGCGAGATTCCAGCTGTCCCGGCCGATGCGCCCGGCCAGGCGGGTGGGCGCGGCAGTCGGCCGCTCCGACTTGGCGGCCAGCATGAGCTCCAGTACCGGCCCCCAGGTCGCGAAGTCGTGGACCGAAGGCACGGCGGGGTTCCGATCAACCATGAGTCGACCGTACGGGGCGCCACTGACAACGCCGCCCCGGAGCACCCGGCGGGTGCATACGGGACGGCGTTCCGGATGCCGGGCCGGCTGCCGGCCGAGGGTCAGCGGGCGACCCGCCAGGTGCGTGTCTCCGTCAGGAGGGCACGCAGCGCGGGGTCCCGCACCGCGTCCGTCGGGTCGGTGGCGCGCACCGAGACGGTGTGCGCGCGGCCGTCGGCGGGCACACCGAGCGCACGCGGCGTCGGTCGACTCGCTTCGCCGGCAGCGGACTTCACGGGGCGGCCGTCCACGGACCAGCGCAACTGGACACCGTGCGCCGCCCGCACGCTGATCCTCTGGTCGCGGCGGACTTCGCGGTCCGTGGAGGTGGCGCCGACGAGCACGGGCGCGTGCCGGTGGAAGCCCGCGATCATCGCCTCGCGCCCCGGCAGATTGAACTCACGGCCGAGGGTGCGCATGATCGAGTCGTCGGTGGGCCGGTTGAGGCCGTGCGCGTAGTAGCCGCCGCCCTCGTACGCCCCGACCGTGCCGCCGTCCGGCGAACTCTCGCCGATCCAGCGGTACCACTTCTTCTGCTGCGCCGACATCTCGTCGGCCGACAGCTTGCTGAGGTTGGCCTCGCCGGGCTCGGCCCCCGGATAGGTGCTGGTCTCGTCGTACCAGTACTCGTCGGCGAGCTTGCCGAAGGAGTGGCCCGTCTCGTGCACGACGACCTGGTCGGACTCGGCGTTGTCCGACGACGCGGTGGCGATGCCGTCGTAGCCGGACGGGGAGCTGATGGCGTTGTAGCCCGCTCCCCCGTACTTGGTGGAGTTGCCGAGGACGATGACGAGGTCGGGGTCGGCGGCCTTCGACGCGTACGCCTCGACCTTGTTCTCGTCGACGCACAGCAGCCGCTCGATGTCGTCGCAGAAGAAGTACGAGCCGAGGGCGGTGTTCTTGACGACGTCGCTGGTCGGATCGCCGGAGACGCCGGAGTCCTGAGAGACCGCGTCGACCGTCCAGACGTTGAAGAGGTCCTTGTACGAGGCGTAGGGCTCGACCGCGGAGACCTTCTCCCATTTGGCGCGGGCGTCGGCGTGGAAGTCCTCCTGCTGCGCCGCGTCGTAGCCGTCTCCTATGAAGACGACGTCCACCTTCTTGTCCACGGGGCCGTTCTCGACGATGGGCGTGACGTCGCCGTCACCCTTGATCGTGGACTTCTCCCTCGGGGAGAGCGGGGCCGCGGCGGGTATCTCGGTGTGGCGGGGGTGGCCGTCCGGGCCGGTGAAGTGCTCGACCCGCTGGGTGGGTTCGGGGCTCGGGGCCCCGTCCGTGCCCACGGCGTTCGCTCCGCCGGTTGCGGCGAGGGCGAGGGCCGCGGTGACTCCGACGCCGAGGGCGACGCGGATGCGTCCGCGGGCGGCGGAGGGGTGCCTGGACGCGTGCCTTGACGTGTGTCTGCGCATGGGGGTGCGCCTCCCGAAGTCCGGTGTATAAGTGGGGGGTTAAGTCGAGTTAAGGCGTGGCTCAACGTAGGGACTCATGGGGCGTTTGGCAATGGGCATGCCAGATGTGGCGCCAGGGGCGGGTGAGTTCACGCCGCGTCCGGCAGAACCGACAAAGGGGCAGCAGTGGAACGCAAGAGCCCGCAGGGCCCGGTGACCGACACCCCGGCCGCGATCGGCCGCCGCGTCCAGCGGATGCGCAGGGAACGCGGCCTCACCCAACGGGAGTTGGCCGAGCCCGCCTACACGCCCGCGTACGTGTCCACGCTGGAGTCCGGGAAGGTGCGGCCCTCAGAGGCGGCGCTCCGGCACCTCGCGGGGCGCCTCGGCATCGACTTCGAGGAGCTGGCCACGGGCCGCCCGCCGCACGTGGCCGCCGATCTGCGGCTTCGCCTCACCGACGCCCGGCTGGCCCTGGCCACCGGCGATCCCGCGGACGCCGCCGCACTCTTCCGCCGGCTGCACACCGAAGCCGCACAAGAGGAGTTGGTGGACGAACAGGCCGCCGCGCTCCTCGGCCTCGGCGACTGTCTGCTGGAGTGCGGCGAACTCACCGAAGCCCGTGACCAGTTCGCCGCGGTCGAGCGGCTCCTGGCGGACGAGCCGCTGCCCCGCCGCGTCCCCGCCGTCCGCGGCCGCGCCACCGTCCACCTGCTGACCGGTGAACTCCGGTACGCCTGCTACCTCCTGGAGTCCACACTCGACGAACTCAACGCCTCGGGCCTGCCCGACCCCGACTCCCTGCTGCTCCTCTACACGGCGGCCATCGCGCCGTACATGGACATGGGAGCCCACGCCCGCGCGGCACACGCCGCCGAACTCGCCCTGGCGCTCGCGCCCCGCGTCAGCGATCCGGCGCTCGTCGCCGCGATGCACCGCGGCGTCGCCCGCACCCTCATCACCGAGGGCCGGATCGCCGAGGCCGACGCGTCGCTGGCCAAGGCGCAGGACCTCTACCGCCAGCTCCAGATCCGCACCGACCTGGCGCACTGCCACTGGATGCGGGGCTATGTGCACGCACAGGACGGCAACCTCGAACGCGCCGAGCACGAGCTGCGCATGGCGCGCGAGATGCTGGCGTCGAAGCGGGCCGCGCTCTTCACCGAGCAGGTCGAGGTGGAGCTGGCGGATGTGCTGCGGCGGCGCGGCAGGACGGACGAGGCGCGGGCGCTGCTGCATCCGCTGCTGCACGCGGACGAGAAGGCCGGTTCCCTGCGGGCGGGGCGCGGCGCGGTGCACGCGGCCGGGGCACACCGGCTGCTGGGCCTGATCGCCGAGGACGACGGCGACACCGAAGCCGCCGAGCGGCATTACCGGTCCGCGCTCCCCCTCCTCCAACAGGCCGACGCGGCAGGGGACTTGGCGGACCTCTGCCGCCTCCTGGGTGACCTGCTGCGCCGCCTGGGCCGGGTGGAGGAGGCCCTGGACACCTACCGCACGGGCCTCGGCCACGCGGCGGCCCCCGGCACGACGACACTCGGCCCGGCGCCGACCGCTCCCCCTGTGTGCCGACAGCTCCCCCTGCGTGAGGGCGTCCGCTAGCCGAGCGCGAGCATCGCCGCGGCGACCTCGTCGACCGCCGCCCCGGGGATCGCGGTGGAGGCCTCCGCCAGGACGAGCAACCGCGCTCCGGGGATCTCGCGGGCGATGGCCTCGGCGTTGCCGACGGGGAAGAACGGGTCGCGGCGGCCGTGCACGACGAGCGTCGGGAGCGCGATCCCGGGCAGCCGCTCGCGCCAGCGGGGCCTGCAGTCGAGCTTGGAGAAGACCATGCCGAGCTGGTTGGCCGCCTGGACCGCGGGGGTGGTGCCGGGTGTGCGGTCCCAGACACGTGCGGCGGCCGCCCGCGCGGCGGCGGGGTCGTTGCCGAGTACCTCCGCGCCGGCCGCGGCGAACTCCGCGATCGCCTCGCGGTCGGTCCAGTCGGGCATCGGCCGCGCGAAGAGCCGGCCCATCACCGCCTGGTCGTGCTCCGGGAGGTCGTCGTCGGCCGGACCGGGCGCGACCGCGCGGGTCCCGGCCAGGGTGAGCGCCGAGAACGCGGCCGGATGGTCGAGCGCGGCCACCTGGGCGACCATGCCGCCGACACCGATCCCCGCGAGGTGCGCGGGTCCGCCGCCCAGCTCCGCCACGAGGGCCGCCGCGTCGGCGGCGAGGTCGCGAAGGGTGTAGGCGGGCGCGTCCGGGTCGGCCGTCGTCGACTCGCCGCTGTCCCGCAGGTCGTAGCGGACCACGCGGCGCCCGCCCGCGGCGAGCCGCTCGCAGAGCGCGTCGGGCCAGGAGAGCATCGTCGTCCCGCCCGCGAGCAGGATCAGGGGTGCGTCGTCGTCGCCGAAGGACTCGACGCCCAGGGCGACTCCGTTGGCGTTGATGGTGGCCATCCGGCCACGGTAGCGGGAACCCCCGACAGGGGCCGGGCACTCCGACGGTCTTCGCCTCCGTTGGCGGTCCCTGGGCCGGCCGGGAGCGATCCCGGTACCCCCGGGGTCCAGCACGTTAAGGTTAGGCTAACCTTGCCTTTGTGAAAGCTGGTGATCATGAAGTCGGCGTCCCCCGTCAGCGGGGGCACGACCGTACGCGTGGGCATGAACTGACTGCCGAAGACGTGACCGTGGCCTACGACGGTGTCGACGTCGTGCACGGCGCTGCCGTCTCGCTCAAGCCCGGTGAAGTGACCGCGCTCGCGGGACCCAACGGCAGCGGCAAGTCGACGCTGCTGCGGACGCTCGCGCGGCTGCAGAGCGCGCGCACGGGCACGCTGACGATCGACGGGGCGGGCGACACCGCCACCGACGGCCTCGCCCTGACCTCCCGCCAGTTCGCGCGGCGCGTCGCGCTGCTCACCCAGGCACGCCCCACGCCCAGCGGTCTGACCGTGCGGGACGTCGTCGAGTTCGGGCGCTATCCGCACCGCGGCCGGTGGGGCGGCGCCGATCCCGGCGGCCGCGACGCGGTGGACCGGGCGCTGCGCATGACGGGTGTCGACGACCTCGCGGGGCGTGGCGCCGACCAGCTCTCCGGCGGGCAGCTCCAGCGCGTCTGGCTCGCGAGCTGCCTGGCCCAGGAGACCGGCGTACTCCTCCTCGACGAGCCCACGACCTATCTCGACCTGCGCTACCAGGTCGAACTCCTCGACCTCATCCGTGATCTGGCGGACGACCACGCCATCGCCGTCGGCGTCGTGCTGCACGACCTCGACCAGGCGGCGGCCGTCGCCGACCGGATCGCCCTCCTGCACGCCGGGCGGATCATCGCCGACGGCGCCCCCGAGGACGTACTGACACCGGAACGCCTCACCGACACGTACGGCATCCGCATCGATGTCGACACCGACCCGCTGACCGGCCGGCTGCGCACCCGCGCCATCGGCCGGCATCACACCCGTACCGAAGGGCTCCGCACCACCTCATGAGACGCCACCTCGTCATCGCTGCCGCCGCCACCGCCGCGGCCCTCTCCCTCACCGCCTGCGGAACGACCGAGTCCGCCGACGACGGCAAGGACAAGTCCGCCAAGAAGATCGAGCTGACCGACGCGTCCGGCGCCAAGGTGACGCTCGACGGCCCCGCCAAGCGGGTCGTCGGCACGGAGTGGAACGAGGTCGAGAGCCTCGTGTCGCTCGGCGTCGACCCGGTCGGCGTCGCCGATGTGAAGGGGTACAAGACCTGGGACTCCGTCGTCCCGCTGAAGAACACGCCGAAGGACATCGGCACGCGCGGCGAGCCGAGCATGGACACCATCGCCTCGCTCAACCCCGACCTCATCGTCGCCTCGTCCGACCTCTCGGCCTCCGCGATGAAGCAGCTGCGGAAGGTCGCCCCCGTCCTGCAGATCCAGTCGGCCGACGCGTCCGACCCGGTCGGGCAGATGACGGAGAACCTCGACCTGATAGCCAAGGCGACGGGTACCGAGAAGAAGGCCGCCGCCGTCAAGAAGTCGTTCGAGGCGAAGGTCGCCGAGGGCAAGAAGGCGCTCGCCGAGGCCGGTCACGCCGGGACGGAGATCGCCTTCGCCGACGGGTACGTCGCCTCCAACCAGGTCTCGATCCGCGCCTACACCGACGGCTCGCTCATCGGCGCCGTCAACAAGGAAATCGGCCTGAAGAACGCCTGGAAGGTCAAGGGCGACAAGGACTACGGCCTCGCCACCACCGACGTCGAGGGGCTCACGGGCCTCGGCAAGGGCGTCCAGTTCGCCTACATCGGCGGCGAGAGCAGCGGCGACCGCAACCCGTTCGCCAAGGACCTCCCCAAGAACTCCGTCTGGAAGTCCCTGCCGTTCGTGAAGGCCGGCGACGTGCACCAGCTGCCCGACGGCATCTGGATGTTCGGCGGCCCCGAGTCGATGGAGGCGTACATCGACGCCGTCGTCGACGCCCTGAAGAAGTAGCGCCATGACCGTCACCGCAACGACCACCGCGCCCCGGATCCCGACGGCGTCCAGGACGGGCGCGGCCGCGGTGACGGCCGGACTGCTGCTCCTGGTCGCGGTCCTCGCCGTCGTCGACGTCACACAGGGCACCGCCGACGTCGGCATGGGCGAGGTCGCCAAGGCGCTCACCGGTCAGGCCGACGCGGGCGACGCCTCCGTCGTCATCGCGTCACGCCTGCCCCGGATGGCGGCGGGACTGCTCGTCGGCGTCAGCCTGGGCATGGCGGGCGCGGCGCTGCAGGCCGTCAGCCGCAATGTGCTCGCCGCGCCGGACACCCTCGCCGTGAACGCCGGTTCCTACCTCGGGCTCGGGCTGCTCGCCGCCACCGGCGTCTCGCTGCCGCTGCTCGCCTCCTCCGGAGTCGCGTTCGTCGGCGGGCTCGTCGCCGCCGCGATCGTGCTCGGCCTCTCCGGGCTCGGCACCGGCACCGTCCGCCTCGTGCTCGCCGGCAGCGCGCTCACCCTGGGCCTGCACTCCGTGACCGACGGGCTGCTCCTCCTGTTCCCCCAGGAGACGGACGGCCTCTACCAGTGGAACCAGGGCAGCATCGCGCAGAACGGCTTCAACGGCGTCCTGCAGATGGCGCCCATCGCGGTCGCCGGTCTCGTCGGCCTGCTGCTGATCGGGCGCCGCGTGGACGCGCTCGCCCTGGGGGACGACGCCGCGCGCGGGCTCGGCGTGCCGGTCCGTTCGACCCGCGTCACGGCGGTCGTCCTCGCGGCGCTGCTCTCCGCGGCGTCGGTGACGCTGGCCGGGCCCATCGGGTTCGTCGGGCTCTGCGCCCCGGCGCTCGTACGGCCACTCGGCCGCAGGTTCAAGCTGTTCGTCCGGTCGCGCGGCATGGTGCCGCTCGCCGGTCTGGTCGGCGCGGCGCTCGTCCTCGGCTCGGACGTGCTGCTGCGCTCCCTGATCAGCGCCCAGTCGGCGGTCGCGGTGCCCACGGGTGTCGTGACGAGCCTGGTGGGTGCGGTGTTCCTGATGGTGATGGCCGTACGTGTCCGGGACACCGGCGGCGCGGCGGCGACGGACCGGCTGCGCATCCCGGGCCGGACCGCGTTCCTGATCACGCTGGCCGCCCTGCTCGCCGTACTGGTCGGCCTGACGATCGCCGCGGTGCTCCTCGGTGACGCCAAGCTGCTGCTCGGAGACGTGGCGAACTGGGTGCAAGGGCAGGCGGGCCAGACGGTCTCCTTCGTCCTCGACACCCGCGTGCCCCGGGTCGTCGCCGCACTCAGCGCGGGCGCGGCACTCGCCCTGTCCGGCACCCTCGTCCAGGCCGTGACCCGCAATCCGCTCGCGGAGCCCGGCACCCTGGGTGTCTCCGGCGGCGGCGCGCTCGGCGCGGTGCTGCTGGTGACGACGGTGCCGGCCGTCGGAACGTGGGGCGTCGCCGGTGCGGCGTTCGCCGGCGCGCTGATCGCCGCCGGGCTCGTCTTCGGCCTCGCGGCGCGCAGCGGGTTCCAGCAGAACCGGCTCGTCCTGGTCGGCATGGCCGTGTCGACGGGAACGACCGCGCTCATCAGCCTCCTGATCGTCCTCACCGACCCGTTCAACGCGACGAAGGCGCTGACGTGGCTGTCGGGTTCCACCTACGGGCGGACCTTCACCGACATCGCTCCCGTCGCCGTCGTCCTCGCGATCGGCGTCGTGGTGGCCTTCGTCCGGCGTACGGAACTGGACCTGGTGTCCCTGGACGACGACACTCCGCGCCTCCTCGGCCTGCGTCTTTCCCGCGGCCGTTTCGGCTTCCTCCTCCTGAGCGTGCTCCTGAGCGCCACGGCGGTCGCCGCCGCGGGCACCATCGGCTTCGTCGGCCTGGTGGCACCGCACGCGGCACGGGCCCTCGTGGGCCGCCGCCATGTCCGGGTGCTGCCGGTGGCGATGCTGCTCGGCGCGGTACTCGTCGGCGTCGCGGATCTGCTGGGCCGCACGGTGATCGCGCCGGCGCAGCTGGGCGCGGGCCTGATGACGGCCGTGGTCGGGACGCCGTACTTCCTGTATCTGCTGTTCCGCACCAAGCGGTAGGGCATGGTCCGCGTCGATCGAACTGTTCAGCCCCGGAGTTCGATGTCGGCGGCGACCGGCAGATGATCGCTGTCGGTCGCCGGCAGGGTGCGGATGCCGGTGACCGTCGCCGAGCGGGTCATGACGTGGTCGATGCGGGACACGGGGAAGGCGGCGGGCCAGCTGAAGGCGAAGCCCTCCCCCAGCGAGTCCATCCGTGAGGTGACGGGGGCGAGACCACGGTCGTCCGTCGTGCCGTTGAGGTCGCCCAGCAGGATCACCCTGTCCAGCTTCTCGGCGGCGAGGACCGCGCCCAGCAGGCGGGCGCTCTCGTCCCGTCGGCCCGAGCTGAAGCCGTTCCAGCGGACGCGGACGGAGGGCAAGTGGACTACGTACACGGCGATTTCCCCCTTTCCCGTACGCAGCTTCGCGCGGACTCCGCGGTTCCAGTCCTCCTCGATGCCCTGCGGTTTGATGTCCAACGACCGGACGTCCGACAGGGGTTGCTTGGACCAGAGTCCGACCGTGCCGTGCACCGCGCGATAGGGGTACGCCGATGCCAGCGCCCTCTCGTATCCCGGCAGGGCGGCGGGCGTCAGTTCCTCCAGGGCTAGGAGGTCGGGGTCGGACTCCGTCAGGGTGCGCGCCGTGGCCGCCGGGTCCGCGTTCACGTCGCTGACGTTGTGCTGGACCGCGGTGAGGTCGTGCGCGCCACGGCTGTCGGCGGCCAGCCGCCCGCCGAAGAGGAACCCCCAGACCGCTGCGGGCGCCAACAGCGCCACCAGCGCGAGTGCCGAGCGGCGCAGCAGGGCCAGGACGAGGAGCAGCGGGACGGCCAGGCCGAGCCACGGAAGGAACGTCTCCAGGAGACTGCCGATGCGGGCGACGGCGTTCGGAACCGCGGAGTGGAACGCCAGCAGGCCCGCGGTCAGCACGGCGAGGGCTGCGAGCAGTTTGCCGCGCGCCCAGGGTGAAGTGCCGGTCGCTTCCTTGCCCCAGCGCGGCCAGTTGATCCGTTCCACCCCTGCTACGACGCGGTGACGGGTGATCGGGTTCCGGAGGTCGGGTACGGCGCCGTCGCTCAGCGCATGGACATGGCTTCCAGGAGGCGGACGGCTTCCTGCGCCCGCTCGTGGGGCACGAAGAGGTGATCGTGGTGGAAACCGGCCACGACATTGCAGCTCAGGTCGGCGCCCGCCAGTTCGGTGGCGATCGCGGCGGTGAGGCCGACGGCTTCCAGCGCGGAGTGGACGCGGAGGGTGATCCAGCCCGCCACATAGTCGTACGGGAGACCGGCGTTGTCCGCCTCCTCCTGGCGCACGACGAGGGTGAGCCCCTCCGCCTCCAGGACCGTGACGACGGGCTCGACGCCGTCGGGGACGGTGCGCCCCGTGGCGACGGTGAAGACGTAGCGCCCCGGATTGAGCTGGGGCCGCATGCCGCTCAGGAGCGTCTTGAGGTCGGTTTCGCCAGACATGCCGGCATGTTATGCGGCGGGGTGGGGATCTTGCTCACGAGGCGGGGTGCTGCTGCCGGATGACGGTCACCCACCGGTCACCCACCCACTGCTTCTTCTGCTTCTACTTCTGCCGGATCGCGCTCACCAGGCCCGCCGCGAGGCGCGCCCGCTCGGCCATCGCGTCGATCACCACGTACTCGTGATCCGCGTGCGCACCGCCCCCGACCGCGCCCAGGCCGTCGAGTGTCGGCACGCCCAGCGCCGCCGTGAAGTTGCCGTCGCTTCCGCCGCCGACGGCCACGCCCTCGATGCCGGGGAGCAGTCCCTGCGCCACCGCGAAGAGCCCCGCCGACGCCGACTCGGGCATCGGGGGGCGGCCGACCGAACCCTCGACCGTGATCTCCGCATCGGCCAGACGCGGGGTCAGTGCCGCGAAGGCGGCTTCGACGCGCTGCTTCTCCGCGGCCGACTCGACGCGGACGTCGACGACGACGGTCGCCTCCGCCGGGACGACGTTGTCGAGGGTTCCCGCCGTGGCGACCGTCGGCGTGACGGTCGTGCCGATGTCGGGGCGGCCGAGCGCCGCGATGTCCAGGACCTGGTGCGCCGCTTCGATCAGGGCGTTCACACCGGCCGCCGGTTCCAGGCCCGCGTGGGATGCCCGGCCGGTGACGGTGACCTCGAACGTGCCGCAGCCCTTGCGTCCGGTCTTCAGACCCCCGCCGTCGGCGGCGCCCTCGAAGACGAGGACAGCGCCGCAGGCCAGGGCCCGCTCTTCGATGAGGGCACGGGAGGCTCGCGAGCCGACCTCCTCGTCGGCGGTCACCAGGATCTCGACGCCCGTACGGTCGTCGAGCGCCGCGATGCCATGGACGGCCTGCACCAGACCGCCGAGCATGTCGAACACTCCGGGGCCGGTCGCCCGCCCGTCGGCGACCGTGAACGGACGGCGCTCCAGGGTGCCCAACGGGAACACCGTGTCGTGGTGCCCGAGGATCAGGACCTTCGGCTCGCCACCGCCCGACCAGTGGACATGCGGTCCGGCCGGGCTCTCCACGAGGACGGCCTGCCCGCCGAGACGGCGCTCGACGACCGCCGCGACAGCTTTGGCCGAGGCCGTCAGAGCCTCGACATCGCGCGAGGGAGACTCGATCTCGACGAGCGTCCTGAGGTCCTCGATCATCGCGTCGACACTCAAGCCGACACCGCCCTGGTGCATGGTCACGCGGCAAGGGTACGTCGATCACGGTACGGGGGCGGGGTCACCCCTGCTCCGACGGCAGCCGCGTGCACAGGAAGCATCCGTCCCAGTACGGCAGCGCCGTCAGGATCCGATGCCGGGCGCAGGACGCCACCGCTCGCTCGGCGGGGCGCGGGAACACACCCACGGAGTCGGTGCGTTCGGCCGGGGTGAATTCCTCCACCATCGCCCTGAACTGCCGCAGATAGCCATGAACCGTGGGCGATTCGTAGTCCAGCTCGCTCCAGCGGTGGCCGCTCATGGCCAGCTCGGTGGCGCGCAGCACGAAGTCCCTGGCCCGGGAACGCTCCTGCGGTGTGCCACCCCATTCGATGTCCTCGAGGTCGAACCCGACCGCGCCCCGCCCCATGACCTCTTGGTTCTGCAGCGTCAGCAGGGCCGCGAACCGGAAGTCCCACTCCTCGTCGGCCAGATCGGACACCGCGAGCGTGAGCGCGTCGATGAAGACCGCCGTACCGCTGTTGGCCAGGTCCAGGCTGTGCGGCCCGCGGCCGAATG
This sequence comes from Streptomyces sp. NPDC050658, assembly GCF_044457025.1. Taxonomy (NCBI): domain Bacteria; kingdom Bacillati; phylum Actinomycetota; class Actinomycetes; order Kitasatosporales; family Streptomycetaceae; genus Streptomyces; species Streptomyces sp. NPDC050658. The sequence goes on from NZ_JBITGM010000004.1 coordinate 98,205, forward strand.
TGTTTGCCACCACGCTTCCGTGCGCAGGATGCCCCGCCTCCTTGGATCACGTCTGCCGCTCCGGCTCGTACGCGTCCGCGTGCAGGCCGAACGTCCAGGCCACGCCCTCCTTCGCCGTGCGCGTCGTGGGTGGGACGCGCAGCCAGTAGGTGCGGCTCGTGCCGTCCGGTTCCGGGGTCGAGTTGACCACCTCGACCATCACCACGTCCTCGTCGCCGACGAGTTCGATGCGCCAGAGCACGCCCGTCTCGTCGCGGTGCACGGGGACCGCGCCCGACTCGTCCAGGTAGCGGTCGTAGCCGTAGTGCTCCAGCATGACGCGGCGCAGTTCCGCGTTCTCCTCGGCGCGGATGCGTTCGGGGGTGAGCGCGCCGAGTTCGTCGAGGAACTCGCTCGGTACGGGCATGCCGCGCCAGGCGTGCAGGGCGAATCCGTCGGGGAAGGCGAGCGCGGGGCCGTCGCCGCGGTCCAGGCGTCCCGCCTCGTCGCGGTGGAGTTCCGTGGGGCGTTCGCAGACGATCGCCTCGCGCTCGAAGGGCCACCACCAGCCCGCCGCGCGGGCGACGGCGGCGAGGCCTTCCAGAGGGCTGCCCCCCGATGTGTCGAAGGCGCACAGCCACGCCGCGTCGTGCTGGCCGAGCACGGCGTCCAGGAGGGCGAGGCGAACGGGCCCCTCGCCGCTCTCGTCCGCGAGTTCCTCCACCACGCCGGTGCGGATCCGGGAGGTGAGCGCCTGGGTCGTCTCCCAGAGGCGGGCACCCGACGCATTCCACCGCTCGCCCCATCCGGCCGGGCCCAACTCACCGTGCAGACGGTCGCGTTCGGCCGCCCAGGGGTGACTGCGGACGGCGTCGCGCACGCTCCTGCCGAGCGTTTCCCGCTCCGCCGTCACGAGCCGCACCGCCTCGCGGGGCGAGGCCGCCCAGCGGACGCGGTCCGGTTCGGGGAGTCCGGCCCTGCGGTAGGCGAGGCGCACCCCGGCCTCGGCCGCGACGCGGTCCGCGGGGCCGGTCGCCGCCGTCACCCGCCGCCAGTGCGCCACGTCCGGCCCCGGCTGCTTCGGTCCCGTCTGCTTCACCGTCGTCATGTCGTACGTCGTCCCCATGTCCCGTCCCCGTTCGCCTGCTTGTCGATCCCGCTCACTGCTTCCTGCTCCCCCTCCCGCCCGCGCGGGCTCAGTCGGCCACGATGCGGACCGACCCCGGGACGTACTCGCGCTGGCGCACCACGCGGTACCAGCCCTTCGGCAGCGGAATGGCGGCGTGCTCCTCGTGGACCACGCGTCCGCCGTCGGGCAGATGCAGCAGCATCGGGCCGAACGGGCCGGGTTCGCGGATCAATTGCCCCGGTCCGACGACGGCGTGCGCGTGCCCGGTCACCTCGCCGAGGGCGAGCACGAGCCTGCCCCGGCCGTCCCTCGGCTCCCTCGGCGCATCAGCGACGTGCGCGGGCAGTGCCGACTCCGCCACGGGCACGATCAGCACATCTCCCTGCCGGTACATGGGTGTTCCCCTCCCCGCGGCACACCGTGCGCCGCCCATGAGAACCGACCGTACGGGCCGGGTCTGACAACGGCCGTCGACCGGCGGCCGGGGAGGCGGCTTCACGCGGCCCTGCGGCGGGCGTTGTCAGTGCCGCTTGGTAGAAATTCAGCACATCGGTCGATCACCGCGAACAGGCGATCGCCGCAGTCGAGCGTCGGCACCGGCGCTCAGGACATCAGGAGCGGGCGGACATGACCATCGGTAACCACCTGGCGGAGCTGCACGGTCTGCCCACCCATGACTTCCCGCAGGCGGACGAGAAGGCGGCGCGCGGCCTGCCTGCGGCCGATTCCGTGGCCTGGCGGATCTCCGTCGACTCGTACGAGAGCGAGGAGGAGTGGGAGGACGCCTTCGCCCGGTTCGCGGACAGCGTCGATCTCTCGCGGGTGCGGGCGATCGTCGTGGGCTCGTGGAGCGACGCGTACGACAGCGGGCCCGAGGAGGTGCTGGAGGCGCTGATCGGCGCGCGGGCGAAGCTGCCGGCCCTGCGGGCGCTGTTCCTGGGCGACATGGTGATGGAGGAGTGCGAGATCTCCTGGATCAACCAGACGTGCGTGACCCCGCTCCTCGACGCGTTCCCCGAGTTGGCGGAGTTCGGCGTACGCGGCGGCACAGGCCTCACGTTCCCGGCCGTGCGGCACGAGCGGCTGCGCACCCTCACCGTCGAGACGGGCGGCATGCCCGCGGAGGCGGTGCGCGGTGTCGCGGCCAGCGATCTGCCCGCCCTCGAGCGGCTCGACCTGTGGCTGGGCACGTCCGAGTACGGCGGCGACGCGGTCCTCGGCGACCTGGAGCCTTTCTTCGCGGGCACCCGCCTGCCCCGTCTGCGGGAACTGGCCCTGCGCAACAGCGAGATCCAGGACGAGATCGCCGCGGCCATGGCGTCCGCGCCGGTGGTGGCCCGTCTGGAGGTCCTCGACCTGTCCATGGGTGTCCTGACGGACGAGGGGGCAACCGCGCTGCTCGCCGGGCAGCCGCTCACCCACCTGAAGAAGCTCGACCTGCACCACAACTACCTGAGCGAGGCGCTGCGCACGCGCGTGCACGACTCGCTGGTCCCGGCGGGCGTCGAGGTGGACCTCGACGCGGACGAAGCGGACGAGGACGAGGACGACGGCGAGGTCTGGCGCTACGTGGCGGTGGGCGAGTAGCGGACGACCGAGAGCAGGGGGGAACGCCATGGGGTACGCGGCTGAGCATCTCAAGTATTTTCACGGGCTTCCGGTCTTCACCTATCCGTACGAGGGTGCCGGCTTCGAAGGGGGGCTGCCCACACCGGAGTCGGTCGCCTGGCGGTTCGACACCCACGCCGGCGAGCGGACGGTCGAGTCGCAGTGGCAGGAGTTCCTGGCCGCCGTACGGCCGGAGAAGGTGCGCGCGCTGATCTTCGGGCCCTGGTGGATGGAGTACGACGAGGTGGGCATCGGCCCGATCGTCGAGCTGCTGTGCGCCGAGCGGGACCGGCTCACCGGGCTGCGGGCGCTGTTCCTCGGCGACGTGCTCTCCGAGGAGTCCGAGATCTCCTGGATCAAGCTGGGTGATCTGACGCCGCTGCTGAAGGCGTTCCCGCTCCTGGAGAAGCTCGGGGCGCGCGGCGGCGAGGGGCTGACCCTGGAGCCGCTGCGCCATCACTCCCTGCGCACTCTGCGGTTCGAGTCCGGCGGTCTGCCCGCGGCTCCGGTCCGCGCGCTCGGCGCCTGCGAGTTCCCCGCGCTCGACCATCTGGAGCTGTGGCTCGGGACCAGCTGGTACGGGGGCGATGCCTCCGTTGAGGACGTGTCGCCGCTCCTCGCGCCGGGCGCCCGGCTGCCCTCGCTGCGCCATCTCGGTCTCCAGAACAGCGACATCCAGGACGAGATCGCGGCGGCGGTGGCGGGCGCTCCCGTGGTCCCGCAGCTGGACTCCCTCGCCCTGTGCATGGGGGCGTTGAGCGACGAGGGCGGTGCCGCGCTGCTCGACGGGCAGCCGTTGACGCATCTTCGGACGCTCGATCTGCACCACCACTTCCTCTCCGCGCCGATGGCGCAGCGTATCCGCGCCACGCTGGAGCCGCACGGGGTCGACGTGAACCTCATTCGCTTCGGTGCGGGCCGCCGACAGACGGAGTCCCGCTATGTCGCCGTCGGAGAGTAGGCACCGCGCGGGCCCCCGGTTCGCGGTCGTCGGCAATCCGGAGAACCGCCGGGTGGGACTCTTCACCACGGCCGTACGGGAGGCCGGGCTGCCGGCTCCCCGTGTCGTGCCGTGGCGGGACGTGCTGCGCGAGGGGGGCGCCGCCTTCGCCCCGGACGAGACGGTGCGGCTCGATTCGCCGGGTGAGAACGGCGAGGTCGACCGGCTGCTCCGGGGGACGGACGATCCCACGCGGGTGGAGGGCAGCGCGCGCTGGTACGGGCGGTTCACCGCGGCCGTCGGCTCGTTGCGCGGCGGCATGCGGCTCGACGACCCCACGGAGCTCGGCGTGCTCTTCGACAAGCGGCGCTGCCATGACGTGCTCTCCCGGGCGGGTGTTCCGGTGCCGCCCTCGCCCACGTCGGGGGCGGCGACGGCGGTGCGCGGCTGGGACGACGTACGGGCGTTGATGCGTGAGCACCGCATGCCCCGCGTGTTCGTCAAGCTCGCCCACGGGTCTTCGGCGTCGGGGGTGCTCGCCGTCGAGACGGCGGGCGCGGGCCGCGTCCAGGCGACCACGTCCGTCGAGCTGTCAGGGGGTCTGCTGCACAACTCCCTCCAGGTGCGCCGCTACCGGGACGAGCGGGAGATCGCCGCGATCGTCGACGGGCTCGCGCCGGACGGGCTGCACGTCGAGCGCTGGCTGCCGAAGGCGTCGCTGCGGGGGCGGGTGGCCGACCTGCGGGTCGTGGTCGTCGGCGGCCGGGCCACGCACGCCGTCGTACGGACCAGCCGCTCGCCCCTGACCAATCTGCATCTGGGCGGCGCACGCGGCGAGTTGGCCGCAGCCGTCGAGGCCGCGGGCGGCCACTGGGCCGACGCCCTGGACATCTGCGAGCGCGCGGCGGCCTGTTTCCCCGGCACGCTCTGTGTCGGCGTCGACCTGCTGCCCGCTCTCCGCTGGCGGCGCTTCGCCGTCGGCGAGGTCAACGCCTTCGGGGACCTGCTGCCGCGGCTCACGGGGCTGCCGGACAGCGGAGCCGAGGGCCTCGACACCTATGCCGCGCAGGTCGCCGCCGTACGGCGGCAGACCGGCACCACGAACCACCCCGCTCCGACGAACCACCCCGCAAGGAACCACCATGCAAGCGCCTGACGTCCCCATCGCACCGGCCGCGCCCACCGAGCCCGACATGAACGAGGTCGTCGGCCGTGACGACCTGCTGCTCCTCACTCTCGACACCCTCCGGTACGACGTCGCCGTCGAGCTGGCCGCCGCGGGCCGCATCCCGAACCTGGCCCGGCATCTGCCGGGCGGGGCCTGGGAGAAGCGGCACGCGCCGGGCAGCTTCACCTATGCCTCGCATCAGGCGATGTTCGCCGGGTTCCTGCCCACGCCCGCCGCGCCGGGCCCGCATCCGCGGCTCTTCGCCGCCCGCTTCGCGGGCAGTGAGACGACCGCCGGGCGCACCTACGTCTTCGACACCCCCGACCTGGTGTCCGGCCTCGCGGACGCCGGTTACCGCACGGTCTGTATCGGCGGCGTCGGCTTCTTCAACAAGCAGGGCGCGCTGGGCGACGTACTGCCGGGGCTCTTCCAGGAGAGCCACTGGGAGCCGGAGTTCGGTGTCGCCTCGCCGACCTCCTTCGCGGAGCAGGTGGCGTGCGCCGAGCGTGTCGTGGCCGGACTCCCCCGCGAGCAGCGCCTTTTCCTCTTCCTCAACGCCGCCGCGCTGCACCAGCCGAACTGGTTCCACCTGCCCGGCGCCACCCGCGAGACGGGCGACAGCCGGGCCACGCACGCGGCCGCCCTGGAGTACATCGACCGGCACATCGGGCGGCTCTTCGCCGCGCTGAGTTCGCGCCGCCGCTGCTTCGCGATCGTCTGCTCCGACCACGGCACGACCTATGGAGACGACGGCTACACCGGCCACCGCCTGGGACACGAGGCCGTGTGGACGGTGCCGTACGCCCACTTCTTCCTGGAGCCGTCCGCATGAGCACCCCGCGCCCGTACCAGAGTTACGTCTACGCCTACCCGCACAAGACGGCGTACCGCCCGCTCCACGACCGCCCCGAGCTGTGCACGCTGTGGGCGGCGGAGCCGAAGGACGCGCTCTCGCTGTATCTGCACATACCGTTCTGCGAGGTCCGCTGCGGCTTCTGCAATCTGTTCACCCGGATCGGCGCCCCAGGCGAACTGACCACCCGCTATCTGGACGCCCTCGACCGGCAGGCGACCGCCGTGCGGGACGCGCTCGGCGAGCAGGGCACGGCGGCGGCGCCCGTCCGGTTCGCCAACGCGGCGTTCGGCGGCGGCACCCCGACCTATCTGGAGGCGGCCGAGCTGGAGCGGCTGTGCGACATCGCCGAGCTGCGCATGGGCGCCGATCTGCGGGCGATTCCGCTGTCCGTCGAGGCGTCCCCGGCGACCGCCACCGCCGACCGGCTGACGGTGCTCGCCGAGCGCGGGGCGACTCGGCTGAGCCTGGGCGTGCAGAGCTTCGTCGACTCCGAGGCCAGGGCGGCCGTGCGGCCGCAGCGCCGCGCGGACGTCGAGGCGGCGCTCGGCCGGGTGCGCGACGCCCGGATCCCGGTGCTGAACATCGACCTGATCTACGGAATCGAGGGCCAGACCGCGGACAGCTGGCGCACCTCCCTGGACGCGGCGCTGGCCTGGCGGCCCGAGGAGCTGTACCTCTACCCGCTGTACGTACGCCCGTTGACGGGTCTGGGCAAGCACCGGGCGGCGCTCACGGACCAGGAGTGGGACGAGCAGCGGCTGCGGCTGTACCGGCAGGGCCGCGACCATCTGCTCGCCGAGGGGTACGTCCAGGTGTCGATGCGGATGTTCCGCCGGGCGGACGCGCCGCCGCAGGGCGCGGACGACTACGCGTGCCAGACCGACGGCATGATCGGCCTGGGGTGCGGGGCCCGTTCGTACACCTCGACGCTGCACTACTCCTTCGACTACGCGGTCGACCTCCGCGAGATCCGCACGATCATCGACGAGTACACCGCCACCGAGGACTTCACCCGCGCGGTGCACGGCCGTCGGGTGGACGGGGCGGAGGCCCGGCGCCGCCATCTGCTCCAGTCGCTGCTGCAGGCCGACGGCATGGCCCTGGAGGAGTACCGCGAGCGGTTCGGCGCCGATCCCGGCGACGACTTCCCCGCCGAGCTCAAGGGCTTCGCCGACCGGGGCTGGCTGGAGCAGACCCCGGAGCTGCTGCGGCTGACCCCGGAGGGCCTCGCGCACTCCGACGCGATCGGCCCCGAGCTGTTCTCCCCCGAGGTGCGGGCCGCGATGGCCGCGTACGAGCTGAAGTGAGCGGGCGGCCATGGACCTGACGATCCTGTACCGCGGCCCGCTGGCGTCGTGCGACTACGACTGTCCGTACTGCCCGTTCGCCAAGCGCCGTGACAGCGCGGCCCAGTTGCGCGCCGACCGCGCGGCCCTGGAGCGCTTCTCGGGCTGGGCGAAGGAGCAGACGGAGGACCGGCTCTCCGTCCTGTTCACCCCGTGGGGCGAGGGTCTGGTCCGCTCCTGGTACCGGCGGGCGCTGGTCGAGCTGTCCCATGAGCGGCACATCGACCGGGTGGCCGTCCAGACCAATCTCAGCTGCCGCACGGACTGGCTGGCGGACGCCGATCTGGACACGGTAGCGCTGTGGTGCACGTACCACCCGGGCCAGACACCGTACGACCGCTTCCTCGCCAAGACGCGTCAACTGGCCGAGCGGGGCGTGCGGTTCAGTGTCGGCGTGGTCGGCATGGCGGAGCATCTCGACGACGCCCGCAGGCTGCGGTCCGCGCTGCCCGGGGAGGTCTACCTCTGGGTGAACGCGGCGGAGGGGCACACCTACACGGACGCCGAGGCCGACCGGTGGACGGCGATCGACCCGCTGTTCCCCTACAGCCGGCACCCGCACCGCTCGGCGGGACTGCCCTGTCGTACCGGCGAATCGGTCGTCTCCGTGGACGGCGACGGCACGGTCCGCCGCTGCCATTTCGTCCGCGCCGAACTGGGCAATCTGTACGACGGTTCGTACCGCCGCGCGCTGGAGCCGCGCGCCTGCCCGCTCGCCGTGTGCGACTGCCACATCGGCTATGTGCACCTGGAGACGCTGCCGTTGTACGACGTCTTCGCGGGCGGTGTCCTGGAGCGCATCCCCCAAAAGATCACGCGAGAGGCACACTGACGCCATGAACGAACTGGATCCCAAGGCCGACCTGCACCGCTATCTGCAGTCCGCCCGTGATGCCCTGCTCTGGAAGCTCGAAGGGCTCTGCGAGTACGACGTCCGCCGCCCGCACACGCCGACCGGCACCAATCTCCTCGGCCTGGTGAAGCATGTGGCGACCGTAGAACTCGGCTACCTCGGCGACACCTTCGGTCGCCCCTCCGGGGAGTCGCTCCCCTGGGTCGGGCCGGACGCCGAGGCCAACGCGGACATGTGGGTCACCGCCGACGAATCGCGCGAGCAGATCGTGGGGCTGTACCGCAGGGCTTGGGCGCACGCGGACGCGACGCTCGACGCACTGCACCTGGAGACGGTCGGCAGGGTGCCGTGGTGGCCCGCCGGCAAGGCCGAGATCACGTTGCACCATGCCGTGGTCCGCGTGATCGCCGACACGCACCGCCATGCCGGGCACGCCGACATCATCAGGGAACTCATGGACGGCGCCGTGGGGATGAACGACGGCAACGACAACATGCCCTCGGACGACCCCGCGTGGTGGCAGAAGCACCGGGACCGCCTGGAGCAGGCGGCCAAGGACGCCGACCGAGCGGCGCGCTGATGGAGACACAGGGCCTCGCCACGACGAGCGACGGGGCGGAGCTGCACTGGACGGCGCTGGGGGACACGGCGACGCGGCGGCCACCGGTGGTCCTGCTGCACGGCGGTCCGGGACTGCCGGACCATCTCGGCGATGTCGCCCCCATGATCGCGGACCTGACGCCCGTGTACCGGTACGACCAGCGGGGCACGGGCCGGTCCGGGTGGCGGGGCCGCCATTCGCTCGCCCGGCATGTCGCCGATCTCGCCGAGCTGCTCGACGCGTGGCAGGCGCCCGAGGCCGTGCTGATCGGGCACTCGTACGGCGCCGACCTGGCGAGCCGGTTCTGCCTCGCGCACGCCGACCGGGTTGCCGGGGCGCTGCTCATGTGCGGGCCGTTCGTGGGCGACTGGCGTGCCGGGTACCGGGCGGAGCGCGGCCGGCGCATGTCGGCGGCGCAGCAGGAGCGGCGCCGGGCCCTTCAGGAGGTTTTGCACCGTACGGAGGAGCAGGAGATCGAGCTGCTCGCGCTGTCCTGGTTCACCGACCACTCCGATCCGGGGCGCGGGTGGCAGTGGGCCGCGCGGGACGCCCGGCGGCGGCGCCCCGTCAACTGGGCCATGAACGGCGAGCTGGGCGCGGAGCTGCACGCGGACCCGCTCGACGCGCGCCTCGCGGAGCTGCGCGCCTGCCTGCCCGCGCACACGGAGCTGCTCGGCGGGGCCGACGATCCCCGGCCACTGGCGGCGCTCGAGGCGTTGGCGCACCGGCTCGCGCTGCCGCTGACGCGGATCACGGACGCCGGGCACGAGCCCTGGCTGGAGCGGCCGGAGGCCGTGCGGGGGCACCTTCGGCGTTTCGTGCAGGCGGTGAGCGGCTGAGGCACACGCCTGCGGGAGCGCGTCAGCTCAGCTGACGGCGCACCAGCTCATGCAGCCGTCCCCCCGTGTCCGCCAACAACTGTGCGGGCGGCCCCTGTTGGACGACACGCCCTTCGGACATGACGATCACCCGGTCCGCGTCCAGGACGGTGGACAGGCGGTGGGCGATGACGACCCTGGTGGCGTTCAGGGCGCGGGTGCTGTCGATGACCGTGCGCTGTGTCTCGTTGTCCAGGGCGCTGGTCGCCTCGTCGAAGAAGAGCACACGCGGGCGGCGGATCAGCGCCTGGGCGATCATCAGCCGCTGGCGCTGACCGCCCGAGACCGCTCCCCCGCCGGAGATCATCGTGTGCAGGCCCATCGGCATGCGCTTGATGTCCTCGGCGAGGCCCGCCATGGCCGCCGCCTCCCAGGCCTCCTCCTGCGTGAACGTCTCGGCGCCGCAGATGCAGTCCAGGATGGAGCCGGTGAGCGGCTGCGCGTTCTGCAGAACGACTCCGCACTGGCGGCGTACGGCGGCCTGGTCGAGGGCGGCGAGGTCCTGGCCGTCGTACAGAACACTGCCCGCGACGGGCTTGTCGAAGCCGATGAGCAGGCGGAGCAGCGTCGACTTGCCGCAGCCGCTCGGGCCGACGATCGCCACGAACTCGCCGGGCCGGATCGCCACGGAGACGTCGTCGAGGACCAGGGGGCCGTCGTCGGTGTACCGGAAGGAGACGCCGCGCGCCTCGATCTCGCCCTGGAGTTCGCCGGGCTGGGTGCTCGCGCCGCGCACCTCCGGGGCCTCGTCGAGCACCGGCTTGATCTGCTCGAACATGGGGAGGACCGCGGCCGCCGAGATCAGCGCCCCGGTGAGCTGGGTGACGGAGGTGAGGAGCATCGTCACGGCGGTGCTGAAGGTGAGGAACTCCCCCGCCGTGAGGCTGCCGCGCGCCGGGCCCGCGAGGAGCACGAACATGATCAGCGTGCAGAGCGGCAGATAGACGGCGTTGAGGACGGTCGTCAGGTTCTTGATGCGGCCCGCGCGCTGCTGCAGCTCGCGGCTGTGCGCGAACTCCCCCGCCCACGCGGCGTACGCGAAGCTCTCCGCACCCGCGACGCGCAGCTTGGGCAGTCCGCGCAGGGTCTGGAACGCCTGGTTGTTGAGCTTGTTGCCGAGTTCGACCAGGCGCCGCTGCCAGCGCAGTTCCCACAGGCCCAGGGAGAGGAACACCGCGGCGATCACGGCCAGCATGCCGAGCGCGGCCAGGGCGAGGGGGACGCTGTAGCAGAGCAGCAGGACGAGGTTCATCGCGCCGACCGTGCCCGACTGGAGCGCCACGGGGCCGATGCCCGAGAGGACCCGGCGGATCGCGCTGACGCCCATCGCCGCGCTCGCCAGTTCGCCGGTGGAGCGGGAGGCGAAGAAGCGGGTCGGCAGCCTCAACAGGCGGTCCCAGACGGCCGGTTGCAGGGCGCTCTCCATGCGTCCCTCCATCCGCAGGATGGTGAGGTTCTGCAGCAGCATGAAGGCCGCCGAGACGATGCTGGTGATCATCACGGCGAGGGAGACCTGGACGATGAGGCTCTTCTCGGCGTTCGGGACGTACACGCCGAGCACCTGACCCGTCGCGATCGGCACCAGCGCCCCGATCGCGACCGTCACCAGACCCGCGATCGCCAGATTGCGTACGTCGGTGCCGGTGCCCCGCAGCGAGAAGCGGAACAGGCCCAACGGCGTCAACGGCCGGTCCGGCAGCGGCCGGTAGAACATGACGGCCCCCGGTTCGAACTCCTCCGCGTTGTCCTCGTCGACGCGCGTGCGCCGCCCGGAGGTCGGATGCACCGACTCATAGCCGCCGCGCCGCCACAGCAGCGCGACCGGCGCGCCGCTCGCGGCGCGGTGCCCGACGAGCGGCCCCGCGTTCTCCCGCCACCAGCGCCCGTCGAGCCGTACGCCACGGGTGCGGATCCGCGAGGCCACCGCGACCTGCTCCACCGGGTCGATCCGGTCGCTGACCGCGCCGCTCTCCGCCGGGGCGGCCAGCTTGATCCCCGCCGCTTCGGCGACGAGGCGGCAGGCCGCGTACGTCATGTCGTCGCCGCCCTGGGACGCGGTACGGCGCGTACCGCCCTTCCCGGAGCGGCCGATGGAGGCGATCAGCGTCCGGTCGGCCTGTTCGCGGACCGTCTCGCCCGCCTTGATGCCGGCGGCCGTGCGGTCCTCGTGGGCGCGCTCCAGGCGTTCGATCCAGCGGTCGAGCGTGGAGAGCAGCCGGTACTGCTGGTTGACCATGCGCTGCCACATGGCGGTGTCGACGAGCAGGTCGCCGGCGGCCTCCGCGCTGTAGGCGGCGCCGTACTGGACGCTGCCCGGCGCGACGGGCATCCAGAGGATGTCCTCGTCGGTCACCACGTCGTCGCCGGTGGTGCGGCCGTCGAGCGGCGCCTCGAAGAGCACCCGGTGGCTGCGTCCGATGCCGAGCGCGAAGGCGTGCTCGAGCAGGCTCAGGGCCTGGTCCTGGGTGTCGTACTGGGTGGGGAACTGCTGCTCGTACGCCCAGGTGTCGCCGTAGTCGGGGCGGTACAGCTCGCGCAGCGAGATCCGGCGCAGCTCGCAGCCCTGGAGGGGGCGGCCGACCAGGGTGTGCTGCGGGCCCTCGACCGGGCCGAGCAGGAGGGTGCCCGGTTCGAGGCGGCCGAGGAAGTGCCAGTGGCCCTGCTGGACGGCGTCGACCGCGAACAGGTCGAGGGCGCCGGCCACGACGAGCCAGAGCACCTGCGGCCCTTCGAGGTGGACGCTGCGCAGGCCCGAGCAGTCGGCGGGCGTGCCGAGCGAGCCGAAGGCGGCGGCGACCGCGTCGTCGCCGTACGTCGTGTGCGTGTACTGCTCCGGTACCGAGCTCACCTCAGTGCTCCTTGACCAGGTCGGCGTAGGGTCCGCCGGCGGCGACGAGGTGTTCGTGGCGGCCGCGCTCGACGACCGAGCCGTGGTCGAGCACGACGATCTCGTCGCTGTCGCGGACGGTGCTCAGCCGGTGGGCGATGACGACGCAGGCGCAGCCGCGGCGGCGCAGGTTGTCGATGATGACCTGCTCGGTCTCGGCGTCCAGGGCGCTGGTCACCTCGTCGAGCACGAGGATGCTGGGGCGGCGGACCAGGGCGCGGGCGATCTCCAGGCGCTGGCGCTGGCCGCCGGAGAAGTTGCGGCCGTCCTGCTCCACACGGCCGTGGATGCCGCCGGGCCTACGGGCGACGATCTCGTACAGACAGGCGTCCTTGAGGGCGGCGACGACGGCGTCGTCCGGGATGGAGGGGTCCCACAGCGCGACGTTGTCGCGGATGGTGCCCTCGAAGAGGAAGACGTCCTGGTCGACGAAGGAGACGGACGCGGCGAGCGCGCCGCGCGCAATGTCCTCCAGGCGCTGTCCGTCGATGCGGATGGTGCCTTCCCAGGGGCTGTAGAGCCCGGATATCAGCCGGGACACGGTCGACTTGCCGCTGCCGGAGCCGCCGACGAGGGCGACCTGCTGGCCGGGTCCCACGGACAGCGAGAAGCCGGTGAGCAGCGGCTTGTCCAGGGGGCTGTAGCCGAAGGTGATGTCGTCGAGGGTGACGTGGCCCTTGAGGCGGCGGGTGCTCGCGGCCGGTTCGGGGCGCGAGTAGAGGCCGTCGACGGGGAAGTTCTCGACGTCCTTGAGGCGGGCGACGTCGGCGGCGAAGTCCTGGATGCGGCCCGCGACGCCGTTGAGCCGGGTGATCGGCGCGGTGAAGCGCGTGACGAGGGCCTGGAAGGCGACGAGCAGGCCGATCGACAGATGTCCTTCCACGGCGCGCAGTCCGCCGATCCACAGGATCAGCGCGCTGTTGAGGGTCGCGAGGGTCGGCGCGACGATGCCGAGCCAGGCGCTCGGCACGCCGAGGCGCTGCTGCTCCTCGAGGGTGGTGGCGTGCTGGCCGGCCCACCTGCGGAAGTAGCCGTTCTCGCCGCCGGTGGCCTTCATCGTCTCGATCAACTGCAGGCCGGTGTACGAGGTGTTGGTGAGCTTGGCGCTGTCGGCGCGCAGCTTCTGGGTGCCGGTGGCGCGCAGCCGGATGACGACGCGCATCGCCACGATGTTCAGCAGGGCGATTCCCACTCCCACGAGCGTGAGTTGTGGGTCGTACGTCCACAGGAGGGCCGCGTAGAGGAGTACGACGATGCCGTCGACCCCGGCGGCGGTGAGGTCGCGGGCCAGGGTCTCGGCGACGGCGTCGTTCGACGCGAGGCGTTGCACGAGGTCGGCGGGGCTGCGCTGGGCGTAGAACGTGACGGGCAGGCGCAGCAGATGGCGCAGGAAGCGGGCGCTGCTGAGGGTGGAGGAGATGATCCGGCCGCGCAGCAGATTCGCCTGTTGCAGCCAGGTGAGGACCACGGTGAGTGCGACCATCGCCCCCATGGACGCGAACAGCGCTCCGAGCAGTGAGGTCTGATCACCTATCAGGAACAGGTCGATGTACGTCCGGCTGAGCGCGGGCAGCGCCGCGCCGACCGCCACCAGGAGCAGGCTGGCCAGGAGTGCGGCGAGCATGGTGCCGGTGGTGCCGCGCAGGCGGGCCGGGAGCGCCTTCATGATGCCGGGCCTGCGGCCTCCGGGGCGGAAGTCGTCGCCGGGTTCGAGGACCAGGACGACGCCGGTGAAGCTGGTGTCGAAGTCCTCGGCGGGCACGAAACGGCGGCCCTTGTCGGGGTCGTTGATGAAGACGCCGCGGCGGCCGAGACGGCGCCCGGAGCCGTCGTACACGACGTAGTGGTTGAACTCCCAGAACAGGATCGCGGGCGCCTTGACCTCGGCGAGCGCGGCCGGCTCCATCTGCATGCCCTTGGCGGTGAGGCCGTAACTGCGCGCCGCCTTCAGCAGGTTGCTGGCGCGTGAGCCGTCGCGGGAGACGCCGCACGCGATGCGCAGCTCCTCCAGGGGGACGTGCCGGCCGTAGTGCGCGAGGACCATGGCGAGGGCGGCGGCGCCGCACTCCACGGCCTCCATCTGCAGGACGGTGGGGGTGCGGACGGTCTTCTGCCGCTCGCCCTTGGACGCGGGGCGCGGGGCGGCGGCCCGGCGGCGGCCGCGCTGCGGGGGCTCGGGGCGGTGCCTGCGGCGCCCGCCGGGGGGCGGCAGTTGCTGCTGGTGGGCCGGGGAGGGGGGCGGTGCGGTCACGGGAGCAGCCAATCGGATGCGGTCACGGAAGCAGCCAGTCGATCGGGCGCTGCTCGGCGAGGTGGAAGGCGCCGGTGGCCAGGGTCATGGAGTCGAGCGCGAAGGGCGGTCCGCCCTTGGACGACCAGGCGTAGCCGGACTTGGTGGCGGCGGAGCGGTCGAGCCGGACGAGGACCGCGACGGGCGGCCCGTCCTGGGTGAACTGCTCGGCCAGTTCCTTGTCGCCGAGGAATCCGGTGATCTTCTGGGCGCTCTGCGCGCCGCGGCCGATGGCCTTCACATGTCCGCGCAGCACTCCGTACTGCTGTGTGGGCACGGACTGCACGGTGAGGTCCACCTTGGCACCGACGGGTACGGTGGCGGCGCTGTCGGCGGGGACGTAGATCATGGCGAGGAGCGGGTCGTCGCTGCCGGATACGCGCTCGACCGTCGCGACGTCGGCGCCGGTGGTGACGACGGTGCCGATCCTGGCGACGAGGGCGTTGACGCGGCCCGCGGCGATGGCGCGGACGACCTTGTCCCCTTGTTCTGTACGGACCTTGAGCACGGGGGCGCCGGCGGCGATCCGTTTGCCCTCTTCGGCGAGGACCTGGGTGACCTGTCCGGTGACGGGGCTCTGCAGGACGTAACTGCCCTGGCCGTGGGTGAGGATGCCGGGTGCCTTCAGGGTCGAGGAGACCGATCCGGTCACCGCCCAGACGCTCGCGGCGGCCATGACGACGAGGGTGACGGCGAGGACGAGCAGGCCCTGGGGGCGTGCGTAGCGCACCGGCAGGTCGAGTTCCTCGGGCGACTGCAGCTTGGACAGGGCCTGTTGGCGGAACTGCACGGAACGCTACCTACCTTGCCTGTGGCTGTGTCTGTGCCTGTGGCTGTGCCTCATCGGTGCCTGTGGCTGTGCCTGTGGCGTCCGTGAGCCCCGGAACCTGTGGTCCCGGGGCTCACGAATCAAGCTGTCTCTGTGTGCTGGTGACTCAGAGACCGGCGGTCAGGCCGGAGGCCAGGCCCGTGACGGCACCGGTGTTCAGGCCGGTGGCACCCTCGACCGTGCCGACGACGCCGGCGACGACGCCGGAGACCGGGGCGATGGAGTCAACGGTGCTGGTGAGGTTGCCCGCGACACCGGCGACGAGGCCACCGGAGACGTTGTCGAGGTCGGCGTCGGAAATCTCGAGGGTCTCGACGGGGGTGACGTTCATGATGAACTGCCCTTCTCATGGGGATGTTGCAAAAATGTTTCTAAGAATGCGGAACCCAAACCGCGAATTCCGCATGGGCAGGATCAAAGCACGTTCGCATGTCGCACATCCAATCGTCCGGACGTCCCCCGGCGGCGCTTGCGACGACGAATCACCGCTGCGTGCAGGCATGTTCACCGTGTAATGGCAGCTCCTTCACAAGCTTCACAGGAGGAAATCGGGCGGTCCGCGGGACTCCCTTCAACAAAGCGGACACTCCCGACCTAAAAGCGCCTGATCTATGGTTCATACACACGGCTTTGCGTGAAGCTCCCGCTGAATACCGTGACTGGACTGGGTATTCGATGTGCAGGTTTATTGAAGGCGTCACGGATCAGGCATCAGGCGTCAGGCATGCGCCAGCAGCTGCGCCAGTGCCGCCGCCGTCTCCGGATGGCGGTCGACCAGTTCCGCGCCCCGCCGGACGGGAACCGCCGACTGCCAAGTCCCTTCGCAGCCCAGCAGATCCGCCAGCGCGTCACAGGTCGCCGGGTGGGCGGCCAGCAGCGCGCTCCCCTTCCCCGCGTCCGTGTTCCCCGCGTCCGTACGTCCCTGCGCGCGCACGGACACCGGCTCCGGCTGGGCGAGCCACGGCGGCACCCACGCGTCCAGCGCGTCGAGCCTGCCCGGGAAGATGCGGCCTGCCTCGCGGATCAGGAGCGGGGCCAGGTCCGTGCCGGTCGCCCGGAGTGTGGTGATCAGCGTCGGGAGCCACGGCAGCAGGACCGGGTCCGGCAGCCGGCCGAACGCGTTGGACACCGCCTCCACGACGAAGTCCGTGAGGCCGGGCACCGGCTCCAGGGCGTGCACGAAGCCGCTGAGGTAGCGCGGATAGGCGGGCACCACCAGGGGGTTGCCGAGGAGTTCGTCGCATCTGGCGCGCAGGTCCGCCCGGGAGAGCCGGCCGAGCTGGGTCTGCGCCGCCCACAGCAGCGCCGTCTTCGACGGGTCCCGGGGGTGCGACTGGGCGACCGCCAGCTCCAGTTGTGTCCGGTCGCAGCCGAGCGAGAGGGCCAGGCTCTCCATGCTGAAGAGGAAGCCCAGCGTCGCCGCCACCTGCCGCACCGTGGCGTCCTCGTCGGCGAAGGCCGTCGGCAGCAGCGTGCAGTAGTGCGCGTACCCCGTCTTCGCGAAGGACTCGATCCACGGCGGGAGCACCGGCTCGCTGGTGCGGTAGTGGGCGAGCAGTCGGCGCACCCGGCGCAGCACCTCCGGCGCGCCGTCCACGCTGCGTTCGGCCGCGAGGACCTCCAGGGCGCGGTTGCCCAGCTCGTCGGCGAGGCGGCGGCTGCGCAGATAGAGCGTCGCGTCCTCCACCGCCCGCAGGACGGTCGCCGCGGTGGCCTGCGGGGCGTACGCGGCGCGGCGCAGCCGCTGTTCCAGTACCTGCTCGATGCTGACGCCCTCGTAGCCGAGCTCGATGAGCGCGCGCTGGTGGGTGCCGAGGGCGAGGTCCCAGGACTCCTGGATGGGCCGCTCCCCCAGCTTGCGCTCGCCCATGATGGGCCGGGCGGCGCCGTGCGGCATCAGATGGCGCAGCATCCACAGCAGGTCGGAGCACGGCTCCAGCTCCGGCTGCCCCGCGATGTCGAGGAGCGCGCGCTGCACTCCGCGCTTGTGGAGCGGCAGGTTGAGCGGGGCGAGCCGGTCGTGCACGTCGCGGGCCAGCGGCGGCAGCGCGTCGTAGCCGACCTGGCCGATCCGGTCGCCGCCCATCATGATCTCGACGAGACGGCGTACGTCGCGCCGGCCGGGCACCGCGTCCTTCTCGATGCAGGTGACGGCGGCGTCCTGGAAGTCGTACGGAGTGGGCCTGGCGCGGTCGCGCATCCCGGCCAGCAGGATCGACGTCTCGAACACCGCGATGGCGTCCGCGGTGGAGGCGAGATAGCCGTTGCGCCGAGCGGCCCGCACGATCTCCACGGACCAGCCGAGCAGTTCCGCCTCGTCGAGCCGGTCCAGGACGGGCGGCTGCCGCAGGAATCCGGTCAGCTTGTCGGTGGGCGCGTCCTGTTCGATGGTCGGCACGGGAGGCTGCGCGGCGGCCGTCTTCTTGGCCCGCGACTTCTTCGTACCCGCCTGCCCCGCGAGGCGGAACGGCTCCACGCGGGTGCGCCTGAGGTTCTTCGCCCAGACCGTCGCCGCGATGGACACCGATCCGGCGGCGAGGCCGAACTGCGCCTCGATCGCCGCGTGGCTCGACGGGATCAGGCCGTGCTGCCACTTGGTGGCGCTGCGCGGGCTGATCTCGAACGTGTCGGTGCCGTCGACGCCGAACTCCGCGACCCGGCTCGCCGCGTGGAACGCGCCGCACACATAGAGGCAGTCCGCGGGATCGGTGCCGGTCGCGGCCAGGTGCTCGCGCATCCTGGTCCACATGTACCGCTCGCGGTCCTCGTCGACCCGGACCCGGTGCGGGTCACCGGGCGCCAGTCGGCGGAAGAGACTGCCGATCAGGAGCATCACCTGGCGGTAGGTGTCGTGGTCGCTGTCGCCGAGCGGCAGTTCCACGTACTGGTGCCACCACTCCGACCAGTGCCGCACCCGGCCGTGCCGCAGCAGATGCTCCTCCAGCTCGGCGAAGCGCGGCCGCAGGTCGCCGATCTCCACGCCGACCGCGTCGCCGTGCAGCGCGGCCTCCTCGTCGGCGGGCGGCGCGTCCGGGTCGTGCGCGTCGTCCCGCTCGGCGGAGGTCCCCGATCTGTCCCACTGGAAGACGTGGTCCGACGAGCGGTCGACGAGGACCAGCTCGACGCCGGGTGTGTCCAGGGCGTACGCGATCGCCTGGTACTCGGCCGATGCCTCGGTGATCGGGGCGACCACCGACAGCGGCGACCAGTCGGCCGGGAACCCGTCGACGTCGGTCGCGAACGCCTGGACGGCCACCGGGAGGCGGCAGTTGCGCAGTTCGGTCAGGAGCGGTGCCATGTCCTCGCACAGCTCGACGTACACGACCTTCGGCTGTTTCTCGCGCAGCCGGCGGGCCATCGCGAGGGCCGACGCGGGCGAGTGGTGGCAGACGGGGAAGATCTCCAGGGGCTCGCGCACGGCGCGGTCGACGTCGTCGACGAGGCCGAGCAGGATGCCCTCCAGGGCGTCGGGCCCGTCGGCGAACGTCGCGGCGGCTTCCTGCAACTGCCCGCGGAGTGCTTCGAAACCGCCGTCGTGGGTGGTCGTCGGTCGGTTGCTCACCTGCGGCCCGCTCACGACAGGGTCGCGATCGCGTCGCGGCCGCCCTCGAGGAACTCCGGCCAGGAACCGCCCACTTCCTTGCTGCGCGGCTCGACCACACCGTGCAGATACTTGTTCAGGATCGCGAGGTCCTCGGGCTCACGGCGGGCCAGCGAACCGACGAGCGAGGAGGCCAGCGTGTGCGCGGTCAGGGCGCGCTCCCCGAAGAAGTTGCTGTGCAGGATCGCGTCCTCCAGTACGCCGATCTGCTCGGCGGTGGACAGGGCGGACTCCAGCTTCTCGTCGTCGCTCGCCGCGGCGGCCGACGACGCCCGCAGGTCGGCGAAGCTCTGGAGGAGCACGTCGAGCAGCGTCGGCGGCACGTCCAGCTCGATCTGATGGCGGCGCAGCAGCTCCTCGGTGCGGAAGCGGACGATCTCCGTCTCGCTCTTCTTGTTCGTGACCACCGGGATGCGGACGAAGTTGAAGCGGCGCTTCAGCGCGGACGACAGGTCGTTGACGCCGCGGTCGCGGCTGTTGGCGGTGGCGATGATCGAGAAGCCGGGCTTGGCGAACACGATGTTGTCGCTGTCCTGGTCACTGCCCAGCTCCGGCACGGAGATGTACTTCTCCGAGAGGATCGAGATCAGCGCGTCCTGTACGTCGCTGGTGGAGCGGGTCAGCTCCTCGAAGCGGCCGATCGTGCCGGTCTCCATGGCCGTCATGATCGGCGAGGGGATCATCGACTCGCGCGACTGGCCCTTGGCGATGACCATGGACACGTTCCAGGAGTACTTGATGTGGTCCTCGGTGGTGCCGGCCGTGCCCTGCACCACCTGGGTGGAGTTGCGGCTGATCGCGGCGGACAGCAGCTCGGCGAGCCAGCTCTTTCCGGTGCCGGGGTCGCCGATGAGGAGCAGTCCGCGGTCGGATGCCAGCGTGACGATGGACCGCTCGACGAAGCTGCGGTCGCCGAACCACTTCTGCGAGATCTTCCGGTCCAGGCCGTCGGCACGCTCCGAGCCGAGGACGAACAGGCGGACCATCTTCGGGGACAGCCGCCAGGAGAAGGGCTTGGGGCTGTCGTCCACGGACTCCAGCCAGTCCAGCTCCTCGGCGTACTTGAGCTCGGCGGGGGCGCGCAACAGATCGGACATGGCAAGGCCTTCCTCGAAGGGAGTTGAAGCAGGGAAGAGGGTCCTGAAGCAGGAAGTCAGGACGTCAGGACGTGAAGTCGTGGTGCTCGCGGCGTCAGGCGAGGAACGACTTGAGCTCGTGGACGAGCTTCTTGATGTGGCCGGACAGCACGGGCGTACCGAGATCCTTGAAGCGCTCGCGGAACCACGGGTTGACGCTGCCGCGTCCGGCGCTGGTCACCGAGCCGACGGGGATGAACTTGGCGCCCGAGCGGTGGATGGCCGCCATGCTCTCGAAGAGCTGCTCGGACCGCCATTCGTAGAAGTCGGAGATCCAGACGACGACGGTGTTGCGCGGCTCGGCGATCTTCGGCTGGGCCAGCGCCATGGCGACCGTGCCGTCGGTGCCGCCGCCGAGCTGGGTGCGCAGCAGCGTCTCGAAGGGGTCCTTGACCCAGGGCGTCAGGTCGAGGGCCTGGGTGTCGTACGCGATGAGGTGGACGTCGACCTTCGGCAGTCCGGCGAAGATGGACGCCAGGATCGTGCAGTTCACCATCGAGTCGACCATCGAGCCCGACTGGTCCACGACGACGACGAGGCGCTGGGGTGTCGTCTTGCGGGCCGTGTGCCGGTAGTAGAGGCGGTCTACGTAGAGCCGCTCCTCCTCCGGGCTCCAGTTGGTGAGGTTCTTCCAGATCGTGCGGTCGAGGTCGAGGTTGCGGAACACCCGCTTGGGCGGCACGGACCGGTCGAGAGGGCCGACCGTGGCCTTCTCCACCTGGGTGCGGAGGACTTCGGCGACCTCGTCGACGAAGCGGCGGATGAGCGCCTTGGCGTTGGTCAGGGCGACGCCCGACAGGTTGTTCTTGTCCCGCAGCAGCTGCTCGATGAGCGACATGCTCGGCGTGAGCTGTGAGGCGAGCTTGGGGTCGGCGAGGACCTCGCGCAGCTGCATGCGCTTGACCAGGTCGGCCTCGATGGAGCCGAGTTCGGGTCCGATCGCGGGGATCAGCCGGCTGAGGTCGGGGGTCGTGCCCCCGCCGCCGGTGCCGGTCGGGCTGACGCCGGGTCCCGCCGCGCCTCCCCCGGCTCCGGTCCCGGAGCCTCCCGCGCGGCCGCCGCGCAGATCGCCCGGCTTGCAGCCGAGCGCGCGCTCCAGCCAGCCCGCGTCCGCCTGCCAGCGCGCCAGCTGTCCCGCGGTGACCGTGCCGGAGCCGGTGGCGAAGACATTGAGCAGTGCCTTCGACACCAGGGCGGCGCGGCGCACTTCGGCGGCCTTGTCCCGCCCGGCGTCCTCGGCGGCGTCGGCGTCGGGCGTCATGAGTCCGTCGAACTCCGCGGCCAGCTCCGGGTGGCGCTGGACGACCGAGTCGACGGAGGCCTGCGGGTCGAGGAGGGCTGCGGGCAGTCCGATGTCCTCGACCACGGCGAGGCTCGCCGACTCCAGCGCGGGCTGCTCCTCGGGGTCGAAGAGGCGGGCGAGGAGCCGCCAGTACAGGACCTGTCGGCGGTTGTCGTCGGCGTCCGCCTCAGGTGCCGGTGCGGTCACGTCGTCGGTCATTTCCGCAGCAGCCTTCCCGCGCGCTCGCGCAGCACGGCCACGGCGTCGGTGGCGGCCTTCTCCGCCTTGACCCCGGCCTTGTCCGTCGTCCCGCCGGCCCAGCCGCCGGCGTGAATCGTGAGCACCTTCTTCCGTACGGTCGTCTCGACGGCCAGCGGCTGGAGCCGGTACGCCCCGGCGTCCCAGCGCAGCAGCCCTATGCACGCCCCGGACGCGGCCACGGCCTTGGGGGTGAGCGGCCCGGCGGTCGGCACGCGGTCGGTGTCGACGACCAGGGAGTGCCCGGCCAGGGTGAACGTCAGTGTGCCGTCGTCCTGTTGGGCGGCGTACCCCTCAAGGAAGACCGGGACGGCGATGCGCGCCGGATGCCGGTCCAGGGGCGCGGTCGGCGCGTCGGCGGCGGTCGGCAGGGCGACGCGGGCGGTGGCGAAGGCGTCGGCGGGCTCGCCCGGGCGGGCCTGCTCGTCGCTCCAGACGAGATCGCCCTCAGCGGTGATGGGCATGTCCGTGACCTCCGTCGAGCGGCCTTCCCCGAAGGACGCGAGGAGCGACATGTGGGGCCGGAGCAGCTGCCAGAGGCCGGCGCCGACGACCGTGTCGGGCTTCGGCGCGGACACGCTGGCCCGCACCAGGCGGGGCGTGCTCCCGTCGGCGGGTTCGAACACGGCGTGCACCTGGGCCTGCACGGCCGTCGCGTGTTCCTGTACGTCCACGCCGAGGGGCAGCAGGCGCCCGGTGACCGTGCCGGCCGTCGGGGCGTCGGCCGCGCCCGGCACGGTCAGGAGCATCGCGCGTGACCACAGGTCGGCCCAGCGGCGTACCGGAACGCGGTCCAGGGTCACGCCGGGGCAGGACGCGGCGAGTTCGGCGGCGAATCCGTCGAGGAGCGTCGCCAGGCGGCGCAGCGCCGGGTCCGGCAGCATCGCGGAGACGATCTGGGCGGCTCCGGAGACCAGCTCGTGGTCGATGCCCCGCCATCCCGCGCGTGCCAGGTCGGACAGCCAGGCGCGGGCCGCGGCAAGGACGTTGGCCGCTTCCCGGTCGCCGGGCGCGGGGGCCTGCTCCGCGGTGCGGGGGCGGCCGGTGGCCTCGTCGACGCGGGCGATCAGCGCGTCGTGGACGGAGCCGAGGAGTGCGCCGCGGGCGGCGGCGAGGGCGACGAAGTGCTCCTCGCCCGCGGCGCCGGACCCGGCCTTCTCGGCGGCTTCGGCGACCCGGTCGGCCAGCGGCGACGCGGCGACGGCGTGGGCCAGCTCCGACAGACCGGCGGCCTGGGCGGGTTGCGGGCGCAGCAGCCCGGAGACGAGGACCCGGTCGAAGGCGTCGACCGCAGCGAGGGCTTCGTCGAGTCCGTCGGCGGGCTCGGTGAGCAGGTCGGCGCGCATCACGCCACCGCCCCGGCCGGCGGGAACCACTGCATCTCGGGCAACGGCACGGTGCTCGGCGCCAGTTCGAGATAGGCCAGGTGACGCAGGAGCCTGCTGAAGACCGTCGCCGCGGCCTTGCTGTCCCCCTGCGGCGGGCGGGCGCCGCTCATCCTGTAGGAGAGGGAGTGCGCGCTCGGCTCGCCGTCTGGGGTCTCGACCTTGAGATAGCGGGCGACCCGCTCGGCGCCGTACTGCAGCACCGACTCGTTGATCAGCGCCCTGATGTGATTGCAGAACGAACCCCGCGCGCCGCCGCAGGGCCGGTTGTTGTTGGTGCTGCACGCGTATGCGTACGTCCCCGCCGCGACCGACGAGACATAGACCCGCCCGATGTCCGAACCGCTGGACACCACCCCTTGCAGGCGCCCGTCGGCGAGTTCGACGAACGGGACCTTGGCGAGCTTGCGCGGCCGCGCGGGCGCCGTCACCCGCGCCGCGCTCGACCTCTCCCAGTCGGGCACCTCTGAGACCTCCGACACCACACCAACTCCTCCACGCCAAAGGGACGTCCACGCCGGCTCGGCGGGACATCAACGAACTTACTGGCGACCACTGACAACGCTGATCGCCCGCATCGGAAGCTCATCGATCCCACCCGATCCCACCGCTCTGACCAGGGGTGATGCGGCGGGTTCGGGGCGGTGCACCATAATGCGGCCATGCGGATCTCAGCCAGGGCGGACTACGCGGTACGTGCCGCGCTGCAACTCGCCGCGTGCCAGGACGACGGCCCCCTCAAGGCCGAGGCCATCGCGGACGCCCAGGAGATCCCGCACAAGTTCCTCGAGGGCATCCTCAACGACATGCGCCGCGGCGGTCTCGTGCTCAGCCAGCGCGGCGGCAACGGCGGCTACCGCCTGGCCCGGCCCGCCGACTCCATCAGCATCGCGGACGTCATCCGCGTGGTGGAGGGCCCGTTGGTGTCGGTGCGCGGGGTCCGCCCGCCGGAGCTGTCCTACAGCGGTCCCGCCGAGTCGCTGCTCCCCCTGTGGATCGCCCTGCGCGCCAACGTCCGCCAGATCCTGGAGGGCGTCTCACTGGCCGACGTCGCCACGGCCCGGCTGCCGGACCAGGTGACGACGCTCGCCGAGGACCCCGCGGCCTGGACGAACCCCTGAGACGGCGACACGTCCGCTGAGACGACGACGCGACCCCGGAGACGCCCGCCGCGCAGTGCGTGACCCAGGTCATAGAAGAAGATCGCCGAAGTGGCGTAACGCCGGGACCGCCGGCCGCTCTCTGCTGCATCGGCCGCAGCGGCTGTCGCCCCCGAGTTCGGAGTCATACGCGTGCACGTCACCCTGGAATCGTCCGCTGGAGCAAGCCTGGTCACCCGGGCCGACCAGGAGATCGCCGTCCCCGTCCTCCTGCGCTACGGCACCGCCGAACCCGACGTCGTCCATCTCGACTTCCCGGCCCATGTCACGGTCGACGGCGAGGCCGTCACCTGGTCACTGCCGCGAGACCTGCGCTCCGAGGGGCTCGCCGCGCCGACCCGCCACGGCCAGGTGCGGGTCCGGCCGTCCGGGGAGGCCCGCACGCTCGTCGAGCTGCACGCTCCGGCGGGCGCGGCCGCGCTCCGGTTCGACTCGCAGGTCCTGCACCGTTTCCTGCTGCGTACACACGCCGTCCTCGCGCACACGAACACCGCGCTCGCCGCGGGGAATTCGCCCGCCGGACGCGAGAGCGGACACAGCCGCGAACCGGCGAGGGCCGTCTAACGCCGGTTGCGCGGGTGGTTGCGCGCGGTGCGTTCATTGCCGTGCTTGTACGCGCCCGTCCAGCGGGCCATGACGAGTTGGGCGTCGCCCGACTCGACCTCGGCGAGGAACTTCTCGGCGCGCGCACCGCGCAGCGTGCCCGCCGCGCGGCCGTGGTGCGTGATCGTCACGCTGGAGTCGGGACGCTGTTCATAGGCGAATCCGTGGGGTTTCGGCATGTCCGGATGCTAGGCAGTCGGGGTGCGGTCGCGTAACTGGATTTCGGCGGGTCGCGATGCGAGCGGCGCCCCGCCACCCGTTGACCGCCGGCCGCCTCCGGCTGACCGCCAGCCGCCGGCCGCTGGCTGCCGGCCGCTCGCCGCAGGCCACCGCCGGCCGCCGCCCCCTGGCCGAAAGCCGCCCCGAATCCCACATTCCAAGACACCCGAGTCCATCCCTTGAACGCCCCCTTGTCGCAACGGGAGTTCACGCACACTATTCCTATCAATCAGGTAGGGAAACTAGGAATCTGTGAGGCGTCCCCGTGACAACGCTGATCCGCTCCGCGTCGCCCCGCGTCGTCCGGGAACTCGCCGACGACCTCGCCGTCGACGCGGAGCTGCGCGACCGCGCGGGCAAGCCGCCGTTCGACGAGGTCTCCCGGCTGCGCGAGGCGGGACTGCCCGCGCTCCTGACGCCGCCCGGCCCCGACGGCAGGGGCGGCGACTGGCACACGGCGTGTACGGCGGTCAGGGACATCGCGGCGGCGGACAGCTCCGTCGCCGAACTCCTCGCCCAGCACCACGCCCTGTCGTGGAGTCCACGCCTCTTCGGTACGCCCGAGGAAGCCGCCGCGCTCGAACTGCGCGCACATCAGGAGCAGTGGCTCTGGGGCGGTGACACCGAACTGCCGGACGCGCGGACGGGGACCGGCCTCGCGCTCACCCCGGTCGCCGACGGCTATGTGCTGAACGGCCGGCGCACCCTGACCGCCTGCGTCGCCGTCGCCGACCGGCTCGTCCACACCGTGCGCGACACGAGTACCGGTGAATGGGTGGTCGTCCATCTCGACCCGGCCCACCCCGGCGTCTCCACGCAGCCGGCGCACGACCTGCTCGGCCAGCGGCTGAGCGGATCGGGCGGTGTCAGTTACGACGACGTACCGGTGGCCGCGCACCAAGTGCTCGGCGGGGTGCCCGTCGACGAGCACGAGATCTCGCCGTTCACCGCGCTTGCGCCGCTCACCCGCCGTCTGCTGCTCGTCCAGGTGGGCCTCGGCAACGCGGAGGGTGCCCTGGCCGAGGCGCGCGACATCAGCCGCGCCCTGCCGCGCCCCCACTCGGCGCCGGACACCGGCGGCGGCACGTACGCACCACCGTCCGCCGACCCCTATCTGCTTCTCGCCTACGGCGAGTTGGCGACCGCCGTGCACACTGCGGGAGCTGTGGCGGACCGTGCCACGGACGCGCTCGCGCGGGGCCTGGCGGCCGGGCCGGTGCTCGGCGCAGACGAGCGCGCCGACATGGCGTTCCTCGTCGGCGCGGCCGAGGCGGTCACGGCCGACGCCGCGCTGCACGTCACCACCCGCGTCCTGGAACTCACCGCCGACGCCCCGTCCCCCGCAGCCGACCCCGGCCTCGACCGCTTCTGGCGCAACGCCCGCACCCTGACGGCCCACGGCTCGGCGGCGCACCGGCTGCGTGACATCGGCG
The DNA here is from genome assembly GCF_044457025.1 of Streptomyces sp. NPDC050658. Lineage (NCBI taxonomy): Bacteria > Bacillati > Actinomycetota > Actinomycetes > Kitasatosporales > Streptomycetaceae > Streptomyces > Streptomyces sp. NPDC050658. Next base: position 124,646 of record NZ_JBITGM010000004.1, read on the forward strand.
AGCACTACCTCAACGTCACATGAGGCGGCGGATCAGTCTCTCCTTTGCGGACGCGAATGGCGGGTAGATCGCTCGGACCGTGTCCGGGAGCAGCGGCTTGTCGAGTACGGCCTTGGTGTGACTGAAGGTCTCGATCGAGTGCCGGCCGTGATAGCTGCCCATGCCGCTCTCCCCCACCCCGCCTAAGGGCAGTCCGGGCAGGGTCAGATGGGCGTTGGGGAGACCGAAGCCGACGGCTCCCGACGAGGTCTCGGCCGGCAGTCGACGCCTGGTCTCCCGGTGGGGAGTGAAGGCGTACACGGCGAGCGGTTTCGCGCGGGCGTTCACGAAGGCGATGGCCGCGTCCAGGTCGGGCAGCGCGAGCACCGGGAGGATCGGGCCGAAGATCTCGTCGCGCATCACGGGAGCGACCTAGAGCAGCTGGTCGAGCATCTCGTCGGGCTGCTGACCGACGAGCCTTCCGGCGCCGTCGCCCGCGCCGTGCTCGGCGCGGCGCTCGGCGACGCCGGCCTCGCCTCGTACATCAGGGACTTTTTCGCCGACCGGCTCGCCCGCGAGCAGACGGTGGTCGACCGGGCCGTCGAGCGGGGCGAACTGCCCCCGGAATCCGACACGATGCTGCTGATGGACCTGCTCGCGGGCGCGGTCTCGCTGCGTGCGGTCTTCCGCCGGATGCCGCCGGACGAGGGCTTCGCCCGCCGGACCGTCGCGGCGGTGCTCGACGGCGTACGCGTCTCCCCGTGACGCGCCCGCACCCGCACCCGCACCCGGAAGCCGGACTTCGCTTGTCCCGTCCATGACATCGTCACAGGTTCGACGCACAACGTTCATACAGTGAGGCGCCCGCCCGTGCGACTCTCCGGTTGGCCCACTTGTCAACTCGCGTAGACCGCGGGTCCTGTTGGAGGGGATCCGCGGTCCGCACGAGCCTCCGAGAGAGGACACCCCCACATGCCGGTCCCTCACATACGGCGCTGGAAACCCCTGGCCATGACGGCCGCCGCGCTTCTCGTCGGGATCACCGTCCCGGCCGCCGCTGACGCCACGACCTCGGCCCCCACGCCGACCGCGGCCCAGGCGGGCACGCTGGACGACACGTACTACAAGGACGCGCTCGGCAAGACCGGACCCGAGCTGAAGAGCGCCCTGCACACCATCATCAGCGACCAGACCAAGCTGTCGTACGACCAGGTCTGGGACGCGCTCAAGGTCACCGACGAGGACCCGGCCAACAGCAGCAACGTGATCCTGCTCTACGCCGGCCGCTCACAGAGCAAGGGCAGCAACGGCGGCGACCCCGACCAGTGGAACCGCGAGCACGTGTGGGCGAAGTCCCACGGCGACTTCGGCACCGCGACCGGTCCGGGCACCGACATCCACCATCTGCGTCCCGAGGACGTGTCGGTCAACAGCACGCGCGGCAACAAGGACTTCGACAACGGCGGCAGCGAGGTCGGCGAGGCGCCGGGCAACTTCACCGACTCCGACTCCTTCGAGCCCCGCGACGCCGTCAAGGGCGATGTCGCCCGCATGATCCTCTACATGGCCGTGCGCTACGACGGCGAGGACGGCTTCGCCGACCTGGAGCCCAACGACAAGGTGAGCAACGGCAGCGCGCCCGCCATCGGACGCCTCTCCGTGCTCAAGCAGTGGAGCGACGAGGACCCGCCGGACGCGTTCGAGAAGAACCGGAACGAAGTCATCTTCGACCAGTTCCAGCACAACCGGAACCCGTTCATCGATCACCCCGAGTGGGTCGAAGCGATCTGGTGAATCGTTCCCCCGCCTGGTGACAGCACCCGGTGGCGGCGCCCGGCTCCCGGAGCGCCGCCGCCCGGCGATTGCTGATGTGCCGTCAGGACACCACGTCGGCCGGCGGCTTGCCCTCCAGATACCCGGCGATGTTCTGGATCGCGGCCAGGCCGATCCGTACGAGGGTCTCGCGGGTGACGCCCGCGACATGCGGCGAGAGCACCACGTTCGGCGCCTTCAGGAGCCGCAGGGCGGCGGTCGGCGGCTCCGGGTCGAAGACGTCGATGCCCGCCCCGGCGAGGGTGCCCGCCGTGAGCGCGTCGGCGAGCGCGTCCTGGTCGATCAGCGCGCCGCGGGCCGTGTTCACGACGAACGCCGTCGGCTTCAGGAGCGCCAGGCGTTCGGCGTCCAGGAGATGACGTGTGTCGTCGGTCAGCGGGGCGTGCAGGGTGACGTAGTCGGACGTACGCAGGAGTTCATCGAGGCCGACGTGGCGGGCGCCGCCGAGGCGCGCCGCCGTCTCGGCGGCGACCGGGCGCGGACCCGCGTACACGATGTTCATGTCGAACACCACGGCGCGGCGGGCGACTTCCTCGCCGATGTGACCGAGCCCGACGATGCCCAGGGTCTTGCCGGACAGCTCGGTGATGGACTGCTGGAGCCGGGGCAGCGCCCAGTCGGCCTCGGTGAGGGCCGTGTGCGCCGGGATCAGCTGCTTGGCCAGGGCCAGCATCAGGGCGAAGGTCTGCTCGGCGACGTTCTGCTTCTCTGCGCCGCTGGAGCCGACCGAGCAGACGGTGACGGAGTGCGCGCGGGCCGCGTCGAGGTCGACGTGGTCGAAGCCGTGGCTCGCGCACTGGACGACCTCCAGGCCGGGGGCCGCCGCGATGTGCTCGGCGGTCACGGGCCCCAGCCCGGTCACGATGATGTGTGCCTCGCGCAGCGCCGCGGGGTCCTCGTCGGCCGTCTCGACGACGGTGACCTCCGCCGACGTGGGCAGCAGTCCGGCGAGCGCGGTTCCCGTGGCGCGGCCGCCCACGTGCGGCGGGATGACGGCGAGGACGTTCTTCACGGCGGTCATGGGGTCGTCTCCTCGATCAGGTCGTCGGGGGTGAGCGTGGAAGGCCCGGCGTGGCCGGACAGGGCCAGCGTGAGGTCGAGTTCGGCGAGCAGGCAGCGGATCACGTGGTCGACTCCGGCCTGGCCGTCGAGGCCGAGGCCGTAGACGTACGGCCGTCCCACGAGCACGGAGTCGGCGCCGAGGGCGAGCGCCTTGACGATGTCGTCGCCGGTGCGGATCCCGCTGTCGAACAGCACGGTGAGCCGGTCGCCGACCGCCTCCGCCACGCGGGGCAGCGCGTCGGCTGCGGCGACGGAGCCCGCGACCTGGCGGCCGCCGTGGTTGGAGACCACCACTCCGTCCATGCCCGCGTCGGCGGCGCGGCGCGCGTCGTCCGGGTGCAGGATTCCCTTCAGGACGATCGGGCCGTCCCAGTTCTCCCGCAGGAACTCCAGGTCGGGCCAGGTCTTTCCGGGGTCCGAGAACATGCCGACGAAGTGCATCACCGCCGCGTTCGGGTCCTCGTGCACCGGCTTGGCCAGGCCCGCCTGGAACGCCGGGTCCGTGAAGTAGTTGGCGGTGCCCACGCCGTGCAGGAAGGGCAGATACGCCTGGTCGAGGTCGCGCGGCCGCCAGGCGAGCAGCGGGGTGTCGAGGGTGACGAACAGCGCCGTGAACCCGGCCGCCTTGGCCCGGTCCAGGAAGCTCTTGGTGACGTCACGGTCCTTCGCCCAGTACAGCTGGAACCAGCGCTGTGCGTCGCCCATCTCCCCGGCTACCTGCTCCATCGGCGTGCTGGACGCCGAGGACAGGATGTACGGGACGCCGCGGGCCGCGGCGGCGCGGGCGGCGGCGGACTCGCCCTCCGGGTGCATGATCGAGAGGACACCCACCGGCGCGAGGGCGAGCGGCGCGGGCAGCCGGTGGCCGAGCACCTCCACGGAGAGATCGCGTTCGTGTACGTCACGCAGCATGCGCGGCACGATCCGGCGCCGCTCCAGGGCCTGACGGTTGGCGCGGGCCGTGCTGCCGTTCCCCGCGCTGCCCGCGACATAGCCCACCGGGCCCGGACCGAGCCGCTGCTCGGTCAGCTCCTCCAGGCGGGTCAGGTCGGTGGGCAGCCGGGGTACGGCTCCCGTCATGCCGTTGAGGTAGATCTCGTACTGGAAATCCGCCCAGTGCGGCGAAGGCGTCATGTGGTAGGTCCCGTCCGCTGTCCGTGAGACTGCACTGTCTGTCCGTCGATCCTTGCCACTGTGACAAGCGCCGTCCATGGTCGTACGCACCCTTTTCCGATGGCACTATCACCCTGTGACAAACAAGCGCGAACGCGTCCGGCAGGAGCTGCTTGCCGACACCCGGCTTGTCGAGGCCGTCGTCGACGCGGTGCACGCGCGGGTTCCCGCCTATACGGCGCTCGACGGCAGCCGGTTCCCCGAGGTGCGGGCCATCGCGGCCTGGGCGAACGACCGGCTGCTCGGCCACTGGGTGACGGGCGGCGCGATCGACGAGGCGGATCTGCGGCGCTTCCGGGGGATCGCGGCGGCGCGGGCGGCGGACGGCCGCCCCTTGCAGTCCGTCCTGCGCGCCTACCGGGTCGCGGCGGCGGTGCTCGCCGATGAGGTCGCGGCGCGCGCCCCGCAGCTCTCCACGAAGGACGCCTTCGCCCTCACGCGGCTGCTGCTCACCGCGATGGACACCCTCTCGGAGGAGATGACCGCCGCGTACGCGGACACCAGTGAACGCCTCACGGGTGACCGCGACCGCTCGCTGCGGCTGCTGCTCGACGACCTCATCGCGGGACGCCACGCGTCGCTCGGCGCACTCACCGACCGGGCGAACCGCCTCGGCATCCAACTGCCGGAGAGCTACTGCCTGTTGGTCGCCGAACCCGCGAACGGCACGCAGCCGGAGGGCCCCACCGACCTCTCGCTGCACACGTCCGCCGCGCTGCTCGCCGCGCTCGGCGGCGACGGTCCGCGCGAGACGTCACTGGCGACCACGCACGGTTCGCGCGCCGTACTGCTGCTGCCCGCCGCTGCCGCCGACGCCGCGCCGGACGTCCTGCGGGGGCAGGCCCTGCGCGGCTGCGCGGTGTCCGGCGAGAGCCTGGACCGGGTCGCGGTCGCGCACCGTCTGGCCGCCGACGCGCTGGACTCCGCTCCCCCGCACGCCCACCGCCCCGACCGGGTCCTGACCGACGCCGACGCCCATGTCCTCGCGCTGCTCGCGGGCCACCCCGTGGCCAGCCCCGACCGCGTCGGACGCCTCGTCCTCGGGCCGCTCGTCGACCGCTCCCAGCACCATCTCCTGGAGGCGCTGACCGCGTACATCGACACCGGGTCCGCCAACGCGGCCGCCCGCGCGCTCCACCTCCACCCGCAGTCCGTGCGCTACCGCCTGCGCCGCGTCCACGCCCTCACGGACCGCGATCCCCGAGACCCCTGGCAGCGCCTCACCCTGGACATCGCCCGGACCGTCGTCCTCGGCGGGCGAACCAGCACGTAGAGCTCGCCCGGCACCTGGCACGGACCAACACCTAGAGCTGCGGCCGCTGTTCGGCACGGGAGCCCGAACCCGCGAGCGTCGTGGTGTCGACGTAGAGGACCTCGTAGACGCGCTCCGTGAACCGCCAGCCTTCGGGAGTGCTGCGGTAACAGTCGTGGTAGATGGCGTAGTTGGTGTGCGAGCCGCCTTCATGGAAGGTGCCGAGCTCCGCCATGTACGCACGGCCGACCGCCCTGCCGTTCTCCACGCGGATCGTCCCCGCGTGCGTGACCTGCACGAAGTAGGCCCAGTTGGCCTGCAGTCGCTCGATCCCGGCGCGGATGTCCGCCCGGCCCGCGAACTCGATGCCGCCGCCGGGGATCCGCCAGACGCCGTCCTCCGTGAAGAGCGAGGCGAAGCGGTCGTAGTCGCGCATCATCAGCGCGTCGGTGAACTCGCCGCGCAGCGCCTCGATCTCGAAGCGGTCGACGATGGTCTCAAGGTCGCTCATCGGTTGGCCCTCTCACGTCGGGGTGTGGCCTGGGTGCCCGGTGGGGCACCCCACCAGACCGACGTTCCGACGCCGCGAAACGTGACACGCGGCGGCGGTGCCGCGCCAGGCCGGTGGCCCCAACCCACCGCCTGTGCAAGGCTGTTCGTGCGGCTCCGGACGCTCGGCGCGATGCCACGGCCATCGGGATGCCACGACCATCGGGACACGATCCGCACGGGGGACGCCGACACAGCATGGAGTACGGGGGAAGCAGTCATCGCCGGCTGTGGCTCGCCCTCATGGTCGCCGGTGCCGTCCTGGTGGTCGGGGCGATCGTGTGGGCGGCGAGCGTCGTCGCGCGGGGCGGTCTCGCGCCCCAGGACACCGCGGGGGTCGTCGGGCTGGTCGTCGGGCTGATCAGCCTGGTCGCGGCCGTCGCCGCGCTGCGGCACCGGGCGGGACAGGAGCCCGACCCCGCGCAGGCGGCCGAGCGGCTGCTGCACCGGGTGCACGCCACCGAGGGCCGCCAGTGGCGCCAACTCCTGGGCGGTGACCGGGTGTTCATCGACCTGACCTATGCCGTCGCGGCCACCGGAGCCCGCGGTCCGCGGCCGCCGCAGGACCTGGCGTGCCGCCTCTCCAAGGTCGCGGACGACTACCGCGCCATCGACGACCGCCGCCTGGTGATCACCGGCGCTCCGGGCGCCGGGAAGACGGTCCTCGCGCTCGCCCTGCTGCTCGCGCTGACCCGCGACGGCGGCCGGGAGCCGGTCCCGGTGCGGCTCTCGCTCTCCGGGTGGAACCCGCAGGTCGACTTCGAGGACTGGCTGGTGCAGCGCCTCGTACAGGACTACGACCGGGAGCCGCGGGTGGCCCGCGACCTGGTCGCCCAGCGCAGGATCCTGCCGGTCCTGGACGGGCTCGACGAGATGGACGACGCCCTCCACCCGCACACCGACGTCACCGCGTCCCGCGCGGCGGCGGCCGTCGAGCGGCTCGACGCATACCAGAACGGCACCCGGGGCCTGCCCCTGGTCGTGACCTGCCGGACCGACTGGTACGAGCGTCTGGAGCGGGTCAACCGCGGTGTGCCGGACGCGGTGCGCATCGAGATCCAGCCGGTCACGGTCACCGACGCCCGCGCCTATCTGGAGGCCCGCTCGGCACACCGCCCGGACCGCTGGGGCACCGTCCTGCGCACCCTCACCGAGGCCTCGGGGCCCGCGGGCTTCCTGACCCGCGCGATGTCCACGCCGTGGCGGCTGACCCTGGCCGCGACCGCGTACGCCGATGCGGGCGACCCCGATGAACTGCTGCGCCACCACGACCAGGTCTCCCTCGACAAGGAGTTGCTCGGCAGGTACATCCCGGCCGCAGTGCGCCTGCACCCGCGCGCGTCGGGACCCTACCGCCCCGAGCAGGTGCACCGATGGCTGCGTCAACTGGCCCTGCACAGCGAGCGGCAGGCCGCGGCGACGGCCCAGGCCGGCCTCGTACCGCACCAGTTGTGGCCGCTCGCCGGGGCCTGGACGGTGCGGATCGCCGACGCGCTGCTCACCTCGCTCGTCATCCTCAGCGGCGCCGCGGCCCTGCTCGTGCGGACGGACTCCCGGCTCGATCCCCGCGACGTGCCGACGGCCGCCGCCTTCGTGGGGCTGGTCCTGGTACTGCTCGCCCGCGCGGGCCGGGGCCGGATCTCGCTCTCCCCCGGCGGCAAGCTGCGCCGGCTGCACACGCGGCACGAACGGCAGTTGCTGCTGCACCGGCTGCGGGGCGCGGCGGTGCTTGTCCTCGCGATATCGATCGTGCAGTGGGTGGCGTCCGGGCTGGTGGCCGTGGTGATCGCGGTGCTCACGGCGGGCCTCGTCCTCAACCTGGTCTCGCAGTTCACCGCGGCCAGCAGGGACCACGAGCCGCGCCGCAAGACGCATCCCCGGCAGCTGCTGCGCGACGACCTCAACTCGGCGCTGACGTACTCGGCGCTCTTCGCGGTCTGCTTCGGTACGGTCGTCGGCTACGGCAGCGGCGACTACGCGATCGGCCTGGGCGCGGGAACCGTCGGCGGCGTCGCCTGCGGCATGGTCTGGTGGAGCGAGGCCAGCCGCCGCTACCTCGTCTTCGTGCTGTGCGCGCGGATCCGCGGACGGCTGCCGTGGCGCCTGATGCGATTCCTGGACTGGGCGTACGACGCGGGGCTGCTGCGGGTGTCGGGCAACGCCTACCAGTTCCGCCACCACGAACTGCGGGCCTGGCTGCTGCGCACTCCGCAGCCGCCGTGAGCGGGGGTGCCGGCCGGCGCGGCCGGCAACCCCGGTCCTACGGGCAGCTCACCAGATACGTACGCGCTCCGTGTGGTCCAGCCAGAGCCCGTCGCCCTCCGCCGTCCCGAACGCCTCGTGGAACTCGTCGAGGTTGCGCACGATGTTGGCGCGGAACTCCGGCGGCGAGTGCGGGTCGATGGTGAGGTACTGCTGCTCCTGCTCCTTGCGCCGCTTGGTGCGCCAGCAGTAGGCCCAGTTCATGAAGAGCCGCTGGGAGCCGGTCGTGCCGTCGGCCGTGGGCACGGGCGCCCCGGCCAGCGCGATGAGGTACGCCGTGTGACCGATCGTCAGGCCGCCCAGGTCACCGATGTTCTCGCCGACCGTCAGGGAGCCGTTGACGAACTCGCCGGGCAGATTGCGGGGCGAGAATCCGTCGTACTGCTTGATCAGCGCCTTGGACTTCGCCTCGAACGCGGTCTTGTCGTCGGCGGTCCACCAGTCGTTGAGGTTGCCCGCGCCGTCGTACTGCGCGCCCTGGTCGTCGAAGCCGTGCCCGATCTCGTGGCCGATGACCGAGCCGATGCCGCCGTAGTTCTCCGCCGGGTCGGCGTCGGGCGAGAAGAACGGCTTCTGCAGGATGCCCGCGGGGAAGCAGATCTCGTTGGTGCCCGGGTTGTAGTACGCGTTGACCGTCTGCGGCAGCATGAACCACTCGTCGCGGGCGACCGGTGAGCCGATCTTGGCGAGCTCCCGGTCGGACTCGAACGCGGCCGCCGCGTGCGCGTTGCCGAGCAGGTCGTCGGCACAGACCTGGAGGGCCGAGTAGTCGCGGAAGGTGTCCGGGTAGCCGATCTTGGGCCGGAACGTGGCGAGCTTCTCGTACGCGCGCTCCTTCGTCGCGTCCGTCATCCAGTCGAGGCGGGCGATCGACTGGCGGTAGGCCTCAAGGAGGTTGGCCACCAGTTCGTCCATCATCGCCTTGGAGGACGGCGGGAAGTGCCGCGCCACGTACTCCTTGCCGACGGCCTCGCCGATGGAGCCCTCGACGAACGCGACGGCCCGCTTCCACCGGGCGCGCAGCTCGGGCGTGCCGTTGAGGGTGCGGCCGTAGAACTCGAAGTTGTTCCGGACGAAGTCGTCCGTGAGGTAGGGCGCGCTGGCGCGCAGCACGCGGGTCAGCGCCCAGTCACGCCACTGCTCGACGGGTACCTCGGCGAGGGCCGTGGACAGATGGCTCAGGTAGGAGGGCTGGCGGACGCAGGTCTCGGCGATGGTGGCGTCCGAGCCGCCGAGGCCCGCCGCGTAGCCGCGCCAGTCGAACTCCGGGGCGAGCGCGGTCAGTTCGTCGAGGGTGGTGAGGTTGTAGGTCTTCTGTACGTCACGGGTCTCGGCCCGCTCCCAGTGCCCGGCCGCGAGGCGGGTCTCCAGCGCGAGGACCGTCCGCGCGGCGTCGGCGGGCGCGGCGTGCCCGCCCAGCGTGAGCAGCTCGGTGAGGTGGGCGAGGTACTTCTCGCGGACGTCGGCGAACTTGTCCTCGCGGTAGTACGACTCGTCGGGCAGCCCGAGTCCGCCCTGGAGGACGTTGAAGAGGTAGCGGTCCGAGTCGCGGTCGTCGGAGTCGATGTACGTGCCGAAGAGTCCGGAGCCGCCGACGCGCTCGAAGCGCCCGAGGAAGGCCGCCAGCTCACGGGTGTCCCGCAGGCCCGCGACCTCGTCGATGAGGGGCTGCGCGGGGGCGAGCCCGCGGGCGGCGATGGTCTCCTCGTCCATGAACGAGGCGTACAAGGTGGCGATCTTGTGCGCGTCATCGGAGCCTTCGTCGGCCGAGGCGGCCGAAGCGAGCTCCTGGATGATCACCTTCACTTGTTCCTCGGCCGTGTCGACCAGCTGCACGAAGGGGCCCCAGCTGGAGCGGTCGTCGGGGATCGGCTCGTTCTCCAGCCACTCACCGTTGACGTGGCCGAACAGGTCGTCCTGCGGTCGGATCTCGGGGTTCATGCCCGCGCGGGCGTCATCCAGCATGCTCATCCACGCACCCTACGCGGATCACCGCCTCCGGCACGATCGGCTTCTGGCACCGGCCTCCGACCGAGCCGCTTCGCTTGGTATGGACATGACCATGACCCCCTCATATGCTCCGCATGAATCCCGTCTGAGAGCGCTCTCACCCCGGACCGCGAATCCGGACGACAGAAGGGCACCCCCCATGAGACGCAGAACCGCGACCCGCGCCGGACTCTCCTCCTTACTCCTGGTCGGATCCTGGGCGGGCATCGCGCTCGCCCCCGCCGCCGACGCGGCACCCAAGCCCGCGCCGCCAGCGTCGGCCGGCATGCTCGGCGCCCTGCAGGACGACCTCGGGCTCACCGCGGGCGAGGCACGCGAGCGGCTCGCCGCCGAGAAGACGGCGATCCGCGTCGACCGCGAGGCCCGCCGGGCGGCCGGATCGACGTACGGCGGATCCTGGTTCGACGCGGCCAGCGGCAGGCTCACCGTCGCGACGACCAGCGCCGGGAAGGTCTCCGCCCTGCGGGAGACCGGCGCGGCCGTCCGCGTCGTGCGGCACAGCGCGAAGACGCTGGACGCCGCCAAGGCACGCATCGACCGCCTGGACGCGCCCTCCGGCGTGAGCAGTTGGCATGTCGCGCCGCGCGGCAACAAGGTCGTGGTGAACGTCGTCGCGGGCCGGCAGGGCGACAACGATGTCCGACGGTTCGTCGAGCGGGCCCGGCGGGCGGGCCCCGTCCAGGTCGACACGGTCGGCGCCGCGCCCACCACCTTCGCCGCGGGCACCGTCGGCGGCGACCCCTACTACACCGGCAACGTCCGCTGCTCCATCGGCTTCTCCGTGCACGGCGGCTTCGTCACCGCGGGCCACTGCGGGCAGGCCGGGGCCGGGGTGCGCGGCTGGGACGGCTCGGACATCGGCAGCTTCCGGGGCTCCTCGTTCCCCGGCGACGACTACGCGTACGTCAGCGTGGGCAACGGCTGGTGGACCGTGCCGGTGGTGCTCGGCTGGGGCACCGTCCCCGACCAGTTGGTGCGCGGTTCGGCCGAGGCCCCGGTGGGCGCGTCGATCTGCCGCTCCGGCTCCACCACGCACTGGCACTGCGGCACCGTCCTCGCCAAGAACGAGACGGTCAACTACAGCCAGGGCGCCGTCCACCAGATGACCAAGACCAGCGTCTGCGCCGAACCGGGCGACTCCGGCGGCTCGTTCATCAGCGGCGACCAGGCCCAGGGCGTCACGTCGGGCGGCTGGGGCAACTGCAGCGGCGGCGGCGAGACCTGGCACCAGCCGGTCAACGAGATCCTCTCGCGGTACGGGCTGACCCTGCACACGGCCTGACGGATGCGTGACCGCGCCGGTCCGGGAGGGGCCGGCGCGTACACCCCCTCGGTGAGTCCTGACGGCTGGATGGCCCTAACGGGGTTCACCGGGACGGGCGGGGAGGAAGGACTGCGGCTGCCACATCCACGTACGAACGATCCGCGGGCCACCGCGCCGTGGACGAACGGAGAGCCGCTATGACAGCAAGCCCGGGCGGCGGCAGACGCCGCACCCGCATCGGCACGAGACTCCTCGCCCTGGCCGCCGTGGGCGCGCTCACCCTGGGCGCCGCACCGGAGAACGCCACGGCGCGGGACAGCGCGCCGCCGCCCGCCCGCTCCCCCTTCACGGGCCTGGCGGGACGTCAGGGTCCGGTGCTCGCGGTGAAGTTCGACAACGCCCGGATGGCCCGGCCGCACACCGGTCTCGCGCAGGCGGACATCGTGTACGTGGAGAAGGTCGAGGGCGGGATGAGCCGGCTGATGGGCGTGTACTCCAGCCGCCTGCCGAAGTCCCTGGGGCCGGTGCGCAGCGCGCGGGAGTCGGACATCGAGCTGCTGCGGCAGTTCGGCCGCCCGGCGCTCGCCTACTCCGGGGTGCGCAGTTCGCTCGCCAAGGTGCTGCGCAAGTCGCCGCTGTACATCCGGCCGCACGGCCGCCTTCCGGGTGCGTACTTCCGCAGCTACGGCCGCCCCGCCCCGCACAATCTCTTCGTACGCCCCAAGGCCGTGCTCCGTTCGGCGCCGAACGCCAGCCGGCCCGCCGACATCGGCTTCCGCTTCGGCCCGGCTCCGGCGGGCGGCGACCGCACGACGGTACGGACGGTCCGCTACGCCTCGGCGAGCCACGCCTTCCGCTGGTCGCCCCGGCAGGGCCGCTGGCTGGCGTCCTTCGACGGGGCGCCGGCCCGCAGCACCTCGGGGGCGCGCCTCGGGGCGAAGACGATCGTCATCCAGTACGTGCACATGCCGCCGTCCCGCTACAAGGACGTGAACGGCGCGGCGACCCCGTACATCAAGACGGTGGGCAGCGGTCGGGCCACCGTCCTGCGGGGCGGCAAGGCGTACCAGACCCGTTGGAAGCGGTCCAGCGCCACCGGCGGCACGACGTTCACGCGCCCCGACGGCTCCCGGATGCCCTTCGCGCGCGGCCAGGTCTGGATGGTCTACGCGGACCGCTAGCCGTTCATCAGGAGGTGGACGGCGAGCGCGCCGGTCACCGCACTGGCGGCCAGCGCGGTCCACAGCCTGCCCCGGCCGCCGGTGAGGACCCGGCCGAGGAGGGCCCCGCCGCCCGCGAGCAGCAGCTGCCAGCTGGCGGAGGCGGTGAAGGCGGCAAGGACGAACGCGGTCTGCTCCCACTCGCCGGGGGTACTGCCCGCCTTGCTGCCGAGGACGAGGGCCGCGAAGTAGATGACGGTGACGGGGTTCAGCAGGGTGATGCCGACCAGGCTGAGGTAGGCCCGCGCGGGGCTGACGGGTGCCGGTTCGCGCCCGGCCCCGTCCGCCGACCGGCGCGCGCGGTGCTGTCGTACGGCCTTGGTGCCGCCCTGCACCGCGAGCGCGACGAGCACCACGGCCGATGCCCAGCGCAGCGGATCCATCACCGGCCGCAGGAGCTGGGTGAGCGAGCTGCCGCCGACCATCGCGATCAGGGCGTAGAGACCGTCGGCGGTGGCGATGCCCAGCGCGGCGCAGGCGCCGGTCCGCAGGGATGTCCGCGCGGTGAGGGCCACGAGATAGGTCCCGACGGCCCCGACCGGCATGGCGATGCCATATCCGGCGAGGGCGCCCGCGACCAGGGCCTCGATCACAGGTTCGCGAGCACGGGCCTTCGCGGACGGCCGGGCTGCTGCTGGACGCGCACCGGACGGGCGGTGGCGGTCAGCGGCAGGGCGGCGGTTTTCGTGGTCGTGGTCATGCGGAGATTCTGGGTGGGGCGTGGGAGACGGGCAAGGGATTAATGAGATCGAGGGGCGCCGGTTCCGGCACCATGAACTCCTCCTCCTCAGCGTTACGTTCGGGGGGTGTGGTGTCGACCATCAACATCCAAAGATCGCGCTTCTCCCCGAGTCCCGCATCCTCGTCGCGGGCAGGCGCGGAGGCACGTTCCTGACGCGCGTCACCCCGTCGGCCGGTGAATGTCGGACGGTGACAACTGGAGGGTGACCGAGCGGCGCAAGGTCCGCGTGCCCGGACGGGTGGTCATGCGCTGCGGCCAGGGTCGCGACGGCCTGCTGTGGCTCCGCACCGGCGACAGCTGGCTCCGCCTCGAAGCCTGAGTCTGCCGGCGCCGAAGAGTGCAGCGCATGATCTACGGCCGAACAGGCGTCGGCCCGGTGACCGTATGCGGTCACCGGGCCGACGGGGATGCGCTCCTCACCGAGCGACGGAGCGGCGGAGTGTCAGGGGCTCAGCCTCGTACGGACTCCAGTTCGCGGTCGCGGTCCTGGTGCGGCGTCGACGGGACGTCGCCGAGCTGCTTGTGCAGCTTCTCGCCCTCCACGTCGACGTTGGGCAGCAGCCAGTTGAGCCACTTCGGGAGCCACCACGCCGACTTGCCCAGGAGGGCGAGGACGGCGGGGACGATCGCCATGCGGACGACGAACGCGTCGAACAGGACGGCGATGGCCAGACCGAAGCCCATCATCTTGATCATGTCGTCGTTCTCCATGATGAAGCCGGAGAAGACGCTGATCATGATGACCGCCGCGGCGGCGACGACCCGCCCGCCGTGCGTGAAGCCGGTGACGACGGCCTCGCCGGGCCGCGCCCCGTGGACGTACGCCTCACGCATCCGTGTCACGAGGAAGACCTCGTAGTCCATGGCCAGGCCGAACACCACGCCGATCATGAAGATCGGCATCATGCTCATGATCGGGCCCGGCTGGTCCACGCCCACGATGTCGGCGAGCCAGCCCCACTGGAAGACCGCGACGACCGCGCCGAGCGCCGCTGCCACCGAGAGGAGGAAGCCGAGCGCCGCCTTGAGCGGCACCAGGACCGAGCGGAAGACCAGCATCAGGAGGAGGAAGGCCAGGCCGACGACGAGTCCCAGGTAGGGAAGCAGCGCGTCGTCCAGGGTCTGCGAGAAGTCGATGGTCATCGCGGTCGCGCCGGTGACCAGGACCTCGGAGCCGGTCTTGTCGCCGAGTCCGTCGACGGTCGAGCGGATCGTCTTGACGACCTCTTCGGTCTTGTGGTCGCTCGGGCCGGTCTTCGGTACGACGTTGAAGATCGCGGTGTCGTCGCTCTTGTTGGCCTGGGCGGGCGCGACGGCGGCGACCCCGTCGATCTTGCCGATCTCCTTGCCGACCGTGGCTGCGGCGGCCCCCGCGCCGGCGCCCTTGTCGGTGTCGACAGTGACCATCAGCGGGCCGTTGAAGCCCGCGCCGAAGGACTCGGACAGCATGTCGTACGCCTTGCGCTGTGTGGTGTCCGGCGCGGACGAACCCTCGTCCGGCAGGCCCAGCTCCAGGCTCGCCATCGGTACGGCGGCGGTGCCGAGGCCGACCACCGCGAGCAGCAGCACCGGCAGCGGGCGGCGCAGCACGAAGCGGGCCCAGCGGGTGCCGAGCTTCGGCTTGGCGTTCGCGTCGCGCAGTTCGCTGACGGGCTTCTTGCGGTCCTTGCGGCGCAGCACCTTGCGGCCCGCGAAGCCGAGCAGCGCGGGGATCATGGTGAGCGCGATGAGGACGGCGATCGCGACGGTGCCGGCCGCGGCCAGGCCCATCTTGGTGAGGATCGGGATGTTGACGATCGCGAGGCCGGACAGCGCGACGATGACGGTAAGTCCGGCGAACACCACGGCGGACCCCGCGGTGCCGGTGGCGCGGCCCGCGGCCTCCTCCGGTTCGCGGCCGTCGGCGATCTCCGCGCGGTAGCGGGAGACGATGAAGAGGGCGTAGTCGATGCCGACGGCGAGGCCGATCATCATCGCGAGCGTCGACGTGGTGGCCGACAGGTCGAGGACGCTGCCGAGCGCCGCGATGCCGGAGACGCCGATGCCCACACCGATGATGGCGGTCAGGAGCGGCATGCCCGCGGCGACCATCGAGCCGAAGGTGATCACCAGGACGACCGCGGAGACCGCGATGCCGATGAGCTCGGCGGAGCCGCCCATCTCCTGCTCGGCCATCACGGCGTCACCGCCGGTCTCGACGGTGAAGCCCGTGTCACGGGCGTCGTCGGTGGCCTTGGTGAGCGCGTCGCGCGCCTTGTCGGTGAGCTCCTGGGCGTTGACCTTGTACGTGACCGACGCGTACGCGGTGGTGCCGTCCTTGCTGACGGCGTTCGCCTTGTACGGGTCGGCGACCCCGGAGACCTGCGGACCTGCGCCCAGCGTCTTGACCAGCTTCTCGACGTCGGACTTGGGCCCGGCATCGGTCAGCTTCTCGCCCTCGGGGGCGCGGATGACGACTCGGGCCGTGGCGCCCTCGGCACTGGCGGCCGGGAACTTCTCGTCGAGAAGGTCGAAGGCCTTCTGGGACTCCGTCCCCGGCATGGAGAAGGAGTCTTCGGGCGGTGCGGGTGCGGCGGACGCGGAGAAGCCGACGCCGGCGAGCAGCACCACCCACATCAGTGCCACATAACGGCGTCGCCGGAAGGCGAGGCGGCCTAGTTTGTAGAGGAACGTAGCCACGGCGAAAGGGACTCCCGTCGGGTTTGGCAGGCAGGGCGACTCTCCCCGGCGTCGCATCGGTGCACGTCAGGGCGGTCAGCAGGTTTCCCCTCAATGTTCCGGTCCCGATCCGTCCCGGGAGTCCGACTCTGAGTCGGACTATCGGCCCACGGCCGCTGTAGTGCCCAATGCACAGAGTCATCCTCGGGGAGGAGATGTGATCAGTACGTGTAGGCCCCCCGAGGAGCGCCCGTCGCCGGAAGCCCCGCCTCCACCGAGGTGGACAGTGGTTCGAGCGGCAACAACTCGCCCTCATACCACCTCAATAGAGGCGATAAGGTGTCGAGTCAGCGCTCAGATAGTTGTCATCACCATCCAGGAGAACCTTCCGTGACTCTTGCCATCGCGCCGTCCGAAGCAGCAGATCCGTCCGCCGGGGTCCCCGCGGCAGACGCACCCGCTGTCGCCGCGGCCGACGTGCCCGACCCGGTGGCCCGGGACGCCCGCGAGTTCGGCGCCTACGCGCGGACCGGCGGCTGGGGCTTCGCCCTGAAGGTCGCGCGCAGTGTGCGGCCCGGTGGCCAGAGCCCCCAGGAGCAGGACGCCGACGAGACGCCGAAGATCTCGGCGAAGCAGTTCAGCGAGCTCGCCGGCTGCTCGGCGGACCGCGTCATGCGCTACTACAAGGCCTGGGACAAGGCCGCCGACGACGGTCTCGTGCCGCACTTCGAGACCCTCAGCCCCGGCGTCGACATCGAACTCCCCGACGCCGACGCCTGGTTGACGTACTACGCGTCCCGTTCCAGCGCCCTCACGCCGCGTGGCACCGCGATCACGGAGGCCGCCGAGGCGGAGGGCATCCGCCCCACCAAGGCCCTGGAGGTCGCCGAGAACCCGACCGCGCTGCGGGCCGCGATCCTCGCCGACCCCGGCACCGCCGAGGCGGCCCGGCGGGCGCTGATGGACCGGCTCGACGAGGACCCGGCGCTGCGCACGGAGCTGGTCCGCGACATCGTCAGGGACGATGACCTGAAGAAGGCGGTCGCGGCCGAGGCCAAGTCGGGCGACCGGGTCGACTACGTCCGCCAGATCGTCGACAAGGGGCAGGTCAAGACTCCGGCGGGCCAGCTGATCGACGCGCCCGCCGAGCTGAAGGAGGAGGCCGAGCGGCACCTCTCCCTGATCGACGAGCTGGACGACGGCGAGGACTCCGGCGAGTGGGCCCGCGAGGCGTACGACACGGTGAAGGACCTGGTCGCGCAGACCGTGCAGAGCGACCCGCAGCTGCGGGTGCAGGAGCGCCGCGCGAAGTTCTACAGCAGCCTGCAGAAGGCGACGAAGGTCTTCGAGGAGCTGACCTTCGACGACGCCGAGGTCGACGACATCTACGAGGACGACATGCTGCTGCGCCTCGAGGAGCTGCAGCAGTCGATCGCCGCGTGCATCTCGGCGCTGCAGGCGGCGACCGCGGGTTCGACGAGTGCCGCTGCCGCCGTGGCCTCCGAGGCCGGTGCCGTCTTCGACGACATGCCGGCCTTCGACGCGGCCCCGGAAGCCGCGGACTCCGACATCCCGCGCTCCGAACTCCCGCACTCCGACGTCTCGCACTCCGATGTCTCGGACGTCACGCCGGACGCCGGCTGACGACCGCGGCCCCACCCCGCCCCGTACATCCCGATGATGACCAAGGGCCCACGCGTAGCCCTGGAGTCGTACGGAATGACCCATACGCGGGGGGATTCGCCGCACCGCGCACGCTCGTAGCTTCTTGATCAACGTACGGAGACCGGCGTACGGAATTGATCGAGAGGTCTTTGATCCATGCACGGCAAGGCATTCGCGCCCGAGTACCAGGGGGAACTGGGCTCGGCGCTGGGGGTGAACTCGTCCTACGAGGACGTGCGGACGGCGGCGGACCGTGCCCTCTCCGCGGCGGACACCACGCTGGAGAGGGCGCGCGCCGCACTCGCCCTGGCCGAGGCCAACCGGCGCCTCGGGCATGTGGACGAGGCGGGGGCCGCCTGGCGGCAGAGCTACCGCAGCGCGCGGGCCGCGGGGGACGGCGGAGCCATGGCCTGGGCGCTGTGGAGCGGCGGCACGCTGGCCCGCCAGTGCGGCCGACTGCGGCTCGCGCGGCGGCTGTTGGCGTGGGGCGTGACCCTCGCCGCCGACAGCGGGGAGCGACTCGCCCAGGGGTACGCGCTGGCCGGGCTCGCCGAGACGGGCCGTATCCAGGGGGATTACGCGGCGGTGGCGGCGCTGCACGAGCAGCTGCTCGAACAGGGGCGGGCGCACGGCGAGGCGCGGCACATGGTGTGGGCGATGTCGGGCATCGCCCAGATGCGGCGCAACACCGGCGACTACGCCGAGGCGCTGGAACTCTTCACCGAGTGCGTACGCATCGCGACGGAGGCGCAGGACGCGCGGGGGCGCGCGTGGTCGCTGCGCGGCGTGGCCGACGTACTGTCGCTGCGCGGCGAAACGGATCAGGCGCTGGCTCTCCTCTCGGAGGCGGAGGCGGTCTGCCGCGAGATGGACCTGGCGAGCGCGCTCGCGTACAACCACAAGATGCGCGGCAACGTCCTGTACCGGTGCGGACGTTACGCGGCGGCCCGCGACATGTACGCCACCGCTCTCGACGAGTTCCGCGCCATGCACGAGCCCCGCGGCACGGCACTGGCGAGCCTGGGCCTGGTCAAGTCGCGGGCCCGCCTCGGCCGCGACCGGACCAGGACACTGGCCGAACTCGCCGACCTGGAGCGGGAGTTCACCCGCATCGGACTACGCCACGCGAGCGAGACGGCCGCAGCCTTCCGCAAGGAGCTGGAGCCGGAGGCGGCCGAGAAGCGCGCGGCCTGAGCAGGGCGCGGGGGGGCGGCCCGGCTCCTACGCCGAGCGAGACGCAGGCCGATGTCCGCGAGGAGCGACGCGGCGGCCAACGTCGGGCACACCCGGCGGTTGTCGCGGCGCACCCGACACAGAGCACTGCACCGGACGGCACCCGGCGGTCGGTGCGGCGCCCCGTGCCGGGCACCACCCGGCTCAGCACGCGGTGATCGGCACTCGCGGGAGTGCGGCCGGAGCCTTCGGGGCCCGGCCGAAGACCGCCGCCGCACCTTCGACCACCTCGGCCGACCGACCGACGCGGCAGCCCACGTCGGGCACAACCGGCGGTTGTCGCGGCGCACCCGACACAGAGCACTGCACCGGACGGCACCCGGAGGTCGGCGTGGGCACCCCGTGCCGGGCACCACCCGGCTCAACACGCGTCGACCGGCACTCACGGGAGTACGGCCGGAACCTTCGAGGCCCCACCGACGACCGTCGCCGCACCTTCGACCCCTCGGCCGACCGACCGACGCGGCATGCCCCACGCGCCCGGCTCCCCCCTCAGTCCTGCGGCGCCCCCACCAGCTCAGTCCTGCGGCGCCGCCCCCGTCAGCAAGATCCGGATCCCCACCGTCCCGCTCATCCCCCGCCGGAGCCTGCTGCCCAGCAGGGTCAGGCGGCCGATCAGGCCGTACTTGCGGGCGATGAGGGTGCGGTAGCGGGCCGTGGTCTCCGGGTTGCAGATCTCCGCGGTGGCGGGGACCGGGTCGCCCGTCGGGTTGCCGCGCAGGTCGCAGGGGCCGACCAGGACGTCGGGGTTGTTGCGGATGCGCTTGACCTTCCAGGAGTCCGCGGCCGTCCAGACCCCCAGCGCGGCGCCGTCCTCGACCACCCAGACGGGGCTCGGCACCGGGGTGCCGTTCTTGCGGTAGCTGGTGACCAGCAGGTACTTGCCGCTGCCGAGCCGCGCCGATGCCGCTTCGTCCACTGTCCCGCTCCCGATCTCCGCGTCCGTCCCGGCCACTGATCGACGCCGGGTGCGCGATGTTACGCGCGCCGACGGGCGGCCGCGGCTTCGAAGAGGGGCCAGCCGTCCAGCTCCAGGGGCGGCGGGTCGTCGGGGCGCCATCCCTGGGCCAGAGCCGCGTCGAGGAAGGCTCGGACGGTGCCCGGCTCGTGGAGGTTCAGGAAGGCGCCGCCCGCGGTGCCGACCGCGCCCGCGTGCAGATACCCGTCGGGGACAAGCCGGTCCGGCCCTTCCCGGAAGAGCACGCGCAGCCGGCCACGGGCCCGGAAGAGCCGGATGTCGAGGACCTCGCAGCAGTCCTCGTAGCGCCCGTCGCCCAGCGCCCGGTGCGTGTGGCCCACGGTCCACAGGTAGACGTTCCCGTCGACGGCCAGGCGCCGTGACTTCTTCTCGTTGCGCGGCATCCGGCGATCGTAGAGCGGCGCCCCTGCCTCAGCGCGGCCAGTCCGGGGCCGGGTCCTCCGGGAGCAGCGGGCGGACCGCGCCCAGGACCGCGCCCACGCAGACGTCTCGCAGTTCCCGGCGCGTGCACGTCGGGTCCGTCAGCCAGTCGACGCACAGGACCTGGACGAAGACCAGCCAGCTCTTCAGGACGCCCGAGACCGCCTTGCGGGTGGTGGCGTCGGTGAGCCGGAGGGACCCGAGCAATCCCTCGCGCAGGGCGTCCAGTTCGTCCTGCATGATCGTCTGGATCAGCCGGTCGCCCGCGAGGACACGGTTCGCCGCGAGGACGGTGTTGCGGTGCTCCGCGAAGTACTCGATGTGCGCGTCCAGGCCCTCGACCAGCTGCTCGGCGAAGGTGTCGGCGGGGTCGAGCCGCGTCTTGGCGAGGAGCTGGTCCGCCACCTGCTGGTAGAGCGCGGCGAACAGGTCCCGCTTGCCGGGGAAGTGCTGGTAGAGCAGCGCGCGGGAGACCCCGGCCTGCTCGGCGACGCCCTCCATCAGCACCTCGTCGTACGGATGCGCGGCGAAGAGCCGCGCCGCGACGGCGAGGAGCTGGGCACGGCGATCTGCGGGGCTGAGCCGCTGGCGGGGAGGCACGGGGACAGCTTACTTGACACATGTCTAGTAGCTTCCCGTAGCGTGGGGCACGTCTTACTAGATGCGCGTCTACTAATGGCAGGGGGCAGTCGATCATGACCAGGGCACAGGTGCTGCGGGTCCTCGCACTGACGATGGGGTACGCCTGCGTGGCCATCGGCCTCTTCCACGTACTGCTCGGAAACGCCTCGATCCCGGGCGAGGGCTCGGCCGGTGCGACCATCGACAGCCTCGGGCGGTTCTTCGGTGCGATCTTCGCCGGGTACGGCCTCGCCTGGCTCTGGGCGGCCCGGCAGTCCCCCATTCCGGCCACGGCCGTGCGCTGGCTGACCGCCGTCTTCCTGCTCGGCGCGCTCGGGCGGGTCCTTTCGATCGCCGTGCACGGCTGGCCGCACGGCTTCCAGACGGGTCTTGCCGTCCTGGAGCTGACCCTGTCGCCCCTGCTCTTCTGGCTCGCCGACGCCGACGAGAAGTCGCCCGCGGACCAGACCTGGGTCAGGCAGGCAGCGCCGCCGTCGCCCTGAGCAGTTCCCGCACCAGCTCGAAGTCGATGTTCTCCGCCTTGCGGAAGCGCAGGCAGCCCTTGCCCATGTCGTGCCCGGCCAGCCGCTCCTCGAAGGCGCCGCGCACCTCGACGCGCAGGAGGTAGAAGGACACGTACTGCTTCTGGCTCGCGAAGGCGATCTCGGCGGTGCCGTTCCGCCCGTACGCGGGCATTCCGTACGCCATGACCTCGTCGAAGCCCGGCAGCTCGGCCCGGCACAGCTGCCGCAGCCGGGCCAGGGCGGCCCTGCGCTCCTCGGGCACCTCGGCCAGGTATCCGGTGACGTCTTCCGCCGCGCTCCGCACCATTCCCCGAGGATAAGCGGAGGGACACGCCCCGGCGGAAGTCGGCCACCGGGCCGGTTTGTATCCTCGGCAGGCAGTACGGAAGCCCCCCGGCGCCAGTACGGGCCGTGCCACCAGCAGTGAGAGGACACACCCATGACCACCGAGCTGAGCGCCGACGCCCTCGGCGGGCTCCGCGAGCGGGCCCTTCAGGACTACGAGGCCCTGGTCGCCCGCGGACTCAAGCTCGACCTCACGCGCGGCAAGCCGGCGCCCGAGCAGCTCGACCTCTCCGACGACCTGCTCAGCCTGCCGGGCGGCCGGCACACCTCGGCCGACGGCACCGACGTACGCAACTACGGGGGTCTCCAGGGCCTGCCCGAGCTGCGGGAGATCTTCGCCGGCGTCCTCCAGGTACCGGCCGGCCAGCTGCTCGCGCTCGGCAACTCCAGCCTTGAGCTGATGCACGACTGCCTCGTGCACGCCCTGCTGGGCGTGGTGCCCGGCGCCGAGTCGCGCTGGGTGGACCAGGAGCGCGTCAAGTTCCTCTGCCCGGTCCCCGGCTACGACCGGCACTTCGCGCTCTGCGAGCGGTTCGGCATCGACATGATCCCCGTGCCGATGACGGCCGAGGGACCCGACATGGACGTCGTGGAGCGCCTCGTCGCCGAGGACCCGGCGATCAAGGGCATCTGGTGCGTGCCGAAGTACAGCAACCCGGACGGCGTCTGCTACAGCGACGCGATCGTGACGCGCCTCGCCACGATGCGGACCGCGGCCCCCGACTTCCGGATCTTCTGGGACAACGCGTACGCCGCCCACCACCTCACCGACACGCCGGTCGAGATCGCCGATCTGCTCGCCGCGTGCGCGGACGCGGGCAACGCGGACCGGGCCTTCGTGTTCGGCTCCACCTCGAAGATCACCGCGGCGGGCGCCGGTGTCGCCTTCTTCGGCTCCTCGCCCGCGAACGTGAAGTGGCTCCTCGCCAACAACCAGAAGCGGTCGATCGGCCCCGACAAGATCAACCAGCTGCGGCACGTCCTCTTCCTTCGGGACGCGGACGGCGTGCGCGCCCACATGGAGCGCCAGCGTGCCCTGCTCCAGCCGAAGTTCGAGACGGTGGCCCGCATCCTGGACGCCGAGCTGGGCTCCACCGGCCTCGCCACGTGGACCGACCCCAAGGGCGGTTACTTCGTCACGCTCGAGGTGCCGGAAGGCTGCGCCAAGGAGGTCGTGCGCCGCGCCGCAGACGCGGGCATCGTGCTGACCCCGGCGGGCGCGACGCACCCGTACGGGGACGACCCGCGCGACGCCGTCATCCGCATCGCGCCGAGCTACCCGGGCCTCACGGAGCTGGAGCAGGCCATCGAGGGCCTCGCCGTCTGCGTGCGGCTCGTGGGGTACGAGAAGCAGGCCGCCTAGAGCCGGTCCGACGGAGGCGCGGGTTCACCCGGCCCGCCCGGCCGCCCTCGTCGACTTGAAAACGATGTTCATTTACCATGGGGGCTCCACCCGGCTTTCTTCCGCCAAGGAGTCCCCATGGGCACTGTCCGGACGGCGCCCCCGCCGGCCGCGCGGGACACCCGCGCCGCCGAGCGGGGCCTGCGCAGGACGCGCCAGCGCACCGCCGTACTGGAGACACTGGCCCGCTGCGCGGACTTCGTCTCGGCCCAGGAGCTGCACGCCCTGATGGCCGCGTCCGGCAGCACGGTCGGACTGACCACCGTCTACCGCACCCTGCGCGAACTCGGCCGCGCCGGTCTCGTCGACGTCGTACGCGACGAAGGCGGCGAGCGGCTCTATCTGCAGCGGCCCACGGACGAGCACAGCCACTACCTCATCTGCCGCTGCTGCGGGCGCAGTCAGCCGGTCGACGCGGAGGTCGTCGAGCGCTGGGCCGAGCGGCTCGGCGAGAGCACCGGGTTCGCCGCGCTCGAGCACACCCTGGAGCTGAGCGGAGTCTGCGCCCGCTGCCAGGCCGCCGAGGACCCCACTCCCTGCCGCAAGCCGGCGACCAGGGAAACTACGTCCGTGAACACGCCGACCGACCAGCCGTCGAAGCCCGCGCCGGTCTGGACCCTGCGGGCCGCCGAGCCCACCGACGTCGAGACGATCGCCGAGCTGCGCGCGACGGTGATGCGCCCGGACCTGGAGCGGCTCGGGCGGTTCGACGAGCACCGGGTGCGCCAGCGGTTCCGCGACGCCTTCCTGCCCCGGCACACCTCGGTGATCGTCGCCGACGGAGCCTTCGCGGGCTGTGTCGCACTGCGGCCCGCCCCGGACGGGCTGTGGCTCGAGCACTTCTATCTCGATCCCGCGCTCCAGGGCCGCGGCCTGGGCTCGGCCGTACTGCGCTCCCTGCTCGAACGGACCGACGCGGCAGGCGATCCCGTCCGCCTGAACGTGCTGCGGGGCAGCGCCGCGCGGCGGCTGTACGAGCGGCACGGGTTCAGCGTCGAGGAGCAGGACCCCGTCGACGTCTTCATGGTGCGCCGACCGGGCTCCTAGCCGGCACGGGCCGCGCGATTTGGCCCAAGCCACAGCGCCCCAAATGGCCTGAAGGGCGGACCACTTGGCTGGCTAATCTCTCCCCGTCGGGCCGGAACCAATCGGCCCGGCAGCCGCTGACCTGGGGAGAGTCGTGCCGATCCGGATCCTTCCGCCGAGGGGCGCACCGCGTGTCCTCGCCGCCGCCCAGCTGAGCAACTCCGTGGGCGACGGCGCCTATTACGTGACCTCGGCCCTCTACTTCACGCGGGTCGTCGGCCTCTCCCCCACCCAGATCGGGCTCGCCCTGACGATCGCGTGGGCCATCGGCTCCGTCACGGGTGTGCCGCTCGGGGCACTCGCCGACCGGCGGGGTCCGCGCGGCACGGCCGTACTGCTCGCCGTGGCCACCGGCGCGTCGGTCGGCTCCTTCCTCTTCATCCGCTCCTTCGTCCCCTTCCTCCTCACCGCCTGTCTGTACGCCGTCGCGCAGTGCGGACTCGCCGCGGCGCGCCAGGCGTTGCTCGCCGGTCTGGTGGATCCGGCGGCGCGTACGGGCGTCCTCGCGCATCTGCAGTCGACGCTCAACGCCGGGCTCGCCGTGGGCGCCGCGCTCGGCGGGCTCGCCCTGCGGCACGACACGCGGGAGGCCTACCTCGCGGTGTTCGCGCTCGACGCGGTCAGCTTCCTGCTCTGCGCGCTCACGCTGCTGCGACTGCCGTCGGTGCCGGGCCACTTGGGGCGCGCGAAGGACGAGCCGCGGTTCGCGGTGCTCAGGGACCGGCCGTATGCCGTGGTCACCGCGCTCAACGCGGTGCTGTTGCTGCGGATGCCGCTGCTCAGCCTCGCCGTTCCGCTGTGGATCGTGGAGCGGACGAACGCGCCGGGCTGGCTGGTCTCCGCGCTCTTCGTCCTCAACACCCTTGCCGTGACGGCCTTCCAGGTGCGGATGGCGCGCGGCGTCGACGGGCCGCGCACGGCGACCCGCGCGGTGCGCCGCTCCGGCCTGGTGATGTTCGCGTCGTGCGCGGCCTTCGCCTGCTCGGCAGCGGGGCTTCCCGTCTGGGCGACGGCGGCGGTCCTCGTGGCGGCTGCCGTGCTCCAGGTCGTCGCCGAGATGCAGCAGTCGGCCGGCTCCTGGCAGCTCGGCTTCGACCTGGCCCCGGCCGGTCGAGTGGGCCAGTACCAGGGCTTCTTCGGTACGGGGGTGCCGGTGGCCCGCACGCTTGGCCCGCTGCTGCTGACCTCGCTCCTGGTGACGTGGGGCGTGCCGGGGTGGCTGCTGCTCGGCGGCGTCCTTCTCATCGCCTCGCTGGCGATGGGCCCTGCGGTGCGCCGGGCCCAGTCGTCCGGAAGCGTGCGGCGTACGCCGACGGTGTCGTCCCCAAGTGCCGCGCGAAGGCCCGGCGCAGCGTCTCGTCGCTGCCGAGGCCGCCGCGTTCCGCCGCTTCCGTGACCGGGGTGTGCGCCCGTCGAGCAGGCTGGTCGCATCAGGGTCAGGGACAGCGACCGGAGACATCGGACCCGCGCTCCACGCCCTCCCCTCTCTTACGCCTACGACCGTCTCTCTTACGCCTACGACCGTCGCGCCTACGACAGGAGTCACGCCATGACCGCCTCCACCGCCGCCGGAGTCTCCGTCCCGGACACCGGGCTCGCCGCCGCGGCCACCGAACTGGTGCGGGACACCACGAGCGAGCTGATCTACCACCACTCGCGCCGCGTCTTCTGGTTCGGCAGCCTCCAGGGCGCGCGGCGCGGGCTCAGCTTCGACCCCGAACTCCTCTGCATCGGGGCGATGTTCCACGACCTGGGCCTGGGCGAGGCGTTCCGCGACAGTGGCCACCGGTTCGAGGTGGACGGCGCCGACGAGGCGCGCCGCTTCCTGCGGGGTCACGGTGTGCCGGAGGACGCCGTGCGCCGGGTGTGGACGGCCATCGCCCTGCACACCACTCCGGGCATCCCCGCGTTCATGGAGCCGGAGGTCGCGCTGGTCACCGCCGGGGTCGAGTACGACGTACTGGGCATCGGCTACGACGACCTGACCGCCGAGGACCATGCCGCGGTGACCGCGCTGCACCCCCGGCCCGACTTCAAGCGGCGCATCCTGGCAGCGTTCACCGAGGGGATCGCGCCCAAGCCGGAGACCGCCTTCGGGAACGTGAAGGCCGATGTCCTCGCCCACTTCGTCCCCGGCTTCACCCGCGGCGACTTCGTCGAGGTGATCCAGGGCTCCCCTTGGGCGGAGTAGGGGAGCAGGGGCGCAGCGGGCGAGTCGGTCAGCGGACACAGGGGTGTCAACTCGTGGTTGACAGTCAGAAGACTGTCAACCTAAGGTTGACACATGACGCAGCCCTCGCAGCCTTCGCACCCCATCCGCCTCGACGACCTGATCGAGGCCATCAAGAAGGTCCACACCGACGCTCTCGACCAGCTCACCGACGCCGTCATCGCCGCGGACCACCTGGGTGACGTCGCCGACCATCTGATCGGCCACTTCGTGGACCAGGCGCGCCGCTCCGGCGCGTCCTGGACGGACATCGGCAAGAGCATGGGGGTCACCCGGCAGGCCGCCCAGAAGCGGTTCGTGCCGAAGGAACCCGGCGAGGTCTCCGACCTCGATCCCCGGCAGGGGTTCAGCCGGTTCACCGACCGGGCCAGGAAGGTGGTCATGGCCGCGCAGGAGGAGGCGCGCGCCGCGGGCAACGACGAGACGGGCACGGCCCATCTCACCCTCGGCCTGCTGACCGAGCCCGACGCCCTCGCCGCCAAGGCGGTCGTCGCCCAGGGCGTGGCGCTGGACGCCGTACGCGAGCGGATCACGGATCAACTGCCGCCCGCCGTCGGCGACGTACCCGATCTGATCCCGTACGACTCGGGCGCGAAGAAGGCCCTTGAGCTGACCTTCCGCGAGGCACTGCGGCTCGGCCACAACTACATCGGGACGGAACACATCCTGCTCGCGCTCCTGGAGGCGGAGGACGGCTCGGGTCCGCTCACCGGCCTCGGCGTCCAGAAGGCGGCCGCCGAGGCGAACATCGTGCAGGCGGTGGAGGCGCTGCGCGCCGCGCACGAGCAGGGGTGAGGCGGGCGCCGTTCAGGTGCCGGCCTCCCGTTCGGCGGCGGCGCGCACCCGCGCCGCCTCCCGGACGGCCGCCACGTTCGCCTTGCCCTGCCGGGAGCCCGCCAGTTTCGCCTTGATGTGGTCGCGGACGAGGATCGGTCCGTACGCCAGGTCGTCGGCGGCGTCCAGATGGCTGGGCAGCGTGGCGATCACCGCGTCGACGTTGCCGTCGTGGAAGTAGGCGACGGAGCGCCGCCGCACGATGCCGCCGTCGACGACCGGCGGTTTGACGCGGTGCAGGGTGGACATCCAGCGGTCGTTGGTGAGCCGGGCGGTGAGGTCGCCCAGGTTGACCAGGAGCGCGCCCTCGACGGGCGTGACGTCGTGCCAGACCCCGTCGGTCCCGAGCACCTGAAGGCCCGGGATCCGGTCCGCCCACAGCACGGTCACCAGACCGTAGTCGGTGTGCTCGCCCATGCCGGTCAGGTCGCCGTCGAGGCTGACGGTGCCTTCCGGCAGCGCGTAGTTGTTCATGCGCAGTACGTCGATGGAGTGGTCGGTGAGCGGTTCGAAGAAGTCGGGACGCTCGCCCAGCGCGTCGGCGAAGATCCGCGTCAGGGTGCGGGCGACCCGTCCTGCGCGGGCGAAGTAGCGCAGCACCGCCTGTTCGAAGCCGTCGACCTCCGCGGGCCAGACGTTGATCCCGTAGTCGTCCTCGGAAAGGTCGAGTCCGGGGAACGAGCGGGCTTCGGTGCCGACGTTGAACGCCTCGAAGAAGTCGTTCATGCGTCCGGCGGACTCCACGCCGAGGCTCAGGCTGAGGGATTCGCTCCTGGGCGGGCTGTAGCCGCGGTTCGCCCCGGTGAGCCGGTAGCGCTTCTTCGTCTCCAGGGGCAGCCCGAAGAAACCGTCGACGGCACCCTTCAGGCCGTCCAGGATCTCGTCGGGAATCCCGTGGCCGAGGATCTGGACGAAGCCGACGCGGGAACAGGCGTCGTCGATCTCGCGCGCCACGCGGGCCCGTTCGGCCTCCGAGCCCGCTCCGTCGACGTACGGGCCGATGTCGATGACAGGGACTTCGAAGGGGCTGTCGTTCGCGGACCGGGGCATGGGCCACTCCCGTCATAGGCGTCGCCGCGATGCTACGGGGTGTGCGGGGCGTTACGGGGTGGGCTCACCCTCCAGCCTGCGCAGCCGCTCGGCGTCGCAGACCCGTGGGCAGGTCCCGCACGCCTCGGTCGCGGGGATCGCGTAATAGAGGCAGCAGCCCAGGCGCGTACGGGTGGGGTGGCGCGCGCCGTCGCGTGTCGTGAGGTGCCGGAAGGCGGCGCCGCCGGGGAACGGCTCGACGGGCCCCGGGAGCAGCGCGTCGACGGCCCGCAGTGCCGCGTCCTCCTCGCCGAGCATCCGGCCCAGGTACCAGATCCCGGAGATGAGGTCGTCGCCGGCCATGCCCCACAACGCCCGCGGCCCGCGCCGCAGTCGGGGGCCGATCGCGGTGAGCAGCGGCCGCATGTGGGCGACCACCGCCGCGCGCAGCTCGACGCGGAGCGACTCCTCGTCCGGCAGCACCCGGATGCCGGGGTGTCCGGCGGCCGGGTCGTCCGGCAGACAGGCGAAGGGGCCGGGGGTGACCTCGAAGGCGCCGGTCGCGAGATCGACGCGGACGTCGGCCGGCTCGACCCGCGGCACGCGTCGCTCCAGATGCCACGGGCCGCTCATGAGCAGCGAGACCGACCAGAGGTAGTCGTGCAGCGCGCGGGACGCGGCGACGTCCGGCCGGGGCGTGTGGTCGTGGGCGGCGCGGATGCGGTCGGCCTCGGCCGCCACGAACGCCGCGAGTGCGCTCTCGTCCCGCGCCAACTCCGCACCGCTGAGCAGGCCCTGACGCTCCGTCACACCGGGTTTCGCGACCGTGACATCGAGCGACGCGCAGCGCTCGGCGAGCCTCCGGTAGGTGGCGGCAAGCCGGATGGCGGGGCTCAGGGCGGCGGCGGTCGGCGCCGGCGCCACGGTCAGCGGCACGCGTACTCCAAGGAAAGAAGGCGGGCAGGCAGGACGACGAGTGGTGCTCCGACGGAATGATCCGCTGCACCAAAGTAAGCCTTACCTTACTGACAAAATCCTTGCCGTCCGCTCAAGCGGTGTCGCGCGCCGCGCCCTGCCACCTCGGCGTAACGCCCTGCGCACAGGTAGTTGACAGTTTTAGGTATACCTAACCTAAACTCCTCCCCCGTGTCCAAGATCGATCAGGCCGCCCCACCAGGCGGTCTCTCCGCACGGCGGATCCCTCTACTCCTCGCCGGAGTCGGCGCGTTGGTGCTGTGCGCCGCGCTGAGCCTGGCCCTGGGAGCCCGCTCCGTGCCGCTGTCCACAGTGGCCGACGCCCTCTTCGGCGACGCCCATGGACGGGACGCGATCGTGGTCACGGGACTGCGGCTGCCCCGCACCGTCGTCGCGCTCGCGGTGGGCGCAGCGCTCGGCGTGGCCGGTGCGGTCGCCCAGGGCATCACGCGCAATCCGCTCGCCTCCCCGACCACGCTCGGCATCAACGCGGGCGCGGGTTTCGCGGTCGTCGTCGCGATCTACGCCCTGCATCTCACCCAGCCCGTCGAGTACCTGTGGTTCGCCTTCGCCGGAGCCGCCGGTGCGGGCCTGCTCGCCCAGCTCCTGGCGCGGCGCGCCGGTGACCTCGACCCGGTGCGGCTCGCGCTCGGCGGTGTCGTACTCCAGATGGTGCTCCTGTCCTGGACACAGGCCGTGATGCTGGCCAGCGAACGCACCCTGGACGAGGCGCGCTTCTGGCTCGCGGGGTCGCTGTCCGGCCGCACCCTCGACGTGCTCTGGCCGGTACTGCCCACTCTGGTCGTCGGCCTGGTCATGGCCGTCGCCATCTCGCCCGCCCTCAACGCGCTCGCCCTGGGCGACGACTCGGCGCAGGCGCTCGGCGTGCCGGTCGCCAGGATCCGGGCGGTCGGCGGGATCGCGGTCGTGCTGCTCGCCGGGTCGGCGGTCGCGGTCGCCGGGCCCGTCGCCTTCATCGGGCTCGCCGCACCGCACCTGGTGCGGCTCGCGGTCGGCTCGGACCACCGGCTGCTCGTGCCGGGCTGTCTGATCGCCGGACCGTTGCTGCTGCTCGCCGCCGATGTGCTCGGCCGGGTCGTCGTGCGCCCCTCCGAGCTGGAGGTCGGCATCGTCAGCGCCTTCCTCGGCGCACCGCTGCTCGCGGTCCTCGCCCGGAAGGTGGCACGATGACCGTCTTCGCCGTACGTGGGACGAAGGCCGCGCCGACCGGGGTGCGCGCCCGGCAGACGCGCCGCCTCGTACTGCTCGCGCTCTGCGGCCTCGCCGCTCTCTTCGTCCTCGTCACGCTCGCCCTGACGACCGGACAGATGCCGCTGTCCGCCTCCGTGGCGCTGCGCGGCCTCGTCGGTCTCGGCGACCCCGGCGACGTCCTCGTCGTCCAGGACTTCCGGGCGCCCCGGATGACCGCCGCGGTCGTCGCCGGGATCGGGCTCGGCGTCGGCGGTGCGCTGCTGCAGCGGGTGTTCCGCAATCCGCTGGCCTCGCCCGACGTGATGGGCGTGACCGGCGGTGCCTCCTTCGGTGCCGTCGTGCTGCTCGCCACCGGGGCCTCGCAGACGCTGATCCCGGTGGCCGCGCTCGGCGGCGGGATGCTCGCGGCGCTGCTGCTCGGCGTGTTCGGCTGGCGCTCGGGACTCACCGTGACCCGGCTTGTGCTCGTCGGCCTCGCCGTGCAGGCGGGTCTCGCCGCCGCGGTGAACCTGATGGTCGTACGCTTCCCCGCCGAACTCGCGGGCTCCGCCCTGCAGTGGACCACCGGATCGCTCTACGGGCGTACCTGGACCGAGGTGGGAGCCGCCGGTGGCGCGACGGCGCTCGCGCTGTTCGCCGCGTTCGCGCTCCAACGGCGGCTCGCCGTCCTGGACCTGGGCGACGAATCGGCGGGCGGCCTCGGCCTGAATCCGTCCACCGCGCGGCTCCAGTTGCTGATCACGGCGATCGTCCTGGCCTCGCTGGCCGCCGCGCTCACCGGGCCCGTCGCGTTCGTGGCCCTTGCCGTGCCGCACCTCGTGCGGTTCGTGGCGGGGCCGCCGACTCCGGGGACGCTCGCGCTGACCGGCCTCACCGGGGCCGTCCTGCTGCTCGCATCGGACCTGATCGTGCAGCACCTGCTGCCCGTCTCCGGCCTTCCGGTCGGAGTGGTCACCGCGACGCTCGGCGCCCCCTGGCTCCTCGCCTTGATGATCCGACAGAGCAGGCCCGTCAACCGGAGTGCCGCATGAGCCCCACCCAGACGTCCGCACCGGCGTCTCCCGCCAACCAGCTCTCCACGCACGGCCTGGATCTGCGCTACGGCGACAAGGTCGTCGTCGGCGGCCTCGACGTGACGCTGCCCGGCGGCGCCGTCACCGCCATCGTCGGCCCCAACGCCTGCGGCAAGTCCACCCTGTTGCGCGGCCTCACCCGGCTGCTCGCACCGGCCGGCGGCACCGTCGCCCTGGACGGCGCGGACATCCACCGCATGTCGGCGCGGTCCCTCGCCCGGCGGATGGGCCTGCTGCCGCAGCAGCCCGTGACGCCCGACGCGATCAGCGTCGAGGCGCTGGTCCGGCTCGGCCGCTACCCGCACCAGAGCTTCCTCAGCCCCTGGTCCAAGGCCGACCAGGCGGCGGTGGACGCCGCGTTGGAGCGCACCGGCACCGCCGAGCTGCGCGACCGGAGCGTGGACCAGCTCTCCGGAGGCCAGCGGCAGCGGGCCTGGATCGCCCTCGCGCTGGCCCAGGACACCGAACTGCTGCTGCTCGACGAGCCGACCACGTTCCTCGATCTGCGGCACCAGCTCGACGTACTCGACCTGGTCGCCGATCTGCACGCCGGGGCCGGCCGCACCGTGGTGATGGTGCTGCACGACCTCGGGCAGGCCGCCCGGTACGCGGACCACCTGGTCGTCCTCAAGGACGGGCAGCTGGCCGCCGCAGGCGCGCCCGCCGACGTACTCGACGCCGGACTCGTCAAGGACGTGTTCGACGTCGACTGCCGGGTCATCCCCGACCCGGAGACCGGCACCCCGCTGGTCGTCCCGAAGGGCAGAGCCGCCCGTCACACCACGGGCGGTCCGGCCGTCCCCGCCTGACCGCCCGCGGCCCGCTGCCCGCTGCCCGCTGCCCGCTGTTCAACGTCCCGTCACCCTCACCGCTCACAGCAAGGGAAACCACCCTCATGACCACTGCCTCCGTCCCACGCGGTCTGCGCAGGATCAGTGCCGTCCTGCTCGCCGTCGCCCTCGGCACCGGAACGCTCGCCGCGTGCGGCGGCGACTCCAAGGACTCCGACAAGGGCGGCAAGGACTCCGCCGCCGACGCCGGTTTCCCGCGCACCATCAAGCACGCGATGGGCAGTACGGAGATCCCCGCGAGGCCCGAGAAGGTCGTCGTCCTCGACACGGGCGAACTGGACGACGTGACGCTGCTCGGCATCAAGCCGGTCGGCGCGGTCTCCCCGCACTTCAAGACGGCGGGCGGCTTCCCCTCGTACCTGAAGGACAAGATCGGCGGCGTGAAGGACGTCGGCCCCATGGAGGAGCCGAACCTGGAGCTGATCGCCTCCCTCGAGCCCGACCTGATCCTGTCGTCCAAGGTCCGCCACGAGAAGGTGTACGACAAGCTCAAGGGCATCGCCCCCACCGTCTTCACCGAGACCACGGGTTCCCCCTGGAAGGAGAACCTGAAGGTGCACGCCAAGGCGCTCGGCGAGGAGAGCAAGGCCGACAAGGCCCTGGAGAGCTACGAGACGCGCGCCAAGGCCCTCGGTGCGGCCATCAAGAAGAAGTACGACGGGAAGATGCCGTCGGCGTCGGTCGTCCGCTTCGTCGCGGGACCGACCCGGCTCTACCAGAAGTCGTCGTACAGCGGCATCGTCCTCGACGACATCGGCCTCAAGCGCCCGGCGTCGCAGAACTCCTCGGACCCCGAGAAGACGATGCTGGACGTCAGCCCCGAGCAGATCGACAAGGCCGAGGCCGACCTGATCTTCGTGACGGTCGCGGACGCGCCGGACAAGACGCAGCAGAAGGACGTCACGTCCAACCCGGTCTGGAAGGACCTCGCGGCCGTCAAGCAGAAGAAGGTCTTCACGGTCCCGGACGAGACGTGGATGTCCGGCATCGGCGTGCAGGCCGCCGAGCACGTCCTGGCGGACGTCGCGAAGGCCACGGGCGTCGAACTGCCCGCGAAGAAGTAGCCGTCAGGTGACGGGGGCGGGCCCGAGATGCGGGCGGCGCGGTTGGCGGGGCGGGCGCGGGGCGTCGACGGGCCCGGTATGTTGGGGGGGGGTGGGGGGGGGGGGGGGCCCGGGCGGCCCCCCCCCCCCACTCCCTCCCCCCCCCCCCCAGAAAACTCCCCCCACCTGCGCCCGCACCCGGAAGTGGACTCGCCCATGCGGCTGTACGTCCTTGCCCGAAACCCCACCGACTCGGTCACCGACGGCTTTCTGCCCGCCGCGCGCCGCCTCGGCCTCGACATCACCCTCCTCACCGACCAGCCGGACCCGCATCGTGCCGGCCACCCGGACCTGGAGATCCTGGAGTGCGACGTCCTCGACTTCCGTGCCGTCATCAGCCGGATCTCGACGCACCACTCCCCCGACGCGGTCTTCACCAACAGCGACCATCTGCAGACTCAAGCCGCCCTGGCCGCCGACTACTTCGGTCTGCCCGGCAAGGACTGGCGGGCGGCGCTGCGCACCAAGGACAAGGCGCAGTTGCGCCGCCATCTCGCCGCCGCGAAGGCCGACGTCGTGTGGTCGGCCGAGCTGGCGGCGGGGCAGGACCCGGCCGCGCTGACCTCGCTCGACGTGCCGTATCCGTGTGTCGTCAAACCCCGTGAGGGCGTGGCGAGCGAGGACGTGGTCCTGGTCGACGGGCCGGACCAACTCACCGCGCGGTGCGCGGAGATACAGGCCCGGCGGCCGGGTGCGGCGCTCGTCGTCGAGGAGTATCTCGCCGGTGAGCTGTGCACCCTGGAGACGCTCGGCGACGGCCGGGTGCGCCATGTGCTCGGCGGCTTCCGCACGGAGTTGTCCGCGCCGCCGTACTTCATCGAGGAGCGGATGACCTTCGTCCCCGCCCATCCGCAGCCGGTGGTCGAGCAGGTCCTCGCCCAACTGGACGCGCTGGGCGTAGGGTTCGGCGCCTGCCACACCGAGTTCGTGGTGGCGGACGGCCGGGCCCGGATCATCGAGGTCAACTACCGCGCCATCGGCGACCAGTGCGATCTGCTCCTCGCGCAGCTCCTGGACATCCCGCTCTTCGAGCACATCCTGCGTACGCATCTGGGCGAGCCGCTCCCGGCGGACCTCGGGGCGCGGCAGGGCGGCAGGGCCCGGCTCGACTACCCGTGCGCGCGGAGCTCCGGAACGCTGACGGCCGCGCCCGACGCCTCGGAAACCACCCTGGACGGCGTGCGTCTGACGTACCGTCCGCTGCGGGCCGTCGGCGTGCGGCACGAGATACAGGGCACCAACCGCGACTTGCTCGGCGTCGTGCGCGCCATCGGCACCGACCAGTTGGCGGTGGACCGGGCCGTGGCGGACTTCATCGCCGCACAGCGCTGGGAGATCACCCCGTGACGCGCACCGCGGACGTGGCGGCGCCCGTCGGGGCCGAGGCGGAGCTGCTGGTGCGCGTACTCGGCGCGCTCCTGCGCGAAGACGTGGTCGGGTGGCGTACCCGGAGCGAGCCGGTGGCTCTGTCCGACGGCGGCTGGCTGCGGCTGGCGGTTCCCGCGCGGGACGGGGCCGCCGCCGATGCCCTGCTCATGGCCGTGCGGGAGGACGGCTTCCAGGGGCGTTACGCCGCGCGGCTTCCGCTGCTCCGCCGGGAGTCCGACGGCGCCGAACTCACCGATTCCTCCGCCGTGTTGAGTGCCCTGCGCGAGCTGGCGGACCCCGCCGACCGTGCCGGGTTCGACGCGTTCGCCGAGGAGTGCGGGCAGGCGCTGGACGCCGCGCGGCTGCACGCCGGGACGCGGGGCGAGATCGACGCCCTGCTCACCGGGCGGTACGGGAGCGATCCCGCCGCCTGGACGGGCCTTGCCGCAGGGCTCGGCCACGACACGCTCGCCGCGCGGGCCGACCATCCCGTCTATCCGACCTCGCGCGGGCGCTCGGGGCTGTCTGTCGGCCAACTGCGGGCGTACGCACCGGAGTTCCATCCGCAGTTCGCGCTGCGGCGGCTCGCCCTGCCCCGGGAGGCGGTCACCGTGGGCGGCGACACGGACGGCTGGCTCACCGGGACGACACCCGATCAGTACGTCTTCCCCGTGCACCCGCTGACCGTCGGCGCACCCCTGCGGGAGGCGCTGCGGGAGGCGGGGCTCGACGGCCGGGCCGAGCTGCTGACCGGGCCCGGACCCGACGTCGTACCGACGCTGTCCATGCGCACCGTCGCCCTCGCGGCGGATGCCTCGCGGCATCTCAAACTGCCGCTCGCCACCGCCACGTTGGGGCTGCGCAACCGGCGCACCATCAAACCCGGCACCCTCGTCGACGGCGCCGCGGGCCAGCGGCTCATCGAGGCCGTCGTCGCCCGCGAGCCACGCTTCCGGGCCACGATCCTGCACGCCGACGAGACCCGCTACGCCCACGCCGGCCACGAACTGCTCGCCGTACTGCTGCGCCGGTATCCGGCCGGTCTCGACGACTGCGCCGTCGTACCGATGGCCGCGCTGCTCTGCCCGGCTCCCGGTGGCGACGGCGCACTGATCGTCGACCGGCTCGCCGACCGCTACTACGGCGGCGATCCCCTCGCGCTCCTCGACGCCGTGCTGACCCTGCTCTTCGACTGGCAGGCCACCCTCTTCGGGTACGGGATCGCCCTGGAGTCGCACCAGCAGAACATCTCCCTGGTCCTGGACGACGGCACGGGCCCGGCCTCACCGCCCCGCCTGCGGCTGCTGTTCAAGGACAACGACGGGCCGCGCGTCAACGGGGCGCGGCTGCGGGACACCCTGGGCCAACAGGCGCCGGGGCCCGGCGAGTTCGACGACGTACGGATCTTCGTCGACGGGGACCGGCCCGTGCTCGACCTGTTCACCACCATCACCGTCCATCTCTGCGCGGGCTCCTACGCCTTCGGGCTCGCCCGGCACGGCCGCGCCCCGCTGGAGCGGCTTCTGCGCCTCGTGCGCGACCGCCTCGCCGAGGCCGCCGAACGGCTCGGGACCGGCCCCGGCGAACCGGGCGCCGTGCTGCGTGCCCAGGTGCTCGACGCGGCTGAACTCCCCGTCAAGGCCATGGTCACCGCGGGCACGCTGCTCACCAAGGAGCGTTCCGGCGCCGCCGACATCAACAAGCACTACACGACAGGGCCCAACTACCTGCTGCGGACGGGAACCCAGTGATGACCACCGCCTCATCCCCGCGTGCGCTCACGGACGGACCGGCGGTGGGCGCCCGGTTCGGCCGCCGGCAGGTGCACTCCGTCGCCGCCTGCTACTTCGTGGCCTCGTTCGCCGCCCTCGGACTGCCCCCGTACCTGACCGAGATCCTGCCCGCGCTCGGTGACTCGACCGCCCGCTGGGCCGGACTCCTGTACGTCGTGCCGACCGTGTTCGGCGCGCTCGGCGCCCCGCTGTGGGGCCGGGCCGCCGACCGCTTCGGACGAAAACGGCTGCTGCTCCGCGCCCAACTCGGCCTCGCCGTCTCGTTCCTGCTCGCGGGCTGGGCCGACTCGCTCGGCGCGTTCACCGCGGCGCTGGTGCTCCAGGGCATCCTCGGCGGCACGTTCGCCGCGTCCAACGGCTATCTGGCCGCCGCGCTCACCGGGTCGGACCTGTCCAGGGCGCTCACGCTGATGCAGGGCGCGGCGCGGGCTGCACTCGTCTTCGCGCCGATCGTCGTCGGATCGCTGACGCCGTGGATCTCCCCGCACCGCCAGTACGCGCTGCTCGCCGTGCTGCCGCTGACCGCCGCCGCGATGCTCGCGCTTCTCCCGGAGCCCGGCACGCGACGGGCCGAGGCCGCAGAGACGGGACCGTCCGAGGCCACGGGCCCGCTCTCGCCCCTGAAGGCGCTCTACGCCTTCGAGTTCGCGTTCGTCTTCTCGACCGTCATCTCCTTCCCCTATCTGATCCAGCTGATCGAGGACCGAATACCCGGCGTGTCACCCGCGCTCTCCGGAGCGCTCTTCGCCCTTCCCCATCTGTGCTATCTGCTCTTCGCGATCCGGGTGCACCAAGTCTTCGAGCGCCGCCCCGCGGCGGGCATAGCGACCGGGTTCGCCCTGGTCGCGCTCGGTCTCGCCGGGCACGGCGCCGCCGATTCGCTGCCCTCCTTCGTCGCCGTGCGGCTGCTGCTCGGCGCGGGCCTCACGCTGGGCCTCGTCAGCCTGTCCGTGCTTGCCGCCGACTGCGCCCGGGGCCGCCCGCCGGGCGGGATGTTCGGCACGCTGGAGCTCGTCTCCAAAGGGGGCGCGGTCGCCGCCGGCCTCGCCGCGGCCGCCGGCAGCAGTCTGTTCGGCCCCTCCGCGCCGGTCCTCACCGGCACCGCGATCGCTCTGGCGGCCCTGCTGGCCGCCGTCCTTCCCGCCACGTTCCGCAGCTGAGCGGTTTCGGCCCGCTCTGCCCCCCCATCCGCTGGAGCCGTTGATGACCTTGCCCACCGGCACGTTCCCCGCCCAGTCCCCGACGCCGCGCGCCCCGCACGTCCCGTCCGCGCCGACGGGCCTGCCCAGCGCCGACCAGGCCGTGACCCACACCCTCCTCAACTGCCTGCTGCGCGAGGTGTCCGCCCCCGAGCACCAGACCGCCGTGGTCGACGGCCGACTGCTGCTCCGGCTGCCCCGGCGCGGGGTGCTGCTGCGGGTCGCGCTGCGCCGCACGTCCCTGCTCGGCGCCCACCGCTTCACCGGTCCGGTCACCGAGCAGCGGGACGGCGAGTGGGTGGAGGTGGACTGGCCGCGCCTCGCCGAGT
Source organism: Streptomyces sp. NPDC050658 (assembly GCF_044457025.1). NCBI lineage: Bacteria > Bacillati > Actinomycetota > Actinomycetes > Kitasatosporales > Streptomycetaceae > Streptomyces > Streptomyces sp. NPDC050658. The sequence continues at coordinate 162,921 of NZ_JBITGM010000004.1, forward strand.
ACACGCACGCCGAGCTGTTCCTGCGTACGGGCGTGAGCAACGAGGAGTTCCTGGAGCAGATCGCGTCCAGCCACGAGGGGGTCAGCGCCGCGATCGCCGCCGAGCGCCCGGCGCACGGACCCGGCGGCGACCGGGCCCCGAAGTGGCTCGCGGGCTATCTCGCCTCGGAGCGTTCGCTGCTCTTCGGCCACCGCTTCCACCCCACACCCAAGGCCCGCGGCGGCGATCTCGCCGACTGGTCCGCGTACGCCCCCGAGACCGCGGCCACCTTCCCGCTGCGGCACCTCGCCGTGCGGGACCATCTCGTCGCCGAGGAGTCCGCGCGGCCGGGCGCGGCGGCACCGCTCGACCGGCTCGGCGACGCACCGGACGGCTACCGGCTGCTTCCCGTGCACCCCTGGCAGTACGAACTGCTGCGGGACCACGCGGGACTGCGGGCCGCGCTCGACCGCGGGGACGTCCTCGACCTGGGGACCGGGCGCGCCCCCTTCGCGGCGACCGCCTCGGTGCGCACGCTGTACGACGGTGACACCTTCCTGAAGTTCAGCCTCAACGTCCGCATCACCAACTGCCTGCGCAAGAACGCCAGTTACGAGCTCTCCGGCGCCGTCGCGCTGACCCGCGTAATGGAAGGCGCCCTGGACGACCTGGCGGCGCGGTTCCCCGGCAGCGCCGTGCTCCGCGAGCCCGCCTACCGCAGCATCGCGCTGCCGGGGCCCGACGGGCGGCCGGACCTCGCACTCCTGGAGGGCTTCGGGGTGATCGTCCGCGAGGGTCTGACGGAGCGGCTGCGGCCGGGGACCACTCCGCTGCTCGCGGGGGCCGTCGCGGACGAGTACCCGACGGGGCCCGGCCACATCTCGCACCTCCTGGACGGCGCCGGGCCGGAGCGGGCCCTCGAATGGTGGCGGGCCTATCTGCGACTGCTGCTCCCGCCCGTGCTTGCCGCGTACTTCGACCACGGTCTGGTGCTCGAACCGCATCTGCAGAACGTCCTCGTCTGCGTCGACGGGGACGGTATGCCCGCCCAGGTGCTCTTCCGCGACCTGGAGGGCACCAAGCTGCTGCCCGAGCGGCACGCCGAGACGCTGGCCGTGCTGCCGCCCGAGGTCGCGGCCCCGATGACGTACGACGCGCAGCGCGGCTGGGACCGCGTCGTCTACTGCCTGCTGGTCAACCATGTCGCCGAGCTGCTGGCCGCGCTCGCGGACCTGCATCCGCGGTCCGAGCCCGCGCTCTGGTCCGAAGTCCGCGCCGTCCTGCGGGACTTCGCCGCGACGCACGGCTGCCCGCCCCGGCTCAGCGCGCTGCTCGCCGGGGTGCCGCTGCCCGCCAAGGCCAATCTGCTGACCCGCTGGGAGCGCAAGGCCGACCGCGACGCCGGCTATGTCCGCCTCACCTCACCCTTTCCGCTCGCCGAACATGTGCGGGACCTGGGTGCCCGCCCCGACGCCCCTTGGAGCGCCGCCGGATGATCACTCCCCCTCCGGTCGTACGTGACCGTGCCCTCGGCCTCGCCGCCGGGGAACTGCCCGCCTATCTCTACGACTTGACGTCACTGCGCGACCATGCGGCGGCCGTGCGGGCGGCGCTGCCCCCGCAGGTGGAGCTGTACTACGCCGCGAAGGCCAACCCGGAGCCGGAGATCCTGGCCGCGCTCGCGCCGCACGTCGACGGCTACGAGGTCTCCTCCGGCGGTGAACTCGCCCATGTCGCCAAGGCGGTGACGGGGCATCCGCTGGCCTTCGGCGGCCCCGGCAAGACGCCGGACGAGATCGCGGGGGCGCTGGAGCTCGGCGTGCGGCGGTTCCACGTGGAGAGCCTGTACGAGCTGCGGATGCTGGGCGCGCTCGCCGCCCGCGTCGTGCCGGACGCCCGGATCGAGGTCCTGCTGCGGTTCAACCTGCCGCTGGACGCCGGGGCGCTCGCGGGCAGCTCACTGGCGATGGGCGGTCGCCCGACCCCGTTCGGCCTGGACCCGGCGGAGGCGGACGACGCGGTCGCCGCCTTCGCCACCGACGCGTACGCCCACCTCCGACTGCTCGGCGTGCACGCGCACTTGGCCAGCGGACTCGAAGCCGACCAGCAGCTCGCCGTGGCCCGGTCGGTGGTGGAGTGGTCGCAGGCCCTCGCGGCGCGGCACGGCATCCGGCTGGCCGAGGTCAACGTCGGCGGCGGGATGGGCGTGGACTACGCCGAACCCGATGCCCGCTTCGACTGGCGGCACTATGGGGCCGGCCTCGCCGAACTCTGCGCGGAGCACCCCGAGTTGACGCTGCGCATCGAACCGGGCCGGGCACTCACCGCGTACTGCGGCTGGTACGCCACCGAGGTCCTGGACGTGAAGGCCAGCCACGGCGAGGAGTTCGCTGTGGTGCGGGGCGGCACCCATCATCTGCGCACGCCCGCGACCAAGGGACACGACCAGCCTTGCGCGGTCCTCCCGGCCGCCGAACCGTGGCCGCACCCCTGGCCCCGGTCGGCGGCACGGCAGGACCGGGTGACGTTCGCGGGCCAGTTGTGCACGCCCAAGGACGTCCTGTCGCGCGGGGTTCCGGCGGCGGGCCTGCGGGCGGGCGACCGGGTGGTGTTCGGTCTGGCCGGGGCGTACGCGTGGAACATCTCGCACCACGACTTCCTGATGCATCCCCGGCCGGGGTTCCACTTCCTCTGAGGCCTGCTCCTTTGGGGGCGCCAGGCCGAGTCACTCCTGACGCCCGGCCGCGGGCCTCACCAGGAGCCGCCGCCCCCGCCCCCGTCGCCGCCACCCACTCCGCCGCCACCGCCACCACCTGAGCTGTAGCCGCCGGAGGACGATCCCGAAGAGGATCCGCCGCCGCCCGACGGCTTGCTCTCGGCGGCCAGGGTCGCGGTCGACAGGAACGGGGCGCTGCGGTACAGGGTGTCGTTGTCCGCCGGTGCCGCCGCCGAGGAGCGGGACCGGCGGGGTGCCGTCTTCTTCACGGCGGCCGACCACTCCTCGGCGTGGCCCAGGGCGGCGGCCCAGGGGGTGAACGCGTCGGGTGCCTGCCCCTCGGGCTCGGCCAGGTGCAGACGGAACGCCTCGGTCTCGCACCACAGCTGGGACCCGCGTGCGGTCCGGGACCGCAGCTCCCAGGCGCGGATCGCCGCCGCGAGGCCCGCGCCCGCCAGGGCCGCGCCGACCGCGGTGGGCGTCCGCCAGGAGGCTCCCGGCTCGGTCACGTCCGTCGCGGCGATGCCGAGGAGGACGGTGCCGGCGACCGCCGCGATCAGGCCTGCGATCAGGGCGACGCGGCGGCGCGGTTCGCCTGAGGGGTGCCACAGGCCGTCGCCGCCCGCGCGGCGCCAGCCGTCGAGGCGCTCGCGGAGCAGCTTCCAGGCCGCCGCGAAGTCCCGGTTGAACCGGCGCAGGTTCAGCTGTTGCTTCCGCACGAAGAGGGCCTTGAGGATCTCGGCCGTCAGCGGATCGTCGGCCTCGTCCCGCGTGACCCGGTGGAGCACGGGCTTCGTCTTGCCCTTGATGGTCAGGTGCCCGTCCTGGGCCGCGGTGAGCAGCCAGGCCACGCGGTGCTCGTTGTGCACCCGGTCGGCGTGCAGTACTCCGGCCTGGGCGGGGGTGAGCCCCGCGGGCGGCACGGGGGAGGGTTTCACCCCGGCGCCGAGCCGTCGGACGTCCGTACGACGCGTACGTCCGTCGGGCCCCTGGAAGCGGTCGCGGCCGACGAGCCGGATCAACTCGGCGACCAGCACGGCCGCGACGAGGGCGCTGCCGGTGGCCCAGAGCCAGCCCAGGAGCGCGCTGTCCCCGGCCTCGCCGCCGGCCGCCGGACCGCCGGGAGCGGCAGGCAGGGGTGCGGCGGCGAGGGTGGCGCCCCCCTGCGCGTACAGCGTCACGCCTTCATGGGCGTCCAGCCCGTCGACGGCGACGTCCAGCCGTCCCCGACCCGGCTGCTCGGCGGTGCACGCGTCGTTCGCCCCCGACTCGCCCCACACGCACCGCGGATCGTCGAGCACGAACGGGGCGGTCACATGCACTTCGGCGCGGTCGACGGGGACGCCCCACTGGGTGCCCACGGCGTCCCAGCGCAGCCGCCGGTCGTCGCCGAGGCCGGGCAGCGTGTACGTGATCCGGTACCGGTGGGTACCGGAGACAGTGGCGTCCGGGTCGCCGATCCTGATGCGCGTCGCGCCGCCCAGGTTCTCCAGCTTGTTCGGCACGCTCTCGCCGTCGGCGGTGACGCTGACGTCCCGGATCTGACCGGCCGCCGTCCCGGTCACGTCCCGCCGTATGCCGTGCCGTTCCTCGCCGCCGAAGTCGTAGTCGATGACCTCGGTGACATATGTCCGGCCGTCGGCCAGTTCGGCGCCCACCCACATCCGTTCGATGCGTTCGCCCGGTCCGCCGGCCGCTGCCGCCACCAGGGCGACCAGACCTACGAGGACCACACCTATGCCGAGCACCACGGCGTCCCTGCGCCGCCGCCACCCCACAGACCTCATCCGCATCGCGGACCGCCCTTCCCCCGTCGTACGTCACTCTGCGTAAAAGGGTAGCGAGCGGGGCCCTGACCGGCCGTTACGGGTTGGCGACGAGTTGCCCGAGCCGCATCGCCAGCCACGGTTTGCGTCCCCCGGCCCGCAACCGGCCGCGGAGGATCGCCTGCCAGATCGGGGTGCGCCGGAAGGAGACGAGGAGGAAGGCGACGGGATCCACCGTGAGGCGGCAGTCGTAGGCGCGCGGCGGGGCGTCGCGGGTCACCGTCATCGTGCCGTCGTCGACGACGACCGCGAGCCGTGGTCCGCCCTTGACCGCCAGGTCGAACGCGATGCGGACGCCCCGTGACTTCTCCGGGTCCAGGGCCAGGGTCATCATCGTCGGCATGGACTGCCCGAGGACGAGGCGCGCCTCGTCCGGGGTGATCGGCCAGGGAAGTGCCGCGCCGCGCGCGATGTCCAGTCCGTGCACGAGGGTCTCGCTGAGCAGCAGGCCGGTCAACGTCCCGAGCGTGAGCTTCACTTCATGGCCCATCCAGGGCGCGGCGACGGCGGTCTCCGGGGCGAGGCCTTCGGTGACCCTCAGGAACAGCTCTCCCCGCTCGGCGACGAGGTCACCGAGGCCGGAGCGTTCGGCGCCGTCAACGAAGGCAATGGACTGGGCGTTCATGGCGGCGATCCGTTCGGGGAACGTGCCGTCCTCGGGCGGCAGACGTGTCGCCCAGTCCATGGACTCGTCGGCGGAGACCGCGGCGCCGTACGCGAAGCAGACGGCCGCCAGGTGCGCGCCGACGTCGCCGACGGTCCAGACCGGGACGCCGGAGGGCGCGTCGAGGTCGGGTACGTCGCGCAGCAGCCGGACGAGTCTGGGGACCGCCGCCCGCAGCGCGGCGCGGGTCTTCTCGTGCTCGGCTGCCGGGTCGAACGACGTCACGGTGCCCATACCACTCCCCCAATGTCGCGGACGGGGGCGAACATTACTGCCCGGTAGGCGAGTTGGACAGGGCGGCGCTCAGAAGCCGCGCGCCCACCGCACCGTGTTCAGGGGCGGCTCACCGGCGGCCAGCCGCCGCCAGTTGTCGACGAACAGGTCGACGACCTGCTTGACCTCGGTCCGTGAGCCGCCGGCCGTGTGCTGGGTGAGGATCACGTTCGGGCAGCTCCACAGGGGGTGTCCGGCGGGCAGCGGTTCCTCGCGGGTGACGTCGAGGACCGCGCCGCTGAGGCGGCCGGTGGCGAGCGCGGCGACCAGGGCGTCCTCGTCCGCGAGGCTCGCGCGGCCCGCGTTCACGAAGACCGCGCCGGGGCGCAGCAGGGCGATGCGCCGCTCGTCGAAGAGGCCGGCCGTGTCGTCCGTGCCGGGTAGGAGCCCCACGACGATGTCGAACTCCCCCAGGCGGGCGTCGAGTTCCTGCCGGGTGCGCAGATCGCCGTCGCTGCGGGCGTAGTGCGACACCGCGCAGCCGAAGGGGGCGAGGAGTCCGGCGAGCCGACGGGCGATCGACCCGCGGCCCAGGATCAGCACGTTGGCGCCGCCGAGCAGCCGCAGTCCGGGGCGTACGTCGTCGCGGGCCCAGGACGCGTCGGCCCGGAGTCCGGCCAGGACGTCGATGCCGCGGTAGAGGGCGAGGATGCCCGCGAGGCAGGTCTCGGCGACCGGGTCGGCGAAGAGATCGCCGAGGCTGGTGACGGTCAACCGCCGCTCCAGGACGGGCCAGTCGAGGCCGAGGTACTTGTCGACGCCGACCGACGCGAGCTGCAGCCAGCGCAGCCGGGGTGCCTGCGCCACCCACTCCGCCCTGACGTTGCCGAGGGCGAGGTGCGATGCGGCGAGCAGCCGCGCGTCGTCGGCGGAGCCGGTGTCGGGCTCCGCGAACCACACGGGCCCCGGCGCAACGGCGCGGATGCGTTCCCGCTCGGCCTCGTCGACGGCCAGCTCGACGTACAGAGCGGCGTCCTGGGGCAGTTCCGACAGCGCGCCGGATGCTGCTTCGTCCGGCTCCAGGTGCTGCGAAACGTCTGGTGCACGACCCATTTCCATGAACCCCCGTGGTACGGAAAGCGCTGGTGAACGCGCGTTCACCGAACCTAGGGCTTCCTCTCCGGGGCGGTCAACCGCGATCTTCCGAGGCCGCCGGCCGCACCGCTCACGGCAGTCCCGGCGGCGAGCGGTCGATGGCGATCATGGCGGCGTCGTCGCCGAGGTGTCCGCCGACGTAGTGCAGCAGGTCCCTGCGGAGGCGGCGCAGGAACGCGTCGGGGTCGGTATCGGTCCAGCCGGCGACCCGCTCGGTGAGCGGATAGAAGGCTCCGGAGGGGTCGCGGGCCTCGGTGACTCCGTCCGTGTGCAGCAGCAGGAGGTCGCCGACCTCCAGCTTGAAGCTGTCCATGCGGTAGCGCCGGCCGACCAGCTCGCCGAGGCCGAGCGGCGGGGCGGGCTGTGCGGCCTCGACGGTCATGGCGCGGCCTTCGCGCAGCACCACCGGCGGCGGGTGGCCGCAGACGATCATGTCGACCGTGCCGCCGTCGTCGGGGATGTCCAGCAGGGTCGCGGTGATGAAGGTTTCCCCGGACTCCTCCGTCTCACCGGGTTCGGCCAGGTCCCAGCAGACGCTTCCGTCGAGGAACGTCACCAGCTCGGCCAGGCTCGCCTGCCGGTGGGCGGCGGCCCGGAAGGCGCCGAGCAGCAGGGCCGCGTCACCGACGGCGGTCATCCCCTTGCCGCGCACGTCGCCGACGATCAGCCGGGTGCCGTGGTCGGTGCGCGCGGCGGCGTAGAGGTCGCCGCCTATCTGCGCCTCGGCCTCGGCGGCCAGATAGAGGGAGGCGACCCGCAGCGGCCCGATGCGTCTCGGCAGGGGCCGCAGGACGACGCGCTGGGCGGTCTCGGCGACGTACCGCACCTGTGTCATCTCTTTCGCGCGGCGCTCCCGTACGACGCAGAAGACCACAAGGCTCGCCCCGACCACGATCAGGGCGGCTATCTGCGCCTGGTGGTTCGACGAGAACAGCTGGTCCCGGTCGCGCAGCACCGCGATCACCGCCTGCGCCACCACCGCGAGCGCGGCGACGACACCCGTCGTCCAGGGGCCGGCGAACGAGGCGGTGATCGCCGGGGCGGCGACCAGCAGGGGGCCGAGGTGAATGTCGGGGGGCGCCAGTACGTCGATCACGGAGACCGCCACGATCAGCGCGATCGGGACGGCCACCATCGCATGACCCGCTCGCGCCGACCGGCGAAGACCTAGGAGGCGCTGCGACACACTTCCTCTCTACACCCCCCGCGCCCCACGCGCACCGGCAGAGCCCCGGCGCCTCACGCTCCGGTCGTCGAACCGGGCCTGATGATCATGAGTACGGTGACCGTCGCCCAGAGCAGGTTGAACACACCCGTATACATGGCGAGTTGCTTGCTGGTCCGCTCGGTGAGCGTCAGCGTGCCGGTCCCGCCGGCCGCCGCGCGGTCCACCTCCTCCATCGCCGCGTCCTGCCGCGGCAGGACCAGGATGATCAGCACCACCGCCGCGACGGCCGTGAGGGCGATCGAGGCGATCAGCCAGGCACTGCCCAGTACGTCCATGCTCTGGGCCGTGACGAGGCCCGTGACGGGCACCGCGACGCCGATGAGCGCGTAGACGCCGCAGATGCGGTGGAGCGTACGCAAGGAGGCGACCGCCGCCGTGTCCCCCGGATCGGCCTGGGCCCGGCGCAGGGCCGCCGGGAACATGCTGGCGGCGACGGTGACGGGCCCGATGGCGAGGATGGCGGCCAGGACGTGCAGGGTCAGGAAGAACTTCGACACAGGGAGGGCCTCGGGATCTGGAGCGCGGCGGAGGTCTTGTGCGGGCTCCCCCTCGGGGCCCCGCGGCGAGACTAGCCAGCGCCGCCGCCCGCCGAACAGTGGCATTGATGACGGGCTTCGCAGACATACGGCCATCGGTGTCCGGCGCGGCCCACCGCCGGGACCGGCGGCGGGACGCCCGTCAGCGGCTGCCGTCAGCCCTTGCGCGCGACGACCAGGCGCCAGGCGGGGCTGCCGTCGGGGCGGCGACCGAACTCCTCCAAGGGGTGCAGGCGGACGGTGAACCCGGCGCGGACCAGGTCAGCGCGGACGTCGCCCAGCGGGAACGTCCGGTAGTACATGACGAACGGCGGCCGCCACACCGCGTTCCGCACCCGCATCGCGGCGTCGAAGCCGAGCAGCGACCAGTAGAGCGGTGAGGCGGGGTGCGGCGGCGCGCCGATCGGGAAGGCGAACCGGCCGCCGGGCCGCAACGCCCCGAAGACCTCGGCGAACAGCCGCGGCCGCTCGGCGGGCAGGAAGTGCCCGAAGGCGCCGAAGCTCACCGCCAGGTCGAAGGCCTCGGCGAAGGGCAGCGCGCGGGCGTCGGCGCGCACCCACTCCACGGCGGGTCCGCTCTCCACGGCAGGACCGCTCACCACGACGGGACCGCTCTCCACGGCGGGTCCGGCGTCCCGCCCCGGCACGGCCGCCCTCGCCGCCGCCAGCATCCCCGCGCTGAAGTCGACGCCGGTGACCCGCTCCCGGCACAGGGGCAGCAGCGTCTCGACGCCCGCGCCGGTGCCGCAGCAGACGTCCAGGCCCGCGTCGAACGGGCCCAGGTCACGCAGTGTGTCCGCGACCGCGTGCAGCATCCGGCCGGGCGTACGGAAGGGCGTGTGGTCGAACTTCGGGGCCAGCAGGTCGTAGCCGCGCTCGATGGAGGAGAGGGCCTGCACGGTCAGTTCGCGGAGTGTGGGTCCCTGGGAGGTGAACACCGGGCCCACCCTAGTCAGCGGGCCGCGGGGAAGGGCCCGCACTCCGCGGAGGCTCGCTCGACCCTGGACAAACCTGGGCATATCTTGGTAATGACGGGCGACTCGGAAGACAAGGGGGTCGTCATGGTCGAAGAGCTGCTCACAGCGGCAGCCGCGGCCGCGTCCGCCGGGGCGGTGTACGTGGTGGCGGCGGCCAAGGTCGTCAAGCAGTACGAGCGGGGCGTGGTGTTCCGTCTGGGCCGGCTGCGGGAGCACATCCGCGGGCCCGGCTTCACCATGATCGTCCCTGGCGTGGACCGGCTGCGTAAGGTCAACATGCAGATCGTGACGATGCCGGTGCCCGCGCAGGACGGCATCACGCGGGACAACGTCACGGTGCGGGTGGACGCGGTCATCTACTTCAAGGTGGTCGACGCCGCCGAGGCCGTCGTCCAGGTCGAGGACTACCGCTTCGCCGTCTCGCAGATGGCGCAGACCTCCCTGCGCTCGATCATCGGCAAGAGCGATCTCGACGACCTGCTCTCCAACCGCGAGAAGCTCAACCAGGGCCTGGAGCTGATGATCGACTCGCCCGCCACGGGGTGGGGCGTGCAGATCGACCGCGTGGAGATCAAGGACGTATCCCTGCCCGAGACGATGAAACGGTCCATGGCCCGGCAGGCCGAGGCCGACCGTGAGCGCCGCGCCCGCGTCATCAACGCCGACGCCGAGCTGCAGGCCTCCAAGAAACTCGCCGAGGCCGCGCACGAGATGGCCGAGGAACCCGCCGCCCTCCAGCTCCGCCTCCTGCAGACGGTCGTGGCCGTCGCCGCCGAGAAGAACTCGACCCTCGTCCTGCCCTTCCCCGTCGAACTGCTCCGCTTCCTGGAACGCGCACAGCAAGCCCAGCAGACGCAACAGACTCAGCAGCCGCAACAGACCGAGCAGCAACCCCAGTCACTTCCGCCCGCCTCACCGACTCCAGCCCCGACTCCTACCCCGGTCCCCACACCGGAGCCCGAGCCGCACCACCCCACCGCCGCATAGGCAAGATCCCGGCCGTTCGGGCCTGAACCAGCTTCGGAGGTGCTCTTGGACAGCGACGGGTGATCCGCCCTTGACCAGGGTCCGCCGGTCGGTGGGCACGGGCGCCGCGAGCACGCGCCACCGCCGTCATGGCCGGTAACCGCCAGGAGGTCTATCGGGTCGAGCCAGGGGTCGGGTAGACGTATCGCGGCCGATGATCCGCGACCAGAACCAGGAAGGACGCCTCATGACCCGTGCCCGGACCACCACCGCGGCAGGCAAGACCCGGTTCGACGACATCTACGACCAGCCTGACCCCCGCGCCTACTTCCGTACGCTCTCCCCCCTCGAGTACGAGATACCGCACCAGGCCCAGGATGTCTTCCGGCGCACGCTCGCCCAGCGGTCCGCGGTCCGCGGCACCCATCTCCCCGTCACGGTCCTCGACGTCTGCTGCTCGTACGGGATCAACGCCGCGCTGCTCAACCACGACCTCTCGCTCGCGGACCTGTACGCGCACTACACGGGCCCCGCGACCAACGGTCTCACCCGCGGTGAACTCATCGAGTGCGACAAGGAGTTCTACGCCTCACGCAGGCGCGACGACGCGGTTCCCGTCATCGGCCTGGACACGGCCGAGAACGCGACGCGCTACGCACTGGAGGTGGGACTGCTCGACGAGGCCTATGCCGAGAACCTCGAGCGGCATCCACCCAGCGCGGCCCTGCGCCGTGCCGTCTCCGGGGTCGGTCTGATCACCGTGACCGGAGGCATCGGCTACATCACGCACCGGACCTTCGACGCCCTCCTCGACGCCACCGGCGTACCGGTCTGGGTGAGCGCCTTCGTGCTGCGGACGGTGCCCTTCCAGTCCATCCTGGCCAGCCTGGACGCGCACGGTCTGGCCACCGAGAGCGATCCCGCGCGGACGTATCCGCAGCGGCTGTTCACCGACCGCGAAGAGCAGCGCAACGCCGTCGAGCTGGTGCTCAAGGCCGGTGACGACCCGGCGGGCCTGGAGTCCGAGGGCCGCTACTACACCCGGCTCCACCAGTCCCGCCCCCGGCCGGCGTAGGTCCTGCCTGCGGGGCGCGGCCGTCCGCGCCCCGCACCGTCAGCTGCTGAAGAACTCGCTGACCTGCCGCGCGAACTGTCGCGGCCTCGCCTCGTGCACCGAGTGCCCGACCGGGATCGTGATCAGCCGGCAGTCGGGGATCGCCGCGACCAGGTCGGGAATCCGCACCTGCGACATGCTGCTGTCCGGACCTCCCGCCACGAACAGCGTCGGCGCGACGATCTCGCCGAGCCGCTCGGCCCACTCGGGGTCCGGGTCGTCGACCTGGCCGCGGATGGCGGGGACCACGGGCCAGTCGTAGTCGACGGGGCCGTCGGGGCGCTGGACCTCGACCGGTTCGCGCGGGAAGGGCGGCGGCGCCTCCTCCAGGACGAGGCGTTCGACGCGGTCCGGGTGCTCCTGGGCCAGCAGATAGCCCACGACGCCGCCCATGGAGTGGCCGACGATCCCGACGCGGTCGAGACCCAGTTCGTCGAGGAAGCCGAGCACGTCGTCCCGCATCAGCTCGAACGCGTACTCCTCGGGCCAGTCGCTCTCGCCGTGCCCGCGCAGGTCGAGCGCGTAGACCCGCCACTCCTCGCCGAGGATCCGCCCGACCTCGTCCCAGGCCGCCGCCGACCCGCCGAGCCCGTGCAGCAGCACGACCGGGGCTCCGTAGGGGTCGCCCCAGCTCCGATAGGCCAGGCGTACGTCGCCCACATCCACCACCGCGTGATCTTCCATGGCTCCGACGCTACCGGTTCAAGTCGTCTAGACCTATTGAGCCGTCACGCGTTCCCATGCTAGAAAGCGCTTGCTCTCACGAGCGGCCGCTCTGGTATCTCCTCGTACCCCCCTTTCCTCGCACCCCCCCTTTCCCCTCCCCCTCACCTCCCTCCCCCCGCCACCATCGGAGACCCCATGCAATCTCCTTGGTCCCGCCGCTCCTTCCTGATCTCCACCAGCACCTCCGCGCTCGCCCTGACCGCCTCGGGCCTGCTGCCCTCCCAGGAGGCGGCAGCGGCCGACGCGTACGAGGCGCTGCGCGCCAAGTGGCGCACGCTCGTCCTCGGCGAGGGATTCACGCCCACCGCCGAGCCGTTCAAGACCCGCCTCGCCGAACTCGGCGCCACGGCAAGACAGTTGCGTACGACGATGGCGCCCGCCGAAGGGTCCCTGTGGCCCGACGCGTCCTACGCCGACCCCGAGCCGGACACCGACCAGGAGTCCTACGGCTATTCGGCGAACATGGTGACCGGCTACAGCAGGCTCAACACCATGGCGCAGGCCTACTGCCAGGAGGGCACGGGCCTGACCGGCGACGCGGGCCTCAAGGCCGACATCCTGACCGGCCTGGACCACCTCTACACGCAGGTCTACAACGAGAACCAGGCCCGGTTCGGCAACTGGTACAGCTGGCAGATAGGCGCCCCGCAGGCCCTCCTGGACGTCTGCGTCCTCATGTACGAGCACTTGCCGGCGACTCAAGTGGCCAACTACTGCAAGGCAGTCGATCACTTCGTCCCCGACTCCGCGGTGGGCAGCTACACCGGCACCAGCACCGGCGCCAACCGCGTCGACCTGTGCCGGGTGCTCGCGCTGCGCGGTGTCGTCGGCGGCAGCTCCGCGAAGATCGCCCTGGCGAGGGACGCGCTGTCGCCGGTGTTCCCGTACGTGACGAAGGGCGACGGGCTCTACACCGACGGCTCGTTCATCCAGCACACCACCGTGCCCTACACAGGGTCGTACGGATCGGTGCTGCTCGGCGGTCTCGGGATGCTCTTCGCGCTGCTGCGCGGCTCCAGTTGGGAGGTGACCGACACCAAGCGGCAAATCGTCTTCGACGCCGTGGAGAACGCGTGGGCGCCGTTCCTCTACAACGGTCTCGTCATGGACGGCGTGGCGGGCCGCGCCATAAGCCGCGGTCTCGCCGCGTCGGACGCGAAGAAGATCCAGGCCGACGACCACCGGCGCGGCCACCCGATCATGGCCGCGATCGTGCTCCTCGGCCAGGGCGCGAGCGCGGCGGAGAACGCGCGCTGGCGCGGCCTGGTCAAGGGCTGGATCCGGCGGGACTACTACAGCCCGCCGCTGAGCGACGCGACACTCGGCCTGACAAGTCTGGCCCGGCTCAAGGGAGTCGACGACGACACCTCCGTGAGCCCGGTCGCCGAGCCCACCGGCCACCGCCTCTTCGCCGACATGGCCCGCGCCACGCACCGGCGCCCCGGCTGGGCGGCGTCGATCAGCATGGCGGATCCCCGCATCACGCACTACGAGACGGGCAACGGCGAGAATCTGCGCGGCTGGCACACCGGCTCCGGAATGCTCTACTGGTGGGGCGAGACGTACGCCAACGGGCAGTACAGCGACGCCTTCTGGCCCACGGTCGACCCGTACCGGCTGCCCGGCATCACCGCGTCGCGCAAACCGCTCCCCGACGCGGCGGGCGGCGACTGGGGAGCCTCGCTGCCGGACGTGAAATGGGTGGGCGGCGCGAGCGACGGCCAATGGGCCGCCGTCGGGCAGTACTTGAAGGGACTGCAGAGCACGCTGCGGGCGAAGAAGTCCTGGTTCTGTCTGGACGACACGATCGTCTGTCTGGGCGCGGGCATCGTCTGCACGGACGGCGCGGCGGTCGAGTCGACGGTCGAGAACCGCAACCTCGGCCCGACGGGCACGGCACCCTTCCAGGTCGACGGCGTCAGCAAGCCGACGGCCGCCCCCTGGTCGGCGACCCTGCCCGGCGCCAAGTGGGCCTACATAGGCGGTCACGGCGGCTATGTCTTCCCCGGCGGCTCGACGGTGAAGGCGGCGCGCGAGCAGCGCGCCGGCAAGTGGAGCGACATCAACAAGGGCGGTGCCACCACCGCGCTCTCCCGCACGTATCTGACGATGTACGTCGACCACGGCAGCGCGCCCACGAACGGAACGTACGCGTATCAGCTGATGCCGGGGGCGTCGGCCGCGCAGACGGCGGCCCGGTCCACGGACGCGGGGTGGCTGCGGATCCTCGCCAACTCCGATCAGCAGCAAGGGGTTTCTGTGCCCTCGCAGGGGTTCACCGGGGTGAACTTCTGGTTCGGCGGTACGGCGGGCGTGCTCACCGCGAGCGCGCCGTGCTCCGTACAGATCAGCGAGCGGGGCGACGGCACCGCGGTCGTCTGCGTCAGCGATCCGATGCGGGCGCAGACATCGCTGACGGTCACCTGGAACCGTGCCGTGTCCGCGGTGACGTCCAAGCCGGCCACGGTCACCTCCGCGACCACGGGCGCCGCCCTGAAGCTGACGTTCGGGGATCTCAGCGGCACCAGGGGTGCGACCCAGCGGATCACCGTAAAGGTGGGGTGAGGCGGGACCTTCCGGGGGGGGAGCGCCGCGCTGGTCTGGGGGGGGCGGCGCGCCGGTCCGGTCCGGGTGACCGGCGCCGCAGCTCGGATCGTGCAGACTCGGCCGCGCCGCCGCAGTCCGAGCACCCCCCGGAAGGAAGCCCATGGCAGCCACCGCCCGCTTACCGCTGGAGCCCTCGCCCCTGCACGTACCCGACGGCGTCCTCGACGGTCTCAGGGCGCGGCTGCGCATGACGCGGTGGTCCGACGACGCGGGCAACGAGGACGGGTACTACGGCGTGCGCCGCGGCTACCTCCAGGAGCTGGCCGACCACTGGCTGCACGGCTACGACTGGCGCAAGGCCGAGGCCGCGATCAACTCCTTCGAGCAGTACCGGGTGAGCGTCGGGGGCGTACCGGTCCACTTCATGCGCAAGGCCGGTGTCGGCCCGGCCCCGACGCCGCTCATCCTCACCCACGGCTGGCCGTGGACGTTCTGGCACTGGTCGAAGGTCGTCGAGCCGCTCGCGGACCCGGCGGCCTTCGGCGGCGACCCCGACGACGCGTTCGACGTGATCGTCCCCTCGCTGCCCGGCTTCGGGTTCTCCACCCCGCTGCCCGACCACCCGGACATGAACTTCGTGCGGGTCGCCGACATCTGGCACACGCTGATGACCGAGACGCTCGGCCACGAGAAGTACGCCGCGGGCGGCTGCGACATCGGGGCTCTCGTCACGGGCCAACTGGGCCACAAGTACGCCGACGCGCTGTACGGCATCCACATCGGCTCGGCCCACCGGCTCGACTTCTTCACCGGCGACCGCGCCTGGGACCTGACCGGCGGCCGGCCGATCCCCGAGGGCTTGCCCGAGCCGGCCCACCGTCAACTGATCTCCCTGGAACGCCGCTTCGCCGCGCATCTCGCGGCGCACATGCTCGGCCCGAGCACCCTCGCCCACGCGCTGAGCGACTCGCCGGTGGGCCTGCTCGCCTGGATGCTGGAGCGCTGGGACAAGTGGAGCGACAACGGCGGCGACGTGGAGCGCGTCTTCTCCAAGGACGACCTGCTCACCCACGCCATAATCTTCTGGGTGAACAACGCCATCGGCACGTCGATGCGCTACTACGCCAACGCCAACCGCTACCCCTGGGCCCCCTCGCACGACCGGCGGCCGGTGGTGGAGGCCCCCACCGGGATCACGTTTGTCGGCCACGAGAACCCGCCCGGCGTCAGCACGCCCGAACAGCGCGTCCAGAACTGGCTCTCCGGTGACCGTGCCGACTGGTACCACCACGTGAACGTCACCGCGCACGAGAGCGGCGGCCATTTCATCCCCTGGGAGCTGCCCGACGCGTGGGTCGACGATCTGCGCCGGACGTTCCGCGGGCGGCGGCGGTAGACCACTCGCATATGCCCCGCCCCTAGCACCGATGCTTTCCGGTCGACCCCAGATTCCGGTAGAAATTCAAATCAACTGAAGCAGCAGGTCAAGCGGTTGTTTCTACTTGCACCACCACCTCCGGTCCACATGCTGGACATCCCTCGCGCACCCCTCACCACCCGCCCTGAGCTGCCCGAACAGGCATACGGCGACCGGTAATCGAACGCTTCCATCCGGAAATCGACCATCAACTTGTCGCTCACTCTCCGCACCGGCAAGACTCCCGTCCGCAACCAGCGACACACCCGCATCAAAGGAGACTTGACATGCGCTTCTTCCTCAAGACGGTCGGTGCCACCACCCTCGTGGCCGCCTGCGTGATGTCCGGGACCGCCGGCACGGCCCAGGCCAAGCCGACCGCCCCGACCGGCCTGTACGCGCCCTCATCACTGGTGCTCGCCGTCGGCCAGGGCAACGACTCCGGCACCGCGACCATCGAGCGCGCGGTGACCCTGACCTGTAGCCCCAAGGCCTCGGGGACCCACCCCGCCGCGTCCGCCGCGTGCGCCGAACTGAACACCGTGGACGGCGAGTTCGCCCAGCTGGTCAGCGCCTCGTCCGGTATGGCCTGCACCAGGGAGTGGAAGCCCGTCGTGGTCACCGCCGACGGCGTCTGGCAGGGCAGACGAGTCGCGTGGTCCGCCACCTTCAGCAACTCCTGCGAGATGACCGCGCGCCTGTCGCAGGGTGCCGCCTTCTCCTTCTGACGTTCCCGCGCGCGATCGGCCGACTTCTCATGTCGGTCCGAGCCGGCCCGCGCCATCACCCTGCCGATCCTGCTGTCGGCCTCCGGTCCCCCGGAGGTCACCGCCGGGGTGTTCGAGTGCGTCTTCCACAAGGAGTACGGCCGCGCGATCGCCGTCCTGGCCCGTGTCTTCGGCGACATCGGCATCGCCGAAGACACGGGCCAGGACGCGTTCACCGAGGAGGTCCGGCGGTGGCCCGCCGCCGGGGTGCCGCCGCGTCACCACGGAGCCGGACCGGCTGCGCGGAGTGCTCGCCCTGATGCCCCTCTGATGCCGCCCCCCCCTGATGCTGCTCTCCGAGTCACGCCGGGCGGCCCGCACCGCCCCGGACGGCGCGGCGGTGCTCCTGGCCGACCAGGACCGCACCCGGTGCGACAGCGCCCTGATCGACGAGGGCCAGGCACTCGTCCGCTGCTGCCTGAGCCTGGGCCGGCCAGGGCCGCACCAGATCCAGGCCGCGATCAACGCCGTGCACAGTGACCCGCCGACGGCCAGATCCTCCGGCTGTACGACCAGTTGACGGCACTGGCCCCGAGCCCCGTCGTGGCACTCAACCGGACGGTCGCGGCGACCGAAGTCGAGGGCCCCGAGCGGGCGTTGGCCCTCGTCGACGATCTCACCCTCGACGGCCACCACGTCTGCCACTCCGAGCGGGCGCTGCCGGACCGCCGCCGTCAGGAGCCGGCCGGGGTCCTGACCGCCGCCTCCCGCGCGCCGCCGCTCAGCACCAGTCGGGGTCTCCGGCGGCCGGGGACGGCAGGCTCTCGATCTCCGTCTGGATCTCCCGCATGACCGCGACGACGCGCGCCTCGTGCTCATCGGTGAGCCGGGACACCGGGACCGAGCAGCTGATGGCGTCGACGGCCGGCGTGTCGTAGCGCAGGGCGAATCCGAAGCCCGCGATGCCGGTCACCGTCTCCTCGCGCTCGACGGAGTAGCCGCGCTCGCGCACCCCGGCGAGATCGGCGAGGAACGCGGCGCGGTCGGTGATCGTGTTCTCCGTGAGCGCCGTCAATGACCCGTCGGGGAACGGGAGTTGACCGTCGGGGCGTTCGGCCAGCAGTGCCTTTCCGAGGGCGCCCGCGTGGGCCGGGACCCGGCGGCCGACCCGGTTGATGGTGCGCGGGTATTCGTGCGACTCGCGGGTCGCGAGGTAGACGACGTACGGGCCGTCGAGCCGCGCCAGATGGATGGTCTCGCCCAGAGCGTCCGATGCCGCGTCCAGGTGGGGGCGGACGGCGCGCACCCGCCGGTCGCCGTCCAGATAGCCGGTGCCCGTCAGGAGCGCGCGGACGCCGATGCCGTACAGGGACCCCGTGGTGTCGGAGCGCACCCAGCCGCAGTCGACGAGGGTCTGCAGGAGTTGGTACATGCTGCTGCGCGGCACGGCGAGTTCCGCGGCGAGTTCGTCCAGGCGCGCCGGCCGGTCGCCCCGCGCGGCGAGCAGCTCCAGCAACGCGACGGTACGGGCCGCCGACTTCACCGAGCGGACGCCGCCGTCCGCTCCACGGACGTCTCTGCTCTCCGACATGCGGTCATCGTAAATCCGTTCGCCGCACCCATTGACCCATCAGGTTCACGAACTTAGCCTCCATTCTCATATACGAACGCCATCTGCATACAAGGACGGGATTCATGACACGGCCCACCATGCGGTCCCCGCACGTCACCCAGCGGCTGCGCGACGGCATGACACGCGGAGTGCTGTCCTTCCCGCTCACGAGCTTCCGGGAGGACGGCGCTCTCGACCTGACCGCGTACCAGGCGTACCTGACCGACCAGTTGGCGGCCGCGCCCGGCGCCGTCTTCCCCGCCTGCGGGACGGGCGAGTTCAGCGCGCTGGACGAGGACGAGTACCGCGCGGTCGTCGCCGCCACCGTCGAGACCGCCGGCGGACGGCTGCCGGTGGTCGCGGGGATCGGCTACGGCTGGGCGCAGGCACGGCGGTTCGCGCGGATCGCCGAAGAGGCGGGCGCGGACGCCCTGTTGGCGCTCCCGCACTATCTGGTCCGGGCCCCGCAGGACGGTCTGGTGGAGCAGCTGCGCCGGATCGCCGACGGCACCGCGCTGCCGATCGTCGCCTATCAGCGCGGCCCGGTCGCCTTCACCCCGGACGGGCTGCGGCGCATCGCGGAGATTCCGAACGTCATCGGCCTCAAGGACGGGCACAGCGACCTCGACCGGCTGCAGCGCCTCACGCTCGCCGCCCCCGAGGGCTTCCTCTTCTTCAACGGCGCCGCCACGGCGGAGATCCAGGCCCGCGCGTACGCCGCCGTGGGCGTCCCCGCGTACTCGTCGGCCGTGCACGCCTTCGCGCCCGAGATCGCGGGCGCCTTCTTCGCCGCGCTGCGGGCCGGGGACGACATGGCGGTGGACGAGCTGCTCCGGACCTTCTACGTCCCCTTGGTCGAACTGCGCGACCGGGTGCCGGGCTACGCGGTCTCGCTGGTCAAGGCCGCGGCCCGGCTGCGCGGTCTGCCCGTGGGACCGGTGCGCGCCCCGCTCACCGATCCGGGACCCGACGACCTCGCCGAGCTGGCGGAGGTGCTCGACGCCGGACTTGGCCTGGTCGGCGCCGTACGAGAGACGACGGCCTGACGCGAACCCCCGAGTCCGAACGCCGCCGCGCCCTGTGATCCACAGTTCGAAGGGGAACCGCCAGTCATGCCTCTCGTCGTAGTCGGAATCAGCGTTGCCGTCCTGCTCCTCCTCATGACCCGGCTCAGACTCAACGGCTTCGCCGCGCTGTTGCTGGTCGCGGTCGGTGTCGCGGTCGTCCGGGGCATACCCCTGGAAGAGATACCGGACGTCCTCTCGGAGGGCATCGGCGGCCAGATCGGCGACACGATGCTCACCATCGGGCTCGGCGCCATGGTCGGCCGGGTCATGGGAGACTCCGGCGCCGCACAGCGCATCGCCCGCAAGCTGCTCGACGCCTTCGGACCCCGGTGGGTCCAGGTGGCCATGGTCGTGACGTCGATGCTCATCGGCGTGACCATGTTCTACGAGGTCGCCTTCATCATCATCGTGCCCATCGCGTTCACG
Organism: Streptomyces sp. NPDC050658; assembly: GCF_044457025.1. NCBI lineage: Bacteria > Bacillati > Actinomycetota > Actinomycetes > Kitasatosporales > Streptomycetaceae > Streptomyces > Streptomyces sp. NPDC050658. The sequence goes on from NZ_JBITGM010000004.1 coordinate 182,797, forward strand.
CTGGTCCGGGTCACCGGGGCGAAGCTGCTGTGGGTCGGCCTTCCCATGTCGATCGCCCTGTCGACCATGCACAGCTTCCTGCCGCCGCATCCCGGCCCCACGGCGGTGGCCACGACGTTCCACGCCTCGATCGGACTGACCCTGTTCTACGGCCTGTTCATCGCCGTGCCGGCCGGTGCGCTGGTCGCGCTCGCGTGGCCGCGGCTGCCGTTCATCAGGCGGATGAGCCCCGCCATCCCCAAGGGCCTGGTCAGCGAACGGGAGTTCACCGACGAGGACATGCCCGGTCTCGGCTGGTCGCTGTGCGTCGCCTTCTTCCCCGTCGTCCTGATCGCGGGCGCGGCGGTGACCGACATGGCGGCATCCGGCGACAGCGCGCTCCTGCACCTCGTCGCGTTCATCGGCTCGGCCCCGATCGCGCTGCTCCTGACGCTGGTCCTCGCGATGTGGGCGTTCGGGCCCCGGATCGGCCGGAGCCTGTCGGACGTCAGCGCCTCCTGCACGTCGGCGGCGCAGGCGATGGCGATGATCCTGCTGGTGATCGGCGCCGGTGGCGCCTTCAAGAACGTCCTCGTCGAGGGCGGCATCTCCGACTACATCAAGGACGCCACATCGGGCTGGTCCGTCTCCCCGCTGATCCTGGCGTGGTTCATCGCCGTCATCCTGCGGGTCGCGCTCGGCTCGGCGACCGTCGCCGTCGTCACGGCGTCCGGTGTGGTGCTCCCGCTCCTGGCGGGCAGCGGGGCGCACCCCGAGATGATGGTGCTCGCGGTGTCCTGCGGATCGATCGCCTTCTCCCATGTGAACGACCCCGGATTCTGGCTGTTCAAGGAGTACTTCAACCTCTCGGTGATCGAGGCCATCAAGGTCCGTACGACGTATACGACGATCCTGGCGATCCTCGGTCTCGGCGGTGTCCTGGCCGCCGAGTGGTCCCTGGACATCCTGGGCCTCTGACACCTCTCGCCTCTGCCCGACTCCCTTCCCACGCAAGGATGTTGACGCCCATGACCGAGCAGCACACCCCCGGCAGCGGCCACCGGCCGACCATCACCCGGTACGCCGTCTATCCCGTGGCCGGCCGCGACTGCATGGAACTGAACCTCTCCGGCGCGCACGGCCCCTACTTCACCCGCAACGTCGTCGTCCTCACCGACTCGGAGGGACGCACGGGCCTCGGCGAGGTCCCCGGCGGTGCGAAGATCACCCAGACCCTGCGGGACGCCGAACCCCTGGTGGTGGGTGCCAGAGTGGGCGACTACAAGCGCGTGCTGAAGGAGATCGGGGACCGTTTCGCGGGGCGCGACTCCGGCGGGCGCGGGAGCCAGACCTTCGACCTGCGGACCACCGTGCACGCCGTCACCGCCGTGGAGTCGGCACTCCTCGACCTCCTGGGCCAGCACCTGGACGTGCCCGTCGCGGCACTCCTCGGCGACGGCCAACAGCGGTCTTCGGTACGGGTGTTGGGGTATCTCTTCTACGTCGGTGACCCCGACCGCACCGATCTCGACTACGTCCGTGAGCCCGACGCGGCGGTCGACTGGCACCGCGTCCGGCACGAGGAGGCCCTGTCGCCCGAGGCCATCGTCCGGCAGGCCGAGGCCGCCCACGCCCACTACGGCTTCCGCGACTTCAAGCTGAAGGGCGGAGTGCTGCCCGGCGCCGATGAGGTCAAGGCCGTACAAGCCCTCAAGAACCGTTTCCCGGAGGCCCGGATCACCCTGGACCCGAACGGCGCCTGGTCCCTGGCCGAGGCGGTCGAGCTGTGCCGCCCCCTGACCGGCACGCTCGCCTACGCCGAGGACCCCTGCGGGGCGGAGGGCGGCTACTCGGGGCGCGAGATCCTCGCGGAGTTCCGGCGCGCCACGGGACTGCCCACCGCGACCAACATGATCGCCACGGACTGGCGGCAGCTCACCCACGCGCTGGCCCTGCAGTCGGTCTCCATCCCCCTGGCCGACCCGCACTTCTGGACCATGCAGGGATCGGTGCGGGTGGCGCAGCTGTGCAACGCGATGGGACTGACCTGGGGCTGCCACTCCAACAACCACTTCGACATCTCGCTCGCCATGGTGACGCACTGCGGTGCCGCGGCGCCCGGCGCGTACAACGCCCTGGACACCCACTGGATCTGGCAGGAGGGCCTGGAACGCCTCACGACCGCCCCGCCCCGCATCGTCGACGGCGAGATCGCCGTGCCCGAATCACCGGGCCTCGGCGTCCGGTTGGACATGGACCGCCTGCTCGCCGCCCACGACCTCTACCGGGAGAAGGCGCTGGGGGCGCGGGACGACGCGGCGGCGATGCGGTATCTGGTCCCCGGCTGGGAGTTCGACGCGAAGCGGCCCAGCCTGGTGCGCTGACCGGCGGCGTCCGTGCTCACCTCCGGCCGTTGACCGGCGGGAACAGCGTCTCCTGGGCGAAGCTCGCCGCCAGCGTGCCCTCGGTGGTGTACATGCCGCCCGTGTACCAGCCGCGGCCGTTCGCGACCGTGCGCGGGACCAGGTCGAGGAGGATCCAGGAGTCGAAGCGGACCGGGCGGTGGAACCAGAGGGCGTGGTCGAGGGAGATGCCCGCGTATCTGCCGCCGCCGCTGACCCCGGAGATGCCGGTCGACGCGTCGGACAGATACGTCAGGGCGCAGGCGTCCAGGAGCGGGCTTTCGGGGAGCGGGTCCTTCGTGCGCGCCCACAGGCGGGTGGGCAGTCCCCGGCCCCAGGGCTGCGTCTGTGCGGGCCTGCGCCATTCGAGCAGCGGGAAGCGGCCCAGCGCGAAGGGGTCCGACGCGTCCGGCGGCGTCGGGTCCTGCCACTCGCCGAGCTGGGTGTCCTGCCCCGCCGACGGCTCGGTGAAGGACGCCGTCATGGTGAAGATCTTCCTGCCACGCTGCCGGGCGACCACGCGGCGGGCGGCGAACGAGATGCCGTCCCGCTCTCGCTCCACCTCGAAGTCGACGGGGGTCGCGGTGTCACCGGGCAGCAGATAGGCACCGTGCAGCGCATGCGGGAGCTGACGCTCCGCCACGGTGAGACCCGCGGCGAGCAGGGCCTGGGCGGCGAGCTGACCGCCGTACAGGGAGAAGTCCTCCTTCACGATGACGGGGGCGCGGTAGTGGTCCGGTGCCGTCTCCTCCAGCACCAGCAGGTCGGACAGGGTGCAGCGTGCCTGAGTGGTCAACGGGCACCTGCCAGGCCCGCGTCGTGCACGCCTCGCGTGTTTCGGTCCACCGGCTCCTCCTTGATCCGAATGCCAGTCTGCCCCGCCGGGCGCGCCCGGCACCGTCCGCATGACGCACATCACAGCGGGCGGTGAGGGAGCGTCAGGGCCGGCGGGCACCGGCCGTCCGGGACTCAGCGGGCCGGGTGACATCCCATGATCAACTGGTGTGTCCGCCGCTGCCCCCACCGCGTGCCTGCATAGCGTCAGCGGAGTGACTCACATCCCGAATGGCACTCCCCCACTGTTCCGGCGTACGGCGGTCGGCTGCGCGGCCGCCGCGATGGGGCTCGCGCTCTGCGTGCCCGCCGCCACGGCCACGGCCACCCCGCACGTCCCGGACCCGGCCCCGCGCGCCGACGTGCCCGTGCAACTCATCGGTCTGAACGACCTGCACGGCAATCTGGACCCCGTCGAAGGCCCGGCCGGTCGGGTGCTGCGCGGCGGCGGTGACGGCGTACAGGCGGGCGGGCTGCCGCAGCTGGCCACGCTGGTCGACAAGGCACGCGCCGGTCGGTCGAACTCCCTGACCGTGGCGGCCGGGGACATGATCGGCGGCAGCCCGCTGCTGTCCGCGCTCTTCCACGACGAGCCGACCGTGCACGCGCTCGAACAGCTCGGCCTCGACGTCAGCTCGGTCGGCAACCACGAGTTCGACGAGGGGCCGGCCGAGCTGGAGCGGATGTCCCGCGGCGGCTGTCACCCCGAGGACGGCTGCGCGCCCGGCGACGCCTACGACGGCACCGGCTTCCCGTATCTCGCCGCCAACGTCACCCGCAAGGGCAGCAGCACCCCGCTGCTCGACCCGTACACCATCAAGACGCTGCCCGGCGGGCAGCGCATCGGGTTCATCGGCCTGGTCACCAAGAACGCGCCCGCGGCGATCAACGCCTCCCAGGTCCGTGACGTGGAGTTCCACGACGAGGTGCCGGTCGTGGAGCGCTACTCGCGGGAGCTGCGGCGGCTCGGCGTGCAGGCGCAGGTGCTGCTGATCCACGAGGGCGAGGCGGCGAACGGCGTGGCGGGCGACGGGAACTGCGACGCCGACGGGCGCGCGTCCCGGCTGCGCGGCCGGATCAAGGAGGTCGCCTCGAAGGCGCCGACCGCGGTGGACGTCGTGGTCAGCGGCCACTCGCACGACTCCTACGAGTGCACCGTCACCGACCCGGCGGGCCGGCCGCGGGTGGTGACGCAGGCCGACTCCTTCGGGCGTTCCTTCACCGATCTGCGCTTCCGGCTGAACGGCCGGGGCGACGTCATCCGCAGGTCCGTGACCGCGAAGAACCACGTCGTGCCCGTCGGCACCGCGAAGCAGCCCGCGATGAACGACCTCGTGGAGACCTGGCGCGAGCGCTCCGCGGCGGTCGCCAACCGGACCATCGGCTACATCTCCGGCGACATGCCGGGGCGCGGCTCCAAGGAGAAGGAGGCCCCGCTCGGCAGCCTGATCGCCGACGCGCAGACGGAGGCCACCCGCGGCTACGGCGCCGACCTGGCGCTGCTCAACCCCGGCGGCATGCGCGCCGACCTCGTGCACAAGGGCGACGGAGCGGTCACCTACGCCGACGCGTACCGCACCCAGCCCTTCGGCACCACGATGACGACGATGACCCTGACCGGCGAGCAGCTGATCGCCGCCCTGAAGGAGCAGTTCACCGGCGCCAACGCCCAGGACCCGCGCTTCCTGCAGCTGTCCTCGGCCCTGCGCTACTCGGTGGACATGAGCCGCGGCGGCGGCGACCGGCTCCTGGCGGACACCGTGAAGGTGAACGGCGAGCGGGTACGGGCCACCGAGACGTACCGCGTGACCGTGAACGAATTCCTCGCCAACGGAGGCAACGGCTTCAGCACCTTCACCAAGGGCACGGACCGCGACGGCGGTGAGACGACCGATCTGGACGCGCTGGTCGAGTACCTGCAGAACAACTCGTCCCAGGACGCTCCGCTCGCCCCGCCGGCCCCCGGCCGCATCACGTTCGTCAACAGCTAGGCACCACCGATGAGTTGCTGCACTCCGGCCACCCGACCGGTTGTCGCCTTTCCGGGCGATCGGCCTGGCCGGGGTGCCAGCATCGGTCCATGGACGCCTCACGAGACATCTCGCCCTTCCTGGACCGGAAGCTGTCGCGCCGCTTCCGTACGTACGACACCGACGGCAGCGGCCATCTGGAGCGTGCCGACTTCCACGGCGCGGCGACGCGGATGAGCGACGAGTTCGGTCTCGCCGCCACCGACCCGGCGCGGCTGCGCCTGGTCGAGCTGTGCACGGGCCTGTGGGAGCACTTCCTCGCCGTCGCGGACGCCGACGGGGACGGCAGGATCAGCGAGGCCGAGTACAAGTCGGCGTTCGCACAGGGCCTGTTGGAGACCGAGAAGACCTTCGACGCCGGGTACGTGCCGTTCCTCGATGCCATCACGGCGATCGCGGACACCGACGGCGACGGCCTGCTGACCGTCGAGGACCACATCCGCTGGACGGGCTCGCTGATGAACGTGCCCGAGCACGACGCCCGCGAGATCCACCGCAGGCTCGACACCGACGGCGACGGCCTGGTCACATCGGCCGATCTGCTCGCCGCGATCCGCGCCTACTATTTCGACGAGTCCCCGGACTCGGCGGGCAGTTGGCTCCTCGGGCCGCTGGACGGCTGAGCGGCGGGTCCGCCACCCGCCGAAGGAGCCGTGCCATGCCCAAGATCGCCACGATCGCCGCTCAGGCGATCCGCACCGCCCGCCTCGACCTCGTGCCCCTGAAGGTGGGGCACGCGGACGAGATGGCAGCAGTGCTGTCCGATCCGGCGCTGCACACGTTCATCGGCGGCGCTCCCGACGCGCCCGACGCGCTGCGCGCCCGCTACCGGCGGATGACCGCCGGGTCACCGGACCCGGCGGTCTCCTGGTGCAACTGGGTGCTGCGGCTGCGCGACGAGGACCGCCTGGCCGGGACGGTGCAGGCGACCGTGGGTCCGGCCAATGACGGCGCCGGGCTCGTCGCGGAGGTCGCCTGGGTGGTCGGCGTGGAGTGGCAGGGGCGGGGCATCGCCGTGGAGGCGGCCCGCGGGCTCGTCGACTGGCTTGCGGGGCAGCGGGACGTGCGGCAGGTCGTCGCCCATGTGCACCCGGACCACAAGGCGTCGGCCGCCGTCGCCACCGCCGCGGGGCTCACGCCCACGGACGAGTGGCAGGACGGCGAGGTCAAGTGGCGGCGGACGACGGGGCGTTGAGCCCTGCCTGACCGCCGGGATCAGTACGGGCGGTCGCCCGCGATGGCGACGCGCTCGGCGACCCGGCGGTGCGGGGCGTAGTCGTCGACGGCGTAGTGCTGGGTGGCGCGGTTGTCCCAGAAGGCGATGTCGCCCGCCTGCCAGCGGAACCGCACCTGGTACTCCGGCACATGTGCCTGGCGCACCAGGTAGCCGAGCAGCCGGTCGCTCTCCTCGCGTTCCATGCCCACGATGTGCGTGGTGAACGACGTGTTCACGAAGAGCATCCGCCGCCCGGTCTCCGGGTGCCTGCGCACCACCGGGTGCGTGACCGGCGGGAACTGCTCCTGGAGCGGGATCAGCTTCTCGGGTCCGTAGAAGCGGGCGAAGCCGGGGATGAAGTCGTGCACGGCCCGCGCCCCTTCGATCCGGGCCTTCACCTCGTCGGGGAGGTTGTCGTACGCGGCGGCCATGTCCGCCCACATCGTGTCGCCGCCGACCGGCGGCACCTCGCGCAGCTGCAGGACGGCGCCGAGGGCCGGGCGTTCACGGAAGGTGACGTCGGCGTGCCAGACGTTCTCGTACGTCGGGGTCGCGCCGGCGCCCTTGGCGAACCGGACGACGTCCTTCGCCGAGCCCGTCGCGAGCAGCGGATTGGTCTCCAGCTCGCCCCAGTTGAGGGCGAAGGCGCGCTGCTGTTCAGAGGTGATTCCGGCGCCCCTGAAGAAGAGCACCTTCCACTCCAGGAGCGCCCGGTTGAGCTCGTCGCGCAGCGCGGGGGTGAGGGGCTGCGCGAGGTCGACGCCGTGGATCTCGGCGCCGATGAGGCGGCCCTGCGGGACGAGGTCGAACAGCTCGTAGGGCCGCTCTTCCCAGCCTTCGGGTACCCGGCGCAGGGTGCGGCGGCCTTCGTACATGCCGTCGGCGGGGACGCGGGCCTCGCGCAGGGCGGCGGCAGCGGGAGAGGTGATGGTCATGATGATCCTTCGGTGACGAGTCGACGGGTCGGTGACCCGGAGCGGTGCTCCGGGCGGCCGGGGAGCGGCACTCCCGGCAGCTAGCGACCCGATCGCTCGCACCCGCGCCGCCACGGGACCCCGAAGGTCCGTACGGCGGCGGTCAGGTGCTGGATCATGCACGCCATTGTGTACGGCTACGCCTTGCGGAGCAATCCCCCGTATTCGTAGATGCCCTTGCTCTGCTCGGTGGCGCCCAGGTAGGGGGCCAGGTCGTCGTGGACCGGGGCGAGCGGCGGCTGGTCGGCGTCGGGCCGCCAGTCCACCAGGTTCAGCAGTCCGGGCTCCACCGGGTCGAGTCCGTCGAGGAGCACGTCGACCTCGGCGGGCGTGCGGGTCTGCCAGGGGACGCCGCTGGCGGAGATGTGCGCGGTCATGGCGGCGCCGCGCGCCGGGTCGTCGGCGACGACCTGGGAGAAGCCCAGGTAACTCCCCGGGGCCGCACGGTCGATGATCGTGTGCAGCACGCGGTGGGGGTTGTCGGCGTCGGTCAGGTGGTGCCCCACCGAGAGGAACAGCACCGCGACCGGCTGGTCGAAGTCGATCAGGCGCCGCACGTCGGGGTCGTCGAGGACCGCGCCCTGGTCGCGCATGTCGCCCTGGATGACGGTGGTGCTCGCGTCGTCGGCGAGCAGGGCACGGCCGTGAGCGAGGACGATGGGGTCGACATCGACGTAGACCACGCGGGTGTCGGGCGCGAAGCGCTGGGCGACCTGGTGGACGTTGTCGTCGGTGGGCAGGCCGCAGCCCATGTCGATGAACTGGCGGATGCCCGCCTGCGTCAGATGGCGCACCACGCGGAAGAGGAATTCCCGGTTCTGCCGGGCGATGTCGACGCACTCGGGGAAGTCGGGCAGCGTCCTCAGCAGGAACTCGCGGTCGACCGCGTAGTTGTCCTTGCCGCCGAGCATCCATCCGTAGGCGCGGGCCGAGGTCGGCACGTCGAAGGGGATGGACGTCATCTCGGACTGGTCGTCAGCGGCCACAGCGCGTTCTCCACCTCTGTCACAGGGATAGGGGTCCTGCTCCGTCGCGGCGACACTATCCCGTGCCGGGCCGCCCGGTGAACCCGGTCCCGATCTTCAACGGGCTTGGCCACATTGGCGGTTGGGGCTCAAGTGACACTCGAGCGGCGCGCCACCGGGCACCCGCCCGCCCATGACGCCGCCGGATGGCGCATGATCGGACGTACGCGCGTTACGTTCCACCGGATACGCGAGACACGTTCCACCAGAGAGGACCTCCCCATGGAAGACCGCTTCGATGTCGTCGTGCTCGGAGCAGGACCCGGCGGTTATGTGGCCGCCATCCGCGCCGCCCAGCTGGGCAAGCGGGTAGCGGTCGTCGAGGAGAAGTACTGGGGAGGTGTCTGCCTCAACGTCGGCTGCATCCCGACCAAGGCGCTGCTGCGCAACGCGGAGCTGGCCCATCTGTTCACGCACGAGCAGAAGACGTACGGCATCAAGGTCGACGGTTCGGTGTCCTTCGACTACGGCGAGGCGTTCAACCGCAGCCGTACGGTCGCGGACGGCCGGGTCAAGGGCGTCCACTTCCTGATGAAGAAGAACAAGATCACGGAGTTCGACGGCCGGGGCACCTTCCTGGACGCCAACACGATGCAGGTCGCCAAGTCCGACGGCACGACCACCACGATCGGCTTCGACAACTGCATCATCGCGACGGGCGCCACGCCGAAGCTGCTGCCCGGCACGAGCCGCAGCGAGCGCGTGGTGACGTACGAGGAGCAGATCCTCGCCGACAGCGTGCCGCAGTCCATCGTGATCGCGGGCGCCGGTGCCATCGGCATCGAGTTCGCCTACGTCCTGCACAACTACGGCGTGAAGGTCACGATCGTCGAGTTCCTGGACCGGATCGCGCCGCTGGAGGACGCGGACGTCTCGGCGGAGCTGGCCAAGCAGTACCGCAAGCTGGGCATCGACGTGAAGACCTCGACCCGCGTCGAGTCGATCGACGAGTCGGGCCCGCAGGTCAGGGTCACGGTGACGGGCAAGGACGGCAAGCAGGAGGTCCTGGAGGCGGACAAGGTCCTCCAGGCCATCGGCTTCGCGCCGAACGTCACGGGCTACGGCCTGGAGGCGACGGGTGTGGCGCTGACCGAGCGCGGCGCCATCGACATCGACGGGCGCGGCCGGACGAACGTACCCAGCATCTTCGCCATCGGTGACGTCACCGCGAAGCTGATGCTCGCGCACACCGCCGAGTCCATGGGTGTCGTCGCCGCCGAGACCATCGCGGGCGCCGAGACGATGGAGCTCGACTACCCGATGATCCCGCGCGCCACCTACTCGCAGCCGCAGATCGCCAGCTTCGGCTGGACGGAGGCGCAGGCCAAGGAGAAGGGCTTCGACGTCAAGGTCGCCAAGTTCCCGTTCATGGCGAACGGCAAGGCGCACGGCCTGGGCGACACGGTCGGCTTCGTGAAGGTCATCAGCGACGCGCAGTACGGCGAGATCATCGGCGCCCATCTGATCGGCCCGGACGTCACGGAACTGCTTCCCGAGCTCACCCTGGCCCAGCAGTGGGACCTGACCGTGCACGAGGTGGCGCGCAATGTGCACGCCCACCCGACACTCGGCGAGGCGGTCAAGGAGGCCGTGCACGGCCTCGCGGGACACATGATCAACTTCTGAGCAAGCACGGAGCACACCGCGCGCCCCGCCGCGAGCCGGACGGCTCAGGTGGCGGGGCCGCCCGGTCCGGAAGATCCTGGGTCAGAACGCGCTGTTACGCCTCGGGGGCGAGGGAGAGGCAGTAGCCGATGTTCTCTGGCCTGGGCCGATTCGTGGTCCGTCGCCCCTGGTGGATCATCCTGGCGTGGGTGGTGGCGGCCGGGGCGGTGATCTCGCTGGCGCCGAAGCTCACCTCCAGCAGCGACGAGGCGAGTTTCCTTCCCGACCATTACGAGTCCATCCGCGCCGCCGACGTGCAGGAACAGGAGTTCCCCAAGCAGGAGAACGTCGGCGCGGTCATCGTCTTCCAGCGCTCCGACGGCGGGGAGCTGACGGCCGGCGACTCGGCGGACGTCCGCCGTGTCTCCGCCGGACTCCAGGCACAGAAGATCCCCGAGGTGCAGGCGGTCGTGCCGGGCCCGGTCTCGCCGAACAAGCTCGTGCAGACCTCCGTCGTCGCGATGCCGAAGCTCACCAACCCGGAGGACACCGCACAGCAGGACGCGGTGGACGACCTGCGGGCGGATCTGAAGACGGAGCTGAAGGGCACGGATCTGTCGGCCGGGATCACCGGCTCGGCGGCGCAGGCGCTGGACGAGCGCGACGCGTCGGAGAAGGCCGGGCTGCTCGTCGGTGTCGGCACGATCGTGATCATCATCGTGCTGCTCCTGGTGATCTTCCGCAGCCCCATCATCGCGCTGCTTCCCGTGGTCCTCATCGGGCTCATCTCCCCGATGGCGACCGGTCTGATCGCCTCCGCCAACAAGGCCTTCGACATGAAGGCCGACTCCTCCATCCAGGAACTCCTCACCGTCGTCCTGTTCGGCGTCGGCACGGACTACATCCTGTTCCTGCTCTTCCGCTACCGGGAGGCGCTGCGGGCCGGCGAGGATCCCAAGGGCGGCATGGTGCATGCCGTCGAGCGGGTGGGTGAGGCGATCACCTCTGCGGCGGGCGCCGTGATCGTCGCGTTCGCCGCCCTGACGCTGTCCTCGCTCGGGATGCTGCGCTCGATGGGCCCGGCGCTCGCGATCGCCGTGTTCGTGACGCTGCTCGCCGGTCTCACCCTGGTCCCCGCTGTGGTGTCGCTGCTCGGGACGAAGGTCTTCTGGCCGTCCAAGTCCTGGCAGCGCGAGCCGCAGGGCACGGGCTTCGCACGGCTCGGCACGTCCATCGCCCGCAAGCCCGCCGTCTGGGCGCTCGTCTCCGCGGTGTTCATGGGCGCGCTCGCGCTGGGCGCGCTCGGCTACAAGGCCAACTTCGACCTGGCGGGTTCCTCGCTGCCCAAGGACAAGGAGTCGATGGTCGCCCTGAAGGACCTCCAGAAGGGCTTCCCCGCGGGCACCACCGACCCCACCTTCGTCTACCTCACCTCGACGGACGACGCGTCGCTGCCCGCCGCCCGGACGGCAGCGTTCCGGGGGCAGCTGGCCGACGTCGAAGGGGTGGGCGAGGTCTCCGCCCCCCGGCTGAGCACGGACGGTACGACGGCCTCGTACTCGGTGGTGCTCTCGGATCCGCCCGCCTCCGACGAGGCCCTGGAAACGGTCAAGGACCGGCTGCGCCCGATCGCCCACGAGGACGCGCCGTCCGGGACTCAGGCCCTGGTCGGCGGGACGACGGCGGTGTACGTCGACATCAACAAGGCCGTGGACCGCGACTACTCGGTGGTCTTCCCGGTGGCCGCGCTCGCCATCATGGTCATCCTCGGCCTGCTGCTGCGGAGCCTGGTGGCGCCCTGGTACCTGATGCTGTCCGTCGCGCTCGGCTTCGGCGCGACGCTCGGCGCGACCTCGCTGCTCTTCCAGCAGATCGGCAGCCAGCCCGGGTTGATGTTCATGCTGCCGGTGATCATGTATCTGTTCGTGGTCGCGCTGGGCACGGACTACAACATCCTGATGGTGTCGCGGCTGCGCGAGGAGGCCCGCGAGGGGCGCACCCCGCACGACGCGGCGGGCACGGCTGTGCGCCACTCGGGACCGACGATCGGCTCGGCGGGCGTGATCCTCGCGGGCACGTTCGCGACGCTGATGCTCGCCGGCAACTCGACCCTGTCGCAGATGGGCTTCTCCCTCTCGTTCGGCATCCTGATCGCCGCCTTCGTCATGGCGATGATCTTCACTCCGGCGCTGACGGCCCTGATCGGCCACGCGGCGTGGTGGCCGGGCCACGGCGACGAGAAGCGGAACGGGGACGCCGGGAAGCCGGGCGGCGGGGTGCGGCGGCCGGACGAGGAGGAGGAAGACCTGGACGGGGTGCGGTCCTAGGAGGAGGCGCCGTCGGCCTCCCGGTCGTACGCGGCGCTCAGGGCCGCCGCCTCGGCGTACGTGGGCAGGCCGTCGGGCAGGGCCGCGCCCCGCGCGACGGCCTGAGCAGTGTCGACGGCGGCGTGCAGGGCGGCGCGGAACAGCAGCGAACCGGTGCTCACCCGGCTTACGCCGAGGTCCGCGAGGTGCCGCAGCGTCAGTCCGGTCGGGGCGAAGAGGACGTTGAGCGGCACGTCGAGGGCGGCGACCAGGCCCGCGACGGTCTTCTCGTCCTGGAGCGCGGGGACGAACAGGCCGTCCGCGCCCGCCTGTTGGTAGGCGGCGGCCCGCAGTTCCGTCTCCTGTGCTCCCCCGGCGCCCAGCCAGTACGTGTCCGTGCGGGCGTTGACGAACAGGTCCGGTGCCGCTTCCTTGACGGCGCTGATCAGCGCGCACTGCGCTGCGGTGTCCCGCAGGGTCCCGTCGGGGCGCCCGTCCTCGATGTTCACGCCGACGACGCCCGCCCCGGCCAGGTCCGCCGCGAGCCGCGCCACGTCGTCCGGGCGCTCGCTGAAGCCGCCCTCGATGTCGACGCTGACCGGCACGGGGAGCGCGGCCAGACCGCGGGCCAGGGCGAGCGTCTCCTCGCGCGTGCCGCCCGCCGCGTCCGCCTTCCCCGCGGCGGCCGCCACCCCGAGGCTGGTGGTGGCGACGGCGGCGAAGCCCGCGTGGGCCAGCGCGGCGGCGGAGGCGTGGTCCCAGGCGTTGGGCAGCAGCAGGGGGTGTCCGGGGCGGTGCAGGGCGCGGAACGCGGCGGCTCGCTGTGCGTACGTCATGGAGGGACCGTAACTCCGTGCGAGGGGCCTCTTCAGGTGGCCCCAAGATTCTTTCGGCGTAATGTCGAGAACGGGTTGTCGGCTCCGACGTCCCCTGTGAAAGTCGCCCACAAAGGGGCGGCATCACACAGCCGAGGAGCGACATCATGAAGTACCTGGTGATGGTTCAGGGCACGCAGGCGGACTACGAGGCGCAGAGCGGCAAGGCCAACGCGACCAGCCCGGCCTGGAGCGAGAAGGACATCCAGGCGATGTTCGCCTTCATGGGCAAGCTCAACGACGATCTGGCCGAGTCCGGCGAGATGGTCGACGGACAGGGCCTGGCGGAGCCCTCCCAGACGCGTCTGGTCGACGTGGACAAGGACGGCCGCCCGGTCATCACGGACGGTCCCTACGGCGAGACGAAGGAAGTGCTCGCCGGGTACTGGGTCCTCGACTGCGAGAGCATGGACCGGGTCACGGAGATCGCCAATCGCATCCAGACGTGTCCCATTCCCGAGGGCGCGCCGATCTACCCCGTGGTGATCCGTCCCATCATGGGCGGCCCCGACGAAGCGTGCTGAACGGCCCATCCGGGATCGAGGACCTGCTGCGCCTGCACGCGCCGCAGGTCCTCGGCGCGCTCGTGCGCCGGTACGGGCACTTCGGCGAGGCCGAGGACGCCGTGCAGGAGGCGCTGCTCGCCGCCGTGCGGCAGTGGCCCGATGAGGGTGTGCCGGACAATCCGCGCGGCTGGCTGATCCGGGTCGCCTCGCGGCGCCTCATGGACCAGCTGCGCGCCGACGAGGCGCGGCGCAGGCGCGAGGAGGCCGACGCGCAGCTCACGCCACGCGACGCGTTCAGCGCGCCCGCGCCCGGCGAGAGCCGCGCACCCTCCGACGACGACACCCTCACCCTGCTGTTCCTGTGCTGCCATCCCGGGCTGAGCCCGGCCGCGCAGGTCGCGCTGACGCTGCGTGCCGTCGGCGGTCTGACCACGGCCGAGATCGCCCGCGCGCATCTGGTGCCCGAGTCGACGATGGCCCAGCGGATCAGCAGGGCCAAGGGGAAGATCAAGGGGGTGCCGTTCCGGCAGCCGGGGCCCGACGACCGGGACCAGCGGCTCACGGTGGTCCTCCAGGTGCTCTACCTGATCTTCAACGAGGGCTACACCGCGACGTCCGGCAGCGCCCTGCACCGAGCAGACCTGGCCCGTGAGGCGATCCGGCTGACGCGAGCGGTGCGCACCCTGCTGCCCACGGAGGGCGCGGTGGCCGGACTGCTCGCACTGATGCTGCTCACCGAGGCGCGCAGCGCCGCGCGTACGGGGCCGCACGGCGAGCTGATCCCGCTCGACGAGCAGGACCGCTCGCTCTGGGACCGGCGTGCCATCGGGGAGGGTGCCGCGCTGGTCGAGGAGGCACTGGCCCAAGGACCGGCGGGCCCCTATCAGTTGCAGGCGGCGATCGCCGCGCTGCACGACGAGGCGGTGCGCGCCGACGACACGGACTGGCCGCAGATCCTCGCCCTGTACGACCTGCTGGTGCGCCGCGCCCCGGAGCCGATGGCCGAGCTGGGCCGGGCGGTGGCTGTCGCCATGGTGCACGGGCCGCGGGCCGGGCTCGCCGAAGTCGCGGCGTTGGAGGACCGGTTGGCGGGCCACTACCGGCTCGATGCCGTGCGCGCTCATCTCCTGGAGCGGGCGGGCGACCCCGAGGCCGCACGGGCCGCCTACCGGTCGGCGGCCAAGGGCACGCTCAGCGTCCCGGAGCGGCACTATCTGCAGATGCGGGCGGCCCGGCTGCTGCCCTGACCGCCCGCCGGGCGCGGCCACGATGTGGGCACCGCATTGACGTACCTCCCGTGGTGAACCAAGATCCAACGGTTCGCCACGGCAAGGGGAAGGCGTCTTGTGGAAGCGCTCGAAATGGTGGCCCTCGGAACCGCGGGCGTCGCGGCCGGCGGCATCAACGCGGTGGTCGGGTCGGGCACCCTCATCACTTTCCCCACCCTTCTCGCCTTCGGGTATCCCCCGGTCCTGGCCAACGTCTCCAACAGCATCGGTCTCGTGCCCGGCGTGCTCAGTGCCGCGTACGGATACCGGCGGGAGATGAAGGGGCAGGCCAGGCGGCTGCTCCGATTCGGCGCGGCGTCGCTGGTCGGCGGTCTGATCGGGGCGCTGCTCCTGCTGAAGCTGCCCGCCGACGCCTTCCAGGCGGTGGTCCCGGTGCTGATCCTCGCGGCCTGCGCCCTGATCGTGCTCCAGCCCTGGCTGGGCCGGCGGCTGAAGGAACGCGAGCGGGCCGGCCGCGCGGACGGCGGGGTGCCGCTGTGGCTCGGCGTGCTCGGCACGGGCGTCTACGGGGGCTATTTCGGGGCGGCCCAAGGAGTGCTGCTCATGGGCCTGTTGGGCAGCTTCCTCCTCGACGACCTGCAGCGCCTCAACGCGGTGAAGAACGTCCTCGCCGCCGTCGTCAACGGCGTCGCGTCCGTCGTGTTCATCGCGGTCACGGAGGTCGACTGGACGGTGGTCGCGGTGATCGCCGCCGGTTCGACGGTCGGCGGCCTCGTCGGCGCGAAGGTGGGCCGCCGTCTGCCGCCCAACGCGCTGCGCGGCTTCATCATCGTGGTGGGCGTGACGGCGGCGGTCACCCTGCTGGTGCGGTAGCGGCGGTCTCACGCGGCGAGCGTCACGGCCTGCACCGCGGGGGTGCGCAGCGCGCGGCGGGCGGTGCCGACGCTGGTGATCATCGTGGCCGCGGTGGCGACGCCGACGATGGTCAGCCAGATGCCGAGGCCCTGGTCGGGGACGAGCGTGTCGCTGCGGGCCGAGCTGAAGGGCAGGATTCCGGCGAGGCCGGCCGCGGTGCCGAAGAACACACCGGTCGCCGTGAGGACGAGGCCTTCGACGCCGACCATGCCGAGCACCTGTCCCGGAGTGGCCCCGGCGAGGCGCTGCTGGCCGAACTCGCGGCTGCGGTAGGAGGTCGCGGCGTACAGACTGTTGATCAGCATGATGCAGCTGAAGACCACGATGATGCCGACGACGACGAAGTTCAGCGTCTCCAGGTTCTTGTCCTCGACGGACTTGGTCAGCCCCGACGCCTTGATCGCGTCGCTCTCGACGGCCTGCATGTAGAGCGTCGCGGTCGCCATGCCGGTGAAGACGATGAGCGGCATCAGGACGCCCGCGAGCTGGTCGGCGCGCCGTCGCATGTGGTGCACGGTCAGATAGCCGCTCGCCCCGGCGAGCAGTTCGATCGGCCCGGAGAGGGTGCCCAGCAGTGCGCGCAGCAGCTTCGGCGAGAGCAGCGCGAAGCCCACGGAGAGCAGGATGGCGCCGTACGCGGGGGCCGCCATCAGCGCGGCGTCGGTCTTGTCGAGGGCGAAGGTGGAGAGCACGCCCCCGGCACCGGCGAGCACGGCGGCCACGCCTGCGATGCCGCGGACCCTGCCGCGCGGCTTGCCGGCCCCCGCGGCGGCGCGGGTCGCCCGGCGCACCGCGAGGAACGCGGCGCCCACCGAGGCGAGGAGCGTGATGCCGGTGCCCGACATCAGGGCGATCGGCCCGAAGGCGAAGTCGACGTCGTCGGCGACCTGCCCGCTGTCCTTGAACAGGTCGAGCAGGAGCTGCCCGCCGAGCATCGCGGGGCCGATCGCGAGCAGCGATCCGACCAGGGCGACGACCGCGGCCTCGCCGACGATCATCCGCTTGATCTGCGCGGGTGTCGCCCCGCTGCTGCGCAGCAGACCGATCTCGTCGCCGCGCTGGCGCACGTTCACGGTGAGGGTGGAGGCGACGGCGAAGAACACCAGGAGCGTTCCGTAGCCGCCGACGACGCTCGCCGCCGTGGTCAGGCTCTCCGCGCTGACGTCGTCGACGCCATCGGCGCCCGCGGTGTCGTGCATGGAGTTGAAGGTCATGATGATCGCCGCGCCGAGGAAGGCGGAGAGCAGCGTGGCGACGAAGCGTCCGGGACGCTTGCGGACGGAGCGCAGGGCCAGCGAGAACATCGCTCACACCCCCAGCGGCACGGTGCGGTCGAAGCCGGCCACGACGTCGCCGAGGTGCGCGAGTCGTTCGGCGACGGCGTCGACGGTCGGGGAGGTCAGCTGTCCGGCGAGCCGGCCGTCGGCGAGGAACAGCACGGAGTCGGCGTAGGAGGCGGCGACCGGGTCGTGCGTCACCATCACCACCGTCCTGCCGTGCGCCCGGACCGTCTCCTGGAGCAGTTGCAGCACATCACGGGCGCTGCGGGTGTCGAGGGCGCCGGTCGGCTCGTCGGCGAAGATCACGCTCGGCTCGGTGACCAGGGCGCGGGCGATGGCCACGCGCTGGCGCTGGCCGCCGGAGAGCTCGTCGGGCAGGTGCCTGAGCCGGTCGGCGAGGCCGACCTGGGCGAGGACGGCGCGTGCCTTGTCGCGGTCGACCCGGCGCCGCGCGAGCTTCAGCGGCAGGGTCGTGTTCTGCGCGACGTTGAGGGTGGGCAGCAGGTTGTACTGCTGGAAGATGAACCCGATGCGCTTCCTGCGGAACTTGGTCAGCGCGGCCTCACTGCCGCCCGTCATCTCCTCGCCGTCCACCATGACGATGCCGGAGTCGGACCGGTCGAGGCCGGCCGCGCACTGCAGCAGGGTGGACTTTCCGGAGCCCGACGGGCCCATGACGGCGGTGAAGCTTCCCGTCGGCAGACTCAGGGTCACTCCGTCGAGCGCGGTGACCGCGCTCTCGTCGGCTCCATAGGTCTTGCTGACCTTGACCAGCCGCAGAGCCTCGGGGCTCCTGGCGGGTGCGGCCTTGCTCGTACGACGAAATCGACCGGCCATGACCATCCATCCCTTCGGCGGACGCTCCCTGCGTCACCTCCATGAAGTTACGGACAGTCGCGGCCCGGCACATTGGGCGTACGACCCGAGGTCGCGGTGTCGTCAGGTACACCCCCCGCACACCGGCTGGGGCGTAACGCAGGTCACAACGGAGAAGCCGCTCACCTGGGAACACCGGGCGATGGTTCACCGTTGAACCGTATGCAGGCCCCGATCGCGATTCCCCCGTCCGGTCGGGGTCTGCCTCGTTTCCGGCGTCCGGTGACCACGCTCCGTTTCACGCCTTCGAGCGCGAATATGCCATCCGCACCGCGCGGCACGGCCGTGGGCGTCATCATGCGTTCATGGACGGTGCCAAGCCTGTGCAGGTCTTGTTCACGCCCGACGAGTACGCGGCGCTCCTGCGTCACGCGGACCAACTCGGACTGCCGGTCGACGAGTTCATACGGCGGGCCGTGACCGTCGACGCGGCCGAGCCGCCCTGCCCGACCGCCGGCACCCGGCGCGGACCGGGCGGCCCGGCCGTGGTTCCGCCCATCCGGCGAGGCCTGGGTCCCGACGGCACACCGGCGCTCCAGCGGTTCCTCGACACCCTCGCGGTCTCGGCGGAACCCGCCCCTTCGGAGAAGGTTCCGCCGCAGCCGACGGTGCGCACCTGCTCGGGGCAGTGACCCCGGCCGCCCGGTCGGTGTCCCCGGGCCTCAGGGCAGGGCGATCTCCGGGCGGTAGAGGTCGAGCCAGAGCGCGAGGTCCAGGGTGCGTTCGAGTCCGCGCCGGGACGCCTGGGTGATCTGCGGTACGTCGCGTGCGGCGGCCCGCGTCACACGCTCCCGGTCCACCAGGCCGAAGACCGGGTGCGCGGGCTCGGCGAGGAGATCCTTGACGTGCTCCTGGAGGGCGACGGCGTACTTGGGGTCCTGCGTGGACGGATAGGGGCTCTTCACCCTGTCGTACACGGACCTCGGCAGGACGTCCGCCGTCGCCTCGCGCAGCAGGCTCTTCTCCCTGCCGTCGAAGGACTTCAGGGACCAGGGCGTGTTGTAGACGTACTCGACGAGCCGGTGGTCGCAGAACGGCACCCGCACCTCGAGGCCGACGGCCATGCTCGCGCGGTCCTTGCGGTCGAGCAGGACGCGGACGAACCGGGTCAGATGCAGATGGCAGATCTTCCGCATCCGGTACTCGAAGTCGCTCTCGCCGTCGAGGCGCCGAATGCCTGCGACCGCCGTGCCGTAACTGTCCTTGACGTACGCCGGCAGGTCGAGGGCGGCGGTCAGGTCCGGGTGCAGTACGTCGCCGTCGTCACCGAAGTGCTCGGCGAACCGCACCAGCCAGGGGAAGGTGTCGGCGGTGCGGGCGGTCTCGTCGAAGAACTGCAGATAGCCGCCGAAGACCTCGTCGGCCGACTCCCCCGACAGCGCGACCGTCGAGTGCTCGCGGATGGCGCGGAAGAGCAGATAGAGCGAGGCGTCCATGTCGCCGAAGCCCATGGGCAGATCGCGGGCGCGGATCATCGCGGCCCGGACCTCGGGGTCGGCGAGGGTGTGCGAGTCGAGGACGATGTCGCGGTGGTCGGTGCCCGCGGCCTTGGCGACGTCGTGCACATAGGGCGTGTCCGGGGTGGTGCGCAGCGCGTCGGCGACGAAGTGCTCGCTCTGGCCGACGAAGTCGACGGCGAAGCTGCGTACGGTCTCGCCCGACTCGGCCAGTTGCCGCGCCGCGAGCGCGGTCATCGCGGAGGAGTCGAGCCCGCCGGAGAGCAGGGTGCAGCGGGGCACGTCCGAGACGAGCTGGCGGCGCACGATGTCTTCGAGGAGTTCGCGCACCTTCGCGACGGACTCGTCCCGGCCGTCGGTGTGCGGCCTGGTCTCCAGGCGCCAGTAGACGTGTCGGCGGATGCCGCCGCGGTCGACGGTCACCACCGTCCCCGGTTCGACCTCGCGCATGCCGTCCCACACGGCGTGCCCGGGCGTCTTGACCACGGTGAACAGCTCGCGCAGACCGTCGGCGGTGACGCGGGCGGGCGCCAGCGGATGGGCGAGGATCGCCTTGGGCTCGGAGCCGAACAGGACGCCGTCCGGGGTCTCGTAGTAGTAGAAGGGCTTGATGCCCATCCGGTCCCGGACCATCACGAGCTTGTCGTGCCGGCCGTCCCACACCGCGAACGCGTACATCCCGCCCAGCCGTTCGGCGATCGCCTCGCCCCACTCCAGGTAGCCGCGCAGGACGACCTCGGTGTCGGACTCGGTCGTGAACCGGTGACCGCGGCCGGTCAGTTCGCGGCGCAGTTCGGTGAAGTTGTACGTCTCGCCGGAGTAGACGAGGGCGACGGTGCCGCGCGGGGTGCGCGCCGTCATGGGCTGGCGTCCGCCGGGCAGATCGATGACGGCGAGCCTGCGGTGCCCGAGTCCGGCGGGGCCCTCGATCCAGGTGCCGCGGTCGTCGGGTCCGCGGCAGGACATCGTCTCCGTCATGGCGTCCAAGGTGTCCGCCGCGGTCCGCAGATCACGGTCGAAAGAGACCCAGCCAGTGATGCCACACATGCGCTACCTCCTGCTTCGCGCTGCCTTGGGCTGCCACCCGAGAAACTAGGTGTAGCCAGCAGCTATATCGCCGCCAGACTCCGCCCTCCGACCGCGTGCGGTCAATGCGCCGGAAACACGGAATGGCGCATTCCAGCCATGCGTAAAGGGCTCTCCAAATCTGGCTTGACCTGCGGGAATCAGCGGCGGGGCAGTGCATCCCGCAGCAGCGCGGCAGCCTCACCCTTGGCGTGCCCGACGGCATCCGGGAAGATGCCGAGACCGTGCGCGACCAGGCCTCCTTCGTGCAGCAGCATGAGGCTGCGGCCCAGCTTCGCGGCCCTGCGGGGGGCGATGTCGCGGGCGAGACGGGTGAACAGGGCGAGCATCCAGGCCTTCTGGCCGGTGATGACCTGATATGCGGGGTGCGCGGGGTCGCTGATCTCGGCGTGCGCGTTGACCATGCTGCACCCCTTGCCGCTGTTCTCGTCGGCCCAGTCGCGTGAGGCGTCGAAGACGGCCAGGATCCGGGTCCGGGGTGTGGTCGCGGCCTCGACAAATGGCGCGAGGAACGCCCGCCAGCGCTCGTCGCGGTCCGCCAGATACTCGACGACCAGCTGCTCCTTGGAGCCGAAGCGGTCGTAGAGCGTCTTCTTGGTCACGCCCGCCTCCGCGGCGATGAGGTCCACGCCGACGGCGTGGATCCCGCGCTCGTAGAACAGCCGGCCCGCGGCGTCGAGAGCGCGCCGCGCGGCCGGCGTCATGACGATGCGGTGCGGTGTGCCGTCGATGCCGTCGATGCCGCTGTCGTCGGTGGCGATGGCTTTCGCGATGCCACCGGCCGTCTCCGTCTCCGTCTCTGCCTTGCCCATGCCGCCATAGTAAACCGATCCGTCTACTGACCCATAGACCGATCTGTATAGTGAAAGCAGCCGGTAGACAGATCTGTTTACTTCACCGGAGGGGCGCCGTGAACTTCCTGCTCTCGATAGCGTTCGTGCTCACCTGGAGCTCCGGATTCATCGGGGCCAAGCTGGGCGCGGGCAGCGCGCCCGCCGTGACGGTGCTGATGTGGCGGTTCCTGCCGCTGGCCCTCGCGCTCGCCGTCGTCGCCCTCACGCTGACGCGGTCCTCCTGGCGCGGGCTCACCGTGCGGGACGCCGTACGCCAGGCGGTCGTCGGGGCGCTGTCGCAGAGCGGCTATCTGCTCACCGTGTACTACGCGATCCAGCTGGGTGTCTCCAGCGGCACCACCGCCCTGATCGACGGCACCCAGCCGCTGGTGGCGGGCGCGCTCGCGGGACCGCTGCTCGGACAGTACGTCTCGCGCACGCAGTGGGTGGGCCTGGGACTCGGCGTCACCGGGGTCGCGATCGTGACGGCGGCGGACGCGACGGCCGGGACCGACGCCCCCTGGTGGGCCTATCTCGTACCGTTCCTCGGAATGTTCTCGCTGGTGGCGGCGACGTTCCTGGACCGCCGTGCGCCGCGCCCGGTCGCCCCGGCGGTCTCGATGACGGTCCACTGCGTCACCAGCGCCGTGGTCTTCACGGCGCTCGCGGTGGGCGCGGGCGCCGCGACTCCACCGGCGGAGGCCTCGTTCTGGGTGGCGATCAGCTGGCTCGTGACGCTCTCCACCTTCGGCGGGTACGGGCTCTACTGGCTGATTCTGCGGCGCTCCGGGGTCACCCAGGTCAACGCGCTGATGTTCCTCATGGCGCCGGTCACCGCGCTGTGGGGCGCCCTGATGTTCGGCGAACCCTTCGGCGTACAGACGGTGTTGGGGCTGCTCGTGGGGCTCGCGGCGGTCGCGGTCGTGCGGCGCGGGGCGTCGCTCACGCCTGCTCCGCCCCCCAGATGTCCAGCGGAACGAACCCGACCGCTCGCCCGCCCGCGTCCAGGAGGCGGCCCATCAGCTTGACCGCTCGCAGCGCGATCGCCCGGTCGACGATGCGCAGATGCGGCAGCGCGTGCGCCAGCCGTACCTCCAGGGCCTGTACGTCGACGAGGGAGCGCACCCACACCGTGGCGACCAGGTTCTGCGGCCCCGAGACACCCACGCACAGCCGTGTCTCCGGCAGCTTCGCCAGCTCGCGCGCCGTGGCCTCCAGGTGCTCCGCGGGCACGGAACCGAAGAAGGTCACCGAGACCGGCGAGCCCGACAGCGATCTGGCCAGGTCGCAGCGGAGCACGAGGCGCCCCGAGTCCAGGAGCCGCGCCAGCCTGCGCCCCGCGGTGTTGACGCTGACACCCAGCCGCGCCGCGACCTCGCTGAGGGAGAGCCGCCCGTTCTCGCCGAGGGCCAGGATCAGCTCGCGGTGCTCGGCGAGGCCGGGCGCCGGCAGACCGCCCGTACCCCTGCGTGCCGCGGCCAGGGACTCCTGCTGGGCGCGGGTGAGGCTGCGCAGCCGCCAGAAGCTGCCCTCGGTGTAGCTGCCGGTGATGAGGTGGGCCCGCGTCGACGTGATGCCGGGGACCTTGCCGAGGCGGTCGACGACATAGCCGGAGAGGGCCGCGAAGTCCGGGGCCATCACGGTGATCAGGAGATCCCGGCCGCCGGCCGCGTGCTCCACGGTGGCGGCCCTGGCATCGGCGGAGAGCACCTCGGCGACCGCCGTGTCCTGACCGGGCGCGCAGTCGATCTCGACGAGTGCCGCGCAGCCCAGGGAGGCGTCCGGGAAGGGATAGGCGGTCACCCACGCGTGCCCCGCCGACCGCAGCCGCTCCCAGCGGCGGGCCACCGTCGCCGAGTCGACGTCGAGGGTCTTGGCGAGCTCGGCCCAGGAGGCGCGGGGGCTGATCTGCAGTGCGTTGACGAGGGTCAGGTCGAGTTCGTCGAGTCCGGTAGATGTAGCAGTCATCTGACACTTTCCTGCATTTGATCTTGCCAAGTGGGAAGTTCCAGCAATCTTCGGGCCGCGAATGCCAGGACCATAGCATCGCCTGCACCGATCGATTCAGGCCACATCTTTCGGCCCGTCCCTCGGCCCATCCCTCGGCCCATCCCCCGCTCATCAGTCGCTCGTCAGTCGCTCCGCTCTCGCTCGTCTCCCGCCCGCGCCATCCCTGGAGGTGCCCCCATGCCCGCAACGGTCCGGCAGCCTTTCGGCTGCCTCGCCGACGCCGTCACGGCGCTGTGCACCGGGGCCGTCTCCAGCAGGGAGCTGGTCGAGACCGCGTTCGCCGACGCCGAGCTGCTCGACCCGCTGCTCGGTGTGTACGTGCGCCGCTTCCCCGAAGGGGCTCTGGCCGCCGCCACCGCCGCCGACACGCTGCACCCGGCGGACCGCGGACCGCTGCACGGCCTGCCGCTGGCGGTGAAGGACAACATCGCGGCGTACGAGGGTCCGGTCACCGCCCAGAGCCCGGCGCACGACCCCGGCTGGTGGCGCGGCACGGACGCGCCCGTGGTCGCCCGGCTCCGCGCGGCGGGCGCCGTCCTGCTCGGCAAGACGACCATGGCCGAATACGCGATGGGACGCCCCGACCCCGCCCACACGTTCCCGCTGCCCCGCAATCCGTGGGACCCCGATCGCTGGACCGGCGGTTCGAGCACGGGCAACGGCGCGGGCATCGCGTCCGGGCTCTTCCTCGGGGCGCTCGGGTCCGACACCTCGGGCAGTGTCCGGCTCCCGGCCGCGCTGTGCGGGACGACGGGGCTCAAGCCGACGTACGGTCTCCTGCCGATCGACGGATGCGTGCCGCTCAGCCCCTCTCAGGACGTCATCGGCCCCATGGCGGTCGGTGCCCGCGACTGCGCGCTGCTGCTCGCCGCGCTGACCGGGCGGCCCGCCGCGCCGCCGCGAGGCGCGGCGGGTGTGCGCGGGCTGCGGATCGGCGTGCCGTACGGGCTGCTCGCACACCCCGGTCTCAGCGCCGACGTCCGTACCGCCTTCGCGGAGGCGCTCCGAACCCTTGAGCAACTGGGCGCGCACATCCGGGAGTTCGGCCTCCCCGAGTTCGAGGGGCTGCTCGCGGTCAACGCCGTGACCATGCTCGGTGAGGCGTTCACCGCGCACGCCGGCCGGCTCGCCGCCCGGTGGTCCACGCACGGCAGGGCGTTCCGGCGGCTCGCTGCGGTGGGCGCCACGCTGCCCGCGCCGCTGCGTCACGGGGCGCGGGACCGGGGCCGGGTGCTCACCGCCGCCCTGCGCGAGCGGATGGGCGGCCCCGACGGCGTCGACCTGCTCGCCATGCCGACCTGGCCCGCCGCCGCACGCCCCTACCACCAGGAGGCGGCGCCCGGCGACGAGCTCAATCTGACCGCCGTGTGGAACCCCACCGGGTTCCCCGCGCTGGCGCTGCCCATGGGCGCCGACGCCGACGGACTCCCGCTCTCCCTCCAACTCGTGGGCCACCCCCACGCGGAGCACACCCTGCTGGCCGCGGGCGAGGCCTACCAGGCCGTCACCGACTGGCAGTTGCGCCGGGCCACCCCCGACCCGCGCCTGGTACCGCGTCCGCTGCCGGACCCGGACCGTGCCGCGGCCACACCTCCGGAATCCGGGGCACCGGCCGCCACGCCAGACGGGACACCGGCCGACACCGCCGCCATCGAGGCCATCGAGGCCACCCTCGCCTCCGTCGGCATCAGGCCCGATCCGGCCGACCTCGCCGCGATCGCCGCCCTGTCCCGCGTACTGCTCTCCCCCGGGCTCTCCCCCGGACCGGCACCCGGCCTCGCCCCCGGAGACGCGGCCGCCTGAGACCGCCGCCACCCCCCTGAGTCATCCCACCCTGTCCGAGCCGTCGCTCCCGCGCGGCCCGTCCCCCTGGAGAACCCATGTCGCGTCTCACGGCCCCCTCGGGCCCCGGAGCGCCCGGCCTCGGCGGCGCCCGCGTCGCCACGGTCGTCGGTTTCCTGGTCTTCGTCGAACTCGTCAGCGGCATCATTCAGGGGATGATGCCGACCCTGCTTCCGGGGCTCGGCGCCGCGCTGCACGTCAGCGCGGGCGATCTCAACTGGGTCAGCAGCGCCCAACTCCTCGCCGCAGCCGTCTCCGTACCGATCTTCGGACGCCTCGGCGACCTCTACGGCCACCGGCGCCTGCTGCGCGTCGCCGCCGTCTGTCTGGCCCTCGGCTCGATCCTGGTGGCCTGGGCGCCGTCCTTCGAGCTGCTGCTGCTCGGCCGCATCCTGCAGGGCCCGCTCGCCGCCTTGCTCCCGCTGGAGATGGGCCTGGTCAGGGACCGGCTCAGTCCGGAGGGCGCGCGCAGCGCCATCGGGATGCTGGTCGGCGCGCTCACCTTCGGCGCCAGTGCGGGCCTGGTCCTCGCCGGGCTGCTCAGCGAGGTCATCACCTCCGTGCACGGAGTGCTGTGGATCCCGGCGATCGCCACCGTCGCCTGTGTCGGCGTCGTCTTCTTCCTCGTCCCCGAGTCCACGACGCGCGCCAGGGGCACGGTCGACTGGGCCGGTGCCGGACTCCTGAGCGCCGGACTCGCCTCGCTGCTCCTCGCCATCTCGCAGGGACCGCGCTGGGGCTGGGCCGCGGGCACGACGCTCGGCCTGTTCGCCCTCGCCGCGGCGATCCTGGTCGTCTGGGTCCTGGTCGAACTCCGGGTCCCGCACCCGGTGGTGGACATCCGGCTCACCGTCAAGCGCACCCTGCTCCCGGTGTACGCGGCGAGCTTCCTGCTCGGCGCCGCGCTCTTCGGCTCGCAGAGCGCCGCCGCCCTCTTCCTCGCCAGCCCGCCCGACGAGGTCGGCTACGGCTTCGGCTACGAGACGCTCGGCATCGGCTGGATGATGCTGCCCTCCGGTCTGCTCGCCTTCGCCGGATCGGCGCTCGTGCCGCGCCTGGCCCGTGCGGTCGGCGCCCGCCAAGTGCTCATGCTCAGCGGTCTGTTCATGGCCGTCGGGTACGCGGCGCTGGTCTTCGCGCACACCGAGATCTGGGAGTTCGTCGCCGCCAACCTCGTCCTCGGCTTCGGCATCGGGCTCGGTCTGTCCGCCATGCCCGCCCTCGTCCTGGACGCCAGCCCCGCCGACCGCACGGGCATCGCCACCGGCGTCTACAACACCAGCAAGACCCTCGGCGGCAGCGTCTCCGGCGCCGTGTTCGCCGCGATCCTCACCGCGATCACCTTCGAGGGCACGGAAGTTCCCACCGAGAGCGCCTACACCACCGTGTGGTGGTGCTGCGCCGGGGTGTCCGTGCTGATCGCCGTGGCCGCGACCGTCCTCGGCGGGGCCAGGAGTACCGCACCGGACGCCGACGCCCGGCCGGCGCCCGCCCGCGCCGCCTGACCCGCACCTCAATCCCGTACTCCCGCACGACCGTACGCCCGTACTCCCCTTTGGCGTACGACGCATGACACACGCCGTACGACGCGTGACCGCACCACCTCGGAAAGGACCCCGTCCCATGACCACGCCCGCCTCCCCCGTCCTCCTCCACAACGGCCTGCTCATCGACGGCAGAGGAGGTGAGCCGGTCCGGGACGGGGCGGTGCTCGTCGTGGACGGGCTCGTCCGCTGGGCCGGGCCGTCCGCCGCGCACCCCGAACTGCCGGACGGCACCCGGCGCGTCGACGTGCGGGGCGACGCGATCCTGCCCGGATTCATCGACTGCCACGTCCACATGGCCGTGCCCGGCGGCGCGGTCAACCACGCCGAACTCGCCGCCATGCCCGCCTCGTTGCGTACGTTCCTGTCGGCGCCCCGTATGGAGAAGACCCTGTTCGCCGGCGTCACCACGGCCCGCGACCTGGGCGGAGCCGACGCCGGGCACCGCGCGGCCGTGGAGGCGGGCCTGGTCGTCGGCCCCCGGCTCCAGGTGGCCGTCGCCATGCTCAGCCCGACCGGCGGCCACGGCGACTTCCGCTCCGGCGCCGACGACGGGCCCGCGAACCCCGAGATGAGCCGCCTCGCGGACGGCGTCGAGAACTGCCGCCGGGTGGTCCGCGACGTGCTGCGCAAGGGCGCCGACTGCGTGAAGATCACGGCGACCGGCGGGGTGTGGAGCCCCACCGACCAGCCGGACGACGACGGCTTCCTGGAGGACGAGATCCGTACGATCACGGAGATCGCCGCGGGCCACCGGGGCAAGAAGGTCGCCGCGCACGCGCAGGGCCGGGGCGGCATCCTGAACGCCGTACGCGGCGGTGTCGCCAGTGTCGAGCACGGCTACGAGATCGACGACGAGGCCATCGACCTGATGCTGGAGCGCGGCACGTTCCTGGTGCCGACGCTGACCACCGCCAACACGGACCCGGACCCGCAGAAGGCGGCGAGTTGGGCGTACGCGAAGAAGAAGCACTGGCAGGCGGTGGCCAGGAAGCACATCCCGCACGCGATCGGGCGCGGGGTGCGGGTGGCGCTGGGCACGGACTGCGGGATCGCCGAACATGGCACGAATCTCCGGGAGTTGGCGCATCTGGTCGACTGCGGGATGACCCCGATGGGGGCAATCCTCGCGGGCACCTCCGAGGCGGCCGAACTCCTGGGCCTCGCCGCCGAGATCGGCACCCTGGAGCCGGGCAGGCGCGCGGACGTCGTCGTGGCCCGCGGCAATCCGCTCGCCGACATCGCCGCGCTGGGCAAGCCGGAGAACGTCCTCCTCGTCATGAAGGACGGCGTCGTCTTCAAGGACCTCGACGACCTGACCCGCTGACCGCTGACCCGCCGACCCGCCGACCCGCATCGTCCTCGTACTCCACAGGAGGTCCCTCCATGACCCGCACCCACCGCGAGCACGCCGAAGCGCTCGCCCCCGAACTCACCGTGCTGCGCCACGCGTTGCACCGCGAACCGGAACTCGGGCTGCATCTCCCGCTCACCCAGGCCAAGATCCTCGAAGCCCTCGAAGGCCTCCCGCTGGAGATCACCACCGGCACTCGGCTCTCCTCCGTCACCGCCGTCCTGCACGGCGGGCGCCCCGGCCCCGCCGTGCTGCTGCGCGGCGACATGGACGCGCTGCCCGTGCAGGAGCTGACGGGCGTGGACTACGCCTCGCGCACCGACGGCGTCATGCACGCCTGCGGACACGACCACCATGTGGCGATGCTCGTGGGCGCCGCACGGCTGCTCTGCGAGCGGCGCGAAGAGCTCGCCGGGAGCGTGGTGTTCATGTTCCAGCCGGGCGAGGAGGGGCACGACGGTGCGGGGCTGATGATCGCGGAGGGCGTCCTGGAGGCGGCGGGCAAGCCGCTGGTCGGCGCCTACTCCGTGCACGTCAGCTCCAACGGGGCGCCCGCCGGGATCATCGCCGGGCGGGCCGGCACGCTCACCGCGGGCAGCGCCGAACTGCACGTCACCGTGCACGGACGCGGCGGCCACGGCTCTGCCCCGCACTCCGCCGCCGATCCGGTCCCGGCCGCCGCGGAGATGGTGACCGCGCTGCAGTCCCTCGTCACACGGACGACGAACGTCTTCGACCCGGTGCTGCTCACCGTCGGCAGCTTCCACGCGGGCACGAAGCCCAATGTCATCCCCGCCGAAGCGACCTTCGCCGCCACGGTCCGGGCCACGTCCGCCACCGCGATGCGCGACTTCCTGCCGCGTGCCGTGACGCTGTGCGAGTCGCTCGCCGCGGCGCACGGACTTGCGGCGGACGTGGTGGCCGAGGAGCAGTATCCGGCGATGGAGTGCGCCGCCTCCGCGGTGGACCTCGCCGAGGAGGCGGCGACCGCGCTCTACGGCCCCGGCGCCTTCGTGCGGCTGCCCGCGCCGCTGATGGCGTCGGAGGACTTCGCCCGCGTGACGGCGGCGGTGCCCGGCGCCCAGCTGATGGTCAGCGCCAGGCCGCAGGACGCCGGGGACGAAGCGCCGTTCAACCACTCCGCGTACGCCGTGTTCGACGACGCGGCGCTGCCGGTCGGCACGGCGCTCCTGGCCGAACTCGCCACGCGGGCCCTCACCCAGGGGTGAGCAGGGCCTGCACGGTGGGCGCGTACCGCTCGGTGATCCCGTCGATCGGCGTCGCGCGCACCTCCGGTCCGCGGGCGATGCCGTACATCACGCCCAGACCGAGCAGCGTGCCCACCGCGAGCTCGGCGCGCAGCCCCGCGTCCGGCCCGTCGAGCCGCTCGGTGAGCCGGTCCACCACCTGCGTACGGAAGTTGTCGCGCAGTATGTCGCCCTGCTCGCGGTGGAGCGGTGCGAAGACGATGCGCAGGATGGGGTCGGCGCCGTGCTCGGACTGGCCGGTGAGCAGCTGGTGGACCATGTGGCGGCCGAGCACGGCGAGCGGGGCGTCCAGGAGGGTCGCCACATCGGCCTCGAAGGACATCACGCGGGCGAACAGCGCGTCCTTGTTCCCGAAGTACTTGAGGATCAACGGCGCGCTGACCCCGGCCCGTTCGGCCACCGCCTTGAGCGTGATGTCGGCGTGCGCTTGGCGGGCGAGGAGGTAGCGGGCGGCCCGGACGATGGCGGCCTTGGTCGCCTCGGCGTCACGGCGGCCGGGCGCGTCGGGTCCCTCCGGAGTCGGCATCACCATGGCGTCAGCTTCTCTCTTCCAGGGCCGTCGGCCGGGCGGGGCCGGGCGGCCCCGCGGCCGGTTCCGGGTCGTCCGGTGCCGAGTCC
Organism: Streptomyces sp. NPDC050658; assembly: GCF_044457025.1. Lineage (NCBI taxonomy): Bacteria > Bacillati > Actinomycetota > Actinomycetes > Kitasatosporales > Streptomycetaceae > Streptomyces > Streptomyces sp. NPDC050658. The sequence goes on from NZ_JBITGM010000004.1 coordinate 212,861, forward strand.
GAGGGTATGGCCAGCGCCGCCGCGCAGGCGACGAGCGCGATGGTTCCCGCCAGCGCGAAGGCCAGTTGATAGCCGGCCAGGGTCGGCACCCGCGCCCCGTCCACGGCGCTGGTGCGGTGGACGAGCACGGCGGCGACCGCCGCGCTGCACACGCTCTGGCCGATGGTCCGCATCAGCACGTTGACGCCGCTCGCGGACGCCGTCTGGCTCGGGGGCACCGCCCGCAGGATCAGCGTGGGCAGGGCGGAGTAGGCGAAGGTGGTCCCCGTCGACACCACGGCCGCGCCGAGGAGGATCGCCCAGAGGTGGCGGCTGTCCGCGATCCGTACGGCATAGCCGAGCGCGATGACTCCCGCGCCGACGGCCAGCGTCACGCGGGCGCCGTGGCGGGCGGAGACCCGCGCCGAGACGGGCGAAAGCACCAGCATGATCACGCCGTTGGGCAGCAGGCACAGGCCGGTCGCCACGATCGACAGGCCCAGGCCGTAGCCGCTGGCGACGGGCGCCTGCACCAGCTGGGCGGTGACGAGCGAGTTGGCGTAGAAGGCGAATCCGGCGAGGAGCGCGGCGACGTGCGGCAGCGCGAGGCGGCGTCCGGCGGCGAGCCGCAGGTCCACCAGCGGCTGCTCGGTGCGCAGTTGCTGCCGGCACCACACGGAGAGGATGCCGAGCGCCCCGGCGAAGAGTCCGGTCACGGGTACGCTCCCCCACCCCCACTGCCCGCCCTGCGACACGGCGAGCAGCAGACAGACGAGCCCGGCCGCGAGCCCGAACGCGCCCCAGACGTCGAAGCGGCCGGGCGAGCGGACCGGCGACTCCCGTACGGTCCACCAGGCGAGGGCGAAGCCGACGGCGCCCAGCGCGCTCGTGGCCCAGAACATGGCGTGCCAGTCCGCGTACTGCACGATCAGCGCGGCCAGCGGAAGGCCGAGCGCCGCCCCGATGCCGACCGTCGAGCTCATCAGCGCGACGGCGGATCCGGTGCGCTCCGGCGGGAGTTCGTCGCGCAGGATGCTGATCGAGAGGGGGACGACGGCCGCCGCCGCGCCCTGGAGCGCTCGGGCCGCGATCAGCACCCGGATGTCCGAGGTGAGCGCGCAGAGCACCGAGCCCGCGGTCATCAGGCCGAGCGCGGCGAGGAGCACCCGTCGCTTGCCGTACATGTCGCCGGCCCGGCCGAGGACGGGGGTGAGCACCGCGCCGGCCAGCAGCGTGGCCGTGACCAGCCAGGACACGGCGGCCGGTGAGCTGCCGGTCAGCCGCGGCAGATCGGGCAGCAGAGGTACGACGACCGTCTGCATGACCGCCATGAGGATGCCACCGAACGCCAGTACGGGAACGGTGAGTCGTGCGCATATGCCCGGACGTTCCGCCTCTGATTTCGGGACGAGCTTCATGATCGCTCCAGCGGGCACCGCGAAGTAGGGAGAAGTGACGGAAGAAGTGGTGAAGTGAATGGGAATTCACCATAGTGGGTGAATGGGCTTTCACTACCGGCGAGTTCGGAATCGCGATCCAGCCATCGCCGTGTACGCGAGAACAGCGAAGAACAGCCAACACCCTTGCCGTCACTGGGCATTGCTCTTCGCGGACGGTAGGGAGTCGGCCATAATGCCGCCCATGAAGAGACTGCGAATGGGCCTTGTCGGCACGGGCCCCTGGGCCTCGTCCACGCACGCTCCCGCGCTCGTCGCACACCCCGATGTGGAGCTCTGCGGGGTGTGGGGGCGCCGCCACGCGGCGGCGGCCGGCCTCGCCGCGGAGCACGGCGTCACGGCGTACGCGGACGTGGCGGAACTCTTCGCCGCCTGCGATGCCGTGGCCTTCGCGGTGCCGCCGGACGTGCAGGCGCCGCTGGCCGCGCGGGCTGCCGCGGCGGGCTGTCATCTGCTCCTGGACAAGCCGGTGGCGACGTCGGTGGCCGGGGCGCGCGACCTCGTGGCGGCGGCCGACGCGGCGGGGGTGGCGTCCGTCGTCTTCTTCACGCTGCGGTTCGCCGGGCCGGCGTCGGACTGGCTGGCCCGGCAGTCGGCGACGGGCGGCTGGTTCACCGGCCGCGCGGAGTGGCTCAGTTCGTTCTACGCCCCGGACGGCAGCAGCCCGTTCCTCTCGCCGTGGCGCGCGCGGCGGGGCGGGCTGTGGGACGTCGGCCCGCACGCCCTGTCGATGCTGATGCCATCGCTCGGCGATGTCACCGGTGTTACGGCTGCGGCAGGCCCCGCCGACACGGTGCACTTGGTCCTGCGGCACGACGGCGGGGCGTCGAGCACGGCGACGCTGAGCCTGACGGCCCCGGCGAAGGCGGCAGGGGTGACCGTCGAACTGCGCGGCGAGGCGGGGACGACCCTGATGCCGTCGGGGGGCGGGCAGCTCGACGCGTTCGGGTCCGCGGTCGACGCGCTGCTGGAGTCCGCGCGCTCCGGACGGGCGCACGCCTGCGACGTACGGTTCGGGCTGCGCGTGACGGAGGTGCTCGCCGAGGCGGAGGAGCGGCTTCAGGCCGGATGACGAGGTCGGCGAGCTGTCCGGGAACCGCCCGCGGAAAGCCGCGGGCGGCCGGTACCGTGGCCGCTACGTAATGGCGAGTGACGGCACCGGCCGCAGCCAGTTGACCCAGCGAACCGTTCGGAGAAGTACCGCTTCGCAGGTCCGGACTGCGACGTTTCCGACCACACGCATCGGAATACGAACAACCGATCCATACTCTTCCCGCTACGGCCCAATGGGCCTGAGGAGTACCCGACCCCGAGGAATTTCAGCCAATTTCCCGCTGCCCGGTCCGGAGGCCCCACAGTTGTGTCCGCGTGCCCGCCGACGATCGATCTCGCAGGTCGGCGGTCCCGCGCTGACCATGATGCCGCACCGTCTGATCGTTTTTCTTCGGGCAATCTTTACTACCAAAGCTCGTAGGAATATTTAGACTGCTGATGCTCAACTCGGCGTGTACCAAGAGGGATTACCCACCATGAACAAGACGGCGCTGCGCGCTCTGCTCCGCGAACGACGCGCCCTCATCGCCCCCGAATCGCACGGCTTCAGCCGCCCCACGGGCCAGGGGCGGCGCGCCCGCGGCCTCTCGCAGCACCAGGTCGACCAGCTGCTGCACCGGACGATCGGGACGTATCACCGCCTGGAGTCGGGCAGTTATCCCAATCCGCCCACGTCCCTGCTGCGGGACGTGGCCCGGCTCTTCGGTCTGAACGAGCAGGAGTGGGTGTCGCTCTGCAGGTTCGCGTTGCTGCAGGAGCCGCCCGGGCCGTTGCACCAGTCCTCCGGCAAGGAGGTGCCGGGCATCTGGCAGGACGCGGTCGACGGGATCAGTCACATGGCCTATGTCACCGACGCCTCGTGGGAGATGCTCGCCTACAACGCGTCCCTCGCCGCCATGTTCCCCGCGGGAGACATCCCCGCCAACACCATGCGCTGGATGGTGCTCGACCCCGCCGGCCGCGAGGCACTGCTGGACTGGCACACGGCCTGGGCCCCCATGGTGCTTCCGCAGCTGCGCGCCGCCCTCGCGTCCCGCCCCGACGACGAAGTGCTGCGCCAGATAGAGAAGGAGGTGCTCGCGGACCCCGAGACCGCCGCCCTCTACAACGCCGGCGTCTCCTATCCGCACCCCGACGGCGACGAACGCCCCCTGCTGCACCCGGATCTCGGCCCCGGCTGGGTCACCATGTGTACGGCGCAGCCGCTGACCGCACCCGGCGCCCGCCTGATGATCCTCGTCTTCCGCCCCGGACAGCGACGCTCACACTCCCGTGCACCCATGCTCCGCGTCCACTGATCGCATCGGGTAAAACACTCACCGGGCCTCGTAAAACATTGGGAAAAGAGGTTGCGGGCAGACGGCTCAAGTACGTTGAAGTACGTTGAGCGGCACCCCCCACAGCCCCCGACCCCCGTGGGAGACACCTAGTGCCCGCTTATGTCTTCAGACCACAGACAGTCGTCGGTGATCACAAGGTCACGACCGCCGAGATAGCCGACGACATTCGCGCCCATCACGCGGCCCATCCCCGGCTCGGCGCGTTCCTGCGTGTGATCGGCAACTGCGGTGTCCACACCCGCTACTTCACCCGTCCCCTCGACTCCCCCACCATCAACGGAACCGCCGATGTCGGCGAACGCGCCCGCGCGGCGTTCGGCGACGCACTGGCCATGGCCGAGCGGGCCGCCGTCGCCGCTCTGGACACCGCCGGTCTCGCCGCGGGCGACATCGACGCGATCGTCACCACGCACACCACCGGCTGGTCTGTCCCCAATCTCGACATGCACCTCATCGCACGTCTGGGCCTGCGCCCCACCGTGCGGCGGATCGCCCTGACGACCCTGGCCTGCCCCGGCGGCACCCAGTCGATGATGCGGGCCGCCGATCTCGTCGCCGCACGCCCCGGCAGCAAGGTCCTTGTGGTGGCCGCCGAGGTCATCTCCACCGTCTATCACCACGGGGACACCGGCATCGAGGCGATGATCTACAAGGCGCTGTTCGGCGACTCCGCCGCCGCGACCGTGGTGACCGACGAACCCCTCGGTCCCGGCATCGTCATCGACGACTCCTTCGAGTACGTCCTGCCCGACAGCCTCGACCGGCAGCGCGGCCGGATCTCCCCGCTCGGCTTCCACTTCGACTCCACCAAGAAGGCGCTGACCGCGGCCGACGACGTGCTGCCCCAACTCATGGAGTGGGTCGGCCCGCGGAGCATGGACTTCGCCGTCATCCACCCCGGAAGCCTGCGCATCATCACCGACACCGCCGCCGCACTCGGCCTCACCCCCCACGACGCCCGCCACTCCACCGACACCCTCGCCGACGAGGGCAACCTCGGCGGCGTCAGCATTCTCCGCGTCCTGGAGCGCACCCACTCCGCCCCGCCGCCCGCCGGTGCCCGCGGCGTCACCGTCGCCTTCGGGCCCGGCTTCGCCACCGCCGCACTGCGCTGCCACTGGCACGCGTAGCCCCCGCCCGTTGGCCATAGGCTCAGGGACGTGAACCTCCGACCCCGGCAGCACACCGACGCGCTGGTGACCGCAGCCGTCACCCTGTTCGTGGCCACCGGCACTCTCGTCACCCTGCTGCGCAGCGACGAACCGGGCCGCTACGACCCGCTGCCCTTCCTCGTCCTCGCCCTGACCTGCGGCGCCCTGCACTTCCGCGGCAGGTACCCGGTGGCCGTCGGCGTGTTCACGCTGGTGGCGACCGCCGCGTACTACCTGATCTCCGTGACGGACGGACCACTGCTGCTGGTCTTCGCCGTCGCCCTGTACGCGGTGTCCGCCACCGGGCACCTGCTCGTCGCGGCCGGGCTCGCCGCGCTGGCGCTGGCCGGCGTGGGGTTCAGCGCCCTGCACAAGCCGGATCCGCCGATCGACGGCATCTCGCTGGTCCTGATGACGGGCTGGTTCGTCGCCGCCGTCGCGATCGGCGCGGTGTCCCGGCAGCGGGCCGCCTATCTGCGCGAGGCCGAGGAACGGGTGGCGGGCGAGGAGCGGCTGCGGATCGCCCGCGAACTGCACGACGTCCTCGGACACACGCTGTCCGTCATCAATGTGCAGGCCGCCGCCGCGCTGCACCGGCATGAGCGTGATCCGGCGCAGGGTGCAGAGGCGCTTCGTACGATCAAGGACACCAGCCGGGAGGCCCTCACCGAGGTGCGTGCCGCGCTCGGTGTGCTCCGGGAGCGGGGCGAGGCCGCGCCGACCCGGCCGGTGGCCGAACCGTCCCTGGCGCGGCTGCCCGAACTGGCCGAGCGCGCCGGGCAGTCCGGGCTGAGACTGCGGACCGAGACGGTGGGCCAGACGCGGGCACTGCCCGCGGCGGTCGACGCGGCGGCGTTCCGCATCGTCCAGGAGTCCGTCACCAACACCATCCGGCACGCCCGCGCCAAGTCCCTGCACGTGCGCGTGGAGTACGCCGAGCGGGGACTGCGGCTGTGCGTGCGCGACGACGGGACGGCGGCCCGGCCGCCTGCGGGGCAGGGCGAGGGCAGCGGGATCCGCGGGATGCGGGCGCGGGCCGAGGAGATGGGCGGCACGCTCAGCGCGGACCGTGCGCCCGAGGGCGGTTTCCGGGTCGAGGCGGCCCTTCCGTACGACGGTGAGAGGCGGACGGCGTGATCAGCATCGTGCTCGCGGACGACCAGCGCTTGGTGCGCGCCGGGTTCAGGTCGATCCTCGACGACGAGCCGGACCTGGAGGTCGTCGCGGAGGCGGGTGACGGCGACGAGGCGGTGCGGCTCGCCCATGAGCATGTGCCGGACGTCGTCCTGATGGATGTCCGGATGCCGCTCGCCGACGGCATCGACGCCACCCGCCGGATCGTCGCGGACCCGGCGCTCGCCGCGACGCGGGTGGTCATCCTGACCACGTTCGACCTCGACGAGTACGTGTACGACGCGCTGCGCGCGGGGGCCAGCGGTTTCCTGCTCAAGGACACCGAACCGGCCGAACTCCTGCACGCCGTACGGGTCGCGGCGCGCGGCGACGCGCTGCTCGCCCCGGCCGTCACCCGCCGCCTCATCGCCGATCTCGCGACGCGCGCTCCGGCACCGCCGGACCCCGGCCGGCTCCTCGCCCCGCTGACCGGCCGGGAGCGCGAGGTCCTCGCGCTGGTCGCGGCCGGTCTGTCGAACGACGGCATCGCCACCGAGCTGACCCTCTCCCCCGCGACGGCCAAGACCCATGTCAGCCGCATCATGACCAAGCTGGACGCCCGCGACCGGGCACAACTGGTGATCATGGCGTACGAGTCGGGCATGACGCTGCCCGCGTGGCTCGACGGGCGCTGACCGCACCGGCAACCAACGGGGTACGCGACGGGGCCCGAGCCGCAACTCCTGGGGTACACGGCCCCGTACGACTGCCTCCGCCAGGCCGACGACCTGCGGCTTTCCGCTTTCTAGCCTGCTGGTTGTGGACACCCTCAGCGCCCCCAAAAGCCCTCCCCAGCGCCGGTCCGGCGTATTCGAGCGCCTCGCCGCCTTCTCGTACCGCCATCGGTGGCGTGCCCTGTCGCTGTGGGCGGCCGTACTCATCGGCGTGACCGCCCTCGCGGGTCTCGTCGGCAGCGACTACCACAACGACTTCGCGCTGCCCGGCACCGATTCGCAGTCCGCGCAGACGCTCCTGGAGAAGCACGGCGCGGCACAGGCCGGCGACAGTGTGCAGGTCGTCCTGGAGGACGGCGCGGGGATCCAGGGCGCGCGCGACCGTGTCGAGCCGATGCTGGAGAAGCTCGCGGGCCTGCCGGGTGTCGCCGATGTGCGCAGCCCGTACGAGGACCGATCGGCCATCTCCGAGGACGGCACGATCGCCTACGCGACGGTCACCCTCGACGGCACGTCGCGCGAGGCGGACAAGGAGGAGGTACGGCGGATCATCGACACCGCCGAGTCCGTGGCGGGGGACGGACTCGAGGCGGCGGTCGGCGGTGACGCCGTGCGGGAGGCCGAGGAGAGCGGCGGCGGTCCCGCCGAGGGCGCGGGCATCCTGGGCGCCCTGGTCATCCTCGTCTTCCTCTTCGGCTCGCTCGTCGCGGCGAGCCTGCCGGTGGTGACGGCGCTGTTCGCGGTGGGGAGTTCAATCGGTCTGATCGCGCTCGCCTCGCATCTCGCGGACGTCGCCGACTTCACGCCGCCGGTCATGATGCTGGTCGGGCTCGGCGTCGGCATCGACTACGCGCTGCTGATCTTCTCCCGCTACCGGGGCGAGCTGATCGAGGGTGCCTCGCCGGAGCAGGCCACGCGGACCGCCCTGGACGCGGCGGGCCGCACCGTGTTCTTCGCGGGCTGCACGGTCATCATCGCGCTGATGGGTCTGGTCGCCCTGGGGATCGGTTCGCTGCAGGGCGTGGCGCTCGCGGTCGCGCTGACCGTGCTCGTCACGATGCTCGCCTCGCTCACGCTGCTGCCCGCGCTCCTCGGCGTCTTCGGCAAGCGCGTCCAGCGGCATGTCACGGAGCGCGCGGCCAAGCGTGCGGCGCGCAACAGGCAGCCGGAGGGCGCCCGTTGGCGGCGCTGGGCCGAGCTGGTGCAGCGCCGCCCGTGGGCCGCGCTGCTGCTCTCCGTCGTCGCGCTCGGCGCGCTCGCGGCGCCGGCGGCCGATCTGCGCCTCGGCTTCGCGGACGCCGGCAACGACGCCGAGTCGGCGACGAGCCGTCAGGCGTACGACCTCCTCGCGGAGGGCTTCGGGCCCGGTTTCAACGGGCCGCTGGTGATCGTCGCCGACGGGGGCGACCGGTCCGCCGGCGAGCGGCTGCGGAGCACCCTGGCCGATACTCCGGGCATCGCCGCGGCGAGCCCGCCCCGCCCCGCCGACGACGGTTCCGTTTCGACGGTCGTCGCCTTCCCGGACAGTGCTCCGCAGGCCGAGGAGACCTCGGATCTGGTGGCCGGGCTGCGCGCCGACGTGCTGCCGGCCCTGGAGCGGGAGACGGGCGCCGAGTTCCTGGTCGGCGGCTCGACGGCGGCGACGGAGGACTTCGCGCAGACGGTCGCCGACCGCATGCCGCTGTTCGTCGCGATCGTGGTCGGTCTCTCCGCGGTCCTGCTGCTGCTCGTGTTCCGTTCCGTCCTGATCCCGCTCAAGGCCGCGCTGCTCAACCTCGTCAGCATCGGGGCGGCGCTCGGTGTCGTCACCCTGGTCTTCCAGCACGGCTGGTTCGGTGTCGAGCAGGGGCCGATCGAGGCGTTCATCCCGGTCATGATCTTCGCGATCGTGTTCGGGCTCTCGATGGACTACGAGGTGTTCCTGCTCTCCCGCATCCACGAGGAGTGGGAGCGGACGAAGGACCCGCAGGCCGCCGTCCGTGAGGGGCTCGCCGCCACCGGCAAGGTCATCACGGCGGCCGCGGCCATCATGATCGTGGTGTTCGCGGCGTTCATCCTCAGCCCCGACCGGATGCTGCAGCAGTTCGGGCTCGGCCTCGCGGTGGCGATCCTGCTGGACGCGCTGGTGATCCGCTGTCTGATCGTCCCGGCGGCGATGCAGCTGCTCGGCCGCCGGGCGTGGTGGCTGCCGGGGTGGCTGGTGCGGCTGCTGCCGAAGGTGGAGCTGGAGCGCCACCAGTCACAACTGGAGCACCACCGGCCGTAATCCGGTTGCCTCGGCCCGCTCCCGCTGCTGAAGTGCCCGCATGGATCAAGCAGAGGTACTCGCGGCGTACGACCGGCAGCTGCGGCGCGAGGTACGGACGGACAGCCCCGGCGCGCGGGTCGAGCGGGCCGGGGCCGTCGTCCGGCAGACCGGTGCCGCGCACGACTGGAACGGCGTCCACTGGGCGGATGTCGACGCGGGCACGGCGGATGCCGTGATCGCCGATCAGGTGCGGTACTTCACGGAGCTGGGGCGCGCGTTCGAGTGGAAGCTGCACTCCCACGACCGCCCCGACGATCTCGCCGCGCGGCTGCGGGCGGCCGGTTTCGTGCCCGAGCCGCCGGAGACCGTGCTGGTGGCCGAGGCCGCCGAGCTGCCCACCGAGCCCGAACTGCCCGACGGCGTACGCCTGGTGCCGGTCACGGACGAGTCCGGCGTACGGCTGATGGTGGACGCCCACAACGCGGCGTTCGGCGAGGGCAGCGCGGCGCTCGGCGAGCGGCTTGCCAAGCGGGTGCTGACCCAGCTGACCGAGACCCCGGACATCGTCGTCGCGGTCGTCGCCATGGCGGGCGACGAAGCGGTCAGCTCGGCCCGGATGGAGCTCTGCCCCGGCACCGACTTCGCCGGGCTCTGGGGCGGCGGCACCGCGCCGCGGTGGCGCGGCAAGGGCATCTACCGCGCCCTTGTCGCCCACCGCGCCCGCATCGCCGTCGACCGCGGCTACCGCTATCTCCAGGTGGACGCCACCGAGGACAGCCGCCCGATCCTGCAGCGCCTCGGCTTCGTGCCGCTGAGTGTGACGACGCCGTACGTGTACGAGCCGTAGCCGGGCCCCTAGCGGATCGGCATCCCCGACAACGTACGCGCGATCACCAGGCGCTGGATCTCGCTCGTGCCCTCGAAGATCGTGTAGATCGCGGCGTCGCGGTGCATGCGCTCCACCGGGTACTCCCGCGTGAAGCCGTTGCCGCCGAGGATCTGCACGGCCTGCGCGGTGACCTTCTTGGCGACCTCGCTCGCGTACAGCTTGGACATGGAGCCCTCGGCCGACTCGAACTTCTTGCCGGTGCTCGCCATCCAGGAGGCACGCCAGACGAGCAGCCGGGCCGCGTCGATCTGCGTACGCATGTCGGCGAGCTGGAAGGCGACGCCCTGGTTGTCGATGATCGGGCGACCGAACTGGGTACGCGTCTTGGCGTACTCCAGGGCCTCCTCGTACGCGGCACGGGCCGTGCCCACCGCCATGGCGCCGACCGCCGGACGGGAGGCCTCGAAGGTGGCCATCGCGGCGTTCTTCACGCGCTCGCCGCCCGACTTGGCGCGCTCACGGGCGCGGGCGAGGCGCTCGTCCAGCTTCTCCTTGCCGCCGAGGAGGCAGTGGCCGGGGACGCGCACCTCCTCCAGGACGACCTCGGCGGTGTGCGAGGCGCGGATGCCGTGCTTCTTGAACTTCTGGCCCTGGGAGAGGCCGGGGGTGGCGGGCGGGACGATGAAGGAGGCGTGGCCCTTCGAGCCGAGCTCCGGGTCGACGACCGCGACGACGACGTGGACGTTGGCTATGCCGCCGTTGGTCGCCCAGGTCTTGGTGCCGTTCAGGACCCACTCGTCCTTGGCCTCGTCGTAGACGGCGCGGGTGCGCATGGCCGCCACGTCCGAGCCGGCGTCGGGCTCGGAGGAGCAGAAGGCGGCGACCTTCACGTCGTTCACGTCGCCGTACATCTGCGGGATCCAGGTCCCGATCTGCTCCTCGGTGCCGTTGGCGAGGACGCCGACGGCGGCCAGGCCCGTGCCCATGATGGACAGGCCGATGCCCGCGTCGCCCCAGAAGATCTCCTCGGTCGCCATCGGGATGCCGAGGCCCGTGGGGTCGAAGAACTGCTGGGCGTAGAAATCCAGGGAGTAGATCCCGAGCTTCGACGCTTCCTGGATGATGGGCCAGGGAGTCTCCTCGCGCTCGTCCCATTCGGCGGCCGCGGGGCGCATCACATCAGCGGCGAACCCGTGGAGCCAGTCCCGGACCTCCTTCTGTTCGTCGTTGAGCTCCATGGTGAACTCGGCCATGACCCCTCCAGGACTACGATCAAGACAAGCGTTACTTGCGGTAACGGGAGTCTGTTACCGGCCGGTAGCCGCTGTCAACTCCCGGCCGCCCGTTCGATCGGCCGGGCACCCGGGGTGTTACGTTGCGCGTGCGTCAAGCAATCGCACCGGGCGGGGAGAGAAACGCTATGGAGACCACCACACAGCAGACCGATCAGCAGCGGTCTGCCGAGCGCCGGCGGCGCGAGTTGCTGGAGGCCGCCGACCGCGTGGTGCTGCGCGACGGCCCCGGCGCCTCCATGAACGCCATCGCCGCCGAGGCGGGCATCACCAAGCCGATCCTGTACCGGCACTTCGGCGACAAGGGCGGTCTGTACGCCGCGCTCGCCAAGCGGCACACCGACGCGCTGCTCGGCTCGCTGCGCGCCGCCCTGGACGCCCCGGCCGAGCGCAGGGAGCGGGTCGAGCAGACCCTCGACACCTATCTCGCGGCGATCGAGGCCCGCCCGCAGGTGTACCGGTTCCTGATGCATCCGTCGGAGGGCGGCGGCTCCGGCGAGCAGGGCTTCGACGTGGGCCTGCACTCCGCTCCCCTGCTGCGCCGCATGGGCGAGGAGCTCGCGCAGGTCATCGAGGAGCGGGTCGACCTCGGCCCCGGCAGCGCCCAGTTGGCCCGCGTGTGGGGCCACGGCATCGTCGGCATGATGCACGCCGCGGGCGACTGGTGGCTGGGCGAACGGCCGTGCTCGCGCGCCGAGTTGGTCAGCAGCCTGGCGGATCTGCTCTGGGGCAGGCTCGCGGCGGCCGGCAACCGCGTCGGCGGCCCCGGCTTCTGAGAACCCCGGGTCAGTTGTTCCAGGAGGCCCTGGCGGCGGCCCGCAGCACCCTGCGCCGCCGCCAGCCCGTGACGCGATCGGTGTAGACGCCGCCCTCCAGGTGGTCGCACTCGTGCTGCAGACAGCGCGCGAACCACCCCGTCCCGTGCACCCGCACCGGCTCCCCGAGCACGTCGACGCCCTCCACCACGGCGTGGTCGAAGCGCGGGGTGCCCGCCTCCAGGCCCGGCAGCGACAGACAGCCCTCGGGGCCGCGCACGGTGAGGCCGTCCGCCTCGACGAGGCGCGGGTTCACGACGTACCCGAGATGGCGCACGTCCTCGTCGTCCGGGCAGTCGTACACGAAGACCCGCTGATTCACGCCGATCTGGTTGGCGGCCAGGCCCACGCCCTGGGCGGCGTACATCGTGGCGTACATGTCCTCGACGAGCCGGGCGAGGGCGGGGCCGAATTCGGTGACCTCCGCGCACCGGGTGTGCAGCACGGGGTCACCGAGCAGGGTCAGGGGTCGTACGCGCCCTGAGGCGCCCGGGATCGAGCCGTGTCGCATGGCGCCAAGGGTACGGTCCGGGGAAAGCTCGGGGGCCGGGGTGGTGCCGCGGTTCGGGCTTGCCAGTGGATCTCGATAGGCTGAGGTCCATCGCGTTGCCGGGGGCAGGCGCGGCGCCGTACGCAAGGAGGATCCAGAACTGATGGCAGGCAACACGGACCCGCTGTCGCCGCGGGCCAAGCTGGCCGTGACGGCAGGCAAGGCCGCCGCGGCCGTTTCGCGCGCGGCGGGCCGCGGCAGCGGATCGGTGATCGGCGGCCGCGTATCACTCAAGCTCGACCCCGATCTGCTCGGACGGCTCGCCACGCACCTGGACGTGGTGCTGGTCTCGGCCACGAACGGCAAGACGACGACGACCCGGCTGCTCGCCGAGGCGCTGCGCGCCAGCGGGCCCGTGGTGTCGAACGCGCTGGGCGCGAACATGCCGGCGGGCATCACCTCGGCCCTCGCGGGCGGCTCGGACGCCCGCTTCGGCGTGATCGAGGTCGACGAGAAGTACCTCTCCGGCGTCGCCCGCGACGTGGAGCCGAAGGCGATCGCGCTGCTCAACCTCTCGCGCGACCAGCTGGACCGCGCCGCCGAGACCCGCATGATGGCGGAGAACTGGCGCGAGGGCCTGGCCGGCTCCAAGGCGGTCGTGATCGCGAACGCGGACGACCCGCTGGTCGTCTGGGCGGCGTCCTCGTCGCCGAACGTCGTCTGGGTCGCCGCCGGCCAGGAGTGGAAGGACGACGCCTGGTCCTGCCCGTCGTGCGGCGGCGTGATGCAGCGCCCCGGCGACGACTGGTTCTGCGGCGAGTGCGGTTTCCGCCGCCCCGCGCCGAGCTGGGTGCTCTCCGGCGACCACGTCCTTGACCCGCACGGCTCGGCGTGGCCGATCCACCTCCAGCTGCCGGGCCGGGCGAACAAGGCGAACGCGGCCACGTCGGCCGCCGTCGCCGCCGTCTTCGGCGTGCCCCCGCAGGTCGCCCTGGAGCGGATGTACCAGGTCCAGGCCGTCGCCGGACGCTATGACGTCGTGCAGTTCCAGGGCCGCGACCTGCGCCTGCTCCTCGCGAAGAACCCGGCGGGGTGGCTCGAAACGTTTTCCCTCATCGACCCGCCGCCGACCCCTGTGGTGCTCTCCGTCAACGCCCGCGGCGCCGACGGCACCGACACCTCCTGGCTGTGGGACGTCGACTACACCCGTCTCGCGGGACACCCGATCTTCGTCCTCGGCGACCGCAAGCTGGACCTCGCGGTGCGCCTGGAGGTCGCGGGCCTGGACTTCCGCGTCTGCGAGACCCTCGACGAGGCCGTGCAGCTGGCCCCGCCCGGCCGGATCGAGACGATCGCGAACTACACCGCGTTCCAGGACCTGCGCCGCCGCGTCGGCAACTGACCCCACCGGACCCTCTAGAACCTCGTAGGGACGAATGAGCATGAGCGACAACAGCCTGCGGCTGGTGTGGGTCTACCCCGACCTGCTGAGCACGTACGGAGACCAGGGCAACGCGCTGGTCGTGGAGCGCCGCGCCCAGCAGCGCGGACTCCAGGTCGAGCGCTACGACGTGCGCAGCGACCAGCCGGTGCCCACCTCCGGCGACATCTATCTGATCGGCGGCGGCGAGGACCGGCCGCAGCGCCTGGCGGCCGAGCGGCTGCGCCGCGACGGCGGACTCCAGCGCGCGGTCGGCAACGGCGCGATCGTCTTCTCGGTCTGCGCCGGCTACCAGATCCTGGGCAACGAGTTCATCAACGACCTCGGCCAGCGCGAGCCGGGCCTCGCCCTGCTCGACGTGGTCTCCACCCGCGGCGAGGGCGAGCGCTGCGTCGGCGACGTGCTCGGCGACATCGACCCGCAGCTGGGCCTGCCCCCGCTGACCGGCTTCGAGAACCACCAGGGCATCACGCACATCGGCCCGTCCGCGCGCCCCCTCGCCCGCGTCACGCTGGGCCGGGGCAACGGCACGGGCGACGGCACCGAGGGCGCGTACAACGGCACGGTCTTCGGCACGTACATGCACGGCCCGGTGCTCGCCCGCAACCCGCTGATCGCGGACCTGCTCCTGAAGCTGGCCCTCGACGTGAACGCGCTGCCGCCGACGGACGACCGCTGGTACGAGGCGCTGCGCGCCGAGCGCATGGCGGCGGCCCAGCAGCCCGCCTGAATCAGCCCTCGTGAATCAGCCCGCTTGAAGCCCCCGCCGCACAGGTGAGCGGCGGCGTCCAGCAGTCGGACGCCCGGTGCGGCCCCGCCCCCTGACGCCTATAGGGTGGCGGGGTTCAAGCCGGACGGCGTGGTCCGGTCACCGGCCCACGTTGCATCGGCCGACGTTGCACAGGGCCCCTCTTGATGAAAGACATTGGCGGGCTATGCGTATTGGTGTCCTCACCTCCGGCGGCGACTGCCCCGGCCTGAACGCCGTCATCCGCTCGGTCGTGCACCGCGCCGTCGTCGACCACGGCGACGAGGTCATCGGCTTCCACGACGGCTGGAAGGGTCTCCTCGAATGCGACTACCGCAAGCTTGACCTGGACGCGGTGGGCGGCATCCTCGCCCGCGGCGGAACGATTCTCGGCTCCTCCCGCGTGCAGCCCGCGCATCTGCGCGACGGTGTCGAGCGGGCCAAGGGCCACCTGACCGACCTGGGCCTCGACGCGGTCATCCCGATCGGCGGAGAGGGCACCCTGAAGGCGGCCCGGCTGCTCTCGGACGCGGGCCTGCCGATCGTCGGCGTACCGAAGACGATCGACAACGACATCGCGGTCACCGACGTGACCTTCGGCTTCGACACGGCCGTCGGTGTGGCGACCGAGGCGCTCGACCGGCTCAAGACGACCGCCGAGTCGCACCAGCGGGTGCTGATCGTCGAGGTCATGGGCCGGCACACCGGCTGGATCGCGCTGCACTCGGGCATGGCGGCCGGCGCCCACGCCATCGTCGTACCGGAACGGCCCTTCGACATCGAGGAGCTGGCCCAGAAGGTCGGCGAGCGGTTCTCCGCGGGCAAGAAGTTCGCGATCGTGGTGGCCGCCGAGGGCGCCAAGCCCCGCGCGGGGACCATGGAGTTCGACGAGGGCGTCAAGGACATCTACGGCCACGAGCGGTTCGCGGGCATCGCCACGCGGCTCGCCGGCGAGCTGGAGCAGCGCCTGGGCAAGGAGGCGCGCCCGGTGATCCTCGGCCACGTCCAGCGCGGCGGCACGCCCACCGCGTACGACCGGGTGCTCGCCACACGCTTCGGCTGGCACGCCGTGGAGGCCGTGCACCGCGGCGAGTTCGGCAAGATGACGGCGCTGCGCGGCACGGACATCACGATGGTGCCGCTCGCCGAGGCCGTCGAGACGCTGAAGACGGTGCCGGACGAGCGGTACGCCGAGGCGGAGTGCGTGCTGTAGCCCAAGGCCCCAGCTCAAGGTCGCAGCTCAAGGTCGCAGCTCAACGCGGAAGTTCAACGCGAGACGAACGGCCCCCGGACGCATCGGCGTCCGGGGGCCGTTCTAGTCTGGTGCGGACACACAGCGCACAACCGCACGAAACAGGAGCCAGCGGATGGATCACAGCGGGCACGGCATGAACATGGATCTGCCGCCGTTCACGCTGGGGCGGGGTCTTGAACTCTCGGCCGACCCCTTCTTCCTCGTCGGCTGCCTGGTGGCCCTCGCCCTGTACGGGTGGGGCGTGGCACGGCTCGTGCGGCGCGGCGACAAGTGGCCGGTCGGCCGCACCGTCTCGTTCGTGGTGGGCGTGCTGACCATCCTCCTGGTGATGTGCACCAAGCTGAACGACTACGGCATGGTCATGTTCAGCGTGCACATGGTGCAGCACATGGTCATCAGCATGCTCTCGCCGATCCTGCTCCTGCTGGGCGCCCCGATCACCCTGGCGCTGCGCGCGCTGCCGGTCGCGGGCAAGGACCGCAAGGGGCCGCGGGAGTGGCTGCTGTGGGTGCTGCACAGCCGGTACATGCGGATCATCACGCACCCCGCGTTCACCATCCCGCTGTTCATCGCGAGCCTGTACGCGCTGTACTTCACGCCGCTCTTCGACACCCTGATGGGCTCCAAGGCGGGGCACATCGGGATGATGGTGCACTTCCTCGCCGTCGGCCTGGTCTTCTTCTGGCCGATCATGGGCATCGACCCGGGCCCGCACCGGCCCGGCTACATCATGCGGATGCTGGAGCTGTTCGCCGGAATGCCGTTCCACGCCTTCTTCGGCATCGCGCTGATGATGGCGACCCAGCCGATGATCGGTACGTACATGCACCCGCCGGCCTCGCTCGGCATCGACGCCCTGGCCGACCAGGAGGCGGCCGGCGGCATCGCCTGGGCGTTCAGCGAGATCCCCTCGGTGGTGGTGCTTGTGGCGCTGCTGTTCCAGTGGCGCAAGTCCGAGGAGCGCGAGGCACGGCGCAAGGACCGGGCCGCGGACCGGGACGGCGACAAGGAGCTGGAGGAGTACAACGCCTATCTCGCCTCACTGGCCGCGCGCGGGCGCTAGCGGCGAAGGGTCTTCGCGGGTCAGGATGGTCTCAGGCCGCGGTCTTGGCGTCTAGGCGTCGGGCTGCCGGGAGGAGGCAGGGCGATGCCTGGTTCTACGAAGACGATGGGCGTGTTCACCATCGGTGGTCTGGTCGCGGTGACGGCCTACACGGTGGCGCTGGGGAGCAACGGCTGGCTGTGGTTCGGCTGGGTCGTGCTCGGACTGCTGACGCTGGCGATGGTGCTGTCCCGCAACACTCCCTGACCTGCGCCGTCGCGCGGCGCCCTGAGGCGGGCGCCGCGCCACGGCGTGCGGGGCGGCCTCGGCAGCCCGTCAGAAGTCGAAGACGTGGCCGCCGGTCGCGTGCGTCATCACGCAGGCGTTGTCGTACGTCTTCTGCCAGCCGACCGGCCGCCCTTGATACATGCCGCTCGCGCTCACGGTGACCGGCGCGTACTGCTTGGTGCAGATCCCGGACTCGGCGGGGAGCCGGTCGAAGTCGCCGTGCGCCTCCTCGATGTCCGCGCAGGCCTCGGCCGCCTGCGGATGGTGGCCTGACGGCTCGGGCTCGCACTTCAGCAGGACGCCGCGGATCCAGGTGCCCTCGTCGCCGGAGACGGTGAGGAAGAGGCCGCGGGGCGGCGGTGGCAGCTCGGTCGCGTACGCGGGGGCGGCCGCCGATACGGCGATCAGCACGGCCGCCGATGCGGCGACCGGTCGCAGACGGGACAGGGCACGGGACCTCATGCGGTACCTCCTGGGACAGTGGCGCGCTGCGGCGCCGGAGAGAGGCCAGGCCACCTCCGGCCCCGTCCGGCACCAAGGGGACGCGCCGGACGGTCACTCGTACGGGTGCGTCGCGTGGTCCGGGTGCGTCACATGGTCCGGATGAGCCGCCGGTCAGTCGGCCGGGTACCCGAAGACGACGGCGTCGCCCCCCTCCGGGAACCACACCGTGCACTCGTCCTCCCAGGAGATCGAGATGTCGTACGCCGACGCCTCACCGAGCGTGATGATCTCGGCCGCGATGCTCTTGACCGTGTCCGTCCCGTACTTGGGGTTCGGGTCGATGATGTCGTTCCAGCGGTACCGCAGCCGCATCCGGACCCATACGCCCGGCTGCACGGACTCCTCGCGGTCCGGGTAGGACGACAACCCGTACTCGTGCCACGCCTCGGCCGTGCCGTCGACGGTGAAGTCGCCCACCGTCTTGTTCGTGCCGTGCAGGTACTGGTAGCCGATGATGCCCTCGCCGTTCTCCACCTCGGCGTGGAACACCAGCCCGACCGGCACGGGCTCCTCCCGGCCGGATGCCGCCAGCGTGCGGGCGAATCCCACGATCCTGGGCCGCAGCTGGGAGCGCAGCAGTGCGCTGCGGCGCATGTACCGCGACCACTCCGGTACATCCCTGATGTGCCAGTCGCCCTCCCCGCCCAGGTAGCGCCGGAGTATGGCGAGACCGGCCCAGTCGGCCTCCAGGTCACCGCCCGTGACGCGGGAGCGCGAGGTGCCGCCCTCGGGCCGGCGGCCACGGCGCGCGTCCTCGCTCTGGTCCCGCTTGCTCTCCAGCTCGCGGTTCTCCTCGCGGCCCTCGCGCGCGCCGCGGTCCCCACGGCCCTGCCGACGCAGCACCTGGGGGAGTTCATGGGCCAGGGGCGGGCGGGCGATCGCCGTCCGGGCGGGCATCGCCGCGGACGGCGCCGCGGCACGGGCGGCCGGGACGGGGTGGTGGTCCGGTGCCGCGACGGCCCTGGCGTACGCGCTCACCGGCTCATTCCAGCGTCGCCGTGTCACCGCCGCGTCACACCGCCCGCCCCACGCCACGGTGACGGCGGCGCGGCAGGCTGCGGAGACATGGCTACCGGGCAGTCCAGGGCCGGAGTGT
The DNA here is from genome assembly GCF_044457025.1 of Streptomyces sp. NPDC050658. Taxonomy (NCBI): domain Bacteria; kingdom Bacillati; phylum Actinomycetota; class Actinomycetes; order Kitasatosporales; family Streptomycetaceae; genus Streptomyces; species Streptomyces sp. NPDC050658. The sequence continues at coordinate 231,736 of NZ_JBITGM010000004.1, forward strand.
GTCTGGTGCGGGTGGAGACGCAGAGCCGCGGGGTGCTGATCACGGTGTGGAGTTCCGCGGACGTCGCGCGGGACACCGCGGCCGTGCGGAGCTCTACGACAGATGCCGAGCGGGCCGTACAGACCGTGCGGGAGTTCCTGCTCGCCTTCCTCGCCGGACCGCAGGACTCCTGATACACCGGCATTCAGCGCCCGATGCCGGCCGGTGACGAATCCGTCCCCCGCGCCTCGCGGCCGGTGGTTCAGGGGGTGCGTGACCGTGCCGGACTTCCCTCAGGCACTCATCGCGATGCACGAGCGCGCCCCGCTTCCCGTGCTGCACCTGCTGGGTGAGCCCTTCGTCAGCGTCGGCGAGTGCCGCATCGAGGTGCCCCGCAGCGGAAAGCGGCTGCTGGTGTTCGTCGCGCTGCGGCACCGCCGGGTGGAGCGTCTCTCGGCCGCCGGGTCGCTGTGGCCGGTCAACGACGAGGCGCGGGCGGGCGGCAATCTGCGCTCGGCGCTGTGGCGGCTGCGGCAGATGGGCGTACCGCTGCTCGACACCGACAAGCGCGGGCTGCGGCTGCGGGCCGAGGTGGTGCTCGACGTCGACGCGGTCAGCCGGTGGGCGGCCCGCGTCGTCGACGGGACCGCGTCGACGGCCGAGCTGCGGATGGTGCCGCGCGACGTGGAGGGGCTCGATCTGCTGCCCGGTTGGTACGAGGACTGGGCGCTGATCGAGCGCGAACGGCTGAGGCAGCGGCTGCTGCACGCCCTGGAGGCGCAGAGCCGGCAGCTGGCCCGCCGGGGGCTGCACGCGGAGTCCGTCGAGGCCGCGATGGCGGCGGTCGGCGCGGAGCCGCTGCGGGAGAGCGCGCAGCGCGTCCTGATCGAGGCGCATCTGGCGGAGGGCAACTGGATCGAGGGGCGGCGCAGTCTGGACGCGTACGCACGTCTCCTCGACCGGGACCTCGGGGTGCGCCCCGCGTCCGAGCTGACCGCCCTGCTGTACCCCGCCGGACGGCCCGTGCCCGCCCCGCGGGAGGCCGTGACGCCTCGGTGACGCGGCGGTGGTGCGCTGGGGAGATGAGTACGTACGCGCCCTCCGTAGTGCGGCGCTGCGGCGGTCACACCTGCCCGCCCCAGGGCTGCGATCGCGACAAGCTGCGGCGCAGCGGCGGTACCGGCGGCGCGTCCCCGGTGCCCGCCGGGGTGCGTCAGGTGCTCGGGCAGCCGGGCGCGCCGCTGCGGCCGGCGGTCCGCCGGGCGATGGAGCGGGGGTTCGGCGCGGACTTCGGTGCGGTGCGGGTGCACACGGGGCCGCTGGCCGCCGCGACGGCGCGTGAACTGGACGCCGAGGCCTACACGGTGGGCGAGCACGTCGTGTTCGGGGCGGACGGCCACCGGCCCGAGGAGCGTGCGGGCGCACGCGTGCTGGCCCATGAGCTGACGCATGTGCTGCAGCAGCGTGGCTCCGGCGCGAGTGCCGGCCGGGTGCGGCCGATGCGGGTCGGCGATCCCGCCGACCCCGAGGAGCGCGCCGCCGACGCGGGCGCCGAGCGACTGCTGCGGAGGTTCTCCGCCGACCTGTCCGGACCCAGCTTCGGCGGCGGTGAGTCCGGCGGGGGCGGGGCCAGTGGCAGCTGGGACGATCTGTCCGTCGTCGCCGCAGAAGGGCCCACGGCGGCGCGTCAGCCCCCGACCATGGGACCCGTCAAGGGCAGCGGCGGGGTGCGGGTGTGCGCGAGGCCGCTGCAGATCGGCCCCTTCGGAAACCACGCCTATATCGACGCGCCGCCCTTCAACTACGCGATCATCAGCCCGATGTGTCCGCAGCACTGGTACGACACCCCGCTCACCAAGACGTCGGCCCTGAAGTGGGACGACTCCCCCGACCCGTGCGGCAAGACACCCTCCTGCGTGACCTGCGAGCCGAAGCCCGGTGTCACGTCGGTCCCCGAGTGCATGGCCAACGCGTTCCGCGCCTACAACAACCCGAGCCTCTACAAGCTCACCGGCCCCAACAGCAATACGTTCGCCGGGACGCTGGCCCGTACCTGCTGCGCCGGGATGGTCCCCAAGCCGGCCGCGCTTGGCACCTGCGTCGGCTGGGACGATCCGCCCGCACCGACCCGCGGCAGCCTGAAGGACTGTCCGCCGGGACCGCCCACGTGCTGAGCTTCTTCAGTACGGCGTCGGGCTGGTCCCTCCATGAGGGGCTCGGCGACCGGGGTCGGACACTGACCGTGCGGACCGGCGCGCCCGCCGCCGCGCACCTTGCCCAGGACGTGTCGGGAAGCCTGTGGGCGGCGACCGGCCGGGAGGGCGCCGGACTCCTGCGCGTGCGCCTGCCCTCGCTCTCGTCCGAACCGCTGCCGGCGCCCGGACCGCGGATCGGGGCGCTCGCGGCGGCGCCGGACGGGGAGCGGCTCCTGGCGACCGTGCTGCCGGGGCATCTGCGCGGCTCGGTCGAGTTGTGGCTGTGGGACGGGTCCGGCTGGCGGATCGAGGGCGCGTCTCCGCCGCCGCACATCTCCAGCCGCCTCGCCTGGCCAAGCGGGAATCTCGTGGTGTACGAGTCGGTGTACCGCCGCCTCGCGGTCTTCGTCATCGGCGCGGACCGGGCGGCGGAGATCACCGAGGGGCGCCTTCCGGCGGCGGCTCCGCTGCGTCCGGCCTGGTACGCCGTCACCGGGCGCGGCGAGGTCTCGGAGTTCGGCGTCGCCTTCCCCTACCGGCCTCGCCCCGTACCGGGGTTCCGCTTCGGCGCCGTGTCCGCGCTGTCGTTCTCGCCGGGCGGCGCGGCCTGTCTGTGGACCGAGTCCCGGTTCCCGTACCGGGTCAAGGGGTTCGGGCAGCGGCGGGGCGGGCGCCGCTTCCGGGTGCGGTCGCTCGACCGGGGCACCGGGATCGTGCTCACCCCGGCCGGACGGTGACGGACGGGTGACGGGCGGCGGTGAACCTGGACGGTCCGGGTGCCGCGTCCGGGCCGGTCCGCCAGGCCGTGCGCCGCCCGGCTCGTCGTGAAGGAGGACAGCCGATGCCGGTGCAGACCTCATATCCGGGTGTCTATGTGCAGGAGGTCCCCTCCGGCGCCCACGCGATCGCGGGGGTCGCGACATCCGTGGCGGCCTTCGTGGGGCAGGCGCGGCGCGGGCCGGTGAACGTGCCGGTGCCGGTCGGTTCCCTGGCGCAGTACGTGCGTACCTTCGGAACGCCGTGGGACGAGGCACGGCCGATGGGACACGCGGTTCAGATGTTCTTCGCCAACGGCGGTTCCCAGGCCGTGGTGGTGCGGGTCGTCGGCGTGGTCACGTCGGGTACGACCGTCAGCCCGGCGCCCGCCGCCTCCGCGACGCTGCCCGGCGGCACGGGTTCCCCGCCGCCCGCCCGGCTCGTGCTGACGGCGCGCGGGGCGGGGGCGTGGGCCAACAAGGTGGGCGGGACCGGCATGGAGTGCGTCGTCACGTACGGCACCTCGGACAATCCCCGCGACCAGTTCGGGATCACCGTTCGGCTGCGGGGGCCCGATCCGCGTACCGGCGAATCGGCCGTGCTCGCCGAGGAGTCGTACACCGGTCTTTCGATGGCGACCGCCCATCCGCGGTTCGCTCCACGGGTGCTCGCCGACTCCTCGCTCGTCGCGGCCGCGCTCGCCACCGGCGCGCAGGCGACCACGGCCCAGGCCGTGTCGCGCGGCGTCGACGTCGGGGCCTCGACGGTCCGGCTCGGGTCGGCGAACGGGACGCTGCGCGTCTCCGTCGACTACGGTCCGCCGGTCGATCTGGTGCTCCCCTTCACGACCGCCGCCGACCTCACGAAGACCGTGGTGCGCGACGCGATCGACGCCGCGGCCCTGGCCGCCGGGCTGCCCCTCACGTCGAAGGTGAACATTCCCACGCCCGACAACCGGTTCGAGCTCACCACGACCCTCACCGGGGGCGGCGCCGACCGCTGCGTCACGGTGCTGCCCGCCGCGCAGAACGACGCCTCGCAGACGCTCGGCCTCGGCCGGGCCTGGGGCGGCATCGAGATCTCCGGGGCGGCCGGCATCCGGCCCGACGAGACGGCGTCGGCACCGGTCGGGTTCGCCGGCGGGGCGGACGGCACGTTCTCGGCCGACAGCGTCGTCCCGTCCTCCGGCTCCGGTGGCGTCTACGCCTTCGGCACCCTCGAGTTCCCCCGGTTCAATCTGCTCTGCCTGCCCGATCTGCCCGCCTCCGACCTCACGAAGCCAGCGACGCTGGTGAACAACCAGAAGCTGACCGAGGCGATGGCGCTCTGCACGCGCGAGCGGGCGTTCCTCGTCGTCGACACGCCCCGCGGCTGGCCGGTGAGCCCGGCCCCCTCACTCGGTGGACTGCCCGCGCTCGGCGAGCACGCGGCGATCTACTACCCACGCGTCACCATGGTCGAGACCGGGCCCGGGGGTCTTCCGGTGACGCTGAGTCTGCCGCCGTGCGGGGCGGTCGCCGGGGTGATGGCCCGCACGGACGCGGCGCGCGGGGTGTGGAAGGCGCCCGCCGGGCTCGCGGACGGGCCTCTCGCGGGCATCGCGGGGCTCGACGTTCCGACGGACGACGCGCTGTCCGGGGTCCTCAACCCCCGGGCCGTCAACGTGTTGCGTACGTTCCCGGGGGCGGGGGCGGTCATCTGGGGCGCGCGGACGCTGAAGGGTGCCGACACGCAGAGCTCGGACTTCAAGTACGTACCGGTGCGGCGGCTGACCGACTTCATCGCCGGATCGCTCTATCTGGGCACGCAGTTCGCGGTGTTCGAGCCCAACGACCCCGATCTGTGGACCCAGTTGCGGCTCGCCGTGAACTCCTTCATGCGCACGCTCTTCACCCAGGGGGCGTTCCAGCAGAGCACGAGCCGTGCCGAGTCCGACAGCTTCTTCGTGACCTGCGACGAGACGGTGAACCCGCAGTCGGAGATCGACCTGGGCCGGGTCAACGTCGTCGTCGGGTTCGCCCCTCTCAAGCCCGCGGAGTTCGTGATCGTGACGATCACTCAGATCTCGCAACTGGAGGCATGACGTGGCCCCCTTCAAGGTCGGCGGCGTCGACCGCTTCGACCCGTACAAGAGCTTCATGTTCCGCGTCCAGTGGGACGGCCGGACGGTGGCGGGCCTCTCCAAGATGGGACCGCTCAGCCGCAAGACGACGGTGGTGGCCCACCGGGACGGTTCGGATCCCGCGCGCCAGCGCAAGAGTCCCGGCGTGACGAGCTACGACGACGTGACCCTGGAGCGCGGGGTGACACTGGACCGGGAGTTCGAGGCCTGGGCGAACAAGGTGCACGCCACGGACAGTCCGATGTCCCTCAAGGACTTCCGCAAGGACGTCGTCGTCGACCTCTACAACGAGGCCCAGCAGAAGGTCCTCTCCTACACGTTGAACCGCTGCTGGGTCTCGGAGTACACGGCGCTTCCGCAGCTCGACGCGGCGACGGCCGCCGTCGCGATCGAGACCATCAAGCTGTCCTTCGAGACCTTCGACCGCGACACCGCCTGGGTCACCCCGGCGGAGCCCTAAGCCATGGCGCCGATACCGGCCGACGCCGCCGGGCTCGCCGTGCTCTCCGCGCTGGCCGGTGCGGGGGAACGGGCCACCGAGCTGGGTCAGGCCGTCGCGGTCCTCGCCGCCGCCGGGCACGATCCGGCGGCGCTGCCCGTCGCCACCGGTGACCGGCTGCTGCTCGCCCTGCACCGCGAGCTCACCGGTCGGGACGTCGAGCCCGTACTGACCTGTGTGTGCGGGGAGTTCAGCACGGTGCGGCTCGGTCCCGACAGCGTGCCGCCGCCGCGGCCGCGTACGGCGGTGCTCGGCGGCGCGGGCGGGCTCCGCCAGCCCACGTACGGCGATCTCCTGGATCTGCCGGGCGACGCGTCCGGCGACGCGGAGCTGCTGCGCAGGTGCACGGTGGGTACGCCCGAACGTCCCCCCTCCGCAGGGGACTTCGACACGATCGACGACTCCCTCGCGGGCCCTCTGGTCTTCGACTGCCCCGCCTGCGGCGCGGAGGTCTCGTACCCCTTGGACGTCCAGACGCTGGTGCTGCGGGGCCTGTTGACCCTGCTCGACGAACTGGACCACGACGTCCACGTGCTCGCTTCCGCGTACGGCTGGTCTCTCGCCGCCATCGAATCGCTGCCCCGGGACCGGCGGCGGCGGTTGGTCGCGCATGTGGTGGGGGGTGAGTGAGGTGGGCGGGGGTGGGAGTGAGGGTCGGGGTGGCCGTGGGGCGCTGTCTCGGCTGCGGGCGCGGGCGGTGCGGGCCGGGGTTCGGAGGGGGGAGTTTTGGGGGTTTGGGGGGTTGGGGTGGGGGTTCGGGGTCGGGTGGCGTGGATTCAGGGATACCCCGGGATTGGCGGGAGTTGGTGCTGAGAGCGACTCAAGTGCTTTGGGTGGGGTGAGGGTTGATGCAGAGGGTGCGGGCGCTGAGGGCGGTGGGGGCGGTGAGGGGAACTTGCCGGGGGCTCCTGGCAGGGCCGTGGGGCGCGGGGTCGGTGGCGTACTGAGCCGCAGGGGTGTTGGCGGTACGGGGGCGTGGAGCGGCTCTGGTGGTGCCGAGGACTTGCGTGGCGTCGGTGAGGGGCCTGGCTCCGATGGCTCGCTCAGCGCCGGGGGGCTCGGCGGTACCGGGGCGCGGCGCAGCCCCAGCGGCTCCCTCGGCAACGATCAGCAGCTTGGCACAGACAGCTTGGTCAGCCCAGCCAGCCCGGTCAGCCCAGTCAGCCCAGTCAGCCCAGTCAGCCCCAGGGAACTTGGCAGCTTCGGGGCGCGACACGACTCGGGCAGCCCTGAGGATTCCCGCAGCAGCGGTCAGGGGCAGCGGCGCCGCTCCGATGACTCGCTCGGCGCCGGGGATCTCGGCGATACCGGGGCGCGGCCCGCCCCTGGCCGATCCCACAGCGTCGAGCAGCAACCCGGTTCCCCCGACCCCGTCAACCCGACGGATCTCGGCGGCCTCGCGGCACAGCGCAGCTCCCTCGGCGGCGATGAGCGGCGCGGGATCGTTGGCTCACTCAGCCCTGAGGATCTCGGCGGTCGGTGGCTCAGCCCTGGTGCTCCTGGTGGCTCTCGCGGGCCCGAGGCCGCCTACACCGCATCGAATCCCGGCGACCCGGCCAGCCCTCAGCCATCGAATCCCAACCCGGCCAGCCCTCAGCTACCGCACAGCCCCAGCAGCCCCGTCAGCCCGCTCGACCCCGCCGGTTCTCCAGCTCCGCACGCTTCCCCGACGCCCGCCAGGAGGCATGACCAGCCACCCCGCCAGGCCACGGCACCTCTGGCCGCGCCCCCGCATCAACTCCCGCACCCCCCAACCGCACCCCCCGCCCAACCCCCCATCCCCGAAGTCCACATAGGCCAGATCACCGTCCACTCCCCCGCGACCACACCCCCCACCACCCCCGACCCCCTCGCCTCGCTGACCGCGCGGCGGCAGGGGCGGTCTCGGCACGGTGGGTCATGGTGACGCCCGCCAACGCCTTCATGGCCGTCGACGAGACGTTGAAGCGGCTCACCGACGCGGGGTTCGTCGACGCGGGGATCAGTGTGAAGCCCGCCGTCACGGTCGGACCGCTGGACCGGGACGAGCCGGGGCCCCGACTGAACTGGTTCCTGTACCGGATCACTCCCCACCCCGCGTTCCGCTCCATGGAGCATCCGCGTGACGGCGGTCTCACCTCCATCGGCGCGCCGCCGCTCGCCGTGCAACTGCACTATCTGCTCAGCGCGTACGGCGCGACGCCGACCGCAGGCGGCGACTCCGAGCAGATCATCCACACCTCGCTCGCCGCCGTGATGCGCCGGCTGCACGAGAGTCCCATCGTCGGGGCGGGATCGCCCTTTCTGCCCGTTCCCGAGCCTCCTCTCGTCGAGCCCCTGCGGATCACGCTGGAGGACTTCGACCTGGAGAACTACTCGAAGCTCTGGACCGCCTCCACCAAGCCGCTGCGCCTCTCGGTGGCGTACACGGTGAGCCTCGTCTTCATCGAGCCGCAGCGCTCGCGCACGGAGGGGCCGCCCGTCGCCGTCGTGCGGGCCGTCGCATCGCCGTCCCCCGGACCCCGGCTCGGCGCCCCGCGCCCCGAGCGCGTCGGCGGCGATCTCACCACCTCCGTACGGGTGGAGGGGACGGCCCCCGGTGACGTCTTCTTCCTGACGGCAGGGCCCGGCGATCCACCGGGCCACGGCCCCCTGGGGTGGCCGATGACGGTGGTCGGCCAAGAGCGGGGAACCTTCACCCTGCGGCTTCCCCGGCACGATCTGCTGCCCGCCGTGCGGGAGTTGACGGTCGTGGCGCGCGGGGAGGAGGTTCCCCTGCCGCGGGGCCGGGTCCCGCTCGGCGTCGCGCCCGTCGTCGTATCCGTGCCCGGGAGCGGGCAGTTGACCGTGGGCGACCGGGTCACGCTGGGGACCGCGCACTGCGGCCCGGACACCGAGCTGTTCTTCGACGGGGTCGCGGTGCCGACCGTGGCCGTCAGCCTCACCTCGGTCACCTTCGACGTGCCGGACCGGCCCGGCCGCCCGCTGGTCTCGCTGCGCTCCCGGCATCTCGCGGGCACGCCCCGCCAGTTGGAGGTGCTGCCACCATGAGCGGCACCGCCCGGGAACCGGCCCTCGGCTCCGCCCTCGACGCCCTGTGCTGCGCGCTCGGCGGCTATCTCGGCCGGCTGCGTTCGGAGTGGGGCAGCGCGCCCGAAGTGACCGATCTCCAGAGCCTTTTCGGCGCCCTCGGCCCGCCGCCGCCCGCGGACGAAGCCGCCCGGCGGCATTTCGACGGTCACCTCGCGGGCGTCGTGAAGCCACCGGACGGCTCCGAGCCGTACGCCCGGCTCTGCGCCGCCCTGGACCTCGACCCCGTCGAGCGGCTGACCGTCGCGGCCGTCTGGTGGGCGCAGACCGACCCGCAGTTCGGCGTGCTGCTCGGCTGCGGACACGACGACGGCGCCCGGCGGCACGCCTCCGCCGCCCTGCTCCGCCTCGTCCTTCTGCCGTTCGGCCCGGCACCTCCGCCCTCCTGGGAACCCGCCGACCCGCTGGTCCGGCTCGGTGTGCTCGCCCCCGGCGCGGGCCCCGACGGACCGCTTGCCCTCACGCCGACGGCCCGCCGACTGCTCGCGGGGCTACCGCTCCCCCAGACCCGTCCGTCAGGCCGACGCGGCCCCCGCACCGCACGGATCGCCGCCCTCCTCGGCGGTGGAGCCGTGCTCCTGCGGGGGACGGACGACCTCGCCTCCCTCGCGTACGCCGCCGCGACCGATTTCGGCCGTCTCCCCTTGGACGCAACGGAGTTGAGCGATTCCGAGGCACGCCTCGCCGCCCGCTTCGGCAACCACGTCCCCGTGCTGCCCGCCGACCGGCTGCCCGCCCTGTCCTGGTCGCCCGACGACGGCCCCCTCGTCGCCTGCGGCGGCTCCGACGCGGACCCCTCCGGCGCGCGCGTGGTCGTCGTACCGCGCCCGTCCCCCGCCGATCGCGCCACCGGCTGGGAGCGGGCCCTGACCACATCGGGACTCGCCGAGCGGGAGGCCCGCGCGCTCGGGCGGCGGCTCGGCGCCCGGCTGGCCCTCGACGCCACGCAGGCGGCGACCGCCGTGGCCCAGTCGCACGCGGAAGCCGCGGCGGCCGGCCGGGAATGGTCCTGCGACGACGTGTGGCGGGCCGCGCGGAGTCTGCCCCGGCACGAACTGGGACGGCTGGCCGAGCTGTTGACGCCCGTGTTCGTCCTGGACGACCTGGTCGTACCGCCCGATGTGCGGGCCCAGCTCGACGAGGTGATCGCCCATGTCGCCCTCCAGGACGTCGTCCTGGACGAGTGGGGATTCCGCGCACGGCTGCCGCGCGGTCAGGGCGTGGCGGTGCTCCTGTCGGGGCCGCCCGGCACCGGCAAGACGATGGCCGCCGAAGCACTGGCGAACGGCCTGGGCCAGGACCTGTTCCGGATCGATCTGTCGGCGGTGGTCTCCAAGTACATCGGCGAGACGGAGAAGAACCTGGCGCGCGCCTTCGACGACGCGGAACGCTGCGGCGCGCTGCTCTTCTTCGACGAGTGCGACGCGCTGTTCGGCCGGCGCACCGAGCAGCGCGACGCGCACGACCGGTGGGCCAACCTGGAGGTCAACTACCTGTTGCAGCGCGTGGAGACGTTCACCGGCCTGGTGGTGCTCGCGACGAACAAGCAGCAGGCGCTCGACGAGGCGTTCCTGCGGCGGCTGCGCTTCTCGATCCGCTTCGACTTGCCGGACCGTGCGCTCCGCCGCGAGCTGTGGCTGCGCGCGTTCCCGGCCGGGACGCCCCGCGACGAGCTGGACGTGGAGGGCCTGTCCCGGCGGGAGCTGACCGGCGGTTCGGTGCGGAACGCGGCGCTGGCCGCGGCGTTCCTCGCCGCGTCGGACGGCGGCCGGGTGCGGCCCGCGCACATCGCCCACGCGCTGCGGCGCGAATACGACAAGCTCGGCAAGGTCTGGGCGGAGGAGACGGCATGACCGAATCACCCCACCGACGCGACCACGCCCCCGGTGTCTCGGCCGAAGACATCACGGCCGAAGGCATCACGGCCGAAAGCATCACGGTCCAAGTCTCCGCCGCCCCCGACCCCTTCCTGCTGCGCCCCCTGATCGCCGCCCGTCTCGCGGGCCGCCCGGTCCCGCCGGGCCCGGAAGCGCTGGTCGCCGAGGCCGTGGCCGCGCGCGTACGGCGGGAGGCGGGTCCATGGCACTGACCAAAGGGATGCTGCTCTCGTACTCCGATCCGCTGCTCGGGCTCGTCCCGGTGATCGTGTCGTTCCAGTACAACCCGGTGAACGTCACGCGTGTCCTGACCGGTCCCACCGAAGCGGCGGCCAATGTCGCGGCGCAGCCCGCCAGGGAGACATACGCGCTGAAGCTCGAACTGGACGCCACCGACGGCCTGGAGAAGGAGGGCGCCATCACCATGGCGTTCGGCATCGGGCCGCGGCTCGCCGCGATCGAGATGCTGATGCAGCCGGTGGGCGGCCAGGTCCTGCCGCGGCTGCCCGGTGCCGCGAGGGGTACGGCGATCCCGGCGGGGCGGCTGCCGCTCGCGCTGTTCGTGTGGGGGCCGGGGCGGATCACTCCGGTCACGGTCAAGTCGCTGACGATCCAGGAGACCGCGTTCGACGCCGCGCTCAACCCGGTGCACGCCACGGCGGATCTGGGGCTCACCGTCATGCTGAAGGCCGAACTCCCCAAGGACGACCGCCTCGCGAAGCTCGCCGCTGACTTCTACCAGGGTCTGCGCGAGGCCAAGGCGGTGCTTCAGCTGCCGCAGATGTCCGAGCTCGGCGGGTGAGCGGCGCCATGGATCCCACGTCCCGTTACGCGCACCGGCCGCAGCTGACCGTGACCCTGCCGGACGGCTCCGTACGCCTCATGTCGGCGCCGCGCACGGTGCCCGCGCCGCCGCCCGGCGGACAGCGGCTGACGGCGCCGGGCGACCGTCTCGACCTGATGGCGGCCGAACTCACCGGCGACTCCACCCAGTGGTGGCGCATCGCGGACGCCAATCCCTTCGCGGACGCGACCCGTCTTGAAGTCCCCGGTTCCGTCGTCGAACTGCCGGGAGGCTGACCGTGGCGAGCACCCGGATGCTGATCGAGATCGACGGGTCGGAGCCCGACCGCGACGCGTTGGACGCACTGATCGAGGTGCGCGCCGAGGAGGCCACCGACGAGGCCGACGCCGCCGTGGTCACGGTGCGCGTCGACCCGGACGCGAGCGGCGGCTGGCCGAGCCTGCTCGACCCGCTCGTCACGCCGCGTACGCCGCTGACGGTGCGCCTCGAACGGGACGGCAGGAGCTACCGGTTCGAGGGGTACTCCGCCGAGGCGCTGTGGGACCTGGACGCCGAGGGGCGCTCCACGCTCACCGTGAAGGCGATCGACCGCACCATCGACCTGGACCGGGAGGAGAAGGCGGTCGCGTGGCCCGGACAGCGTGACAGCGCGATCGCGGAGACCATCTTCACCGAGCACAAGCTGCGGGCCGAGGTCGCGCCGACTCCGCCCGGTTTCGACAACGACGTGCACACCGTGATGCAGCGCGGCACGGACTGGTCGTTCGTCCGCGAACTGGCCGCCAGATGGGGGTACGTGACGTATCTGGAGGCCGACGACAGCGGTGCGGTCACCGGGCACTTCCATCCGCCGGAGCCGCTCGCCGAGCCGCAGGGTGAGCTGGCGCTCGGCTTCGGCGACGACGCCCGCCGGGCGCGGGTGCGGGTCGATCTGCTGGCCGGGCGGCGGGTGCTTGCCCGGCGGATGCCGCCGCTGGCCGCCGCGCCCGTCGTCGCGGATGCGGCGGGCGACGACGAGGCGATGGCCGGGGTGTCGCTCGCCGCCCAGGTCACCGAACTCCTCGCCCCGCAGGACGCGGTGGGCGAGGTCGACGCACGGCAGACGGCCACCGGGCGGGCGCGGAGCAGCGCGTACGGCGTGACCCTGACCGCCGACCTGGACACCGACCGGACCGGGCTGCTGCTGCGGGCCCGGCGGACGGTCCTGGTGGCCGGGCTCGGCCCGGTCCTTTCCGGCAGCTATCTGGTGGACCGGGTGCGGCACGTCGTGACGCTGGAAGCACATCGGCAGGAGGTGACCCTGCGGCGCAACGCCCTGGGCGCCGCGGGGCTCGGCCTGGGAGGGCTGCCATGACGGACCGATTCCACGGCCGGTACATCGGCGAGGTCACCGACAACGAAGACCCCAAGAACCTGTGCCGGGTCCGCGTCCTGGTGCCGGAGGTGCTCGGCGAGGCCAAGTCCGGGTGGTGTCTGCCGAGTTCGCCGTACGCGGGCCCCGGCATCGGGCTCGCCGCGGTGCCGCCGGTCAAGAGCCTCGTCTTCGTCGAGTGGCCGGCGGGCGACGTGAGCCGGGTCCCCGTGTGGTCCGGCGCGGTGTGGTCGGACGGCGGCGGCGTGCCGGGGGCCGGGCCGAAGGCGGTGCTCCTGATCACGCCCGGCGGCCACAAGGTCGAGCTGATCGACGAGCCGTCGGGCGACCGGGCGCTGCGGCTCACCGCCGCCTCGGGTGCGGTCCTGCGGATGGACGCGAAGGGCATCACGGCGGAGTTCAAGAAGCAGAAGATCGAGGTCACGTCGTCGAAGATCTCCTTCAACGGTGGCGCCCTGGAGGTGAGTTGAGTGCCGGGTCAGCTGCTGCACGAGGGCATCACGATCGTCTGTCCGCACGGCGGCAACGGCCGCATCTCGCCGTCGTCGACGCTTCTCGTGGGCGGCAAGAAGGTGGCGGTGGCGCAGGATCCGACCACCATCAGCGGCTGCGCCTTCAACGTCGGCGGCACCCCGTCGCCCTGTCTGCGCGTCGAGTGGCAGAAGCCCGCGACGAGGGTGAAGGCGGGCGGCAAGCCGGTCCTGCTGTCCGACTCGGTGGCGCTGTGCGTCAACGCGGGCGGGGCGCCGCAGGGGACCGCGCAGGTCAGCGGCTTCCAGATGAAGGTGAAGGCGATATGAGCGGGAAGGCGAGGGCGACATGAGCGCGGCGGCCGAGCATCCGTTCCGGCTGACGTCGGCGCGCCGCCTCGCGGTCACCGACGAGGCGGGACATCTGGCGGATCTCGTACGTCTGGTGCTGCTGACCGGGACCACCGAGCGGCTGCACCGGCCGGGCTTCGGCCCCGGCCTCGGCGCCACCGCGCTCTTCGAGCCGCTGCCCCAACTCCTGGACGGGCTCCTGGAGATGCGGACGAAGGGCGCCCTGGAGCGGGAGCTCGCCGGGCGTCTCCTGGTCGACCGGATCGCGGTGACGCGGCTCGGCGAGTCCGCCCTGGAGGTGACCGTCGACTACCGGCCGCTGCGCCCGCCGGGACCGGCGGCGACCGTTTCGGCACGGCTGGAGGCGTGAGGCGATGCTGACGCACGGCGGGAGCCATGAGGCCCTGATCGACGCAACGCCAAGGCCTGAGGCCCTGCACGACACACGGCTCAGCCCTGACGCCATGGCCAACACACCGCTGAGCCCTGACGCCCTGCACGACACACGGCTGAGCCCTGACGCGACGACCAACACACCGCTGAGCCCTGACGCCCTGCACGACACACGGCTCAGCCCTGACGCCATGGCCAACACACCGCTGAGCCCTGACGCCCTGCACGACGCACCGCTGAGCCCTGACGCGACGACCGACGCACCGCTGAGGCCCGACGCCACGGCCAACACCCCCTTGGAGGGCTGAGCGATGACCGACGCGCCCCTGCTCCCCTCCTGCCCCCCGCTGCACCGCCCCGCCCGGCTGCGTGCCCCCGGTGCCGCCGCGCACGGGCTGCGGGCGGCGGGCGCGCGGCCGGTTCCCGGCGGGTTCGCCGTCGACGTATGGCTGTACGCCGATCCGCCCGCCGCGCTGGCCGAACCGCGCCGCTGGGAGCTGCGGCCCCCGGCGGGCGGGCGGCCGGTGACCGTGGCCTCGGCGCAGGTGGTGAACGCACCGCAGCCGCACGTGGAGCTGCGGGTCGTGGGGCGGGCGGACGCCGGCCGGCACCTCCTGTCGGTGTTCCCCGGGCGGGCCGCCGACGGTACGCATCCCGAGTTGCCGCCGCTGCCGTTCGACCCGCTGCGGGTGCGCCTTCCCGTGCGGCTGCGCACGGAGTGCCCGGACCCCGGTGCGTGTTCCGGGCCGGAGGCCGCGGCGGCCGTGCCGGAGCCGTCGCCGGTGCACGACCTGCTCGCCCGCGACTGGCGGTCGCTGCGCGCGGCGCTCGTGGAGTTCCTGCGCCGGGAGGACCCCGCGGCGGATCTCTCACCGGCCGACCCGGTGATCACCGTGCTCGAACTCTTCGCGCACGTCGGGGACTTGCTGCACTACCAGCTGGACCGGGTGGCCACCGAGGCCTATCTGGAGACGGCCAGGCTGCGCACCTCCGTGCGGCGCCACGCCCACCTGGTCGACTACGAGGTGCCCGAGGCGGCCGCCGCGCGCACGCTCGTGCTGCTCCAGGCCGATCCGGGCGGCGGGGCGGTGCAGGCGGTGCGCGGGGACACGGCCGTCGCGGAGGAGGGCGCCGGGCTCGGCTTCGTCCTGGAGGAGGACCGCTCGGTCCACCCGGGGCTCGGCGAGATCGCCCTCTACGACTTCGGCGAGGACGGCTGCTGTCTGCCCGAGGGGGCCACCGAGTGCGTCCTGGTGCGGCCCCGGCCCGCCGACGTCGCGGGTGCGCCGTGGCTGACCGCCGGGGACCGACTCGTCTTCGAGGTCGTCGATCCGGAGGACCTCGCGCGGCACCGGGCCTGGGCGGCGCGGCGGCCGGGGACGGACTGGCCCGCCGTCGGCGCGGACGGCCGGCCGCGGTTCCGCGAGCCGCTGCCGAGCCGCAGGGCCATCGCTGTCAGGCTCACCGAGGTCGCCGAGTTCCACGATCCCCTCGCCGCGTCGGAGATGCGGCTGTACCGGGTGCGCTGGGCGGCGGCCGACGCGCTGCCACGGGCCTATCCGGCGTCGGTGGACACCTCGGCGGGCGGCGCGGAGGTGACCGTGGCGCGGGGCAACGCGGTGCCCGCGCACCATGGGCGGCTCGTGGGCGGTCCGGGGGTGCTGCGGCGGCGCGAGGGCGGGCTGCCGGGTGAGTACACACTCGACTCGGCGGGGATTTCGGGGCGCGGCGGTGCCGGTGTCGCGCTGCGGACCTCCGGGGTGCCGTACCGCCTTGAGGTCCGCGCGGCGCTGCCGTCCGGGCCGCGGGTCGGGGTCGGTCTGGTGCGCGCGCTGCTCGACGTGACCTCTCCGGGCCGCCTGGCCTGCGTCCTCGACTTCGAGGACCATGAGCCGCCGCTGCTGCGTTTCCGCACCGGGGCGGTGGGGCTGCTGCCGCCGCTGGCGGACCGGGTGAGCGCGCGGTACGAGACCGGGGGCGGCACGGTCGGCGACGTACCGGCGAACGCGCTGCGGTTCCTGGAGCACGACGTCGCCGCGCCGCTCGGCTTCGACGCCGCTCCGGTGTGGCAGGTGCTGCCCTCGCTGGTGGCCCGCAATCCGCTGCCCGCGACCGGCGGCCGGGACGCCACGCCTCTGGACGCGGTGCGCCGTGACGCGCCCGAGGCGTTCGCGGTCACGCCGCGCCGGGCGGTGACCACCGCCGATCACGCCGTCTCGGTGGCCCGCGTTCCCGGCGTCCAGGGCGCGGCATCTGAGCGCGGCAGCTCGGGGTCCTGGCCGCTGATCCGCACGGTCGTCGATCTCCTCGAAACACCGGAGACGGCCGACCGGACGGCCGTACTGGCGTCCCTGGGTGTGCTGTTGGAGGACATCCGGATGCTCGGCACGGAGGCGACGGTCGCCGAGGGTGCGCCGGTCGGGCTGCTCGTCGCGCTGCGGCTGTGCGTGCTGCCCGGCCACGACCCGGAGGCCGTCCGGCGGTCCGCGCTGGCCGCGCTGCGCCCCGGCACCGCCGCCCGGCCCGGCCTGTTCCACTCGTCGCGGCTCGAACTGGGCAAGCCGGTGTACGTCTCCGCCGCGACGGCCGCCGTCGCCGCGCTGCCCGGTGTCGACGCCGTCGAACTGCGCGAGGCCCGCCGTCTGGGCGAACCGCCCGGCACGGTGCACGAGGTGATCCGGGTGGGGGCGGCGGAGATCCCCGTGCTGGACGACGATCCGGCGCGGCCGGAGCGCGGGCGGCTCGACATCACGGTGCGAGGCGGACCATGAGCGACACGCGGCGCCGCCCCTGCGGCGAACCCCTGCCCCTGCTCCAACCGCCTTCCCCGGCAGCAGGGTTGGCGCGCCCCGACCGTGCGATCGGCGCCTTCCACGACTTCGTCGCGGACCTGGTCCGGGACGTCGAGCAGAGCAGGCCCGTGCCGGGCGGTCCCGTGCTGGGCCGCGACTGGGACGTCGAAGGGGATCCGGCCGCGCTGCGGCTCGCCCGGCTGTGGGCGTACGTCGCCGACGGGGTCGCCGCCTACACCTCGCTGACCACGGCCGAGGCGTTCCTCGGCACCGCGGCCGACTGGCGTGATCTGCGGCGCGTGGCGGCCCTGGTGGGATTCCGGCCGCGCCCCAGGGTCGCCGCGCGCGGCTGGGCCGTGGCGGAGACCGACCGGGGCGCCTCGCCGCTGGTGCCCGCCGGGACGCGGCTGCAGTCGCCCGCCGTGCCGGGCCGGGACGCCCAGACCTTCGAGGTCGCCGAGGACGTCCGACTCCGGGCCGACTGGGCGGAGTTGACGGTGACTCCGATGCCGCGTCCCGCGCTGCCCGCGGGCAGGTCGATGCGGTTTCTGCGGGAGCCGGGGTTCGGCGCCGGTGACCGGGTGCTGTTCGTGGCCGAGCGGGAGGCGGGGCTTCCGGTGCTGCCGCCCGGCTTCGACTGGTTCGACTACTGGCTGTGGCTGTTGCAGCTGCTCGGTCTGGTGCGTCCTCCGCGGAGCAGGCCCGTCGCGGTGGCCGTGGTGGAGGAGCGCACGGAGGATCTCGGTACGGTCGTCGTGACCTTCGACCGCGATCTGACGGAGCTGCTGAGCCCGGAGACGACGCCGTTCGCCGCCTACCGTGTGCTCGCCACCGCGGGCGGCGCGCTCCGTCTGACCGATCTGGTCCACCTCTCGACGGCCGGTGTCGCGTCCAGGGTGCCGCTGGGGAGCCAGTTCTACGACCCGACGGACGACGCCCCGCTCTCCGCCCGGCATCTCGTCCTCGACGCGGCACTCGACGAGCTCTCCGCGCAGCGCACGGTGGCGCTGGTCGACTGGCGGTCCGAGGCCTGCGACATCGTGCCGGCGGGCCGCCATCTGCTGGTCGACTGGCGGTCCGCGCCCGGTACCCGCACCCGCGCCTCCCGCCTGGAGTTCGCCGCCGACGTGGCCACGCTCGGGAACGCCCGCCTGACGCAGCGGCCCGTGACCGCGTATGTCGTGGACCACCGGGTGGTGGCCCGCACCCATGTCATCCCCGACCGGATCGGCGCCCAAGGGCCCGCCCGCGTCCGGGTGTTCCCCGCGCCGGCCGAGGTCCCGCCCCGGATCGCGGTGCGCGGCGGCCCAGAGGAGAGCGACTGGCGGGTGTACGACTGTGCCGCCGCGCCCGTGCAGGAGGAGCGGGACCCGGCCGCGCCGCTCCCCAGCGGACTCGTCCTCGACCTGGCCGTCGCCGCCGACGACCCCGTGCGCGCCGCCCCGCTCGGCCGCGCCCCCGCGTCGGCGAACCTGCTGCCGCTCCGGCACGGCCGCACCGAGTCCGGCACGCTCGGCAGCGGTGACGCGGCGCTGCCGGGGCAGGAGATGGCGGTGGCCAGGCCGCCGGTCGCCCATGACGTGTCGGCGGACGGCGCCGTCGTGTCCAGCCTGGAGGTGCGGGTCGACGGGGTGCGGTGGCAGGAGGCTCCGTCCCTGTTCGACGCCGGTCCCACCACTTCGTACGCCGCTCTGCTCGACGCCGACGGCTCGGTACGGGTCAGGTTCGGCGACGGCACGTCGGGCGCCCGGCTGCCCACGGGACGCGGCAACGTCACGGAGACGCACCGCACGGGCGGCGGCACGGCCGGCGAGGTGCCGTCCGGAGCGATCGACACGCTGCTCGGGCGGGTGCCCGGCGTCACCGGGGTGCGCGGCGCGGGCCCCACCAGCGGAGGCGCCGACCAGGACGACGAGCGCCGCATCGTGCGCCTGGCGCCGGGCCGGGCCCGCGCGTTCGGCCGTGCGGTCTCCCGCTCCGACCTGGCCGATCTGGCGCTGGCGTTCCCCGGCGTGAGCCACGCCGTCGCCTGGCGCGGCGCGGGCCCGCCCGGCTGTGCCTGCGGCGGCACCGGTGAACATGTCGCCTGCCTGCGGCTCGGCGCGGGTGGACTGCCGAAGGCCCCGGTGGCGGACGAGTTGCGGGCGCTCGCCGCGTTCCTCGACGGGGGCCGGGACGTGACGGTGCCGCTGTGCGTGGCGGCGGCGACGGTCCGTCGTATACGGCTGTCGTGCGATGTGTCGGTGGACCCGCGCCGCGTTCCCGCCGAGGTGGCCGCCGCCGTGCGGGCCGCGCTGACCGTGCGCGGCGGGCCGCTCGACCCGCTGGAGCGACCGCTGGGCCGTGCCCTCGACCGCTCCGACGTGCTGGCGGTGATCCATGGTGTGCCCGGGGTGCTCGGTGTCTCCGGGCTCACCCTGCGGGACGGCGCGGAGCGCGTGTCCGCCGAACGGTACGAACTCCTCGCCTTGTCCGATGAGTTGACGATCCGGGTGGAGGAGCAGTCATGACGCAGACCCCGCCGCCTCCCTCCGGCCCCGGTCAGGACCGGGTCGCGCGCTGGCTGCCCCCGGCCCTGCGGGACGCGGCCGACGCCGACGGGCCGCGGCTGCTCGACGCCCTCCTGGCCGCGGTCGACCGGCAGCGGCTGCTGCTCTCCGACGACATCCAGCGGGCGTACGACGATCTCTTCGTCGACAGCTGCGCCGACTGGGCGGTGCCCTACATCGGCGCGCTGCTGGGCCTGGGGCCCGACGCGGAGCGCCTGGAGGTCGCGCACGCGGTGGCGCTGCGCCGCCGCAAGGGCACTCCGGCCGCCCTGGAGGATTTCGCGTTCGCCGTGACGGGGCTGATCGCGCGGGTGGGCGAGGGCTGGCAGACCACGCTGTGGGCGCAGCGCCTGGGACATCCGCCGCCCCCGCGGACCGCCGCGCTCGATCTGCGGGACCGGGCGTCGCTCAGCCGGATCGGTACGCCGTTCGAGCGGAGCAGGCGCTCGGTGCGACCGGCGGGGCCGTGGACGCCGCGGTCCGTGACCGCCGTCGTATGGCCTTGGACCGTACGGCAGTTGGTGGACATGGAGGCGGCGCCGCTCGACCCGTCCACACCGAAGGGCGGCCGTCTCGCGCTGCATCCGCTGGGCATCGCCGCTCCCCTGTATCTGCGGCCGCGCGAGGCTCGGGTGGCTTCCGAGGGAGCGGATCCCGTGACCCGGACGGGCGACGAGGCGGACGCGCCGACGCGGGCCACGTACCGCGTCCTGGAGGCGCTCGCCGGGCCCGGGGACATCACGTACGGCGGGTCGCTGACCCTGGCGGCGAGGCATCCGGTGGCGACGCCGCCCGGTGTGGAGCCGCAGCTGATCGCGCTGTCCACCGGCGCGGGGCCCGTGTCGTGGGAGCAGCTGAGGTTCGGCGGCGTGCCGCCCGGCGGTGCGCCGCCCGCTCCGCCGCCGGGCACCCAGGTCCTGGTCGACGCGCAGCGCGGTTTCGTGCAGCTCGGCGCCGACCTCGCCGGGCCGGTGCGGGCCACCTGGTACCGGGCGGTGCCGGGCCGGGTCGGCGCACTGGCCTCCCTCGCGGACACCGATCCGGCGGCGCGGGTCGTCGTCGAGGTGTCCGCCAGGCCGGGCGTGCCCGGCGCCGTGACCACCCTCGCCGCCGCCTTCGCGCTGGCCGAGCAGCGCAGTGCCGCGCTGGCGCCGGAGGAGTCGGTCGCAGGGGTGCCCGACGTGGAGATCCGGCTGCTGTCCAGCGACCGCCTCGCCGCGCCGGCATCGCTGGAGTTCACGCCCCGCCTGCCCCGCTGGCGGATCGTCGCCCCGCCGCTCGCCACCCCGGCCGTCATCGGCGATCTCGAGCTGCGTCTCGTCGGCGCCCGCGTCAGCCTGGAGGGCTTCTTCCTCAAGGGTTCGCTGATCGCGGGGCCAGGCCTCGCCGCACTGCACGCGGAGGGCCTGACGATGGATCCGGGTGCGGGCGAGCTGCGCACCGACCCGGCGGCCTGGGAGCTCTCGCTCTCCGCCACGCGCTGTGTCCTCGGCCCGATCCGTGCCGAACTCTCCGCGCTGCCGGTCACGTTGACGGAGTGCGTGGTCGACGGGCGAAGGCGCCGCTTCCACGCCTGCGGACCGGCGAGCGAGGGCGGGCCCATGGACGCCGTCGCCCCGGTGGACCGCTTCGGCCCGGTGCTGCACGCCGACTCCGTCACGTTCGCGGGCCCGGTCCGGGCGGACGCCGTCGACGCCCGCGACTGTGTCTTCGCCGACGGGCTGGACGTCGTACAACAGCAGGAGGGCTGTGTCCGGACCAGCCATCTAGGGCCCGGCCTCTCCGATCCGCCCCGCCACCCGGCGACGTACCGCTGCCGCACCGCGCCCGCGCCCGCCTTCGTCTCGGACGCGTTCGAGTCGTCCGGCTACTACTGCCTCGACCTCGAACCCGGACAGCCGCTGCTGTCCGCCGCGGGCGACGGCGGGGAGGCGGGCGCGTACCACGCCACGCGGCGCGCGTCCCGGATCCGCCGGCTCCGGCGCCGGATCGGCGAGTTCACCCCGCTCGGCCTGACCGCCGAGGTCTCCGTCGCGCCCTGGGAGGAATGATGACCGGCGACTACACGAAGGTGCCGCTGCGGGACGCGGAGCGCTGGACGGGTGCGCGGATGCAGCAGGGCCGGGTCCTGCTCGACCACGAGTGGAACCTGAACCTCGACGCGGCGGCGCGGGCCGGGGCGGATGCGTTCCGCGACGTGGTCGGGCCGCCGGGAGGTGTGCCCGACGGCAGCCCGGCCTTCCAGATCGGCCTGGATCAGAATCCCATCCCCGCCCTGCGTCAAGTGACCGTCCAGGCCGGGCGGATCTGGGCGGACGGCCTGTGCGCCTTCGCGCCCGCCCCGTTCAGCGTCGGCGGCCAGGAGACACCGCCGCCCGTGCCGCCGGCGGGCCAGGCGCTGGTCTACCTGGACGTGTTCGGCGAGCAGCTCCAGGCGGCCGAGGACTGGCCGTCGATCGCCGATCCCGCGCTCGATCCGCTGGACGCGGGAGCCCGGACCCGTGTCGGCTACCGGGTGCGGGTGGTGCCGACCCAAGTGGGTTCGGCACAGGGCGCGTTGGACGCGCTCGCCTTCCCCAGGATCTCCACGGGGCGGATCAGCGTCACCCGGCAGAACCCCACCGCCACCCCCGACCCCTGCGATCCGCCGGGCGACCCGCTGGGCCTGCTGCCGGACGGGATGCTGCGGATCGAGGTCCTGGACGGCGGCACGGCGGCCACCGCGCGCTTCGTGTGGGCGGCCGACAACGGGGCGGCCACTGCCCGCGTCAAGGACGGCGGCGTCAACGGCGCCAAGGTGACGCTCGCCCCGTCGCCCGTGGTGAAGTTCGCGCATCAGGATCTCGTCGAGGTGAGCTGGCGCACCCGCCGCGCGGACCGGGCGCCGCACGGCGCGCTGTACTCCGTGGACGTGGTCACGCCGGACGTGGCCGGGGACGTACTCACCCTCGACCGCCTCGTGTCGGTGCCGACCGGCGCGACAGGCCTGGTGGTCCGGCGCTGGGACGGCCAGTCGGTGGGCGCCGCGACGCCGGTGACGGCCGTGGTGCACGGTGTCGACCTGGGCCTGCGGTTCACTGCGGGCACGGGCAGCTATCTGGCGGGCGACTGGTGGGGCGCCCGGCTGCGGCCCGCTTCGGCGGAGGGCGTGGAGCGGCTCAACTCGGCGCCGCCGGACGGGACTCTGCACACCGCGCTGCCGCTGGCCCTGGTGGACATGACCGCCCGTACCGTCCTGGAGGACGGCCGCCCGCGCTTCCCCCAGCTGACCCGGCTGCCGCGCACCACGTGCACGGTGACCGCGTTCCCCGGCGAGGACTTGCAGGCGGCGGTGGACCGGCTGCCGCAGGGCGGGGGTGAGCTCTGCCTGGCGGCGGGGCGGTACGTGATCCCGCGGCCGGTGCGGTTCGACGGGCGCCGCCGCGTGGTCGTCACCGGGGTCGGGCCCGCGACCGTCCTCGCCCCCACCAACGACGAGTGCGCGCTGCTCTTCCAGAACTGTACGGAGGCCGAGGTCTCCCGGCTGCGGGCCGAGGGCGCGCCTTCCGGCGCCGAGCACCTGGGCGGCGTACTGACCTTCACGGGCTGCACGAAGGTGCGGGTGCGCGACTGCGATCTGGCGTGCTCGGACGCCCCCGGCGACGAACCGTCGGCGACCTGCCTCACCTTCCGGGGCCCCTTCGCGGCGGGCGTCGTACCCGAAGTGTCCGTCGAGGACAATCGGTTGGAGGTGGGGGTCCGGCAGACCGGCATCCTGGTCCTGGACGCCGCCTCCGCGCTCATCGGCCGCAATCGCGTCCAGTACGTCCCGACGACCACGCCGGTCAGACTCTCCCCCGTACTGATCGCATCGGAACTCGCCCGCATCGCGGCCGATCCGAGCCCGACCCGCTACGGGCCCGAACTGACCGCGATCCGGGCCGGTCTGCAGACCGAGGTCGCGGCTCTGATGGCCCGCACCCCCGGCCTGACCCTGGGCCCGGCGCGGCGCATCGTGGCCAGGACCCGCGTCAACGCGGTGCCGCGTGAGCGGCTGCACACGCTCCTCGCGCTCTCCGCCGCGGGCCAGTTGGGCGGGGCGCTGCAGGGCATCGTCCTGGCGGGACACACCCTGGCCACCGCCCGCGTCACCGACAATGTGGTGGAGGGCGCCGCGCAGGGCATCCATGTCGGCACGGCTCGCGGCCCGATGGCGGGGCAGGTGCTGATCCGCGACAACGTGATCCAGGTCGGCTTCCCGGCCGTCTACAACCGCGCCCGGCACGCGGTGTTCGTCGCCGACGCGCTGCGGCTCGCGATCCTCGGCACCGTCGCCGATCTGGCCCGCAGGGGCACCGTGGAGAACTCCCCCACGGACGCCATCCTCGTGCACGGCAGGCGCGGCGCGCGGCTCGTCGTCCGCGACTCCAGCCTGACGCGGTTCACGACCGGAGTGCGCGTCGTCCCGCTCTCCGGTCCCGCCCCCGCGGGCCGGCTGTGGCGGGTGAGCGAGACCGCCGCCGAGGGCGCGTCCGCCGCGCTGGTGGCGTCGGGGCTCGCCCTGAACGAGCAGGAGCGCAATGTCTTCATGCCGCTGTTCCAGACCTAGGGCCTTGACGGGGCGAACGATTCCGCAGTACGCCAGATGTGCTCCGGTATCGCGCTAGGTCGCGCTGAGCACGATCTTCAGGGTTCGGTCCGCCGTCTCCGTAGGCTCAATGGGTTCGACTCCCCTAGCCGGGCGCACAGTTACACGAAGGGACCGGGACCCACGGGTCCCGGTCCCTTCCCGCACTCCGCCCCTGCCGATCACAACTCAGCTCTCCACAGGGGTAGTTACACCGACCCGCCCGGCACCTACACTGACCGCTGCGAGAGGACCGCTGACCTGCGGCGAAGCAGCTCCCAGGCCGGTCCGTGAGAGTGAGGAGCAGCCGGGTGTTCTACTACGTGCTCAAGTACGTCGTGCTCGGGCCGCTGCTGCGGCTCATGTTCCGTCCGCGCATCGAGGGCCTGGAGCACATTCCGGAGTCCGGCGCGGCGATCGTCGCGGGCAACCACCTCTCGTTCTCGGACCACTTCCTGATGCCCGCCATCATCAAGCGGCGCATCACGTTCCTCGCGAAGGCCGAGTACTTCACCGGGCCGGGGATCAAGGGCCGGCTCACGGCCGCGTTCTTCCGCAGCGCCGGGCAGATCCCCGTCGACCGCTCCGGCAAGGAGGCGGGCCAGGCGGCGATCCGCGAGGGCCTCGGGGTGCTGCGCAAGGGCGAGCTGCTCGGCATCTATCCGGAGGGCACGCGCTCGCACGACGGCCGCCTCTACAAGGGCAAGGTCGGTGTCGCCGCGATGGCCCTGAAGGCGCAGGTGCCGGTGGTCCCGTGCGCGATGATCGGTACGTTCGAGGCGCAGCCGCCGGGGCAGAAGGTGCCGAACTTCCTGCGTGTGACGATCCGTTTCGGGGCGCCGCTGGACTTCTCGCGCTATGCGGGCATGGAGAACGAGAAGGCCGTCCTGCGGGCGGTGACGGACGAGATCATGTACGCGATCCTCGGGCTCTCCGGGCAGGAGTACGTCGACAAGTACGCGGCCGTCGTGAAGGCGGAGGAGGCCGAGCGGGCCGCCGCGGCGGGCAAACGGAAATTCCCCCGGATGCCGTTGAGTTGATCTGTTGACGTAGGTTCCTGCCCATGAGCGAACACAGCCAGTACACCAAGCTGATCGGACTCCTCGACGAGCGGGGTGCGACGTACCGCGTCATCGAGCACGACCCGGAGGGCGCCACGGAGGCGGTCAGCGCGCTGCGGGGCAACACCCTCGAACAGGCCGCGAAGTGCATCGTGGTGATGGTGAAGATCGGCAAGAAGACGAAGCGTTACGTCCTCGCGGTGGTGCCGGGTGACCGGCGCGTCGACCTGAACGCGGTCAAGCAGCTGCTCGGCGGGACGTACGCCGGTTTTGCCACGCAGGAGGCGGCGGAGCGGCTCGCGGGCAGTGTGAGCGGCACGATCCTGCCGTTCTCCTTCGACCCCGAGCTGGAGCTGGTCGTGGATCCGGCGCTCCTCGCCCACGAAGAGATCTTCTTCAACGCGGCGCGTCTGGACCGTTCGCTGGCGCTGAGCGCGGCGGACTACGAGGCGATCGCCGAGCCGCGCAAGGCGGAGATCGCGCAGGCGGCGGCGTAGCGAAAGGGGGCGACCGGGTGTGACCGGTCGCCCCCTCACGCCGCCTTTGCGGGTGTTACTCCGGCTTGGGCGTGGCGTGCGGGGCGCACGTCACGTCCTTGCTGTCCAGCTTGCCGGTCAGCAGGTAGGCCTCGACACGGTCGTTGAGGCACGGGTTGACCAGGTTCGTGATGCCGTGCGAGCCGGCGTCCTTCTCCGTGATCAGTCGCGAGCCCTTGAACCGCTTGTGCAGCTCGACCGCGCCCTCGTACGGCGTGGCGGCGTCACGGGTCGACTGGGCGATCAGGACGGGCGGCAGGCCCTTGCCGGTCTTGACCTCGACCGGCTCGTGCTGCTTGCTCGACCAGGTCGCGCAGGGCAGGTTCATCCACGCGTTGGACCACGTCATGAACGGGTTGTCGCGGTGGATGCGGGTGTTGTCGCGGTCCCACTTCTTCCAGCTGGTGGGCCACTTGGCGTCGGCGCACTCGACGGCCGTGTACACGGCGTTGCCGTTCTCCGACGCCTTGTTGCCCGCGGTGTCCGACAGGTCGGGGCTGGCTGCCTCGATCAGCGGCTTGGCGTCACCGGCCACGTACTTGGAGAAGTTCGTGGCGATCTCGACCCACGCGGAGTCGTAGTACGGGGCGCTCTGGAAGTAGGCGATGAGCTCGGCGGGGCCGACGACTCCGCCCAGCGGCTCCTTCTTCGCGGCGGCGCGCAGCTTGTCCCAGTTGCCGGCGACCTTCTCGGCGGTGTCGCCGAGGTGGAAGGTGGCGTCGTACTTGGCGACCCACTTCATCCAGTCCTTGAGACGGATCTCGAAGGCGACGTCCTGGTCGAGGTTGGCCTCGTACCAGATCTTCTTCTTCGAGGGGTTGACCACCGAGTCCACGACCATGCGGCGCACGTGCGTCGGGAACAGCGTCCCGTAGACCGCGCCGAGGTACGTGCCGTAGGAGACGCCGAGGAAGTTCAGCTTCTTCTCGCCGAGCGCGGCCCGGATGACGTCCAGGTCGCGTGCGGTGTTCGGAGTGGTCATGTGCGGCAGCATCTCGCCGCTGCGCTCGGCGCAGCCGTCCGCGTACTCGCGGGCCAGCTTGCGCTGGGCCTTCTTGTCGGCCTCGGAGTCCGGGACCGGGTCGAGCTTGGGTGCCTTGACGAACTCCTGCGGGTCGACACAGGAGATGGGCGCCGAGTGGCCGACGCCGCGCGGTTCGAAGCCCACGAAGTCGTACGCCTTCGCCGTCTTCTCCCAGAGCTTGCTCTTGGTGACGACGCGGTTGGGGAACCGAAGCCCAGAGGCGCCCGGACCGCCGGGGTTGTAGAGCAGCGCGCCCTGGCGCTCCTCCTTCGTGCCCGTGCTGCCGATGCGGTCGACGGCGAGCTTGATCTTCTTGCCGTTGGGCTTGGCGTAGTCGAGCGGGACGGTGACCCAGCCGCACTTGATCGCCTTGTCCAGGCCCCAGTCGGCGGGGCATGCCTGCCAGTCGATGCCGGCCTTGGCGGCGCGCTGCGCGGCGAGCGCGACACCGCGCGCCTCGGAGCTGGTCCGCTGCCGGGCGTCAGCGCTGGTGCCGCTGCCCTGGCGGGCGTCGGCGTTGGCGACCGGCGCCATGATCGCGCCCGCTATGAGCGAGCCCGTGATCAGCGTTCCGGCGGCGCCGAATGCTGTGGTGCGTCTCAACTGGTTCCTCCCCCTGTCGATTTCCCTGTCGATTTTCGAACAGTAGGAGGATCCTGGCGGTCGTCGGGTTCAGTGCGACAGACGGGGCCGCTGTTTCTTTACCAATCCGATAGACGGTGCCGGGAACTCCGCTGAGCGGATATGCCCCCGTTCACGTGAGACTGCGCAAGGCCTCGTCGAGGACCCTGCGCACCCGCAGCGCGTCGGGGGCGACGGCGGTGACGAGGACGGCGGGGCCGGCCAGTGGGGTGCGTGTCGCCCACTCGCCGAGTACGGCGGGTTCCGGCAGGTCGTGCGCGAATTCCGGTCGTACGACGATGAGTTGGCCCAGCGCGCGATGCCCCGCGAGGACAGCCGGACCGTCCCAGCCGCCGGGTGCGCCGGGACCGCAGGACAGCTCCTGGTCGAACAGCGGACGCCCCGCACGGCGCACGGTGAGCCGGCTGCTGAGCCGCCCCGGCCCCTCCCCCGTCCGCCCGAGCACCTGCTCCTCGCGCAGCACCAGGGTGGCACGCGGGGCCAGCTCGGCCCGTGTGGTGAGCCGCAGCTCGCTGTCGCGTACGGAGATCAACTGCTCGGGCAGCCAGCGCAGCCCGGCATCGTCACCGACCGTGAGGCGTACGTCGTAGCGCGCGGCCTCCTTGGACTGCCCCGGCAGGGCGAGCGTGGCGGCGGCCGAGCCGACGCGCAGCCGGGCCCCGTCGTGGGCGGCGGCCTCGATGGCCAGCCGGTCGCCCCCGAGGGGTGCGCTCATCGCCCCGACGAGGGTGACGTGGGCGCCGTCCGGCCCGGCCGACCGGGTACGGCGCACGGCGAGCGGCCCTTCGCCGTCGAGCACGGGCAGGACGGTGCCGCCGCGCCCGTCGCCCCGTGCGGAGATCCGGGCGGTGGCACGCACCCCGGAGGCGGCGATGGCCGGGGTCATGCGGAGGCGACCCAGGCGGTGTACTGCCCCCGCACCCAGTCGGCGACGGCCGTGACCCCGTCGTCCGACCTCAACGACTGGAAGACGACGGGCAGTTCGCCGCCGCGCTGCGCCTTGGCGTCCGCGGCCATCCGGGCGAGGTCGGAGCCGACGTACGGCGCGAGGTCGGTCTTGTTGACGACGAGCAGATCGGCGGTGGTGACGCCGGGTCCGCCCTTGCGCGGGATGTCGTCGCCGCCGGCGACGTCGATGACGAAGATCTGCGCGTCCACGAGGCCCTTGGAGAAGGTGGCGGTGAGGTTGTCGCCGCCGGACTCGACGAGGATCAGGTCGAGCGGCCCGACCTCGTCCTCCAGGTCCTCGACGGCCTCCAGGTTGGCGGAGATGTCGTCGCGGATCGCGGTGTGCGGGCAGGCTCCCGTCTCCACGGCGGTGATCCGCTCGGGCGGCAGCACGGCCTCACGGAGCAGGAACGCGGCGTCCTCGCGGGTGTAGATGTCGTTGGTGACGACGGCGAGTCCGAGCTCGTCCCGCAGCGCACGGCAGAGCGCGGCAACGGTGGCGGTCTTCCCGGACCCGACGGGCCCGCCGAGCCCGATCCGCAGCGCCCGCCGCCGCCCGTCGGCACGGTGCGCGTCGGCGCTGACGGCAAGACTCTCGTCGTGGGAATGGTCAAGATGCATACTGCGACTCCAATACTGTCCGACTACCTGCTACAGGTGGCTTGCGGTCCGTCCGGCGTTCGAGGAACGGGCGCGTCCCTACGACGCGAACAACCGCACCGGCCACCCCGCATGGGCCTCCGCCCCCAGCTCCAGCAACGGCGCCGACGCCGCGGGCAGCGCGTCGACCCCCTCGTCGACGGCGCGCCGAGCGGCCTCCACGGCGGCCCGCACGACAAGGTCGGCCTCCGGCGCGAGCCGGGCCAGCACCCCCGTGGCGTCGAACGGGTCCAGGCTCAGCAGCCGTACCGTCGCCGTCGCGGGGCCGCTCACACACTCGTACGCGGAGCAGTGCGCCGCGTCCTGTGCGCCAAGACCCGCCGCCCGCGCCGCGAGGCCGAGGACCACCGGCTGGTGCGCGCCCTTGGGGCGGGCCGCGGCCAGTTGGTCCAGCGCGGGGTCGGGCCACGCGGCCCGCGCGGCCCGCATCATCT
Organism: Streptomyces sp. NPDC050658; assembly: GCF_044457025.1. NCBI lineage: Bacteria > Bacillati > Actinomycetota > Actinomycetes > Kitasatosporales > Streptomycetaceae > Streptomyces > Streptomyces sp. NPDC050658. The sequence continues at coordinate 260,876 of NZ_JBITGM010000004.1, forward strand.
GGCGCCCGAGCCGCCGCCCGGCCCCCCGCAGCGCCGCCGAAGGTGTCCGCGCGTCCGCCGCGTCGTCCAGCTCCAGCGGGTCGAGCCCCAGCGCGGCGCCCGCGGCGAGGGCGGCCGACACGAGGCCGGTCGTGTGCAGCCTCCCCCGGCAGAACTCCGCCAGGCTCTCGGGCCCGGTGACCCGCCCCGCCTTGACCGCCTCCTCGGCCCCGCCGGAGTGCGCATGCCCTCCGGCGGGAAACCGCCCGTCGGCAAGGACCAGCAGCGCGGCCCTAGACATACCGCACCACCGCCGTCCGCAACGCCGTCCGCGCCGCCGACCGCGCCGCCATCAGAAGAGGAAGTACCGCTGCGCCAGCGGCAGTTCGGCGGCGGGCGAGGGCTCGACCAGCTCGCCGTCGATCGTCACGGCGAAGCTGTCCGGCGCCACCTCCACCCGGGGCAGCGCGTCGTTCTCGTACATGTCCGCCTTGGTACGTCCCCGCGTCGAGCGGATCGCGGTGAACTCCTTGGCCAGGCCGAGCCGTTCGGGCAGGCCGTCGTCCAGCGCCGACTGCGTGACGAAGTTGACCGAGTTGAGCCCCGGCGCCGTCCCCCGCGCCCCGAACATGGGCCGCGGCAGCACCGGCTGCGGTGTGGGAATGGACGCGTTGGCGTCGCCCATCTGCGCGTACGCGATCTGCCCGCCCTTCAGCACCACCTGCGGCTTCACCCCGAAGAACGCCGGGTCCCACAGCACCAGATCGGCGAGCTTCCCCGGCTCGACCGAGCCGATCTCGTGGTCGACGCCCTGCGCGACCGCCGCGTTGATCGTGTACTTGGCGACATAGCGGCGCGCACGGCGGTTGTCCGCCCGCGTGTCCCCCGGCAGGAATCCCCGCCGCCGCTTCATCACGTGCGCCGTCTGCCAGGTCCGCATGACGACCTCGCCGATGCGCCCCATGGCCTGCGAGTCCGACGACATGATGGAGATGGCGCCGAGGTCGTGCAGGATGTCCTCGGCCCCGATGGTGGTGGGCCGGATCCGGGACTCGGCGAAGGCCAGGTCCTCGGGGACGGCAGGGTTGAGGTGGTGACAGACCATCAGCATGTCGAGGTGCTCCTCGACGGTGTTGACGGTGTGCGGCCGGGTCGGATTCGTCGAGCTGGGCAGCATGTTGGGCAGCGAGACCGCCGTGATCATGTCCGGCGCGTGCCCGCCGCCCGCGCCCTCGACGTGGAAGGCGTGCAGCGTACGTCCCGCGACCGCGTCGAACGTGGCCTGGACGAAGCCCGCCTCGTTCAACGTGTCCGTGTGGACGGCGAGTTGGGCACCCGTCTCCTCGCACACGTTCAGACACGCGTCGATGACGGCGGGGGTCGCCCCCCAGTCCTCATGGATCTTGAAGCTGACGGCACCGGCCCGCAGCTGGGCGTGCATCGACTCCGCGGAGACGGTGTTGCCCTTGCCGAGGAAGCCGATGTTGACGGGGCTCGACTCCATCGCCGCGAACATCCGGGCCAGATGCCAGCCGCCCGGCGTGATGGTGGTCGCCTTGCTGCCCTCGGCGGGACCCGTGCCGCCCCCGATGAGCGTGGTGACGCCGGAGGCGAGCGCCTCGTCGACGATGGTCGGCGAGATGAAGTGGATGTGGGTGTCGATGCCGCCCGCGGTGAGGATCTTCCCGTTGCCCGCGATGACTTCGGTCTCCGGGCCGATGACCAGGTCCGGGTGGACGCCGTCCATCGTGTCCGGGTTGCCGGACTTGCCGATGCCGGTGATACGGCCGTCCCGTATCCCGATGTCGGCCTTGACGACGCCCCAGTGGTCGATGATCACGGCACCGGTGACAACGGTGTCGGGCGCGCCTTCGGCGCGGGTGGTGCGGGACTGGCCCATCGACTCGCGGATGACCTTGCCGCCGCCGAACACCGACTCGTCGCCGGAGCGGCCGGGACCACCGCAGCGGTCCTCCTCGATCTCGACCAGCAGATCGGTGTCCGCGAGCCTGATCCGGTCGCCCGTGGTGGGGCCGAACAGATCGGCGTACGCGGCGCGGGAGAGATCAGGCATCGAGGGCACCTCCGGTCTCGCCGCGCAGTCCGGGTACGACGCGCTTGCCGGCCAGCGGCACCAGCTCGACGTCGACGGGGATGCCGGGCTCGAAGCGCACGGCGGTCCCCGCGGCGATGTTGAGCCGCTTGCCGTGCGCGGCCGCACGGTCGAAGTCGAGCCCCGGGTTGGCCTCGGCGAAGTGGTAGTGGGAGCCGACCTGGACGGGGCGGTCGGCGGCGTTGAGGACGGTGAGGGAGGTGGTCTCGCGGCCTTCGTTGAAGGCGACGGGCTCGTCGGCGAAGAGGATCTCACCGGGCGTCAGGGGGTACGCGGAACTCATGGCGCGCCCCCTCAGACGATCGGGTCGTGGACGGTGACGAGCTTGGTGCCGTCCGGGAAGGTGGCCTCGACCTGGACGTCGTGGATCATCTCCGGGATGCCGCTCATGACGTCGTCGCGGGTGAGCACCTTGCGGCCCGACGACATGAGTTCGGCGACGGTGCGGCCGTCGCGGGCACCCTCGAGGATGTGCGACGTGATGAGGGCGATCGCCTCGGGGTGGTTGAGCAGCAGCCCCCGCGCTCTTCGCTTCTCGGCCACGTCAGCGGCCACATGGATGAGCAGTCTCTCCTGCTCGTGCGGGGTCAGTTGCACGCGTCCCACCTCACAGTCCTCGCTCCGGACCGTGCGGGGTCCGGCTGCCGCGGCCACCGCGACGGATATAGATGTAACACACAGGCAGTGCGCTCGATCTTGCGCACCCCAGTTACGAAATCCCCTGGTGGCGTGGCGTCGCAGGCTAGTTGGGCGGAGTTTCAACGAGGTTAACCAGCGTTTGACCGTCCCATGACCGTCAGCTGGGACTGCCCATACTCATCAGCCCGCGCAGCCCCTCCTGGAGCGCCTCGACCGGCACCTCGTCGAACAGCGCCATCTGCGCGGCGAATCCCTGGGCGGCCGCGATCATCGCCCGCGCGACATGGTCGGCTGGGATGTCGTCGCGCATCATGCCCGCGGCCTGATACCCCTCGACGATCTTCACCCAGGCCCGCCGGACCCTGCCGTACCCCTCCTTCATGACGGCGGCCAGCTCGTCGTTGCGCAGGGTCTCCGCCCACACCTGGAGGATCAGCCGCGGGAAGTACGAGACCTCCCGCTCCCCCTCCTTCATCACGACCCGCCGGCCGAGCACCTGCGTCAGCGCCCGGCCGACCAGTACGTCCGGCGGGGGCGGCGGCGTCTCCTCGGCGGCGGCCTCGAAGGTCCCCTGGATCCATTCGAGGACTTCCCCGACGATCGCCCCGATCAGCTCTTCCTTGCCGCGGAAGTAGCGGTAGACCGCCCCGGCCGATAGGCCGACCTCCTTGAGCACGTCCTGCATCGAGGTGGCGTGGAAACCGTTGCGGGCGAAGACGAGGGCGGCGCCGTCGAGAATCTGCCGGCGGCGGGCGTCGAGGTGCTCCTGGGATACGCGTGCCATGGCACTCAACGTAAAACGAACATTCCTTCTTGACAAGCGACGGGGCCGGTCGCACAGTGAGGGCACAACGGAAAACGAACGATCCTTCTCTTTAAAATCCACCGCCCGAAGGAGCTCGGTCATGTCCACGCCCTCCGCTACGCCGCCCCCGCCGCGCCGCCAAGTCCTCGTCGTGGCCGCCCTGGTCTCCGCGCTCGTGGCCCTCGCCCTGTGGGCCTTCGCCTGGCCCGCCGCCAGGACCGCCCCCCGCGACCTGCCGCTGGGCGTAGCGGGCCCCGCCGCCGCGACGGCGCCCGTCGAGTCCCGGCTCAAGGAACGGGAGGGCGCGTTCGAGATCCATCGGTACGCCGATGAGGCCGCCGCCCGTGCGGCGATCGAGGACCGGGCCGTATACGGCGCGGTCGTCGTGACCCCGCAGGGCATGAAGCTCCTGACGGCGACGGCCGCGAGCCCGGTGGTCGCCCAGCTCCTGCAGCAGTCCGTGGCCGGTCAGGCCCCGCAGGGTGCGGAGGTGACGACCGACGACGTGGTGGCCGCGCCCGCCGACGACCCGCGGGGCTCCGCGCTGGGCGCCAGCGTGCTCCCGCTCGCCATCGCGGGCGTCGCGGCCGGCGCCGTGGTGACGCTGCTCGGCCTGCGCGGTGTCCGCGCGGTGGCCGCCCTGCTCCTGGCCGCCGCCGCGGTGGGCGCGGTCGGCGCGGCGGTGACGCACAGCTGGCTCGGGGTCCTGACCGGCAACTGGTGGGCCGAAGCAGGGGCGTTGGGCCTCTCCGCGCTCGCGGTGGGCGCCACGGTCGCCGGGTGCGCCGCGCTGCTCGGCCCGGCGGGCATCGGCATCGGCGCGCTGCTGATGGTGCTGCTCGGCAACCCGTTCTCCGGAGTGACCTCGGCCCCGCAGCTGCTGCCCGAACCGGTGGGCCTCATCGGCCAGTTGCTGCCGCCCGGCGCCGGTGGCTCCCTGCTGCGCTCGGTGTCCTTCTTCGACGGCGCCCGCATCTCCGGCCCCGTCACCACCCTCGCCGTCTGGGCGCTGCTCGGCCTGACCGCCGTGCTGCTCGGCGCGCTGCGCCGCCGCCCTGCGGCAGTGGACGCCGCGTCGGACCCGGAGCCCGCTCCGGTGCCGGCCGCCCGCTGAACCGGCGCCGCACAGAGCCGGCCGTACGCCTCCGCTGTAGCGGACGGGGGCGTACGGCCCCTGTGCGTGCGGTGCCCGACTCCCGTGCGGCTACCTGGCGTTGGGCCCCCGGTGCTCGGCGGCGATGCCGAAGCGCTGCCGTTCGCCCGCACCGGGCGACGACGTGGAGTGCACCGAGGAGACGGAGCTGACCACCGGCTCGTCGGCGGCGTCGGCAAGCTCCTGCAGCCGCTCCAGGTCGGCGGCGGAGACCAGGGCCACGAGCGGCTTCCCGTGCCGGGTGACGACCACCCGCTCGCCGCCGTAGACGACGCGGTTGATCAGATCGGCGAGCTCTGCCCGTGCTTGCGTCACCGGAATCTCGTAGGCCATGTTCCCCAGCTTAACCGGCGCCAGCCGCCGCCATCGGGTTCGCACGGGGCGGATGCCCCGCAGGTCAGAGGGGCCCGTCCGGCATCTGATCCATCACCGAGAAGTCGGCACCGCGTCATGTGATCCTCGATGGGGCAACCCGTCGCGTGGCCGACATCGGAGACCGCCTCCCCGGCCATCGGTCCCGGACAGGAGCCGCCTGATGCCCGCAGGGTAGAGCAAGAAGCGCGAACGGCAGTACGAACACATCAAGGACAGCGCCGAGCGGCGCGGCGAGCCCCCGCGCCGGGCCAAGGAGATCGCGGCCCGCACGGTAAACAAGGAGCGCGCCCGCGCCGGCGAGGCGAAGACCGTCGGCACGGTGTCCACGCGCGGCCCCAGGTCGGCGCCCGAACGCGGCGGCCACCGCTCGCACAGCGGCGCCCAGGGCCCCGCCAAGGACCAGCTGTACGCGGAGGTCCGGCGCCGCAGCATCGACGGCCGCTCCACCATGAACAAGCAGGAACTGCGCGAGGCCCTCGGCCGTCAGGGCCTGTCCGCCGGGCCGGCCCCAGCCCCTCAGCCCGGCCCCGGTGCGATCCGCAGGGCCGTCGGGCCGACGGTCACCGCCTCGTCGCCGTAGGAGCGATCGCTGTAGGGGCGATCGCCGTGCACGGGATCGTCGCAGGGGTCGGTGTCACGTCCCGACACCTGGTCCCACCACTTCCCGCCGTCCTCGATCTGTCGCAGCAGCACTCCTTCGCGGATGGCCCAGGGGCAGATGGTGACCTGCTTGATGCCGGTCAGTTTCAGCGCGGTGTGTCCGACGACCGCTCCCGCCAGGCTCTGCAGGGCCCGCGGCGCGGAGACGCCCGGCAGGCCGGACCGCTCGGCGGACGGCAGCGTGGCGAGCAGGTCGACGCAGCGGCGCAGGTCGCCGCGGGCCAACTGCCGCTCGGCGAACGGGCCTTCGCGGCCGGGCGCGCACCCGGCGAGGCGGCCCAGCTGCTGGAAGGTGCGGGAGGTCGCCACCGCGGTCCGCGGCCCCTCCCAGCGGATTCTCGCGGCCACGTCCCGCAGTTGGTGGCGCACCTTGCGGCGCAGCGCCTTCACGCTCTGCTCGTCGGGCGGGTCCTCGGCGCCGAAGAACTCCCGCGTCAGCCGCCCCGCGCCGAGCGGCAGCGACACCGCGTAGTCGGGCAGCCTGCCGCGCCCGAAGGCCACCTCCAACGAGCCGCCGCCGATGTCGAACAGGGCGAGCGGCCCGGCCCGCCAGCCCATCCAGCGCCGGGCGCCGAGGAACGTCAGCTCGGCCTCCACCTCGCCCGGCAGGGTGCACAGCGGGATGCCCGTCTCCGCCCGTACCGCCCGCAGGACCTCCAGCCTGTTCGGCGCGTTGCGGACGACCGCCGTGGCGAAGGCGAGCGGCTCCGTTGCGCCCCATCTTCTCGCGGTCTCGGCGGCCGCGGAGACCGCTCTGACCAGCTGCCGCACCGATTGTTCGGGTATCGCCCCCGCCGGCTCGACCTGTTCGGAGAGCCGCAGCCGCCACTTCGCCGTGTGCACCGGCAGTGGAACCCCGTCCACCGCGTCGGCGACAACCAGACGGACCGTTCTCGAACCCACATCCACCAGACTCATTCGCATGTCACGCCCTGTACCCCAGACAACTGCCGTCAGTCACCCGGCCGTTCACCCAAGCCCGCGTCGATGCCGCACGCGTTACGTACGTCCTGTACATTTTATACAAGAAGCCTCGGGCCGCGCATCCGGCCCCGGTGATGAGGAGTGACGCGCCATGAACCGACCGTCCGCCCGATATGTCCTGCCCGAGTTCACCGAGCGCACCAGCTCGGGGAAGCGGACCCTCGACCCGTATTCGAAGCTGCTTGAGGAGCGGATCGTCTTTCTGGGCACCCCGATCGACGACACCTCGGCCAATGACGTGATGGCGCAGTTCATGCACCTCGAATATCTGGCGCCGGACCGCGACATCTCGCTCTACATCAACTCCCCCGGCGGCTCGTTCAGCGCGATGACGGCGATCTACGACACGATGCGGTTCGTCACCTGTGACGTGGAGACGACCTGCCTGGGACAGGCCGCGTCGGCGGCGGCCGTGCTGCTCGCCGCGGGCACGCCCACAAAGCGCTCCGCCCTGCCCGGCGCACGGGTGTTGATCCATCAGCCGTCGATCAGCGAGCCGATCCAGGGCCAGACCTCCGACCTCGCGATCCAGGCCGACGAGATCCTGCGCACCCGCTCGCTCCTCGAGGAACTCCTCGTACGGCACACGGGCCAGAGCCCCGACCGCATCACGGCGGACATCGAGCGGGACAAGATCCTCGACGCCCCGGAGGCCGTCGCGTACGGCCTGATCGACCGGATCGTGCCGAGCCGCAAGTCCTCGGCGCGCGTCCCGGACGCGAGGTGAGCCGTCGATGCTGCCGCCCGAACTGCCGCCGCTGCCCGCACTCACCCGCGCCGAGGGCGAGTTGATCGACCGCTATCTCGAAGTGGTCGATCTGCTCGGCCGGATCAATCCGGCCCGCGCCTCGGACACCTACGGCGGCCTGCGCGCCGCCCAGGCGCTGGTCTCCAGCGCCACAGCACTGCGCGACGCGCTGACGCTCATGCACCAGCGGGGCGAGAGCGCCGTGCACGCACCGACGTTGGCCCGCGCGCTGCGCGTGCTCGACGGGGAGCGGCGTTCCTCCCGCGTCACCGTCCCGCCCCGGCAGTCGTCCTGAATCCCCCTGAATCCCCCTCAAGTCGGCTGCCCCGCAGCGCAGTAGCCGTCCGGGGCGGGTCTTAAACGGACCAGACGGGCTACCTCGTTCGGCGTAGCAGGTCCTCGTCAACGGAGTCGGCCACAGTTGCGCCAGAGGTGTACGCGAGGGCCGGAATGTCTCCTTCCGGTGCTGGTAGAGCGATCGTCGAGGCCCGCGAAGGGTTGCCTTATCCGACGTTGTCCACCCGAACGGTTCAGCCGTGAGGAGCCTCACAAAACGCCGTTTCGGCTCGGTTTTCGGGCTGTTGACGGGTCAAGATCCCTTCCGACGACAAGCCCCCGCCACAGCGGCGGGGCGGTCCGGGCGGACGCCGAGTCCTGCCGCCGCCCGGATGACCGGTCGACATCGGTGCACCGGCAGGAGTGGAGGACCCAGGCACGACGGGCCCGTCCGGACGTCCGGACAACGGCCCTTGGGGTGAAGCCGCAGTACGCGGCCGGGCAACTTTGTCAGCCCGAATCCGACAGGTCATCCTTCACAGGCGGCTGACGAAGGGTTGCGCATGACCGCGCTGAATCATGTTCCGTCGCTGCTCACCAGGGCCGGCTCCGCCTCGGCCCTCACGCTCGCCGTCGTCGGCGGCACCCTCGTGGCCCCCGGGCTCACGACGGAGGCCCAGGCCGCGACACACGGGACGAAGGCCCTGAAGATCGCCGCGGCGAAGAAGGGCTCCCCGTACCGCTACGGAGCCGCGGGGCCGAACCGGTTCGACTGCTCGGGCCTGACCCTCTACTCGTTCAAGCGGGCGGGCAAGAAGCTGCCGCGCACGGCCGCACAGCAGTACAACAAGACCCGGCACATCTCCGCGGCCAACCGCACGCGCGGCGACCTGGTCTTCTTCCACTCCGGCCGGAACGTCTACCACGTCGGCATCTACGCCGGTAAGGGCCGCATCTGGCACGCGCCCAAGTCGAACACCGTGGTCCGTCTGGAGAAGATCTGGACCAAGAGCGTCTGGTACGGCAGGGTCCGCTGACCCGGCGCCGGGCGAGGGACGCGGCCGTCCCGGCTGCCGCGTCGCCCGCCCGGCGCGCCCACCGCGCTTGGCGTCGCGCGACACGGATACTCGTGCGCCATGGCCGACAACAACGGCTCACGCGCCGCTCACGACAGCCGCCACGAGACCGACTTCGAACGCGCCGACCGCAACTTCTCGGAGATCCTCCAGGAGTTGAGGGTCACACAGACCGGGGTGCAGATCCTCTTCGCGTTCCTGCTGACCCTCGCCTTCACCCCGCGCTTCCCGTCCCTGGACACCGTGCAGCGCGCCACGTACGTCACGACGCTGCTGCTCGCCGTCCTCGCGGCCGCCCTGTTCACGGCGCCGGCCGCGGTGCACAGGGCGCTGTTCCAGCAGCGTTCCAAGCCGCTGATCGTGCGGGTCTCCTCGCATCTGGCGCGGCTCGGCATGGCGGTCCTGATGTTCGCCCTCGCCGGTTCCGTGCTCCTGGTCGTGGACGTGTCGGTGGGCCGCGTCGGCGGGGTGATCGCGAGCGCGGGCACGCTGGCCGTGTGCGCGGGCCTGTGGGGCGTGCTCCCCCGCCTCGTACGCCGCTCGGCACACTCCTAGGTCACGCTCGGCGCACTCCCAGGTCACGCTCGGCGCACTCCCGGGTCAGGCGACCAGCGCCTCGACGAGCAGCACGGAGCCGAGCAGGGTCAGCGCTCCTCCGGTGGCTCCCTCGATGGCACGGGCGGTACGCGGTCTGCGCAGCCAGCGGCCCAGCCGGTCCACCAGGAGCGCGACGACCGGGAACCACACCAGGGCGAGGGCCACGATGATCGACGCGAGCAGCAGCGTCCGCGGCATCGCCGGGCTGCCCGCGGGCACGAACTGCGGCAGCACGCTGAGGAACGTGATGGGCGCCTTGGGGTTGAGGGCGTTGGTGAGGAAACCCTGCCGCAGGCTGCCGCCCGCACCCTGCGGTGCCTGGCCCACCCGCCCGTCGGCTCCCCGCCGCTGCCGCACCGCCGAGCGCAGGGCGCGGCAGCCCAGGTACAGCACATAGCCGCCGCCGACGATCTGCAGCGCCCGGAAGAGGGCGGGGACCGCGGCGAGCACGGCGGCGACCCCGGCCACCGCGAGCGCCGTGTGCACCAGGAGCCCGCCCGCGACACCGATCGCACAGACGACCCCGGCGCGGCGGGAGGCGAGTGCGTTGCGCACCACGACGGCGAAATCGGCGCCCGGCATGGCGACCATGCCCGCGGCGACTCCGGTGAAGGCGACCAGTTGTGCGTCCATGCCTCCACCCTGCCGTTCTTCTGCCTTCAGCAGGTATGTGGAATATCCTGGGCCTGCCTTAAGCAGCCGTTTACTCTCCTCCCCCCACGTCCGCACCGGGAGACACCGGAGACTCCATGTACGACCCGACGCGGCTCGCCGCACTGGTGGCGGTCTCCGAGGCCGGTTCGATCACCCGCGCCGCCGAGCGTCTCGGCTACACCGTGCCCGCCCTCTCCCAGCAACTGGCCAAGCTGGAGCGGGAGGCGGGGACCGCGCTCCTGGTGCGGCACCACCGCGGGGCGCGGCTGACCGGCGCGGGAGAGCTGCTGCTCGCGCGGGCCCGCCGGGTGCTCGCCGAGATGGAGCGGGCCCGGCATGAACTGGCCCAGCTCGCCGGCCTGTCCGGGGGCCGGCTAAGGGTGGGCACCTTCACCACCGCGGGAATCCATCTGGTGCCGCCCGCGCTGACCGCGTTCCGCCGGGCCCATCCGGACATCGAGCTGACGGTCCGCGGCTATGAGCCGCCGTCCGGTGTCGCGGCGGTGGCGGCGGGTGAGGTCGACCTCGCGCTCACCCATACGTACGAACCGGGAGAGCCGGTGCCGCTGCCCGCCTCGGTGTCCGCCGAGCCCGTCCTGGTCGAGGAGTTGGTCCTGGTGACCTCGCCGGGGCACGCCCTCGCGGGTGTCTCCGCACGGCTGCCGCTCGCCGAGCTGGCCGGCCAGCCGCTGATCAGCATGGCGCCGACGCATCCGCCCCGCCAGGGCGTGGAGTCCGCGCTGGCGCGGGCCGGGGCGACGCCTTCGGTGCTCGTCGAGACGCCGGGGTACGCGCTGGTGTGCGCGCTGGTCAGCGCGGGGCTCGGCGTCGCCGTCGTACCGGAGATGGTGGCGCGGACGGCGGCCACGCCGGTGGGCATGCGGCCGCTGGAACCGGGCGATCTGCGGCGCACCATCTCCGTCGTGTACCGCGCCGACGGCGCGCATCCGGCGGCCGACACCTTCCGGGCCCTGCTGCGCGGCGCGTTCGGGCGGTCGACGGGCTGAGCGCCGGGCGGGCTCAGCGGGTGGAGGTCGACGGGGACGGCGCCTGCGCCTCGCCCCGGAGCGCCGATGTCCACGGCAGCGCGATCCAGACGGTCTTGCCGCCCTCGGGGGTGGGGGTGACCGAGAGCCTGCCGCCGCATTCGACGGTCAGCCAGCGGATGATCACCATGCCGCGGCCGTTGTCCTGCTGGACGGCGGCGGGCAGCCGCTTGGGATAGCGGGGGTGACTGTCGGTGACGCCGATGCGCAGCTGCTCCTCCCGGTCGAGTTGGATGCCCACGGTGAAGGTGGGGGACTGCCCCAGGGTGTGCTGGACGGCGTTCGTGGCGAGTTCGGAGACGATGAGCCGGACTGTGTCGGCCACTTCGGCCTCGGCCGGCAGACCCCATTCGGTGAGGACGTTCAAGACGTACTTCCGGGCCGCGGAGACCGAGGCAGGATCGCTCGGCAGGGTGACGGATGCTTCCTGAAGGTCTGCCATGGCGACGCTGTCCCTTTCCCACCGGGGCTGAAGTCCGACGCGTGGCGGAAGACACGAGGACAGTCCCGGAATGGTGCTTCGCGCCAGACTGCCACTACTGGGCCCCTCACGTGTGGCGATCCACCGAGATGTGCATATATCTGTCGCTCAAAGCGGTGAACTCTGCTACGGCAGACCGTATTTGGGCGTGAGACCGGCACTTCCTCTACTGTCGCCCGTGACAGGCCGGGGACGGCCGGAAGGGGAACTCCGTCGGGAAGGAGACGGACATGCAGTACGGTCCCGCGGTGCGCCGCCGCAAACTCGGCGCCGAACTGCGCGCGCTGCGCACCATGGCGGGGCTCACCAGTGATCAGGCGGCGGGCCGGGTCGGCTGGCACCAGTCGAAGGTGAGCCGGATCGAGACCGGACGCAGCGGCGTCAAGGCCTCGGACGTTCAGCTCCTGCTTGACGCGTACGCGGTGAAGGATCCCCAACTGCGCCAATTGCTGGTCGCGTTGGCGGGCGCGGACGACGACAGCGGGCGTCACCACTGGTGGCACGCCTACCGAGGGCTGCTGCCACCGACGTACCGCGATTTCATCAGCCTGGAATCGCAGGCCTGCCGTGTCCGGACCCTGGAGACGAACGTCGTGCCCGGACTGCTGCAGACGCCGGACTACGCCCGTGCGGTGACGCGGGCCGCGCTCGACGGCCTGCCGGAGGAACAGGTGGACGCGCTGGTGGAGGTGCGTCTTGCCAGGCAGGACGTGCTGCGCGCGAAGCGTCCGCTGCGGCTGAGCGTGATCCTCGACGAATCGGTGCTGCACCGGCAGGTCGGCGGCGGTCAGGTGCTCGCGGGGCAGTTGAAACGGTTACTGGAGGCGGCGCAGCTGCCCCATGTGCGGTTGCAGGTACTGCCGTACGCCGCCGGAGAGCACAAGGGCCTCCTCGGCTCTTTCGTTATCTTCTCTTTTCCGAACATTGCTGATCTGGATGTGGTTGTTCTCGACCATTTGACGAGTAGCCTCTACCTCGAACGGAGAGAAGACCTCCAGGCGTACACGGATGCCTTCAACTCCCTTCAAGGGCAAGCACTTTCACCCGAGGAATCAACGGATCACATCGCCGGGATAGGTGACGGCGCGTAAGGGGGGCACCATGACTGCACTGCCTCGGTACGTAGCTGACAGCACTTCTCTGTACGGCGCACAGTGGCACCGCAGCAGCCACAGCAACGGAATGAACAACTGCGTCGAGACAGCCCCGCTGACTTCAGGGCCGAAGTCGGGGCTGCTCGCCGTGCGCGACTCCAAGCACACCGCAGGGCCCGCCCTGCTCTTCCCGCACCCCGCATGGGAGGCCTTCGTCAACGGCCTCCGGTGACCGTCGTGGCCCCGGCTACCGGGGTGCGGTGCGGCTGATCACTCGTACGGCATCGGCGATCTGCGCGTCGGTGAGATCCGCGCGAGCGGTCAGCCGCAGCCGCGAGATCCCGTCGGGCACCGACGGGGGACGGAAGCAGCCGACGGCGAGACCCGCGCCGCGACAGTCGGCGGCCCAGCGCACGGCGGCTTCCGGCGAGGGCGCGCGCACCGAGACGACCGCCGCGTCCGGACGTACCGCGAGCAGTCCCTGTGCCGTGAGGCGATCATGCAGTTCGGCCGCGACCTCGCGGGCCCGTGCGGCGCGCTCCGGCTCCGCGCGCAGCAGCCGCAGCGCGGCGAGCGCGGCGCCCGCGGCGGCCGGGGCGAGCCCCGTGTCGAAGATGAACGTACGGGCCGCGTTGACCAGATGGTCGATGACCTTGGCGGGGCCGAGCACCGCGCCGCCCTGGCTGCCGAAGGACTTGGACAGAGTGACCGTGGCCACCGTGTGGGCGGTGCCCGCGAGCCCGGCGGCCTGCGGGGCGCCCCGGCCGCCGTCGCCGAGCACACCGAGCCCGTGCGCGTCGTCGACGATCAGACCTGCGCCGAACTCGCCGCAGACTGCGGCCAGTTCGGACAACGGCGCCGCGTCGCCGTCCACCGAGAACACCGTGTCGGACACGACGACCGCGGGGCCCGCGTGACCGTCGAGCGTCTTGCGCACCGCCTCCGGGTCGGCGTGCGGCACCACCTGTGTCGTGCCGCGGGCGAGGCGGCAGCCGTCGATCAGCGAGGCGTGGTTCCCGGCGTCCGACACGATGAGCGAGCCGTGCGGGGCGAGTGCCGTGACGGCGGCCAGGTTCGCGGCGTACCCGGAGGAGAGGACGAGCGCGGCCTCGAAACCGCAGAACTCGGCGAGTTCCCGCTCCAGCTCCGCGTGCAGTTCGGTGGAGCCGGTGACCAGGCGCGATCCGGTGGCCCCGCCGCCCCAGCGGTGCGCGGCGTCCGCCGCGCCCCCGGTGATCTCGGGGTGCCGTGCAAGGCCCAGGTAGTCGTTGCTCGCCAGGTCGAGGAGGCCGGCCGGGTCGGCGGGGCGGGGCCGCAGCGTGCGCACCAGTCCGGCCCGCGCACGCAGGCTCGCCTGCTCGTCGATCCAGTCGAACGGCGAGCTGGCCATGGGATTCCTCCGCGTCACGGTTTGTAGACAGTGCACAGACCCTAGCCGTCCGGCCACCGGGCCAGGATGTGGCAATACCCACACCTCAAACCGTTTCTGTTGTGCGAACTCTCCTTGGAAAGGCGGCCCCTCGTACGTAAGGATCAGCGCCATGGATCTGCTGAACACGCTGGTGGACAAGGGGCTTCGGCGCGAGCTGCCGACCCGCGAAGAGGCGCTGGCCGTGCTGGCCACCTCCGACGACGAGCTGCTCGACGTCGTGGCGGCCGCCGGGAAGGTACGGCGGCAGTGGTTCGGGCGGCGGGTGAAACTCAACTATCTGGTCAACCTCAAGTCGGGCCTGTGCCCCGAGGACTGCTCGTACTGTTCGCAGCGTCTTGGCTCCACGGCCGGGATCCTGAAGTACACCTGGCTGGGGCCCGACGAGGCCTCGCAGGCCGCCGCGGCCGGTGTGGCGGGCGGCGCCAAGCGGGTCTGCCTGGTGGCCAGCGGACGCGGTCCCACGGACCGTGACGTCGACCGCGTCTCGCAGACCATCGAGGCGATCAAGGAGCAGAACGAGGGCATCGAGGTGTGCGCCTGCCTCGGTCTGCTCTCGGCCGGCCAGGCGGACAAACTGCGCACGGCGGGCGCTGACGCGTACAACCACAACCTCAATACGTCCGAGGGCACGTACGGCGAGATCACCACGACCCACACCTACGCCGACCGCGTGGACACCGTGCAGCAGGCGCAGGCCGCGGGCCTTTCCGCCTGCTCGGGTCTGATCGCGGGCATGGGCGAAAAGGACGAGGACCTGGTGGACGTGGTCTTCGCGCTGCGCGACCTCGACCCCGACTCGGTGCCGGTCAACTTCCTGATCCCCTTCGAGGGCACCCCGCTGGCCAAGGAGTGGAACCTCACCCCGCAGCGCTGTCTGCGCATCCTCGCGATGGTCCGCTTCGTCTGCCCGGACGTGGAGGTACGCATCGCGGGCGGCCGTGAGGTGCATCTGCGCACCATGCAGCCGTTGGCCCTGCACCTGGCCAACTCGATCTTCCTCGGCGACTACCTGACCAGTGAGGGCCAGGCGGGCAAGGCCGACCTGGAGATGATCGCGGACGCCGGTTTCGAGGTCGAGGGCGCTGGCACCGTGACGCTGCCGGAGCACCGCGCGGACGCCATCGCGGCGGCGGGCTGCGGTTCGCACGGCGGCGGTGGCGGCTGCGGTTCGCACGGTGAGGGCGCCGGCGGCTGCGGATCGCACGGGGAAGCCGGTGGCGGCTGCGGTCCCTGCGGTTCGTCGCAGGCGCCCGTCGCCGCCGAGGCCGGGGAGGCTTCGGAGGCGCGTACGGACCTGGTGGCGGTGCGCCGTCGGGGCGCGGGAACGGACCTGGCGCCCAATGCCTGACCTCTCCGTGCCGGAGCTGCTCGACCTCGACCGCCGCCATGTGTGGCATCCCTACGGTCCGATGCCCGGCCGCCAGGAGCCGCTCGTCGTCGAGTCGGCGAGCGGCGTCCGGCTCCGCGTCGCGGGAGCAGACGGCGGGGCCGAGCTGGTCGACGGTATGTCGTCCTGGTGGTCGGCGATCCACGGCTACAACCACCCGGTGCTCAACGACGCGGTGCGCGGCCAGCTGGACCGGATGAGCCACGTCATGTTCGGCGGGCTCACCCATGAGCCCGCCGTCGGCCTGGCGAAGCGCCTTGTCGACATGTCGCCCGACGGCCTCGAACATGTCTTCCTCGCGGACTCCGGTTCGGTGTCCGTCGAGGTCGCCGTCAAGATGTGCCTCCAGCACTGGCGCTCCCTCGGCCGTCCGGAGAAGCGGCGGATGCTGACCTGGCGCGGCGGCTACCACGGCGACACCTGGCAGCCCATGTCCGTCTGCGATCCCGACGGCGGCATGCACGAGCTGTGGCAGGGCGTGCTTCCGCAGCAGGTCTTCGCCGACGCCCCGCCGGCGGGCTTCGACGCGTACGACGAGACGTACGCGGACCATCTGCGGGAGCTGATCGCCCGCCACGCGGCGGAACTCGCCGCCGTGATCGTCGAGCCGGTGGTGCAGGGCGCGGGCGGGATGCGGTTCCACTCCCCCGCCTATCTGCGGGTGCTGCGCGAGGCGTGCGACGAGCACGACGTGCTGCTCGTGTTCGACGAGATCGCCACGGGCTTCGGCCGCACGGGCAGGCTGTTCGCGGCGGACCACGCGGGGGTCACCCCCGATGTGCTGTGCGTGGGCAAGGCGCTGACGGGCGGTTACCTCACGATGGCGGCGACGCTGTGCACGGCGCGGGTCGCCGACGGCATTTCGCGCGGCGAGGTCCCGGTGCTGGCGCACGGCCCGACGTTCATGGGCAATCCGCTCGCCGCCGCGGTGGCCTGCGCCTCGATCGACCTGCTGCTCGGGCAGGACTGGGCGACCGAGGTCAAGCGCATCGAGAAGGGACTGCGCGACGGTCTCGGCGAGGCGGCTGCGCTGCCGGGCGTCCGCGACGTACGGGTGCTCGGCGCGATCGGTGTGGTCCAGCTGGACCACGACGTCGACATGGCCGCGGCCACCCGTGCCGCGACCCGCGAGGGCGTGTGGCTGCGGCCGTTCCGCGACCTCATCTACACGATGCCGCCGTTCATCACGGGCGACGACGACGTGGCACGCATCGGGCGCGCGGTGTGCGCGGCCGCGAAGGAGGGCTGAGATGACGGTCGTCGTGGTGTCGGGGACCGGCACCGAGATCGGCAAGACGGTGACGACGGCCGCCGTGGCCGCCCTCGCGGTCGCCGCGGGCCGGAGCGTCGCGGTCCTCAAGCCCGCGCAGACCGGGGTCGCGCCCGGCGAGCCGGGGGACGCGGCCGAGGTCGTACGGCTCGCCGGGGACTCGGTGAGCACCCTCGAACTGGCCCGCTATCCCGAGCCGTTGGCGCCGAACACGGCGGCGCGGCGGGCCGGTGCCGAGCCGGTGCGGCCGTACGAAGTGGCCGAGGCGGCGCGGAAGCTGGCGGCCGGGCACGATCTGGTCCTGGTCGAGGGGGCCGGCGGACTGCTCGTCCGGTACGACGACGAGGGCGGCACGCTCGCCGACGCGGCGCGGCTGCTCTCGGCGCCTGTCCTGGTGGTCGCGCCGGCGGGGCTCGGCACCCTCAACACGACGCAGCTGACCACGGAGGCGCTGCGGGCCCGCGGCCTGACGCCGCTCGGCGTGACGATCGGCAGCTGGCCGAAGGACCCGGACCTGGCGTCCCGCTGCAATCTCGCGGACCTGCCGGAGACGTCGGGCGCGGAGCTCCTGGGCGCTGTCCCGGCGGGGGCGGGCGCGCTCGCGGCCGCCGACTTCCGCGCGGGCGCGGCGAGTTGGCTGGGTCCGCGGCTGGGCGGGACGTGGGACGCGGCGGAGTTCGCGGCGCGGGAGACGGGACAGGTGCCGGGAGGCTGAGGGGCCGCAGGGCTGGGCGGAGGCTGTGGAGCCGGGAGGGGCGGCGGCATCGGGCAGGCCCGACTCGCCGACGTCGGCATGGGGGAAACCGGCCCCGCGGGGGCACCATTGCGGTATCCGCTCAGCCTGCTTTGGAGGGCTCATGTCGCCTCGCTCCGCCAAGGCGGTGTCCCGGGACGCCGTGCACCACCCCGTCTTCGCCCGTTTCTACGCACGTCAGAGCGTGGCCGCCGAGCGCGTGATCGCCGCCCATCGCAGAGAGCTGCTCGCCGGGCTCTCCGGCCGGGTGATCGAGGTCGGCGCGGGCAATGGCCTGAACTTCGCGCACTACCCGACGACGGTCTCCGAGGTCGTGGCGATCGAACCGGAGCGCACCCTGCGGCAGTTGGCGGCGTCCGCCGCCGTGCGGGCCGATGTGCCGGTCGACGTGGTGCCGGGAGTGGCCGAGGCGCTGCCCGTCAAGAGCGAGGCCTTCGACGGCGCGGTGGCCTCGCTGGTGCTGTGCAGCGTCCGTGACGTGCCCCGCGCCCTCGCCGAGCTGCGGCGTGTCCTGCGGCCGGGGGGCGAGCTGCGGTTCTTCGAGCACGGTGTGGCGCCGGGTCCGGCGATGGCGCGCGCCCAGCGGATCCTGGACCGCACGGTGTGGCCGCTGCTGTTCGGCGGCTGTCACGTCGGGCGGGACACGGTGGGCGAGCTGCGCGCGGCCGGGTTCGAGATCGGTCCGTACCGGCAGTTCCTGGTGCCGGCCAAGGGCCCGCGGCTGCCCACCTCGTACTGCGTCCTCGGCTCCGCGCGCCGCCCGCAGAGCGACTGACCGGCCGACCAGCCGACCGGACACACGGTCGCGGCGTCCGCGGCTCCGGGGCGCGTCGAACCTATCCTCGCCGCATGATCAACGGTGCGCACGTCATCATCTACAGCAACGACGCCGAGGCGGACCGCGCCTTCTTCCGGGACGTACTGGAGTATCCGCACGTCGACGCGGGCGGCGGCTGGCTGATCTTCCGCCTGCCGCCCGCCGAGGTCGCGGTCCATCCGACGCCCGGACCGGAGTCGCACGAGCTGTATCTGATGTGCGAGGACGTGGAACGGACGGTCCGTCAACTGACCGAGCGGGGCGTGAAGTTCACCCAGCCGGTGACCGACGCGGGCTGGGGCCTGCTCACCCGTCTCAAGCTGCCGGGCGGCGGCGAGGTCGGCATGTACGAGCCGCACCACCCACGGGCCACCGAGCTGTAGAACGCCTGGGCGGTCTTCTGGAGCGCCGGAACGCTACAGGCTCCACTGCCGCAGCACGTCGGCGATGGCGTAGACGCTCGCGCCGTCCTCCTTCACCAGCCGGGCCAGATCACGCACCTGCTCGGCCGATGTGACGACCTTCAGGCCGCTGGCGACGAGATAGGCGTAGGCGGCGGACACCGCGAAGAGGGCGTTGGAGCGTTCGAGTGCGGGGATGTGCAGCAGGATCTGGAGCAGGGCGGCGGCGCGCTCGTGCG
The DNA here is from genome assembly GCF_044457025.1 of Streptomyces sp. NPDC050658. Lineage (NCBI taxonomy): Bacteria > Bacillati > Actinomycetota > Actinomycetes > Kitasatosporales > Streptomycetaceae > Streptomyces > Streptomyces sp. NPDC050658. The sequence goes on from NZ_JBITGM010000004.1 coordinate 279,856, forward strand.
GGCTCTCGTAGACGGGTACGCCGAATATTTCCGCCTCGTGCCGGCTGACGGCGGCCACCAGGGCTCCCCAGTCGGTGACCTGCGGGTCTCCGGGCGTCTTGTGTTCGGCGACCATCAACAGCCAGGCAAGATCGATTCTGAGGTTCAAGGGCTTAACGACGACCCTCGCGCTCGGGACCGAACTCCTCGACGAACACGGATTCGTAACTCTTCATGAAGTCGGCGGCGGCCTCGACGAAGGTGTGTCCCACTTCCCCGGCGTCCTGCTTGACCAGTTCCTCGATGTACCGGTTCACGCTCATGCCCCGGGCCAGGGCGCGCTCTCTCGCGGCCCGGGCGGTGCCCTCGTCCACCCGGACGTTCAGCTGAGTCTTCGCCATGTCCTCAAGCTAGCGCCGTGCCGCTAGCACCGGCAAGCAGGCCTGACCCGTGCCCCTTACATACGTCTCAGGGCCACGACCTCGGAGGGATACCGGGCGCCCGCCCCGACCCTCTACTCTCTGCACCGATACGGGAGTCGGTACGGCCACAACCCAGGAGGCCGCCTTGTCCACACCTGCTTCGGCACCGGCAACGGACCGTTCGGAACCCTCCGGGGTCGCCGCCCGCGCGCGCGGCCTGACCAAGGCGTACGGCTCCGGCGAGACGGCCGTGCTCGCCCTCGACTCGGTCGACGTGGACATCGCGCGGGGGCGGTTCACCGCGGTGATGGGCCCCTCCGGTTCCGGGAAGTCCACGCTGATGCACCTGCTCGCCGGGCTCGACACGGTCTCCGCGGGCCAGGTCTGGCTGGGCGACACCGAGATCACGGGGCTCAGGGAACGGGAGCTGACCCGGCTGCGGCGGGACCGCATCGGCTTCATGTTCCAGTCCTTCAACCTCATCCCGACGCTCAACGCCCTCGAGAACATCACGCTGCCGATGGACATCGCGGGCCAGCGCCCCGACCGGGACTGGCTGGAGCACGTCATCGACACGCTGGGGCTGCGCGACCGGCTGGGGCACCGCCCGGCTCAGCTGTCCGGCGGTCAGCAGCAGCGCGTGGCGTGTGCGCGGGCACTCGCATCCCGCCCCGAGCTGATCTTCGCCGACGAGCCGACCGGCAACCTCGACTCGCGTGCGGGCCTCGAAGTGCTCGGCTTCCTGCGCGAGGCGGTCGACAAGCTGGAGCAGACGGTCGTCATGGTCACCCACGATCCGGGCGCCGCCGCCCACGCCGACCTCGTGCTCTTCCTGGCCGACGGCCGCATCGTCGACGAGATGCCGCGCCCGACGGCGGAGGCGGTCCTGGAGCGCCTCAAGCGGTTCGACGTGCTGCACGCGCAACCGCGCGAGAGCGCGCAGCAGGGCGAGCACCCCGACAGCACCTCCGACCAGGACTGAGGCGGGCCGCGGTCATGCTGAAGGCGACGCTCCGCAGCTTTCTCGCGCACAAGGGCAGGCTGCTGCTCTCCGCGCTCGCCGTGATCCTCTCGGTGGCGTTCGTGGCGGGCAGCCTGATCTTCTCGGACACGGTGGCCCGCACCTTCGACCGGCTCTTCGCCTCGACGTCGGCCGATGTGACGGTCGAGCCGAAGGAGGACCTGGACGAGGCGATTCCGTCCGGCCAGACGCCGACGATCCCGGCGAGCCTCGCCGACCGCGTTGCGAAGGTCGACGGCGTGGCACGGACCCGGGTGGACGCGGCCGTCGAGAACATCACGGTCGTCGACGGCGAGAACGAGTCGGTGGGCCCGACCACCGGCGCCCCCACCATCGCCACCAACTGGTACGTCACCGACCGCAGCCCCGTCGAGCTGACCTCCGGTCACGCCCCGCGCGGCGGGGACCAGGCGCTGCTCGACGCGGACACGGCCGACAAGAAGGACGTGGAGATCGGCGACACCCTCACGGTGCTCGCCGCGCCGGGATCCTTCAAGGTCGAGGTCGTCGGCATCGTCACGTTCACCACCACCAATCCGGGCGCGGCCCTCGTCTTCCTCGACACGCCGACCGCCCAGCGGGAGCTGCTCGACGACAAGGACGCGGCGACCGGCATCTCCGTGGACGCCGCCCCCGGCGTGAGCGACACGGAGCTCAAGCGCCGGATCGCGGCCGAACTGGGCTCCGGCTACGACCTGAAGACCGCGGAGGAGCAGGCCGACTCCGCGGCGTCCGAGCTGGGCGGGTTCCTCGACGTCATCAAGTACGTGATGCTGGGCTTCGCCGGTATCGCCGTACTGGTCGGCATCTTCCTGATCGTCAACACCTTCTCGATGCTCATCGCGCAGCGCACCCGCGAGCTGGGCCTGCTGCGCGCGCTCGGCGCCGACCGCAGGCAGGTCCGCCGCTCCGTGCTCACCGAGGCGGTGCTGCTCGGCGCGGTCGGTTCGACGGTGGGCCTCGCGGTGGGGATCGGCCTGGCGGCCGGGCTCATCGAGCTGATGGGCCTGCTCGGCATGAACCTGAAGTCCACCGAGATGGTCATCGGCTGGGGAACTCCCGTCGCCTCGTACGTCGTCGGGGTCGGCGTCACGTTCGTCGCGGCGTATCTCCCGGCGCGCCGGGCCGCGCAGGTCTCGCCGATGGCGGCGCTCGCGGACGCCGAGATCGCGGGCGTGGGGCGGCCGTTGAAGGTGCGGGCGCTGATCGGCTCGGTGGTCGCGCTGGCGGGCGCCGCCGCCCTCGTGGGCTGCGCGACGGCCACGAAGACCTCGTCGGCGGCCTCGCTGCTCGGCCTCGGTCTGGTCCTGACGTTGATCGCCACCGTCATCGCGGGGCCGCTCCTGGTGCGCCCGGTGATCCGGGTGCTCGGCGGCGCGTTCCCCGCCGTATTCGGCTCCATCGGACGGATGAGCCAGCGCAACGCCCTGCGCAATCCGCGCCGCACGGGCGCCACGGCCGCCGCGCTGATGGTGGGGCTCGCCCTGGTGACCGGTATGTCGGTGGCGAGCGCGTCCATGACCAAGTCCTTCGACCAGCAGATCGACCGGACGCTGGGCGCCGACTTCGTCGTACAGAACAGCAATTTCATCCCGTTCTCGCGGGAGATCACGGAGAAGGTGCGGGACACCGAGGGCGCGGGGCTCGTCGTGCGGCAGCGGTTCACGCCGGTGAAGGTGGCGCTGCCGGACGGCAAGAGCGTGGAGACGACCGCGGCGGGGTACGACGCACGGCTCGACGACGTCGCCCGCGTCACCTACGCCGAGGGCGGGTCCGCGCAGGCGCTCGCACCCGGAAACATCGCCATGGAGCGGGACTTCGCGAACAAGCACGACGTACGTATGAGCGAGAAGCTGCCGGTGGAGTTCCCCGGCGGGCGCAAGACGGAGCTGACGGTGGGCGCGCTCACCGATCAGGAGGGCGCCGAGGGCTTCGGCGTGGAGGGCGGACTGTTCTTCGGCATCAAGACGGTCGAGGAGTTCGTGCCGGGCGGCCAGGAGTCCGCGGTGTACGTGAACGCGGCGTCCGGGACCGGGCCCGACACCCTGCGCGACCGTCTGGAGAAGTCGCTCGACCCGTATCCGCAGGTGCAGGTCCGTGACCAGGCCGACTACAAGGAACTGATCCGCGAGCAGATCGCCGTGATGCTCTATCTCGTGTACGCGCTTCTGGGGCTCGCGATCATCATCGCGGTGCTCGGCGTCGTCAACACCCTTGCCCTGTCCGTCGTGGAGCGCACCCGCGAGATCGGTCTGCTGCGGGCCATCGGTCTTGCGCGCCGGCAGTTGCGCCGGATGATCCGGCTGGAGTCGGTGGTGATCGCCGTGTTCGGCGCGCTGCTCGGGCTCGCGCTCGGTCTGGTGTGGGGCGTCGCGGCGCAACAGGTGCTCGCCCTCCAGGACATGAAGGCGTTCGCGATCCCCTGGTCGACGGTGATCGCGGTGGTGATCGGATCGGTGGTCGTGGGGCTCGCGGCGGCGCTGCTCCCGGCGCTGCGGGCGTCGCGCATGAATGTCCTGGCGGCCATCGCGCATGAGTGATGGACTGGGCATCGCTGTGCCAACTGTCCATTGTCACAAGGAGAGTTCATGGTTCGCCCGTTTCGTTTCGGCGTCAACATGGTCACGCCCGCCACCGGTGACGAGTGGCGCAAGAAGTGCCGCAAGGCGGAGCAACTCGGTTACGACGTCATCCTGGTCCCCGACCACCTGGGCACGCTCGCCCCGTTCCCCTCGGTCGTCGCGGCCGCCGAGGCCACCGAACGGCCGCGCGTCGGCACGTTCGTCCTGAACGCCGGGTTCTGGAATCCGGCGCTGCTCGCCCGTGAGGTGGCCACCACGGACGCGCTCACCGGCGGCCGCTTCGAGCTGGGCCTCGGCACTGGTTACGTACAGGCGGAGCATGACCTGGCGGGGCTGCCCTATGGCTCGCCGGGTGAGCGGGTGGCCCATCTGCGGCATACGGTCGAGGAGTTGGACCGGCTCTTCGCCTCCGACGAGCATCAGCCGCAGCCCGTGCAGAAGCCCCGGCCGCCGCTGGTGATCGGCGGGAACGGCGACCGGATGCTGGAACTGACCGCGCGGCACGCCGACATCGCGGCGTTCACCGGGGCGCGGCCGGTGTCCGGTGGCGGGGCGGGCGTGATGACGCCCATCACCTCGGACGAGCTGGAGGAGCGCGTCGCCGCCTATCGGCGGTTCGCGGCGGGGCGCGCCGAGCCGGCCGAGCTGAATTTCCTGGGGCAGATGGTCGCGGTCACCAACGATCCGCGCGCGGCGGTCAGGCCGCTCCTGGAGATGGTCCCGCACCTCACCGAGGACGAGGCCCTCGAACTGCCGCACCTCCTGTTCGGCTCCGTCCGGGACATCGCCGACAAGGTGCGTGCGCACCGGGAGCGCTTCGGCTTCTCGTATCTGACGATCCTGGAGCCCTACTTCGAGGCGTTCGGACCGGTCATCGAGGAGCTGCGCGGGGAGTGAGGGCGCCGTGGCCTCACCGGTGACCCCCGAACCGCGTCCACTTCTCGCCGCCGTCGTCGGAGGTCCACAGTCCCTCGCCGTCCACCAGGTCGTACGTCGACGTCGTCGCGTCGACGATGCCGTACAGGGTGGTTCCGTGGACGGTGATGGAGGTGAACTTCTTCGGGGTCTTGAGGGGGTGGAAGCCGCGGTTCGAGGGGTCGTCGGCGAGCCAGAGGCGGCCGCGGTCCTCGCCGACGAGGAGTCGGCCGTCCGAGAGTGCCTCCAGGGTCAGCAGCTCGGAGGGCCCCTTCAGGTCCTGCCACGGAATGCCGCCGCCCGTGACCGTGCGCCAGTCGGCGCCGCCGTCCGTCGTCACCAGGAGGCCGCGCGTCCGCTCGCCCTTGATGAGCGAGACCGCCGCGGTGCCGCCCCGTGCGGCGATCTTCCCGCCCACGTAGGGCTTCGGCAGGACGCGGGTGGAGCCCTCGGGGTTGCCGCCACCCCGCCAGGCGACGCTGTTGGGTTCCTCGGTCAGCGGCTGGACCAGGCTCCAGGTCGTGCCCCGTTCGTCGACGGCGAGGCGATGGGCGTCGTCCGGCACTCCGACGGGCGGCGCCGCGGTGTGCGTGCCGGGGCGGTAGACGAGGGTCGGCTCCGACTCGGTGAGCAGGACATCGCCGGCACGGGTGGCCAGCGCCTTCTCCTTGACGGTGACTTCGTGCCGCTTTCCTTGTACGTCGAGTGCGTACACCCCGTCCGAGCCCTCGCCCGGCGGTACCCGCACGAAGCCGCCGCGCCCGCCCCTGAACTGGACGCGCGCGGCCTCCGCGTCCGTGTGCTCCGCGTCCTCGGCGACCATGCGGCCGTCGGGGGCGACGATGCGCCAGGCGGTCGCGGCGGGCCCCTCGTCGTCCTCGACGTTGCCGGCGTCGTACGTCAGGAGCAGCGAGCCGTCGTCCGCACGGGCCACGCCGGAGGGTGCTCCGGCGGCCCAGACGACGTCCGCGGGCTTGGGGTGCGGGTCCTCGATGACGCGCTTGTAGCGCGCCTCGCGGTCGCCGGTCTTCCCGTTCGCGGACCCCTGCGCGGCGCTCTCGCCCTGGCCGCAGGCGGCCAGGGCGAGGACCGCGCCCGTCGCCGCCACGATCCCGAGGGTCCGCCTCGTGTTCCTCTTCAGCCACACCATGCCGAGATCTTCACACAGCTGCGCGGCAATGAAGCCGTACGGCTATTTGGCGGCGAAGCCGTACATCATGACCGTGCCCTTGTCCGACGAGCCGTACTGGGCGAGCAGGTCGGAGCTGATGAACAGTTTGTTGTGGGTGAAGAGGAGTTCGGAGCGGAGCGGGGAGAGCGTGCTGGGGCGGGTGGTGGCGTCGAGGAGCACCTTCTCCTTCTTCAGCGTCCTGCCGTCGACGGAGACCACCTGGGCGTCCGGGCTGCTCCTGTAGACGAGGACGTTCCCGCCGTCCATGCGGATCGGGAAGATCGGCGAGTTGTCGCCCGCCGAGAGCCGCTCCCCCGTGGTCTTCCCGGTGGCCAGCGAGAACGTCACGATGTCGTTGGTCCGCGAGAATTCCGCCGTCCCGTCGCGCTGCTCGGTCGGCACGTAGAGCCTGCCGTTGCCCACCGTGATGCCCCGGCAGTCCTGGACGATGGAGGCGGTGCCGCACTCGTGCAGGTACCTGTCGTCGGGCAGCGGGATCCTCGTGCGCCGCTTGCTCCGGTCGTCGAAGGCGAAGACGTCCGTGGCGCCCGACGCGCTGATCTCGCCGGAGTCGACGGCGACGACCACCGGGTCGGTGGAGATGACGCTGGGGCTGGTGACCCCCTCGGGGAGCTTGTGGGTCGCCTTCGCCGAGCCCGTCCTCGGGTCGATGACCTCGAGGCTGAACCGCTCCGAGCCGAAGTCACCGCAGGAGCGGACCGCCACCAGGCGATCGCCGCCGCCGTACCCGACGTCACGGCACTTCTCGCCCTGCTCGGGTTCCCACAGGACCGTCCCCTTGCTCAGGTCGAACGCCGCGCCTCCGTAGAGACCGCCGACCGCCGCCGTGTCGCCGCTGATGGTGACCTGGTTGAACTGTGTCTTCTCCTTCTGGTAGCCGACGGTGATCGACTTGGTCCAGAGCTTGGTGCCGTCGTCCACGTCGAACGCGGTCACCTCGGTGCACGGGGCGCGGACGCCCTTGTCGTTCTTCACGGTCGGCGCCGTGACGACGACGGCGATGCCGTCCTTGCCGATGCCCGGGGAGCCCGCGCAGGACTGTCCCGGCTTCGGCAGGTCCCAGAGCCGCTCACCGGAGGTGGCGTCGACGCCCACGATCTTGCTGACGGAGGCCTTCGCGTACACCTTGTCGGTGAGCCAGGAGCCCTTCGACGGCCAGGTCTCCTCTCCCTTGGGCAGCTTGGGCTGCACGGCCTGGGTCTTGAAGTAGGCCTCGGGGTCCGCGGGCACCGGCTCCTTCGGCTTCTCGTACTTCACCGCGGCCTTGTCGCCACCCGGCTTCGCATCGGCCTTGTCCTTGGAGCCGCCCCCGAGGGAAGCGGCGTACCAGACACCGCCTCCGACGATCAGTGCGATCGCGGTGACGACCGAGACGACGGCCACGGTGCGTCTGCCGGACCGCCCGCCGCCGCCGGGCGGTTCGGTGGGCACGACGGGTACGACCGGCACCGGCGCCCCCTGCTGGGGCGCCGGCGGACCGAAGCCGCCGGGCGCTGGGCCGAAGCCGGGGTTGTGTGCCTGCGGGGGCGGGCCGAAGGCGCCCTGCGGGGACTGTTCCGGCGGCGGGGCGGGCTGCGTCATCGTGACTCCAACTGCTGGTGCGGGCACTGCTGTTCGCTGTGGTGCGGGGACGCCGGCGGAGGTGACACGGGGCACCCCCGTATGTCCTCCTTCGGCCGCCTCACCGGCCGAAGGAGAGCATGCGGGGATTTCCCTCCTCGCCCGCGGTGCCGTTGTTCTTGCCTTCCAGGGACGACGGCGACACGAACAGCCGGTCCTCGGCGTAGAGGGTGTAGCCCACGGTCATGTCCACCTCGATCGGCCGGGCCGCCTCGGTGTGCCTGAGCAGCACCTCCGGTTTGCCGCCGTCGGGGCCGATCCGCAGCGTCTGGCCGGTCTTGTCGACCCAGGCCCTGGCGTAGACGATCACTCCGGGCCGGTCGCCGCCGCTCGCCGCCACCGGTGTGAGCTGGCCCTTGCCCTTGACCTCGGCGCCCCAAAGCCGCTTCCCCTTGGCGAGGTCGAAGGCGACGACCCTGTTCGGGCCGATCACGTCGCCGCCCGTGGGCTTGCTCTCCAGGTAGATCCTGTCCTTGGCGACGGCGGCGCCGGGACAGTTCTGCATGCCCTCACCTGAGTCCCCCGCCCCCGCACACATCTCAATCTCTTCGGGGCCCTTGTCGAGGCGGGTCCAGGAGCGCTCCTTCCCCTTGTCGTCGACCGCGACGACCGCCCACTTGTCCATGTCCTCGCGGTTCTTGACGGCCACGACGACGGGGTCCACGGAGTAGACCTTCTGGATGTTCCAGCCCTTCTTGGTCCAGTAGCGCCACTTGACGTCGCCGGTGCGCGGGTCGAGCTTCCTGAGCCGCCCGCGCGTGGTGTCGTCGGTGACCCCGCAGGACCCCACCTCGAGCAGCCTGGCTCCCCCGGCGACGCCGGTCGCATAGCAGCCGCCTTCCTTCTCCCGCTCGGCGGTGAAAAGGCGTTTGCCGTCGCTGATCCGGTAGGCCCGCACGATCATGTCCTGGTTGACGACGACGGCGCCGCCGCTGATCGCGAGGGTGGTCATGCTGGTGTCGTCCATCGTGCCCGTCGCGACGAGCGGCTTGTGCCAGCCCTTGGCGCCGGACTTCAGGTCGATCACCTGGAGTTGATCGCACTTCTTGTTCTGCTCGGACTCGCGTTCCGTGTACGCGACGACGACCTTGCCGTCCGGTGTGGGGTTGACCGGCGTGTCGCACACCTCGCCGGGCAGCGGCACCGTCCAGGCCTGCTTTCCGGTGGTGGTCCGGTAGCCGGTGACCTCGTTGTGCTCGGCCTGGGCCACGATGCCGGGCACCCGCCAGGGGTCGTAGAGCCGCGCGCCCTTGCCCGGCAGCTTGATCTCGTTCATGGCGAGCCAGGCCTTGGCCTCGCCGGGCTTGCGCCCCGCGTTGACGTCGATCACTGCGGCCTTGCCGTCGTCCTGCGCCTCGGTGTCCCGCTCCGGCGTGGCCGACGGGCCCCCGTCCGACGCGTCCTTGCTCGCCGCCGCGACGGGCTCGCGGGAGCCGTCCCCGTCGTCACGGGTGAGGGCGTAGGTGCCCGCGCCGACGAGCACCAGGGTGAGGGCCGCGGCGCCCAGGAGGATGCCGCGCCCGCGTCCGCCGCCGCCTGTGGCGGGCGGCGTCGGCTGTGCATAGGGGTTTCCGGGCACCGGCTTGTGGGGCGGCCCGGACTCACGATTGACCATGGAACAGAGTCTGGACCAGCCGAAGCAGTTTCTAGAAGCTTTTTCTAGAAAAAGATTCTAGCAGGAAATCAGTCGCCGACCGGGCCCGCGCACTGCTTGCATCGACCCCATGAGTGATCTTCGACTGCGCCCCGCCACCCCTTCCGACCTCGACACCGTGCTGAGCTTCTGGCGCGAGGCCGCGGAGGGCACGAGCATCAGCGACGACACCGACGGCATGGCCCGCCTCGTCGCACGCGACCCCGAGGCCCTGATCCTCGCCGAGCGCGACGGCGTACTCGCCGGGACGGTGATCGCCGGCTTCGACGGCTGGCGCTGCCACCTCTACCGCCTCGCCGTGCACCCGGACCACCGGCGTCAGGGCGTGGGCTCGGCGCTGCTCGCCGCCGCCGAGGACCGTTTCGTGCGGCTCGGGGGCCGGCGCGGCGACGCGATGGTCCTGGACCGCAACGATCTCGCCCACCACACGTGGCGCGCCGCCGGCTACGCGCCCGAGCCGCAGTGGAGCCGCTGGGTCAAGCCGCTGACCGGCTGAGGCCCCGCGCGCGCCGGGCCCCGGGCGGCCCGCATCGGCGCATTTTGCTGGTCCTTTACTATGGACGGACCACTTCGATTCCAAGGAAAGGTGTGAGCGTCCGCCCATGGGCGAGCCTCCCAGTACCCGACATCGCGCATTCCCCCGGTCCCTGTCCGATCATGGGACGGAGGTGAACCGATGACCGAAGTGCTCCTGCTGCTCGTGGCGGTCCTGCTGTCGCTGGCCTGCGGCGTCTTCGTCGCCGCGGAGTTCTCCCTCACCACGGTCGAGCGCAGCGACCTCGAGCGGGCGGCCGAACGCGGCGAGCGCGGCGCCGCCGGCGCGCTCAAGGCCGTCAAGAACCTCACCTTCCAGCTCTCCGGGGCCCAGCTCGGCATCACGGTCACCAACCTGATCGTCGGCATGCTCTCCGAGCCCTCGATCGCCAAGCTGATCGCCGGTCCGCTGCGTTCCATGGGCATCGGCTCATCGGCGGCATCCTCCATCGCCCTGGTGCTCGGCACGGCCCTGTCGACGGTCTTCCTGATGGTCGTCGGCGAGCTGGTGCCCAAGAACTGGGCGATCTCCTCGCCGCTGGCCGTCGCCAAGCGCGTGGCGACGCCGCAGCGCCTGTTCAGCGCGGCGTTCCGGCCCTTCATCGCGCATCTGAACAACACGGCGAACCGCTCGGTGCGCCGCTTCGGCATCCAGCCCACCGAGGAGCTGGCCTCCGCGCGCTCCCCCAAGGAGCTGGTGGCGCTCGCCCGGCACTCCGCCAAGGAGGGCGCCCTGGAGGCGGACACCGCCGAGCTGTTCGTGCGCACGCTCAACCTGGCCGACCTGTCGGCGGAGAACGTGATGACGCCGCGCGTCCAGGTCATCGCCCTCGACGCGCTCGCGACCTGCGAGGACGTCGCCAACGCGACGCGTGCGACGGGCCTGTCCCGGTTCCCCGTCTACCGCGGCAACCTCGACTCGGTGGTCGGTGTCGCGCACATCAAGGACGTCCTGGCGATACCGGCCGAGCGGCGCGCCCGCTACCCCGTCGCCGAGCTGATGCGCGAGCCGCTCCTCGTACCGGAGTCGCTGACCGTCGACCGACTGCTCGACCGGCTCTCCGGCAAGCGCACGATGGCCGTCGTCATCGACGAGTACGGCGGCACCGCCGGGGTCGCCACCCTGGAGGACATCGTCGAGGAGGTCGTCGGCGAGGTGCGGGACGAGCACGACCCGCACGAGACGCCCGACATCGCCCCCGCGGGCACCGACGACGAGGGCCGCACCCTGTACTCCGCCGACGGCTCGGCCCGCACCGACCAGCTGGCCCGCGTGGGCCTGCGGGCCCCCGACGGGCCGTACGAGACCCTCGCCGGGCTCGTCGCCACCGAACTCGGCCGCATCCCGGCCAAGGGCGACAGCCTCGACGTGGGCGGCTGGCGCCTCGATGTCGTGGACGCCCGCGGCCGCCGCGCCGCCCGCGTCCTGCTGCACGCACCGTTGACCACCGAGCGCCCGGAGGAGGAGCGATGACCGCCGTCCAGTTGCTGATCGGCCTGGCGACGCTCGTCGTCAACGCCTTCTTCGTCGGCGCCGAGTTCGCACTCATCTCCGTACGGAGAAGTCAGATCGAGCCGTACGCCGAGGACGGCGACCGGCGAGCGAAGAGCGTGCTGTGGGGTCTGCAGCACGTGTCGGCGCTGCTCGCGGCGGCGCAGCTCGGCATCACGCTGTGCACCCTGGTGCTCGGCATCGTCGCCGAGCCGGCCATCGCGCACCTCCTGGAGCCGCTGTTCGACGCGGTCGGCGTGCCGCACGGCCTGGTGCACCCGATCTCGTTCGTCATCGCGCTCGCCCTGGCGACGTATCTGCACATGCTGCTCGGCGAGATGATCCCCAAGAACATCTCGCTGGCCGAGCCGGTCCGCTCGGCGCTGCTTCTGGGCCCGCCGCTGGTCGCGCTGGCCCGTGCCCTGCGCCCGGTGATCTTCGCGATCAACGCGTTCGCCAACGGCCTACTGAGGCTGCTCAGGGTCGAGGTGAAGGACGAGGTGTCCGCGACGTTCTCGGACGACGAGCTGGCCCGGATGGTCAAGGACTCCGGCGACGCTGGGCTGCTCGACGACCGTGCCCAGGAGCGGCTGCACGACGCGCTCGAACTGGGCCGCCGCCCGGTGCGGGACGTCGTGCTTCCTCTGGAGCGGGTGGTGTACGCGCATGTGGGCGTGACGCCGGAGCAGTTGGAGCGACTTTCCGCGGAGTCCGGCTTCTCCCGCTTCCCCGTCGTGGACGAGGGCCGGCGCATCGTCGGCTATCTGCACGTCAAGGACGCGCTCGACCGGGCGCCGCGCGATCTGCCGTTCCGGGTGCCGGACATGCGCAAGATCGCGCAGGTGCGGGAGACCACTCCGCTGGACGACGTGCTGACCGCGATGCGGGGCAGCCGTACGCATGTGGCGGCGGTGCTCGGCTCGGACGGCAGGCTGGCGGGAATGGTGACGATGGAGGACGTGCTGAGGGAGCTGTTCGGCCAGCCGGCGTAAGCCGGTCCGCAAGCCCGACCGAGGGGGAAGTGCGCACCGTGAGTCAGCTCGTCCTGCGTGAGGTGTCGTACGGCTATCCGGACCGGCCCGTGCTCGAACGGGTCTCGCTCTCGGTGCGGCCCGGCGACAAGGTCTGCGTCATCGGCGAGAACGGCTCGGGCAAGTCGACACTGCTGCGGCTGATGGCGGGCGAGCACCGGCCCGCCGACGGCGAGGTGGCCGTCGTCGCGGACGGCGGCACCGGCTATCTCGCGCAGACGCTGCGGCTGCCGCCGCAGGCCACCGTGCAGGACGCGGTGGACGACGCGCTCGCCGAGCTGCGCGACCTGGAGCGGCGGATCGGCGCGGCAGAGGCGGCGCTGGGCTCGGCCGGTCCGGACGGGCTCGCCGCGTACGGGGATCTCGTCGCCGCCTTCGAGGCGCGCGACGGCTACCGCGCCGACGCGCGTCTGGAGGCCGCCCTGCACGGTCTCGGCGTACCGCACCTGGAGCGTTCACGCGCCCTGGGTTCGCTGTCCGGCGGCGAGTCCGCGCGCCTCGCGCTCGCCTGCGTCCTCGCCCCGCGGCCCGAGCTGCTGCTGCTCGACGAGCCGACGAACCACCTGGACGACCAGGCGCTCGGCTGGCTGGAGGAGCGGCTGCGCGCGCACCGGGGCACGGTGGTCGCCGTGACGCATGACCGGGTGTTCCTGGACCGGGTCGCCGGGGTGATCGTCGAGGTGGACGGGGACCGAGGATCGGCGGCCCGGTACGGCGGCGGCTGGCACGGCTATCTGGAGCAGCGGACGACGGCCCGCCGCCGCTGGGAGGAGCGCTATCGGCGGTGGAGCGAGGAGGTCGACCGCCAGGAGCGGATCGCGCAGGGCGGTTCCGAGCGGCTCTCGACGGGCTGGCGGATGAGCGAGAGCCGCCGCTTCGGCCGCCACCAGCGTTCGGTGGAGGGACAGATCTCCTCTGTCGTGCGCGGCGCCCGGGAACGGCTGCGCCGCCTGCACGCCGAGCCGGTGCCGCGCCCGCCGGACCCGCTGCACTTCACGGCCGGTGACGGCCTCGCGGGCGGCGACCATCCCTTCGTACGTCCGGTCTCGCTGACGGACGTCGCGGTGGGCGAGCGCCTTGCCGTACCGTCCCTGGTCCTCGATCCGGGCTCACGCACGCTGGTCACCGGGCCGAACGGCGCGGGCAAGTCGACGCTGCTCGGGGTGCTGGCAGGGGTGGTGACGGCGGACGGCGGCGACGTCCAACTCCCGCCCTGTATCGGCTACTTGCCACAGGAGATCCCCCACCTCACGACCACCGAGGCCACGAGCTCCCTGCTCGACGCCTTCGCGCAGGGACTGCCGGGCCTGCCCGAGGACCACGCGCCCCGGCTCCTCGCGCTGGGCCTGTTCCGGGAGGCGGACCTCGAACTCCCGGTGCGGGGCCTCTCGGTGGGACAGCGCCGCCGCCTGGCCCTGGCCCGCCTGGTGACCCGCCCGGCGGATCTCCTCCTCCTGGACGAGCCGACGAACCACCTCTCCCCCGCCCTGGTCGAGGAACTGGACGAGGCGCTGTCCGGCTACGGGGGCACGCTGGTGGTGGTGTCGCACGACAGGCGGCTGCGGCAGCGCTTCCGGGGCGAACGCCTGCGGGTGGCGGCGGGACGACTCACGGCACACCCCTGACCCGCATGCACCCCACCCTCACCGAACGCCGTGCCCCCTGGGTGGTCTTCACCCCCGCGGACGCGTCCTGGCTACAGTCCGAGATCTCCGCACTCCGGTCCCGTGGCGGCGCCGTGTTCCGCCTGAACGGACGCGAGTTGTCCGACCCCCACGCCCTGTTCACGGCCTTCGCACGGGAGTTGGACTTCCCCGGCTACTTCGGCCACAACTGGGACGCGCTGGTGGACTGCCTGCACGACCGCCACCACCACGGGGCCGGCACAGGGGACGCCGCGATCCTGATCGACCACGCCGACGGCCTCCTGGACGCCGACTTCCTCGGGCTCTTCGTCTCGGTCCTCTGCCAGGCGGCGTGGCACACCAACCTCCGCCTCGACGCCGACGGAACACCGGACGAGGAACTCCCGCCGCTCGCCCTGCACTTCGTCTTCCTCCTCGACGAAACGCCGCCGTCAGCCTTCACGGATGCCGTGGCCGCCGGCATGGACGTGGTGGCGACACTTGAGGCGGCGGAGGCCTTGACGGCAACCCTCACCGAGGATGAGTGGCCCCCCGGCGTCAAGGAGTAGCCCCACCCCCCTGAGCCGTAGGGGTCTCCGTCAGCCCGGGACCACCGGACCCGACCTTGGCGGCACCGACCGCCGTGAGGACGGCCAGGAGCGTCGCCATCCCGGCGGTGGCCAGTGCCGCCTTCCAGTCGATGTCCAGGAGGCTGGTCCCCCCGGCGACCAGGATGGCGCCGAGTGACTGCGCGAAGGTCCGGAGCGCGCGCTCCGAGGTGGCCTTCCAGAAGGCGGCGGTCCACATGACGGGCTCGCTCTCTGCAGGAGGTTGACGGGGCAACTCCCGGCATACCGCTGCGGGGGGCTACTGCCCAGCCGCGGAACGGGCCTGGTGTGGCGCGGAGTTCTCCACACCGATGAGCCGAACCATGCGCCGCATGACAGAAACGGGCAGGGCCGGACTCCGGGCGATGCTCTGAGCCGATTCCGTCTCACCGAGCAGCCGGACCGACACCCGTTCGCGCAGCCCTCCACGACCTCCGTCGGCAGCCTCGAACAGCGGCACCCCTGCCGCCGGTAGGTCCGCAAGGTCGTCTCTGCCGTCCGCCATGGCAGCCCATCCTGCCGTAGCCCTCGCGTCAGGCCTCCAGCGCATGCCCCGTCGTCGCGTCGACGTGGTCCGGGATTTCCTCGTGGCGGTCGCCGACCGTCGTTGTGCCGGTGGGTTCGAGGAGCAGGATCGCGGCGCCGGACGGTGCGGACGGCTTGTGTTCGGTGCCGCGGGGGACGGTGAAGACCGAGCCCTTGGGGAGGGTGACCGTGCGTTCGCCCGTGGGCTCGCGCAGGGAGATGCGCAGTTCGCCGTCGAGGACCAGGAAGAACTCGTCGGTGTCGTCGTGGGCGTGCCAGAGGTGGTCGCCCGCCACCTTGGCGATCCGTACGTCGTAGTCGTTGACGCGGCTGACGATGCGGGGGCTCCAAAGGGCGTCGAAGGAGGCCAGGGCGTTGTCGAGGGCGATGGGGGTTGGTTCGTCGTTGGTCATGAGGCCAGTTTCCGGCGGGCTCGGGCCTTGGCGTGAGTGGTAGAAATGGCTTATGGCGCAAGAATCCTCTCACGCGGGCGGCCGGGCCGAGCGGCTGCACCGCGTCGTCGTCATCGTCGACGCCAACTCGAACCCCTTCGAGCTCGGCTGCGCGACGGAGGTGTTCGGGCTGCGCAGGCCTGAACTGGGGCGCGATCTCTATGAGTTCGCGCTCTGCTCCCCCGAGCCGCGCACCCTGATGCGGGACGGCTTCTTCACGCTGACCGGGGTCGCGGGGCTCGAAGCCGCCGATACCGCTGACACCCTCATCGTGCCCAACCGGCCTGATGTCGAGGTGCCGCGCCGGCCGGCCGTCCTCGACGCCGTGCGCCGGGCGCGGGACCGGGGAGCGCGGCTCGTCGGCTTCTGCAGCGGCGCCTTCACGCTCGCCGAGGCCGGGGTGCTCGACGGACGCAGGGCCACCGCCCACTGGCAGTGGGCGGACGCCTTCCGGGCACGGTTTCCCGAGGTCACGCTCGAACCGGACGTACTGTTCGTCGACGACGGGGACATCCTCACCGCCGCCGGAAGCTCCGCCGCGCTCGACCTCGGGCTGCACCTGGTCCGCCGGGACCACGGAGCGGAGGTCGCCAACTCGGTGAGCCGGCGGCTCGTCTTCGCCGCCCATCGGGACGGCGGTCAGCGCCAGTTCGTGGAGCGGCCCGTGCCGAACGTGCCGGACGAGTCCCTCGCCCCGGTCCTCGCCTGGGCCCAGGAGCGGCTCGACGCGCCCCTCACCGTGCCCGACCTCGCCGCGCGGGCGGCCCTCAGCCCCGCGACCCTGCACCGGCGCTTCCAGGCCGAGCTGGGCACCACGCCGCTCGTCTGGCTCACCGGCGAACGCGTCGCACTGGCCTGCCGGTTGATCGAGCGGGGCGTGTCCGGATTCGACGTGGTCGCCCGCCGCAGCGGCCTCGGCACGACCGCCAATCTCCGCGCCCTGCTGCGCCGCGAGACCGGGCTCACACCGTCGGCATACCGGCGCAGGTTCGGCCCCGGACCGGAGTGAGCCGTGTCCGCTAGCCTGGTGGCCTCCTGGACGGCGACGGGCCTTGAGAGGTGACGGGGAACGGTGACGATCGAGATCCACCGTGCGGACCTGACGTCGGATCAGCCGGAGGCCCGGCTGGCCGCGGTGACCGCCCTCGGCGGGCTGCTCGCCGCGCCGGACACACGGGGCGGGGAGCACGACGGGATCGTCGAGGATCTCGTCCGGTTCGTGCGCGGCAGCGTCGAGCATCCCCAACTCTCCCGCATGTCACCGGTGTTCCTGCGCAGACGCACCCCCGTCACCCCTCCCCCGGACGTCCAGGCCGCCCTCACGGCACTGGCCCACCGCCCCGATGCCGTCGAGCCACGCCCCCTCGGCCTCGACGGCATCGACCTGCGCGGCGCGGACGCCGGCCAGGGCCGCTGGGCGCATGCCCGGCTGGGCAACAGCGACCTCCAGGACGCCGATCTCGGCGGGGCCGACCTGCGCGACGCCCACCTGAAGTGGGCCTTCCTGGAGCGGGCGAACCTCGCGTCGGCCCAGCTCGGCCACGCCAATCTGACCAACGCGCACCTGTGGGGAGCCGATCTGCGCCGGGTGCGCGCGGAGCACGCCGTCTTCTGGGGCGCCGACCTCCAGCACGCCCATGCCGAGGACGCCCGCCTCGAATTCGCCGACCTGCACCGCGCCATGCTCGACCACGCCGATCTGCGGCGCGCACAACTGACGTTCGCCTCCTTCAACGCCTCATCGCTGGAACACGCCGACCTCAGGGAGGCCGTGCTCCGCTCGGCGGATCTGCGGGAGGCCCGGCTCGACGCCGCCGACCTGACCGGCGTACGCATGGAGAAGGCGAATCTGTCCCGCTCCCGGCTGCGCGACGTCCGGCTCGTCGACGCCCATCTGCGGGGATGCGAGCTGGTGAACGTCGAGGCGCAGTACGCCGAGCTGCGGGGCGCGGACCTCTCGCACGCGGGCCTGGGGGCCTCGGACTTCGAGTACGCGGACCTGCGTGGGGCCGATCTCGGCGACGCGTACATGTACAACACCCGGCTGCGGCGCGCCGACCTCGGCGGGGCGCGGCTCGACCAGGCCAATCTGCACAGCGCCGATCTGACCGAGACCTGGGGTCTCGAACCCGAGCAGCTCGCCCGCGCCTGGGTCTACGAGAGCACACGCCTCGACCCGGACCTCGCCCGGCACCCCGTGGTGCGGGCCCGGATCAGGGCGACGGAGACCCGGTTCGACTGACCTGCGCGGACGGCACCGCGACGCTCGCGGGCTCAGTTGACCGTACGCAACCGCGACAGCTTCTCGAAGCGGTCCCGGAAGCCGTCGGCCCGGCCCGGCGGCAGCCCCCAGAGCCTGCCGACCTGCGGCATGGCGTCGGTCATCTCCCGTGACTGGGACCGCACTTGGACGAGGAAGCGCAGCTCGGGGCGGAAGCACTGCCACCACAGGCGGCGACCAAGTCCCGCCGGGACCTTCGCCGCGTCGATGCCCAGCAACGTCGTGACCGCGTCGGGGAGTTGCGGCGGCGTCGCCCGGGTGAGCCTGCCCGCGATCTTCCCCATCAGCGAGAAGCCGTGCCCGCACACCTCGGTCAGCTTGACGGCCTCGCTGCGCACCGCCATGAGCAGTTCCCTGGACGTGTCGGACACCTCGCCGCGGGCCAGCGCCGCATCGAGTTCGGCCCGTCGGGCGCGGAACCCGCCTGCCTGCTCCCGGAGTTCGGCGAGGCGCGGCCACACGTCCTCGGGACGCCGGGCGTCGGCGAGCGCGACGGCGAGGAACACCGGCAGGACGAGGTCCTGCTCGCGGGCGAGTTCGCGGTAGGCGCGGTGCGCGGCCTCACCGGTGAGCAGCGCGTCCTCCAACTCCCAGCCGCGCGCGCAGAAGTAGTGGCGGAACGGCATCCGCGCGGTGGCCGGCGCGTACGGCAGTCCGAGCAGGTCGGCGAAGCACTGCGAGGCGTACGCCCGGTAGGTCACGTCACCGAGCACGGGTGCGCAGGCCTCCGTGGACGGCGCCGGCAGATCGCCGCAGTAGGGGTCGCGCAGCAGCGTCAGCTTCGGGGTGAACCAGCGCTGGCTCTCGCACGCCATCAGCGCCTCGTCGGGGCGCACGGGCCGTCCCGTCACCAGCGCCCAGGCGTCCGCCACCCGGCCCACGGCGTCGGCCCAGTACGTGCCGGGAGGCAGCTCCCGCTGGTGGGCGAGGGGTGCGATCAGTTCGTGGTACGCGCTCAGGCTCCGCTCATAGAGCCTCCCCGGCACCTCCGCCTCCCATCGCGACAACGGCGGGACGCTCTCGAACACCTCTTCCCCGCCCAGGAGTTGATTGAGCTTCGCGGCGGGGACGAGGTGTTCTCCCGCGTAGTGGATCCGGTCCGACATGATCACCCGGTCGGTGAACGCGGCGAGGTCCCACAGCGTCAGCGGGGTCAGCCAGCGGCGGTCACCGGCCAGCAGCCGGGTGGCGATGCCGATGGTGGTGGCGTCCATGAAGACGCCGTTGCGGCGGCGGTCGGCGGCCGGTCGCCAGTCCGCCAGCTCCCGCGCCTCCTCCGCCGTCGCCTCCTCGTGGAGGAGCCCCGCGTCGACGGCCTCGGGCAGCGCGGGATCGTCGCCGTCCCACTGCTTGAGTCTGTCCGCCACGCGCCGCGCGTCCGCACGGCAGTTGTCGAACAGCTCCGCGGGCGTCCGCGCCGCCAGGGGATCTCCGTTCACGTACGGACCTCCGTTGTGTGGGACTCCGGGCCGGTGCGCGCGTCTCCGGGCAGGACCCTGAGACTCCGGGCAGCTTCCTGAGACTCCACACCGGCCACCATCATCCCCGCATCAGTCCGGCTCCGGCTGCCAAATCGTGCTGCGCAGATCCGAACCGCGTACCAGCTGGATCCGCCAGGGATCGATGCGGATCACCTCGTACTCGGGGTCGTCAGGGCCGCCGCTCCAGTAGTGCACGGGGTCGTACCCGACCCCTGGCGGCCCGCCTCTCTCGTACAGCTCCCAGGCGTGCCGCTTGGCGGCCTTGTCGTCGCTCCAGGCGGAGAGGGAGTCGACGTGGAGGGTGTTCTGCCGGGGGTTCCAGTAGGAGTAGGTGGTGTGCGGGTTGCGCGCCAAATGGGCCGTCTTCACCGGGGTCTTGTACGCCGCGAGCCAGCCGACCGGGCGGCCGTCGACGATCTCCCAGACGGGCAGCAGGACTCGGGCACGGGGGCGGTTCCTGCGGTCGACGGTGATCATCGTGGCGTACTTGATGTCGCGTACGTAGGAGAAGAACGTGTCCCGCACCGCGGAGAAGTCGCTGGTCCTGGTGGTGGTCATGACCGGGTACTCCTTTGCTGGATCGGTGAGTTGAGGGGATTTCAGCGGGCCGCGGGCAGGTCCGCCGGGTCCTCGGCGGGCGTACCGGACGCCGTCACCCGCCCCGCCCGTGAGCGGAGCCCGAAGGCGCTGACCGCTGCCGCGAGGAGCACCGCGGCGAGCGGCACCCACAGGGCCGCGCGGTAGCCGTCGAGCAGGTCGGCGGGGGCGGCGGACGCGGTGGCGGCGACGTTGACGGCGGTGACCGTGGAGAGGCCGAGCGCGGCGCCGAACTGGAAGGAGGTGTAGAGGAGTCCGCCGGCCAGGCCCTGCTCCTCCTCCTTGACGCCCTCGGTGGCGACGATGGTCAGCGGCCCGTAGGCGAGGGCGAAGCCGAGGCTGAGGATCACCAGGCTCGGGAACATCGCCGCGTACGTCCAGTCCGCGCCGACCGGCAGGAACAGGGCGTAGGCCAGCGCCGCCAGCAGCAGTCCGCCGAAGATCACCCGCGCGTTGCCGAACCGCTCGACGAGCTTGGGCGTGAGGGTGGGCGAGAGCACCGCGTCGAGCCCGATGACGATCATCGCGAAGCTGGTCTGCAGGATGGACCAGCCGCGCAGCTCCTGGAGGTAGAGCACGACCAGGAACTGGAACCCGAAGAAGCCTGCCGCGAAGAGCAGTCCGGCCACGTTGGCGCGGACGAGCGCGCCGTTGCGGAAGATGCCGAGCCGGACCAGCGGCGCGGCCGTGCGGCGTTCGACGGCGACGAAGACCCCGAGGAGCGCGAGGCCCGCGGCGAGGGTGCCGAGGGTCGCGGCGAGGCTCGTGTGGGAGGCCCGCTCGACGCCGAGGACGAGCAGCACGATGGACGCGGTGACGGTGAGGCCGCCGGCCAGGTCGATGCCCGTCCCGGTGCGGGCGGGGCGCGGCGACTTGGGCACGAAGGCGAGCGCGGCGAGCAGGATCACGGCGGAGAGCGCCACGGGGGCGAAGAAGACCCAGCGCCAGCCGACCGAGGCGAGCAGCCCGCCGATGACCAGGCCGATCGAGAAACCGCCCGCGGCCGTTCCCGAGTAGAAGAGCAGGGCCTTGTTGCGCCGCGGGCCCTCCTCGAATCCGGTGGTGATGATGGAGAGTCCGGCCGGGGTCATGAAGGCCGCGGCGACTCCGGTGACGAAGCGGGCGACGATCAGCATCCAGCCCTCGGTGGCGAATCCGCCGAGCCCCGAGAAGAGCAGGAAGACCGTGAGCCACAGGACGAACATCTGACGGCGCCCGAAGAGGTCCGCCGCGCGCCCGCCGAGCAGCATGAAGCCGCCGTAGCCGAGGACGTACGCACTCATCACCCACTGGAGGCTGCCGGTGGACAGGCCCAGGTCGGTACGGATGGACGGAAGGGCCACGTTGAGCATCGCCACGTCGATGCCCTCGAGGAAGATCGCGCCGCACAGGACGAGGAGGATGCCCCATTCGCGCGGCTTCAGGGCTGTGGCTGAATCTGTAGCTGTATCTGTGCCTGTATCTGTGCGTGTATCTGTGCCTGTGCCTGTCGGCGTACTCATGTCGATTCCTCTGTTCCCTTGTTCACTTGCTTCATTTGCTTCACTTGCTTCACTTGTTCTCGTGCTTCCTTCTCACCATCGATCGGGCCGCGCGGCGGAACAACGGCGAAGATCGCAACGTTCGTTCAACCGGGCTTACCGATCCGATCCGAGCTGGGGGAACGTCGATGGAGCGCGATGAACTGGAGTGCTTTCTGCTGCTCGCCGACGAGTTGCACTTCGGCCGCACGGCCGACCGGATGCGGCTCTCCCGCGCCCGCGTCAGCCAGCTGGTCCAGCGCCTCGAACGACGCGTCGGCGCCCCGCTGTTCCTGCGCACCAGCCGCCGCGTCGCGCTCACCTCGCTGGGCCGTCAGCTCCGTGCCGACCTCGAACCGCACCATCGAGCGATCGGGGCCGCGCTCGAACGGGCCGCCGCCACCGCGCGCGGCATCGAGAGCGTCCTGCACGTCGGCTTCTCCAACCCGCTGACCGGCGAGATCGTGATGAAGGCGACGGAGGCGCTGCGCGCGAGCCACCCCGGTCTCGCCGTGGAGATCTGCGAGGTACCGCTCTCCGATCCGTACGGGCAGCTGCGCAGCGGCGATTTCGACGTCCAGCTCACCGAGTTCCCGGTCCGCGAGGCGGATCTCGGCGCCGGTCCCCCGCTGCTCGCGGAGGAGCGGGTGCTCGCCGTGCCGGCGGGCCATCCGCTGGCCGGCCGGGACACGGTGTCACCGGAGGACCTGGCGGACGTGTCCTTGCTGACCATCGCGGGCGAGGTCCCCGACTACTGGCTCGAGCACCATGTGCCGTCCCGTACGCCGTCGGGGCGCGCCATCAGCCGCGGGCCCGGCGTCACCAATATGCAGGAGGCCCTGATGCTGGTCGCGGCGGGCAAGGGCGCGCTGCTCGCTCCCGCGCACACGGGGACGTATTACGCGCGGCCGGGCGTCGCGTACGTCCCCTTCGCGGACGCGGAGCCGGTCGGGTACGGCATGGTGTGGCGTGCCGGTGACGACACAGGCGCGATCGAGGCGTTCGCGCGGACGGCACGGGAGATCGCGCGGGACGTGGCGCAAGGGGATCCGCGGAGCGCGGTGCCGGTGTGAGGGGGATGCCGGTGTGAGCTGGGTGCCGGTGTGAGCTGGGGCGCGCCCCGCCGGGCCTACGTTTCCCCGAGGCGGCGGCGCAGGCGGCGGATCTCGGCGACGAGGCGCGGGACGTCCTCGCGGGCACGGGCGATGAACCGGGCGTTCTCGTCCCAGCGGGCGTCGGCTGTATCGGCGTACCGCGGACTCTGGACGAGCGTGGCGGCGACGATCTCGCCGTGGTCGAAGTCGGGCCACCGCTCGCCGCGTCCCGACTCGGGAGCGGTGCTCACGGCGACGAGGCTCATGGCGTGGTCGTCGTCGAGTTGCCGGACGTGCCAAGGGCCGGGGGTCGCGGCCGCGGCGATCTCCTCGATGGTGTCGAGGTCGCCGAGATCGCCAAGGTCGCCGAGGTCTGCGAAGTCGTCAAGGTTGTCGAGGTTGTCGAGGTCTTCGTCCGTCGGGCGGTTGTGGCTCACTCGGGGCCGCTTCCTGCCCGCGGGCCCGGCGATCGGCGGTCGGCCGCCTCCGCCGTCGCCTTGACGTGATCGTTCCGGCTGCGGATGAGGTGCGGCATATAGCGGTTGAGCGCGGTCCACTCGGCCAGCCTGCCCAACGGGCCGAGCGGGGCGGCGAATTCGATGACGTCGCGCATCACGGTGCCGCCGCGGCCGTCCGGCTCGAAGTGATGGGCGTGGTGCCAGCGGGCGAACGGCCCGGACACCTGCTCGTCGACGAAGTACCCCGGCCGGTCGAAGGCAGTGATCCGGGAGGTCATGCGCCACTGGACCCCGAAGTGCCTGGCGCGCCAGGTGACGGACTCCCCGAGCCGCATGCCCCCGGCCTCGACCCCGCCGACGATCCGCTCGCCGGAGGCGGCCATGGAGGCGGTGTGCACGTCGACGTCGAGCGAGATGTCGAAGACGAGTTCCGGCGGTGCGGCGACGCGGGTGACGACTTCGAAGCGGGTCATACGGCGAGCCTATGACGCCCGGCGGTGTCGGCCGCCGTCCGGGGTCCGCCCTGCCGGGCGCGGTGCGCGGTGCGCTGCGACGCCCGTCAGCTCCGGGGCGATCTCCGGGCGCAGGACGAGCTCGTCGTCGTAGTCGCCGCCGTGCTCGTGGCGGAAGGGCAGCGGGGCGGTGTCGGGCAACTCGCGGAGCCTGGCGCACAGTTCGGCGGTGCGGACACCGTAGCCGGCGGCGTCGAGTCGGTCGGCGCCGTAGACGACGTACGGCGGAAGGGCCGCCATGCCCGTGTACCAGAAGACGCCGTGCAGGAGCGGGAAGAGCACCTCGTCCACCTGCCCGTGGATGCCGCGCGGCCCGAATCCGGACTCCCGCGCGCCGACCGAGGTGATCACCATGGCCCGCTTCCCGGCGAGGCCGCCGTCCCCGTACCGCAGGGTCCGCCCCAGCTCGTCCTGGAGCCCGAAGGCGAAACCCTGCACGAGCACCCGGTCGAACCATCCCTTCAGGATCGCGGGCGGCCCGAACCACCACAGCGGGAACTGGAAGACCAGCGTGTCCGCCCAGGCGATCTTCTCCTGCTCGGCCGCGATGTCGTCGGACAACTTGCCCGCCGCGTGGGCCTGTTCCTGCGCGGCGCCGACCAGCAGCCGGTCCGCCGACTCCCGGTGGAAGTCGTCGGCGTCCACCACCGGCTTCCAGCGCATGGCGTACAGGTCGGACTCGCGGACCTCGTGCCCCGCCTGGCGCAGCGCCCGTATCCCGTCGTCGCGCAACGAGCCGTTGAGGGAGCGGCCTTCGGGATGGGCGAATACCCAGAGAATCTTCATGTCCACGATCTTCTGCCGCGGGCCTGGGACACCATCAGTGGCCAGAGCGACAGGAACCGCAAGGATCTGGCCAGCCCCCGTCTACCTTCGCACGACCGCGGCGAGCTGCCCTTCGGTGAGGGCCGGTACGGCGATGGGGCGGGCGGCGTCGGCGCGCAGTCCGTCGAGGTGGAACGCCAGGCAGCGCCGCCAGGCGTCCGGGGCCGCGGCCATGGACTCCCGGATGACCTGAGCCATGGCCCAGGTGAGGGTGACGAGGTCGGCGGGCTCGAAGTCGGGCCGCAGCTGACCGCTCTCCTGGGCCCGCCGGATGATCCGCTCCACGTGCCGGAACCCGCGGCGGCAGGCCTCGTTCACCTCGGTGGCCTCGGGGAACCGCTGGGCGAGCGCGTCGTTGAGACCGCGGTCCTCGGCCTGCAGCGCGAAGAGCCCTTCGACGAAGCCGACGAAGCCGTGCCAGGGGTCGTCGTCGGCGAGGGCAGCCTCGGCGATGCGGTCCACGGCGGCCAGCCGCTCCGGGAAGATCGCGTCGAAGAAGGCCTCGCGGGTGGGGAAGCGGTTGTAGAGCGTGCCGATGCTGACGCCCGCCCTGCGCGCGATCTCCTCCAGCGGCGCGTCGAGCCCGCGCTCACCGAACACTTCGGTGGCGGCGGCGATGAGCTTGTCCCGATTGCGCGCGGCGTCGGCGCGCAGCGGCTTGGTTCCGGCTGCCATACGCCCATCATACGAAACCTGAGGCACCCCTCATGTTCCGTGCTACGGTCGAATGAAACTTGAGGCACCCCTCACGTTTCCATTTCCTCGCCCCTCGCCCTCGCCCCTCGTCCCTCGACCGTCGCCCCCCCGCCCCTCCACTCTCGACCTGAAGGGCAACAGCCATGCCTGAACCCACCTCTTCATCCGCGTCAGCACGCGGGACCACCGTCGTGATCGGGGCCGGCCCCGGACTCGGCATGTCCATCGCGCACCGCTTCGGCCGCGAGGGGTACTCCGTAGCGCTGGTCTCCCGCAGCGGCGCCCGGCACTCCGGATACGTGGCCGAGCTGTCGGAGGCGGGCATCGAGGCCGGCGCCTTCGTGGCCGACGTACAGAACCGCGAACAGCTCCTCGCCGCGCTCGATGCCATCGCCGAGCGGTACGGGACCATCGACCTCGTCTACTACGGGCCGGGCGCGGACGACCCGGACGCCCGTCCGAAGCCGATCACCGAGACGGACGCGGAGAGCGCCCGAGCGGCGATGAACCTGATGTATCCGGCGCTCGACGTGGTGAACAAGGTGCTGCCCGGCATGCTCGAACGCGGCGACGGCGGCCTGCTCTTCGCCGGCGGCCTCAGCGCCCTCACGCCGATGCCCCCGCTGGGCGCCTTCGCGATCTCGTCGGCGGCGCTGCGCAACTACGCCCTGACCCTCAACGCGGCACTGGCCGACAAGGGAATCCACGCGGCCAGCCTGATCATCGGCGGGCTGATCGAGCGGGGCGACATCCACCGCTCGATCACCTCCCGGCCGGAGACCTTCGGCGACGTGGGCAAGATGTCCCTGAACCCGGACACGATCGCCGACGAGGTCTGGGACCTGCACGCCCGACGCGAACGCGCGGAAGCGGTGTTCAGCGCGTTCGCCTGAGGCGTACGCGGCGCGGCATGATGGTCCTCGCCCTCGCCCTCGCCCTCGCCTTCGCCGCCGCCGCGCCGAGTCACGCCCCCGACCGGGGCTCGCGGTGGCCGTCAGGCGTCCCGGCACTCCACATGGCCCCAGCCGTGCGCGTTCTTCGTGATCTTCTCGCCGGCCTCATAGGGCTTCTGGCAGTGGCAGCGGCCGGGGAACTTCGCCTTGATGACCGGGGCGGGGCCCTTCTTGGCGGAGGACTGCTTGGCTGCGCCCCCGCCGGTGCTCTTGCGCGTGCGGCTCGCGGGCGTGGCCGTCATGCGTTCGGGGCGCGGCTGCGGGATCTCCAGAGCGCCGTGCGCGGTTCCGGCGGGCTCCTGGGAGGTCGCGGCGTCGCTCGCCGCGACGTCGGCGATCGCGTTGAGGTGGTCGCCGTCCACCTGGTGGGCGGCGACATGCCGGAAGGTCACGTCGCGCCCCTGGAGCAGCGCGTCGATGCGTACGACGAGGTCCTTGTTGGCGACCGGCTTCTTCGCGGCGGTCAGCCATCCGTTGCGCTTCCAGGACGCGATCCACTTGGTGACCGCGTTCATCGCGTACTGGCTGTCCATCCGGACCTCCAGCGGGAGCGCCGGGTCCGTCGCCTCCAACAGCTCGGCCAGCGCGGTCAGTTCGGCCACGTTGTTAGTGGAGTGGCCGAGCGGTCCGGCCTCCCAGCGGCGCGGGGTGCCGTCGGCATCGGCGACCACCCAGGCCCATGCCGCCGGTCCGGGGTTCTTCTTCGCGGCTCCGTCACAGGCGGCGATGATCAAGTCAGACATCCCTCGATGATGCCAGCCGCCGTGCCGGGACAAGTACCAGCCCCGGCACGGCGGCCTGTCATCAGATGCCGCCGGGCGTCGCTAGATGCCGAACGGCGCGGCGTAGCGCACGGTGCCGGCGGGCAGCGGGTGCCCGGCGTCCAGGGCGAGGGCCATCATGGCCTCGTCCGGGACGTCGATGGTGAGCCCGATGCCGTGGGCGGAGGCTCGGGAGAAGCCGAACCTCGGGTAGTACGCCGGGTGCCCGAGGACGGTGACGAAGCGCTCGCCCCTGTCCCTGGCGATGTCCAGCACCGCACGGATGGCCGCGGAACCGGCGCCGGTCTTCTGGTACTCGGGAAGTACGGCGACGGGAGCGAGGCACAGGGCCGGGGTGTCACCGATGTGGCAGCGGGTCAGCAGCGCGTGGCCGACGACCTTGCCTTCCTGGTCGGTGGCCACGACGGAGAGTCCGTCGAGCCACGCGGAGTCGGCGCGCAGGGCGTCGACGAGGTCCGCCTCCGACGGGGTGTCGAACGCGGCGACGACGATGTCGCGGATGGCGGGGATGTCAGCGCTGGTCTCGGCGCGCGTGATCCACTTCAGGCTGTTGCTCATGATGGACGAGAATCCGTTTCATGGTGGGTTCGTGTGAGTGCCGCCTCGCGAGCTCACGCTCCCGGCGAGGCGCATCCGGATGAGGGTCAGGCCACGGCCCGGGACGTGAGGGTGGTCCGGGCGGCACGCATGGCAGTGGCCTTCGGCGCGGTCATCAACCCCACCTCCCTACTTCCTCGATCCGGTCGAACACGAACACCGATCACTTTATCACCGGTAAGGGTTACCGCTGATACGGGCTATCGCCGGTACGGGTTATCGCTGGTACGAGCTATCGCTGGTACGGGCTGTGCATCGTCAGGAAGCGGATGTCCAGGTCGGACTCCAGGTAGTCCATCCGCCGCTCCCAGAAGGCCCGCATGTGCGGGAGCGCGAGGTGCGCGTCGAGATCCGCCTCGGACCGCCAGGCCTCATAGAAGACGAAGACGCCGGGCTCGGCCCGGTCCTCGTGGAAGTGGTACTCCAGGCAGCCGGGCTCCTGCCGGGTCGGCACGACGAAGGAGAGCAGCAGTTCCTTCAGTTCCGCGGCGCGCTCGGGCTTGGGGCGGGCAGTGCCGACGAGGGTGAACGGCGGGGTCATGAAGGTGCGCTCCTCAGGGTTGAACACGACTGGGCGGTAGGTACGACGAAACTCGTACCTACCGAGCACGCACGCTAACGACTCCCTAGGTACGATGCAAGCCGTACCTAGCCGCAAGGAGAGAGAGGGGACAGCCGGATGCCCGACGAAGAAGGCCACCCGGCCGTCGAGGAGATGGAACTCGGCCCAGTACTGGCGGCATTGGCGGACCCACTGCGCCGCCGCGTGGTGCGCGAGCTGGCCGCCGCCCCCGAAGGCACCGCACGCACCTGCAGCTCCTTCGAACTCCCGGTCTCCAAGGCAACGGTCACCCATCACTTCCGCGCACTGCGCGAGGCGGGCCTGGTCCAACAGGTCTCCCGAGGCAACAGCCGAATGGCGACTCTGCGCAGGGCGGACCTGGAGCAGCGATTCCCGGGCCTCCTGGACATCGTGGCGGCGGAGCGCGAGGAGTAGGCAGCCCTGCCTGAGCCCACCCGGAAGCCGGGACTTGACCTCAAGCATGGTTGAGGTACGAAGCTCGGGGCATGACCACGCACACGGATCACCTCGACATCGCCCTGCTCGTCAGCCGGTTCTTCCGCGCCCTGGACGAGCGGAAGTTCGACGAAGGCTGGGGGCGCGCCTACTTCACCGACGACGTACGGACGGACACCCCCGTCGGCACCTCCGAGGGCGCCGACGTCGTCGCGCACACCGAAGTGGCGATCGGCAGGTTCGCCGGCACGCAGCACATCTCCTCCGACCTCCTGGTCGACACCGAGGACGGAACGGACCACGCCACCGCCTCATGGAACGCCCTGATGACCCACGTCCATCACGACAGCACCCTGCGCGCCCGCGGCGAGACCGCACACCCCCTCTTCACCGTGGGCGGCCGCTTCGACACGGAGCTCCGGCGCACCCCCGACGGCTGGCGCATCAGCCGTATGGCGGTCGACGTGATCTGGACCACCGGGGAACCGCCCGTCCTCCCCGAGGGCACGCTCCGGACGCCGGCATCGGCCGACTGAGCATGCGACCGCCCGGCCATACGGCACCATCGGGCACGTGACCGATCACGCCGTCGCAGTGCAGCCCCTCGTACGTCAGAAGGCCGAGAGCCTCGGGCCGGCGGGCGAGGCTTGGCTCGCCCGGCTTCCGGGGCTTGTCGCCGATATGGAGCGGCGCTGGTCGATCGCGGTCGGGTCGCCGCTGCCCGGCGGCAGCACCTCGTACGTGGCGCGCGCCCGCGCCCGCGACGGGCGGGACGCGGTGCTCAAACTGGCCCTGCCCGACGACGGCTTCGCGGCCCAGGTGCGGGCCCTGCGGTACGCGGAGGGGCGGGGATACGCGCAGCTCCTCGCCCACGACCTCGACCGGCACGCCATGCTGCTGGAAGCGCTCGGGACGCCCATGGACCGTCTCGGGCTCTCGCCCCGCCGCCAACTGGACACACTGTGCGCCATGTTGCGGCAGGCCTGGCGACCGCCCCGCCCGGAGGAGAAGGCCGTCGACCCCGCCCAGGAGAAGGCCCGAGCCCTGGGCGAGCTGGTGCGGCGGCTGTGGGAGAGTCTCGGCCGGCCTTGTTCGGAGCGGGTCGTCGCACAGGCCCTGGAGTTCGCGGAGCGCCGCGCCGCCGCCTTCGATCCCGAGCGCTGTGTCGTCGTACATGGCGACCCGCACCCCGGAAACGCCCTGCGTACGCCGGTCCCACGGGCGGGAGCCGCGGCGGGCTTCGTCTTCGTGGATCCCGACGGCTTCCTCGCCGAACCCGCGTACGACCTCGGCGTGGTGCTCCGCGACTGGTGCGCGGAGTTGCTCGACGGAGATGCCCCCACACTGGCCCGCTCGTACTGCGCGCTGCTCGCGGAACGGACCGGGATCGAGGCCCGGGCCATCTGGGAGTGGGGGTTCCTGGAGCGGGTGTCCACGGGGCTGTACGTCCTCGACTTCGGCGCCGAGGAGTTCGGGCGGACGTTCCTCGACACCGCGGAGCTGCTCGTCTGACAGGCCTGCCTCTCACCCCACAGCGTCCGGCGGCGCGTTACCGTCGGTGCCATGACCGGTACGCAGTCCCCGAACCCGCAAGGTGAACCGGCGATCACCTGGCGCCGCCTCGGTGAGCGTGACTTCCCGTTGCTGCGCCGCTGGCTCGAGCAGCCGCACGTCGCGCGGTGGTGGCACCACGACACCTCGCCCGAAGACGTGGCCCGCGACTTCGGGCCCGCCGCCCGCGGCGAGGAACCCTCCGAGGACCTGCTCATGCTCCTGGCGGGTGCACCCTTCGCCCTTGTGCAGCGCTGCCGCCTCGCCGACTACCCCGAGTATCTGGAGGAGTTGGCCGACCAGGCCGAGGTCCCGGACGGGGCCGTGAGCCTCGACTACCTGATCGGCGACACCCGGCACACGGGCCGGGGCCTCGGCACCCGCATGCTGCGGGCCGTCATCCAGGCCACGTGGACCGACCATCCGGACGCCGCCGCACTGCTCGTACCCGTACAGGCGGGCAACATCGCGTCATGGCGAGCGCTGGAGAAGGCAGGCCTGCGCCGCATCGCCGACATCGACCTGGAACCGGACAACCCTGCCGACGACCGCGCCCACTTCCTCTACCGGATCGACCGCCCCGCCTCCACGACATCGAAGTCGGCGTCGACATCGACATCGACATCGACATCGACGTCAGGTTGAGTACGACGGCTCAGGGCGCCGCCAAGGCGTCAAGCCGCCCGCGCTGCTCCTCGGTCAGCCGGATGCCCGCCGCCGCGACGTTCTCCACCAGGTGGCCGATCGACGCCGTACCCGGAATCGGCAGCACCACCGGTGAGCGGTCCAGCAGCCACGCGAGCGCCACCTGCGCCGCCGTGGCGTCGAGTTCGGCCGCCACCGCCGCGATCTCGGCCGTCTGTGCGGTGCCGGTCGCCGCGGCGGGGTGCACCGGGCGCCAGGGCAGGAAGGCGATGTCCGCCTCGGCGCAGGCGTCGAGGACGCTCTCGTGCTCGCGGTCGAGGACGTTGTAGCGGTTCTGCACGCTCGCGATCTCCACGGTCTTCCGCGCCTCGGCCAGCTCGGCGACGGTGACCTCGGAGAGTCCGATGTGGCCGATCTTGCCGGCGTCCCGCAACTCCCGCAGCGCGCCGAGCTGTTCGGAGATCGGGATCTCCGGGTCGAGCCGGTGCATCTGGAGCAGTTCGATCCGCTCGGTCCTCAGCCGCCGCAGCGCCTGCTCGACCTGCCCCCGGAGGAACTCGGGCCGTCCGTTGACCTTCGCGTCCTCGCGGGATGGCGCTTCCTCGATGGCGACCTTCGTCGCGATGAGCACGTCGTCGGGGTACGGGTACAGGGCCTCGGCGAGCAGCTCTTCGTTGGCGCCCCAGCCGTACATGAACGCCGTGTCGATCAGGGTGACCCCGAGTTCCACGGCACGGTGGATCACCGCGATCGAGGCCTCGCGGGCCGGGCCGGGCTCCGTGGGCAGCCGCATGGCCCCGAACCCGAGCCGCCGCACTCCGAGTTCGCCACCGATGCGGAAGGTACCGCTCGTCGCTGCTGTCATGTGTTTGATGTCCGTCCTCTCACTCAACGCCGAACGCTATCAACGGCGTTGGAGTTCCAGGTGTGTCCGTGGGACCGCGGGCCCGTGCGTCCGTGTGCCCGCAGGCCATGGGTCCGAATTGCGCATGCGCGTGCATAGACACCGCAGTGCGCCCAGTTCAGGGTGTAGCTCCACCCGAGAGACGACGACACAGACGACTCAGAGGAAGGACTCCGCTCCATGCGAAGACGTACCTTCGTCCGTGGATTGGCCACCACCGGCGCCGCCTTGGCCCTCCCGCTCCCCTCCGCGAGCGCCGCCACCGCCCGGCAGCCATCAGCCGCCGGAGCCGCCGCGTCATCCGCCGACGGCTCCTGGCAGCACGTCACCGCCCCCGCCGGGAAAGAAGCCGCCCACCTCGTCGCCGTCGCCGCCGCGGGCCCCTCGGCCGCCTGGGCAGTCGGCGAGCAGGGGCGCTACGGCGGCACCCTCGGCACCCCGATCTCCCTCAGCTGGGACGGCTCGGCATGGACCGCCGCCGACCTCTCCCACCTCACGTACACCGGCGGCCTGCGCGGTGTCGCCGCGGACGCCTCGACCAAGGCCGCCTGGGCGCTCGGCACCGACACCGCGGGCCACGACCAGCTGCTCGCCTGGGACGGCACGACCTGGCGGGAGACGGACTTCCCCGGCCGGGGTGAGGCCGGCACCCGGCTGACGGATGTCGCCGCGGGCCCCGACGGCGGTTTCTGGGTGTCGGGGCGGCACGGCGACCGCGCCGGGCTCATGCACGGCGACGGCAGGACCTGGCGCTGGTGCCCGCCGCTGCCGGACGAGGCCGCGCCCACGCCGACCGGCGTCCATGTCACGCCCGGCGGCGAGGCCTGGGTCTTCGGCGACGTCATCGCCCGGTGGGACGGTGCCTGGACGGTGATTCCGCGACTGCTCGGCATCCGCGGTTCGGTGAGCGGGCTGCTGCCGGTCGCGCACGACGACATCTGGCTGACCGGATTCGCGTACGGACCGGGCGGGCCGCCCGGCAAACCGCCCGGCGTGACGCTCCAGCACTGGGACGGGTCTCAGTGGGCGAGCCTCAAAGCGCCTTTCGGCGTGGGCCTGTTGAGCGGGATCGTGGGGGACGCCGACGGACGGCCGGACCGGATCGCCGGATGGGACTTCTGGGACCAGAAGCGCGCCCACTATCTGCGCTGGGACGGCGCGACGTGGATCAGTGAGCGGGGCCCGGAGACCGCCACCACGTTCATGCCGGAGGCGATCACGCGGATTCCCGGCGCGGACGGCGGCTACTGGGCGGTGGGCACGACCTCCTTCTCGCCCTACCCACCTGCCCAGCTCCGCGTGGAGCGCTACGCCTGACCGGCCGTTAGGCCTGATCGGCCGCTATTCCTGCCCGGCCGCTCCGCCGCGCGGCGCGATGCCGAAGTCGAAGGCGACCGTCCCGGGATCGACCGCCGTCACTCCTCCGTCGACGGTGAGCGTGGCACCGTTGACGAAGGAGGCGGCGGGCGAGAGCAGCCAGGCGATCGCCTCGGCGACCTCTTCCGGCTGTCCGGGGCGGCCCGCCGGGATCAGCCGGGTCGCCTCCTCGTACGCCGCGTCGGCACCGCCGTCCCCGAGTCCGGCCTCCTGCGCGAACCGGGTCATCCGCCGGTCGGCCATGTCGGTCCGCACCCAGCTGGGGCAGACGGTGTTGGCGCGCACGCCGTGCTTGCCGTAGTCGACGGCGACCGATCGGCACAGCTGGAGCAGCGCCGCCTTGGACGTCGCGTACGCCGCGTTGGCGACGCCGTTGCGCAGTGCGGCGACGGAGGCGACGGCGACGACCGAGCCGCGCGTCTCCAGGAGGTGCGGGAGCGCGGCCCGCATCAGCTGGAAGGGGCCGGTGAGGTTGGTGCGCAGGACGGCGTCCCAGTCCTCGTCGGAGATGTCGCCGACCGCCCCGCTGCGGCCGATCCCCGCGTTGAGCACGAGCCCGTCGAGGCGTCCATAGGTGTCCGTCGCCGCCCGGACGAGTCCCGCGACGGCCTCGGGGTCGGCCGTGTCGGCGGGGTGGGCGAGCGCGCCCGTCTCCTCGGCGACGCGGCGCAGCGGCTCGGGGCGGCGCCCGGAGACGATCACCTGGTGCCCGGCCGCGCGCAACTGCCGTGCGGTGGCGGCACCGATCCCCGTCCCGCCGCCCGTGACGACGACAACTCGACCCTCTGTCATGCCTGTTCAGCCTCCGGAAGCAGTCGTGAGCCCTTGGCGCGATGATACGGAGGCGCAGAGGTGACCGGTGCTCCGGCTGGTGGTGTGAACACCAGGCTCAGCGGACACTCCCGTACGACGGGCCGCGGCTGTCAGGATCGCCGCCATGAACCGACGCATCACCCTGATCACCGGTGCGACCCAGGGCCTCGGCCGCGGCATCGCACTCGACCTCGCCGCGCGCGGCCACACCGTGCT
Organism: Streptomyces sp. NPDC050658; assembly: GCF_044457025.1. Classification (NCBI taxonomy): domain Bacteria; kingdom Bacillati; phylum Actinomycetota; class Actinomycetes; order Kitasatosporales; family Streptomycetaceae; genus Streptomyces; species Streptomyces sp. NPDC050658. The sequence continues at coordinate 313,828 of NZ_JBITGM010000004.1, forward strand.
GCTGCACGGCCGTGACCGTGCCCGCCTCGACGCCGTCGCGGCGGAGGTCGGCGCCGCCGCCCCGGACGCCGCCGTCCGTACCTACCTCGCGGATCTCTCCGACCTCGACCAGGTGCACGACCTCGCCGCGCGGGTGCGCGCGGCGGAGCCCCGGCTCGACGCGCTGGTCAACAACGCGGTCGCGGGCGGCGGTTCGCGGCCGCTGCGGCGCGAGCTGAGCCGGCAGGGGCATGAACTGCGGTTCGCGGTGAACCATTTGGCGCCCTACGCCCTGACCCGCGGCCTGCTGCCGCTGCTCACCGCGTCCGCGCCGGCCCGCGTGGTGAACGTGGCCTCGATCGGGCAGGAGACCATCGATTTCGACGACGTCATGCTGGAGCGGGGGTACGAGGGACTGCGCGCCTACTGCCGGAGCAAGCTCGCGTTGATCATGGCGACCTTCGAGCTGGCCGCCGAGCTCGACGGCACGGGCGTCACGGTGAACACCCTGCACCCGGCCCATCTGATGGACACCAACGGCGTACGCGAGTACGGGCTCACGCCGGCCGTCGGCATCGAGGAGGGCGTGCGGCCGACCGTGCGGCTGGTCACCGACCCGGAGCTCGAATTCACCACCGGGCGCTACTTCGACCAGTTCACGGATGTGCGCGCGCATGAGCAGGCGTACGACGAGGAGGCCCGTCGGCGGCTGATGAAGCTGACCCATGAGCTGATCGGCCGCCGGCCCTCCGGACACTCCTGACGGGGCTGCCGCAAGGCGCTCGCCGCAAGCCCCGTCGCAAGGCCCGTCATAAGGCCTCCCTTGGAGCGTACGATCGTACCCTCCAAGGTGTACGATCGTACGCATGCCGACGACCCACTTCGCCGACGACCCGCGCAGCAACCTGGAGCGCATGCTCGCCGGAGACCTCTACATCGCCGACGACCCCGAGATCGCCCGGCGGCAGCAGCACGCCATGCGGCTCGCCGCGCGCTATCAGGCCGCCTATGTCGAGGACGCCGTCGGGGCCAGGCCGATCCTGGCCGAGCTGCTCGGCTCCGTGGGCGAAGACGTCGAGGTGCGGCCGCCGCTCGCCGTCGACTACGGCAGCAACATCGCCGTCGGCGCCCGCACCTTCGTCAACTTCAACCTCACCGCGCTCGACGTCGCCCGGATCACCATCGGCGAGGACTGCCAGATCGGTCCGAACGTCCAACTCCTCACGCCCACCCACCCCGTGGAGCCGGAGCCCCGCAGGGACAAGCTGGAGGCCGCGCGTCCGATCACCATCGGGGACAACGTGTGGCTCGGCGGCGGCGTGATCGTCTGCCCCGGAGTGACGATCGGCGACAACTCCGTGATCGGCGCGGGCGCGGTGGTCACGCGGGACGTGCCGCCGAACGTCGTCGCCGTCGGCAATCCGGCCCGCCCCGTGCGCGACCTCTGACGGGCGGCTCCCCCATGGCCACCGGACACGCGGACCCGCGGCGCCGCGAACGCATCCTCGCCGCCACGCTCGACCTCATCGCCGACGAGGGGCTCGCCGGCGTCTCGCACCGCAAGATCGCCGTGCGCGCCGATGTGCCGCTCGGGTCGATGACGTACCACTTCGACGGCATCGACGGTCTGCTGCGCGAGGCGTTCACCCGCTTCGCCGACCACATCGTCGACGTCTTCGACGCCGCCCTCTCCCCCGCCGCCACGCCTGCCCAGGCCCGCGAGGCGGTCACCGAGCTCGTCCACACGATCTCCGAGGGACCCCGCCGCGATCTGATCCTCACCCAGGAGCTGTACACCCTCGCCGCCCGGCGCCCGGAGTACCGGGAGCTGACCCAGGCGTGGATGGAGCGCAGCCGGCGTCTGCTGGAGCAGCACTTCGACGCGGGCACCGCCCGCCAGCTGGACGCGCTGATCGAGGGGCTCGCCCTGCACCGCGCCCTGGACGGCTCGCCGCACGACCGCGCGCTGACCCGCGAGGCCGTCGACCGCCTCACCTCCGGCGGCTAGCCCCGAGACTGCCCGTGGAGCGCGGACCTGACCCCGCGCTCCACGGGCGTTGCGGCGAAGAAACCTCGGCCGCGGGCGATGAGTTCCGCCGCTTCGGGTGGTCTACCGATCGCCTACGACAGAGGATGAGCCACATGAGTCAGCTGCTGAAAGTCCAGAACTTCACCGTCTCGAGCGACGGCTTCGGTGCCGGCGAGAACCCGAGCTTCGAGCGGCCCTTCGGCCAGGCCGACCCCGGGGAGATGTTCTCCTGGGCCGGGGCGACGGCGAGCTGGCCCAATCGCACCGACCCCGGCGGCAGCCGCGGTCTCGACGACTACCTCACGCGGGACTTCAAGAACAACATCGGCGCCGAGATCATGGGCCGCGGCAAGTTCAGCCCGCAGCGCGGCCCCTGGGAGAACCACGAGTGGCAGGGCTGGTGGGGCGATGAGCCGCCGTTCCACACCCCGGTGTTCGTCATGACCCACTACACGCGTCCTTCGTTCACGCTCTCCGACACCACGTTCCACTTCGTCGACGACGACCCCGCCACCGTCCTCGAGAAGGCGCGCGAGGCGGCACAGGGCAAGGACGTACGGCTGGGCGGCGGGGCCACGATCATCCGGCAGTTCCTGGAGGCCGATCTCGTCGACACCCTGCATGTGGCGGTCGCCCGCACGAAGCTCGGTTCCGGCTCGCGTCTGTGGCACTCGCCCGACGATCTGCTGGACCGCTTCCACCTCGACGTCGTGCCGAGCCCGAGCGGCACCGTGACGCACCACTTGTTCTGGCGGAAGTGACACGAACGCCGGGTTGAGCGCACCCCAAGGTGCTGTTTTGACATCCTTCTATGTTGACGTCCTTCGATTCAAGGGGCAGTCTCATATCCATAGACGTCGATACAGCACCTTGACAGGGGGCATACGCCATGTCCGAGCACCCCACTGACCTGCGTGAGTCCGTCCGCCTCCGGTACGCCGCCGCGGCCACGCACGTGACCGCGGGCGGCACCGCCTGTTGCGGGCCGCAGCCGGTCGAGATCGACGAGAACTTCGGTGCCACCCGCTACGCCGCCGACGAGCGCGACACCCTCCCCGCCGAGGCCGTCGCCGCCTCCCTCGGCTGCGGCAACCCCACCGCGGTCGCCGAGCTGCGCGAGGGCGAGCGCGTCCTCGACCTCGGTTCGGGCGGCGGCATCGACGTACTCCTGTCGGCCCGTCGGGTCGGGCCCACCGGGCGGGCGTACGGCCTGGACATGACCGACGAGATGCTCCGCCTCGCGCTGGCCAACGCCGAGAAGGCGGGGGCGACCAACGTCGAGTTCCTCAAGGGCACCATCGAGGCGATCCCGCTGCCCGAGGCCACCGTCGACGTCGTGATCTCCAACTGCGTGATCAATCTGTCCACGGACAAGCCGGCCGTCTTCGCCGAGGCCTTCCGCGTCCTGAGGCCCGGCGGCCGTATCGGCGTCTTTGACGTGGTCGCCGACGACGCCCTCACGCCGGAGCAGCGCGCCGAGCGCGGTGACTACGTGGGCTGTATCGCGGGCGCCCTGTCGTTCGCCGAGTACCGCCGGGGCCTGGCGGAGGCGGGCTTCACGGACGTCGAGATCACCCCGACGCACCCCGTCGCCGACGGCATGCACTCGGCCGTCGTCCGCGCCGTCAAACCCGCCGGACGTCCGGGGCGGCCGGCGGCGACGTAACGGGCGGCGCCGCCCTACCATGGATGGCACTGGCGGCCCGGTCTCGCGTCGCACGCGGCGCACGGGCCCGGTTCCGGGGTGATGACGATGCGCAGCCGTTTCGAGCCCGACCGGCAGCTGACCACCCGCATGGTGGTCACGATGTTCCTGCTCGGCCTGGTGTACGTGGCGTTCGTCGCCGCCCTGGTCGTGCTCCTGAAGTCGGTGGCCCTGGTGGTCGTCATCGCCGTCGCACTGCTCGGCGCCCAGTTCTGGTTCTCCGACCGGATCGCCCTGTACGCCATGCGCGGCCGCCTCGTCACGGCGGAGGAGGAGCCCGAGCTGCACGGCGTCGTGGACCGGCTGTGCGCCGCCGCGGACATGCCGAAGCCGAGGGTGGCGGTCTCCCGGCTCGATCTGCCGAACGCCTTCGCGACCGGCCGCAACGCCGATCACGCCGTCGTCTGTGTCACGACCGGACTGCAGCGCCGTCTGGAGACCGACGAGCTGGAGGGCGTCCTCGCGCACGAGCTGTCGCATGTCGCGCACCGTGACGTCGCGGTGATCACCATCGCCTCGTTCCTGGGCGTGATCGCCGGGCTCATCGTGCGGTTCGCGTTCTACTCGCAGCTCTTCGGCGGACGCAACCGCGACCAGAACACCGCCGCCGTGATCGCGGTGGTGATGGCGGTCTCCGCGCTCGTGTACGCCATCAGCTTCCTGCTGATCCGGGCGCTGTCCCGGTACCGCGAACTGGCCGCGGACCGCGCCGCGGCCATGCTGACCGGCAAGCCGTCCGTGCTGGCTTCGGCGCTGACCAAGGTGAGCGGCGAGATCGCGCGCATCCCGACCAAGGATCTGCGGACCGCGCAGGCGTTCAACGCGTTCTTCTTCAGCCCGGCCCTCAAGTCCGGTACGGCGCTGGGCGGTCTGCTCTCCACCCACCCCAGCCTGGAGCGTCGTATCGAGGCGCTCGCGGAGATCTCCGCCCGGCTGGGCGAGACACGGAGCTGAGAGACATATGGGCCTCCTCGACGCGCTGCTCGGCCGGAGCAAGCCGGTCAAGCCCGATCTGGACCAGCTGTTCGGGCTGCCGTCGGCGGCGATCACGCTGCAGGCCGCCATCGGTTTCGCCCCGACGGGCGTGGGCGCGGTGTGCTTCGCCGCCATCGAGGGCGGTGCCTTCGCCCGCGTACGGCAGGAGGTGCGCGCGCTGCTGGACGCGGATCCCGAACGTGCCGGTGTGCCGGTCGAGTTCAGCCAGGACGGGTTCGGGTACGGCTGGCTGCTCTCCCGGCGTGCGGGCGACGGACTGCCGGCCCTGGTCAACGATCTGCACGCGGTGAACTCCGCGCTGCAGGACAACGGCTTCGGCCCTCAACTCCTGTGCTCGCTGGTCACGTTCCAGGACGCCGAGCTGCGCCCTCTCGCGCTGGTCTACCTCTACAAGCGGGGCACGTTCTATCCGTTCGCCCCGCGTCCGGGCCAGAAGCGCGACAACGCGCTGGAGCTCCAGGTCAGGGCGACGGTGAAGGACGATCTCCGGATCGAGCAGGACCTCGGCCGCTGGTTCGCGCTGTGGGGCGCGCCGGGTCTGCCGCAGGACGGGTGAGCGGCGGGCTCAGGTGCCCTGGCGGCCCCGCAGTTCCTCCACGGCCGTCCGGGCGGCGGCGCCGATCACCGCGTCGGCGCGCGGCAGTTTGTTGTCCGAGCGGGCGGCCTGGGTGAAGACCACGGCGGTGTAGGTGCTGCCGTCGGCGAGTTCGACCACGCCCGCTTCGTGGCGCATCGAGCCGAAGGTGCCGGTCTTGCCGTAGACGGTGACGTCGTCGTAGGGGAAACCGGAGGCCAGCCGGTGCTGCCACGGCTGGGCGCGCATCACGCCGCGCATGAACGCGCAGCGCTCTTCGGACGCGGCCTGCCCGGTCCAGATCGCGCGCAGCAGCCGCGCCATGTCCTCAGGCGTGGTGGACGCCTTGTACGCCGGGTCGTACACGCCCGGTGGCACCACGGTGTCGTTGTCCGCCACGTGCGCGAGGGCGGCGTCCAGCGAGCCCGCGCCCGTGTCGGCGAGCAGCCGGTCGAACGTACTGACGACGCCCCCGAGGACGTGGGTGTCGGGCATGCCCAGCTCCAGGCACATGGCGTCGACGACGTCCGGGCCGACCGCGCGGAGCACCGCGTCGGCCGAGGTGTTGTCGGAGATGGTCATCATCAGCACCACCATGTCGCGCAGTGACATGGTGACGGGGTCGCGCAGGATGGAGACGCCGGTCGGTCCGGGGACGCGCTCGTCGGGCTCCAGGGTCAGTCTGCGGCGCGGGTCGATGAGGCCCGCGTCCGCGAGCCGGCAGAAGGCGACCATCAGCGGCACCTTGTAGACCGACGCCATGGGGAGCCGTTCGCCGGGGTCGATGGTCACGCGGGCCTCGGGGCGGTGCAGTTCCGCCACGTGCAGCCAGCCGCGGACGCCCGCGTCGTCGAACATGCCGCGGATGACGCGCTCCACGCCGCTGCCGGGCCGCCTTCCGCCGCTCGCGGAACTCGCGGTGCTCACGGTGCCACCTCACGGGTCAGGGCGTCCTCGAGGATGCGCGCCGTCTCGGCGGTCTCCTTCGCTCCGGGGCGCCGCGGATCCCAGGCGACCCGCAGGCGCAGCGGAAGCGGCGGGTCCGCCGCGGCCCGCCGCTCAACGCCCGTGGCCGTCAGCGTGACGTCCGCGGTGACCAGGACCGCCTGGCCCGCCGCGACCAGGGCGAGTCCCGCGCGCTCGTCGGAGACCACCACGGTCTCCACCCGGCGGCCCCGGCTGGCCAGGGTGTCCACGAACAGGTCGTGGGCCGCGGGCGCCTCACCACGCGGCCGTACGGCGACGGGGAGCCGTGACGACAGCGCGTCCCCCGCGTCACCGCGTCCGCCGGGCGTGAGGATCCAGGTCGGCAGCAGGATCACCCGGCCCGCCGCGAGGCCGTGCAGCACGGAGGGATGACGGATGACGGCGATGTCGAGCCGCCCGGCCGCGACGTCCCCCAGGAGCGCGGCCGTCGGAGCCGTCACCATGCCGATCCGGGTCCGCTCCCCCGCCCGGACCGGCGCGGCGGCCACGTCGGCGGCGAGGGTCGTCGGCACTTCCGGCGCGAGGCCGAGCCGCAGCCGGCGGCCGTCGGCGTGCTCGCGCTCGCCGGTCTCGCGGAGTTCGGTGAGCGCGGCAAGGGCCCGGCGGGCGTGCGGGAGCAGCAGCGTCCCCTCCTCGGTGAGGGTCACTCCGCGCTCGCGGTCGAAGAGGCGCACGCCGAGCAGGGCCTCCAGCCTGCGCAGACCCTGTGAGAGTGGCGGCTGGGTGATGCCGACGCGCTGCGCCGCGGTCCCGAAATGCTCCTCCTCCGCCAGCGCGACAAAGATTTCGAGATGCCGTTCCGTGAGCACTCCACACCTCCTGACGTGCAGCGATACTGCTTGCGAATCACCGTGATGCCAAGAGCATATTCGACATGCCGGTCAGCGGCGGGTTTGACTCCGGTACGGGGGTCGGCCGGTCGAGCCGGGGCCGTCCCGACTCGAGACGGAGGGCACCTTGACGCATACCGACACCTGGAACGCTCCCGCCCCGCGCGGACGCTCGCGGCGCCGCCGGCCGGCCGTCCTCGTGGGCCTGCTCCTGGCCCTGCTCCTGGCGGGCGGTGGTTACGCCGTCTTCGCCCTGGGCGACGACGGCGACGAGGACCCTCAAGTGGCGGCCGCCCACAAGCCGTTGACGGCGTTCCTGGACGCGTGGGCCGGGCACGACGCGGCGAAGGCGGCGGGCCACACCGACACGCCCGACGGCGCCGAGTCGCTCCTCAAGTCGGTCCTGACCAACCTCAAGCCCGACAAGACCACCGTCACCGAGGGGCAGGGCGAGAAGGAGGGCGACGACGACGTGCGCTTCCCCTTCACCGTGTCCATGAAGGTGCCGGGTGCGGGCGACATCTCCTGGCGCTCGACGGCACGGGTGCTGCACGTGTCGGGGGCGTGGAAGGTCGAGTTCACCTCGCCGATGATCCATCCGGCGCTGCGGCCGGGCCAGACGCTCGCGCTCAAGGGCGGCAACGACCGGGGGAAGGTGCTCGACGCCAACGGCGATCCGCTCCAAGCGGACAGCCTCGTCGGCACCGTCGACCCCGTCAGCGGCAAGGGCGCATCGGGCCTTGAGGCCCGCTACGACGACGTACTCTCCGGTCTTTCCGGCGGCAAGAAGGCGAACAAGGCCCTGGTGGTCGCGGACCGGGAGAGCGGACGCGCCGTCAAGACCCTCACCAAGGCCGCGAAGGCCGAGGGCCGCCCCGTGCACACCACCGTCGACCCGCGTATCCAGAAGGCGGCGGCCAAGGCCCTGGACGGCGTCGAGCACAAGGCGGCCATCGTCGCCGTCGACCCGCGCAACGGCCACATCCTCGCCGCGGCCAACCGCCCCGGCGGCCTCAACCGCGCCCTCGAAGGCCGCTATCCGCCCGGCTCCGTCTTCAAGGTCATCACGGCGGCGGCCCTCCTCAAGGGCGGCACACGCCCCGACGACCCGGCGTCCTGCCCGAAGTTCGCCCGCGTGGACGGCCAACGTTTCGAGAACCAGGACCAGTTCGACCTGCCGGAGGGCTCGACCTTCGGCGACGTCTTCGCCCAGTCCTGCAACACCTACTTCGTCGAGGCCCGCGACCGGCTCTCCCCCACCGATCTGCGCGACACGGCCCGGGCGTTCGGCATCGGCGGCAGCTGGGACGTCGGCACGACCACGTACGACGGCAGTGTCCCCGTCACGACGAGCGACAACGACAAGGCCGCCGCGACCATCGGCCAGGCCCGCGTCCAGGCCTCGCCGCTGGTGATGGCGTCCGTCGCGGCCACCGTCAAGAGCGGCACCTTCGCCCAGCCGGTCCTGGTGCCGGACGCGGTGAAGAAGAAGCACGAGGCGCCGGTGGCGCTGGACGCCGGGGTGGCAGGGCGACTGCGCGAGCTGATGCGCGCGACCGTCACGGAAGGCTCCGCCCGCGCCCTGAAGGACCTGCCCGGACAGCCCCACGCGAAGACCGGCACCGCCGAGTTCGGCGCCGAGACCCCGCCGCGCACCCACGCCTGGATGATCGGCTACCAGGGCGACTCCGACCTCGCGTGGGCGGTGCTCCTGGAGGACGGCGGCTCCGGCGGCGCCGACGCGGGCCCGGTGGCGGCACGGTTCCTGCGCGGTCTGGCGGGCTGAGCGGCCGGCCGTCGCACAACAGAGGAAGGGCGGTCACAACACAGGTCCCACCGAACAGAAGCCGCCGCAGCACAGGTCCCACAGAACTGAGAGAGAAGCAGCCCGCGTACATCTGAACAGACCCGCATCCCCCACCAGCGAAGGCCACTTCATGAACCCCCTGCGCCCCCGCCCCTCCTCCGCCGCCACCCGCCGCACCGCCCTCGCCACCCTCGCCGGGCTCGCGGCGCTGCCCCTCACCGGATGCACGGACAGCCCGGACACCGCGTCCAGGACCAACTCCGACGGCCCGACCAAGTCCGACCGCTCGGCCAAGTCCGCCGCCGCCCCCTCCGCGTCGACGCGCACCGACCCCCGCACGAAGCGCGCCTTCGCGGAACTGGAGCGGAAGTTCGACGCGACGCTCGGGGTGTACGCGCTCGACACCGGCAGCGGCCGGACGGTCGTCCACCGGCCCGACGAACGGTTCGCCTACGCCTCCACCTGCAAGGCGCTGCTCGCCGGCGCCGTGCTGGACAAGAAGTCCCTGCGGCAGATGGACCGTCTGGTGCGCTACGACCGCGACGACATCATCCCCAACTCGCCGATCACCGAGCGGCATGTCGACTCCGGGATGACCCTGCGCGAACTGTGCGACGCCACCGTCCGGTACAGCGACAACGCGGCGGCCAACCTCCTCTTCCGCGAACTCGGCGGACCCCGGGGCCTGCAGGACGCGCTGCGCGGCCTCGGCGACCGGGTCACCCGGTGCGACCGGTACGAGGTCGCCCTCAGCAATGCCACTCCCGGCGACCTCCGCGACACCAGCACGCCCCGCGCCCTCGCGACCGATCTGCGCGCCTACGTCCTCGGCGACGCGCTCCCCTCCGAGAAGCGGGCGGTGCTGACGGACTGGCTCAAGCGCAACACCACCGGCGATGCCACCATTCGCGCCGGCGCCCCCAAGGGCTGGCAGGTCGGCGACAAGACGGGGACCGGCGGCTACGGCACGCGCAACGACATCGCCGTCGTCTGGCCTCCCGGCTCCGCCCCGATCACCATGGCCGTCCTCTCCCGCCGCGACACCAAGGACGCCGAACGCGACGACGCGCTCATCGCGGGAGCCGCGAAGGTCGCCCTCGGCTGGTTCCGCGACAACGGCGGGGCGGGCTAGGACGGGCTCTGGCCGGCGGTGAGCGGCGGGGCAGACGGGCGATCAACGTACGGAGCGTGGCGTGCGGTTGGCGGGGCACGGTGTCCAGAATGCCGTTGCCGCCGACGCCGCAGGTGATGCGGCCGGGGGTGGCGGGCAGCGTGCCGAGGCGTGGCAGCTGCCGTTCGAGCACGCCCGTCGCGACCGCGCCCGAGCGGGACAGGTTGACCACGCGCAAGGGCTGCCCGGTCCGGCAACGTGCTCAACCCGCAGAAAACGCGCTCAACCCGGAGAAGCCGTCCGCTCTCACCCGAAGCCCTTCTGGGCGAGGCCCTGGCGCTGCCCTTCGTCCACGTCGCTCACCCACTCCCAGCCGGGCTTGGCCGAGGGACCGATCCGCGGGTCATTGGGAGCGGCGTGGGCGTCGCGCAGGGAATGCACGTACGCCCGGTCCTGCCTGACCCTCGCACGCACCTCGTCCCCCGTGGCGACGGACCCGTGACCGGGGACGAGGACATCGACGTCGTCCGCCACACCTTCGAGCATCCGCAGCCCGACGAGGTAGTCCTCGACCGGGTCCGCGGTGTCCAGGTCGAGCATCGGAACCAGGACGTCGGAGAGCATGTCGCCGGCGACGAGAACGCCGCGCTCCTCGATCAGCAGCGCCGCGTGGCCCGGGGCGTGCGCGGGATGCTCGATGATCCGGACCCTGGGGCCGTCCCAGGGAATCTCCGCGGTGTCGGCGGGCAGCCCCGTAATGCGGCCGAACAGGTCGAGCGGTGTCTCGTCGGCGATTTCCGGCGGCAGCCCCTCGGCGACACGGGTCTCCCAGTCGGCGTTCGACAGGAGATCGCGCATGTACGCCGCACAGCGGGCCGTTCCGTAGCGAGGCACCGCGTCGCCGAGTTCGGCGTGCCAGAGCACGTGATCCCAGTCGGGATGCGTCGAGAAGCCTGCCGCCACAGGCTGGCCCACTTCACGAAGGTCGTCCGCGAGGCAGGCCATTTCGTCGCCGGTGATCCCGGCGTCCACGAGCAGCACGCCGCTCCCGCCCCGCACGACGACGGTGTTGTTCTGGAGCAGTGCGCTCTGGTGGATCAGCACACCTTCCGCGACCTGCTGGAGCATGGGGTTCCTCCCGCTTGTGGGCATACGCGACGGCTTGCCGCGACGGTAGCGGCTCCGAACGGGCCGGGCTACCACCACATTTCACTGAACGACGATTGACAACGCCGTGCCCGCGTACCCTAGTTTTGGGCTTGAATCGTTTCATGCGAGACCGAAGGAAGAGGAAGAAGCCGGACCATGGCACCCCACCCCCAGGCCTCCGCCCTGCTCGCGCGTTCGCACCGGCTGGGCTCCGATCCCCGCAACACCAACTACGCCGGTGGCAACGCGTCCGCCAAGGGCACCGACACCGATCCCGTCACCGGCGGTGATGTCGAGCTGATGTGGGTCAAGGGGTCGGGCGGCGACCTCGGCACCCTCACCGAGACGGGACTTGCCGCGCTCCGGCTCGACCGGCTGCGGGCGCTCGCCGACGTGTATCCGGGGGTGGAGCGCGAGGACGAGATGGTCACCGCGCTCGACTACTGCCTGCACGGCAGGGGCGGCGCCGCCCCGTCGATCGACACCGCCATGCACGGCCTCGTCGACGCCCCGCACGTCGACCATCTGCACCCCGACTCCGGCATCGCGCTCGCCTGCGCCGCCGACGGCGAGAAGCTGACCGCCGAGTGCTTCGGCGACACGGTGGTGTGGGTGCCGTGGCGGCGGCCCGGCTTCCAACTGGGCCTGGACATAGCCGAGTTCAAGCGGGCCAACCCGCGGGCCATCGGCTGCGTTCTGGGCGGTCACGGCATCACCGCTTGGGGCGACACGTCCGAGGAGTGCGAGCGGAACTCGCTGCACATCATCCGCACCGCGGAGGAGTTCCTCGCGGAGCGCGGGAAGGCCGAGCCGTTCGGGCCCGCGATCGAGGGGTACGAACCGCTGCCCGAGACCGGACGCAGGGAGCGGGCCGCCGCACTGGCGCCCCACGTCCGCGCACTCGCCTCCCAAGACGCCCCGCAGATCGGGCACTTCGACGACTCCGCACCCGTCCTGGAGTTCCTGTCGCGAGCCGGGCATCCGCGCCTCTCCGCGCTCGGGACGTCCTGCCCGGACCATTTCCTGCGGACGAAGGTACGGCCACTCGTCCTTGACCTGCCGCCGACCGCCCCGCTGGAAGCGGCGCTCGCGCGACTGACCGAACTGCACACCGCGTACCGCGAGGAGTACGCCGCCTACTACGAGCGCCACGCCGAGCCCGACTCCCCCGCCCTGCGCGGCGCCGACCCGGCGATCGTCCTGATCCCCGGCGTCGGCATGTTCAGCTTCGGCAAGGACAAGCAGACGGCACGCGTGGCATCCGAGTTCTACATCAACGCGATCAACGTGATGCGGGGCGCGGAGGCCGTGTCGACGTACGCGCCGATCGAGGAGTCGGAGAAGTTCCGCATCGAGTACTGGGCGTTGGAGGAGGACAAGTTGCGGCGGATGCCGCCACCGAAGCCGCTGGCGACGCGGGTCGCGCTGGTGACGGGTGCGGGCAGCGGCATCGGCAGGGCGATCGCGCACCGGCTCGTCGCCGAGGGCGCGTGTGTCGTGGTGGCCGACCTCGACGCGGTCAACGCATCAGCCGTAGCAGAGGAGTTGGGCGGGCCGGACCGGGCCATCGCCGTCACCGTCGATGTCACGTCCGAGGAGCGGATCGCTGAGGGCTTCAAGGCAGCGGTGCTCGCCTTCGGCGGAGTGGACCTGGTCGTCAACAACGCCGGTATCTCCATCTCCAAGCCGCTGCTGGAGACTTCGGCCCGCGACTGGGACCTCCAGCACGACATCATGGCCCGCGGCTCCTTCCTCGTGTCGCGGGAGGCGGCGCGCGTGATGATCGCACAGGGCCTCGGCGGCGACATCGTCTACATCACCTCCAAGAACGCCGTCTTCGCGGGCCCCAACAACATCGCGTACTCCGCGACGAAGGCCGACCAGTCGCACCAAGTACGGCTCCTTGCAGCCGAATTGGGTGAGCACGGCATTCGGGTGAACGGCGTCAATCCGGACGGCGTGGTCCGCGGCTCCGGCATTTTCGCGGGCGGCTGGGGAGCGCAACGGGCCGCCGTGTACGGGGTGGAGGAGGGGAAGCTGGGCGAGTTCTACGCACAGCGGACGCTCCTCAAGCGCGAGGTGCTGCCCGAGCATGTCGCGAACGCGGTCTTCGCGCTGACGGGCGGCGAGCTGACCCACACCACCGGGCTGCACATCCCGGTCGACGCCGGCGTCGCCGCCGCGTTCCTGCGATGAGCGGCGGCGTGATGTCGTACGCCGCGGTCGACTTGGGCGCCTCCAGCGGGCGCGTCATGGTCGGCCGCGTCGGCCCCGGCACACTGGAGCTGACGGAGGCGCACCGGTTCGCGAACCGGCCGGTGCGGGTGCCGGAGGGGCTGCGCTGGGACATCCTCGGGCTGTACGCCGGGATGCTGGACGGAATCCGCGCGGCGGGCGCCCTGTGCGGCGGGCGGCTCGACTCCGTCGGCATCGACAGCTGGGCCGTCGACTACGGCCTGCTCGACGCGGACGGCGCGCTGCTGGGCAACCCGGTGCACTACCGCGACGCCCGCACGGACGGGATCGCCGAGAAGGTGTGGGCGTCGATGCCCGCCACGGAGCTGTATGCGGCGACGGGCATCCAGTACGCACCGTTCAACACGCTGTACCAGCTGGCGGCAGCGCGTACCACCGCCCAACTCGCCTCCGCCAGCAGCCTGTTGCTCATTCCCGACCTGCTCTCCTACTGGCTGACGGGCGAGCAGGGCACGGAGCTGACCAACGCCTCGACGACCCAGCTCATCGACCCGCGCACCCGCGACTGGTCGCAGGAGGTGGCGGCGCGCGTGGGCATCGACCTCGCTCTCTTCCCTCCGCTACGGCTCCCCGGCGCCCCGGCGGGCCTGCTGCGACCCGAGCTACTGGCCGAGACAGGCCTGACCGGACCCGTGCCGGTGACGACGGTCGGCTCGCACGACACCGCGTCGGCGGTGGCCGCCGTGCCCGCCACGGGCGAGCGGTTCGCGTACATCTGCACGGGCACCTGGTCACTGGCCGGCCTGGAGCTGGACGCCCCGGTACTCACGGAGGCGAGCCGCGCCGCGAACTTCACGAACGAACTGGGCCTCGACGGCACGGTCCGCTATCTGCGCAACATCATGGGCCTGTGGCTCCTCCAGGAATGCGTACGTTCCTGGGGCGACCCCGACTTGAGTACGTTGCTGCGGAACGCCGCCGAGGTGCCCGCGCTGCGGTCGGTGGTGGACGCGGGCGACGCGGCGTTCCTCGCGCCGGGCCGGATGCCGGAGCGGATCGCGGAGGCCTGCCGCGCATCGGGCCAGCCCGAGCCCCGCACCCCCGCCGAGATCACGCGCTGCATCGTCGACTCCCTGGCGCTGGCCCACCGCCGGGCGGTCGAGGAGGCCCAGCGGCTCGCCGATCACCCCGTGGACGTCGTCCACATCGTCGGCGGCGGCACCCGCAACGCCCTGCTCTGCCAACTCACCGCCGACGCCTGCGGCCTGCCCGTGGTGGCGGGCCCCACAGAGGCAGCCGCGCTCGGCAACATCCTCGTACAGGCACGGGCGCAGGGCTTGGTCGCCGGCCGAGCGGAGATGCGGGACGTGCTGTCCCGCACCCAGCGGCTGACCCGGTACGAACCGAGGGGCGACGCGGGGCGCTGGGGCCAGGCTGCGGCCCGGCTCACCCGGACACCCCGCCCGGCGTTGCCGCCTTCCGGCTCCAGAAACCCCCAGGTCAGGCAAGTACCCAGCTCAGGCCGGGTGGCGTAACTCCGGCGTAATCGCCCGGAGGTAGCGTCGCCGCCGTTGCAGAGTCGGCCGGGGATCCCCAGAGCGAGAACGCGGGGGAAGCCATGGACAGGGACAACGCGGGAAGTCATGGACAGGGACGAGTACGAGCACAGACGCGGGAGCGCCCGGCGCCACGTCTCCTCCAGCCCGCGGGGGCAGCGCGCCCGGCGGCTCGCGGACACGCTGCGCCGGCAGATCGTCAGCGGCGCCTTCGACCACGGGCGCCTGCCCGACGAGGAATCCTTGATGCGCGACCTCGACGGCTCGCGCAACGCGGTGCGCGAGGCGCTCGGCCTGCTGCGGGACGAAGGCCTGATCTCCCGCACACGTGGCGTCGGCACGCGCATCGTCCGCGCGAAGCTCGGCCATGGCCTCGACCGCTTGACGGGGCTGGCCGAAACCCTGGGCGGGTACGGGGAGATCCGCAACGAGGTCCGCGTCGCACGCCTTGTGCCTCGCCCTCCTCCGAGCGTCCTTGAGCGGCTTCGGCTACCCGCCACCAGCGCGGCGGTCGAGCTGGAACGGCTGCGCTCGCTCGACGGCGAACCCCTCTCCGTCGACACGACATGGCTGGCTCCGGACATCGGTCGGCCGCTGCTCGACCAGCCCCTGGCCAGCCGTGACGTCTTCGGTCTCATCGAGGAAGTCACCGGCGGTCCCCTGGGCCACGCGGAGGTGACCGTGCATGCCATCACGGCCGACGCCGACACCGCCGCCCTCCTCGGCGTTCCGACCGGCGCTCCCCTGTTCGCGATCGACCGGCTGACGCACCTGCCGGACGGCCGGCCGATCGACGCCGAGTCCCTCCGTATCCGCGCCGACCGGCTCACGCTGAGCGCGGTCCTGCATCGGGGGCCTCGATGAACTGGGCGGCGCACGCCGACGTCTGGACCGCGGTGGCACTCGCGTTCTTCGGGCTGGCAGGCGGCATCGGCATCGCGGCGATCGGACCGGGCGGGGTCCTGCCCACCATCGGCATGTTCCTCCTGACCGGCCTCTCTCCCGCGAGTGTCGCGGGCACCGCCATCACCACGCACATCGCCACCGGCGCCCTCGGCACCGCGGTCTACGTGCGTTCGGGCCAGCTGCGCGATCCCCTGACCCGCACCCTCGCCCGGCGGCTCGCGGGCGCGGCACTGGTCGGCACACCGGTGGGGGTCGTGCTCAACAGCGCCGTCAGCGGTCGTACGTTCGGTGTGCTCCTGGCGCTCGCGGTGGCCGCCGCCGGCCTGCTCGTCTGGGTGCGCGATCGCCGCTCCGACGCCACCGGGGCGAGCACGGCCTCCCTCGCCACCGGACCGGCCGTCCTGCTGGGGGCCACCGTGGCCGTCGTCGCGGGCCTGTTCGGGCTTGGCGGTCCCATGCTGAGCGTGCCGCTCCTCGTCTCCTGCGGCGTACCCCTCCTGTCCTCACTCGCCGCCGCCCAGGCCCAGTCGGTGGTGATCGCCGCTGTCGGCACCATCGGCTACGTGACGAACGGAAACGTCGACTGGCCGCTCGCGGCACTGGTCGGGATTCCGGAACTGGCCGGTGTGCTGATCGGCTGGCGCATCGCCCACGCGATCCCGACCCGCCGCCTCAAGGCCATCCTGGTCGCCGCCCTGCTCCTCCTCGCGCCGTACCTCGCCTTCCACTCCTGAGCACGTCGCGGCCATACGAGCCTCCGGGCTCTCTCCTGGAACAGACGGGTTAGGTATTGAATCCGCCGTCACGCGTGTGCGTGGGGTTCGGGCCTGTGGCGTGGCGCCGGGACGTACTCGGAACACTTGGCGTTGTGGCATGCCCCCGGGCCCCACACCGGCACATAGACACCGAGCGTCTTATGGCGCTTCACCTCGGCAGTGACCGGCTGCTTGCACTCCGGGCACACAAATGAATCGACACCTTGCTCTTTCTTGACCATTTTTTTACGGTATGCCCAGATTTGGGAAATGGGTAGTGGAAGAGCGTGCCTCGCAGGCGGGCTTCACACACCGGTGCCGCTATCCGTCCCCGTCCGGCCCGGACTCCTGCGATCTGCCGCCTGGAGGGCCGACGGGCCTGGTCAGACTGAGGATGATCGATCCGGCCAGTACGACGACGATCACAGCCAGACTGACGAGTGAGGGCACCTCGGGGACGCTGCTGCTGATGACCTTGTGTGATGCCTGAAGGATGAGCTTGACGCCGATGAAGGACAGGATGATCGCGAGACCCGTGTTCAGGTAGTGGAAGCGGTCAAGGAGCCCGGCGAGCATGAAGTAGAGGGCTCGCAGTCCCAAGATGGCGAAGGCGTTGCTGGTGTAGACGATGAACGCGTCGTCACTGACGGCCAGGACGGCCGGGACACTGTCGACGGCGAAGATCAGGTCGGCCGCCTCGATGGCCGCGACCACCGCAAGCAGTGGAGTGGCCATGCGCTTGCCGGCCTCCGTGACGAAGAACCTCGCCCCGGCGTACTCGTCCCCCACAGGAATGATCTTGCGGAGCATCCGAACGGCGAAGCTCTTGCCGGGGTCGAAGGTCTCCTCCTCGTCCTTGAGGAGCTTGTAGGTGCTGTAGAAGAGGATCGCGGCGAACGCGAAGAGAACGGCCGTGAAGCGACTGACCACGGCCACGCCGAGGGACAGGAAGATCCCGCGGAAGACCAGCGCGCCGATGACGCCGAAGAACAGGACCCGGTGCTGATAGGCGCGCGGAACCCTGAAGTACGCGAAGATCACGGCGAAGACGAAGAGGTTGTCGACGGAGAGGCTCTTCTCCAGCAGCCACGCGGTCGTGTACTCGGTTCCCGCCGTTGTGCCGAGGACAAGGAAGATCACGGCGCCGAAGGTCAGCGCCAGGCCCACCCACAAGCCGCTCCAGGCGGCGGCTTCCTTGAAGCCGATGACGTGCGCGCTGCGATGGGCCAGCAGATCGACCGCCAGCGACACCACGACGGTCGTGGCGAACGCTCCCCACAGCCACAGCGGTACGTCGAGCACGGCAGGTCACCTTCACCCGGGCAGGCGCAAACGCACCGGGCCTCTCACCCAAGTCTCGTGCATTCCCGTGCCGGGCGCAGCGGTGAGGCCCCCACCCCGATGAACGGCGGGGTGGGGGCCTCACCCCCGAACCGAGCGGCAGGCGCCTACCTGTCGATCTCCTGAAGGGGTACTCGTCGCAGTCCTCTCCGGGGTTCGTGCCGCCGGGAAGGCCCGTGTCCTTGTAGAGGTCCTTGTAGCGGCCGGTCTTAAAGCACGCTCCATTCTTGTGGTACAGCTTTTCGTTGTACGCGGTCTTGTGCAGCTTCGCGGTGATCCGGTGCAGCCCGGGGGCGTTGTCATTGCCGGGCTGGTACTGGCCGGGGAACTTCTTGTCCCGCGGCGCAGGGACGCCCGGGGCGGCCAGCAGCGGGTACGTCGAGTAGCGGGTACGTCGAGTTCGGGTTCGAGAACGCCAGGTCCAGGTGTTCGGCCACCCCGTCGTGCGCCGACCCGCGGCCATGGTTGGGGTCGGCGAACGCGGCTGTCACGGGGGCGAGGGTCAGACACCATCCCTCGCCGAACATGTCGGTGAGGTCGATCAAGGCATGCTCCCTAGCGGTGGGAACCCCGCCTTCCAGGGGCCGGGGCCGTGCGGGCAAGTGCCTGCCCGCACGGCCGCCGTGTCGCAGACGCCGCGAAACCGCCGGACCGGCACTGGCCGACGCACTCTGCGCCGACGTGCGAAACCTCGCCGCCCTCATCCGGCAACTCAGCTCATCCGTACGGAGTCCTTGGCGGCATGTTCGACCGCGGCGGAAGCCAGTGCCCGGATGATCGGGTGGGGGCGGGTGCCGTCTCCCGCGAGTTCGGGCTGGAACAGGGTGGCCAGGAAGAAGGGGTGGTCCGGCAGCTCGGCCATCCGTACGTCGCCCGCCTCGTCGGCCCCGCTGAAGCGCAGTCCGTGCGCACGCAGGACATCGAGGTAGTCCGGACTGGGGCCGAACGAGCAGTGATAGCGCTCGGTTGTCCGCTCGGCTCCCATGATGCGCTCCGCCAGCGAGCCCCTGTCGATGTCGACCACGCCTTCGTGGCCGACCAGGGAGCACGCCAGCGGGACGAACAGCAGGTCGTCCGCTTCCGGTTGGTTCTCCGCGTGATGGACGCCACGAAGCCCGCACACGTTGCGCGCGAACTCCAGGACCGCGTGCTGGAAGCCGCCACAGGTGCCCAGAAACGGGATGCCCCGCTCACGCGCGGTGCGAGCCGCCGCGATCGCCCCGGCTTCGCTGCGATACGGGCTGCCGGGCACCACCCAGATCGCATCGAAGCCGTCGAGGGCCCCGTCGGGTTCTGCGTCCGGGGTCGGGATCCAGTACGCGTCCAGGACCAACTGGTCGCGCTGGGCCAGTGCGTCGAGGAGAGCGGGGATGCGGGCGTGGGCCCGGACGCTGGGCGAGCGGTCGCCCACCAGCGCGACGCGGGCCGTCGGGAAGTTCAAGGGTTCGGGCATGTGGACAGCCTGCCCCGGTAACCGAGTTCAGCGCCAACGATGATTCATCACCATTCCATTAGCGATACTGATGGGCATGGATCCGCACCTCCTTCGTACGTTCGTGGCCGTGTGCCGCTGCGGTTCGTTCTCCGAGGCGGCCCGCGAACTGGGCTACACGCAGTCGGCGGTCTCCCAGCACATCGCCGCGCTCGAAGGCGACCTCGGGGCGGCCCTCCTGCTGCGGCGCCCGGTCACCCCGACGGACGTCGGCGTCCGCCTGCTGGAGCACGCCGGGCCGCTGCTGCTGCGGTTGGACGCCGCCCGCGCAGATATCGCGCGCCTGACCGCGGCACCCGCCGCCCGCACCGTCATCGGGGCCTCACCGCTGGCCTTGAGCCCGCGGTTCGGCCGGACGCTCGCCGGCCTGCGCCGGTCGCAGCCCCGCTTGGAGGTGACGGTGCGCGTCCTTGGCCGCGAGGCCATCGCGCGCGAGGTCGCGACCGCGACCGTGGACCTCGGCCTGGTCGACGGCATCGCCGCGCCCAACGACCCGCTCCACCTCGTCGACGTCGGCCCGCTCACCGCGACGGCCGTCGCGGAACAGCCCCTGGCCGTGGCACTCCCCGCCCGGCACCCGCTGGCCCGCCGCGCCGGTCTGCGCCTGGCCGACCTCGCCGACGCCCGATGGATCGACGCACCCGACACCGCCGTCTCGCTCAACCAGTTGCGCACCGCCAGCGGCTCCGACGGCTACCACGGGGCCGTGCGTTACGAAGGAACCGACATACGCGGACTCATCGCTCTCATCACTGCGGGACACGGGCTCGCACTTCTCCCCCAGCCCGCGATCGAGGACCTCCCCGACCTCAGCGCGGTCCCCCTGACCGCACCCCGGCTGGTACACCGCACCGAGGCCCTGCACAGCCCCACCCTGGACGGTCCGCCCACGCTCCTCGCGGCAGCCCTCACCGCGGCCACCCCGGAAGTCTCGTGACGGAGCCCTTCCGGTGTCCGCCCAGGAGGCGGGCGAGGCGGTGACCGCCGGGGTGCGGGCCTTCCTCCGCGTCTACGGACCGGGGTCTTGACCTGCGCGAGCGACCCGCGCTACGGAAGCCCCTTCACATTGTCCCCGAAGGTCCACCCCTTCGACCCGTCCCAGTTGATGGACCACGTCATCAGGCCCTTCAGCGCCCCGTTGTAGTGGTTCCATGCCTGTGTCACGAGGTTCGGGGCCATGTAGCCGCCGCCCGCGCCCGGTTGGGCGGGCAGGCCCGGGACCTGTTTGTCGTAGGGGACCTTGATCGTGGTGCCCTGGATGACCAGGCCCTTGTTGAGGCAGTCCGTCTGGGCGGTGAATCCCTCGACGGTTCCGGCGGAGTAGGAGTCGCCGGAGCAGCCGTACATGCTGCCGTTGTAGTACTGCATGTTCAGCCACCAGAGGCGGCCGTTGTCGGCGTACTTCTTCACGATGGGGAGGTAGGCGCCCCAGATGGAGCCGTACGTCACGCTGCCTCCGGTGACGTACGCGGTCTCGGGGGCCATCGTCAGGCCGAAGTTCGAGGGCATCTGAGCCAGTACGCCGTCGATGATGCGGATCAGGTTGGACTGCGAGGCGGAGAGCTTGGTGATGTCGCCGCTGCCGACCAGGCCGGTCTCGATGTCGATGTCTATGCCGTCGAAGTTGTACTTCTTGAGGATCGGCACCACCGTCTCGACGAACCGGTCGGCGACCGTGCTCGAACTGAGGTCGATGCCCGCCGTCGCGCCCCCGATCGACATCAGGATCGTGGCGCCGTCCGCCTTCGCCTGACACATCTCGGCGGGCGTCGCGACCTTCACCGTCGAGTCCATGCCGTCCTCCCACAGGACGGTTCCGTCGGAGCGGATGACGGGGAAGGCCGCGTTGATCACGTTGTAGCCGTGCTCGCGGATGCGGCTGTCGGTGATCGGGGTCCAACCGAACGGCGGGTGCACGCCGTTGGCCGCGCCGTCCCAGTTCTCCCAGTAGCCCTGGAGCACCTTGCCCGCGGGTTTCGACTTGACCGCGCAGGTCTCGTCCTGGGTGGTGGCGCGGGCAGCGCCGCCTGCGGTGTCCTGCGACGCACCCGGCGCCGCGCCGATCAGCGTGGCCATGGCGCAGACCGCCGTCAGGCCGATCGCGAGCAGCCGGGACGGCGCGCGGCGCGGGGAGAGGGGTCTTGACGGGGTTCGGGGTGTCACGCTGACCTCCTGGACTGTGGTGCCTGGAGACGTACGTGGGGCGATGCGCCACACCGTAAAGTGGTCCAGACCTTCCGTCAATAGGTCTGGACCAGGATGGCGGCGGGATGATGGGAACGACCGCGTCATCGAGCAGGAGGCCTACCACCTCATGAACCAGCTCAACCCACGACACCCGCTTGACCTCGACAGCCGGGATCCGCTCGCCGTCGCCGTGACCGACGCGATCCGGACCGGTGATCTCCCAGCCCTGCACCGGCTCCTGACCGATCATCAGGGTCTCGCCGCAGGCACCGTCACCACCGAAGGTCCCGCCTCCGCCGGCGGGCGCAGTCTGCTGCACGTCGCGACCGACTGGCCCGGCCACTACCCGCAGGCCACCGCCGTCATCGCCGCCCTCGTCGCGGCGGGCGCCGACCCCGACGCCCGCTTCATCGGCGCCCACACCGAGACGCCGCTGCACTGGGCGGCCAGCAACAACGACGTCATCGCCCTGGACGCCCTGGTCGACGCGGGCGCCGACATCGAGGCGTCCGGCGCCGTCATCGGCGGCGGCACGCCCCTCGCCGACGCCCGCGGCTTCGGCCAGTGGCGCGCGGCGCACCGGCTGCTGGAACTCGGGGCCCGCGCGGACCTCCAGGACGCGGCCACCCTCGGACTGCTCGACCGGGTCGAGGCCTTCCTCGCCACACCCGAGCCACCGTCCCCGCCGGCCGTCACCAGCGCCTTCTGGGGCGCCTGCCACGGGGGTCAACTCGACGCCGCTCAGCGCCTGTTGAAGGCCGGCGCCGATCTCGACTGGATCGGCTACGACGACATGACACCCCTGGACATCGCCCGCGCCCAGGACGCCGGCGACGTCGTACGGTGGCTCACCGACCAAGGCGCCAAGACACGGGCCGAGTCGGGCGACACACGGCGATAGCGAGACGGCCATAGACGGCTTGTGACATCTATGGCTCTCTTACTGACGGGTCAGTACGGTGCTGCCCAACCCCCCTTCCCCACAGGAGAGTTGGGAGAGCCGCATGATGTCAGCCTCACGCAGACGGCCGGTCGCCGCGGGCGCCGTTCTCGCCGTCGCGGTGCTCGGGCTCCCCGGATCCGCCGCCGCACAGAGCGCGAACGCGCCGGCCGGCGCCCCGGACGCCACCCCCGCGACAACACAGAGCACGGCGAAGAGCCCGGAGAAGAAGCCGGGAAAGAAGCCCGCCAAGAAGGCCAAGAAGCCCAAGAAGAAGACCCCCGGCGAGATCCTCGCCTCCGAGCCGTCCTCGTTCCAGTACACGCCCGGCGCCCCCACCCCCACCAAGGCCTGGAAGATCTCCTACCGTTCGACCTCCGCCGACGGGCGGTCCAACGCCGTCTCCGGTACCGTCATCGTCCCCGACGACGGCAAGACCACCCCGCGCCCCCTGATCACGTACGCCGTCGGCACCGTCGGCCTCGGCGACAAGTGCGCGCCGTCCGCCGGATTCCCGGGCGGTACGACGGCGGAGGCGCCCCTCGTCAACGCCGCGCTGGTGCGCGGCTACGCCGTCGTCGTCACCGACTACGAAGGCCTCGGCACGCCCGGCGACCACACCTACATGGTCGCCAGGGCTCAGGGCAGCGCCGTACTGGACGCGGCGCGTGCGGCCCAGCGGCACCCGGAGGCCGCGAAGTACGGCATCACTCCGGACGCGCCCGTCGGGATCATGGGCTATTCGCAGGGCGGCGGCGCCAGCGCGAAGGCCGCCGAGATGGCCGCGACGTACGCCCCCGAACTGAAGGTCAAGGGGACGGCGAGCGGCGGTGTTCCCGCCGATCTCACCAAGGTCGCCGACTCGCTGGAGGGCGGGGACAGCGCCGGCTATCTGCTGATGTCGGCGGTCGGCCTGAACGCCGCCCAGCCACCCCTGTCGCTCGACAAGTACCTCAACGACGAGGGCCGCAAGCTCGCCGACGTCGTACGCAACGAGTGCGTCGGCACGGCCCTGGAGGCCGGGCGCGGCAAGAAGATCGAGGACGTCACCACGTCCAACCCGCTGGACCAGCCGGACTGGCGGCAGGCCATCGCCGACCAGTTGATCGGCACCGTACGGCCTTCCGCGCCGACGTTCGTGTACCACGGGGACGCGGACGAGACGATTCCGTACGCGGTCGGGCAGCAGTTGCGGGCCGACTGGTGCGCGAAGGGGAACGCCGTGGAGTGGAAGTCCTTCCCCGGGCAGTCCCACGTTGGCACGGCGATCCAGGGCAACGGCCCGGCCCTCGAATGGCTCGGCCGCCGCTTCGCCGATGAACCCACATCGGGCAACTGCGGCACCTGAGCCGACGGCCCGCGCGCTCCTCCCTTCCTCCGCCGCAGACAGACAGCAGCGGAGGAGGGGATGGGGAGCACGCCGTCGCAGTCGTTCGCCTGAACAGTCCCGTCTAGACAGGGAATATGTGGCAAATGTGACTATATGATCCGACGCATCCAGCCTCAGCCTCTCTCCCTTCGTACGTTCCTGCTGAGCGCAACCGCCACTGCCACAGCCATCGCCCTGCTCACCTCCCCGGCAGCCGCCGCCTCCACCCGCCCCGAAGCTCCCTGCACCGCGGGCACCGCCCCCTACCAGCGGCAGCTGGAGCGGGAGTTGCGGCGCCCGGTCGACGGAGTGCAGTCCCCCGAGGACTGCGCGGCCATCCGAAATCTGCAACGGCGGCTCGGGGTGAAGCCCGCCGACGGGCGTGCGTCGCTACGGACGTACCGCGTCCTCGTCGCCGACCAGGCACGGCGTAACCCCGCGGCACGCAAGGCCTGCCCGGCCAGGGCGTACCGGGTGGTGTGCGCGGATCTCACCCGGCAGATCCTCTGGGTGCAGGTGAAGCGGCGGCTCGTCTTCGACCCGGTGCCGATGCGCAGCGGCCGGGACGGTCTGGAGACGCGGCGCGGCTGGCACCGGATCTACTGGAAGCACCGGGACCACTTCTCGACGATCTACGACGTGCCGATGCCGTACGCCCAGTTCTTCAACGGCGGCCAGGCGCTGCACGGCACCCGGCACGACCTCTACTCCTCCGGCTCCGGCGGCTGCGTCAATCTGACGGTGGCGGACGCGAAGCGGCTGTACGGGCTGCTGCGCAAGGGCGATCGCGTCTACGTGTGGGGCACGAAGCCGGGCACCGCCGGCTGACAGCAGGTCAGCCGGCGGCGCCCGGAACGGTTCGGTTCAGTCCGGGGTCAGCGCTTGCCGCCCTTGCCCTTGCCTCCCTCGTCACGGTCGTTCTTGAGCCTGGCCGTGACACCGGCGGTGGCGTTGCCCTCGGTCAGCCGGTACGGGCCGGTGACGGGAGGCTTGGGCAGCCGGTAGCCGTCCGGGACCGCGGTCTCCCTGAGGTAGTAGGTGCCGAGCTCCTGGTCGGGGAAGTCGCAGCGGCCCCGGCTGTCCGTGGAACAGCCCTGTCCCTTACGGGTGTCCGGCGTCGCGCCGCCCGTCTGCAGTCCGGCACGGCCGTTCGTCTCACGCCACAGCTCGAACACGGCCCCGGCGAGCGGGCGGCCGTTGTCCCGGTCCGTCTTGACGACGTGGATGTCGCCCTGGGGATCTTCGCCGTTGTCGTCCTCCTTCGTGTTGTTCGCGGTGACCGTGACGCCACCGCTCGCGTTGGCCTCGGTCAGCACGAGCGGTCCGAAGGACGCCGGGGAGGGCAGTTCGTACCCGTCCGGCGCCTCGGTCTCCACCCAGTAGTAGGTGCCGACCGGCACGGCGCGGCCGCACTCGCCCTCGGCGTCCGTGGTGCACGCGTCACCGATCTGCGTGTCGGCGTCGGCTCCCGAGGTCTGCACACCGGCGGCGCCGTTGGTCTCGCGCCAGAGCTGGAACTCGGCGCCCGGCAGCACCGTGCCGTCCTCCTGGTCCCTCTTGACGACGGTCACCCTGCCGATGACGGTGGGCGCGTTCCAGCACTCGGGCAGGTCGCCGACGAAGGGGTAGCTGTGGAACTCCTGGCCGCCACCGCCGCTCGCCGAGCTGGTGTGGAGGATCGAACCCGCCGTGAAGAAGCGTCCGTTGACGCCCGGCACACTGATCGTCGCGTTCGACGCGTTCTGCCCGATCAGTACGCTGCCCTGGAACTGGCCGGTGCCCTTGATCTCCACACCCGTGGCGTCGGGGAAGTTCCACAGCAGGCGTTCCCTCAGCGCGTTGAACGGGTCCGTCGCGTCGTCGATGCCGCCGCTGTAGGTGTTGATGACCGGCTGGTCGCCGAGCACGTTGACGAGGACCGTGGCGCCGTCCGGGATGTTCTCGAACCGGATGCCTTCCTGACCGCCGCTCGCGCTCTGCATGTCGAAGTCGACGTTGAAGACCTGCAGCGCCGATGTGCCGTCGCCGGTGAACACCGTCTCGCCGCCCGCGTGCACGGCGGTCCCCGTCGGTGCGCGCGTGCCGCCGTCGCCGTGCGCGTAGCACTGGCTGGCCGTGGTGAGCTGAGCGCGCAACGCCCTGTACGGGTCGACCGCGTCGGGGTCCTCGTCCACTTCCTGGGCGAGGATCGTGCCGCTCGTCGTACCCGCGTGGCGTACGACGCCCTGCTCGGCCAGGAGTCGCTCGCCCCCCGCAACGGTGACGTCACCGCCGGTCGTCAGCCAGTCGGAGCCGATGGACGGCGTGACGCGGGAGCCGACTCCTGCCTCGCCGATGTTGTAGATGGCGCTGGCCCCTGCCGCCTTGTCCTGGTCGAAGTCACCGAGGACGACCACGCGGCCCTCGGCCTCGGCGGCGCTTCCGCGGACGAGGAAGTCACCGCCGGCGAAGATGTTGATCGCGTCGTCGCGGTACTGGATGCCCTGGTTGTTGACCTCTGGGTACGGCCCCGGAGGGCAGTTGCCCGGTACGCACGGGCCGAGTCCGCCCGGCAGCGGCGCCGCCATGACCTTCCCGGCCGCCGCGGGTCCCCCTGCCGAGGGACCGCCCGTCGACGCCAGGGCGTTCCCCGCCGGGAACAGGGGGACGGACGCGGCGGCGAACGCACAGCTCACGGTGGTCAGCAGGCGTCCGGCGCGGGACGTGTGGAACAGTCCGAGCATGTCGATAACCAGCTCCTCAGGCGATAGGAAGTGATTCCTCCACGCACCTTGGGCCCCGCCCCCGACGGACACCGCGCGACAGGCCGCGCCCTCCCCTGGAGGGCGGCCCGACTTCCACCCGCACGGCGGCACGCGCTCGCCGTCAGCCCAGGCCCTGGCTCTGGCTCTGGCTCCCGCTCTGGCCCGTGCTGCGGACGCTGAAGGCCAGCGTGGTGAGCGTGGACTCGGCATGGCGCTGGAGCAGCGACGAGCGGTGCTCCAGGAGGTGGTCGAGATGGGCGGGCAGCGAGAGCGCGACGGCCGCGGGGACCGTCCCGACGGTGATGGGCACGGCCGCGCAGACGGTGCCCGCCGCGTACTGCCGGCGTTCCAGCACGGGTGCGCCCCGACGCAGGGCGGACAGGCGGCGCAGCAGGGTCGATTCCTCGCGGTAGGTGTACGGCGTGAGGTGCTCCACGGGGTGCCGTGCGAGGTGGTCGCGGCGGGCCTCGCGGTCGAGTTGGGCGAGCAGGCACTGGCCGACGGCGTGGGCGTGCGCGGTGCGGCGGAAGTCGGCCCACTGCTCGACGCCGGGGGTGCGGGGACCCTCGGCGCGGGCGACGAGATTGACCTCGCCGTCCTCGTACGTGGCGAAGTAGACGGCGGCCCCCAGCTCGTCGCGCAAGGTGCCGAGCCAGTCGTCCAGATCGGCCCTGCCGGATCGCCGCTCGGCGGCGTCGCCGAGTCGTGTCACGCCCTCGCCGATCACGTAACGGCCGCCCTCGCGACGGAGGTAGCCGTCGTGGATGAGCGTACGGAGCAGGTGATAGGTGGTGGCGATGGGTAATCCGGTCTCCCGTGCGAGGCGCTTGGCCGGGACTCCGTTTCCGTACGAGGCGATGGCTTCCAGCAGCAGCATGGCCCGTCTGACGGAGCCGATGAGCGTCGGTCCGGGCGCGGCGGCGTTCGTGCTTGCGGTCAAGGTGGTCTCCCCCTGGACGAAGGCATCGGGCGGGTCGGAGGGCCGATGCGGAGTGAACAATTCCAGGGGGATTCTTGGGGGCTTGTGTCGGCTGTCGGGGAGTTTCGCTCGAAAACGTCCGAGGACCAGCGGGCAGCCGATAGCCTTTTCCCTCGCACTTGCTTCTGGCATGTGCAATCTGCCGGAAGCGCGAGAGTGACCGTTCGTCAGAAGCTCCGTAGACGCAGGCCCTGCATACGCAGGCTCTGTATACGCAGGCCCTGTATACGCAGGCTCTGTATACGCAGGCTCCGTAGACACAAGCCTCGTAGGCGCAAGCTCCGTACGCACCAGCTCCGTACGCGCCGACACGGTGAAGAGACCTGCGGCTAGGCCGTCTTGACTGATCCCCCGTCGATCACGTGGTCCGCGCCGTTCGTCGCCGCGGCGAGCGGTGAGGCGAGATAGGTGACGAGCGCGGCGACCTCGTCCGGTTCGACGAGGCGGTCGATGACCATCCCCATCGCCGCGGGCAGCCCGGCCAGCAGCTCGGCCCGGGAAACCCCCATGGACGCGGCCAGTTCCGCGCCGTACCCCGTCTCGCTCTCCCACATCGCGGTGCGGACCGGGCCGGGCGAGACGGTGTTCACACGCACCCCCCGCGGGCCGAACTCGTGGACCAGTGCCTTGCCGAACGCGGTGAGCGCGGCCTTGGCCGTCGTATAGGCGATGGGTCCGCCGTGCGGGACGCGGGCGCCGATCGAGGAGACGTTCACGATCGCCCCGCGGGAGGTGAGCAGGGCGGGCAGGGCGGCGCGCGTGACCCGGACGGCGGCGAGGAAGTTGAGGTCGACGACCTGCGCCCACTGCGCGTCGGTCGTGTCGAGGAAGCCGCCCGACAGGCCACCGTCCCCACCGCCGACGTTGTTGACCAGGATGTCGATGCCGCCCAGCCGGGCCACGGCCTCTTCCACAAGCCGCTCGGCTCCGGCGGGCTCCGAAAGATCCACTGCCACCGGGATCGCACCGGCCGCCTTCACTTCCGGGGTGGGCGTGCGGCTCGCCGCGACGACACGGACGCCCTCGGCGGCCAGCGCCCGGACGACGGCCAGTCCTATGCCGCGGCCGGCCCCGGTGACCAGGGCGGTCTTGCCGTTCAGGTACATGTCCATGGTGATCCTCCAGGCAGACATCACGTGACGTCACGTCACGCCAATTGCGTCACGCTCGATGCATTGAACCTACGATATGCGACATGCATGTTGCAACTCATCGAGGACCCGCCACATGGACGTACTCTCGTCACCTGACGACCACCACCCCGGAAGGACCCGCGCCCCATGGCGATCCCCGCCTCCCCGAAACCGCTGCGCGCCGACACCGAGCGGACGGTCCGCGCGATCCTCGAAGCCGCCGAGCGGGTCCTGTCCGCGAACCCGGCGGCGACCATGGAGCAGATCGCCGAGGCTGCCGGGGTCGCACGGACCACCGTCCACCGGCGGTTCACCTCGCGGGACGCCTTGATCGTGGCGCTCGCGGCATGGGCGACCCAGCGCTTCCATGAAGCCGTCGAAGCGGCCCGGCCGGACACCGCGCCGCCCGCCGTCGCGCTCTACCAGGTCACCGCGAACGTGCTCCGCGTGAAGATCAGTTGGGGTTTCGCGATGGGTGCCGTCCCCGGCGACGCCCCCGAAGTCGCGCGCGTGCACGCCGAGGTACTCGCCTCGTGCGAGCGGCTCTTCGCCCGCGCCCGTGACACCGGCCTGCTCCGGCCCGACACCGACCTCGACTGGGCGCGGCGCGTCTACTACGCCCTCATCCACGAGGCGGCGGCCGAGGCACCGGCCACCGATGCCGCCGTGGACGCGCTCGCCACGCGCGTCGTCGAGACGCTGCTGCACGGCATCGGCGGACCGGCCACCGCCTGACATCCGGATCGGGGGCCGGATCAGGGCCGAATCAGGGCCGGACCAGGATTCGGCTCAGGGTTCGGCTCAGGAGATGAGCGAGCGGCCGGTCGGCGCCAGCCGGAGCGTCCGGGGTTCCGACGTCTGCTCGCGTTCGACGGCCGGCAGGATCTCGTCCCGTGCGCGGGGATCAGCCCGGAGCGCGGCGAGGTGCCGCCGGTACGCGGTCTCATCGGCGTACGAAGTGAAGACCGCGGCCACGTTCCTGCCGGTGTGGACCGGCAGCCGGGGGAACGTGTTGGGGGCGGACTCGGTGGTCAGCAAAGCGAGCGGCGCGGGTCCGGTCGCCGCGAGCACGGCGAGGAGGCCGTCCCGGATCAGCTCGACGCCCTTCTCCTGTCCGGGCGCGAAGGACCACAGTACGGCGGCCACGAACCGCTCCGGGGCCGGAGCGCCGACCGGCGCCCGGTCGGCGGGGGACGCGGTGAAGCCGCTCGCTGTGTGCAGGGGACGCAGGAGGTGCACGTCGTCGGAGTCGAGCATCGTGTCGTTGGCCTGCGGGCCGTGCTCGGCCCACACCGGGCCGCCGTAGAAGTCCGTGAGCCCGCGGTGGCGTGTCTCCATGTCGCGGAATCCGCGCAGCCAGACGAAGCGGTCGGGGTCGTCGAGGTCCCGGAACTGGCCGAGCACGCTCATGCCGACGTCTTCCTGGGTCTCGACGAACTCCCGGTCGAACAGCTCGACGAGTTCGTCGCGCCGGTGCGGACGCAGTGTGTACTGGCGGAGTTCGATCACGGCGGGCGGGCCGACGAGGCCGGTGGGTGACACAGCGGGACTCCTGTTGTTCCGTTGTCGTTCGTCGATGGTGCGCGCCGACGGTCGTACATCCAGA
Organism: Streptomyces sp. NPDC050658; assembly: GCF_044457025.1. Lineage (NCBI taxonomy): Bacteria > Bacillati > Actinomycetota > Actinomycetes > Kitasatosporales > Streptomycetaceae > Streptomyces > Streptomyces sp. NPDC050658. The sequence continues at coordinate 344,199 of NZ_JBITGM010000004.1, forward strand.
CGGCTCGTGCCGACGGTCGTACGTCGATGGCGCGTGCCGACGCTAAAGCCCCCTTGTGACAGGTCCTGTCAGGGTTTCCGGGGAGAATGCGCGCATGTCTGCCAGTCGACTCCTGTCGGTGCTGCTCCTGCTGCAGTCGCGCGGCCGTATGTCCGCGGCCGAGATCGCCGACGAACTGGAGGTCTCCATACGCACCGCCTACCGTGACCTGGCGCGGCTCCAGGACACGGGCGTGCCGGTCTACGCGGAGCCGGGCCGCGGCGGCGGCTACCGGCTGCTCGACGGGTACCGCACCCGGCTCACCGGGATGAGCGAGGGCGAGGCGCGGGCGTTGTTCTTCGCCGGACTGCCCGGACCCGCCGCCGACTTGGGGCTCGCGGCCGAGGTGACGGCGGCCCGGCTGAAGCTGCTCGCCGCGCTGCCGACGGGGCCGCGCGAGGAGGCCGCGCGGGTCAGCGCGGTGTTCCATCTGGACGCGCCCGGCTGGTACCGGGAGCCCGAACAGACGCCGTATCTCCCGCTGTTCGTCGACGCGGTGCTCACCCGGCGTGCGGTGGACGTGCGGTACCGCCGCTGGCGCGCCCCGCAGGAGGTGAGCCGCCGTCTGCGCCCCTACGGCCTGGTGCTCAAGTCCGGTACCTGGTACGCCGTTGCCGCCTCGGAGAAGGGAACGGCGACGTACCGCGTCGCCCAGGTCCTGGACGCGGTGCTGTGCGACGAACTCTTCGACAGGCCGGACGACTTCGACCTCGGCTCGTACTGGGCCGCCTACCTCGACGACTTCCGGGCGCGCCGCTACACCGGCACCGCGACCGTCCGGCTCTCCCCGCACGGACGTCGGCGCCTGCCCGACAACGTGGCCCCGGATGTCGTCAGGGCGGTCGACGCCACCGCGACGGCGGTGGGCGACGACGGATGGGTCGAGGCGGTCATCCCGGTGGAAGGCACCGAGCATGCCTGCGGCGAGCTGCTGCGGCTCGGCGTGGACGTCGAGGTCGTCGCCCCGGCCGAGCTCCGCCGGGCCATGGCCGCCACCGTGGAGACGCTCGCGCGGGCCTACGACGTGGGCGGCGTCAGCGCTCGGCCGCCAGCCTGACGCCCAGGCCGATAAACAGGCCCCCGGTGGCGGCGTCGATCCGGCGCCGCGCCGCCTGCCGTTCGCGCAGCCAGCCGCCGATACGCCCGGCCAGCACGCCCACCGTCCCGTCGGCGAGGAACTCCAGGACGATCAGTACGCCGCCGAGTACGGCGAACTGCGCCCAGACCGGGCCGGCCGCCGGGTCGATGAACTGGGGCAGGAAGGCGACCATGAATGTGAACGTCTGCGGATTGGCCGCCGAGGACACCACCCCGTTGAGGAACGCCCGCCGTCCCGACATCCCGCCGGCGGCCTCGTCGAGGCCCTGGCCCTGCTTGCGCCGGCGGATCATCTGGACGCCGAGGTAGACCAGATAGGCGGCCCCCGCGAACCGCAGCACGGTGAACACCACCGGGAACGTCGTCAGCAGCACCGCGAGCCCGGCGGCTGCCGCGACGACGTACAGCGCGTCTCCCGTGATCACCCCGAGCGTGGCCAGCAGACCGGCGCGGGACCCGCCCCGGATGCCGCAGCCGAGCACGAACAGCATGTCCGGCCCCGGAGTGATCAGGGCGATGACGGTGGTCACCGTGAAGGCGGCGAGCAGATGAGGGTCGACAGGCATGCGGCGAGCCTCACGGCTGACGCCCCGCCGGGCAATCGATTATCCGGCGGAGCCAGTCAGGTACGGCCGGTCGCTCAGGCCCCGCGCCGCACCCGCGCCGCCTTCCGCGCCTCGGCCATCTCGCGCGACTCGGCGCCCCGGCGTGAACCGCCGCCGGACCGCCCCGGACGGCTGCCCATCCCGCGGAACGGCGCGCCACCCCGCTTGGGGCGCTCCACACTGGGCGTGGCGCCGCCGATCGGCACGCCGGAGGGGGCCTTCGCGCCCGTGATGCGGCTCAACTCGGCCTCGCCGGAGCGGACCTGGGTGATCTGCGGCCGGATCCCTGCGGCGGCCATCAGTCGGCTCATGTCGCGCCGCTGGTTCGGCAGCACGAGGGTCACGACGCTGCCGGACTCGCCGGCGCGGGCGGTGCGTCCGCCGCGGTGCAGATAGTCCTTGTGGTCGCTCGGCGGGTCGACGTTGACCACCAGGTCGAGGTTGTCGACGTGGATGCCGCGGGCCGCGACGTTCGTGGCGACCAGGACCGTGACGTCGCCGGACTTGAACTGGGCGAGCGTACGCGTCCGTTGGGGCTGCGACTTGCCGCCGTGCAGCGCGGCGGCGCGCACGCCGCTGCCCAGCAGGTGCCGGGTGAACTGGTCGACGGCGTGCTTGGTGTCGAGGAACATGATCACGCGGCCGTCGCGGGCGGCGATCTCGGTGGCGGTGGCGGTCTTGTCGGCGCCGTGCACATGCAGTTCGTGGTGGCGCATCGTGGTGACCGCGCCGGCCGACGGGTCGACGGAGTGCACCACCGGGTCCTGGAGGTAGTTCCGGACCAGGAGGTCGACGTTGCGGTCGAGGGTGGCGGAGAACAGCATCCGCTGTCCGTCCGGGCGCACCTGGTCGAGCAGCTCGGTGACCTGCGGCATGAAGCCCATGTCGGCCATCTGGTCGGCCTCGTCGAGGACCGTGATCGCCACCTGGTCGAGGCGGCAGTCCCTGCGCTCGATGAGGTCCTTCAGCCGGCCGGGCGTGGCGACGAGCACCTCGGCGCCGCCGCGCAGCGCGCCCGCCTGGCGGCCGATCGACATGCCGCCGACCACGGTGGCGACGCGCAGCCTCAGCGCCTTCGCGTACGGCGTGAGTGCCTCGGTGACCTGCTGGGCGAGCTCCCTGGTGGGGACGAGGACCAGGGCCAGCGGTCGCTTCGCGTCGGCGCGGCGGCCCGCGGTGCGGGCGAGGAGCGGCAGGCCGAAGGCCAGGGTCTTGCCCGATCCGGTGCGTCCGCGGCCGAGTACGTCGCGCCCGGCCAGGGCGTTGGGCAGCGTGGCCGCCTGGATCGGGAACGGCTCGGTCACGCCGAGGCCGGTGAGCGTGGTGAGGAGCGTCTCCGGCATGTCGAGTTCGCCGAAGGTCTCCGCCGCGGGGAGGCCGGGGGTGACGGTGACGGGGGAGGCGAATTCGCCCTGCGGGGCGGTGGGGCGGCGCTTCTGGCCGCTGTGGCCTCGGTGGCGGTTGTTGCCGAAATGGCGATCGTTCGTGCGACCTGAACGGTTCACGGGGAACCTTCCTCGATAAGGCACGCATCGAGGAATTCTCGGTGAAATCCAACCGAACGAATTGCAAGCACGAGCCAAAAAAGCAAAAACTTAGAAACGCAGACAAGTCTGCAAACAGCAACGAGCTGGCGCCCGCACCGTGAGGTGCGGGCACCAGCCTCGTGTCAGCGCGTGAGCGTCAGGCGGGGAGGATGTTCTCCGCCTGCGGGCCCTTCTGGCCCTGCGTGACGTCGAAGGTCACCTTCTGGCCTTCCTGGAGCTCACGGAAGCCAGAGGTGGCGATGTTCGAGTAGTGGGCGAAGACGTCCGGGCCGCCACCCTCCTGCTCGATGAAGCCGAAGCCCTTTTCCGAGTTGAACCACTTCACGGTGCCGTTAGCCATACCAAAATCTCCTTCGGGGCAAGCCCGGAGACCGCACTGTGCGAACTCCGGCGTCGCCACGTTGATTGCCCCGTCCGGAAAACCGCTCCGGAAATACAAAAGTGCCCGGCGGATCAGATCCGCCTAAGGCACTTGAAGTCTTATGGGAACCACAACTGCAACTCCGATCAACAGTAGCACGGTGTGAGCTTCCGGGCACGATCATGCTCTGATTATTTCGTCCGCGAAACCGGGAAATGCGAAGCTTCCCCTCCGCTTCCCGCTCCCGGAGCCCCGCCGGGAGCCTCACGCGCCCCAACCCCCAGCGCAGGGCCCCGCGCCTCGCGGGGGCCCCGCCGCGCCGGTTCATCCCGAACAGTTCAACTCTGAAACACATGGCGCCAATGTCATCTTGTTATCGATTGACTCCTTGACGTCAGCGGGGCCTCCGGGTTGGCTTTCAGCCACCCCGGACCGCAGCGAAGCGGTCAGGTCTAGGAAGTGGACGAATGAAAACCCGTAGACGTGAAGCCACCGCCGCCGTCACCGTCGGCATGCTGGCCCTCTCGCTCGCCGCTTGCGGCGGACTGCTCGACTCCGACGACTCAAGCGCCAAGGAGGACAGGAAGGGGGACGACGTCACGGTCGGCCTGCTCCTGCCCGAGTCCGAGACGGCACGCTACGAGAAGTTCGACCACCCCATCATCGAGAAGCAGGTCGACAAGCTCACCAACGGCAAGGGCAAGGTCGTCTACGCCAACGCCGGACAGGACGCGGCCAAGCAGAGCGCCCAGCTCGACAAAATGGTCGCCGACAAGGTCGACGTGGTGCTGGTCAGCGCGGTGGACGCGAAGAAGATAGCCCCGTCCGTCAAGAAGGCGAAGGAAGCGGACATCCCCGTCATCGCCTACGACCGGCTCGCCGAGGGCCCCGTCTCCGGCTATGTGGCCTTCGACAACGAGCTGGTCGGCCAGGTCCAGGGCCAGGCGCTGCTCAAGGCGCTCGGCAGCGACCGCAGGAACAGCAAGATCGTCATGATCAACGGTTCGCCGACCGACCCGAACGCCGCCGTGTTCAAGGACGGCGCGCTCTCCCAGTTCGAGAACCAGGTGGACGTCGCCAAGAGCTACGACACCGACGGCTGGAAGCCGGAGACGGCGCAGGCCCATATGCGGGACGCGATCACCGCGCTCGGCAAGGACAACATCGCGGGCGTCTACTCCGCCAACGACGGCATGGCGGGCGGCGTCATCAAGGCCCTGAAGGCCGCAGGACTCACCGAGCTCCCCCCGGTCACCGGCCAGGACGCGGAGCTGCCGGCGGTGCAGCGGGTCGTCGCGGGCGAGCAGTACATGAGCGTCTACAAGTCCTACCCCGAGGAGGCGGTGGGCGCCGCGCAGATGGCGGTCCGGATCGCCCAGGGCCGCATGGTCGAGTTCGACGCGCTGGCCGGCGACACGTCGGAGAACGCCAGCACGAAGAACATCCCCTCGCTCCTGGTCTCGGTCCGCCCGCTGACCCAGGACACCATCAAGTCGACGGTGATCGAGGACGGCATCTACAAGACCTCGGAGATCTGCACGCCGGCGTACAAGGCCGCGTGCGCGGAGATCGGTCTCAAGTGACACGACCCGCGGCCGGGAGCCTTTGCTCCCGGCCGCGGGCCTTCGCGTCACGCCGCGGCGCCCGCGTCCGCCGGACCGCCCGCACCGTCGTGGTGGATGGGCGTGCCCGACCCCGTCAGCGGTACGCCGCTGCCACCGCGCCGCGTCGCGATGATCTCCGCGGCGATGGACAGGGCGGTCTCCTCCGGCGTACGGGCCCCGATGTCGAGACCGATCGGGGAGTGCAGCCGGGCCAGCTCCGCCTCGGTCACGCCGACTTCGCGCAGCCGGCGGTTGCGGTCCTCGTGGGTGCGGCGTGAGCCCATGGCCCCGACGAACGCCACCGGCATCCGCAGTGCCGCCTCCAGGAGCGGGATGTCGAACTTGGCGTCGTGCGTGAGGACGCACAGCACCGTGCGGGCGTCCGTCCCGGTGCCCCGCAGATAGCGGTGCGGCCAGTCGACGACGATGTCGTCCGCCTCGGGGAAGCGGGCCCGCGTGGCGAAGACCTCACGGGCGTCGCACACGGTCACGCGGTAGCCGAGGAACTTGCCCGCCCGCACCAGGGCCGCCGCGAAGTCGACGGCCCCGAAGACGATCATCCGGGGCGGCTCCACGCTGGACTCGACGAACAGGGTGAGCGGCGCCCCGCAGCGCGATCCGCTCTCCGAGACGGCGAACTCGCCGGTGCGTCCGGCGTCCAGCATCGCGCGGGTCTCCCCCACCACCGTCCGGTCGAGCTCCGGATGGCCGGCGAGGCCGCTCTCGTACGAACCGTCGGCGCGCACGAACAGCGCCCTGCCGAGCAGTTCGGCCGGGCCCTCGACGATGCGGGCGACCGCTGCCGCCTCGCCGTTCGCCGCGGCGGCGAGGGCCGCCGCGAACACGGCCCTGCCGGGTGCGTCGACGGCCAGCGGCGTGACGAGGACCTCGATGACACCGCCGCAGGTGAGGCCCACGGCGAAGGCGTCCTCGTCGCTGTAGCCGAACCGCTCGCGCACCGCCGTGCCGTCGTCGAGGGCCTGGGTGCACAGTTCGTACACGGCGCCTTCCACGCAGCCGCCGGAGACGGAGCCGATGACGGTGCCCTCGCTGTCCACGGCGAGGGCGGCGCCGGGCGGGCGCGGGGCGCTGCCGCCCACCGCCACGACGGTGGCGACGGCGAACGCCCGGCCCTCCCGCACCCACCGGTGCAGCTCGTCGGCGATGTCAAGCATCGGAGGCTCCGTCGGCCGCCTCCAGGACACGGTCCGGGCGGATGGGCAGTGCCCGGTGGCGTACGCCGGTCGCGTGCCAGACCGCGTTGGCGATGGCCGCCGCCGCGCCGACGATGCCGATCTCGCCGATGCCCTTGATGCCGACCGGGTCGTCGGAGTCCGGGTCGGGCACCCAGTCCGCCTCGATCTCGGGCACATCGGCGTTCGCGGCGAAGTGGTAGCCCGCGAAGTCGGCGCCGACGTGGCCGCCCGTCGCACTGTCCCTGACCGCCTCCTCGTGCAGGGCCATCGACAGGCCCCAGGTCATGCCGCCGACGAGCTGGCTGCGCGCGGTCAGCGGGTTGACGATCCGCCCTGCGGCGAAGATGCCGAGCATCCTGCGGACGCGGACCTCGCCGGTGGTGACGTCCACGGCGACCTCGGCGAACTGCGCGCCGTAGGAGTGCCGTTCCTTCTCCCCGAGGGAGCCGAGGAGGGCACTGGTGTCGGAGCGCACGGTGATTCCCTGCGGCGGGATGTCACCGCCCAGGGCCAGTTGCTCCTTCAGGTCGCGCGCGGCGGTCGTGACGGCCCAGCCCCAGGAGCGGGTGCCCATCGAACCGCCGGAGATGGCCGCGGGGCCGAAGTCGCTGTCGCCGATGCGGACATGGACCCGGTTGCGCGGCACGTCGAGGGTCTCCGCGGCGAGCAGCGTCAGCGCGGTGCGCGCGCCCGTGCCGACGTCCGAGGCGGTGATCCGTACGGTGAAGGTGCCGTCGGCCTCCGCCGTCACGGCCGCCGTGGACGGCATGACGATCACCGGGAAGGTGGCCGCCGCCGTGCCGGTGCCGATCAGCCAGCGCCCCTCGCGGCGCACGCCGGGGCGCGGGTCCCGGTCGGCCCAGCCGAACCTGCGGGCGCCCTCCTCGAAGCAGGCGAGGAGATTGCGGGAGCCGAAGGGAAGACCGGAGACGGGGCCCACCTCCGGTTCGTTGCGGACGCGCAGCGCGATCGGGTCGATTCCGCACCGCTCGGCGAGTTCGTCGAGCGCGGACTCCAGCGCGAAGGAGCCGGGGGCCTCGCCGGGCGCGCGCATGAACGTCGGCGTCGGCACGTCGAGGCGGACCACGCGGTTGACGCTGCGGTGGGCGTCGGACGCGTACATCGGACGTCCGAACCCGGCGCTGCCCTCGACGAATTCATGGATCGTCGAGGTGAGGCTGTGCGCCTGGTGGCCGACGGCTCGCAGCCGCCCGTCCGCGTCGGCGCCGAGCCGGACCCGCTGGGCGGTGGGGCTGCGGTAGCCGACGAGGGAGAAGAGCTGGCGGCGGGTGATGACGACCCGGACCGGGCGGTCGAGCACGGTCGACGCCATGATGGCGAGGATCTGGTGCACACGCAGGCCCTTGGCGCCGAAGGCGCCGCCGATGTGCTCCGACCGCACCCGGACGGTTCCGGGGTCGAGCGAGAACAGCTTCGTCAGCTCCTCCGCGACCCAGGTGCTGCCCTGGTTGGAGTCGACGACCTCGAGCCGTCCGCTGTCCCAGTAGGCGAGGGCCGCGTGCGGTTCCATCGAGCTGTGGTGCTCTTCGGGCGTGGTGTACTCGGCGTCCACGACATGGGCGGACGCGGCGAGTTCGGCCTCCAGGTCGCCCTTCTCCACCAGATGGCCGTCCGGCGTGTAGGTGCCGGGGTGCTCGGCGGTGAACGCGACGTCGTGCGGCTCCTCCTCGTACCGCACCACCAGGGCCTCGGCGGCCTCCCGCGCCTGCTCGGAGGTCTCGGCGACGACGAGCGCCACCGGCCAGCCGGCGAACGGCACCCGGTCGTGCTGGAAGACCTCGACGATCGGGTCGGGCTTGCCCATCATGCCGAGGTAGTCGCCGTCGACGCGCGGCGCGTTCCCGTGGTGCAGCACGGCGAGGACGCCGGGCATCGCACGGACGGGGTCCGACTCGACGGAGACGATGCGGCCGCGGGCGATGCTCGACAACACCAGCCAGCCGTGGGCGAGTTCGGCGGCGGGCACCTCGCCCGCGTACCGGGCCGCGCCGGTGACCTTGTCGACGCCCTCGACGCGGGTGTACGAGCTGCCGGTGGCGCCTGTCACCGGGGTGGCTGTTGCGGTCGTCTGGGTTGTCATCGGGTCGCCTCCTCGGTGAGTTCCGTCAGCATGGCGACGACGAGGTTGCGCAGCAGCGTCACCTTGTAGCCGTTGTGGGGCAGCGTCTTCGCGGCCGCCAGTTCGGCGTCCGCGGCGGCGGCGAACGCCTCGGCGGTCGCCGGGCCCCCGGTCAGCACCCGCTCGGCCTCCAGGGCGCGCCACGGCCGGGACGCCACCGCGCCGAAGGCGAGGCGCACTTCGCGTACGACACCGTCCCGGACGTCGAGTGCCGCGGCGATGGAGCCGATCGCGAAGGCGTACGAGGCGCGCTCGCGGACCTTGCGGTAGCGGGAGACGGCGGCGACCGGGGCCGGCGGCAGCGTGACGGCGGTGATCAGCGCGCCGGACGGCAGCGCGGTCTCCAGGTGGGGCGTCTCGCCCACCGGCAGATAGAAGTCGGCGAGCGGCAACTCGCCGGTGCCTTCGGCTGTTTCGTACGAGACGACGGCGTCGAGGGCGGCGAGCGCCACGCCCATGTCCGAGGGGTGGATCGCCACGCAGTGGCCGGAGGCGCCGAGGATCGCGTGGTTGTGGTGCTCGCCCTCGATGGCGGGGCAACCGCTGCCGGGGGTGCGCTTGTTGCAGGGCTTGGTCAGGTCGGTGAAGTAGCCGCAGCGGGTGCGCTGCAGCAGGTTGCCGCCGACCGTGGCCATGTTCCGCAGCTGTCCGGACGCGCCGGCGAGGACTGCCTGTGTCAACGCCGGGTAGCGGCGCCGGACTTCGGGGTGGGCGGCGAGGTCGCTGTTGGTGACGGTCGCGCCGATCCGCAGCCCGCCCTCGGGCGTGCTCTCGATCTGGTCGAGGGGCAGCTCTCGCACGTCGACGAGCAGGGCGGGGCGCTCCACGCCCGTCTTCATCAGGTCGACGAGGTTGGTGCCGCCGCCGATGTAGCGCGCCTCGGGGTCGGCGCCGAGCAGCGCGACCGCGCCGGACACGTCGCTCGCGCGTCGGTAGTCGAATTCCCTCATGCCACGGCCTCCGTACCCACGGTCCTGCTCTCGATCACCATGCCGGTCTCACTGCCGACGTCGCTCCCGGCCGCGCGGGCGACCGCCTGGACGATGGACACATAGGCGCCGCAGCGGCAGAGGTTGCCGCTCATCCGCTCCCTGATCTCGTCGGCGGTCAGCTCGGGCACGGCCGCGTCGGGGCTCACGTCGGTGGTCGCGGCGCTCGGCCAGCCCTTGGCGTGCTCCTCGATCACGGCGATGGCCGAACAGATCTGCCCCGGCGTGCAGTAGCCGCACTGGAAGCCGTCGAGGTCGAGGAAGGCCTGCTGCACGGGGTGCAGCTGGTCGCCGTCGGCGACGCCTTCGATGGTGGTGATCTCCCGGCCCTCGGACGCGACCGCGAGCTGGAGGCAGGAGACGGCCCTGCGGCCGTCGATCAACACTGTGCAGGCGCCGCACTGGCCCTGGTCACAGCCCTTCTTCGTGCCGGTCAGATCGAGGCGCTCGCGCAGTGCGTCGAGCAGGGTGGTGCGGTGGTCGACGGGCAGCGTGTGCTTTTCGCCGTTGATGTTCAGTGTGATGGCGCTGGACGTCGATGGAGCCACGATCAGCCTTCTTTCGCTTCTGTCTGCTTCTGTCGGCAGCTGCCACTTCGGTGGGAGCGTGGAACGAGGCGATCCCGACGGTGAGTTCGGGAAGAGATGGCGCTGTACGTAGGAGTGCCGGGTCAGGCACCTGTGACGTGCGGCGGGCGGGCGGCCGACGGCGGTCGCCCGACGGCGTGCCCTCCGACCGGTTCTGCCGGTATGGTGAGCCTAAGTGGACAGCTGTCCGCAAACATTGAATTTAGCGGACAGCTGTCCGCTTAGCAATACCGGCACGGGCTGCAACACGACCGGCCCGCGCCCCGATTCCCGGAAGCGTGATTCCAGGAACACTCCAGGAAGGAGGGCCGAGTGCGGGAGAAGAAGGACGCCCGACTGCGCTCGGACGCGCAACGGAATCGTGAGCGCATCCTGGAGGTCGCCCTCGCGGAGCTGACCCGCGCGGCGGACGCGCCGCTGAGCCTGATCGCGAAGAAGGCGGGCGTCGGCCAGGGCACCTTCTACCGCAACTTCCCCAACCGCGAGGCGCTCGTCCTCGAGGTGTACCGCTACGAGGTCCAGCAGGTCTGCGACACCGCCTGCCAGCTGCTCGACACCCGCGCCCCCGACCAGGCGCTGCGGGAGTGGATGGACCGGCTCGCGCAGTACGCCATGGCCAAGGCCGGCCTCGCCGACGCGATCCGCAGCGCGACCAGCGGGCACGGCACGCTGATGGCCGTCAGCAAGGGCTCGCTGATCTCGGCCGTCTCGCTGCTTCTGGAGGCGAACGAGGAGGCCGGCACGATCCGCCCCGGTCTGACCCCCGACGACTTCATGCTCGCCATCGCCGGTCTCTGGCAGATCGACCCGCACAGCGACTGGCAGCCACGCGCCGGACGCCTCATGGACCTCGTCATGGACGGACTGCGGGCCGGCGCCCCCGGACACTGAGCCCCGTCTTGCGGTTCGAGACGCCTGCGCCCCTCAGGTCCCGGCCGCACGTTCCCGTGACAGAATCGCGCCCTGAACAGCGGCGACGAGGGTGTGAGCGCAGTGAATCGGCGGACCAGGACCGGCGCGTGGGACCGCTTCGTGGCGTCGGACCCCGGACTGCTGCGGCTGATGGCGGGACTCCGCACGGTCGGCGCGATCGCCCTGACGCTCGTCGTGCTCGCCCTGCTCGGCACGGACGTCACGCACATGGTCGCGGGCGCCATGACGGCGATGGTCGCCACCTTCGCCATCAAGGAGAAGGAGACCCGCGACCAGGCGGTCACGCTCGCGCTCGGGCTGCCCGTCTCGCTGGCGGCGATATCCCTCGGGGCGCTGCTGCACGACCGGGTCGTCACGGGTGACGTCTTCTTCGTGGCGCTGATCTTCGGCGCCGTCTACTGCCGCCGGTTCGGCGACCGGGCCACGGCCCTCGGTCTGATCGGCTTCCAGGTCTACTTCGTCTCGCTGTTCGTGGGCGCCACCGGGTCGGCGCTGCCCGAGCTGTGCCTGGCCCTGACCATCGCCTTCGGGTGCAGCGCCGTCGTGCGGTTCGCCGTGGTGCCGGAGACGCCCGAGCGGGTCCTCGGCCGGCTGCGGGTCGCCTTCCGGGCGCGCCTCGCCCAGCTGGTCGCCACCCAGATCGAGCTGCTCGACGCCGTACCCGACGAGTTGGAGAAGGTCCTCGACGAGCTGCGCCGGGGCACCGCGCGGCTGCACGAGACGGCCCTGATGATCCAGGACCACTTGGAGGAGGGCACCCCCGACGAGGCCACCGCCTCCCTGGTGCAACGCCGCGTCGCGGACGCGGAGATCGCCGCCGAACGCCTCGGCGTACTGCTCCTGAACGCGCGCAGCGCCGAGCGCGCGGACACCCTCACGCTGCATCTGCCGCACGCCCCGGTGCCTCAGACGGGCACCCGCATCCGCCCCGAAGACGATGCGACCGTCACGCTCCGGCGTGACCTCAGGGCGCTGCACCACCTGGTGGCACATCCGGTCGCCGGCGACCGGGGCACGGCGCTGGCCCACGTACGCAACAGGCTGCTCGGCTACCGCGACGAGGACAATCTGCCGCGGGCCTCGCTGGCCGTCCAGGACGTCTTCCGCGGCATCGGCGAGTCCGCGCGTGCCGTGCTCGGACTGCGGCTCGCGCTGGACGGACCGCAGGACGAGTCCGACGACTCCCCCGCGACGACCCGCTCCCGCGAGGAGTTCGACGCCGAGGACATCGCGATCGCCGGGGTCGAGCAGATCGTCGAGGCGGCCGACGACGAGCACACGGGCCTGCGGCGCCCCACCACCAGGGCCGCCTTCCAGGTCGCGGTGGGCTCGACGCTGGCCATCGTCGGCGGCGAGTTCCTCTCCACGCAGCGCTGGTACTGGGCGGTGCTCACCTGCTGGGTGGTCTTCCTCAACACCGCGTCCACGGGCGAGATCATGGTCAAGGGATACCGGCGGGTGCTCGGCACCGTGCTCGGTGTCGTCGCCGGTGTGGCGCTCGCGGGGCTCGTGGGCGACCACACCTGGCTGGCGTTCGCCCTGGTCCTGGTCCTCATCTTCGCGATGTTCTTCACCGCCCCGCTGTCGTACGCCCTGATGTCGTTCTTCGTCACGGCCATGCTGGGCCTGCTCTACACGCTCCTGAACACCTACAGCCTCTCCGTGCTCTGGCTGCGCATCGAGGAGACGGCGCTCGGCGCGGCCTGCGGCATCATCGCGGCCGTCCTCGTCCTCCCGGTGCGCACCGACCGCCGTACCGACGAACTGCTCAGCACCGTCCTCGCCCGGCTCGCGGACGTCGTGTCCGCGTCCGTGGAGCAGCTCAGCGGCGGCCCTGCCGCCGATCTCCTGGACAAGGCACGGGACTTGGACTCCGCGCTCGACGACCTGCGCGACTCCGTCCAGCCGCTCACCCATCCGATCACCCCGCTGCGCGACCGCCGCAGGACCGCCCGCTATCTGGTGGCGCTCCTGGAGACCACCGCGTACCACGCGCGTTCCCTCGCGGCGACGGCCGAGCTGGTGCCGTACAGCAAGACCGTCGCCGCCGATCCGCGCCTCGCAAGGGCCGGCCGTCGTATCGCGCACAACCTCGACGTCATCACCGCGTACGTCGATGAAGTGAAGACCGGCGACGAGGTCAGGACCGGGGCCAGCATCGCCTCCATGCTGGAGGCCGACGGCACCGGAGCACTGCGCTCCGGAACGGTCACCTTCCGCGTCCTGCGCCATCTGCAGCGCCTCGACGAGGGAGTGGTCGGCCTCGCCCGCCCGCTGGGCGTACCGGTCGAAGGGCGTTCGCCGAAGCGCTCCGGCTGAGGCCGCTTCGTACGGCCTCAGAGGCTTTCGTACGGCCTCAGACGCTAAGGCCGGTCCTCGTTGCCGAGTTCCGCGAGGCGTGAGAGCGCCGGGAGCGCCTTGGTGATCGCCTGCTGTTCCTCGGCGGTCAACTGGCCGACGAGCGGGAGCAGTCGGCGGGTCCGGTCCTCCAGGCGCGACCTGCCCACCTCGCGGCCGGCCTCCGTGATGTGCACGAGGGTGGCGCGTCCGTCCGTCGGGTCGGGGCGGCGCTCCACGAGCCCGTCCTGCTCCAGGCGCGTGACCAGCTGGGTGAGTCCCGGCTGGCTGATCTGCTCGGTCGTGGCCAGCTTGGTGAGGCGTGTCGGGCCGCGAGTGGTCAGGGTGTCGAGGACCGAGAGCGTCGTGAACGACAGCGTCTGCAGCGTGGGCAGACGGATGTAGAAGCGGTTGAAGTTCTCGATCGCCGTGGTCAGGGCACCCACGTCAAGCAGGTCCCTCGGGCTGTTGTCGTGCGAAGTGGTCACCCTAGAAAAATAGCGTGCACTTATATAAGCTGGTTGATGCATCGGCGGTCAGCGCCTCGCGACGGCACGCGGGCCCACCCGACCTCCATGGCGCAACGGCGCGTCACCCCACGTCAGTAGCGCAGAGTGAGGATTGCTCTATGACCACGCGTATCGGCATCAACGGGTTCGGGCGCATCGGCCGCAACGTCTTCCGCGCGGCGGCCGCACAGGATTCGGACCTGGAGATCGTCGCCGTCAACGACCTCGGTGACGTCGCCACGATGGCCCATCTGCTCGCCTACGATTCGGTGCTCGGCCGCTTCCCCGCCGAGATCACCGCCGAGCCCGGCGTGATCCGCGTCGGCGACAAGACGATCAAGGTGCTCGCCGAGCGGGACCCCGGCGCCCTGCCCTGGGGCGACCTGGGCGTGGACGTGGTGATCGAGTCCACCGGCATCTTCACCGACGCGGCCAAGGCGCGCGCCCATGTCGAGGGCGGCGCGAAGAAGGTCGTCATCGCCGCACCGGCCAGCGGCGAGGACGTCACGATCGTGCTCGGGGCGAACGAGGCCGCCTACGACCCGGAGCGCCACACGATCATCTCCAACGCCTCCTGCACCACCAACTGTCTTGCCGTACTGGCGAAGGTGCTGCACGAGTCCGTGGGCATCGAGTCCGGCATGATGACCACCGTCCACGCCTACACGCAGGACCAGAACCTGCTGGACGCGCCGCACAAGGACCTGCGCCGCGCCCGCGCCGCGGGCCTCAACATCGTGCCGACCTCCAGCGGAGCGGCCAAGGCCATCGGCCTGGTGCTGCCGGAGCTGGCCGGCCGCCTCGACGCCTTCGCGCTGCGGGTGCCCGTGCCCACCGGCTCGGTCACCGACCTGACGGTCACGACCAGCCGCGGTACGAGCGTGCAGGAGGTCAAGGAGGCGTACGCGGCCGCCGCGGCCGGGGCCTACAAGGGCCTGCTCTCCTACACTGAAGCGCCCATCGTCAGCAGCGACATCGCGGGCGACCCGGCCTCCTGCGTCTTCGACGCCGGGCTCACCCGGGTCTCCTCAGGACAGGTCAAGGTCGTCGGCTGGTACGACAACGAGTGGGGCTACTCCAACCGCCTCATCGACCTCGCCAAGCTGGTCGGGGCCTCTCTGTAATCGCAGAAGAATTCACTGCGCAATTGCCGGAATTTCACCGGACGTCGGACACATGAACAGTCGTGAATCAATCCATGCCGACTCGACGTGTGAAATTACCGACCCCCAACTCATTGACACTAAAACCTGAACGGCATGAGCATCATTCCATGAAGGAACTTCCGAGGTTACCGTTCGATAACCCCGATATCCTCGGCATCGCGCCCCAGATGCGCGCGCTGCAGCAGGAGGGGCCCATCACCAAGGTGCGGACCGCCGGAGAAGACGCCTGGCTGGTCACCCGCTACGACGAAGTACGGACGCTGCTCGCCGACCGCCGGCTGCGGCTCAGCAACCCCGCCCCCGACGGATCGGCCCAGAGCGCGGCCAGGAGCTTCATGGTCGCGCTGATGGCCGGCGACGACCACGAGACCGAGCCCGCCCGGCACACGCAGATGCGCCAGCTGCTCGTGCCCCGGTTCTCCACGCGCCGGATGCGCCTGATGAAGACCCAGATCGAGCGGCATGTCGACGAACTGCTCGACCAGTTGGCCGCGACAGCGCCGCCGGTCGATCTGCACCGCGTGCTGTCGTTCCCGCTGCCGACCATGGTGATCTGCGATCTGCTCGGCGTGCCGCTCGCCGACCGGGAGCGGTTCGGGCTGTGGGCGCGAGGGACCTTCGACCAGAGCGACGACCAGCATTCGGCGAACACCTTCCAACAGGTTGTCGACTACATAACGGAACTCGTGGCGCGCAAGCGAATTGAACCGGGCGACGACATTCTGTCCGAGCTGATCGCCGATAAAGACGGCAAACTGTCCGACGCGGAAATTGCCCAGCTGGGCAATGCCGTCCTTCTGTTCGGCTATGAGACCACCATTGTGCGCATCGACCTGGGCACCCTGCTGCTGTTGCGCAATCCGGTCCAGCGTGCCCGGCTCGTGGAGAATCCCGGACTCGCGTCGGCGGCGACGGAGGAGATCCTGCGCCTCGGTGTCGGCGGCAAGGGATCCAACGCACTGATACCGCGTTACGCGCACGGCGACATCACCGTCGGCGACACGGTGATCCGTACCGGCGACGCGGTGAAGCTGGCCATCGGCGCGGCCAACTACGACAGCCGGGCATTCCCCGACGGCGACCGTTTCGACCTGGGCCGGGAGAAGCCGAAGACGCACATGGCGTTCGGGCACGGCGCCCGGCACTGCATCGGCCGGACGCTGGCCCGGATCGAGCTGACCGCGGTGTTCGAGCGGCTGTTCCGCAGACTGCCCGATCTGCGGCTCGCGGTGCCCGAGGAGTCGCTGCGCTGGCAGGAACACCGGATCACCGGTGGGTTCGACGAAATCCCCGTCACCTTCTGAGCGACCCGGTCCCGCCCGGCGCCGACGAAGCCGCCGTCCCGCCCGGATGTTCGACGCGCCTTCCCCGCACTTCCCCGCATCCTTCTCCCCCGCACAGACGTCACGAGGACGAGGAACCATGACGGACACCTTCAGCGACTACGTCGACTGCACGCCCCTGCTCGACGACCGTGCCGCCCTCGACCGGTTCTACGACGAGCACGGCTACGTCTATCTGCGCGGCGCCCTGGACCGCGACCTGGTGCGGACCGCGGCCGAGCAGATGCTCGGCGGTCTGATCGCACTCGGCCACGCCGCCCCCGGCACGACCCTCGACACCCTGAGCATCGACTCGTTCGAGGCGGTCGACGAGGTGGCGATGCACGACTACGTCGAGTACGACGAGCTGTGGAACCACCCCTCGACCCTGAAGGTCTGGGAGCAGGTCTTCGGCGAGCCCGTCTTCGTCTTCAAGTCGACGACCATCCGCTACTACCCGTCCGCCCCGGACACCGCGGAGCCCAGCTTCCTGACGCCGCTGCACCAGGACGGCTTCTACATCGGCCCGAACAAGGACTTCCGCACCGCCTGGATACCGCTGCTCCCGACGACCCGCGCCATAGGCGGCGTCGCCGTCGCCGACGGCAGCCACAAGAAGGGCCCGCGCGAGCACGTCGTCACCGAGAACTTCCGCCGCTTCGGCCACCCCGTACGCGGCGTCCCCGCGGAGGAGTTCGGCGCGGACGAGCAGCTGCTGCTCTCGCCCATGGAACCGGGCGACGTGATCCTCTTCCACGCCTACATGTGCCACAAGTCCGTCCCGAACGTCTCGGTGGACCCGGCCGCCATGCGGATGTCCATGGATACCCGCGTCCAGCCCGAGTCCTCGCACCGCGGGTTCAACTCCCTGACCCCGTGGCCGGAGTCGGCGAAGGACGCCTCCAAGGGAATCCTGTCGAAGATCACGGGCACTCCCACCACCACCGAGTGACGGCAGAGCCCCGGCACTCCCCCAACCGTCCCCCACACACGCCTGGGTAGGCAGCGCATGACGAAGCACGAGGGCCTGCGCCCTCCGCAGGGGTCCACCGCGACACCAGCACCCTCGGCCGGCCCCGAACCGGCCGCCGCGGGGCTCAGTGGCATCGCCCTCGTGGTGGTGCTCACCGGATACGCCCTGTCCATCGTGGACGCCTCCATCGTCAATGTGGCGCTGACCTCGATCAGTGACGACCTCCACGGCGGCCCCGCCGCACTGGAGTTGGTGGTGTCCGGCTACGGCCTCACCTACGCCCTCGGCCTGGTGCTCGGCGGCCGGCTCGGCGACGCCTTCGGCAGACGGCGCCTGTACGCGTACGGGCTCGCGGCGTTCACCGCCACGTCGGCGCTGTGCGGGCTCGCCCCGACCATCGAGTTCCTCGTCGCGGCCCGGCTGCTGCAGGGTGCCGCCGCCGCGATGCTCGTACCGCAGGTGCTCGCCACGATCCAGGCGGCCACCGCGGGGCAGGCGCGGGCCCGTGCGATCGGCCTGTACGGCGCGACCGCGGCCCTGGGCATGGTGACCGGGCAGATCCTGGGCGGGCTGCTCGTCACGCTCGACGTCGCGGGGATCGGCTGGCGGATGGTGTTCGCGATCAACGTGCCGATCGGCGTGGCCGCGCTGCTCGCCGTCCGGCGCGTCCCCGCGACCAGGGCCGGCACGAAGCCCGGCTTCGACCCGGCGGGCACGCTGCTGTTCGGTCTCACCATGGTCTGTGTCCTCGCCCTGGTCGTGGCGGGCCCCGAACTGGGCTGGCCGCTGTGGCTGTGGTCGCTGCTCGCGGTCGCCGCCGTGGGGGCGCTGGCGCTGACGCGGGCCGAACGGGCGCTGGAGGCGCGGGGCGGATCACCGCTGCTGTCCCCGTCGGTCCTCTCCCATCCGGGGATGCGGCGAGGCCTCGCGGCGATGGTGCCGTTCTCGGCCGGCTTCGGCGCCTTCCTGTTCGTGTACGCGCTGGTCGCACAGGGCCACTTCGGCCTGGACGGGCTCGAATCCGGCGGCGGGCTCGCGCCGTTCGCCGTGGCCTTCTTCGTGGTGACGCTGTTCACGCCGAGGATCGCGGCGGCCCTGGGCGCCCGGATCGTCACCCTGGGCGCCGTCGTGCAGGGCGCGGGCCTGCTGCTGCTCGCGCTGGTGGTCGGCCTTGGCTGGCCGCATCCCTCCCTGACGCTCGTACTCGTCGGGATCGGTCTCTACGGCGTGGGCGCGGCACTGACCGGGCCGACACTGTTCCGTACGATCCTCGCCGACGTGCCGCCCTCGCAGGCCGGCATGGGCAGCGGTGTGCTGGTGACCAGTCAGCAGATGGCGACCGCGCTGGGCGCGACCGTCGGCGGAAGCCTCTA
Organism: Streptomyces sp. NPDC050658; assembly: GCF_044457025.1. Taxonomy (NCBI): domain Bacteria; kingdom Bacillati; phylum Actinomycetota; class Actinomycetes; order Kitasatosporales; family Streptomycetaceae; genus Streptomyces; species Streptomyces sp. NPDC050658. The sequence goes on from NZ_JBITGM010000004.1 coordinate 362,978, forward strand.
TCTCTCCCTGGACGGCTGGGTGTCGACGGCGTCGGCGGCCGTGCTCGTCCTCGCCCTGCTGGGGTTGCTCACGGCGACCGTTCTCGCGATCAGCCTGAAGCTCCCCGACCCCGGCTGACGGCCGCCCTCCTCGAACGGCACGACCCGATCCACACCTTCTCGTCGGCAACGGCGCGCCGTCCTTCGGCGTGCCCCTGCGCGGAAGCGGAGACAGTCAAGTGCAGTCACAGACAGCGCAGTCACAGACAAGGACAGCCGTGGTGACGGGCGCGGCCAGCGGCATCGGCCTCGCCCTCAGCGCCCGCCTCGCGCGGGCCGGCGCGCGCGTCGTCATGGCGGACGTCGACGGCGACGCCCTGCACCGCCGGACCGCCGAACTCACCGCGCGGGGCGCCCGGGTCACCGCGGTGACCGCCGACCTGACCGACCCGGACGCCGTGGAACGGCTCGCGGATTCGGCGTTCGGTCTGCTCGGCGGCGTCGACGTGGTGTGCAACAACGCCGGGGTCCTCGGTCCCGTGGGACAGCCCCTGTGGGAGGTGCCGCTGGAGCGGATGCGGCGGGTCTTCGAGGTGAACCACTGGGCGCACGTCCTGGTGGCCCGCGCCTTCGTGCCCCGGCTGCTCGACGGCGGCCGCCCCGCCCATCTGATCCACACGGCCTCGATGTCCGCCTTCGTCGTCGGGGCCGGCAGCGCCGCCTACGCCGCGTCCAAGCACGCGGACCTGGCCGTCGCACGCAGTCTGCGCGCGGACCTCCACGGCACGCCGGTCCGGGTGTCGGTGCTCTGCCCCGGCCGGGTCGACACCCCCATGGTGCAGGGCCTGACGGCGCCGCGCGGCGCGGGCGGCGACACGTCGGTGAGCGCCGATGACGTCGCCGATCTCGTGTACGAGGCCCTCGGCTCCGACCGTTTCTACCTGTTCAGCAACTCCGACGCGCCGCTGCGGCTGCGCGATCAGTTCGACGACGTATGGCGTCATGTTTCCCTTCCGCCCCCTTCCCCCGAGGAGGAGCTGTGGCCCGCGCCGAAAGCGACGACCGCGACGACCGCGACGACGAAACGCTGACCTTCGACGAAACGCCGGCCTTCGACCTGGAGACGGTGAGGGAGAAGTACCGGCAGGAGCGCGACAAGCGCACCACCGGCCGCACCTACCAGTTCGCCCGCGGTGACTTCAGCGGCTACGCGCGCGACCCCTACACCGAGCGGCGGGAGCGCGAGCCGCTCACCGACGAGGTGGACGTGGCCGTCGTGGGCGCCGGCATCGGCGGCCTGCTGACCGGCGCCAACCTGCGCAAGGAGACCGGCCTCGACCGCATCCGGCTGATCGACGAGGCCGGTGACGTCGGCGGCACCTGGTACTGGAACCGCTTCCCCGGCGTCCGCTGCGACGTCGAGAGCTACATCTACATGCCGCTGCTCGAAGAGATCGGCACGATACCCACCGAGAAGTACGCCACCGGGCCCGAGATCTTCGCCCACCTCCAGAAGATCGCCCACAAGTACGACCTCTACCGCGACGCCCTGTTCCAGACCGCCGTCACCGAGCTGCGCTGGGACGAGGCCGCCGAGCGGTGGCTGGTGAGCACCGACCGCGGTGATCAGTTCCGGGCCCGGTACGTGGCCATGTCGATCGGGCTGATGCACCGCCCCAAACTCCCCGGCCTGCCCGGGCTCGACACGTTCGCCGGGCACTCCTTCCACGCCAGCCGCTGGGACTTCGACTACACCGGCGGCGACAGCACGGGCGGCCTGACCAAGCTGAAGGACAAGACGGTCGGCGTCATCGGCACCGGCTCGACGACCATCCAGCTCGCCCCGCACCTCGCCGAGTGGGCCGAGCGGCTCGTCCTCTTCCAGCGCACCCCGGCCACCGTCGACGTCCGCGGCAACCGGCCCACCCCGCCGGACTGGGCGCGGAGCCTCGAACCGGGCTGGCAGCAGCGCCGGATGGAGAACTTCCACGCGCTGACCTCCGGTGTCCCGCAGGACGAGGACCTGGTCCAGGACCGCTGGACGCAGACCACGGCCAAGCTGGCCGCCGCGATCCTGCCCACCGGCGACACCGAGGGCGATCCCGCGGAGCGGGCGCTCGCGGCCGAGCGGGCGGACTTCCTCAAGATGGAGGAGCTGCGGGCCCGCATCGACGGCGTCGTCACCGATCCCGCGACCGCCGCCGCCCTCAAGCCGTACTACCGGGTGTACTGCAAGCGGCCCTGCTTCCACGACGGTTACCTGCAGACCTTCAACCGGCCCAACGTGACCCTGGTCGACACCGAGGGGCAGGGCGTGGAGCGGCTCACCCCGGCCGGGGTCGTCGCGAACGGCCGGGAGTACCCGGTCGACTGCCTGGTCTTCGCCACCGGGTACGAGCACGAGTTCGCCGTGCCGTACACGGACCGGGCCGGCTACGACATCGTCGGCCGCGACGGCGTACGGCTTTCGGAGAAGTGGGCGGACGGAGCGCGCACCCTGCACGGGCTCCAGGTGAACGGCTTCCCCAACTGCTTCATCCTGTCCAAGGTCCAGGCCGGCCGGCACGTCAACATCGCCTACATGCTGGGCGAGCAGACCCGGCACCTCGCGCATGTCGTCCGCCGCGTCGAGGAGCGCGGCCACCGGGTCGTCGAGGCCTCAGAGGCCGGCGAGAAGGAATGGGTCGAGGAGATCCTCCGGCTGGCCACCAACGGCATCGACTTCCTCGAGAACTGCACGCCCGGCCTCTACAACAACGAGGGCGATCCGGGCGGCATGCCCCTGCTCAACTCCAGCTACGGCGGCGGCTCGGTGGAGTTCGTGAACATCCTCAGGCGCTGGCGCGAAGCGGGCGACCTCGCCGGCCTCGACCTGCGCTGATCACCCCCGCTTCCCCGGCCCCTCCCTTCTGCGAAAGGCGGCAACGCCCATGGACGTCACGCCGATACCCGGCGCCGCGCTCGGCGCCGTCGTGCACGGAGCCCACGTCACCGGCGACCTGGACCAGGCCCAGGCCGAGGAGATCTGGGCGGCGCTCGACGCGCATCTCGTGCTCGTCTTCCGCGGCCACGAGACCCCTGCCCACGAGGACTTCCTGGCCTTCGGCCGGCGCTTCGGCTACATCCCGAAGACCGGTCTGACCAACGGCGCCCATCCCGACCACAACGAGATCCTGATCGTCTCCAACCTGGTCGAGGACGGCCGCAAGATCGGCGTCGGCGACGCCGGCTGGATGGGCTGGCACACCGACTACTCCTTCCGCCCGCGCGTCTCCCAGGTCGGCTTCCTGGAGGCCGTGGAAGTGCCGGCGTCCGGCGGCGGGGAGACCCTCTTCACCGACATGTACGCCCTGTACGAGTCGCTGTCCCCGGAGGAGCGCCGGCGCCTGCACTCCTACCGGGTCCGCCACGCGCTGCGCACCGGGTACGAGGAGACCATCGAGGAGGAGCTCCAGGGCGAGGTGTCGCTCGGCGAGCACACCCGGCAGATCAAGGCCGAGGACGGCACCTCCACCGTCCACCCGCTGATCGCCCGCAATCCGCGCACCGGCCGCCAGTCTGTCTACGTCAGCAGCCTGAACACCAAGCGGATCGTGGACCTCGCCCCCGACGAGAGCCGCAAGCTGCTCGACGAACTCCTCTCGCACGCGGGCAGTCCCCGGCACACCTACGCGCACACGTGGCGGCCGGGGGACATCGTCATGTGGGACCAGCTCGGCACCATCCACGCCAAGCAGCCCTTCGACCCGGCCGAGCGGCGCGTCATGCGCCAGGTCGTCAGCATCTTCGACGACCCGACCGCCCCCTGGCAGGCGGAGGTCGCGGCATGAGCACCGCTCCCGCCTGCCTCAGCCACAGCAGGGGCACGATCACCCCGGCGCTGCGTGCCGCCGTGGACCGGCTCGACCGCCGCTCACGTCACCAGGCGGCCTACCACTTCGGCTGGATCACCGCCGGCGGCGCGCCCACCAGCGCCGACGCCGGGAAGGCCGTACGCCCCGCGCTCGCGCTGCTTTCCGCCGAGGCGGTCGGCGCGCAGCCTCAGGTCGCGCTGCCCGGTGCCGTCGCCGTGGAACTCGTGCACAACTTCTCGCTGGTGCACGACGATCTGATGGACGGCGACGAGGAGCGCCGCCACCGGCGCACGGTGTGGAAGCTGTGGGGTCCCTCCAGCGCCATCCTGACCGGTGACGCGCTGCTGGCGCTCGCCCAGGAGGTGCTGCTCGACACCGGGCTGCCGACGGCGGCGCCCGCGGCGCGGCTCCTCGCGCGCACCACCCGGCATCTGATCCGTGGTCAGGTCCAGGACCTGGCCTTCGAACAGCGCTCGCACGTCACGGTCGAGGAGTGCGTCGACATGGCTGCCGGGAAGACCGGCGCGCTGCTTTCGGCGAGCGCCGCGATCGGCGCCGTCCTCGCCGGGGCCCCGGAGGCGACGGTGGACGCGCTGGCGCTCTACGGCGACCAGGCGGGCGTCGCCTTCCAGTTGGTCGACGACGTACTCGGCATCTGGGGCGACCCCGCCGTCACCGGCAAGCCGGTCCACTCCGATCTGCGCTCCCGGAAGAAGTCCCTGCCGGTGGCCCACGCGCTGAACCAGGAGGGCCCGCTCGGCGCCGAGCTCGCCGCCTGGCTCACCACCCGCGGCGAACCCGACGAGGCACAACTGCGGCGCGTGGCCGGACTGATCGAGGCCGCCGGCGGCCGGGACTGGGCGCTGGCGGAGGCCGCTCGGCGGATGGCGCTGGCCGAGGACGCGCTGCGCGGCGTCGATCTCGCCGCGGGCGCGCGGGACGAACTCCTCGCGCTCGGGCGGTTCGTCGTCGACCGCGACGTCTGAGACCGGGCGACCTGCCCACTGACCGGCGCGGCCCCTCCACCAGGGCACCACCACAACCGCTCCCCCCTCCCCCTCCCAAGGAACTCCTCATGCCCCAGGACGTCGCATTCCACATACCCCTGCCGGGTCGGCAGAGCCCGGATCACGCGCGGGCCGACGCCGAGCAGCTCGACTGGCCGCGCTCGCTCGGGCTCATCAAGTCCGAGGCCGCGGCGGCACGTCATCTGCGCGGCGGCTACGCCGACCTGGCTTCCCGCTTCTACCCGCACGCCACCGGCGCCGACCTGGACCTCGGCGTCGACCTGATGTCGTGGTTCTTCCTCTTCGACGACCTCTTCGACGGGCCGCGCGGCGAGAACCCGAAGGAGACCAAGGAGCTCACCGACGCGGTCGCGGCGGCGCTCGACGGCCCTCTCCCCGACAGCGCGCCCCCCATCGCCCACGGCTTCGCCGACATCTGGCGGCGCACCCGCGAGGGCATGACCCCCGCCTGGTGCGCGCGCAGCGCCCGGCACTGGCGCAGCTATTTCGAGGGGTACGTCGACGAGGCGGAGAGCCGCTTCTGGGACCGGCCGTACCACTCCGCGGCCCAGTATCTGTCCGTGCGCCGGGAGACCATCGGGGTGCAGCCGACGGTCGACCTCGCCGAGCGCGCGGGCCGCTTCGAGGTGCCGCACCGGGTGTTCGACAGCGCCGTGGTCTCCGCGATGCTGCAGATCGCCGTAGACGTCAATCTGCTGCTCAACGACATCGCGTCGCTGGAGAAGGAAGAGGCCCGCGGCGAGCAGAACAACATGGTGATGATCCTGCGCCGGGAGCACGGCTGGTCCAAGGACCGCAGCGTCACCCACATCCAGGGCGAGGTGCGCGCCCGCCTGGAGCAGTATCTGCTCCTCGAGTCCTGCCTGCCGCGGCTCGGCGACATCTACGGGCTCGACGAGGCCGAGCGGGAGGCCCTGGAGCGCTACCGCGACGACGCAGTACGCAGCGTGATCCGCGGTTCCTACGACTGGCACCGCTCCTCGGGCCGCTACGACGCCGAGTTCGCGCTCGCCGCCGGCGCCCAGGGCTATCTGGAGGAGCTCGGCAGCACCGCCCGCTGAGCCGTCAACCACACCGCGGAAATCAGGAAGTCGAGGAACCGATGCCCGAGCAGACCACCTTCTCTGCGGGAGCCGCACCCGGCGCGCTCCCCGTCGTGGGACACGCCCTGCAGATGATGCGTCACCCCGTGAACTTCATGACCTCGCTGTCCGCCCACGGCGACCTGGTCGAGATCAAGATCGGCCCCACCCCCGCCTATGTGCCGACCCACCCCGAACTGCTGCGGCACGTCCTGACCAACGACCGCACCTTCGACAAGGGCGGCGTCTTCTACGACCGCGCCCGTGACATCGCCGGAAACGGCCTGGTCACCTGCCCGTTCTCCGACCACCGCCGACAGCGCAGGCTGATGCAGTCGGCGTTCACCCGCGGCCAGCTCAAGCGGTACGCGGAGGCGATGCAGGCCGAGATCGAGGACACGGCGTCGCGCTGGCGGGACGGCATGGTCGTCGACGCCTTCCAGGAGATGTACGGGATGGCGCTGCGCACGGTGGGCCGCACGCTGTACTCGACACCGGTCAGCCCGGCGCTCGCGGCGAAGGTGGAGCGTTCCTTCGACGTCGTGCTCAACGGGCTGTTCCGGCAGATGTTCCTGCCCGCCGCCATCCGCCGGCTGCCGCTGCCGTCCCAGCGCCGCTACAAGAGCAACCTGGACTTCCTGCACGCGACCACCCAGCGGCTCATCGACGACTACCGCAGCTCCGACACCGAGCACGACGACCTGCTCGCCGCGCTGCTCGCGTCCCGTGACGACGACGGCGGGCGGCTCGGCGACAAGGAGATCCACGACCAGGTCATCACCGTCATGGCGGCCGGCACCGAGACCGTCGCGGGCACCCTCACCTGGGTCTTCTACCTGCTTTCCCAGCATCCGGAGATCGAGGCCGCGCTGTACGACGAGATCGACGCCGTCCTCGACGGCCGCGCCCCGCACTGGGACGACCTGCCGAAGCTCTCGCTGGCCGACCGGATCATTTCCGAGGCGCTGCGACTGCACCCGCCGGCCTGGCTGTTCACCCGCCTCACCGCGGCCCCGACGGAGTTGGCGGGCCGTCGGCTGCCCGCCGGGTCCACCGTCGTGTTCAGCCCCGCCGCGGTCGCCCAGTTCGAGGACGCCTTCGACAACCCCGCGGAGTTCGACCCCGACCGCTGGCTCCCGGACCGGGTCGCGCCGGCCGCCCGCCACGCGTACGTGCCGTTCGGCACCGGCGCCCGCAAGTGCATCGGCGACCTCTACGCACGTACCGAGGCCACCCTGGGGCTCGCCACCATCCTCGGCCGGTGGCGGGTCACCTGCGAGCCCGGCATGGACATCCGCCCGGTCCCACTGGCCACCGTCTACCACCCGCGCCGGCTGCGGCTGCGGCTGGACGCCCGATCCCCGCGCCGGGCGGCGGTCGGCGGGGTGTGAGCCGTGCCCTGCCCGTCCTGCGGCCGCGCTCAAGTCGACGTGTACAAGCTGGCCGGGCCGATGCGCCACGACGACACGAAGAAGAGGAAACGTCCGTGACCTACGTCATCGCCCAGCCCTGTGTGGACGTCAAGGACAAGGCCTGCATACAGGAGTGCCCCGTCGACTGCATCTACGAGGGCCGGCGGGCCCTGTACATCCAGCCGGACGAATGCGTCGACTGCGGCGCGTGCGAACCGGTCTGCCCCGTCGAGGCGATCTTCTACGAGGACGACGTGCCCGGCGACTGGGCGGACTACCACAACGCGAACGTCGAGTTCTTCGAGGACCTGGGTTCGCCCGGCGGCGCCGGCGCCCTCGGCCCGGTCGAGCACGACCACCCGCTCGTCGCCGGACAGCCGGTCCGCACGGGATGAGCGGGACGCGTCAGTCGAGCAGTCGCGTCCTGAGCCGGTCGATCAGCTCCTCGTCGATGCCGACGTGCTTGACGGCGTAGTCCCGCACCGATCCGTACGTCGCGTTCAGGTCGGCCAGGAACAGCCGGATGACCTCCTGCGGCGCCCGCCCGTACCCCGGCCACCTCAGCGTGCGGTCCGGGTGGGCCGCCCTCCAGTCCGCGATCAGCCGCTCCGTGGCGAGTTCGGTGAGCGCGAAGTCCTCGGCGATGGTGTCCTCGTCCACGTCGAGGAGCGCGAGGACGAGCGCGGCGAGCAGTCCGGTGCGGTCCTTGCCGGACGCGCAGTGGAAGACCTGCGGGGCGTTCTCGTCGGCGATGGTCTCCAGGGCCGCGCGGAGTTCGTCGGCGCCGTCGAGGGCGACCTCGGCGTACCGGTCGGCGAGGTAGCGCCAGGGGTCGAGGGCGGGGTCGATCTCCGCCTGGTCGTAGGGCCGGTGCTCCACGCTGAGGTTGACGTAGGCGATGCCCTCCGCGTCGGGCACCCGGCCCTTGGCCTCGATCTCCCAGGGGTAGCGCAGATCGATCACCGTACGGACGCCGAGGCCGAGGAAGCGGTCCCAGTCGGCGCCCGCCAGTTTGGCGAGGGAGTCGGAGCGGTAGAGGCGGCCCCAGCGCACGGTGCGGCCGTCGCGGGTCCGATAGCCGCCCAGGTCACGGAAGTTGTGCAGGCGATCGAAATCTATGTGTCGTCTCACGGGGGCACTCTAGGCGGCGGGATCGCGTTGCCCGCGCGGCAGACACTCCAGCAGATGGGCGGCGGCGTCCCGCAGCGCCGGCGGGACATCCGTGCGCCGCAGCAGCAGGGCCGCCGTCCTGCCGAGTGTCTCCGTGGTCCGTACGGAGCCGATGCGGGCCGCGTCGGGGGCGATCCGCTCGATGAGGTCGCCCGCGTCGCGCCAGGCGCCTGCCCCGGCGAAGGCCGCGAGGAGCTGCGCGGTGAACAGCTTCCGGTAGGCGGGTCCGGGCGCGGTTGCGGCGCGGTGCAGCAGCGGGAGGGCCCGGTCCCAGTCGTGCAGCCTGGCGTGCACCCAGCCCTGGTGGCCGATGAGTTCGGTCTCGTCGAACCACCAGGCCCAGTGCGGGTCGTGGCGCGAGATGCCGTCCTGGAAGCGGCTGTGCGCGCGGGAGATCAGCGCCGTGGACTCCGTGCGGCCGCCCAGCATGGCGATCGCGTGGGCCTGCCGCACCAGGACGAGGCTGCCGACGCGGGCGGGCAGCGGTCGTGCCCCGGCCGTGCGGGCGGCGGCGTCCAGCGCCGATCCGGGTTCTCCCGTATGGGCCTTGAGCATGCTGTGGTTGAGGAGCACGAAGCGGGCCGTCCAGCGGTCGCCGCCGCGCCCCGCCAGGTCCAGGGCCCGAGCGTTCATCCGGTGGGCCGCGCCGTACCGCCCGGCGTCGAAGAGGATCCAGCCGGCCACCTCGTACAACTCGGCGAGGGCGGCGAGTTCGTCGCGGGTCGGGGCGGCGGCCGGTGCCGGCAGTGACCGCAGCGCCGCGCGCACGGCGGGCAGCGACGCCCTCGCCCCGCGCTCGGCGTCGAGCGCCACGAGACGCTCGACGGTGCGCACGGCCCAGGTGATCACTGCCTCACCGTACGACAGGTCCGGTGCCACGGACCGGGCCGGGAACGGTCAGGCGTAGGTACGCCGTCCGCGCCGGTAGGCGATCTCGCCGAGGACGATGTCCAGGGCGAGGAACGCCGCCAGGGGGATGCCGAGCAGCGGCACGAAGTAGCCGAGCACGGCGATCGCCGCCATCAGCGGGACCAGGACGTACGCCGGGACGTGCTGCCAGGCGCCGCGCGGCAGCGGTCGTCCGAAGGAGCTGCCCCGGCCGCGCTGCCACCACATGCGGTAGCCCCAGACGATCAGCAGGATCAGGCAGAGGGCGAGGGCGGCCAGGGCGATCTGGTTGGCGAGGCCGAACAGGGTCCCGGTGTGCGCGTCGATGCCCCAGCGGCTCAACTTGGCGAGCAGCGGGTAGTCGGCGAACCGCTGGACGTCGGTGACCTTGCCGGTGGCCGGGTCGACGGCGACGGAGTCCTGCTTCTCGGGCCAGCTGCGCTGGATCTGGCTGACGACGTACGCCGACGAGGGGTCGGCGGGCGGGACGATCTCCACCGGGTTGCCGAGGCCCTCGGCTCGGGCCGCCTTGAGGACCGCGTCGAGGCCGACTCCCGTTCCCTGCGCGGCTCCCGCCTCGCCGGAGCCGCCGTGCTCGGCGTGCTCGCCGCCGCCCGCGACCCCCGCCGTGACGGTCGGCGTCGTCTGCCCGAGTGCCTCGCGCAGATCGGCGATGCTCTGTCCCGCGTACGTCGACCAGGTCAGGCCCGTCGCCGAGAGGCCGATCAGTCCGACGGCCGCCCAGACACCCACCGAGCCGTGCAGCGACAGCGTGCGCCGCCGCCCCGAGGTGCCGCGGAGCTTGCGGCGGGCGCGGCGCCGGCCGAACCAGAGGACCAGGCCGCCGCCCGCGATCACCCACAGCCAGCTCGCGGCGAGTTCGCTGTAGAGGCGGCCGGATTCGCCCAGGTGCAGATCGCGGTGGAGTTCGTCGATCCAGGTGCGCAGGGGCAGCGCGCCGGTGGAGCCGTACTGCTCCAGTGCGCCGCGCACCTCGCCGTTGTACGGGTTCACGAAGACGGCGAGCTTGCGGTCGGCGTCCACGCCCGGCACGCCGGTCAGCAGGACGCGGGTCGTGGCGCCGCGCTCCGGGGACGGCCGCACCGCGCCGACCGTGCCCTCGGGGTACGCCTCGCGGGCGGCGGCCACCTGCCGTGTGACGGGGAGTTCGGTGGCGTTCGCGCTGACCGGGACGCGCATCTCGTGGTCGTACACGATCTTCTCGGTCTGGAACGAGCACGCGTACAGGAGCCCCGTCGTGGCGGCGACGAGCAGGAAGGGGGCGATGAGCACGCCGGCGTAGAAGTGCAGGCGCAGCACCAGCGGACGCAGCGACGCCCATCCGGACCGTTGCCCGGACGGCGACGCCTCCTGGGTGTCCGGCCCGTCGTCCGGGGCGAGAAGGGTGGGTTCGGCGGACATGAGGGGCTCTCCTGGATCGCTGCGGGGGGGGTGGCTGCGCTGGCGGCCCGTCGTCGGACCGGTCCAGGAGTCGGCCGGGGGTGCGCAAGAGTTCCCGCCGATATTCGATTTATATGTGTCGTACGTCACATGGGCGTGAGGGTGGTGTCACCCTCACCGTCCGCGGCACCGCCGCCCCTGCGGCAAAATGCCCGGATGGACTATGAGTTCTGGAACGACATCCACGAGCGCGGCGGCATCCCCGCGGTCAAGAACGCCCTTGCGGAGCTGGCCGAGCGCGGGAGCCCCGAAGACGTCGACGCCGCGATGGACCTGGCGTGCCGGGTCATCGCCGACGACACGGCACGCATCCAGGCCCGCGCCGACCGGGCCGAGGCACGGCTCCAGGCGCTGACCGACGAGGCGCGCGAGGTGGGGCGGCAGGTCGAGGAGCACGCCGGGCGGTCCGCCGAAACGGGGTGACGGCCGGGCGCCACCGGTCTCTTGGCGCTTTCCGGCGCTCCGTCGCCGGCCCCACCGGTGCTAGCGTCCGCCGCAGGCATGTCCCTGCCATCACACGCGTATCCGTACCCGTATCCGTATCCGTACCCACGCGAGTCCTCGAACGACTGACCGTCGCCGGAAGGGATTCACCATGGCACTGGAACAGCACGGCGCACACGGCACCACGACGGCCCCCACCCCCGAAGAAGTCGGCACGATGTACGACCGGTTCGGCGATCTGCTCGCCATGACCCTCGGCTCGACCGCCGTCCACATCGGCATGTACGCATCGCACGACGCGCCCACGCCCGTCACCACCCTCACCGCTCTGGCGGACCTCGCGCAGGACCGCCAGACGGACTTCCTCGTCGACACCATCGGCCTGGCCGCGCACGAGCACCTCCTCGACATCGGCTGCGGCACCGGCGGCCCGGCCGTCGCTCTCGCCGCGCGCAGCGGCGGCCGGGTCACCGGCATCACCGTCAGCAGGAGCCAGCTGGCCAGTTGCCAGGCGCGCCTCACCGAACCCGGGCCCGAGGCCCTGGGTCTCGCCGACCGGGTGGACTTCGCGTACGGCAACGCCATGGAACTGGCCTACGGGGACGCCACGTTCGACGCCGCCTGGTCCATCGACTGCCTCCCGCATCTGTCCGACCGTCCGGCGGGGCTGCGCGAGGCGCTGCGGGTGCTGCGGCCCGGCGGGCGCTTCCTCTTCACCGAGTTCGCCCTGCGCGGCACGCCCACCGACGAGGAGGTCGCGGCGTACACGCGGATGTGGACCTGTCCCCCGCTGACCCCCTTCGCCAAGCTCCTCGCCGAGATCGAGGAGGCCGGCTTCCGGGTCGAGACCGTACGCAACCGGACCGCCGACGCGGCGCTGTGCGGCGAGCTGATGTGCGTGCTGTACGAGGACCGGCGGGGGGAGATCGGGGAGCGCTTCGGCAAGGAGGCGCTGGCGTACACCGATCCGCTGATGGTTCCCTACCGCAGCTTCTGCCGGAACCACATGGACTACTACCAGCTGGTCGTCCGCAAGCCGGAGAAGTAGCGGGCTTCCCCTCCCCCGAACAGGTGGACCGGACCACTGACGGCCCGAGGTGTCCGCCCCACCGGTCACGACGCGTTCGTGCTGCTCATTGGTCCAATCCACTGACGCGTCGCAGGCCGTGCGGCCTCCTCGGGCGAAACCCGCCGGGACCGGCGCTGACATGGGAAATCCTTCTCCCTGGGCATGATTGACGGATCGTCGGGGAGCCGGTACCACTGACGCACGCCCGGCCCCGCACGCCCCATCACGCTTCACCGTCCCAGGAGGCTGCATTGCGAGGATCCGCCACCGCACCCACTCCTGCCGCGCGCAGACGGTCCGTCAGGACCGCGGGTGCCGTTCTCAGCGCCGGTCTGCTGTTCCCGCTGCTCGGTGCCGCCCCGTCGTCGGACGCGCCAGGCCAGGAGCCGTCCGCGCGCCTCCAGTCCGCCTTCGCGGCCGCGGCCGCCGAGTACGAGGTGCCGCAGAGCGTGCTGCTCGGCGTCTCCTATCTGCAGTCCCGCTGGGACGCGCACGGCGGCGCGCCGAGCGTCACCGGCGGCTACGGCCCGATGCACCTCACCGACGCGCGCACCGCGATCGCCGGGGCCCCGCACCACAGCGAGGGCGCGGAGGATCCACGCGGCGACGACTCACGGGGCGTACTGAAGCCCGAGGAGTCGACGGCGAAGGTCCCGGAGAACTCCCAACTGCCCGCCCGGCTCAAGACGTTGCCCCGCGCCGCGAAGCTCAGCGGCCAGTCAGCCGAACGGCTGCGCACCGACCCGGCCGCCAACATCCGTGGCGGAGCAGCCCTGTTGGCGGACGCGCAAGAGCAACTGGGCAAGCCGCTGAGCTCGGACCCGGCCGACTGGTACGGCGCGATCGCCCGCTTCTCCGGCGCCGACGACGAGGCCACGGCCGCGACGTACGCCAATGACGTGTTCGCGGTCATCCGCGACGGCCAGACGCGCACCACGGACGCCGGGCAGCGGGTGTCGCTCGCGGCGGACGGCGGTCTGGAGCCGGACGCGGCGCAGGTGCGCGGCATGGGGCTGCGGAAGGCCGACGCGGGTGAGACCGAGTGTCCCAAGACCGTGTCGTGCGAGTGGATTCCCGCGCCGTACGAGGAGTTCAAGGACCCGAACGGCAACGACGACTACGGCAACCACGACCTGTCGAACCGGCCCAAGAGCCAGAGCATCGACACGATCGTCGTCCATGACACCGAGGGCCGCTGGGAAGGCGTCCTCAACATGGTCCAGGACCCCACCTATGTGTCCTGGCAGTACACGCTGCGCTCCACCGACGGCCACATCGCCCAGCACGTGAAGGCGAAGGACGTCGCCTGGCACGCGGGCAACTGGTACGTGAACTCCAAGTCGATCGGCCTGGAGCACGAGGGCTTCCTCGCGGCGCCCGACACCTGGTACACGGAGGCGATGTACCGCTCGTCGGCGCGCCTGGTGAAGTACCTCGCCAAGAAGTACGACATCCCGCTGGACCGGCAGCACATCATCGGCCACGACAACGTCCAGGGGACGGTGCCGTCGACGATCGCGGGGATGCACACCGACCCCGGCCCGTACTGGGACTGGCAGCACTACTTCACCCTGATGGGCAAGCCGTTCAAGCGCACGGCGGGGCCGGACGGCGGTCTGGTGACGGTGGCCCCCGAGTACGCGAAGAACCGGCCGGAGTACACGGGTTGCGTCAAGCCGGGCGAGAAGTGCGAGACGCACGGCTCGGGCGCGGTGCGGGTGCACACCGAGCCGCGTGACGACGCGCCGCTGATCAAGGACATCGGGCTGCGGCCGGGCGGCGGTGACTCGACGATCGGCGTGAACGACGTCGGCGCCCGGCTCTCCACCGGCCAGCAGTACGCGGTCGCCGACCGTGAGGGCGACTGGACGGCCGTCTGGTACCTGGGGCAGAAGGCCTGGTTCAAGAACCCGAAGAAGCAGCCGACGGCGCTCGACGCGGCGGGCCTCGTGGTGACGCCGAAGGCCGGGGCGGACAGCGTCCCGGTGTACGGGCGGGCCTACCCGGAGAAGGAGGCGTACCCGGAGGGCGTGCCCGCGCAGCCGGTCACCCCGCTGCCGTACAAGCTGCTGTCGGGGCAGAAGTACGCGGTGGGCGACAAGATGCCGGGCGAGTACTTCTACGCGCCGACGTTCGACACGAAGCCGCACAAGGTGGTGCGCGGCAAGGACATGTACTACGAGGTGCAGTTCGGGCACCGCGTCGCGTATGTGCGGGCGGCCGACGTGCGGGTGATGCCGTCGGGCTCGTAGGAGTTCCCAGGGGCTCCTGGAGCCGCCGAGGACAGTCGGGGCCGGGTCTGCGTGGGGGCAGGCCCGGCCCTGGCATGTGCGTGGGGCGGGCCTGCCCCGGCGGACCCGCGGGCGAGTTCAGTCGAAGACGTACCGCTGACCCGCCCGCGCCTTGAACGTCTTCTCGCCGTCCGCCAACAGGCCGCTGCGCACGGTGAGTTCACGGGTGCGCGTGGCCGTGAGCACGATGCGGGTGGCGCGCCCGCCCGACCAGTCGACGTCGAGCCGTGCGCCGCCGCGGGCCCGCAGTCCGCGCACCGATCCCTCGGGCCAGCTCGCGGGGAGCGCGGGCAGCACCTCGATGACGTCGTGCTGGCTCTGCAGGAGCATCTCGACCACGCCGGACGTCGCGCCGAAGTTGCCGTCGATCTGGAACGGCGGGTGGGTGTCCCAGAGGTTCGGCAGCGTCGAGGACTTGAGCTGCTCGCCGAGCATCTTGTGCGCGTGGTCGCCGTCGCGCAGCCGCGCCCAGAAGTTGATCTTCCACGCCTTGGACCAACCGGTACCGCCGTCGCCGCGCGCGGTCAGCGACACCTTCGCGGCGTCCGCCCACTTGCTGCCGGGCTCGATCTGCCGTCCGGGGTGCAGGGCGTAGAGATGGGAGACGTGCCGGTGGTCGTCCGTTCTGTCGTCCAAGTCGGCCTTCCACTCCTGGAGTTGGCCCCAGGAGCCGATGCGGAGGCCGGGGTCGAGCTTGCCGAGGGTCTTCTCCAGTTCGGCGCGGAAGGCGGCCGAGTCGCCGAGGACGCGGGCCGCTTCCAGGGTGTTGGTGAGCAGGTCGTGGACGATCTGCTGCGCCATGGAGTCGCCCGCGGTGAAGTTCCCGTGCTCGGGCGAGTAGCTGGGCGTGACGACGAGGGTGCCGTCGCGCGGGTCGGTGCGCAGATTGTCGAGCCAGAACTCGGCGGCCTCCTTCATCGCCGGATACGCGGTGGAGCGGAGGTAGCCGGTGGAGCCGCCGAAGCGGTAGTGCTCGTAGAGCTGCGCGGTGAGCCAGGCGGCGGCCTCGGGGAACCAGAACGCGGTCGACCAGTCGTGCACGCCGGTGAAGCCGTAGGGGTTGGTCTCGTTGTGCACGACCCAGCCGCGCGAGCCGAACATCTCCTTCGCCGTACGCCGGCCCGGCTCGCGCAGCGCCTCGACGAAGCGGTCGTAGGGGGCGGTGGTCTCGGCGAGGTTGGCGGCCTCGGCGAGCCAGTAGTTCATCTGGAGGTTGATGTTGGTGTGGTAGTCGGCGGACCACGGGGGTGTCGTGCTGTGGTTCCACACGCCCTGCAGATTCGCGGGCAGCGATCCAGCCCGGGACGAGGCGATGAGCAGATAGCGGCCGTACTGGAAGAAGAGCGATTCCAGCGCGCGGTCGGCGCCGCTCGCCCCGCCCCCGTACCCCTTGAGCAGCTGGTCGGTCGGTATGTCGGCGGGCAGCGCGGCGCGCAGGTCGAGGGCGACGCGGCCGAACAGCTCGCCGTGGTCGCGCAGATGGCGGGCGCGGAGCGAGCCGTGCCCGCGGGCGACGGCCTCGTCGACGGTGCGGGTGACGGCGGCGTGTGGGTCGTCACCGCGGTAGTCGGGGTAGGTGTCGGCGTAGTCGGTGCCTGCGGCGAGCGCGAACCAGAGGTGGTCGGCGCCGCTGACGGTGACGCTGCCGTCGGCGTTGGCGGTGCGCTCTCCGCCTTGGTGCAGGATTCGGATCTGGGTCTCGAACTTCAGTCCGTTGTCTGCGAGTTGACCGCGTACGGTGATGCGGTCGCCGTCGGCCGCCGCGGTGAAGTCGGCGCGCGGCGAGGTGTATCGCACGGTGCAGGTCACGCTGCCCGGCCGGTCGGCGGTGAGGAGTCCGACGAGCACACCGTCCGGGTGAGAGGCGAAGAACTCCCGCTCGTGGCGCACTCCTTGGTGGGTGTACGTGACGGAGGCGAGGGCGGTGCGCAGGTCGAGGGAGCGGCGGTAGCCGGCTTCCGGCGCCTGTGGCGCGCCCGCGACGTCCAGGCGCAGATCGCCGAAGGTCTGGTAGGCGCCGTAGCCGCGGCGCGGCTGGCCGAGCTTCGCGGCGACGGCGTCGGGGTCGAGGGCGCCCTTGTCGTCGAGTTCCTCGCGGACCGCGTCGAGGGTGCCGGGCCTGGACTCGCGCCAGTTGCCGAAGTCGTAGCCCTCCTTGGAGCCGGGACCGCCGGTCCACAGGGTCTTCTCGTTGAACTGGAGCCGCTCGGAGGCGAGGGTGCCGAAGACCATCGCGCCGAGTGCGCCATTGCCGACGGGTAGCGCCTCGCGCTCCCAGTCGGCGGCGGGGGCCGAGTACCAGAGCCGCGATTCATCGGAGGTGTCACCGCGACGCTCGACCGCGGAAGCAGCTCCCGCGAGCACGCCTCCGCCCGTCGCCAGTACGGCCGCTCCGCCGACGGCGGACTTCATGGTGGTTCTTCGCGAGATCCCAGGAGTCATGAGCGGTCACGTTAAAAGTCCGATGACTCGCTGGCAAGGCGCATGACAAACCCACCCCTTGGACGGAAGGGGCGGGTTCTTGGACGGAGTCGGACGGCCGGCTGCGGGGCCCGCGCCGCCGGGGTGCGTCAGCCCTGCTGGAACAGCTCCGCGGGCAGCGGCTTGAGCAGCGCGTACAGATCGTCGGTGATCGGCCGGTCCCAGGCGGCGATGGTGACGAGGACGCCGTCGCTGCGGTCGAACTGCACGCAGGAGATACGGCTTTCGGAGAGCTTGAGGCGGCGCACGATCAGCAGGTTGTCGCCCTGCATCACCGGCATGTCCTCGCTGGAGGTGACCGTGATCTCCTCGTCGTTCTCCAGCGCGAGCAGCAGCTGGGCGACCTCGAAGGGCACCTCGCCGTCGGCCGTCTCGCGGGCCGGGGAACCCTCGGGAAGATTGCCGATGATCATCGCGGGGCCGCGGCCGCCGAAGAGGTCGTAGCGCAGGAAGACACCCTGGCAGCTGCCGTCGGGCGCGGGCAGCAGGCCCGCGCCGAGATTGCCGGGCCAGTCACCGGGGTCCATGGCCAGGACGTCGAAGTCCGGGCCCGCGGGAGTGGCGGAGCTGCGGCGGCGGAGGAAGGACATGCGCCAATGGTACGTGGCCCGCGCTGCTCGTCGGCGCGGGGGCGGGGCCCGTCGGCGCGGGACCGGGCAGGGGGCAAGCGGAGTCCGCCGTACCGATCCGCCCGAGGTCAGCGGCCGGTCGGCGGCGTTCAGCGCGGGTCCGGGCGGGGCGGCGTGGTGCCCAGGGCGGCGGCGAGTCCGGCGTGGTCCGTTCCCACTTTCCGGTATACGGCGGAGAGCAGCCGGACCACGGCGGGCTCGTCGGTGTGCAGCTCGGCGGCGATCCGGGCGGGCGGTTCGCCGCGGACGGAGAGCTTGGCGGCGGTGCGCTCGCGCGCGGAGAGCGTGTCCCGCTCGGTGCTGTGCAGGAGCCGGGGGCGCAGGCCCGCCGCGGCCAGCTCCTCGCGGGCCCGTTCGACCAGGCCTTCCGCCCCGCACTGGACGGCCGCGTCGAGCCCCCGGTAGAGCGGCTCGGCGACCTCCTTGACGCGTCCGGCGCGGCGCAGTTCGGTGCCGAGGGCGACCAGGGCGCAGGCCAGTTCGTACGCCGCCGGGGAGCGCTCCAGATGGCTGACGGACTCCTCCAGGAGCTTGACGCGGGCCGAGCCAGAGGAGACCTCGGCGGTGATCCGCAGCGCCTGTCCGACCGCCGACTCGGTGGCGAAGCCGCGGGCCCGCCGGGTCGCGTCGTGCGCGGTGGCAAGGGCGCGCTCGGGGGCGTCGTCGGCCTCGGCGAGCGCGAGGTGCAGCTGCCAGGGGCACCAGGCGGGGTTGCGCATCCCGCGCGGGTCGAGGCGGCGGCCCGCCGCGGCGAGTTCGGCGGCCGCGTCCTTGGCGAGGCCGCGGGCGAGGAGCAGTTCGCCGTGCACGGCCTGCGCGTCGGGGAAGACGACGGCCGCGGGGAACGGCTCCCCGAACGAGTAGCGCTCGGCGGTCCGGGTGGCCTCCGCGACCCGGCCGCGCGCCAGCAGCGTCTCGATGAGGATGCCGACCGCGTACCAGTGGGCCGGGGTGCCGGGCCCCACCCGCTCGGCGATCCGCAGCCCGGCGCGTACGAAGTCCTCGGCCTCGGCGAGCCTGCCGCGCCGGAAGCGGATGTAGGCGAGCAGCGTGTACGCGAAGGACATATGGGCGCCCCGCCAGCCCTGCCGCTCGAATTCGGCGATCCCGGCGGCGAACAGCTCCTCGGCGCGGCCGGGCCGGTCGGCGTAGAGGAAGGTGAGCGCGACGAGCACCGGGACCTCGAAGCCGCGGTCCTCCTCCGCCCAGCCGAGGCCGCCCACCAGGGCCCGCTCGGCATGACGTACGGCCGTCTTGGCGGGCTCGGCGCGCAGCGTCGCGTCCCAGGCGCGGAGCCCGATGATGTACCGCTCGGTGAGGTCGCGGCCCGGCAGCCGCTCGGCGAGCCGGGCCAGCCGCCGGGAGCGGGCGGGCGAGTCGGGTTCGTCGGCGCGGAAGGCGTCCCACATGAACTGCTCGGCCTGCATCCGGATCCGTACCCGTGGGTCGGTGGTCAGCCGGATCTCGCGGGCGAGCGTGCCGGACGCCTCGTCGAGCCGGTCGGAGTGGGCGAGGACCTGGGAGAGGCGGTAGACGATGCCGTGCCGCAGGGCCGGGTCGGTGATGGGCTCCTCCAGGGCGGCCCGCAGATGGTTCACGGTCGTCGCCGGTTCGGTGAGCAGGGAGGCGCAGCCCAGTTCGTAGAGGACCTCGGCGCGCTCCTCCCAGGGCGGTGGTTCGCGCAGGGCGCGGGCGAGATAGCGGCGGGCCGCGTCGGGGGCTCCGGCGCGGACGGTCTCGCGGGCGGCGGCGCGCAGTTGCTGGACGACCCAGCGGTCGCCGTCGGGGTGCACCTCCAGGAGATGGCGGGCGGCGGCGGACGCGCCGAGCCCGGCGTTGACGACGGTCCAGGCGGCCTGGCCGTGCAGGGCGACGCGCACCCCGCAGGGGATGGCGCGGTACACGGCGGTGGCGATCAGCGGGTGCACGAACTCCAGCGGTCCCGCGCCGGTGAGGACGCGGGCGCGGCGCAGCCGGTCGGCGCAGTCGGCGCCCTCGCGCTCGCCGATGCCCGCGACGGCGGCGGCGAGCGCCGGGGATATCTCGGTGCCGAGGACCGCGCAGGACCAGGCGAACCGGACGGTGGACGTGCCGAGGCGTTCCAGGCGGGCGACGAGTCCGCTGCCCTTGACGGCGGCGGCGAGGTCGCGCAGCAGATGTGCGGCCGTCTCGTCGGGGACCAGGCCGCGGTCGCGGACCTTGGCGGTCAGCTCCACCGCCTCGAAGGGGTTGCCCGCGGTGACCGCCCAGCACTCGCGGCAGAACGCGTCGTCGGCACGGGCGCCGAGCGTGTCGCGCACGAGGCGGGCGACAGCGGCGGCGCTGAGCGGTTCGAGCCCGATGGGCCGCTGGCCCGCACGGCCCGGCAACCCCCTGAACTCCTCGGCGTGGGCGGGCAGTTCCTCGGGGCGATAGGCGACCACGAGCAGCAGCGGCAGCGCCTCGGCGCGCGGCGCGAAGGCGGAGAGCCAGCTGAGCGACTCGGTGTCGGCCCAGTGCGCGTCGTCGACGACGACGACCAACGGGGCGCGCTGTACGGCGAGATGGGTGAGCACCCAGTCGAGGCCGTCCCGCAGGCCCTGCGGGTCGGGCGGCGCACTGTCCGGCGCCGAGCAGAGTCCGAGGGCGGGGCCGACGATCGCGTACCAACTGCCCAGCGTCGCCCGCAGTTCCGCGTCCGGGACGGGGGCCAGCAGCGGTTGCACCAGCTGGCGTGCGACGTGGAACGCGACGCGCTGCTCCTGGTCGCTGCCGCGCGCGGACGCGACGGTGCAGCCCTTGCCGGCCGCGCGCCGCCGGGTCTCGGCGAGCAGGGAGGTCTTGCCGAGGCCTGCCCGCCCCGCGAAGGCGATCAGCGCGCCACGAGGCCGGTCCTGGACCTCCGCGCCCTTGCGCGGCAGCCCGCACAGCTCGCTCAACGCCTCGTCGACCGCGGCGAGTTCACTCTCCCGCTCGAAGAGGATCCGCCTGCCGTGGCCGAAGTGCTGCACCATGAGACACCCCCCGCCACGGTGGTGCGCCCGGCGCTTCCCGCAGCGCACGCGGTGGCCTTCAGGCACTTCAGATTACGCCCGCGCGGGCCGCCGGGAGCCGGTTCGCCGACAGTGACGAGGTGGGCCGGCGTCGTCCTCCCGTGGACGCAAGGGGCTCCGGATCAATCGCGACGTGCGGGTTCTCGGAGTTCGATCGCCGACATGGCCGACGGAATCTGCTGAAGATTGACTCACCCCTTGCACACCCCTGACAAATTTCCTCGGAACCGAGGTTCGGGTTGCCATCCGTGATCGAGGATCAGCGCGAAGGATGATTCGACCGACGCAAGAGCGAGGCCATCCGTGAACCAGTTGGCAGACTCCTCATGGACGCCACTTCCCGTGGCCATCGTCCCTCTGATGAAGGCGGAGTCACCCACGCTGGCCGACAGAATCCTCCAGGCTGTAGGGGAGGCGGCGGAGGAATTCCGTACACAGCCCGGAGACCCCGTGAGCAAACGCGTCCGGCAGGGTGTGCAACTGGCGCTCCGGGAGTTCGCGGACCGGTGCGACTCCCCTTCCGTTTCCATCAGGGGAATAAGGGACGCTCGGACACCTGCACTCTGCCGGGAGCTGGGCCGTTCCCACATCCAAAGGGGGCGCAGTCTCGGCAAGCTGCAGGCCGCCTTCCGCCTCGGTGCGCACATGACCTGGCGCCGGTACGTGGAGATCAGCGGCCACAGCAACACTCCGCCGGCGCAGATGTACGCATTGGCGGAGGCCCTGTTCGCCTACGCCGACGAACTGGTCGGCCACACCGTCCAGGGCTACCTGGCAGAGCAGGAACGGACCATGAGCTCGGCGCAACGGCACAGGGAGAGCCTGCTGAGTGCGTTGACGGGGACGGTGGCGCCCTCGCGGCGGACGGTGGTCGACCTGGCGCACACCGCCGGCTGGCCGCTGCCCGACAGCGTGCAGGCGGTGGCGCTGACGCCCGCCAGGCGTCCCGCCCACAGCGGCACACCTCTGCCACCCGGTCGGCATGTGCTCGGTGATGACGAAGGACTGCATCCCTACTGGATCCTGCCCGACCCAAAGCGTGAGGATCTCCTCGCTCTGGAGCGGATCACGAAGGGGCGTCGCGTCGCGGTGGGACCGCCGGTGCCTCCCCACGAGGCCGGACTGTCCCTGCGTTCGGCACGTCAACTCCTGGATCTGGCCGAGCGCGGGCTCATCGTCGGCGCCCCCGTGCTCCAGTGCGCCGACCACTTGCCCAAGCTGCTCCTCACCCGGGACGACACGATCGTGCACGCGCTGGTCGAGCGCCATCTGACGCCTCTGCAGGAGTTGACGGCGCGTCAGCGAGAGAGATGCGTGGAGACGCTGACCGCATGGCTGCAGCATCGGGGAAGCCCTCTGGAGATGGCACAGGCCCTGCACATCCACCCGCAGACCGTGCGCTACCGCTTGCGTCAGATCGCGAAGCAGTTCGGCCCGGCCCTGAACGACCCGGATCTCCGCTTCGAGCTGGAGATCGCGCTGCGGGCCCACAAGATGCTCGGCGGCGAACCGGAGCGGCCCCCGGCCGGCCGGCCCCGCCCCTGATCCCCGACCGGCCTCGACCAGACCACCGGACGACCAGACCACCAGACCACCAGACCACCAGACCTGGAAAGGTATCCATGCCCGCACTCCGCACGCCGCTGGTCCCTCCGGCCGGCCCGTGGGCAGACCCCCGCTTGGTGACCATGGGCGAGCCCCGGCTGTTGGCGGGGATCGCCCGGTACGGCCGCCTGGGCCGCGAGGCCCACACGACGATTCACGGTCCTGCGCCCGCCCTCTCCGGGGACGATCTGGTGCGTCGCGCTGAACGCCTCGGCCTGTGGGAGAGCGGCGCTCCTTTCGCCCAGGCCCTCAGAAGGGTCGCCGAGGCGGGCCTCGCCCAGGGACGAAGGCCGCGGCTCGTGGTCAGCGGCGCCGAGGACGAGCCGAGTTGTCTCGCCTCCACGGGCCTGTTGCTGCACACCCCGCATCTTGTCCTCGACGGAGCACTCCTGGCCGCCAGGGCGCTCGACGCGACGGAGGTCCTGATCGGCGTGGTCCGGGAGGACGTCGCACGGTCGGTGCGACACGCGGCGGCCGACCTGGGCCACACCGGGATCGACGTGCGGGTGACACGTCTGAACGGCCTGGGCTTCGACGAACGGGAGATCGCCCCTTTCACCCTGCTCGGCAGCTGTCAGACCTACGCCCAACTGGCCGTCGGGACGCATCGGCACGGCCTGCCCCAGCAGGAGCGAACACCGCCTCCGGAACCAACGACCGTCCTCCTGACCGTCGGAGGACACACCGTGATCGAGACGCCCTCCGGCATGTCACTGTCGTACGTGCTGCGGTCCTGCGGGTTCGACACCGGGCAAGGAGTACTGGTCGGCGGCTATCGGGGAAGGTGGCTCGCGCCCGAATGGGCCGCGTCGGTCCAGGTGTCCCCGAGACTCCTGGGCGCACACGGCGCGGGGGCCCTGCTGCCCCTTCCTGATCGCACCTGCCCGGTGGGCGAGGCGGCTCGGGTCGCCGGGCACATCGTGAACGCCGCTGCGGCTTGGTGCGGTTCTTGCGCGCATCGGGCTCGGACGGTGACCGCCGCACTGGCCCGGATGACGGCCGCACGGCGCAGCCCTGTTCAGGCCGGCTTGCCCGCGTACGCGCACGTCGTCGCCGCGGGCAGAGGTTCCTGCCCCCACCTGGACCAGCTCTCGGATTTCGTGGCGTCCGCGCACGGCTCCTTCCCCGAGGACTTCAGGCACCACGCGAGCGGCCTGGGGTGCGGGCGGCCGGTCATCGGAGCTCTCCCGATGCCCAGCCCGGCGCCAAAGGTCCTTCCGCTCACCGGCGTTCACCGGCGGACCGGTCCACGGCCACGAGCCGAGGCAGACCAGTTGGTCGTGGACAGGACGCGATGTGAGGGACACGGCCTCTGCGCGGTGGTCGCCCCGGAGATCGTCCGGCTCGGCCAGGACGGCTTCCCCGTCGCCACGGCAACCGCCGTCAGCGGCCGGCAGCGCAGGCGTGCCGCGCGCGCCGTGCACCGCTGCCCCTCCTTGGCGCTTCGCCTGGGGTCGTGAGCCCTCACGCCTCGAGCACCGACTGCCCGCACTCACTTGAGTTCTGAGGACGCCATGCGCGTACAGACCACTTCCTTGCGTACCAAGCTGACCGTGCTGACACTCGTACCGCTCATATCCCTCAGTGGTTTATGGGTCTATTCGATTCCCAGAGTGTCGGACGAGGTCTCCCAGCTGCGTTCCGTGAGCGAGTTCTATGAACACGTCGCGCCTTCAGTGCGCTCCTTCACCGCGTCACTGCAGGTCGAGCGAGCACAGTCGATGAGCTATCTCAACGCCGGGAGATCAGCGTCGCTCGCTTCCCTGCAGAGGTCCCAGGAAGAGGCCGACAGGTCGACCGCAGAGCTGCGCAACCGCACCGTGCAAACCGGTGCAGCCCAGCGCGGCGCTTTGGAAGACTTGCTGTCCGCCACCGGCCGGCTGGGCGGAATCCGACGGGAAACGCTCAGCCATTCCCTTTCCCCCGCAGGGGCGATGCGGGAGTACAACGGGGTCATCGGCGCCTCGATGCGCTTCCTCGGCTCCATGACGCACCCCGACGCCCGGCAGTCCCGACGTACCACGGCCCTGCTCGAACTCACACAGGCGCAGGAACTCCTCGCGCAGGAATGTGCGGTGCTGGCGGCCGTGGGCGGCCGGCCGGACGCCGACGTCGCCCTGCTGCGGCTCCTGGACGTTTCCGTGGCAACCCGGCGCAGCCTGCTCGACACCCACGTGCCCCGGCTGACGGAGGACGACCGGACCGGCTACGAGAAGCTGCGCCGCGCCGCGTTCTGGACCGCCCTGGAACGCGACGAAGGTACCTTCCTCCAGGACGGCAGCTTCCTCAAAAGGGGCGGCGCGGCGGCCTCACGGGTCGATGCCAAGGCCTGGCGCACAGCCGCGGGAGAGGCGAGCCGTGGCCTCGACCTGCTCAATCAGCGCCGGGTCTCGGCCGTCGGCGCGCTGGCCGGCGACAACGCCGACGACCTCGTCCGCCGCGGCTTCACCATCGGTGGGCTCGGCCTGCTCACCGTGCTGATGACGATCGCTCTCTCCACCCTGCTCGGACGTCATCTGGCCAGGGAACTGCTGCGGCTGCGGGACTCCGCGTGGCGGCTGGCCCATGAGCAGCTCCCGGGTCTGCTGCAGCGGCTGGGCAAAGGGGAGAACGTGGACGTCGAGACGGCCCTCCCGCTGCGGACCGGCGACAACGAGATCGGCCAGGTCGCCCGCGCGTTCAATCTCGTGCGCCAGGCCGCCGTCCACGCGGCGGTCAGCCAGGCGGAGATCCGTCGCGCCGCCACCGCGGTCTTCGCCAGTCTGGCCCGGCGCAGCCAGGCGCTGATTCAGCGTCAGCACGCGGCCCTCGACGCGATGGAGCGACGGACCGATGATCCGGACGCGCTCGCCGAACTCTTCCGCCTCGACCATCTGACGACACTCATGCGCCGCCACGCCGAGGGGTTGATCGTCCTGGCGGGCGGGCCCTCGCCGCGAACGTGGAACCGTCCCGTCCCCGTGGTCGACGTCGTACGGGCGGGGGTGGGCGAGGTGGAGGACTACACCCGGGTCGTCGTCCACCGCTTCCCCGAACTGACCCTGATCGACCCGGCCGTCGCCGATGTCGCCCACCTCATCGCCGAACTCCTCGAGAACGCCACCCAGAACTCGCCGCCCGACACCCAGGTCACCGTCGACGCCGAGCGAGTCGCGAACGGATGCGTGGTCACCATCGAGGACCGCGGCACCGGCATGGACCAGGTGGCCCTCGCGAAGGCCAATGCTCTCCTCCGCGAGGACCTGGAGTTCGACCGGACGGACGCCCGGCATCTCGGTCTCTTCGTCGTCAGCCGGCTGTCCCACCGCCACGGCCTCAAGG
Organism: Streptomyces sp. NPDC050658; assembly: GCF_044457025.1. Classification (NCBI taxonomy): domain Bacteria; kingdom Bacillati; phylum Actinomycetota; class Actinomycetes; order Kitasatosporales; family Streptomycetaceae; genus Streptomyces; species Streptomyces sp. NPDC050658. The sequence goes on from NZ_JBITGM010000004.1 coordinate 388,724, forward strand.
TGTCGCTGCGCCGCTCGGCGTACGGCGGCATCTCCGCCGTGGTCCTGATCCCCGATTCGCTGCTCCCCGAGCTTCCGCGGCAGCGAGCGACGGAGACGAGCACCTGGCTGCCTTCAGCGCCCCCTCGCTCGTCCCGAGGTGCCGGCGCGCACCGGCGGACGACCGGTCGCAGCACACCGTGACGGCGGAAGGACTACCGCTGTCGCGCGCGAAAGCGAATCTGCCGGGCCTCGGCCACCAGACGTCCGCTGCGCAGAGCGAGCTCCAACTCGAATCGGCCCTTCGGGTCCCGGAGTTCCGGGCCGAAGAGCGCCTCGATCTGCCGCATGCGGTAGCGGATGGTCTGCGGGTGGACCTCCAGCGTCTTCGCCGCTCCCGTTGCTCCACCGCACCTCAGCCACGCCAGCAGCGTCTCGGCGAACCGCTCGGCCCGGTCGGCCGGCAGGCCTCGGAGGGGACGCAGTCGCCGGGCGGCGAAGAACCTTGCCAGTCCCTCGTCCTGGAGCAGCAGCAAGGCGGCGAGGTGGTCTTCGACGTACACGAGACGAGTTCCGGGTGCGGAGCGCTCCGGGACCAGAGCCAGCAGTTGCCGGGCCCAACGCAAGGAAGCCGCCATTTCCGGAAGGCGCACCACCGGACCGACGGCCGCCGTCCGGCCGCGCAGTGCCCGAGCCAGCACGGCGCGGCCGTTCTCCTCCGGTTCCGGAAGCAGGAGGACGGTTCCCTCGGGTTGCCGCCCCAGCAGTGCGCCGGGCCACCGGTCAAGCAACAGCGGCGGCGCGGCCTCATGCACGACGGCCACCGCCTGCATCGCGGCCGGCGGCCGCCACCCGGCTGCCCCCGCCAACGTCTCGACGGTGTCCGAGGAGGGGACCGGACATCCTGTCAGCAGGTCGACAAGCCTTTCGCGTGCGGTGATCCGGGCAGCGTCCCGGCCTCCCGGCACCTCGGACCCGACGTACGGCTGCGGCTCTTTCATCGGCTGCACTGTTGTGTGCCTCTCCACTGTTCGGCGGCGGGCGGGTGCGGTGCCCCGCCCGCAGGAAGCAGATACACATGGCAGACGGCGTCCGGCGCACGTCGATCCTGCTGATTTACCAACCCTTTACGTACATCTTCCGACAGGCCGAACGAGAGACGGCGCCGCTCGGAGTCCGGGGCAACGAGCCGGGAGGGAACAGTTCCACGGAGCTCAGGTGCAGTCCGTGCCTGCGGGAGACGATGAGGCGGGCCATCCGGGCCGCCTTCCGACGGTCGTCCTCCCGAGGGGCGGCACCTCGGCGGTATTCCGCGACGACGACGGCTCTGTCGGAGGCGGCGCCCGGGGATCGGATGCTGAAGGCGGCGAGCCGGTCGCGCTCGATCCAGCGGATCGCCCGCTGCACGTCCTCCTCCACCTCGTACGGCGCGTGGACCCGGCCGCCGACAGTGATCAGCTCTTCGCCACGAGCGGTGACGAGCAGCTGCCCGTTGTGCATGGCACCGATGTCGCCCGTCCTCATCCACCGCCCTGGTGCGCCCCTGACCGCGATGCCGAACGTGCGGGCCGACATCTGGCGATGGTTCCAGTACCCGTCCGCCACGTTGGGCCCGCGCACCAGCACTTCACCGATCTCTCCGTCATCGGCGAGGGTCCTGCTGCCGGATCTCACCACGCACACGCGCTGCCCGGTCGGCGTCCCGCAGCTCACCACGCGAACGGCCGCCCTGTCGTCGGCCGACGCATTGCCGAGCAGTCCCTGCGTCAGGGTGCTCCGCTTGAACCGGAACTCCTGTGGGCGGGTGCCCATCGGCTTCGCCGACACCAGGGCCGTGCCCGCGGCCAGGCTGTAGGAGGGGCAGAGAGCCTCCGGCCGCAGCCCCGCAGGGCCGAAAGCGCGCTGGAATCGCCTGAGCGTCGATGCCCTGACCGGCTCACCACTGCTGATCAGGGTTCCGACACGGCTCAACTCGACCGACTGGGCATCGGCGTACCGGATGCGGTCGACGCAGTAGTCGTACGCGGAGTTGGGCGCAGCGGTGATGGCTCCCGGACTCTCCGAAAGCAGCCTCAGCCATCTCAACGGCTTCTGGAGGAAGGCACTTTGGTCCATCAGCGTCGAGGGAAAGCCCGCGATCAGAGGCAGTGCGATGCCCATGACGAGGCCGAGCCCCTGGAACAGGGGCAGCCAGCTCACCCCGGTGACCTTCGTGGCATCCAGCCCCGCGAGGTACGCGCGCGCCGCCTGCCGGGCATTGGTCGCGAGGCTGCTGTGACTGACCATCAGCCCGACCGTCGCGCCGCCGGTGCCCGACGTGTAGTGCAGGTAGGCCACCGAGCCCGGGTCGGTGGGCGGGAACGCTCCACGGGGCACGGAGTCGGGGAGGTCGTCCACCGGCAGCACGGTGCGGCAGCCCAGGCCCTGCTCCTTCGTCCACTGGCGCACATCACTGCTGGAACGGGCATCGGCGAGGACAACAGCAGGTGCGCAGTCCGCGAGCACCCTGGCGGCACGCGCCGGCTGACGGCCGTGTGCGGGCAGCGGAACGGCGATCGCCCGGACGTAGAGACACGCCAGAAAGGCCGTCACATAGTCAAGACCCTGCGGCAGCATGATCGCGACGCGGTCTCCCGGGCTCACGTAGCCGGACAGCTGGCCGGCTACGACCAGTGCGCGGCGGCGCAGCTGGGACCACGTCAGGGTGCGCCGTGCGCCCTCCACCCGGATGCCCGGAAAGGTCACCTCCGTGAAGGCGGCACCGACAGGCGACTGACGCGCGCGCAGGTTCACACAGTCCACGAGGCCGCGAGTGATGTCCGTCATCGCCCTTCGCCCCTGGTGCGGAGGGTGCGCGGCGACTCGGCCGGGGAGGTCAGGTGCGGCTTCACCGCAGGACGCCTCGAACGAACACGGCGGCCGGCGGGTCCGGGGCGCCCCAGGGCCGCCTTCAGTTCTCGCGAGCGCGAACCGTCCCTCTCCGAAGCCGATTTCTGCAGGGCCCAGGCCCTGAGCACAAGCTCGAGCTCGAATTGGACGTCGGGTTCGCGCAGCTTGGCCCCGTACAGGTTCTCCAGCTGCCGAAGGCGGTAGCGGACAGTCTGCGGATGGATCAGCAGGCGCCCCGCGACGGCCGTCACGCTGTTGCCCGAGCGCAACCACACGAGCAGGGTCTCCGCGAGCCGGTCACGGCGCTGTGGGGCCAGCTCCGCCAACGGGCGCAGGTGATGCGCGGACAGCACCTCCATCAGCTTCCTGTCCCGGAACAGCAGCAGTGTCGCCAAGTGGTCGGAGCAGAAGACCACATCATCCCGGGGAATGATGTGGTTGCGCGCCAGGCACCTGGCATCCGTGGCCATGCGCAGCGACGACGCCCCCTCGGTCACCGGAAGTTCGGGACCGACCACCACCCCCCTTCCGCCGAAGAGACGCCGCAGCGCCGCACGACGTCCGGGGCTCTCCGGATCGGGGATCACCAGACAGAGGGCCCCGTCGGCCTTGCCGACCAGCACACCGGGCGGAACGGAAGGCCGCACGTCGATGCCGGGAGGCAACGCCTCGGTGACGGCCACGGCCAAGCGCTGCGGCACCCGCCACTGGCAGGCGTGGGCGAGGTCCTCGATCGCCTCCGCGGACGCCGGCGGGCTGGCCGTGAGCAGGCTCACCAGCCGCTCGCGCCGCAGTGCGTTCTCCTGCTTCCGGCGCACTCCGGTCCGTGTGAAGCCGGTGATGGCGGCGGCCGAAATGTCGTCGATGTGGACGAGCATGGCCTCGGCCAGCGTTGCCAGTTGCCGCCTGGGCAACACGCTGTCGTCCGTGTACTGAACCACCTTCTGCCACGCGACTCGGGACCCCAGACGCAGCGCTACGTGGAACACCTCGAGGGTGCGCCCCTCACTCGCCTCTCCCGCCCCGATCAGCTCGTAGGTGGAGCTGACGGAATCCGTCCCATTGCTCGGTGAGCCCATGCGGTCGATGAAGGTCCGCAATGCCTCTTCGACGCCCTTGCGAAGTATCCTGCGGTACTTGGCGTCAGAGGGACGAACGTACTCCGGAACGCCTTCACATATGGCGGCGACTATGTCATTCGAGATCGCAGGGAGCAGGGGAAAGAATCTCTCGGAAAGCTCTTGGGGAAGGACGTAGAACGGGTCGGACTGCTTCCCCTTCATATTGCCAGCCAATTCGGTACGACCTTTCAGTTGTCGCGTTCCGCAAGCGGTTCGTGCTGGAAATATGTGAGGCCGCTCGCGCCGCCGGCGGGGTGCACAAACGCACGGGGGATCCCGAAATCAGGCGGCGCGAGCGGTTGCTCCAAAGGTACTCAAGCATGTGGCGCCCGCCAGCCGAGAAGTCCGTTCTTTTCGTCAAGCGACAAGCTCCGTCTGCTCGTTTTGTCGCCGACCTCTAGGAACGGGGCTTCAGCCTTCGGGGCAGCCACCAGTTGGCCCGGCCTCCGAGGCTCAGCAGCGCGGGGACGACCACGACTCGGACGATGCTCGCGTCGAGCAGGACGGCGACGGACAGCGCGAAGCCGAACTGCTTGAGCTCCGGCGCCCGGGCCAGCAGGAAGCTGCCGAACACGGCGGCCATGATCGCCGATCCGGCGGTGATCTCCCTCGCGGTGTGCGCCACGCCGTGCACGACCGCGCGGGCGTTGTCACCGCTGCGGAGCCACTCTTCCTGGACGCGGCGGACCAGGAACACCTCGTAGTCCATGGAAAGGCCGAAGAGGAGAGCGAACAACGCCACGGGGAGGTAGGCCTGCAGCGTGCCGTTCGGGCGGAAACCGACCAGCTCGGCCCCGTGCCCGAATTGAAAGACCAGCGCGGTGAGGCCCAATGCGGCAGCGGTGGCGAGGAGGTTGAGCAGGACGGCTTTGACCGGCAGCAGCAGGCTGCGGAAGATGACGAACAGATAGCCGAGGGAGAGCACACAGATGATCGCGGCGACCACCGGCAGCTTCGTGCTCGTCTCGGCCGACAGGTCGACGTACTCGGCGGTGAGCCCTCCCACGTACAGCCGCGTGGGCGCGCCCGAGAAGGCGGCCGGCGCCAACTCGCCCCGGATACGCCCGACCAGGGCACGCGTCGCGGGAGAGTCGACCTCCTCGGAGGAGACGACGCTCAGGTGTGCGCACCGACCGTCGGCACTCACGTCGACGGTGCGCCCGGCGGAGCCGGGCGCACGCTTCTTGTCCGCGGCGACGGTCACCTGCGCGACCCCGTCATCCGCGCGCAGCGATGTCGTGAGCCGGTCGAAGGAGCGCAGTTGCCGAGTGCCGAGCGGGCCTTCCCCAGCGCAGCCGATGATGGTGAGGGGGGCGACCGAACCGGGGGCGAACGACTGCGAGATGATCCGCTGTCCCCGGCCGGAGGGCGCGTCGTCCAGGGTCTCCAGGCCCAGGTCGAAGCCGAGCCGTAGCTCCGAGGCCGGAGCGGCGATGAGGCCGAGCAGCATCAGTGCCGGCAGCCCGACCCGGAACGGCCGGCGCTGGACGTAGCGGGCCCAGGCCGCCCAGCGGCCGGAGGTGCCCCGCTGTCGTACGCCGGGGCGCGCGCCTCTCCGGCGCGGCAGCCTGCCCGCGTTGATCCGCGTGCCGAGCGCGGCAAGGAGGGCCGGCAGCAGGGTGAGGGCGGCCAGCACACAGCAGGCCACGACCAGTCCGGCGGCGATCGCGATCTCCAGGAACAGGTGACCGTCGAGTATCGCCATCGAGCCCAGGGCGACGATCACGATGAGCCCGGAGGCCGCGACGGTTCCTCCCGATGTGCGCAGGGCGGCACCGACCGATGCCTCGATCGCCTCGGTGTGCGGCATGTCCTTGGCGGGCCTGGTGCGCCGGGCCAGCTCTTCCCGGAAGCGGCTGACGACGAACAGCGCGTAGTCGATCCCCACACCGCCGCCGATCATCGTGGTGATGACGGTCACGAAGGTGTCCAGACGCAGCGCTACGGCGAACACGGCGAGGATACCCAGACAGACCAGGACGGCCACGAACGCGAGGGCGACAGGCAGTACGGCCGCGGTCAGGGAGCCGAGCGCCAGCAGGAGAACGACGAGCGCGATGGGAACACCGATGCCTTCGGCGACGTGCTGGTCGTGCAACTGCACACGGGAGAGGTCGTTGCTCAGCGGAGAGACGCCGACCACATACGCTTCCACCGCCGCCCCGGAGGACCGCAGGCGCACCTTCCGCTGGAGATCCGCGGCGAGCCGGGACCGGGCCGCGACGTCGCCCCGGAGGGAGACCACGGCGACGGCGGCCCGCTTGTCGGCGGAGATCCGGCCACGCTCGTCGGGATCGTAGGGGCCGGACACCCCGACGACTCCCGACACGTCGGCCACTGCGTCGAGGACCGTTGAGACGTGCCGCCGATAGGCGTCAGTGCCTGCCTGATGGCGGTCCGACCGGAAGACCACCATGTCCTGTTCCGAGCCGAGAGCCGGAAAGTGACGAGCGATCAGCTGCGCCGCGCGTGCCGAGTCGGAACCGCGCACCGTATGGTCGGGCGCTCCCAGCCTCTCCTGGAGCAGCGGATAGGCGGCACCGGCAGCGAGGACCAGGAGCAGCCAGACCACGAGGACGACCGAACGGCGGCGTGCGACCGCGATGCCCCAGCGGGTCAGCGCGGGACCGTACGCGGGTGCGAGCCGCCTGGCATGTCGTCCTCGCGGCCTGACGTGGCGACCTGTGGACGTCACGCACTGCCCCGCGGAGGCGAACCGCCCAGCTGCAGGACCTGGTCCGCCCAGGCGGCGTGCTCGCCCAACTGCCGCCGTGCCTGGTCGTACTTCTTCTTGCCGCTCGTGGTGCGCGGGATGGTGCGCTTGCGCGTGAACAGCAGGGATTCCAGCGGCAGGTCGAGCTCCTTGAAGGCCGTCATCTGCTCGTGGCTGAGACAAGCCGTACCGGAGTAGTTCTCGACGAGGGCCACGATGGCGCTGTCGGGGTCGTGGATGTCGGTGTCGAGCACCATGATCTCGTGCGGCGAATGGGCGAGGAAGTGGGCCACCCGCTCTTCGAGCAGAGAGGCGAGGTAATTGCGTCCGTTGCGGATGATGACGTGCTTGCGGCGTTCCAGGATGTACAGCTCTCCCTTGCGCAGGAGGCCGAGGTCACCGGTTCGGTGCCACCCTCCGGGGAAGGGCACGGGCCGGTGCGTCACGGGGTCGAGATAGCCGGCGGACACGCTGGGACCGCGTACCGCGACCTCGCCCAGGATCCCGTCCTCGGTGAGACGGTTGCCTTCGTCATCGGTGACGACGACCTCCATGCCGGGCAGTGGTGGGCCCACGGAGAGCACGGGGGTCGCGCCCAGGTTCGGCGCGTCGGGCAGGCCTCGGGTCGAGCCGGAACCGATGATCTCCTCGCCCAGGATGCGGACGGGACTCCCCGTCTCGGTGTGGGCCACGTCCACGAAGAGACAGCGCGCCGGTTTCCCGGGCGGCACCATGGTGGCTCCCACGGTCGTCTCGGCCATGCCATAGCTGGGGACGACCCTCCCGGGTCGCAGACCGTGGTCCCGGAAGCGCTCCTCGAAGCCGGAGACGGTGGCGGGCCGGATCGGCTCGGCGCCGACCGCCGCGCGCCTGAGGGCCGCGAGGTCGCACCCGGCGATCTCCTGGTCGCGGATCCGCCGCCAGGCGTAGTCGTAGCCGAAGTTCGGCGCCGCGGTGACCGTGCAACGGTGCTCGCTGAGGGCGTTGATCCAGCGGTGCGGCCGCATGATGAAGTCGGTGGGCTTCATCAGGTACAGCGGCCAGCCGAAGACGAAGCTCAGCAGCGCCGTGCCGACCAGTCCCATGTCGTGGTAGAGCGGCAGCCAGGAACCCATCCGCTCGTCGTTGCCCGCGCCGAGCCCGGCACGCAGGGAGGCCAGGTTGGCGCAGGCGTTGGCATGGGTGATGGCGACGAGCCTGCTGTCCCCCGTGGATCCGCTGGTCATCTGGAGAAAGGCGAGTCGGTCGCCGCCCAGGCTCCGGTTCCGGCCCAGGCTCTCGACCGGTGCCGTCTTGTAGGCGGAGAGGTCGGTGGGCAAGGGGAGGACGGGAACGCCGGACGGTGTGGCGCCGTCCGGAACCAGGCCTTCCTCCACGGCCAGCACACACGAGCCCGCGAACCGGTCGGACATGTGCTGAATCCGGTCGTGGAACGCGGGCATGCCCCCGGCCGCCGCGGGCCCCGGAAGTACGAGCGGCGGCCGACCGGTCGACAGCGCCGCGAAGAAGGCGAGCAGCGTGGCCATCGGGTCGTTCGCCGCGATGACCACGGCTCCAGGGTCCCCCTGGGCGGTCTGCGGTAACTCTCCCCCGAGCCAGGCGCCCTTGAGCAGGAAATCCTCGTACGGCAGCGCCACATCCGGACTGCCGTACTTCAGGAAGCGCACTCCGGGGCCGTCTCCCCGACGGCGGGCCGCCGCGTAGACGCGGGTCAGCAGGTTCGGCTGTGTCACGAGGCGGCGTTCCCCTCGGTCCTCGACCGCCGCTGCACGAGGTCGACGAGTTGGCGCATGGACGTCGACGTCAACGCGTCGGCGTCACTGACGGCGACAAGGAAGCGGTCCTCGACGAGGGTCAGCAGGCGCACGGCGGTGAGCGAGGTGAATCCGTACGTCTTGAGCGGGGTGTCGTCGAGCTGGAGATCCGAGGGATCGATCCGCTCGTCCACCTGGTGGGCAAGCTCGGCGATCACGGAGAATATCTGGGAGTCGTCCGGCGTTTTCATCGGAGTTCCTTTGCGGTAGCAGTCCTGTCGTGGAACACGAACTTCATCAGGGCGGTGGTGACGCCGGCCGAAGCGGCCATGAGGACCACACGGTCACCATTGAGAAGTCGGCCGCTCTTCATCGCCTGTGACATGCCGAGGGGGATGGACGCCGCAGCCGTGTTCGCGTGCCTGTGGTGGTCGAAGTGAAAGCGGTCCGTGTCGATGCCGCATGCCTCGAGTACGTACTCGCTCATCCCGTCGCTGGCCGAATGCCCGAAGATCCGGTCAGGCCTGAACCGCTCGAACTGCGGCCGCTCTTGGTAATGCTCGATGATTCTCCTGGTTCCGAACTCCATCAGGCGAAGTCCGAACGAGACGAACCTCATCGGCGCCACCCCTCCGGGGACGTCGACTTCCTTTCCGAAGTAGCCGTCGAAACCCTCCAGCGGAACGAAGCAGAGACTGCGCTTGGCTCCCCAGGTCCGGAAGTCGGCCTCGTATACGTCGAGGTGGTTCTCGGCGGTGACGATCGCCGCGGTCGCCGCCTCCCCGATGGTGATCGCGGGGTGCCAGTGGGGGAACTCCTCCACTGAGCGCAGTTCGTGGCGCTGCTCGTCGCCCCCGCCGAACTCGGCGTTCACGATCATGATGTTCCGGTAGACGCCGAGGGCGAGGTAGGCGCGTGCCACGTCAAGGGCGCGCAGCCAGCTGGCACAGGCGTCCAGGACGTCGAACGCGGTGGCCTGCCGCAGCCCCAGGAGATCCTGGAAGGTGACGGCCGTGGCCGGCTCCAGGACGCCCCGGCCGATTCCCGCGTACAGAACGAGGTCGATGTCCTCGGGCAGCAGCCCCGCGGCGGAGATGGCCCGCTCGCCCGCCCGGCGGGTGAGGCCGGATGCCGTTTCGCCCTCGGCGCGACAGTGCCGCACCTTCGTCCCCGCCGATTCGAAGCAGTTCCGCATCAACTCCGCCACGAGGTCGAGCTCTGAGGACGTCAGGTGCCGGGAACTGGCGCGCAGCACACGTTCCACGACCTCGTCGTTGGTCACTTGTCGCGACGGCAACTCGTGCTCGATCGCCAGGAATTTCATCGCATTCCCTTCCTGTTGCTGAGCAACTGGGTAATCGGGTGAGGCATGTTCCTCGACTAGAGAGTGAAGAATCCATCGGTGGCCATCTCCTTGATGCTGTAGGTGAATGCCTGCACCACGTGCTGGAGATCGGCGTCCGTGTGAGCGGCACTGAGGAGCATGGTGTGCAGTTCGGGGAGATAGACACCGCATTTGCGCATGTAATAGGAAAGCGCCAGGTTGGCCTTGAAGTTCGATCCGGTGAGCCGGTCCCGCACGAGTCGCGGGGCGGCGTGGTCGAAGGTGAGGGAGAAGATGGAGTGCGAGCCTTTCGCCCTGCAGTCGATGCCCTGATCGGCGGCGCGCTCCTCCAACTGGCGGGCCAGCCACTCGGTCTTCTCCCGCAGGTCCCGGTAGATCTCCGGATTCGACCGCAGATGCTCCAGGACCGCCGCGCCCGCCGCCGAGGTGACCGAGTTGCCGCTCATGGTCCCGCCCACGAAGGCCCGGCTGTCGAGATCGATGAACGGGTCACCCGATGTTCCGGCGACATCGACGACGTCGAACCGTCCCACGACAGCGCCACAGGGGAGCCCGCCGCCGATCACCTTGCCGAGGCAGGTGAGGTCCGGCCGTACGCCGGCGAGATGCTGCGCGCCGCCGTAGTGCACACGGAAGCCGGTGACCACCTCGTCGTAGATGACCAGGACACCCGTGCGGGAGCAGACATCCCGCAGCTGCTCCAGGAAGGCGCGGTCGAACGCCGCGAGGGCCACCGGCATCGGTTCGAGCACGACACACGCCAACTCGTGGCCGTGTGCCGCGATCCGGTCGATCGAGGAGGGGTCGCCGTACTGGAGGACGAGGGTGTCGTCGACCACCTTGCGCTGGATTCCGGCGGAGTTGGCGATCGGTCGCGGGCTGTGCGGGTCCCCGCTGTAGCGGAAGAGCGAACTGACCAGGCTCTGGTCCGAGAAGCCGTGGTAGTGGCCCTCGAACTTGGCCACGCGCTGCCGTCCGGTGTGCGCTCGCGCCAGCCGCAACGCCATCTGGACCGCCTCGGTCCCGGAGTTGCCGAGGATGACCTTGGCTCCGGGGCCGAACGCCTCGGCGATCGCATGGGCCAGACGTAACTCGGCGGGGTTTCCCAGCGCGTTGACGGCTCCCTTCGCGACCGCCTCCTGAATGGCCTGGACCGGACTGGGGTGGGCGTATCCCAGGATGTGGGGGCCGTATCCGCAGGACAGATCGACGTATTCGTTCCCGTCGATGTCCCACAGGCGCGATCCCGATGCCTGCTCGACGATGAGGGGGAATGCGCTGGGCAGTACGTAGCGGTCCAGATGGGTCGGTGCGACGAGATAGCCCGAAGCCTGGTTCCGCACCTCCAGGCAGCGCGGGCTGCGGCCGCCGATTTCCCGCTCGAAGCGCTCACGCACTTCCTCGCTCAGGTAGGGCGAGAACATGTCGGTGAACCGCTGGGCGTTGCGCCACAAGTCGATTTCGGGGTCGGTCTGGGAAATGAACCCCTCGCCGGTGAGCATGGAGAGGGCGAGGAGCGAGAACCGCGTGGACACCCGTGCCCCGGCCCGGTAGAGCAACCGGGTCGCCTCGTCGAAGAACGCCATGGTGGACCACTGGGAGGTGTCCTCCTCGAAGTGCCGGCGCAGGATTTCCGCCAACTCGCCCCTGTGCTGCGGCGCGTGCTCACGGAAGAGCTCAGGCCGTACGACGAACGTCTCGACGAAGCGCTCCACCGCCAGATTCCACTGGCCGCGGATGCAGGCGTAGTAGAAGGCCGAGAGGTTCCATTTGTCGTCCGCGGAGAGCCGGCCGACGAGGCCGAAGTCGAGCAGTACGATCCGTCCGCCCGGGCCGAACATGATGTTTCCCGGATGAGGGTCGACATGAAAGAGGCCGTGGAAGAACACCATGCTGTAGAAGGAGTCCTGAAGCCTCCGCGCCAGATCGGCCCGTGAATACGCGGTGCGACGGACGTCGTGGCCCGGTGTCCCCGCCACGAACTCCATGACCAGGACGTCCTCCGTGCACAGATGGGTATAGGGACGGGGCACCTCGAGGAACGGATGGCCCGCGAAGTTCCGCGCGATCTCACTCTGTGCGCGGGCTTCCTGCCGCATGTCGCACTGGCCGGTCAGCAGCGGCCTGAGCTCGGCGAAGTGGCCGGGCAGGTTGTACTTCCGCAGCCGGGGCACCAGCGTGTGTGCCGTGGTGAGCAGCCTTTCGAGGATCCACGAGCTGACCAGGAGCCGTTGCCGCACCCCGCTCTTGACCACTTTGACCGCCACGTCGCTGCCGTCACTGAGCACTGCTCGGTGCACCTGCGCGACGGACCCCACGGCCAGGGGCTCCCTCTGGAACCGCGTGAACATCCGCTCCTGGGGGACGGGAAGGCCGCGCGCCAGCGTCTCGTGCAGCTCGCGCCTGTTCATGGGCGGGAGGTCCGAGAAGAAGAACCGGAATTCCTCTGCGGCTCCTTGTGAGAGCAGCCCGGACTGGGTCCCCAGAATCTGTCCGGCCTTCATATAGAGCGGCCCCATGCGAACCAGGTAGTCGCGCAGGAGGACCGCCATTGTCGTCCTGGCCGTCATGCGGTCGACCTTGCGCGAGGAACGGAGTGCGGCCCAACTCACGATGAAATACGTGGTCCACCACAGGATCCGGCCGGCCTCGAGTAGAGCCGCCCCGACAAGGCGAAGCCGAACCGCCATGTGTTTCTCCTTCGACCGGGTCAATTGGGCTTACAGGTACGGAAATTCCGTGGATGCGATGAGGCTTGCATCGCCACCTGGGCCGCGCAACGAGATCCCCGAAATACCACCGGTCGATGACAACAGGGATATTCACAATTTGTGTCCAGGTGACAACCCGTCGGCTTTCCTTGGACAAAGAGGTTCGCGCCTGCTGTCCTGCTGTCGCCATGAGCACACGCAGCGAGAATCGAAGCGAGTGAGGACATGACGACGACCCCATGGCCCCCGGCCCTGGACCATGCGCTCCGTCTGCTGACGGACCAGCGAAGCGTTCCCTGTGTGACCCGCGGATATCTGGACCTGACCGACGGCGGGGTTCCGGCGTCGACGGGCTTCGCCCAGGCCCTCATGAGGACCCGGGCCGTGCCCGCGATCTACGAAGACTGGTGGCGGCCGTTCCTCGGCTGGGTGTTCAAGGGAGGCCCGTCCGGCCCTGACATGGCCGAGGAACACCGCATGGCCCGACGCCTGCTCGGTGTACGGCCCGGCAGCGCGGTGCTCGACGTCGGCTGCGGTCCGGGGAACTTCACCCGGGCATTCGGCCGGGCGACGGGAGCGGACGGCCTCGCCGTGGGGCTGGACTCCTCCCCCAGCATGCTGGCGAGGGCCGTCCGTGAAACGCACCGGAGCAATGTGGCCTACGTCTGCGCCGACGCCACCGCGCTGCCCTTCCGGGACGAGTCCTTCGACGCGGTGTGCTGCTTCGCGGCGCTCAACATGTTCGCCGACCCCTGCACCGCACTCGACGACATGGTCCGAGTCCTGGCTCCCGGCGGCCGGATCGCGCTGCTGACCAGCTGCCGGCCGGCCGGAACGCTCGGGAAGGCGGCGGGAGAAGTCATCATCCGGAGCTCCGGCATGCGCCTGTTCGGCCCCGATGAGCTCGTCGGCGCGCTGCGGGCCAGAGGGCTGGCCGGCGTCGACCGGCGCATCGCGGGTCTCACCCAGTTCGTGTGGGGGCGGCGGAGCCGCGACACATGCCGGGAGCCCTTCGCGGCGTGAGCCGTTCATCGACGCCTGTGGCCCGGCCGGCGAGCGACGTCGGCGGGCGGGCCACAAGTGCGGGCGGTCGAGCCCCGGTTACCGCGTCAGATCCACCCTTCTCGTGCGGCATGGAGCGCCAACTGGAAACGTGACGTGGCACCGGCGCGTTGACACAGCTTCTCCAGATTGCGGGACAGGGTACGGCGGCTGACGCCCAGCAGGTCGGCGATGGTCTCATCGGTGATGCCGGTACCCAACAGCGCGAGGAGATGGCGCTGCAGGGGCGGCAGCGCAAGCGGAACCTGGCTGCCCAGGTGCATGGGATGAGCCGCGCGCCAAGAGGCGTCACACAGACCCCGCAGGGCCGAGAGCAGGCCTGATGGGTGCACGATCAGCAAGGATTCGTTGGCCTCGGCCTCGACGGACGACATGGCCAGGGTGGCCACTCGGGCGTCGTACATGCTGAGCCGCACCGGGACGCTGGGCAGTACCCGGGCCTGTTCACCGGCGGCAATGCAGGGCTGAATGTTGGCGACATAATACGAACGTCTCTTCACCGACTCCGCGGAATAGACGACCCGGTACTTCACACCGCGTTCGAGGTTCTCCATCTCGACATGGTTGGGGGAACCGTACTCCAGCCTCGTGACACATGAGAGGTAGGGGGGCGAATCGAGGCGCATGACCTCACTCTTCACCGTTGTCTCCAACTGCCGTACACGTTCTTTTATCTGACGGAAACCGGTGACGACCTCGACGAGTGCGTCTTCTTCCTGAGCCCCCACAGATTTGCGATACCCGCGATACGCGTTGAGCACCGCCACGCGTGCCTGCCGGAGATGGGCCGCGCGTTCATGGGCGAGCTGCTCAAGGGCCGTCGTCGGTTCAGCGGGCCGGATGTTCGCATGATCGGGCCCCTGAGTAGCGGCAAGGCCGAGCGTGATGAGCCGCTCGACGGCGCTCGCCGCGGAACTGGTTTTCCACTCCAGTTCGGCGGCCAGCTCTTCGACATTGCAGGATCCCATGCGGAGCAACGCTTCGAAGGCATCAGATTCATACGAAGGGAGACCTAGTTCCTGAAGGTATGCCGACAGGTCGGCGTCCAACATTTGGGTCCGTTTCCTACATGGCCGGGCAGCACCTGGCAGTGGACAGAGAACCGTGGGGGGTGCAGTTACTCTCGGAAACTGCCGAAGAAGAAAGTAAGCCAATCCTGGCCGGTTGGCCAACTCCTGCGAAGGACATCGTGCCCAATCTGGTCAATGACATCGACAGGACATCGAGCCGGCTCGAGTCAATCCAAATCCCGACACGATTACGGCTACTTTGAGCGAACACCCCTCAGTAACATTGCACCTCCGTCAATCCTGGTAGAACTGTATGTCCCCGCAAAGGAAATCGGCCCAAAGTTCGTCGTACTGATCCTTTTCATCGGAGCTTGTCCCGAGATAAGGATTGTGCTGCGCCTCAGCGGCAGCCCCCTCC
The DNA here is from genome assembly GCF_044457025.1 of Streptomyces sp. NPDC050658. Lineage (NCBI taxonomy): Bacteria > Bacillati > Actinomycetota > Actinomycetes > Kitasatosporales > Streptomycetaceae > Streptomyces > Streptomyces sp. NPDC050658. The sequence continues at coordinate 403,725 of NZ_JBITGM010000004.1, forward strand.
GCGTCATTGAGTCCCAGCCAGGCTGACGCGTTCCGGGACCGGAAAGAGACGAGACCACGGTCCTGGTCGACCTCCATGACCCAGGTCTGCTGACTGTCGGAGCTGTTGCACGGGCGTTGCCACACCGGGTCCTCCGGTTTCGTCGTCCCGGTGTGGGTCAGGCACCTTCTGGTGTACGCGTTGCGCAGCTGCAGATGGGTCCGGCCGTCGCCGCTGGTGTTCTTCACGGGCACCAGTTCCCATTGCTGCCGCGTACTGCCGACGCAGTACGCCTCCCGCGGGGTGGACGTCTCGCCCTGTACTTCCACGCAGCGGCGGGTCGTCGCGACGACCAGGCGAGAGCGCTTGCCCATCGACGACGAGGAGGATGAGGAAGAGGGCGATGCGGCGCGGTCCATGGACCGCGTGGACTTCTTGGGCGTGGGCCCATCGGCCGTCCGTCGGGGCGGACGGCTCGTGACCGGCGCCGAGCCCGCCGTCGAGTCCGCCTCCGGTGGGGGCGAAGACGTATCCGTGGGGACGAGCGACCGGTCGGCCTTCGGGGCAAGCAGCGTCCGGTCCGGCGCGCTCGGGGGCGACAGCCACAGGGCACCGAACAGCAGACAGGACGTCGTGATCGCCACACCCCGCGCCCGTGTCCACAGGCCGCGCTGCCCTGCCCCGTCGCCGTCCGCCCGACTCGCGAGCGCCGCCGTGGCCGCGTCCGCACCGGCCATCCTCGCCACCACGTACGCCTGGGCGCCCCACAGCAACACGCCCGCGGGCAGCGCCGTGCGCAGCCGGCTGTTGAGGTCGGCGAGCTCGGTCGCGGCGCGACGGCACCTGGCGCAGGCCGACAGATGCCTCGCGAGGTCCCTGCTGCCGCGCCACCCGCTGCGGCGCACCGCGGCCGCCAGCAGCGAGCGGTAGTGACCGCACTCGGCGGTCGCGTCGCCGCTCTGCACATGGGCGGTCAGATACGCCTCGCGCAGGCCCTCGCGGGCACGTGCCGCGAGGGAGGTGACGGCGCTGGCGCTGATCCCGAGCCGCGCCCCGGTCCGGGCCGGCGATTCGTCCTCGACCACCGTGTGCCAGAGGACGGCCTGCCAGCGCTCCGGCAGGCTGCGGAAGCCGCGCAGAACGAGGCTGTGTTCCTCCAGGCGCAGGACGCGCTCCTCACCGTCCTCGCCCTCTGATGCGTCGGTGTGCTCCTCGAACCACTGCTCGAATTCGGCGGAGAGTGCGGTCCTTCGGGAGCTCGCGGCCCAGTCCGCCGCCGTGCGGCGGACCACCACGAGGAGATAGGGCCGCCATGCGGCTTCCGGGCCGCCTCCTGACCGGACCACCCGGATCGTGCGGGCGAACGCTTCGGACACGAGGTCCTCCGCCGTGTGCGGATCACGGCAGCACGTACGGGCGTACGACAGAACCGCCGCACGGTGACGCCGGTAGATCTCTTCCAGGGCCCCGTCGTCGTTCTCCTCCCGCAAGAGGGCGGTGAGTTCGGCATCGGTGCGGCTCGCCGGCTGGTCTTCGCTGTCCGCAACTGTCATGCATGTCCCCCTGTGTCATGCGGTTTTCGGTTGAATCGATGTCTTGCCGACCTGGCTCGTGCCCGCTGCGGCACCCAAGTGGCCCCCGGCTCGGGGAATTCCGAGAGGTACGCGGAGGCATCGGCGAGGGCACTGGACGCCGCCTTCAGCCGCAGGTACCGGGGGCCGGGCCACCAGCCCAACTGCCAGGCGGGCAAGTGGCTCCCCAGTCGCCCGTCGAGGTCCGCCAGGTCCTCCCCCGCCTCACGGCACCACGGGCAGTCGAGCCCATGCGCCGCTATGCCGGACACCACGGCACCGTCGAGCGGGGCTTCGAGCCCGGCCAAGGCCTCCCGGCACTCCTGGCGCCCCGCGCGCTCCGCGTGCAGCCCCAGTCGGACACCCCGCAGCAGCTCCCTGGCCCGCTGTGTGGAGGCGGCGACGGCAGCCTCGGACTGCCCTGTGATCCGGGCGATGAGCTGAGGATCGTCCCGCTCCACCACTCCGTGCCACAGCAGGATCTGCGCCGACCGTGGCAGCCGTTCGAAGGCCTGCGCCAGTTGGCTGCCGTCCTCCATGGGCCAGGCCGCGCCCTTGGCCACCCAGTCCCGGAATCCGGGGGCGAGCGCGGCCCGGTCGTACGTGGCGTGCGCCACCGCTCCGCTGCGCACTCCGTCCAGAAGCTCGCGCCGCAGGCAGCCCGGATGGCGTACGCCGATGACCGTGCCACCCCTGAGTCGCGTCATGAGTACCCGCCGGAACACCCGTGTGGAGAGCCCGCCGACCGCCTCGGCATCCGCGAGGCATTCCATGGCGTACGCGTGGACGGCCGGGTAGTGCCGCTCGTGGATGAGTCGGAAGGCATCGATCTGTCCTCGCTGCACGGCGGCGAGTGCCGTGGCGTCGGAGGACGCGTACCTCGTCGGGCGGGACAGGAAAGAACGGGGCATGATCTACCTTCCTTTGCGGCGGATCCACGGTCCTTCAATTCCCGGTGGTGCGGTGGACCACATTCGAAGAACTGCCGTAGCGAAAAGCGCGGGCACGGAACTCCGCTCTCCTCTCGTCGGGCAGCGTGATGACTTTCGCGGATTCGACGCCGGGGCCGAATACCGCGACGACGGAGAAGTGCTTCTTGCCGTCCCGGCGCACCTCGATCAGATATCCGTCCTCATCGCTCGCGCGATCCGTCCACCTGAATCCGATGCCGTTCCCGCGCATGAGGTTCGCCCTGAGGTTCGCCGGCGCGGAACTGCTCACACTCCCGGATTCCTTGTCGGCTTCCCTTCGGTCCAGGTCTACGTGCACAGGGCGTGACGCCGGACCGTGCACGGGACGAAGCCGGTAGTAGAAGGTGGTCCCGGGCATCAGATCGGTGTGCCGGAAGCTGGTCCGACCGGGCCGCAGGAAGCCCAAGGATGTGTAGGGGCCGGATCGTTCGGTGGCGAACTCGAGGACACGCCAGGCGACGTCTCCACCCCGTGTGCGCCAGGTCAGCCTGGTGTCGTCGGGCGATGTCGCGCTCGCCTCGAGGACCGCGTCCGGCTTCGGCTCCGGGCGCGACTGCTTCTGCGGTGCCTCGCCGGCGCAGCCGGTCAGGGCTGCGCCGGCGAGCAGGACCGCCACTGAGGTACGGACCGTGAAACGCACAGTCCGACTCCTACTTCCGCCAGAACTTGATGTCGCTCCACTTGACCGTGATCGGCCCCTTGCCGCTGTCCGTCGCGTAGGCGCCGAGCTTGTCGTAGAAGCTGCCGTCCCGACTGCCTTCGGATCGCTTCAAGGAGCCGTTGATGTACACGCGGTGGACGTCGCCGACCTTGTGGACGGTGTTCACCCGGACCCGCGTGCCGACCGTGGCGCCACCCGCGATCGTGTCGCCCCCGTTCTTCACGGAGTAGAGGCGGCCGCCCCGTTCGACACCGAGCATGAAGTAGGAGCCCCCGTTGGGAGATTCACGGAAGGTCTGCTTCAGGGAGATGCGGTCGCCTCCCATGCTGGTGATGGTGAAGTAGCCCTCGAACTGGCGCGTGCCTCCCTCGTAGGTGGCGTACCGCCGCTCCGCACGGTTGTCGCCGTCGCCGTCCGAGCAGGTGAGCCTGAAGGTGAGGTCGCTGACCTGGCCGCAGCCTCGTTCCTGGACCTTGAACGTGGGGCTGGTGGACTGCCAGCCGCCCGGCTCGACTTCGGCATGGGCGGGTATCGCGGCCGGCGACAGCAGTGCGGTCAGCGCGCAGGCCAGCAGAACTCGGTGCTTTGCTTGCATGGAGGAACCTCCGGAGTCGGTCTTGGTTTCGGTGGTGTGGTCAGCTGGTGTGGTCAGTCGGTGTGGTCAGTTCAGGGCCGCCGGCGACGAGCCACCGCGGATCCGGACAGGGCTGCCGGTCCCGTCGGCGGGAACACCGAACAGGACCGGGTGTCCGTCGATCGAGCGGGCGTAGCCCACGGTGCGCGCGTCGAGCCAGGCGGGCTGGTCGTCGACATGTGCCGGCTCGGCGAGTGGGATGTCCTTGCCGGTGGAGAGGCGCAGGACATGCAATCGCCAGTGGTTCCCGACGCGTTTTTTGTAGGCGATACGGCGTCCGTCGGGAGACAGCGAGGGGCACTCGACATTCGGGCGAATCGCCTCGAGACGGCGGTCGCGCAGATCGCCCCGCATGAGCCAGGTGCGCTTCCCGGAGGACATGGTGGCGTAGAAGGTGCGGTCGTCCGAGGCGAAGGTGATGCCCCAGAAGTTGCGGTCCGCGGCCGTGAACCGGCGCCCGTCGACGTACGCCTCGAAGTCCTCCAGGGAGCCGTAGTGGTCGTCGGTCTCCAGGTCGTACGCACCGGCTGTGGTGGAATACCCGCCGGGGCTCAGATAGGAGTCGCCGGCGCGGAACACCGTCCAGGCGACCATGCGGCCGGACGGGGACACCCGGACCCTGCTCGGCTTGCCCCAGACCGGAATCACCTTTCGCTCGTTCAACTCTTCGTCGAACACGCCCACTTCGAAGCCGCCGGGAAGGGTCGCGGAGCGCAGACAGGCGAGGGTTCCGGCGGCCGCGTAGACCCGCAGGCACTTCGGTCCCGTCCCCAGCACCTTTCCGGGTCGTTCGGTACGCACCTGCCGTACCCGGCTCGTGGAGTGGTCGACGTAGAGCAGTGTTCCGGCCCGCAGCACGTCGAGCTGCTGTGCGCTCTTCGCGGCCGACCGGGTGGCCGCGATCTTCCATCCCGTGTAGGCGCAACCCGCGATCAGCGTGGTCGCTATCAGCAGCGCGGCGGTGAGCCGTTGCCTTTGGACGGTCATGTCCTGCTTCCTTTGCCGAGACGTGCCCCCGCGAGCACCGCGCAGCCCAGCAGGACCGCCAGGACGGTGAACGCACTTTGCGGTGAGGCGAGTTGCAGGGCGGCCCCGACCATCAGCGCCCCTCCGGCCCGTGCGAGTGCCTGAACCGTCTGCACGGCGGCGAGGCCGGTCGCACGGAGCGCTTCGGGGATCAGCGGAGCCGCGTGGGCCATGAGCACCCCGTCGGTCGCGGCGTAGAACAGGCCGTGCAGGGCTAGGACGAGCACGGCGGTGGGCCGGCCGCCCGGCACGAGTCCGACGCAGAGGTAGGCGGCGAGCAGCAGGACGTGTCCGGCGAGGAAGACCGGCCACCGGCCGACGCGGTCGGCGAGCCGGCCGACGGGGGTCGCGGCGAGGAGGAAGACGATCCCCGTGCCCAGCGGCAGCAACGGCAGCAAGGTGGTGGACAGGCCGGACCGCTGCTGCAGCGACACGTACAGCACCATGTCCCCGACGGTCACCAGACCCAGCGCACCCGCGGCCAGGCAGGCGCGCCGGATGCCGGGACGGGTCAGCACGGCCAGGGCCTGACGCAGCGTCACCCGCCCCTTGCCGGCGTCTCGTTGCCCTGGCCGCGCCGGCAACGGCGGCATCGGTACGCACAGCGCCAGGACGATCACGCCGACCAGGCCGAGGCAGAAGCTCACGGCGAACACCGCGTCGTACCCGGTGGTGTGGGCGACCAGGGCGACGGCGACCAGCGGCCCAAGCAGCGCCCCGGTGGTGTCCATCGCGCGGTGCACTCCGAACGCGCGCCCCAGCGCGTCGGGCGGCGCGGCAAGCGTGATGAGCGCGTCACGCGGGCCGGTGCGGATACCCTTGCCCGCCCGGTCGAGTCCCAGCATGGCGCCGATACCCGGCACCGAGCCGCCGACCGCGGGCAGACCGAGTTTGGTGGCGGCGGACAGCGCGTAGCCGATGGTGGCCACCGTCTTGGGTCGCCGCAACCGGTCGGCTGCATAGCCGCCCGCGAGCCGCAGTGTGGCGGTCGCGGCCGCGTACAGGGCCTCGATGGTGCCGAGGACGAGGAATCCGACGCCGAGGCCGTACATCAGGTACATCGGCAGCACCGCGGTGACCATCTCGGCCGAGATGTCGGTGACCAGGCTGACCAGGCCGAGGCCGATCACGGTGGAGGGGACGGCGCCGCCGCCGCGGGCCGCGGCGGGGCGCCGGGTGGTCGAGAGATACAGCATGGACCGCTCCGTTCCAGCACGGTGATGCGGCGGCGGGTGGGGGTCCCACCGCCGCATCGGCTTCAGTGGCTGAGGCCGTACGTGCGGGGGGTCAGTCCGTGGCGGTCGACGACTGGGACTTCGCCGCCGCCTTGTGGCAGGTGCCCGTCACCTTGTCGGTGAAGGTCCGCCCTTCGACCGGTACGAACTGGTGCTCGTAGCCGGTGGACGACAGGGTCAGCTTGGACACCCCGAAGGTCTTCCTGTTCACCGACTCGGTGGTCGCCTTGGAGTCGTTGGTCCCGTCGCGCAGGGTGGTTCCGCCGGTGCCGATGACCAGTTGGCGGACGCCGTTGACCGTGTCCTTGCTGCCGCTCGGCTTGCTGGGCGCGAAGCGCTCGTAGTGGTGGTCGTGACCGGACAGCAGCAGGTCGGCCTTGTTGTCGTACAGCGCGGTGAACAGGGCCTTGACCTTCGAGTCGTCGCCGTGGTCTCCGGTGCTGAACTGGGGGCGGTGCATGTAGGCCGCCGTGCAGGGCTTCGTGTTGGCCTTCAGGTCCGCGCGCAGCCACTTCTCCTGTGTCGAGCCGGAGCCCGCGGAGATCTCGGAGTTCAGCGCGACGAAATGCCAGTCGCCCACGTTGAAGCTGTAGTAGCCCTTGCCCCGTGTACCGGCCCTGCTGCCGAAGTAGTCGAAGTAGCCGTCGGCGTCGTCGGTGCGGTATTCGTGGTTGCCCGGCGTCGGGTAGGTCTTGCTGAGGAACTTGCCCCAGTTGGGGGCGTACTTCTCCCGGAACTCCTTCGCCGTGCCCTCGCTGTAGGCGTTGTCCCCCAGGGTGATCACGGCGCTCGGGTTGATCTTCTCGACGACCTTGGCCGTCTGGTTGCACGCCGAGCCGCACAGATCGCCAGCGGCGACGACGGTCACGGCCTCCGCGGCGACCGATTCCCCCTTGTGCTGCTCGCTGTTCCCCGAAGCACTCTGCGGCAGGGTCACCGCCGCCACCGCGGCGAGCAGTCCTGCGGCCCCCACGGCCGCAACCTTTCTCGCTGATCGCTGCTTCGGGGTTCCGGTGGACTCACTGGATCGCATTTTCAGGCCCTTTCAATGTCTCCGACTACGTTTTCTGCACGCTCGTTTCCGACTGTGGCATGCCCTCGTTGCAGGCGACTTGGCGTGGACTGACCCATTCATTGCCGTCGGCTTGAGCGTTTCTTGCTTCTCGCCGGTAACCTCGGCCCGATAGCGGAATGACGAGTCCGGCGACTCATGAACAGGGAGGCTTGGGCACCAGGTTCTGCAGCAGGATGCCCTGGCGGAGATCGCGCAGTTCCTTTCCGGGGTCAACTCCCATCTCCTCGGCCAGTCTTGACCGGGTCTGCTCATACACCTTGAGCGCATCCACCCTGCGCCCGGAAAGATAGAGCGCGGTCATGAAGTGGTGGACGAGGTTCTCACTGAACGGATGCACTTGGACCTCCGTGTACAGCAGTCCGACCACCGCATGCGGATCACCTTGCCTGAGCAGGGATTCGGCAAGTCCTTCCACCGCGATCAACCGCACGGCTTCCAGTCGCGTGGATTCCCGGGCGGAGAAGTCGTAATGGCCGAGATCCGCGTACGGAATGTCCCGCCACATTCTGATGGCCTCCGCCATCCGACTCCCGCCGGCCCGGTGGTCGCCCTGCCGCAGAAAGTGCTCACCTTCGGAAACCGCCCGCTCGAAACGCTGACTTGCTATCTGCTCGGGCGGCACGGCCAGCAGGTAGCCCGGATTCTGACGCACCAACAGGGAGGGCCAGCCGGTGCCGGACAGTAATCGTCTCAGCCGGGAGAGATAGGCGTAGAGTGCCGCCGTGGCCTGCGGCGGCGGTTCGCCCTCCCAAATGGACTCAATGATCGAGTCGGTGGGCAGCAGCCGGTTCGCATTGATGAGCAGAAGTCCCAGGACCGCTCGCTGGCGCGGGGGGCCCAAGTGAAGTCGCCTTCCGTCGGCCAGTACCAGGAGCGGACCTAGCCCGTCGAAATCAAGGGATTCTCCGCGGACGGGTGACCGCTGCCACCCCTGTGCTGGACCCGATGGATTCTCCATGTTTTCCATGACGACAAAGGAAGTTAGGGCACGAACCTCCCTCCTGTGCGCCCAACAAGGCCAGGGGCAGAAATGCGCTGCGGAGTCGATTGCTCCAACAGCTACGGGGATGACTCACAGCAATATTCAGGCCATGACTCAGGCGACCGCGGGTAAGTCGGTTCACTGGAAGCGCACCCAATGCACGTCCGCGCCCGCTGCGGTCGTATCCGAACACGACAGCTTGACATACAGAGTGTGCACACCCGTCACGGTCGACACCGAAGGCAGGGGCAGGACCGGAACGAACGGGCTGCCCCGGTCGACGACCGCCGGAATCTCGTACGACAGAAGAGGCGGCCCATCGGGGTCGTCCAACGTGAGCGTGAGTGTGGTGCGGGAGAGCAGCGGAGCGCGCGGCGTGAGGTTCAGGGCCACGGTCCGCGGCGGCGTCGCGGAGAAGTCGACCTTGCCCAGACGGACGACGCCGCCGTTGGCGAACGTCCGGCCGGTGCCGTCCGGCAGGGCCGTGGCGCCCCTCAGGTTCGTGCCTCGGGCGAGGAGCAGACGATCGGTTGCCCGGTGCAAGGGAGGGGACGGCCGCGTCGGTCGCGTGGACGGGGTGGGTGTGGGGTGTGGAACGGCCGGGGTGGTGGATGTGCCCGGCGAGCGCGACGGAGGGCGGTCGGGGCTCGTCGGTGAACTCTCTTGTGCGGACGAGGGTTCGGCGGTCACCGTCCGCGTGACGGTCGGGGCGGGTTCCGGGTCCTCGGCGTACGAGGCGCCGTCATCGCGGGGCGGACTGGTCGATGCCCGGTAGCCCGCGAGGCCGAGCCCCACGGCCGCGGCCGTGCACAGGCCGTACACGCCGACGCGGGTGCTCAGGATTCCGATGCGCTGCTTGCGGTGGCGCGCCCTGTCCACGCACTCCCGCGAGGCCGCCCGGTCGAGGAACGGCAGGGGGGCGCGGGGCGGCAGCTGTTCCTTCTTCAGCGCCGCGTAGGCCCGGGCGGGCCACCAGCCCAGCAGGATCGCCGGGAGCTGTCGGCGCAGCCGGCCGTCCAGGTCCACCAGGTCCGCGTATGCCGCGGTGCAGTTGGCGCAGCAGTCGAGGTGGTCGACCAGGTGGAACAAGGCGACGGCGCTCGATGTCTCGGCCGTCGCCTCGGCCAGCAGATCGCAGTGGCGCAGGCATTCCTCGGCCCGGGTGTCGGCCGCGTTGCCCCGGTGCAGTCCGAGATACGCATCGCGCAGAGCGGTGCGTGCGGCTCCGACGAGCGCACCGTACTGGGCGCGGTCGGCGCTCAGCACCTGCGTGGTCAGGAGCCGGCCCTCCCGTTCGACGGCGCTGTGCCACAGAGTTGTCTGCCGGGGGCCCGACAAGGTGCGGTAGGCGGCCGCGAGCCGGGAGCCCATCAGCAGGGGCCAGGTGCTGCCCATGCCCGCCCATTCGCTGAATCCCCTGCTGAATCGCCCACCTGAGTCCGGTGGGCATGATCCGCCTTCGGTACGTTCATGGCTCCATGCCCGGACCATGCCCCTCCGCGTCTGGACGAGCAGCTGGGCCCGCAGCGGCACCGCGGAACCCGGCCCGTGCCGGGCGGTCTCGAAGACCTGCTCGAAGGCCCCGCGGACCAGCGACTCGGCCATCGCCTCGTCCACGACACCGGTGCGTACGTACGCCGCCACGGCAGCCCAGTGCCGGGTGACGACGGACCGGAAGGCACCTGCCCGGCCGGACCTGACCTGCTCGACCGCTTCGGCGTCGCCGAGTGGGGGGCGATGGGCGCGTGCGGGTGCGAGCACTTGGCGCAGGGGCGTCGTCCGGGCGGCGGCGAGGACTTCTCGGGCATAGGACATCGGATTCTCCTCACAGGAGCGGGTGGGGTGTGGTCTGGGCGGGCGGCGGCACATGTCCCGGGACGGGAGCCCGTCGCCCGGTGCGGTGCCGCCGCCCGTTGCCTCCGGCCGCCGGGTGCCGGGTGCCGGGTGCCGGTGGGCGCTGGGGCCGAAAGCTTGGGCGGGTCTGCTCAACAGCCCTTCGGCTCGTCGGACTTCGATCCGCACGACGCCGTCTGACCGGCCTTCGCAAGGGTTGTCACGAACTGCGGGGTGAACGTGCCGGGACCGCCCTTCATCTGGACCAGTCGCGTCCCGGCCTGCTTCTCCTTGCCGCCGTCTTCGAGGCCGACGTTCTGCCGGGTGGCGCGGTTCACGAGCCAGGAGTCGGTGTGGTCGGGGCCCGCCCCGTCCCGCATCCACCACTGCTGGCGCGGCTCGGCGGCGGCGCACGCCGACAGGACCGCGGCGACGGCTTCGACCTCTTCGCCCTTGCCGGGGCGCTGGTCCGAGGGCAGCGTCAGGCAGCGTCCGTCCGGCACCAGCCTCAGCGTGAGGTAGCCGTCACTGTCGAGCGTTCGCCGCCATACCTGGGTGGACGAGCCGTTGCCCTCGGCGCACTCCTTCTGGACGACGGCTCCGTCCGCGCCCCGGTCCAGGCAGAGACCACTGGTGCGGCTCTGGAGCCGGACGTCGACGGGCCGCGCGGGGACGTCGGTGAGCAGCTGCGGATTGTTGGCCACATTCTCCTCGGGGGCCTCGGCCAGCGCGCTGCCCGCCTCGGGGGCCGGATGGAAGTAGTGGAACTGGTCGCCGACACAGTCCAGCATCTCGGCGGCGTTGGCCTCGGTGCACTTCGGCTCTGCGCCGTCCGCACTCGAACCGCCCCCGCACAGCGGGTCCTTGCCGTGCTGCAGGTGACCCGGCTGTTCACCGTCGGCACAGTGCGGCACGCCGAAGCTGTGCATCAGTTCGTGGGTGATGGTGTACGAGTTCCAGCACGGCCTCGTCACCGATGCCCAGCCGCCCGTGCTCTTGGCCCGGCCGGCGCCTCCGCCGACGCCGCAGGCGAGTCCTTCGGTCTCCTCCCAGTCCATGAAGAGCATCGGACGCTGCCCGTCGAGGTAAGCGTCCAGCTTCTTGTTCTGGTCCTCCGCCGATGCACTGGGGGCGAGTCGGGCCATCAGGGCCCGGTCCATGGCCCTCTTGATGTCGGCGATCCCGGGCATCTCGGCCAGACCGCTCACTCCGACCGGGGTGACCTCGATCCGGCAGGAGTCGTCCTGCACCATCTGATACCGGCGGCTCTGGTCGGCGTCGAGGCGCTTGGTGCCGGCCTCCAACTGCTGGTCCACGTCCCACATGAGGCGCCGGATGACCGGGGCGCGTTCCGCGGCGCGGTCCTCCCCTGCGCGGTGGACGTAGAAGACGTGGATGCCCTTGTGCCGCGCCCCGGCGTTCTTCGCGCAGGCGACGGGCGGGGCCTCGGTCACGGCGTACGAGGCGAACTCGTCGCCGTCCTCCTCGGCGGCCCAACCCGGCATCCCGAGAAGGGCGATGAGCAGGGCGAGCACGGCGCCGAGCGCGCTGGGCACGGCGTGCTTCCACGTGGCGCGGTGCCTGCTGCGGGGTCTGCCCGGTGTCTCTCGATGCCGCGGTGCGGCGTGGGTGTCTCGCACGGATCCTCCGGTTCAGGAGGAAGGCGCCCGACGACGACCCAGAGGCGTGAGGTGCGGAATGAGGAGTCCTGCGGGAGGTCGCCGGGAACGTAGCAGCGGCCGAGGCGCCCTGTCCAGCACCGAACTCCTGGATTGTCTGCGGGAGTTGAAGGGATGAACCCTGAAGGTAAAGCATCGGCAAAGCGCCGGGACCGATCCCGCCTCACCCTCTCCTTCCCTGGTGAGTCCCGTGCCGACCCGCGCACGCGGACGTACGCACACAATCGAGGAGGGCCTCGCGACACAGAGGTGAGAGTCGCCAGAGGACCGGGAGGTCACCGGGTGGCGGCGGCACGCGCCGCCACCCGGCCGGTCCAGTCAGGTCACCCCTGCCCGGGGTCGAGTCAACCGTCCGCCCGGACCGTCCGGGGCCAGTCCCGCGCGGCGCGCGGAGACGGCCTAACGCCCCAGCGCGGCGCCACCGTTGATGTGCACGATCTGCCCCGTCAGGTAGGCCGCTTCGGGAGAGGCGACATAGCGGATCGCAGCGGCGATCTCGTCGGGCCGGCCCGGCTCGCCGGTCAGGGACCGCCCGACGCGGGCGGCGATGAACTCGGGGGTCGCACGATCGCCGAAGAACTCCGTGTCGGCGACGAATCCGGGCGCCACGGCATTCACGGTGACGCCTTCCGCTCCAAGGCGCTGGGCGAGCTCGAAGGTGTAGGTGTTCACCGCCGCCTTGGAGCCGCCGTACGAACCCGGGCCCCGCAGAGCCGCGATGGAGGAGAGGTGGACTATGCGCCCACCGGGACGACGGACGTGCGGCAGAAGGGCCTCGGTCAGCAGGACGCACGTCAGGACGTTGGCGTCGAAGTTGCTGCGGTATCCGGTGGCGATGTCTTCCAGAGTGGCGCCCCGCCCCGGGGCGACATTGCCGCCCGCGTTGGTCACAAGGACGTCGACATCACCGTCGGCGGTGATGAAGTCGGCGGCGCGGCGGACGTGTTCCGGCACGGCGAGGTCGGCCGCCACCCAGCTGACGAGACCGCTCCCATGCCGGGCGTTGAGGGTTGCTGCGGCATCTTCCAGCACCTTGTCACGTCGGCCGACGACGACCACCCGGTCGCCGTCCGCCGCGAACGATCCGGCGACGGCACGACCTATGCCAGTACCACCACCGGAGACCACGATGCGCCTGTGCGCCATACCCCACCCCTGTTCACATATGTGACGTACGTTCATCCTTCTGCCCGCTGGAAGTTAGTGTCGGCCCGTGTCCGCGTCAAGCCCGACCAGAGCCCGGTGACGGGGGTTGGCTACCGTCGTCTTCCGGCAGACGGAAGGGGCCCCACGTGGCGGTCGGCATGGAACACGTACTCAACTACTGGCACGGCGGCCTGACCGAGGTCCCCGACGAGGTGTGGCTCGACCCGGACCTGGCGGTCCTGCTCCTCCCCGACAACGCGCTGACGTCGCTGCCGGCCCGCATCGGCACGCTGTCCGCGCTGCACACCCTGGACCTCGGCCACAACAGGCTGGCCTCGGTCCCGCCCGAACTCGGCGGGCTGACGGGGCTGAGCCGCTTCCTCTACCTCCACGACAACGCGCTCACGTCGCTGCCGGAATCGCTGGGCGGGCTGCGGCGCCTGGCGTATCTGAACGTCGGCGAGAACCGGCTCACCGCGCTGCCGGATGCGCTGGGCTCACTGACGGCCCTTGTGGAACTGCGCGCCCAGCACAACCGCCTGACCTCGCTGCCCGCGTCCCTGGGCGGACTCGCCGCCCTGCGTGAACTGTGGCTGCGCGGCAACCGCCTCAGCACGCTCCCGTCCTCCGTGCGGGGCCTGCGGCAGCTGCGTGAACTGGAGCTGCGCGAGAACGAGTTCACACGGGTGCCGGACGCGCTCCGCGGCCTGCCCCTGCTGCGCCGCCTCGACCTGCGCGCCAACCGCCTGCGCGAGCTGCCCCCTTGGATCGCGGAGCTGCCCGCCCTGGAGAAGCTGGACCTGCGCTGGAACGAGGTCGCCGTACCGGAGGAACTGTCGGGGAGGCTGGAGCGGCAGGGATGCGTGGTCCTGCGGTAGGCGCCGCCCGCCCCTCCTGCGGTAGGCACCACTCGCCCCGTCCTTCAGTAGGCACCACTCGCCCCGTCCCTCAGTAGGCGGCCCTCACCCCTCCTGACTCACCGGCACCACCGCCACCGCCCCCTCGGCATGCAGCAGCACCGCGTTGGTCACCGAGCCGACGAGGCGGCCGAGCAGCATGCGCCGGTGATGGCGGCCCACGACCACCAGCTCCGCCGCCTGCGACTCCAGGACCAGGATGCCCGCCGCGTCACCCGGCAGGATCAGCGTCTCGACGCTCACCTGCGGGTAGCGCTCCTTGAAGGGCGCGAGCTGTCCGTCCGCCAGCTCCGTACGCTCCGCCGCGGCGGCGGTGTCCGCGCTGGCCGACGTCACGAAGTCGCCGGTGGCGGTGTAGACGAGGGTGGGCGAGGCGTAGGCGCAGACGACGCGCAGCGCCGCGCCCCGCAGTGCCGCCTCCGCGAAGGCGAAGCCGATCGTGCCCTCGTCCGGGGAGAGCGCGTCGAGGCCGAGCACCACGCGCGGCCCGGCGTCGGCCGCCGGTTCCTCACCGGGGCGTACGACGACGACCGGGCAGGCCGCTTCCCGCGCGCAGGCCAGGCCGTTGGAGCCGAGCAGCAGACTGCGGAAGCCGCCGCGCCCCCGTGAACCGAGCACCAGGAGCTGCGCCTCGTCGCCGAGCTGCGGGATGTCCTTGCCCGGTGCTCCGTCCACGACGTCGAACGTCACCGGCGGCAGATCCGGGCGCCCTTCGAGCCGGGTGCGCGCCCGGTCGACGACCGGATCGGGGTCGTGGCGGTGGTCGATGGTCGGCATGCGCGGCCCGTCGGCCAGCGGCAGCGCGTACTGCCGCACATGCACGACCCGCAGCGGCGCGCCCCGCAGGCGCGCGGCCGTCACCGCCCATTCCAGGGCGTGGTCGCTGCCGGACGAACCGTCCACGGCCACGACCACGGGTTCCACGGGGGCATCGCCACTCTGGGCGTCGCTCATGACTTCCTCGTCTCCGGCGCTGGGCCAAGGTCGACGGGCTCCGCTTCCGGGTCCAGCCTCGCTCGGCGGGCGGGCCCGGGGCAGAGTCCAAAGTCACCAGGTCAGCACGGCCGACGGCGCGACCGGCCGCGAAAGGCGGGGACGAGGGTCCACGACGCCCGTACGGCCTACGTCAGATCGAACTGGCCCTCGCGCGCGCCGTGCACGAAGGCTCCCCACTCCGCCGGGGTGAAGATGAGGGACGGGCTCTCGGGCCGGCCGGCGTTGCGCATCGCGATGAATCCTTCGACAAAGGCGATCTCCACGTCCCCCCGCCCTTCGCTGCTCGATCGCCAGTCCGCGGTGCTGAGGTCGAGCTCCGGCTTGTCCCAGCCTGCGAGCGGATGCTGCTGAATGGTGCCTTCGGCCACGTCCGTGCTCCTCCCGATGCGTCGTCCGCCCGCCAGCCTAGCTTTCGGTACCGGCGCCGGACAGGCCGCGGAAGGAGGACGGACGCCCGCCCGGCCTGACGGAACCGTCACGTCGTGGGCGGCTCTGCTCCGACGAGCCACATGGCGAAGAATTGCGACCCGCCCCCGTAGGCGTGCCCGAGCGCCCTGCGGGCCCCGTCGATCTGGTGCTCGCCCGCCTGCCCGCGCACCTGAAGTGCCGCCTCGGCGAAGCGGATCATCCCGGAGGCGCCGATGGGATTGGTGGACAGGACACCGCCCGACATGTTGACGGGCAGGTCGCCGTCCAGTTCCGTGACGCCGGACTCGGTGAGCTTCCAGCCCTCGCCCTCGTCGGCGAAGCCGAGGTTCTCCAGCCACATCGGCTCGTACCAGGAGAACGGCACATACATCTCGACGGCGTCGATGTCGCGCCTCGGGTCGGTGACGCCCGACTGCCGGTAGACGTCCGCCGCGCAGTCCTTGCCGGCCTGCGGCGAGACGAAGTCCTTCCCGGCGAAGAGCGTCGGCTCGCTGCGCATCGCGCCGCCGTGCATCCAGGCGGGCGGCCGGGGCGAACGGGCCGCGCCCGCACGGTCGGTGAGGACCATCGCGCAGGCACCGTCGGACGACGGGCAGGTCTCCGAGTAGCGGATCGGGTCCCAGAGCATCGGCGAGGCCTGGACCTTCTCCAGGGTGATGTCCTGCTCGTGCAGATGCGCGTACGGGTTCTTCAGCGCGTTGCGGCGGTCCTTGTACGCCACCAGCGAGCCGACCGTGTCGGGGGCGCCGGTGCGTCGCATGTACGCGCGCACGTGCGGGGCGAAGAAGCCGCCCGCGCCCGCGAGCAGCGGCTGCTGGAAGGGGATCGGCAGGGAGAGCCCCCACATCGCGTTCGACTCCGACTGCTTCTCGAAGGCGAGGGTCAGTACGGTGCCGTGCACGCGGCCCGCGACCAGGTTCGCGGCGACGAGCGCGGTGGAGCCGCCGACGGAACCCGCCGTGTGCACCCGCAGCATCGGCTTGCCGACCGCGCCGAGCGCGTCGGCGAGGTACAGCTCGGGCATCATGACGCCCTCGAAGAAGTCGGGCGCCTTGCCGATGACGACGGCGTCGATGTCGGACCACGTCAACTCGGCGTCGGAGAGCGCGCGTTGGGCGGCCTCCCGGACGAGTCCGGCGATCGACACGTCCCTGCGGGCCGCGACGTGCTTGGTCTGGCCGATCCCGACGACGGCCACGGGCTCTTTGCTCATCACGCGTCTCCCTCGAGGACGGCGACCAGGTTCTGCTGCAGGCACGGCCCCGACGTGGCGTGCGCGAGGGCGCGGTCCGACGCGCCCCGGTGGATGCGGGCGGCGGCCTCGCCGAGCCGGATGAGGCCGGCGGCCATCATCGGGTTCGCGGCGAGCGCGCCGCCGGACGGGTTGACGCGGACGTCGTCCCCCAGCCGCAGCGCCTTGCGCAGGACGACCTCCTGCGAGCTGAACGGCGCGTGCAACTCGGCGGTGTCCACGGGCCGTTCGAAGGCTCCGGCGCGCTCGGCGGCGATGCGGCTCGACGGTGAGTCGGTGAGGTCGCGCACGCCGAGGCTGTGCGCCTCGACGCGGTGGTCGATCCCCCGGATCCAGGCGGGCCGCGCACACAGCTCGCGGGCCCGGTCCCCGGCGGCGAGGATCACGGCGGCGGCGCCGTCGCCGACGGGCGGGCAGTCGCCGGTCCGCAGCGGACGCACCTCGTACTCGCCCTGCGGCACCGAACCGCTCAGCTGGGCATGGGAGTTGGCGGCGGCGTCCGCGCGACTCCGGGCGGCGACCCCGGCGAGCGCGGGCTCGTCGGCGTCCCCGGCGTCGATGAGCGCCTGCGCCTGGAGGGCGGCGAGGGCGACCGAGTCGGGCCAGAGCGGGGCCACGTAATACGGGTCGAGCTGCCGGGTCAGTACGTCGCGCACCGAACCGGGCGACGACTTTCCGTAGGCGTACACGAGCGCGGTGTCGGCCTCGCCGGTGAGCAGCTTGGTCCACGCCTCGTACAGGGCCCACGCCCCGTCCATCTCCACGTGCGACTCGGAGATCGGCGGCCAGGCCCCGACCCCGTCGAGCGCCATCGTGAAGGAGAAGGCACGCCCGGCGAGATAGTCCGAGGACCCCGAGCAGGTGAACCCGATGTCGCTGGTCTTCAGACCGGTGGCGTCGAGCACCTCATGCAGGACCGGCATGAGCATCTCCACCTCGGAGAGCTCGTCGGTGCGGCGCAGATGGTCGGTCTGCCCGAAGGCGACGATCGCGATGTCGCGGGCGGGCCGCATGGCGGACGGCATCTACACCAGCTCCTTGTACGTGTCGTAGTCGGCGTCCGGCTCGCCCGTCGGACGGAAGTGGTCGGGGAAGCGACTCCCCTCGCTCCACACCGGTTCGACGCGCAGGCCCATCCGCACCTGGTCGTACGGAATGCCCCCGATGCGCGCGTGCAGGGCGAGATCGGCGCCGTCGAGGGCGATGTGCGCGTACACGTAGGGCACTTCGATGTCGAGGTTCTTCGCCTTGATGTTCACGATGCAGTACGTCGTGACCGTGCCGCGCGGCCCGACTTCCACGGCCTCGGTGGTGGCGACGCCGCAGGTGGGGCAGGCGCCTCGGGGCGGGACGTAGACCTTGCGGCAGGAGGGGCAGCGCTCGCCGACGACCCTCCGGTCGGCGAGGGCGCCCAGGTAGTCGCTCTGGGCCCGGCCCGGCGAGTAGGTGTAGTCGAGCCGCGCGGGCGCGACGATCCCGGTCACGGGATCGCTGAACTCGCCGTCGTGCGCCCCGACTTCGCCGCCGGATTCCCCGTCGTACGGTTCGAAGCAGGCGATGTCCGTGATGGCGCCGCTGCGTTCGGCGGCCCACCGGATCCGGACGCGCATACCGGTGCTCACGGCTTGCGGCCCCGGCGCGTCCAGGGCGTGCAGCAGGGCGGTGTCGGCGCCGTCGAGCCTGACCAGAACCCAGGCGAAGGGCGTGTCGAGGGGCTGCCCGCGCCGCGGTTCATGGTTCCAGGCCCAGGTGGTGACGGTGCCGGTCGCCGCGACCTCGACCAGGTCGCGTATCTCCTCGGCGGTGACGGGGTCGTACTCGACGGGCGGCACCAGAGTCCGCCCGTCGCTCCCCTTCACTCCGAGTACGGTCCGCTCCCGCAGCCCGCTGAGAAACGCGCTCTGCACGGGCCCGAGGGACCGGGTGAAGGGAAACTCGACGACGAGAGGGGCGCTGAGCACCTCCGGTGAGGCAGCGGATGCCATGGCTGGGACTCCGTTTCCGAGTAACTCCGAGTGACAGGTGTTCTGTTGTCTGCGGGACCGCCGCGGCTGGTCGCGCAGTCCCCCGCGCCCCTTTCAGGGGTGCCCTACGCACGCCGGAAGACAGGAGCCCTCTTCTCCGCGAAGGCCCGTGCCCCCTCCTTCGCATCGGCGGTGTCGAAGACGGGCCAGCCCCGTTTCAGCTCGGCCGCGAGACCGTCCGCCTCGGTCATCTCCGCGGCTTCGTACACGGACGCCTTGACCGCCTCCACGGCCAGCGGCCCGCACGCGTTGATCTGCTCGGCGACGGCGAGTGCCTGCTCCAGGGCGGTGCCGTCCGGCACGACATGCCCGATGAGCCCGACGTCCGCGGCCTCCCGCGCCGTATAGGGCCGCCCGGTCAGCAACATCTCCAGCGCATGCGTACGCGGAATCTGCCGAGGGAGCCGCACGGTAGATCCACCGATGGGGAACAGCCCCCGTTTGACCTCGAAGAGACCGAACGTCGCCGACTCCCCCGCCACGCGGATGTCCGTGCCCTGCAAGATCTCCGTGCCGCCCGCGACGCAGTACCCCTCGACCGCGGCGATGACGGGTTTGCGGGGGCGGTGGTGGCGCAGCATCGCCTTCCAGTGCAGATCGGGGTCGGCCTTCATCCGGTCCCGGTACTGCTCGCCGTCCATCCCCTTGCCCGCCAGGGCCTTGAGGTCCATGCCGGCACAGAAGGCGCCGCCCGCGCCGGTGAGGACGATCGAGCGGACGGTGTCGTCCGCGTCGGCGGCGAGCCAGCCGTCGTAGAGGCCCACCAGCATCGGCAGCGACAGCGCGTTCTTCGCCTCCGGCCGGTTGAGCGTGAGTATCAGTGTGGCGCCTTCGCGCTGCACAGCGAGATGTTCCGTCCCACCCATTGCCGTGCTCCCTCTTCTCGACGGACGGCTGTCGCCGCGGTCCTCCGCAGACCTGGAACAGGTTGCAGTAGCCGGGGAAGCAGTTCAAGAGTTTTCTGACAGTCAGTCAGATTTCTTGGACGGGGACCCTTCCCAGTTGTGGGCGGCTCTGCTCTGATGACCGCCACAGCCAGAAGAGATGACGCCGGGGTCAGGAGGAGCGGTGGAGTACAACCTTGCCGACCTGTTCGAGTCGGTCGTCGACGTGGTCCCCGACCGCGAGGCGCTCGTGTACATCGACCACCCCGGCACGGGCGAGGAGCGCCGGCTCACCTACGCCGAGCTCGACGCGGCGGCCAATCGTCTCGCGCACCACCTGATCGACAGCGGGATCAAGCCGGGCGAGCACCTGGGGCTCCATCTCTACAACGGCGTCGAGTATCTGCAGACGGTGCTCGCGTGTCTCAAGGCACGTCTGGTGCCGGTGAACGTCAACTACCGCTATGTCGAGGAGGAGTTGGTCTACCTCTACCGGGACGCGGATCTCGCGGCGCTCGTCTTCGACGGCGAGTTCACCGAGCGCGTGGCGGCGGCACTGCCGAGGACGGAGAAGCTGCGGCATCTGGTGCGGGTGGGGACCCCGCCCGCCGGGGCTCCGCCGCTCGACGCGGTGCCGTACGCGGAGGCGGAGGCGACCGGGTCACCGGAGCGGGGCTTCGCCGGGGGCCGCTCGCCCGACGACCTGTTCATCATCTACACCGGCGGCACGACCGGCATGCCCAAGGGGGTGATGTGGCGTCAGGAGGATCTGTTCTTCTCCGGGCTCGGCGGCGGCGCCCCCACCGGGGAGCCGGTCACGCGGCCCGAGGAGCTGGCCGAGCGGGTCGCGGCGGGCGGCGACGGGATCACCTTCTTCCCGACTCCCCCGCTGATGCACGGCACCTCCACGCTGACGGCGTTCATCTGCTTCAACTTCGGTCAACGCCTCGTCATCCACCGCAAGTTCGCGCCCGAGGAAGTCCTGCGCACGATCGAGCGGGAGAAGGTCACCAGCATGTCGCTGGTGGGCGACGCGATGCTGCGGCCGCTGATAGACGCGCTGAACGGGCCCTGCAAGGGGACGGACCTGTCGGCCATGTTCAGTGTGTCGTCGTCCGGCGCGATCATGTCCGAGACGGTGCGCGCGCAGTTCACCGCGCTCGCCCCGAACGTGATGCTCCTGAACAACTTCGGCTCGTCCGAGTCCGGCTTCAACGGCACGGCGACGGACGACTCGGGCCCGGACAAGGGGTTCAGGCTGCGGGTCAACTCCCGTACACAGGTGGTGGATCCGGCGACGTACGACCCGGTGGCGGTCGGCGAGCCGGGCCGCATCGCCCAGCGCGGCCATGTGCCGCTCGGCTACTACAACGACCCGAAGAAGACGGCCGAGACCTTCTTCCGGCGGGGCGACGAGCGGTGGGTGCTGCTCGGCGACATGGCGACCGTCGACGACGAGGGCATCGTGACGGTCCTCGGCCGGGGCTCGCAGTGCATCAACACGGGCGGCGAGAAGGTGTATCCGGAGGAGGTCGAGCAGGCGCTCAAGTCCCATCCGGACGTGTACGACGCGCTGGTGGCCGGAGTGCCCGACGAGCGCTGGGGCAACCGGGTCGCCGCGGTCGTCCAACTCCGCGACGGGGCAGCAGCGTTGGACCTGGAAGCGGTCCAGAGCCACTGCCGCACCCGCCTCGCGGGCTACAAGATCCCCCGGGCCGTGGTCTTCACCGACCACATCCAGCGCTCCCCCAGCGGCAAGGCGGACTACCGGTGGGCGAAGGCGGTGGCGGCGGGCGGCTGATCGCCGACGCGTGGCCTGCGGCAAGTAGCCTGCGGCCATGACCGATCCCTCCCCCTTCGCCGCCCCCGCCCGCTTCGACGGCGCTCCTGACCGCGTCGCGGTCGTCGTGCCCGGCGTCGCCTACTCGCCCGCCAGGCCTCTGCTGCACTTCGCCCGTGGCGTGCTCCTCCAGCACGGCTGGACAGTTCAGGAGCTGTGGTGGCGGGTCCCCGACGACTTCGGGCAGTTCCCCGTGGACGAGCGGATCGCCTGGGTCGAGCGGCAGGTCACCGAGGCGATCGACGCCGAGGAAGGGGCGTGTCGCCTCGTCGTCGGCAAGTCCCTGGGCTCACTCGCCTGTGGCGTGGCGGCCGACCGGAACCTCGCGGCCGCCTGGCTCACCCCACTCCTGACCTACGAGCACGTGGCCCGCTCGCTCCGGCGGGCCACGGCGCCGACGCTCCTCGTCGGCGGGAGCGCCGACGCACTGTGGGACGCCAAGGTCGCCGAGTCACTGCGCCATGACGTCCTGGAGATCCCGTCAGCGGATCACGCCCTGGAGCTCGCGGACGACGTCGTGGGATCCGTCGACGTACTGCGACAGGTCGTCTTGCGACTGCACCGCTTCATCGGCTCTCTCGACCACTGAGCGCCCTGCCGGAAGACCTCGACCACTGAGCGCCCCGCCGGAAGACCGGTGACGAGTCCGCGGGCCGGTCGACGCGTTTGACGTGCGGAGAGAGCGCCGCACGTCAAAAGGCGACTTGAGCGCCCTCGGCAGGAGCCGCGTCGGCCTCCTATTGGGGCGCGCGCACGTCCCAGCGCCCCTGGACACGCCTTTGCAACCTCGGCGGAGCGGACCAGGATATTCGGAGGAAGCCGCCGTCGGCAGCCGCCCTTGCGGCACATCCGCCGACCTCGCCCATTTCCTTGCTCGTTGAGCCCGCTGGATTCGCATCGTCCGTGCATGCCCTGGTCCCAGGCCATAAGGAAGTGCCCGATGAGTACTCCTCCGCGCGACCTCCCCGACTCGCCCTTCTCCGACGAGGACACCCCACACTGCGCGCAGAGCTCTCTCGGCGCGGGCAGGGGACCACGTCACGTCGCCTTCATCGTGGACGGAAACCGTCGTTGGGCGCAGGCCCATGGCCACCCCGTCGAGCAAGGCCACCGGGAGGGCGCGGACAACGTCTGCCGGGCCGTTCACTGGTGTGAGGCCGTAGGCATAGAGACCACTACATGGTGGCTGCTCTCGACGGACAACCTCAACCGCGCCGCGGCCGAGCTCCACGAACTTCTGAACGTCATATCGGAACTGACAGACCGTCTGGCGGCAACCGGACACTGGAGGATGCGTCACCTCGGGGATCCCCGACTGCTCCCCCGGTCTCTGGCAACCGCGCTGCGCGAGGCGGAGATCACCACCTGCCGCATTCAGGGCCCGCAGATCAACTTCGCGGTCGGCTACAGCGGCCGTCAGGACATCCTCGCCGCGGCGCGCCGCATCGCCCACCAGGCGGTCAACTCCGCCGGCTTCGCCCTGTCCGAGAGGTCGTTCGCCCAGGCCCTGTCCACCAGCGGGCTGCCCGACCCTGACCTGGTGATCCGCACCTCCGGCGAGCAACGCCTTTCCGGGTTCATGCTCTGGCAGGCAGCTCTCTCCGAACTCTATTTCTGCCCTGTCCTGTGGCCCGACTTCACCCAGTCCGATCTCCACGGCGCCCTGGCCTTCTACGGCGCCCGTCATCGACGTTTCGGAAAGTAGAGCAGGAAGGAACCGCACCATGACGCCTCAGACGTCTCTTCTGTTCCCTGACTCCAGGACGACGGACGACATCGCCGGCTCCTATCAGCCCCTGAAGCCCTGGATTCTCTCCCACCTGGGAAAGGGACGTGAAACGTACCCTGCTCACCCGCAGACGGACCAACTGGAGTCCACCCTTCTCGCCTGGGCGGCAAACCTTGGGTTGAGCAAGGCCCATATCGACATAGCGGCCCAAGCGACCCCTGGGCACCTGGTGGGACTTTTCGCCCCACAAGCCCCCTGGAATGTGCTGCTTCCCCTGGCCAAGCTGCAGATGATCCTCTTCTGGCTGAATACCGTCGACCTCGGCAGCGACCAGCCGGTCGGCCATCTCGTAGAACCCGTGAGGGACACCTTGGAGAGGGGGCATGCGCCGTCCGACGGGCCGGACATCCTCCGGCCGCTGGCCAGTCTGCGCGACGACATCGTCGCAGCGGAAGGAGCCGAACTGCTCCCCGGCTTCACGGGCTTGCTGCTGGGATTCCTGCACGAGTACACGGCTCGACAAGCATGGGAGAGGGGGGAACCCCTCCCGAGCCTGGACCGGTACTTGAGGCACCGGACCCGCACGGCGGGGATCGTTCTCGGCATGTGGATACAGAGGCTTCAGCCGGGTCTCATCGGGCCGGGTGAGCCGCTTCCAGGACCATTGCTTCAGCTCATGAAGCAGGGGAGTCTGCTCGTCGGGCTCGACAATGACCTGCACAGCTGCCACGTGGCTGCCGAGTCAGGGGAAAGGCTCAGCCTCGTCGGTGTCATCTGCCGGGAATACGGAATTCCGGTGGACATGGCCTTCTCCTGCGCGCTCACCCTCAACGCGTCGATGCGCTACGAGAACGCCAACACCGCTGCCTCGATCTGCGCCGACACCTCCCTGCATGACGCGGTCAGGAACCATGCCCAGGCAATATTCCACTGGGTCGACTCCGTCTACACATGGTCATTGGAGACGCCGCGCTACGGGTTGCGGAGCACTGAATCGCAAGGACTCGTAGCCCGCTCCGGCCTGGCCGGGGAGTGAGTGGACATGACGAGCCTGCGTTCGGTCCCCATGGCCCCCAAGGCGCTGCCCCTTGTCGGCCATCTGATCCCGCTGTTGCGAAGCCCGCTGGAGTTCATCAACTCTCTGCCCACCCACGGGGAACTCGTCCGCATCCGGCTCGGCCCCTTCACCCTGGTGATGATCTGTGATCCAGAACTGACCCGGCAGGCCTTGGTCGACGACCGCGTATTCGACAAAGGCGGACCGATCTTCGACCGGGTACGGGAAGTCGTGGGTGATGACGGCCTGGCCAGCTGTCCGTACAGTGCGCATCGGCGGCTGCGCCGGCTTGCCCAGCCGGCCTTCCACCCGAAACGGTTCCCCGGCTACGCACAGGCCATGAGCCCCTGCATCGAGGAAGTGACCGGCTCCTGGCAGGCCGGACAGATCCTGGACGTGCCCACCGAGATGATGACGATCACGTCCAAGATCACGGCCGCCACCTTGTTCTCCGGCGCGTTGCCTCCCGGCGAACTCGGCCCGGTCCTCGACGACGTGACGACCTTCTTCGACGGCTTCTACCAGCGCATGTTCATGATCCCCCCGCTGGACCGGCTCCCCACATCGGGCAACCGCTCCCACGTACGCGCGCGCACCCGCCTGCGCGACGCCTTCGACCAGATCATCGCCCAGCACCGCGCCGCAGGCGTCGACCACGCCGACCTGCTCTCAGCCCTGATCGTGGCCCATGACTCCGAAGGCGACCGTCGCGGCATGACCGACGCGGAGATCAGCGACACGATCGTCACCTTCTTCCTCGCCGGTACGGAGACCTCGGCCTCCCTCCTGGCCTGGACCCTCGACCTGCTGGCCCGGCACCCCCAGATGGAGCGGCGGCTGCACGCCGAGGTCGACACCGTCCTGGACGGAGCCAGGGCCACCCACGCCGACCTGCCACGCCTGCAACTGACGCACCGCATCATCACCGAAACCCTCCGGCTCCGCCCGCCGGGCTGGATCTTCACCCGCACCGTCACCGCCGACACCCGCCTGGGCGGCCACCTGCTGCCCGCCGGGAGCATCGTCGCCTACAGCCCCTACCTCATCCACCACCGGCCGGACCTGTACGACAACCCCGAAACCTTCGACCCCGACCGCTGGGACCCACAGCGCCCGCAGCCACCCCGCCACGCCCTCCTCCCCTTCGCGGCCGGCGCCCGCAAATGCATCGGCGACACCTTCGGCATGACCGAGACCATCCTTGCCCTCGCGACCATCACGGCCCGATGGCGCCTGGAACACCTGCCCGGCCAGCAAGAGGTCCGCCCCGCTCTGGGGCTGGCATTGAGGCCCCGCAGGCTCCACATGCAGGCAACGCCTCGCGCTGACACTCACTCAGGTGTCGCACCAACTGCCAGCTAGAGAAGGGTCCTTGCCAGAGGTGGGTCCCTGCGCGCCACGCGGTCAAGCGCCGCAGACAGAGCGAAGCACCCGCTCCAAGGCAACGGTGTGCAGCGCGTCCAGCTGCCGGTCGTGTCGTACATGCACGGCCGCCGCGGTCAGCAGTCCGCCGCAGTAGAGGGCTGTGCGCGTGGCCGCCGAGCCTGCGATGGCGCGCACGAGTTCACCGTTCACCCGGTTGATCTCCTTGCGGACCTCCGCGAGGTCAGGACGCTCGGTCGGCGCCTTGGACGGGTCGGCGCCCCACCGGTGGTGCAGCGCGCGCTGCACCACCTTGTTGGCCTCGATCTGGTCGCGGAAGATCCGCACCGTCACCTCGGGGTCCGCGCCCATCTCTCGTGCCTGGCGCGCGACGTCGTCGAGGACCTGCCGCTCGCGGGCCGGATCGTCGATGGGGCTGTCCGTGCCGTACTTGGCGGCGGCGACGAGGTCGGCGGTGGCCAGGCGCCGGGCGGAGAGGTCGGCGATGGGGTGGAGCCTGCCGTACGCCGCGGTGTGCGCGACAGCCGGCCCCTGAACGGAAGCCGCGACAGCTGCCCCCTGAGCGGGAGCCGCGGCGGCCTGCCCGGCACCGGCCCCGGCACCTCCAAGCAGTACGGCCGCGAGAGCGCCGGCGGCCAGGAAGCGGACTGCGGACGAGGTGCTCTGCACGGGATGTCCCCCTGGAGATGGCCGTGTTGGTCGTTCTCGACGCCCGCCATCGTACGGCCCGGCGGTCTCGGCGCCCCGGCCGATCGGGGCGTGCGGCGCCCGCGTGAAGCTGCCCCCGGCAATCGCCCTCCACATCGCCGTCCCCGCAGCTCACGCCGCGCGGAGGCCGACGCGCGAAGCCGCCCTGCGCGATCTCTTGACGACCGCCCACGCGACTGGATTACTGAGCTGGACAGAAGATCCACGACCGAATGATCGGTCGCCCGTTTGGGACGGGAGAACCTCCATATGACGGCCATGCTGGACGCGGCGGAGCGGCTCGGGCGCGCGGAGCTCGAGGCGCTGCAGCTGGAGCGCCTACAGGACACCTTGCTGCACGCGTACGAGAACGTGCCCTTCTACCGGGCGGCGTTCGACAAGGCGGGGCTGCACCCCGACGACTGCCGTACGCTCGCCGATCTGGCCCGCTTCCCGTTCACGGCCAAGACCGATCTGCGGGACAACTACCCGTTCGGGATGTTCGCGGTGGAGCAGTCCGAGGTGCGGCGGCTGCACGCGTCGAGCGGCACCACGGGGCGGCCCACGGTCGTCGGCTACACCGAGCAGGACCTGTCGATGTGGGCGGACGTCGTGGCCCGCTCGATCCGCGCGGCGGGCGGCCGGCCGGGGCAGAAGATCCATGTGGCGTACGGCTACGGCCTGTTCACCGGCGGGCTCGGCGCGCACTACGGCGCGGAGCGGCTCGGCTGTACGGTCATCCCCGCTTCCGGCGGCATGACGGCACGTCAGGTGCAGCTGATCCAGGACTTCCGCCCCGAGATCATCATGGTCACGCCCTCCTACATGCTCACGCTCCTGGAGGAGTTCGAGCGGCAGGGCGTCGACCCGCGCACGACGTCCCTCAAGGTCGGCATCTTCGGTGCCGAGCCATGGACGGAGGAGATGCGCCGCGAGATCGAGGAGCGGTTCGCGATCGACGCGGTGGACATATACGGGCTCTCGGAGGTGATCGGCCCCGGTGTCGCCCAGGAGTGCGTGGAGACCAAGGACGGGCTGCACATCTGGGAGGACCACTTCTATCCGGAGGTGGTGGACCCGATCACCGGCGAGGTGCTCCCGGACGGCGAGCGCGGCGAGCTGGTCTTCACCTCCCTCACCAAGGAGGCCATGCCGGTCATCCGCTACCGCACCCGTGACCTGACCCGGCTGCTGCCCGGCACGGCACGGACGTTCCGCCGCATGGAAAAGGTGACGGGCCGCTCGGACGACATGGTGATCCTGCGCGGCGTGAACCTCTTCCCCACCCAGATCGAGGAGATCGTCCTGCGCACACCGGGCGTCGCCCCGCACTTCCAGCTCCGGCTGACCCGCGAGGGCCGCCTGGACGCCCTGACGGTCCGGGCCGAGTCCCGCCCCGACACGACCCCGGAGCGCCGCGAGGAGGCGGCGCGCGAGATCGCGACGGCGGTGAAGGACGGCATCGGCGTATCGGTGGCGGTGGAGATCGTGGACCCGGAGACGGTGGAACGCTCGGTGGGCAAGTTCAAGCGGATCGTGGATCTGCGGGACGCCTAGGGACCTCTCCGGCGGATCTTGCCTGGGACGCGCTGGCCCGGCACAGACAACGCACCGCCCACAGGAGCCGGCCAGATCCGCCGGACAGACCCTAGACCCCGCTGAACCGGTCCCGCAGCTCCCGCTTGAGGATCTTCCCGCTCGCGTTGCGCGGCAGCTCGTCCACGAAGACGACCCTCTTCGGCGCCTTGAAGTGGGCGAGCTTCTCGCGTGCGTGGTCGATGAGTTCGGCCTCCGTCACGTCGCCGTTGCGTACGACGACGGCGGTGACCGCCTCGATCCAGCGCTCGTCCGGCAGCCCGATGACGGCCGTCTCGGCGACCCGCTCGTGGGTGTAGAGCGCGTCCTCCACCTGACGCGAGGCGACGAGCACACCCCCGGAGTTGATGACGTCCTTCACCCGGTCGACGACCGTGAAGTAGCCCTCCTCGTCCCGCACGGCGAGGTCCCCGGAGTGGAACCAGCCGTCACGGAACGCCTCCTTGGTCTCCTCGGGCTTGTCCCAGTAGCCCTGGCACAACTGCGGTGAGCGGTAGACGACTTCGCCCCGGGTGCCGTCGGGCACCTCCTGGCCCTGTTCGTCGACGACCCGCGCCTCGACGAAGAGGACGGGCCGCCCGCAGGAGTCCATCCGCCCCTCGTGCTCGTCGGGCCCGAGGACCGTGGCGAGCGGGCCGATCTCGCTCTGCCCGAAGCAGTTGTAGAAGCCGAGCGACGGAAGGCGTTCGCGCAGCCGCTCAAGGACGGGTACGGGCATGATCGACGCCCCGTAGTAGGCCTTGCGCAGGGCGCCGAGGTCGCGGGTGGCGAAGCCGGGGTGGTTCGACAGGCCGATCCAGACGGTGGGCGGCGCGAAGAGGCTGTCGGCGCGGCCCGCCTCGACCAGGTCGAAGATCCGCCCGGCGTCCGGCGCGTCGAGGATCGTGTTCTCGGCGCCGACGGCCAGGTACGGCAGCAGGAAGACATGCATCTGCGCCGAGTGGTAGAGCGGCAGCGAGTGGACGGGCCTGTCCGTCTCCTTGAGGTCGAGGGCCGTGATGGCGCTGACGTACTCGTGGACGAGCGCCCGGTGGCTCATCATGGCGCCCTTGGGGAGGGCCGTAGTGCCCGAGGTGTAGAGCAACTGGGCGAGGTCGTCGGCGCCGGGTTCTTCGCCGTCGTACGCCGACGCCGTGTCGAGCCGCGTGAGCAGCGAGTCCGCCGCGTCGCGCAGGGCCAGCACGCGGGTGCCGTCGGGGAGGTGGCCCGCGAGGTCCGGGTCGGCGAGGACCAGGGAGCTGCCGGACTGGCCGACGATGTACGCCAGGTCGTCGCCGACCAGGTTCTGGTTGACCGGCACATGGACCAGGCCCGCCCGCGAGCAGGCCAGGAAGCCGATGAGGTACGCGTCCGAGTTGTGCGCGTAGGCGCCCACCCGGTCGCCCCGTTGGAGTCCCGCGTCCCGCAGCACCCCGGCCGCGCGCGAGACGGCGGCGTCCAACTCCTCGTAGGTCCAGGACCGTTCCCCGTACCGCAGCGCCACCCGCCCCGGCACGCGGCGCGCGCTCCGTCGCAGGACTCCGTCGACCGTGTTGCCCCGTACATCAGTCATGGCGTGATCCTCTGCTCCGCCCGTCACGGCGGTCAAGGCTCCGGACGGGCCCTGAAGCCGTCCTGTTCCGGCTCTCGATCAACCGACATACCGGTTGGTACGCTCAACCGCCCCTTCCCTCACACCAGTTGGGAGGCACCATGCGTACCCGCATCAGACGCCTGACGGCCCTCGGTATCGGCCTGCTGACCGCCGCGGCGCTCCTGCCGCCGTCGGCCGTGGCCGCCGGCCCGGACGAGGCGCGCGACGCCCGCCCGTCCGGCGGCGGCCTGTCCGCCACCGTCCGCTACACGCAGTACGGCATCCCGCACATCCTCGCCAAGGACTACGAGAACCTCGGCTTCGGCACCGGCTGGGCGCAGGCCGCCGACCAGGTGTGCACGCTCGCCGAGGGCTATGTGACCGTGCGCGGGGAACGGTCACGTTTCTTCGGGCCCGAGGGCAAGCCCGACGGCTCGCTGTCGTCGGCGACCACGAACCTCTCCAGCGACCTGTACTTCGGCGGGGTCCGCGACACCCGCACGGTGGAGAAGCTCCTGGAGCGGCCTGCCCCGGCCGGCCCGAGCAGCACGGCGAAGAAGCTGATGCGCGGCTTCGCGGCGGGCTACAACGCCTGGCTGCGGCAGAACCGCGTCACCGACCCTGCGTGCGAGGGCGCGAAGTGGCTGCGCCCGATCACCGCCCTGGACGTGGCGCGGCAGGGTTACGCCGTCCAGGTCCTCGGCGGTCAGGGCCGCGGCATCGACGGCATCACGGCCGCGCAGCCGCCGACCGCGGCGACCGCGGACCGGACCGCGCCCGACCCGGAGCGCACCGCGAAGGCCGCGCGCGAGATGTTCTCGGCAGAGGATGCCGACATGGGGTCCAACGCCGTCGCGTTCAACGGGAAGACGACCGCGAACGGGAAGGGGCTGCTGCTCGGCAACCCGCACTATCCGTGGCAGGGCGGCCGCCGCTTCTGGCAGTCGCAGCAGACGATCCCCGGCGAACTGAACGTCTCGGGCGGTTCACTGCTCGGCACGAGCGTCGTGAACATCGGCTTCAACGGCGATGTGGCGTGGAGCCACACGGTGGCGACGGGAGTGACCCTCAACCTCCATCAACTCACCCTGGACCCGGCCGATCCGACCGCCTATCTGGTGGACGGCAAGCCGGAGAAGATGACGAAGCGGACGGTCGAGGTGCCGGTCAAGGACGGTCCGCCGGTGACCCGCACACAGTGGTGGACCCGCTACGGCCCGGTCACCAGCGGCATGGGCTCCCAGCTGCCGCTGCCGTGGACCGCGAAGACGGCGTACGCCCTGAACGACCCCAACGCCGTGAACCTGCGCGGCAGCGACACCAACCTCGGCTTCGGCAAGGCCCGCTCCACCGACGGCATCCTCAAGTCCCTGCGGGAGACCCAGGGCCTGCCCTGGGTCAACACGATCGCCGCCGACCGCAAGGGCCACTCCCTGCTCACCCAGTCGCAGGTGCTGCCCCGCATCACCGACGACCTGGCGCAGCGCTGCTCCACCGATCTGGGCAAGGTGACCTACCCCGCGTCGGGTGTCGCCGTGCTCGACGGATCGCGCGGCGAGTGCGCGCTCGGCTCGGACAAGGACGCCGTGCAGCCGGGTGTCTTCGGCCCGTCGAAGATGCCGACCCTCAAGGACGCGCCGTATGCGGAGAACTCCAATGACAGCGCCTGGCTGACCAACGCGGACCGGCCGGTCACCGGGTACGAGCGGGTCTTCGGCACCATCGGCACGCAGCGCTCCCTGCGCACGCGCGGCGCGATCGAGGACGTCGCGGCGATGGCGGAGAAGGGCGGCCTGACGGTGGAGGACCTGCAGAAGCAGCAGTTCGCGAACCGTGCGCCGGCCGGCGATCTCGCCGCCGCCGACGTGGCCCGCGCGTGCGCGGCGCTGCCCGGCGGGACGGCAACGGGCAGCGACGGCAAGGCAGTCGACGTACGCGAGGCCTGCGAGGCACTCAAGTCCTGGGACCGCACCATGGACACGGGCAGCGAGGGCGCGCTCCTCTTCGACCGCTTCTGGCGCAAGCTCGTCGCCGCCGTGCCGAACGCCCAGCTGTGGAAGGTCCCGTTCTCGGCCGCCGACCCGGTGCGCACCCCGAACACCCTCAACACGGATGCCCCGGGCTTTGGGACCGCGCTCGCGGACGCGGTGTCCGAGCTGACGGGCGCTGGCATCGCGCCGGACGCTCCGCTGGGCCAGAACCAGTTCGTCGTCCGCGGATCGGAGCGGCTGCCGATCCATGGCGGCACGGAGTCCGTCGGCGTGTGGAACAAGGTGGAGCCGGTGTGGGACGCGAAGGGCGGCGGCTACACCGAGGTCGCCCACGGGTCGAGCCACATCCAGGCGGTCGGCTGGGACAAGAGCCACTGCCCCAGGGCCCGCACGCTGCTCACCTACTCCCAGTCCTCGAATCCCGGCTCGCCGCACTACAGCGATCAGACGCGCCTTTACGCCGATGAGCGCTGGGTGACGTCCCGGTTCTGCGAGAAGGACATCCTGAGCGACCCGAAGCTGAAGGTGGTGAAGGTGCGCGAGCGGCGCTGAGGCCGCGGCTACACGGCCCGCTCTCGTCCCTCCCAGTACGGCTCGCGCAACCGCCGCTTGTAGAGCTTGCCGTTCGGGTCGCGCGGCATGGTGGTGATGAAGTCGACGCTCTTCGGCCGCTTGTAGCCCGCGAGGCGGCGCTCGCAGTGGGCGAGGATCTCGGTGGCCAGGGCGTCGTCCGCCGCGTGGCCCTCCGCCACCTCCACGACCGCCTTGACCTGCTCGCCCCACTCGTCGTGCGGGATGCCGAACGCTGCGGCGTCCGCCACGGCGGGGTGGGTGAGCAGGGCGGACTCGATCTCGGCGGGGTAGATGTTGACGCCGCCCGAGATGATCATGTCGATCTTGCGGTCGCGGAGGTAGAGGTAGCCGTCCTCGTCGAGGAGGCCGAGGTCGCCGACCGTGAAGAAGTCGCCGATGCGGTTCTTCCTCGTCTTGGACTCGTCCTTGTGGTACGAGAATCCGCCGGTGCTCATCTTCATGTAGACGGTGCCGAGTTCACCGGCGGGCAGCCGGTTCCCGTCGTCGTCGAAGACCGCGAGCTCGCTGATCGGCCAGGCCTTGCCGACCGTGCCGGGCCGCTTCAGCCAGTCCTGGGCGGTGGCGAAGGCGCCGCCGCCCTCGCTGGCCGCGTAGTACTCCTCGACGCACTCGCCCCACCACTCGATCATCGCCCGCTTGACATGGTCGGGGCAGGGCGCGGCGCCGTGGATGGCGTGCCGCATCGACGACACGTCGTACGCCGCCTTCGTCGCGTCCGGCAGGGCGAGCAGCCGGTGGAACTGGGTCGGCACCATATGGGTGTGCGTGCACTTGTACGTGTCGATCAGGCGCAGCATCTCTTGCGGCGTCCACTTGTCCATCAGGACCAGCGGATGGCCGATGTGCAGGGCGGCGCCCGCGAATTGGAGGACGGCCGTGTGGTAGAGCGGTGAGCAGACCAGGTGCACGTTGCCGTCGAACGGCTTGACGCCGAAGATACCGAGGAAGCCGCCCAGGTACGACTCCTCGGGCAGCTTCCCGGACAGCGGGCGGCGGATGCCGCGCGGGCGTCCCGTCGTACCCGACGTGTAGTTCATGACCCAGCCCAGGGTGCGGTCGGCGGGGGCCGACTCGGGCTGTCCGGCGAGGAGTTCGGCGTACGGGCGGAAGCCGGGGACCTCGCCCACGGCGTGCCGGTGGGTGGCCGGCAGCTTCGCCTCGTCGGCCGCCGCGGTCGCCGCGTCCGCGAACCGCTCGTGGGCGATGAGCACCTTCGCCCCGGAGTCGGCGACGATCCAGGCGATCTCGGGGCCGACCAGGTGGTGGTTGACGGGGACGAGATAGAACCCGGCCTGGGAGGCCGCGAGATACGCGGTGAGGAACTCGACGCCGTTGGGCAGCACGACGGCGAACGCGTCGCCGCGCTCCAGGCCCGCGTCGCGCAGGCCGTGGACGAGCTGGTTGACCGCCGCGTGCAGGCGCCGGGAGGTCCACTCCTCGCCGTCGGGTGCGATCAGGACCACGCGGTCCGGGTCCGCTGCTGCCTGCGCCCAGAAGCCGTTGGGGGGCGTGCTGCTCATGGGGGCCTCTCCTCCGTCTGGTCAGTCGCGTCCGGCGATGCGGTTCACTCGGTCGATGGCGCGCTCGAAGCCGCGGGTCAGGTCGTCGAAGACGGCCTGGACGCTGCGTTCGCTGTTCATCCGGCCGACGATCTGCCCGACGGGGGTGCCGAGCAGGGGTGCGATCTCGTACTTCTGGATGCGGGACACGGCCTCGGCGACGAGGAGTCCCTGCAGCGGCATGGGCAGCGTGCCGGGTCCCTCCGGGTCGTCCCAGGCGTCCGTCCAGTCCGTGCGCAGCTGGCGTGCGGGCTTGCCCGTCAGGGCCCGCGAGCGGACGGTGTCGCCGGATCCCGCGGCGAGGAGCTTCTGGGTGAGGGCGGGCGAGTGCAGGTCCGCCTCTGTTGTGGTGAGCCAGAGGGAGCCGAGCCAGACGCCCTGCGCGCCGAGCGCGAACGCGGCGGCGATCTGGTCGCCGCTGCCGATGCCACCCGCCGCGAGCACCGGCAGCGGCGCGACCGCCTCGACGGCTTCCGGGATGAGCACCATCGAGGCGATCTCGCCGGTGTGGCCGCCCGCCTCGTAGCCCTGTGCGACGACGATGTCGATGCCGGCCTCGGCGTGCTTGCGGGCGTGCCGTGCGCTGCCCGCGAGCGCGGCGACCAGTACGTCGTTGTCGTGGGCGCGCTGGATGACGTCGGCGGGCGGTGAGCCGAGCGCGTTGGCGAGCAGCTTGATCGGATAGTCGAAGGCGACGTCGAGCTGATTGCGGGCGACCTGTTCCATCCACCCGGTGATGCGCCAGCCGGACGCCTCCCCTTCGGCGAGTTCGGGTACGCCGTATTTGCCGAGGGTGTCCTTGACGAACTGCCGGTGACCTTCGGGGATCATCGCCTCCACGTCGGCCTCGGTCACCCCCTCGACCTTCTTCGCGGGCATCACGACGTCGAGGCCGTAGGGCCGGTCGCCGACGTGCTCCTGCATCCAGTCGAGGTCGCGGGCCAGTTCGTCGGGTGCCGTGTAGCGGACCGCGCCGAGCACACCGAATCCGCCGGCCCTGCTGATGGCGGCGGCCACCGCCGGGAAGGGCGTGAAGCCGAAGATGGCGTGCTCGACTCCCAGTCTCCTGCTCAGCTCTGTCTGCATGGGCGCAGGATGCCGCAGCGGCGCGGACGACGGAAGAGATTTTCTGATGCAGTGTCAGATTCCTGTCGTACACCCGTGGTTGGCGAGGAACCTTTGCAAGGTTGTTGTGCCGACCCGTACAACCGTGTGCCAGATCACTTCCGTTAGCTCCGGATAAGGACCAACTGCCCAGCTTGGGCGCATTGCTTGGCCATGATCACGCCGCGTAGGAAAGGGGGCGGCGCGACACACCAGTACCGTCCTGCCCCCGTTTCCAGGGGGCGGGGCCAGAAGGGCAATGCCTTGTTTGGCAGATCAAGAACCAGGAAGAGACACGCGCTCTCCCGGATAGCCGTCGGCACCGCGGCCATGCTGCTGTTCAGTGTCGGCAGCGTCGGCGGTGTGGCCGGTGCGGCCGAGAAGGCCCCGGCCGCACAGCCCGACCCCAACGCCGCCCCCTCGACCCGGCCCGCCGCCGGGCCGGAGAAGACCACGCGTGCGGCTGCCGCGGGATCGCGACCGGTGTCGGGCAAGAGCCCGACCGCCGCGCCGCTGTCGCGGAACGCCGCACCCGGCGGATTCCAGCGGGTGACGTCCCAGAAGGTCCAGCTCAAGAACAAGGTGACCGACGCGGACGGCGACAAGTCGACGCTGACGTTCGAGGTGTGGACCGCGGACGCGGCGGGCAATCCGCTGAAGAAGGTGAGCATCGACGACAACGAGTGGGGTGTCATCGTCTCCCCTTACGTGGCGTCGGGCACGACGGTCACGGTGAATGTGCCGGTGGGCAAGCTGGCGCTGAACACGAACTACGTCTTCCACACGTCGGCGTTCGACGGCTCCCTCTACGAGACGGCGTGGTCGCCGTGGGCGAAGTTCCGGGTCGAGCTGCCGGTCGACCTGACGCTGCCGACCCCCGACTACACCGCGCCCGATCCGACGTCGCTGAACACGCCGCCGAACTACTACCAGACGAAGCCGCTGGGCTCGGCCGGTACGCCGCTGTCCGCGCGCTCGTCGTCGAAGTCGGCGGTCGAGCAGTGCAGCGAGGCGGACGCGGACGGCCGTCAGGTGTGCTTCGGCAAGTCGACTCCGGCCAAGGACAAGGCGCCCAAGAGCCCGGCGAAGGCCACGGGTTCGGCGGCGGCGACGGCCGGGGTGGAGTGGTGCAACACCGACTTCGAGAACATCCTCGCCACCCGGTTCACCGAGTGCGACGTCAGGTCGGTGCCGGTCTACATCCGCATGGACGGCGTGATCCAGTCCACCGCTCACTTCATGTTCCTGCGGATGCTCGAGCTCGACGGACAGAACAGCTTCACCGAGCACCTGACGATCGAGCCCGCGCAGCAGATTCCGCCCGCGTTCCGTGAGATCAACTTCGTGGGCGTGGAGCACCTGTGCCAGGCGTCGTGTACGCCCCATGAGCCCGACTCCAGCGCATGGAAGGGCAAGACCTGGTGGGTGCCGGGCGAGATGCACTCCGCGTCGCTGACCACCTCGTACACCTGGGACGCCTCGGTGGCCGGCAAGACGTACCTGTACAAGCCGGATGTGAAGATCGACGCGAACATCCTGCCCGCGGACGGGAAGATCCGCCCGTTCATGACCGGCTACCAGTGGTCCCTGGACTACGACGGCGGCGTGGAGGATCTCGACCAGATCCGCTGCGACACCACCAACGCCGGGCCGGGCACGGGCTGTGTCTTCGTCAACCACGCGCCCACCTACATCTTCAACGCCAAGGCCTTCCCGCAGGCCGCGGCGCACGCGTGGCTGATCCAGAAGTCCACGCCCAAGCATCCGGGTTCGATGGACGACAAGAAGCCCCTGTACTACATGGGCGACAGCGCGCAGAACTCCCGCAGCCGCAACCGGATCTGCCCCACCGGGTGGGCCGCGGCGAACGGCGACGCCTCCGCCCTGGTGGACGCGGCCGACGCGCTGAACTGTGACGAGTTCGCGTTCGCCTCCTCCTACAACAGCGGCGGCATGTCCTCCACCGAGGGCGGACTGAACCCCGCCGTGCAGCCGGGCGGGACCACCCCGACGGGCGCGGCGTGCATCGGCACCTACGCCAAGAAGCACGGCACCATGGTCCACCTGTTCTCGCTGAACGGCACCGACCCCACGTTCGGCGAGGTGTGCGGCCGGTCGGCCATCTCCGGCATGCACAACCAGGAATCCATGGGCAACCACTTCGCGACCTTCATGCGGGACATGCGCATCATGGACAAGGACGCGTACTGGCTGGACACTCGGATGGATGACGGCGGCACCTGCAAGTACGGCATCGGCGGCGGTCAGCCGGTGATCTGCAAGCTGGCCGCGCAGTAACACGCCTGCCCTCGAAGGCACCGGCCCCCGCCCTGTGATCAGGGTGGGGGCCGGTCTCGTGTGCGCGACAGACGGTCAGGCCGGGGCGACGAGGACACCGGGCAGGTCACCGGCCCGCACGGCGTCCTGGTCGATGGCCACGCCCGTGTAGGCGCCCACGGCGGTGAACACCAGCTCGGGCAGGCGCTCGCCGTGCTCCTCGAAGTACGCGACGACTTCGGCCTCAGCGGCCTCGGGCATCGACGGGAACACCGCGCCCGCGGCGCCGAGCGCGGCGTCGAGGGCCGAGCCCTCCCCCGTGTCGGTGCCGAAGTCGGCCCGGTGCGCGCGGGCATCGGGCGCGTGGATGATCAGGGCCGGGGGGCTGAAGCGGTTGGCGGTCAGGCAGAGGATCTCTTCGCCCTCGCAGGGCAGCATCGACTCGACCTTGCCCTGGTAGCCGGTCGCCCAGGTCGCCATCCCCCAGTCCTCAAGGACGTACGTCCACTCACCGCACGTGCCGTACATGGCGCGGTTGAGGTGAGGGGAGGGCTGACCCGGCCGGCCGGCCGGTACGCGCAGCTCCCCGCACGGGGTGCGCGCGGCCAGCTCGTCGAGGTCGGCGCCCAGGTTGATGAGGAACTCGTCCTTCTGCACGCCTCGGGCCAGCGTCAGCGAGATGCCGCCGAGCATACCGGGCACGGTCGATGCAGGGGTGTGGTGGTGCGCGCCGATCCACGCGATGCCGTCACTCATACCGATCACACTATCGGCCATCTCCCCGTCCGGGCACGGGAACTGACCGATAGGTCAGACTTCTGACCGATCGGTTAGAGTGCTCACACGCCACGAGGGAGGAGACAGGCATGGAACGCACGACCTGCTGTGTGGTGGGCGGCGGACCCGCGGGGATGATGCTCGGGCTGCTGCTCGCCAGGGCCGGTGTGGACGTCACGGTCCTGGAGAAGCACGGGGACTTCCTGCGTGACTTCCGCGGGGACACCGTCCACCCCTCGACGCTCCGGCTGCTCGACGAACTCGGGCTCGGCGAACGCTTCGCGCGGCTGCCCGCGCACAAGCTGCGCGACATGCGGATGGACATCGAGGGGACCACCGTCGTCGCGGGCGACCTGCGGCACATCCCCGGCCGGCACAAGTACATCGCGATGGTCCCGCAGTGGGACTTCCTCGACCTGCTCGCGGGCGCCGCCGCCGAGGAACCGTCGTTCACGCTGCGGATGCGGACCGCCGTCACCGGGCTGCGCACCGACCGGGACGGCCGGGTCACCGGGGTCCACTACACCGATCCGGACGGCACACCCGGCGAGCTGGACGCGGATCTGACGGTCGCCTGCGACGGGCGGCACTCGCGGGTGCGCGAGGCGGCCGCGCTCCGGATGGACCACTTCGACGTACCCATGGACGTCTGGCAGGTGAAGGTGCCCGTGCCGCGCGGCGGGCACGGCGGCGGGCGGGTCGCGATGAGCGTCCGCGACGGCCAGGTGGCGGCCACGATGGACCGCGGCGACTACTACCAGACCTCCTACCTCATCAAGAAGGGCACGGACGCCGAGCTGCGCGCACACGGCATCGAGTGGTTCCGTCAACGGCTCGGCGGCCTGCTCGGCTGGGATCCCGGCGCCCTGGCGGCGATCCGCTCCTGGGACGACGTCAAGCTCCTCGAAGTGACCATGGGGCGGCTGCCGCGCTGGTACCGGGACGGGCTGCTGTGCATCGGGGACGCGGCGCACGTCATGTCGCCGGTCGGCGGCGTCGGGGTCAACCTCGCGGTGCAGGACGCGGTGGCGGCCGCGCGGTTCCTCGCGGGGGCGCTGCGCGGCGGCGAGGTCGGCGTGCGCGATCTGGAGCGGGTGCAGAAGCGGCGCACGCTTCCGGTGACGGTGACGCAGAAGCAGCAGCTGGGCGAGCACGAGATGCTGCTGCGTCCCGCGCTCGACGGCACGCTCAGGGGCGACCGGCTTCCGGTGCCGCTGCGACTGCTGCGGAGGGTGCCCGCGCTGCGTACCGTGACGGGCTATCTGGGAGCGGTGGGGATACGTCCCGAGCACGCGCCGGAGTTCGCCCGCCGACGCCCCTGAAGGCGGTCAGTCACCTGAAGGCCGTCAGTCGCGCTTCTCGACTGCGTACAGCGTGAACGTCTCCAGCTCGTCCGCCGCCGCGTCCAGGTCGAGTTCGGGGTGGGCGAGCCAGTGCGCGACGACTCCGTCGATGGCGCCGCCGATCGCGAGGGCCACGGTGGGCGGGTCGAACTCCCTGAACCGGCCGGCCCGTTGGCCCGCGGCGAGGAGGTCGGCGAGCGCGTTCCAGCGGCCCGCCGTGTCATGGCCGCCCGGTGCCTTGAGCCGGGTGCCGCCACCGTCGTCGAGGAGCATCTCCGTGATGACGCGCACGTGGCGGCGGTTGGCCTGCTGGTAGCCGATCATCGCCCGGACGTAGGCGACGACGGCCGCGCGCGGGTCCGGTTCGGCCGCGACGCGCTCATTGACGTACGAGGTGAACTCGCCCAGGACGTGTTCGAGCGCCGCTCTGGTGAGGTTGTCCTTGGACGAGAAGTGGTAGAGGACGGCGGCCTTGGAGAGGCCCGCGCGCTCGGCGATGGCCGCGAGGGACGTCGCCGGATAGCCCTTGGTGGAGATCAGGTCGATGGTGCACTCGACGAGCTGGCTGCGGCGGGCCTGCTCGGTGAAGGTCGGCGCACCCTGCGCGCGGCGAGCGGCCATCGTGACGCCACCCCTCTCTTCCCTCGCACCCCTGACGACAGCGACACATGACCGTACACCAGTCCACCAGCGGCTATTCGCCCATCGCGGCCATCGCGGCGTTGTGCCCGGGCACCCCGCTGACCCCGCCGCCGCGCACCGCGCCCGCCCCGCACAGCAGGACGTTCGCGTGCCGGGTCTCCACGCCCCAGCGGCCGGTGTCGCCCTGCGCGTAGGGGAAGGCGAGGTCGCGGTGGAAGATGTTGCCGCCGGGCATGCGCAGGTCACGCTCCAGGTCCAGCGGGGTCTTCGCCTCGATGCAGGGGCGCCCTTCGGCGTCGGTGGCCAGGCAGTCGGCGATCGGCTCGGCCAGCTGGGCGTCGAGCTGGGCCAGCGTCGACTTCAGGAGTTCGTCGCGCACGGCGTCGTTGTCCCGCGCGAAGAGCCGGGCGGGCGTGTGCAGGCCGAAGAGGGTGAGCGTCTGGTAGCCGCGCTCCACGAGCTCGGGGGCGAGGATCGTGGGGTCCGTCAGGGAGTGGCAGTAGATCTCGGAGGGCGGCGCGGAGGGCAGGTCACCGGCCGCGGCCTCGGCGTACGCGGTCGCCAACTCCCCGTATCCCTCGGCGATGTGGAAGGTCCCGGCGAAGGCCTCGTGCGGGTCGACCGTGGTGTCGCGCAGCCTCGGCAGCCGTTCGAGGAGCATGTTGACCTTCAGCTGCGCGCCTTCGGCGGGGGCCGGCGGGGCGTCGCCGACCAGCGCGGCCAGCTCCTGCGGGGAGGCGTTGACCAGGACATGTCGGGCGGCGACGGTGGCCTCGCGGTCGGCCGTCCGACAGGTGACCTCGGCGGTCAGGCCGTCCGTGTCGATCCGGGTGGCCTCGTGGCCGGTGACCAGTTCGGCGCCCGCCGCGCGGGCCGCCGCCGCGAGGGCTCCGGTGAGCGCGCCCATGCCGCCGACCGGCACGTTCCAGTCGCCGGTGCCTCCGCCGATGACGTGGTAGAGGAAGCAGCGGTTCTGCCGCAGCGACGGGTCGTGCGCGTCGGCGAAGGTGCCGATGAGGCCGTCGGTGAGGACGACTCCGCGCACGAGGTCGTCGGCGAACCGCCGCTCGATCGCGGCGCCGATGGGCTCCTCGAACAGCACCCGCCAGGCCTCGTCGTCCGCGACGCGCTCGCGCAGCGTCTCGCGGGTGGGCAGCGGTTCGGTGAGCGTGGGGAAGACCCGCTCGGCCACCCGGCCGGTCATCCCGTAGAACTCCCGCCACGCCTCGTACTCGCGCGGCCCGCCCGTGAGCCGCGCGAACGCCTCCTTCGTCCGCGCCTCGCCACCCCCGACGAGCAGCCCCGTCGGTACGCCGTCACGGTCGGCCGGGGTGTACGAGGAGACAGTCCTCGTACGCACCCGGAAGTCCAGGTCGAGATCCCGGACGATCTTCCGGGGCAGCAGGCTGACCAGATACGAGTAGCGCGAGAGGCGGGCGTCCACGCCGGGGAACGGCCGACTGGACACGGCGGCACCACCGGTCACGGGGAGCCGCTCCAGAAGCAGGACGGTGCGTCCGGCGCGGGCCAGATAGGCGGCGGCGACGAGCCCGTTGTGACCACCGCCGATGATGACTGCGTCGTATCGATCGCGAGGAGGCATAGCTCTTGGTAGCACGAGGTGCCGCCCCGTGGCGCGACCCTCGCGTCCTCAATGCCCCCCGGAAGCCCGCTGCTGGCGCAAAGCCGCCACCCTGCGGTACAGCTCCACCGCCTCCGTCCCACGGCCCAGCTGCTCCAGGCAGTGCGCCTCGTCGTTGCGGCTGGCCAGGGCATCGGGGTGGTCCGCGCCGAGGACCTGTTCGCGCGCGGCGGCGACCCTGCGGTACTCCGTCAGCGCGTCCGGCCAGCGGCCCAGCCAGCCCAGGCCCACGGCGACCTCGCGGCGGCTGACCAGGGTGTCCGGATGGTCGCCGCCCAAGACCCGCTCGCGGATCGCGCAGACGTCGCGGGCCTCGGCGAGTGCCTCCTCCCAGCGGCCCTGGCGGCCGAGGTTCACGCCGAGGCCGTGCCGGGCGCGCAGGGTCTCCGGGTCGGCGGGGCCATTCACACGGGTGCGGTCGTCGATCAGGTCGCGGTACAGCTCCAGGGCCTCGCCGCTGCGGCCGAGACGGCCGAGGCTGATGCCCACCTCGTAGCGGGCGGCGAGCGTGTCGGGGTGGTCTGCGCCGAGGGCCCGCACCCGCGCTTCGGCGACCTCGCGGTACGTCTGGAGCGCCTCGGGCCAGCGGCCCAACTGGCCGAGTGCGTAAGCGACTTCGTAGCGGGTGACGAGCGTGTCGGGGTGCATGACGCCGAGGACACGGGCGCGGGCCGTCGCGACCTCGCGGGCCAGTTGGTAGGAGTCCTCAAGGCGGCCGAGCCTGCTGAGGTTGTAGGCGAGGTTGTGCCGGCAGCGCAGGGTGTCGGGATGGTCGGGGCCCGCCGTCCGCTCGCGCAGGGAAAGGACCGACGTATAGAGCTGGTGCGCCTCGAAGTGCCGCCCCAACTGCCCCATCACATACGCCATTTCCTGCCGGGCGGCGAGCGTGTCGGGATGCTCGGGGCCGAGCGTGCGTTCCCTGCCCTGGGCCACCCTGCCGTACTCGCGCAGCGCGTCGGCGGCCCGCCCGGTGCGGCTGAGCGTGAACCCGACCTCGTAGCGGCTGGCCAGCGTGTCCGGGTGGTCGGGGCCAAGGGCGTACTCCCGCTCGGCCGCCACCGCGCGGTGCACCTCGCCCGCCTCCGCCCAGCGGCCGAGCCGCCCCAGGCTCAGGCCCGCGTTGTGCCTGCTGGTGAGCGTGGCCACCAACTCCGGTGACGGCGTGGGGCGTTCGGGGCCGCGGGGCGCGGCGGACCGGCGGGTGTCGGCGCGCGGGATCCACTCGCCGGTCAGGCCCGCCGCGGCGTCGGGCGGCGTGACGCGCAGTTCGGAGGCGCCGTTCGCCTTGTGCCCCGTCGTCATGCCGCGCGTCCAGGAGGGCAGCCGTGGTTCGCGCGAGGGCGGCTGCTCGGGGCGGCGCACGGGCTCGGCGACGACCGTCGGGACGTACGTCGGGACGGCGGGGGCGGCGGGCACGGCGCGGCCCGCGACGATGCGGCGGCCCAGCTCGCGCGCGTCGCCCGGCCGGTCGTCGGGCTCCTTGGCGAGCAGGTCGAGGACGATGTCCTCGAAGTACTCGGGCAGCTCCTCGCGGTGTCTGCGGGGCGGCTCGGGCGCGGTGTCGCGGTGTCCGACGAGGACCGCCCAGGCGTCCTCCAGGTCGAACGGCGGCGCCCCCGTGGCGATCTCGTACAGCACACAGCCGAAGGAGTAGAGGTCGCTGCGCTGGTCGACCTGGGCGCCGCTGATCTGCTCGGGCGACATGTAGTGCGGGGTGCCCATCGCG
Organism: Streptomyces sp. NPDC050658; assembly: GCF_044457025.1. Lineage (NCBI taxonomy): Bacteria > Bacillati > Actinomycetota > Actinomycetes > Kitasatosporales > Streptomycetaceae > Streptomyces > Streptomyces sp. NPDC050658. The sequence goes on from NZ_JBITGM010000004.1 coordinate 446,539, forward strand.
ATGCCCGTGCCGGTCAGGCGTGAGGTGAAGCCGATGTCGGCGCCGAGCCGGGCGATCCCGAAGTCGCAGATCTTCACCGTGCCGTCGGTCAGCCGCATGATGTTGGCCGGTTTCAGGTCGCGGTGCACGATGCCCTGGTCATGGGTGTACGCGAGCGCGGCGGCGACCTGGTCGGCGATCTCCACGACGTCCGCGACGGGCAGCGGATGCTGTCTGTTGTCCTCCAGGAGCTGGCTCAGGTTGCGGCCCTCAAGGAGTTCCATGACCAGGTACAGGACCCCGTCGTGCTCCCCGAAGTCATGGACGACGGTGACGCCCCGGTGCTGCAGCGCCGCCGCGACGCGGGCCTCGCGCCGGAAGCGTTCGCGCAGCACTCTGGTGAACGACTGGTCGTGCTGGGGCCCCAGTGGCTTGAGGCACTTGACGGCGACTCTCCGCCCCAAGGACTCGTCGCGCGCCCGCCACACCTCGCCCATGCCGCCGCGCCCGATGAGATCGAGCAGCCGGTACCGGCCCTGGATCAGCCTGGTGTCCGCCATCTCCCGCCGTCGCCCCCGTTGCCTCGCATCGCCCTCCCCGGCCCGTCCAGTATGGCTGTCCGTCTGTCGAGTTTGTACGGGGCAGGCCGACTGCCGGGACCGAGCCTCGCCATGGCGCGCAGAATGTGCTTTGGGGGAAGTTGCCAGCGTAGACGTGCGGGAACGGTGCGCAGGATGGTGCCGGTGGTGACGAGCCGCCGGGTCACCGTCGCGGGCGGCGGGGCCGTCCTGCCGTACAGCTCGTGGGCGTACGGCGGCAGGGAGGCGTACGCCAGGTTCGCGACCCGGCGCCAGAGCAGGACGCGCGCGGGGACCAGCAGCGGGTGGGTGGGCGGGCGGCGGAGGAAGTCGTCGACGTCGCGCGCCTCGGGCCCTGCGGCCAGCTGCGGCCTGACGTCTTCGAAGTACGCCGCGAGTTCGGCCGTCGTCGCCGGTACGCCGACGGGGTCGAGGCCGACGAGGCGGGCGCTCTCGCGGTGTTCGCGGACGTACCGGTCGGCCAGCTCGTCGGTCAGGCGGAACCCGGAGCGGCGGGCGACGTGGAGATAGGAGTCGATCTCGGCGCAGTGCACCCAGAGCAGCAGTTCCGGCTCGTCGACCCCGTACTCCTCCCCCGTGTCCGGGTCGGTGGCCTTGAGCATCGTATGGATCTTCCGGACCCGCGCGCCGGCCTGCTCGGCGGCCTCGGTGGTGCCGTACGTGATGGTGCCGACGAATCTGGCGGTGCGCAGGAGGCGGCCCCAGGCGTCCTTGCGGCCCCTCTCTCTGTCGAACGCAGCTGAGTTCTGCATGACGCCGCGGACCGCGCGCGGGTGCAGGGCCTGCAGATAGAGCGCGCGGACCCCGGCGACCCACATCATCGGGTCGCCGTGCATCTGCCAGGTCACCGATGCGGGGCCGAAGAGTCCCGGGTCCGCCGCCCGGGACGGGGCTGCCTCGCTCATGCCACCACCTCCTGACCGCAGGCTACGCACTGCGCACCCGGCCGGGACCGATCAGGAATCGAGAAGCGCACTCATCGGACCCCGACTAGCGTTTTCGATGTCCGGCCGTCCCGTCGGGGACGCGCCCCCGATCTCAGGAGTGATCATGAGCGACTCTGCCACCCAGGGCATCAAGACCGTGCTGCACCCCGTCACCGACCTGACGGCGGCCAAGGCCGCCTACACCGCGCTGCTCGGCGTGGAGCCGTCGGCGGACTCGTCCTACTACGTCGGCTACGACACCGCGGGCCAGCACATCGGCCTGGTGCCGGGCGGCGCCGCGCAGGGCATGACCGCGCCGGTGTCCTACTGGCACGTGCCGGACATCGAGGCGAAGCTCGCCGAGCTGGCCGCCGCGGGTGCCAAGGTGAAGGAGCCCGCGCACGAGGTCGGTCCCGGCCGGCTTGTGGCCACCGTGACGGACCCCGACGGTAATGTGCTCGGGCTGCTTCAGGACCGCTGACCGCTTAGCGAAAAAGCAGGCGACGACGGGAGGCGACGACGGCCTCCCGCCCGACAGATGGAGACACGAACAGCATGGCCAAGAGGACGCAAACGCAGTCGCCTGCCCCGCACCCCGCCGACACCCACGACCTGATCCGGGTGGTCGGCGCCCGCGAGAACAATCTCAAGGACGTCAGCATCGAGATCCCGAAGCGCCGGCTCACGGTGTTCACCGGTGTCTCCGGTTCGGGCAAGAGCTCGCTGGTGTTCGACACGATCGCCGCGGAGTCCAAGCGGATGATCAACGAGACCTACAGCACCTTCGTGCAGGGCTTCATGCCGACGATGGCACGGCCCGAGGTCGACGTACTCGACGGGCTGACCACCGCGATCACCGTCGACCAGCAGCGGATGGGCGGTGACCCGCGCTCCACGGTCGGCACGGCCACCGATGCCAACGCCATGCTGCGCATCCTCTTCAGCCGTCTCGGCAAGCCGCACATCGGCCCGCCCAGCGCGTTCTCGTTCAACACGGCGAGCGTCCGGGCGAGCGGCGGGATCACCGTCGACCGGGGTGCCGCCAAGACCAAGACGGTGAAGGCCACCTTCGAGCGCAAGGGCGGCATGTGCACGCGCTGCGAGGGACGCGGCGCCGTGTCCGACATCGACCTCACGCAGCTGTACGACGACTCGAAGTCGCTCGCGGAGGGCGCCTTCACCATCCCCGGCTGGAAGTCGGACAGCCAGTGGACGGTGGGGCTCTACGCCCAGTCGGGCCTCCTGGACCCGGACAAGCCGATCAGCAGGTTCACCAAGAAGGAGATGCAGGCCTTCCTCTACGGCGAGCCGATGAAGGTGAAGGTCAACGGCATCAACCTCACCTACGAAGGCCTGATCCCCAAGATCCAGAAGTCGTTCCTGTCCAAGGACAAGGAGGCGATGCAGCCGCACATCCGGGCGTTCGTGGAGCGCGCGGTCGCGTTCACCGTCTGCCCCGAGTGCGACGGCACCCGGCTCAGCGAGGGCGCCAGGTCGTCGAAGATCAAGCGGAAGAGCATCGGCGACGCCTGCTCGATGGAGATCAGGGACCTCGCCGAATGGGTGCGCGGCATCAAGGAACCTTCGGTGGCACCCCTCCTGACGGCACTTCAGCAGACCCTCGACTCGTTCGTGGAGATCGGCCTCGGCTATCTCTCGCTCGACCGGGCCTCGGGCACGCTGTCGGGCGGCGAGGCACAGCGCGTCAAGATGATCCGCCACCTCGGCTCATCGCTGACCGACGTCACCTACGTCTTCGACGAGCCCACGGCGGGGCTGCACCCGCACGACATCCAGCGGATGAACGACCTGCTCCTGCGGCTGCGCGACAAGGGCAACACGGTGCTCGTCGTGGAGCACAAGCCGGAGGTCATCGCGATCGCCGACCATGTCGTCGACCTCGGCCCCGGCGCCGGTACGGCGGGCGGCACGATCTGCTTCGAGGGCACCGTCGAGGGGCTCCAGGGCAGTGACACCACCACGGGTCGGCATCTCGACGACCGGGCCGCGCTCAAGGACGAGGTGCGCAAGTCCACCGGCGCCCTGGAGATCCGCGGCGCGAAGGCGAACAACCTGCGCGGCGTCGACGTCGACATCCCGCTCGGGGTGCTCACCGTGATCACCGGCGTCGCGGGCTCCGGCAAGAGTTCGCTCGTCCACGGGTCGATCCCGTCCGACGAGGGTGTGGTGTCGGTCGACCAGAGCCCGATCCGCGGCTCGCGGCGCAGCAACCCGGCGACGTACACGGGCCTCCTGGATCCGATCCGCAAGGCGTTCGCGAAGGCCAACGACGTGAAGCCGGCGCTGTTCAGCGCCAACTCGGAGGGCGCCTGCCCCACCTGCAACGGCGCGGGCGTCATCTACAGCGACCTGGTGATCATGGCCGGAGAGTCCACGCCCTGCGAGGACTGCGAGGGCAAGCGGTTCGACGCCTCGGTGCTCGAGTACCACCTCGGCGGCCGGGACATCAGCGAGGTGCTCGCGATGTCGGTGGCCGAGGCGGAGGAGTTCTTCGGCGGCGGCGAGGCGCGGACGCCCGCGGCGCACAAGATCCTGCAGCGGCTCTCCGACGTCGGGCTCGGCTATCTCACCATCGGCCAGCCGCTCACCACGCTGTCCGGCGGCGAGCGGCAGCGGCTGAAGCTGGCCACGCACATGGCCGACAAGGGCGGCGTCTACGTCCTCGACGAGCCGACCACGGGCCTGCACCTCGCCGATGTCGAGCAGCTGCTCGGCCTGCTCGACCGGCTCGTCGAGGACGGCAAGTCGGTCATCGTCATCGAGCACCACCAGGCGGTCATGGCGCACGCCGACTGGATCATCGACCTCGGTCCGGGCGCGGGCCACGACGGCGGCCTGGTCGTCTTCGAGGGCACGCCCGCCGATCTCGTCACGGCCCGCTCCACCGTGACGGGCGAGCATCTCGCGCAGTACGTCGGAGCCTGAACGCACCGATGCCCGGCGGAGCCGGTCGACGGCTTCGCCGGGCATCAGGCGTGCGCGTTGTGGCGCGTTACGGCTTCCGCTGGCCCAGGATGCAGAACTCGTTGCCCTCGGGGTCGGCCAGGACCACCCAGGACGGCTCGTCGCCCTGGCCGATGTCGACGCGCCGTGCGCCGTGCGCCTCGAGACGGGCGACCTCGGCGGCCTGGTCGTCGGGCCGGAAGTCGAGATGCAGCCGGCTCTTGGCCTTCTTGCTCTCCGCGAGCCGGACGAAGTCCAGGCCGGGCATCTGGTCCGGCGCCGGACGGATCTCGAACTCGTCGTCGGAGGTGTAGACGACGACCCAACCGAGGGCATCGGCCCACCACTGCCCCAGGGTCGCCGGGTCTTCAGCGTGGACGATTACCTGTTCCCATTGCAAGGTCATCCGCAGAGCTTAGACGCGCCTGGCCTGGAAGAACAGGCATTTCTTCCCGGGCTGACCGGCGGACTGGAGTCCGGCGGACTACTTGGCCGACTCGACCGCGTGGCCGCCGAACTGGTTCCGGAGCGCGGCGATCATCTTCATCTGCGGCGAGTCGTCCTGGCGCGAGGCGAAACGGGCGAAGAGGGATGCCGTGATCGCGGGCAGCGGCACGGAGTTGTCGATCGCCGCCTCCACGGTCCAGCGGCCCTCGCCCGAGTCCTGCGCGAAGCCGCGCAGCTTGTCCAGGTGCTCGTCGTCGTCCAGGGCGTTGACCGCGAGGTCGAGCAGCCAGGAGCGGATGACCGTGCCCTCCTGCCAGGAGCGGAAGACCTCGCGGACGTCGGTGACCGGGTCCACGGCTTCGAGCAGCTCCCAGCCCTCGGCGTAGGCCTGCATCATCGCGTACTCGATGCCGTTGTGGACCATCTTGGAGAAGTGGCCCGCGCCGACCTTGCCCGCGTGGACGTAGCCGAAGTCGCCCTCGGGCTTGAGGGCGTCGAAGACCGGCTTGACGCGGGCGACGTGCTCGTCGGAGCCGCCGACCATCAGGGCGTAGCCGTTCTCCAGGCCCCAGACGCCGCCGGAGACACCGGCGTCGACGAAGCCGATGCCGCGCTCGGCCAGCTCGGCGGCGTGCTTCTCGTCGTCGGTCCAGCGGGAGTTGCCGCCGTCGACGACGATGTCGCCCTCGGCGAGCAGGCCCTTCAGCTCGTCGACGGTCGACTGGGTGGCGGCACCGGCCGGGACCATCACCCAGACCACGCGCGGGCCTTCGAGCCGGTCGACGAGTTCGGCGAGGTCGGCGACGTCGGAGACCTCCGGGTTGCGGTCGTAGCCGATGACGGTGTGGCCCGCGCGGCGGATCCGCTCGCGCATGTTGCCGCCCATCTTGCCGAGGCCGATGAGTCCAAGCTGCATGTCGGTTCACTTGCTTTCTGAGGAGTGCTGAAGAGTGAGGAGTGCTGAGGGCTACTGAGGTCGTTACGTCAGGCGGTGCGGCCGCGCAGCGCGCGGTACGCGGTGACCAGGGACCGGGTGGAGGCGTCGAGGCCGGGGACCTCGGCCCCTTCCGTGAGGGCGGGTTCGACGCGCTTGGCGAGGACCTTGCCCAGCTCCACGCCCCACTGGTCGAAGGAGTCGATGTTCCAGACGGCGCCCTGGACGAAGACCTTCTGCTCGTAGAGCGCGATGAGCTGGCCGAGGACCGACGGGGTCAGCTCCCCGGCGAGGATCGTCGTCGTGGGGTGGTTGCCCCGGAACGTCTTGTGCGGGACCAGTTCCTCGGCGACACCCTCCGCACGGACCTCGTCCGGCGTCTTGCCGAAGGCGAGCGCCTGGCCCTGCGCGAACAGGTTGGCCATCAACAGGTCGTGCTGGCCCGCGAGTTCGGGGTCCAGCTCGTCGACCGGCCGCGCGAAGCCGATGAGGTCCGCCGGGATGACCTTCGTGCCCTGGTGGATGAGCTGGTAGTACGCGTGCTGCCCGTTGGTGCCGGGCGTGCCCCAGACGACCGGGCCCGTCTGCCACTCCACCGGCCGGCCCTCGCGGTCCACGGACTTGCCGTTGGACTCCATGTCCAGCTGCTGGAGGTACGCGGTGAACTTGGAGAGGTAGTGCGAGTACGGCAGCACGGCGTGCGACTGGGCGTCGTGGAAATTGCCGTACCAGATGCCCAACAGGCCAAGGAGCAAAGGTGCGTTGGCCTCGGCGGGGGCGGTGCGGAAGTGCTCGTCGACCAGGTGGAAGCCGTCGAGCATCTCACGGAAGGCGTCCGGGCCGATCGCGATCATCAGCGAGAGACCGATCGCCGAGTCGAAGGAGTAGCGGCCGCCGACCCAGTCCCAGAACTCGAACATGTTCGCCGTGTCGATACCGAACCCGGCGACCTTCTCGGCGTTCGTCGAGAGCGCGACGAAGTGCTTGGCGACGGCCTCTTCGTCCTCAAGTCCCTTGAGCAGCCACGAGCGGGCCGCCTTGGCGTTCGTGATCGTCTCGATGGTGGTGAAGGTCTTCGAGGCGACGATGAAGAGCGTCTCGGCCGGGTCCAGGTCCCGCACGGCCTCGTGCAGGTCCGCGCCGTCCACGTTCGAGACGAAGCGGAACGTCAACTCCCGTGCGGTGTACGGACGCAGGGCCTCGTACGCCATCGCGGGACCGAGGTCCGAGCCGCCGATGCCGACGTTCACGACGTTCTTGATGCGCTTGCCCGTGTGGCCCGTCCACGCACCGGAGCGGACCTTGTCGGCGAAGGCGGCCATCCGGTCGAGGACTTCACGCACCTTCGGTACGACGTTCTCGCCGTCGACCTCGATCACCGCACCGGCCGGGGCCCGCAGGGCCGTGTGCAGCACGGCGCGGCCCTCGGTCGTGTTGATCTTCTCGCCGCGGAACATCGCGTCACGCAGCCCGAACACATCGGTCGCGACGGCCAGTTCCCGGAGCAGGGCGAGCGTCTCGTCCGTGATCAGGTGCTTGGAGTAGTCGATGTGCAGGTCGCCGACCCGCACCGTGTAGCGCTCGGCGCGCTCCGGGTCGGCGGCGAACAGGTCGCGCAGATGGGTGCCGTTGAACTTGGCGCGGTGGTCCGCGAGGGCCGTCCACTGCGGGCGCCGCGTCAACAGGGGGTTCGTGTGAGGCGTGTCGGGCTTCGTGTCAGGCATGTTGAACAGACTCCTTGGAGCCGGAGGCGTCCCCGTGCAGCGCGACGGCGTACATCTCGTCGGCGTCGAGACGGCGGAGCTCTTCGGCGATCAGCTCGGCGGTGGAGCGGACCTTCAGGGCGAGGGTGCGCTCCGGCTGACCGGGCAGGGACAGGGTGGCGAGCGGGCCTTCGGGGCGGTCGATGCGGATCTCCCCGCCCGCCGTGCCGAGGCGGACCGCGGTGACGACGGGCCCGGCGGTCGTGACGCGCTCTACCGGGACGCCGAGCCGGGCGCCGAGCCAGCGGGCGAGCAGCTCCGCGCTGGGGTTCTCGGCCTCGGACTCGACGGCCGCGGAGACGATGTCGACGCGGGCCTGGTCGAGGGCGGCGGCCAGCATGGAGCGCCACGGCGTGAGCCGGGTCCAGGCCAGGTCGGTGTCGCCCGGCGCGTAGGACTTGGCGCGGGCGCCGAGGGCCGCGAGCGGGTCCTCGACGGCGTACGCGTCGGTGATGCGCCGGGCCGCGAGCGCGCCGAGCGGGTCCTTGGCGGGGACGTCCGGGGCGTCGACCGGCCACCAGACGACGACCGGGGCGTCGGGCAGGAGCAGCGGCAGGACGACGGAGTCAGCGTGCTGGGTCACCTCGCCGTACAGGCGCACGATGACCGTCTCGCCGGTGCCGGCGTCCGCGCCGACCCGTACTTCCGCGTCGAGGCGGGTGGCCTGACGGTCACGCGGGGAGCGTGCGGTGCGCTTGATGACGACGAGGGTGCGCGAGGGGTGCTCGCGGGACGCCTCCTCGGCGGCCTTGATCGAGTCGTAGGCGTTCTCCTCGTCGGTGACGACGACCATCGTGAGCACCATGCCCACGGCCGGCGTCCCGATCGCGCGGCGTCCTTCGACGAGCGCCTTGTTGATCTTGCTTGCCGTGGTGTCAGTCAGATCGATCTTCATGGCCTGCGCCAGCTCCGTCCGTCTCGTGCGAGCATCTCGTCCGCTTCCTGTGGGCCCCAGCTGCCCGAGGCATAACGGGCGGGCCTGCCATGTTCGTCCCAGTGCCGCTCGACGGGGTCGAGGATGCGCCAGGACTCCTCCACTTCCTCTGTTCGGGGGAAGAGGTTGGCGTCGCCCAGCAGGACGTCCAGGATGAGCCGCTCGTACGCCTCCGGACTGGACTCCGTGAACGACTCGCCGTACGCGAAGTCCATCGACACGTCGCGGATCTCCATCGACGTACCCGGCACCTTGGAGCCGAAGCGCACGGTCATGCCCTCGTCGGGCTGGACGCGGATGACGATCGCGTTCTGGCCCAGCTCCTCGGTGGCGGTGGAGTCGAACGGGGAGTGCGGGGCGCGCTGGAAGACGACGGCGATCTCCGTGACGCGGCGGCCCAGACGCTTGCCCGTCCGCAGGTAGAAGGGGACGCCCGCCCAGCGGCGGTTGTCGACCTCCAGCTTGACCGCGGCGTAGGTGTCGGTCTTCGACGTACGCGCGATGCCGTCTTCCTGGAGGTAGCCCTTGACCTTCTCGCCGCCCTGCCAGCCCTCGGCGTACTGGGCGCGCACGGTGGACTTCTCCAGGTCGGCGGGGAGCCGCACGGACCTGAGGACCTTGAGCTTCTCCGTCACGAGCGACTCGGCGTCGAACGCGGCCGGCTCCTCCATGGCGGTGAGCGCCATCAGCTGGAGGAGGTGGTTCTGGATGACGTCGCGAGCCGCGCCGATGCCGTCGTAGTACCCCGCCCGGCCGCCGATGCCGATGTCCTCGGCCATCGTGATCTGGACGTGGTCGACATATGACCGGTTCCAGATGGGTTCGTACATCTGGTTGGCGAAGCGGAGCGCCAGGATGTTCTGGACGGTCTCCTTGCCGAGGTAGTGGTCGATGCGGAAGACCTGCTCGGGCGCGAAGACGTCGTGGACGATCGCGTTGAGGTCCTTCGCCGACTCCATGTCGTGGCCGAACGGCTTCTCGATGACGGCGCGCCGCCAGGAGCCCCCGGGTGCGTCCGCGAGGCCGTGCTTCTTGAGTTGCCGGACGACCTTGGGGAAGAACTTCGGGGGTACGGAGAGGTAGAAGGCGTAGTTGCCGCTGGTGCCGCGCTTGTCGTCCAACTCGTCGACGGCTTCCCGCAGTTGCTTGAACGCGGTGTCGTCGTCGAAGTCGCCGGGGATAAAGCGCATGCCCTCGGCGAGCTGCTGCCAGACCTCCTCGCGGAAGGGGGTGCGGGAGTGCTCGCGCACCGAGTCGTGGACGACCTGCGCGAAGTCCTGGTCCTCCCACTCGCGGCGGGCGAACCCGACGAGCGAGAAGCCCGGCGGGAGCAGACCGCGGTTGGCGAGGTCGTAGACGGCCGGCATCAGCTTCTTGCGGGACAGGTCGCCCGTGACGCCGAAGATGACGAGCCCGGAGGGGCCCGCGACGCGCGGGAGGCGGCGGTCGCGGGGGTCCCTCAGCGGGTTCTGCCAGGCGGTTCCCGAAAGGGGAGAGCTCACTTGGCCTCAGACCCTTCGAGGCGCGAGGTGACGGTGGCGAGCAGGTCGGTCCAGGCGATCTCGAACTTGGCGACGGCCTCGTCCTCGAGCTGCTGCACGACCTCGTCGTAGGAGATGCCGAACCGCTCGACGGCGGCCAGTTCGGCGCGCGAGGCGTCGTAGGTGCCGGTCACGGCGTCGCCGTGGATGTCGCCGTGGTCGGCGGTGGCCTTGAGGGTGGCCTCCGGCATGGTGTTCACGGTGCCGGGGGCGGCCAGCTCGTCGACGTACAGGGTGTCCTTGTACGACGGGTCCTTCACACCGGTCGAGGCCCACAGCGGACGCTGCTTGTTGGCGCCCGCGGCCTCCAGCTTGGTGGCGCGCCCGGAGGCGAAGACCTGCTCGTAGGCCTCGTACGCGAGCCGGGCGTTGGCGAGGGCCGCCTTGCCCTTGAGCGACTTGGCCTCGTCCGTGCCGACCTTGTCGAGGCGCTTGTCGATCTCGGAGTCGACGCGCGAGACGAAGAAGGAGGCGACGGAGTGGATGGCGGACAGGTCGATGCCGCGCTCGTGGGCCAGCTCAAGTCCCTTGAGGTAGGCGTCCATGACGGCCTTGTAGCGGTCCAGCGAGAAGATCAGCGTGACGTTGACGGAGATGCCGAGGCCGATGACCTCGGTGATGGCCGGGAGGCCCGCCTTCGTCGCCGGGATCTTGATCATGACGTTCGGCCGGTCGACGAGCCAGGCGAGCTGCTTGGCCTCGGCGACCGTCGCCTCGGTGTCGTGGGCGAGCCGCGGGTCGACCTCGATGGAGACGCGGCCGTCGCGGCCCTGCGTCGTCTCGTACACGGGGCGCAGGATGTCGGCGGCGGCGCGGACGTCGGCCGTGGTCATCATGCGCACGGCCTCGTCGACGGTGACCTTGCGGACGGCGAGGTCGGCGAGCTGGTCCTCGTAGCCCTCGCCCTTGCCGATGGCGGCCTGGAAGATCGAGGGGTTCGTGGTGACGCCCACGACGTGGCTCTTCTCGATCAGCTCGGCCAGGTTGCCGGACTCGATGCGGGTGCGGGACAGGTCGTCCAGCCAGATGGAGACGCCTTCGTCGGAGAGGGCCTTGAGGGGCGAGGCGGCAAAGGAGGAGGGACCGGCGTTGCTCATATGCTTCTTCATCTTCTCTCGGGCGTACGCGTGCGGGCGTACTCGGCAGGTGGGTCCGTACGCGTGCGGGCGTACGTGTCGGTACGGGGTCAGCTGCGGGCGGCGGCGAGGGACTCGCGGGCCTGCGCGGCGACGTTCTCGGCGGTGAAGCCGAACTCGGCGAAGAGGACGTTGGCGTCGGCGGAGGCGCCGAAGTGCTCCAGGGAGACGATGCGTCCGGCGTCGCCGACGTACCGGTACCAGGTGAGACCGATACCGGCCTCGACGGCGACGCGGGCCTTCACGGCGGACGGCAGAACGCTGTCCTTGTACTCCTGGTCCTGCTCCTCGAACCACTCGACGGACGGCATCGACACGACGCGGGTCGCGATGCCCTCCGCCTCCAGCGTCTCGCGGGCGGCGACGGCGAGCTGCACCTCGGAGCCGGTGGCGATCAGGACGACGTCCGGGGTCTGCTTCGACGCCTCGGCGAGGACGTAACCGCCCTTGGCCGCATCGGAGTTGGCCTCGAACACCGGAAGGCCCTGGCGGCTGAGCGCGAGGCCGTGCGGGGCCGGCTTGGCGGAGCCGCGGCGCAGGATCTCGCGCCAGGCGATCGCGGTCTCGTTGGCGTCGGCCGGGCGGACGACGTTCAGGCCCGGGATCGCACGCAGCGACGCGAGGTGCTCGACCGGCTGGTGCGTCGGGCCGTCCTCGCCCAGGCCCACGGAGTCGTGCGTCCATACGTAGGTGACCGGGAGCTGCATGAGCGCCGACATACGGACGGCGTTGCGCATGTAGTCGGAGAACACGAGGAACGTGCCTCCGTAGATGCGGGTGTTGCCGTGCAGCGCGATGCCGTTCATCTCCGCGGCCATGGAGAACTCACGGATACCGAAGTGGACGGTGCGGCCGTACGGGTCGGCCTCCGGCAGCGGGTTGCCGACGGGAAGGAACGACGACGTCTTGTCGATCGTGGTGTTGTTGGAGCCCGCCAGGTCGGCCGAGCCGCCCCACAGCTCGGGGATGACCGGGCCGAGCGCCTGGAGGACCTTGCCGGAGGCGGCACGCGTGGCGACCTTGGAGCCGGCCTCGAACGCGGGCAGCGCCTGTTCCCAGCCCTCGGGGAGGCGGCCGGCGACGATGCGGTCGAGCAGCCGGGAGCGCTCGGGGTTGTCGGTGCGCCAGGCGCCGAGCTGCTTGTCCCAGGCGGCGTGCGCCTCGGCGCCGCGGTCAAGTGCCTTGCGGGCGTGGGCGATGACCGCGTCCTCGACGATGAAGGACTGCTCGGGGTCGAAGCCGAGGACGCGCTTGGTGGCGGCGATCTCGTCGGCACCGAGCGCGGAGCCGTGCGAGGCCTCGGTGTTCTGGGCGGTCGGCGCGGGCCAGGCGATGATCGTGCGCATCGCGATGATGGAGGGGCGCGCGGTCTCGGCCTTGGCGGCGGCGAGCGCCTCGTACAGCGCCTTCGCGTCGACGTTGCCGTCGTTCTGCGGCTCGATGCGCTGCACGTGCCAGCCGTACGCCTCGTAGCGCTTCAGGACGTCCTCGGAGAACGCGGTCTCGGTGTCGCCCTCGATGGAGATGTGGTTGTCGTCGTAGACGAAGACGAGGTTGCCGAGCTTCTGGTGTCCGGCGAGCGAGGAGGCCTCGGCGGAGACGCCCTCCTCCAGGTCGCCGTCGGAGACGATCGCCCAGATGGTGTGGTCGAAGGGGCTTGCGCCCTCGGGGGCCTCAGGGTCGAACAGGCCGCGCTCGTAGCGGGCGGCCATCGCCATGCCGACGGCGTTGGCGACGCCCTGGCCGAGCGGCCCGGTCGTCGTCTCGACCCCGGCGGTGTGGCCGTACTCGGGGTGGCCGGGTGTCTTGGAACCCTGGGTGCGGAACGCCTTCAGGTCGTCGAGCGACAGCTCGTACCCGGCGAGGAAGAGCTGGGTGTAGAGGGTGAGGCTGGTGTGGCCGGGCGACAGGACGAAGCGGTCGCGGCCGGTCCACTCCGGGTCGGCCGGGTCGTGCCGCATGACCTTCTGGAAGAGGGTGTACGCGGCGGGGGCGAGGCTCATCGCCGTTCCGGGGTGTCCGTTGCCGACCTTCTGCACGGCGTCGGCCGCCAGGAGGCGGGCGGTGTCGACGGCACGCTGGTCGAGTTCGGTCCACTCGAAGGGGCGCTCGAAGGGGTCGAGGCCGTCCGGTGTCTGCGTGCTCATCTGAATGACTTCCTTCGCATCCGTTGTCCATCGGTGGTGCCGGCAGGCACCGGCCGCCGGGGCCTAAAATCCCTGGTCCAGCCACCTACGAAGTTAAAGGTCATACTTTTGGCGAGGTAGGTGCTCGCGTGTCAGCGTTCGGTGAAAATGAGACACGGAGAGCGCGTGAAGTCGATCGGAGCCAAGGAAGACGCATGACGGAGCGGGGCGGCGCACATCCGAGCGCACATCTGGGTACGGCGGAGCACATCCGTACGTATCCCTTCGACCCGAGCACGAGCGTCTCGGGCGTCGGGATGCAGGTCGGCCCGATGGGCACGGACGGCCCCTGGGCCGGCGGCGTGGGTCTGTCGCGGCGGGTGCACCGCATCGACTTCCACGTCCTGCTGTTCTTCCGCGAGGGCCCGGTCCACCACATGGTCGACTTCACGGAGTACGAGGTCGGGGCGGGCGAGATCCTGTGGATCAGGCCCGGTCAGGTACACGGCTTCGCGACCTCCGAGCGGTATGTCGGCACGGCGCTCACGATGCAGCCCGGCTTCCTGCCGCGCGCGATCGTCGAGTCGACCGGCATGTACCGCTACGACCGGCCGCCGCTCCTCCACCCCGACGCGGACCAACTCGCCGCGCTGAAAGCCTCGTTGGAGCAGCTGCAGCGCGAGTACCTGGACACGTCGACGCTGCCGCTGAGCCTGCACACGTCCGTGCTGCGACACTCCCTGACGGCGCTGATGCTGCGCGTCGCGCATGTGTCGGCGCGGGCCGCGGCGGACGAGTGCACACCACAGCCCGACACCACGTTCACCCGGTTCCGCACGGCCGTGGAGCAGGGCTTCACCACCAACCACAGCGTCAGCGCGTACGCCGACGAGCTGGGCTACTCGCGGCGCACGCTGGTCCGCGCGGTGCGCGCCGCCACCGGCCAGACCCCGAAGGGCTTCATCGACCGCCGCGTGGTCCTGGAGGCCAAGCGACTGCTCGCGCACACCGATCTGCCGGTGGGGCGGATCGGCGTGGCGGTCGGCTTCGGCGACTCGGCGAACTTCTCGAAGTTCTTCCAGTTGCACGCCGGGGTGACACCGGCGGGATTCAGGGCGTCACAGGTCTGACGGACGGCTTCAGCGGCGCACCCGCGGCATCCCGAGCCCGATCCACGAGATGATCTCGCGCTGGATCTCGTTGTTGCCGCCGCCGAAGGTGAAGATGACCGCGCTGCGGTAGCCGCGCTCCAGTTCGCCGTGGAGCACGGCGCCCGCCGAGCCCTCCTTGAGGGCGCCGGCGGCGCCGACCACCTCCATGAGCCAGGCGTACGCGTCGCGGCGGGCCTCGGAGCCGTAGACCTTGACGGCGGAGGCGTCCTGCGGGGTGAGGGTGCCCTCCTGGACGGCGTTCACCATCTGCCAGTTGAGGAGCTTCATCGCGTCCAGCTTGGTGTGCGTCCTGGCCAGGCGCTGGCGGACCCAGTTGAGGTCGATCACGCGGCGGCCGTCGGCAAGCTTGGTGTCGGCGGCCCAGCGCTGTACGTCGTGGAACGCACGGATGGCCATGGTGCCGTGCGCGGCGAGCGTGACGCGCTCGTGGTTGAGCTGGTTGGTGATGAGCCGCCAGCCCTTGTTCTCCTCGCCGACGCGGCGCGAGACGGGGACGCGGATGTTCTCGTAGTAGCTGGCCGTCGTGTCGTGCGAGGCCAGGGTGTTGATGATGGTGCAGGAGTAGCCGGGATCAGTCGTCGGCACGAGGAGCATGGTGATGCCCTTGTGCGGCGGCGCGTCCGGGTCGGTGCGGACGGCGAGCCAGACCCAGTCGGCGGTGTCGCCGTTGGTCGTCCAGATCTTCTGCCCGTTCACGATGTAGTCGTCGCCGTCCCTGACCGCCTTGGTCTTCAGTGCGGCGAGGTCCGTGCCCGCGTCGGGCTCGCTGTAGCCGATCGCGAAGTCCAGCTCTCCGGAGAGGATCCGCGGCAGGAAGTACGCCTTCTGCTCCTCTGTGCCGAACTGCATGATGGTCGGTCCGACGGTGTTCAGCGCCATCAGCGGCAGCGGGACCCCCGCCTGGGCCGCCTCGTCGAAGAAGATGAACTGCTCCATGGGCGTGAGCCCGCGACCGCCGTACTCCTTGGGCCAGCCGACGCCGAGCCAGCCGTCGGAGCCGAGCCGGCGGACCGTCTCCCGGTAGAACCGCTTCTGCGCGGCGGGGTCGGCGTACCTGGCGTAGACGTTGTCGGGCGCGAGCTCCGCGAAGTAGGCGCGCAGCTCGGTGCGCAACTGCCGCTGCTCAGGCGTGTATTCGAGGTGCACGGCCCCTCCTGGCTTCCGCTGGCTCACGTCACATGGGACTTGACGGCGCACACAGTAGAACGCGTTTCAGTAATAGGGAATGGCGGTGACACTCACGCAGCAACCGGAATGGGTCGCACCTTAGACAATGTCTCGGTTTGGTTTCAGTCGGAAAATTGATGAGCACCTGGCCTGGCGGGCTCCGTACTCCCCGTCGAACGCGTACCGATCCGACGCGACGTCACACCGAATCGAGGAGACCTCCGATGCTCAGCAAGAACACCGCCTTCTTCGCCTCCTTCGCCGCGGCGGGGGTCCTGCTGCTCTCCGCCTGCGGCGGCGCCGACGGCGACAGCGCCGCGAAGGACCCGGCCGCGAAGCCCGCCACCTCCGCGCCGGCGTCCGACGGCTCCATGGATCTCGCCTTCAAGTCCGGTACCGCGCGGCAGAACAACGCGCCCGAGAAGACCGGCGACTGGGCCAACCCGCCCGGCAAGCCGGCCGCCGATCCGGTGCAGCGCAAGTGGGTGCAGCTGTCGGCGGCGAAGGCGGGCGCACTCGACCCGGTCGTGGTGAACGGCGCCGGATTCACCCTCTACCGCTTCGACAAGGACACCGCGTCACCCTCCAAGTCCAACTGCAACGACGCCTGCGCGACCACCTGGCCGCCCGTCCTCGTGAACCCGGGCGGCAAGATCTTCGTCGACGGAGTGCAGGCCTCGGACGTCGGCGTCATCCGGCGGGACGACGGCACCCAGCAGGTCACCGTCGGCGGCTGGCCTGTCTACCGGTTCAGCAAGGACCTCAAGCCGGGCGACACCAACGGCCAGGGCGTGGGCGGCACTTGGTTCGGCGTACAGCCCGACGGCCAGAAGTCCGGCGCGCCCGCCGAGGCCGAGCCGGCACAGACCCCGGACGCCGCGCAGGCGGCGCCCGCGAGCAGCGCGATCCTCTTCGACGACGCGAACTTCTCGGACAACGGGCCCGCGCAGGGCGTCGCCGGAGCCGGCTGCCAGAACCTGGCCCGCCCGAAGGTGACCTCGTCCGTCTCGGTGTCCGGCTCGATGAAGATCTGGACGGACCCCGACTGCAAGGGCACCTCCAAGGTCATCAACGGCGATGTGGCCGACCTGTCCGCGATCGACTTCGACGACAAGATCAGCTCGGTGGCCTTCGGCTGAGGCTCCACGCCCGCGGATACGACCGTGCCCCGGCCGCACACAAGTGCGGCCGGGGCACGGTCGGTTCAGCCGGAAAGCGCTCAGCCGAGGAGGCCGAGGGCCTTGTTCAGCGTGGCCGACGGGCGCATCACGGACGCCGCCTTGGCCGAGTCGGGCTGGTAGTAGCCACCGATGTCGGCGGGCGAACCCTGGACGGCGATCAGCTCGTCCACGATCGTCTGCTCCTGCTCGGTCAGCGTCTTGGCCAGCGCGGCGAACGCCTCGGCGAGCTGCGCGTCGGCGGTCTGCTTGGCCAGCTCCTGGGCCCAGTACAGGGCCAGGTAGAAGTGGCTGCCGCGGTTGTCGATGCCACCGAGGCGACGGGTCGGCGACTTGTCCTCGTTGAGGAAGGTCGCCGTCGCGCGGTCGAGGGTGTCGGCGAGCACCTGGGCGCGCGCGTTGTCCGTGGTCTGCGCGAGGTGCTCGAAGCTGGAGGCCAGGGCGAGGAACTCACCCAGGCTGTCCCAGCGCAGGTAGTTCTCCTTGACCAGCTGCTGGACGTGCTTGGGGGCCGAGCCGCCCGCGCCCGTCTCGAACAGGCCGCCGCCGTTCATCAGCGGGACGACGGAGAGCATCTTGGCGCTCGTGCCGAGCTCCAGGATCGGGAACAGGTCCGTCAGGTAGTCGCGCAGCACGTTGCCGGTGACCGAGATGGTGTTCTCGCCGCGGCGGATGCGCTCCAGGGAGAGCTTGGTCGCCTCGACCGGCGACAGGATCTCGATCCGCAGGCCCTCGGTGTCGTGCTCCGGCAGGTACGCCTTGACCTTGGCGATGAGCTGCGCGTCGTGCGCGCGGTCCTCGTCGAGCCAGAAGACGGCCGGGTCGCCGGTGGCGCGGGCGCGGGTGACGGCGAGCTTGACCCAGTCGCGGATCGGGGCGTCCTTGGTCTGGCACATCCGGAAGATGTCACCGGCGGCGACGGACTGCTCCAGGACGACGTTGCCCGCGGCGTCGACCGCGCGCACCGTGCCGGCGGCGGCGAGCTCGAAGGTCTTGTCGTGGCTGCCGTACTCCTCGGCCTTCTGCGCCATCAGACCGACGTTCGGGACCGAGCCCATGGTGGCCGGGTCGAAGGCGCCGTTGGCGCGGCAGTCGTCGATGACGACCTGGTAGACGCCGGAGTAGCTGCTGTCGGGCAGCACGGCCAGGGTGTCGGCCTCCGCGCCGTCCGGGCCCCACATGTGGCCGGACGTACGGATCATCGCGGGCATGGAGGCGTCGACGATGACGTCCGACGGGACGTGCAGGTTGGTGATGCCCTTGTCGGAGTCGACCATCGCGAGCTCGGGGCCCTCGGCGATCTCGGCCTCGAAGGAGGCCTTGATCTGAGCGCCCTCGGGCAGCGCGTCCAGGCCGCCGAGGATGGCGCCCAGGCCGTCGTTCGGGCTCAGGCCGGCCGCGGCCAGCTTCTCGCCGTACGCGGCGAAGGTCTTCGGGAAGAAGGCGCGCACGACATGGCCGAAGATGATCGGGTCGGAGACCTTCATCATGGTGGCCTTGAGGTGCACCGAGAAGAGCACGCCGTCGGCCTTGGCCTTGGCGATCTGCTCGCTGAGGAACGTGCGCAGCGCGGCCACGTGCAGCACGGACGCGTCGACGACCTCGCCCGCGAGGACCGGTACGGACTCGCGCAGGACGGTCTTGGTGCCGTCCTCGGCCGTGAACTCGATGCGCAGCGAACCGGCGTCGGCGATGGTCACGGACTTCTCGGTGGAGCGGAAGTCGTCGACGCCCATGGTGGCGACGTTCGTCTTCGAGTCGGCCGTCCAGGCGCCCATGCGGTGCGGGTGCGCCTTGGCGTAGTTCTTGACCGACGCGGGGGCGCGGCGGTCGGAGTTGCCCTCGCGCAGGACCGGGTTCACGGCGCTGCCCTTGACCTTGTCGTAACGGGCCCGGATGTCCTTCTCCGCGTCCGTCTTCGGGTCGTCCGGGTAGTCCGGAAGCGCGTAGCCCTGGCCCTGCAGCTCGGCGACGGCCGCCTTCAGCTGCGGGATCGAGGCCGAGACGTTCGGCAGCTTGATGATGTTGGCGCCGGGCGTCTTCGCCAGCTCGCCGAGCTCGGCGAGGGCGTCGTCGATGCGCTGGCTCTCCTCGAGGAACTCGGGGAAGAGGGCGATGATGCGCCCCGCCAGGGAGATGTCACGGCTCTCCACAGTGACCCCCGCCGTCGAGGCGTAGGCCTCGATCACCGGCAGGAACGAATACGTCGCCAGGGCCGGGGCCTCGTCAGTGTGGGTGTAGATGATGGTCGAGTCAGTCACCGGTGCTCCGCTCCACGTCTGCAACATTGCTCGACATCAAGATATCTCGTGATCGCCCTCTTCCACGAAGCGGCCCTGCGGTACTTGTGCGGTCACAGTCCGTAGTGCTCGTGCAGCCAGTCGAAGAGCTCCAGGCACACGCTGAGCGCCCAGTCCATGACCTCGGAGAACTGCGCGGGCGTGATCTCGAAGACGCCGGGCAGCGTCCAGCCGCCGTGCAGGTCGCTCTGGCCGCTGTCGTTCTCGTAGACGTACGCCTTCGGGAGCAGGTGCTCCTGGTTGTACTGGTTCACCGCGGCGACGGCGAGCGGGATCTTGTCCTTGGGGAGGTAGCCGCTGTCGCTCATCGAGAAGTGCACCATCTCGCCGACGTCCGAGACGAAGAGGGTGATGCTCTCGCGGCCGGGGTTGTCGACGGAGAACTGCAGCAGGCGCGTGTCCCCGCTGACCTGGTACCGGTAGTCCTTCTCGCGCGCGTAGTCGTGGAGCAGCTGGCGCCAGGAGTCGCTGAAGGTGGCCATGGGGATCGTTCCTCTCGGTGGGTAGGGTTACCGTGCGTGCCTGCGCACACGGGCGATCAGGTCGTGGTTCAGTCCGGCGCGCAGCTGCCGCGCCACCGGATCACCGGGCGAGAGTCCTGGCGGCAGTTCGCCCTCGGCGAGCACCCGCCGGGCGAGCAGCACCGCGCCGTCGGCCACCGCGAGGTCCGGATCGGGTATGAGGCGCACCGTCCGCTTCGACCGGTCGGACAGGGCCGCGCCCACCGCGCCGAGCCGGCTGCTGCCGCCCACGGGGACGACCGCGTCGACGTCCGCCCAGCCGAGCCCGGCCGCCGCGAGGGTGCGCTCGCACTCGGTGAGGGTGCGGTCGAGGAAGGGGCCGAGCAGCGCGGCCAGCTCCCCGCTGTCCATGGTCACCGGCACGACCCCGCCGTTGCTGGTGAAGTACTCGGTGTGGTCGTTCACCAGGGAGAGCTGGTGCTTCAGCGTCTGGCACTGGGCGAGCAGCTGCAGCCGTTCGCGCAGCGCCTGGTGGTCGTGGGCGGGGCGCTCCAGGGCGGCGCGCGCCCCGTCGGGCAGCCGGGCCGCGAGCCAGCGCAGGATCTCCCGGTCGAAGGCGCCGCCGCCGACGTCCGCGAGCCCGCCGGGCGCGCCCGCCAGCTCGAACTCCGCCCCGACGCTGCGGGCCACCGCGACGTCGAAGGTCCCGCCGCCCAGGTCGTACACGAGAAAGCAGTGCCGGTCCTCGGGGCGGTGCTCGGCGAAGGCGTGCGCGAGCGCCGCCACGGGTTCGGTGACCAGGCGTACGGTCGAGCGGCGGTACCCGGCGGTCTCGGCGACGTCCAGCATCAGGTCACGGTTGCCGGACTCCCAGCTCGCGGGGACGGTGATCACCACGGCCTGCGGCTCCTGAGGGACCTGCTTGAGCGCGCAGCTCCGCAGGAAGGACAGCATCTCGCCGGTCAGCTCGTGCGGTTGGCGCGCACGCCCCGCCGCCATCAGCGGCACCGACTCGCCGAAGTGCCGCTTGAACTCCGCGTGGTACTCCACCGGGTTGGCCATGCGCGCGGCGTACGCGGCCTGTCCGACGGCGAGTTCACCGCGCGGCGTGGGACAGACCGCGGTCCTGATCGACAGGCCCGCGTGCGGTACGGCGGGGTCCTTGACGCCGGTCACCGTGCCGTCCTGCCGTCCGATGAGGAGCGCGGAGGTGGACGTACCGAAGTCGATCCCGTGCACGGGTCCCGGTGTCGCGCCGTTCACGTCCCACCTGCCCGGTCGACCAACTCCCCGGCGGATGCGATGAGTTGGTTGTAGCGGTCGCGGCGCTCGGTCAGTTCGGCCCGGCGCAGCCGCTGTTGCTCCGCCGTACGCCCGCGCTCCTCCTCCACTTCCCTGCGGGAGCGCTCCAGGGATTCCCTCGCCTCCTCGATGCCGCGCTCGATGTCGGCGACGAGCAGCCTGGTGATGTCGCGCGCGGCGTCGTCGAACGCGGCGAGCGCGCGTGCCTCGTTGCCGCGGATCTGGGCCAGGGTGCCGGAGGTCAGGGTGCGGACGGCCTCCCGCGACCACTCCTTGCGCTGCTGTTCCGCGCGTTCGCGTTCCGCGCGCCGGGAGTCGGACCAGCCGGTGATGGCGCCCACGACCTTGCCGAGCAGCCCGCCGAGCGCCGCCCCGACGGCGATGCCGGGCGGTCCGCCGACCACGCCGATCATCCCGCCGATGACGCCGCCGAGTCCGGCCCCGGCGATGGCGGAGCGCCAGGTGTTGCTCAGATGGTGCGCGGGCTGTCCCGACCCCGCGTCGAGTCCGGGCGGCGCCGCCTTCATGCCCCGCAGGTCCGGCGTGAATCCGCCGACGCTGAACGTGGCGGCCTGGAAGGGGACCTGGGTCTGTGCGGCGAAGGCCTGCTGCACCTGGCGGGCGGCGTCCCGCAGCCGTTCCATCGCGATCTCGACGCCGTCCACCAGAAGGCGGCCGATCTCCCGTACGCCGTCGTCGAGTTGGGCCGGGTCGGTGGCTCCGGCGGCGGCCGCGGAGAAGTCCTGGCTCGCCGCCTCGAAGATCCCCTGGAGCCCCTGCCTGATCCGCTGGGTCTCGTCGTGGAACACATTGGGCAGTTCCGTGCGCCAGCGCGCGCTGCGGGCCTGGAGGTCCGCCGCCAGTTCGGCGCGGCGGGCCAGCTCCTGGTCGAAGCGCTCGATCTCGTGGTCGGAGCGGCTCTCCAGGGCCAGGTCGATGGGCGCGCGGGCCGCGGCCAGGGCGTCGGCGAGCCCGGCGGCGCAGCGCGCGACCCGCTGCCGGCCCACCCGTGTCACGAGGCCGTCCCACAACTCCTGCTCCAGGTCCGGGAATCCGGAGTCGGCGAGCATCTCGGGGTCCCCGGACTGCCACGCGGAGGCGCGCAGCGGCGAGGAGACCGGAAGGACGACGAGGTCGGCCTCGGCGCGCCCCGTGACATCGGCGATCTTGCGGCGGGCGGCGCGCAGCGAGGGCTCCGGGTCGACCACCTGGTCGCTGCGGGTGAGCACCGTGATCACGGTCGGGCACTTGGCCAACGCCCGCTCCAGGAAGGCGAGTTCGTCCGTGCTGAAGGTGACCACCAGGTCGCCGACGAAGATCAGCGCGTCGGCCTGCCCGAGGAAGGCGTGGGTGGCCGCGTCGTGGGCGAGGTTCATGCTGCCGACGCCCGGCGTGTCGACCATGACGAGTCCGGTGCGCAGCTGGTCGAGCGGCAACTGGATGCGGACGAGGTGGACGTTGCGTACGTTCTGCTCGTTCTTCTGCTCGGTGACGTAGTCGCGCAGCTCGGCCAACGGCACTTCCACCGCGGTGAGTTCCTCGCCCGCCGCCTCCGGGGCGAGATAGGCCACGGCGTGCTCCTCGGTGCCGTACTCCAGGGTGGAGACGGTGTTGGTCGCCACGTGCACGTCGACGGGGAACAGTCCGGGCCGGCCGATCAGCGCGTTGAGCAGGCTCGACTTCCCTCGCTTGTACTCGCCGCAGACGACCACGTGGTACTGCAGCCCCTCCAGCGTGGCCCGGTGCTCCTCGAGGCGGCGCAGCGGTTCGCGGCCCACCTCCGGGTCGGCGCGCAGGGCCTGTTCGGCGTCCGTGAACAGGGTGCGGGCGCGGGCCCGCAGCGGCTCGGCGTCAGTCATCGCCGGCTCCTTCCTTCGCCGCCACGTAGACGGTGACCTGGGCGGGCCGCACCGGTTCGGCGCGCCAGAGGTAGCCGGGGCGCAGATTGGCCGCGACGTGGTTGACAAGATCGGGCCGGGGCGCGGGCTCGGAGAGCACCGACTCGTGCCGCATCGGGTCGAGTTCGCCCTCACCCTCGTAGGGCCGCACCTCGCAGTCGGCGAGCATCCGCAGCACGGCCTGCTCCAGCCAGTCGAGCAGGGAGGGGTCGAGCGGCACCCCTTCGGGCCGCCCGCGCAGGACGGCCACCCGGTCCAGTACGTCGATGAGTCCGGCCACGACGGGGAGCGGCCCCGCGTCGTCGGCGACGGGGGAGACCGGCACCGGCGTGGGCGGCGGCACGGGCGGGGCCGACTCCTCCCGCGGGACCGGCTCCTGCTGCGGGACCGGCTCCTCCCGCGAGGCCGGCTCCTCCCGCGGAGGCGCCCCCAGGGCCGGGTCGAGCTTGGCCGCCTCTCTCCGCGTCGCGCGTCCACGCAGCCGCTGCCACCAGGAGCGCGGGTCCCACCAGGGGTGTCGCCGTGTCATGCCGGCCTCCTTCACGGGCCGTCGGACACCGACCTCAGTCGGTCTCGTGGAACAGCAGCCGCTCCGCCGACGCCACCTGCTCGGCGATCCGGTCGTACGTACGCAGCACGGTGCGCGCGGCGAGGACGGTGGGCGGCGCGTGGAACGGGTCGTCCACCCGCACCCGCCAGGCCGCCCGCCGGTCGGCGAGGGCGGAGCGGAACGCGGAGAGCGGTGCGTCCGCGGGCAGTCCGAGCCGGGCCGCGACCGACCGCCCGCGCTCCCCGGTGACCAGCAGCACCTCGTCGCGCTCGCCGTCCGTGAAGTCGTAGTCGCCCCGGTACACTCCGGTGAGCAGGGCGATCTCGGCGGGGCCCGGATCGCTGAGCCGGAAGCGTTCGAGGGCGGCGCCGACCCCGTCGACCGTCTCGGCGAACGCGAACCCGTGCTCCCGGTCGCGGGGCAGCGCGCGGGAGCGGTGCACGGAGGCGGTGGCCTCGCGCAGCGCGGAGTCGAGCTTGATGAGGCCGGAGCGGTTGCCGAAGTGCTCGACGATCAGGTCACGCAGCGCCGCCACGCCGCTCTCCGCGAGGAGCGTCTTCTGTACGTCGACGAGATCGGCGCCCCGCCGGATCAGCACGCACGCGCGGTGCACGCCCCAGGCGCCGAGCCGGTGCAGCAGCGGGGCCCGGTCCTCGGGCGGCACCGCCAGGTCCTCGTACTCCTGGCGGGCGAACCGGCGCTCGTTGCGCAGCCGGTTCACCAGGAGCCGGGCGTCGGTGTCCGCGAGCTTGGCCAGGGACGTGTACGCGTCGTCGGTGAGGGTGCGGGCGCCGAGCCCGGTGAGGCCCGCGACGGGCAGGATGGTGTGGAAGGCGGCGCGCAGCGCGGGGCGCCCCAGATATCCGGCCACGATCTCGCGTCCGGCGTCCAGTGGGTCGTACTCCAAAGGGTCCGGCTGTCCCGGCAGATCGGCGGCGGGCGGCCAGAACTGGTCGCAGCGGGTGAGCACGCCGAAGGCCCGCAGACCGTTGACCGCGCTCTGGTGTGCGCCGACGAACTCCTCGACGACCTGGATGTCGGCCCTCCCGAGCGCCCGCGTGAAGAGGAACAACACCGCGTCGGCGCGGTCGAGTTCGGCCACGCTGTCGTCGTGCACCTCCTGGGCGTCGCGCCCGATGGCGTCGAGCACGGCCTGGCTCTCCGCCTGCGCGGCGGGGTCCTGGATGCCGAGGAAGGCGGCGGCGTTGGCCGCGTCGGTGCGGTGCACGCTGGCGAGGCCCGGCGTGTCGATGAGCCGGAAGGACTTCAGGAGGTCGTTGGGCCAGCCGGCCTCCAGCTTGCGGATGCCGCGCAGGGTGTCGAGCGCGTCGGCGTCGCGGACGCTCAGCCGCGCCAGCTCCTCGGGCGAGACGTCGCGGGGCGGCCGGTCGCCCTTGTAGTGCACGGTGAGCCGGGGCCGCGCCGCGTGGTGGAACTCGGTGACGTTGAACGTGGTCTCCAACTGCCCGACCGCCACGACCTCTTCGCCGAGCAGCGCGTTGACCAGCGTCGACTTGCCGCGCTTCAGCTGCCCCGCGACGGCGAGCCGCATCGGTTCGCCGAGCCGCCGCGCCGCGGTGTCCAGGGTCCCGCCGAGTTCGTCGGCCCCGCCCGCGAAGGCCGTGCGGGACAGCGTGCCCAGGGTCTCCCGCGCGCCCGTCCCGCGGTCCCCCGCCGGAGTCCGTCCCGCGCTGTCACTGTGGACGCCCATGTCCCACCCCCACCCGGGAGCGGGCGTCATCACTGGGCGGCCAGATGCCCCGCCCTCCCCCGATGCCAGCAGTATGGGGAGAGCGGGGGGCCGGAGCAATACGACGGGGGCAGGTTCCACCCGCAAGAGCCGCAGTGCGCCGCCGGGTGCGACAGGAGTCGTTCTCTGGGCCGGCGGACGACTCGCGACGGACGGCTCAGACCGGCCTGCGGCGCACCGCGAGGGTGTTGTTCGTGCGGACGGAGGGCCGCCCGTCGGGTGCGGTGAGGTGGTGCTCGTAGGAGTCGCTGACGAGTACGTCCCACTCCCCCGCCGGGAGTTCGAGGGAGTCGAGGATCTCCTGGGGCGTGGGGAAGTGCACATCGGGGTGGGGTCCGGGCTCCCAGTCGGGGAAGCCCTCGTGGCCGACGACCAGGAGCAGTCCGCCGGGCGCGACGGCGCGCGCGGCGTTCCACAGGATCCGCTCGCGCGGCATGTCGACGAGGGAGTGCAGGAACTGCGCGGAGACCAGGTCGAAGGAGCCCTCGGGGAAGGAGGCGGCGAGATCGTGGTGCCGCCAGTCGACGTGCTCGGCGACGCCCGCCTGTGCCGCGTGCTCGGCCGCACGGCCCAGCGCTACGCGGGAGACGTCCGTGCCGGTGACGCGCCAGCCGCGCCGGGCGAGCCAGATCGCGTCGCCGCCCTCGCCGCAGCCCAGGTCGAGGGCGCTGCCGGGGGCCAGGCCGGCGGTCTCGCGGACGAGGGACGCGTTGGGTTCGCCGCTCCAGATCCGGTCCCGCTCGCGGTAGCGCTCGTCCCAGAATTCCCCGGCCGATGCGGTGGTGGTGTCGGTCATCGCTGCGATCCCTTCGTGCGGCGTTCGTGCTGCGGCGTACGGAGCTGTGCCAGTTGCGCCCCGGTACGCCGCCCACGGTGCGCGGGC
The DNA here is from genome assembly GCF_044457025.1 of Streptomyces sp. NPDC050658. Taxonomy (NCBI): domain Bacteria; kingdom Bacillati; phylum Actinomycetota; class Actinomycetes; order Kitasatosporales; family Streptomycetaceae; genus Streptomyces; species Streptomyces sp. NPDC050658. Next base: position 472,549 of record NZ_JBITGM010000004.1, read on the forward strand.
CCGTCGCGGCTTGACAAAGATATTTGCCGGGGCGGCAAATGGAGGGATGAGCGACGACGATCTCGCGGAGGTGCTGACCGCCGTCGGGCCGCGTTTGAAGGCGTTCCGCACCGCGCGGGGCACCACCCTGGCCGCGCTCAGCGAGCGGACCGGGATCTCCCTGAGCACGCTCTCCCGGCTGGAGAGCGGTCTGCGCGAGCCGAGCCTGAAGCATCTGCTGCCGCTGGCGAAGGCGCACGGCGTGCCGCTGGACGAGCTGGTCGGCGCGCCCGCCACCGGTGATCCCCGCGTCCATGCCCGGCCCTTCACCCGCCAGGGCAGGACGTGGGTGCCGCTGACCCGGCATCTGGGCGGGCTGCACGCGTACAAGCTGGTCCTGCCCGTCGGCAAGAAGCCGGAGCCCGGCACCCGCCCCGAACAGGGGGTACACGAGGGGTACGAGTGGCTCTATGTCCTGTCCGGCCGGCTGCTGCTGGCCCTGGGCGAGCACGATCTCGTCCTGACCGCGGGCGAGGCGGCCGAGTTCGACACACGGACCCCGCACGGCTTCACCAACGCGGGCGATCATCCGGTCGAGTTCCTGGCGCTGTTCGGGGCGCAGGGCGAGCGGGTGCACGTACGGGTCAGGCCCACGCCGAAGACCTGACCCGCACCGGTCCGCCGCGGGCCGCTCAGTACGCGACGCTGATCCGCGCCCGCGGGTTGGCGCCCTTCTCCAGCTCGTCCACGAACGCGATCGCGTAGTCCTCGGCGGTGATCCGGCTGTTCCCCTCGGCGTCGGCCAGGAGCTGGTCGCCGCCGATCCGGAAGGTGCCGGTGCGCTCGCCGGGCTCGATGAGGGCGGCCGGGGAGACGTACGTCCAGTCGACGTCGCCCGCCGTGCGGTAGAAACCGAGGGCGTCGCGCTGGGCGAGGCTCTCCGCCTTGTAGGCGTCGGGGAAGTCCGGCTGGTCGACGAGGGCCTGGCCGGGGGCGATCTCCAGGCTGCCCGCGCCGCCGACGACGACCAGGCGGCGGACTCCCCCTGCGCGTACGCCGTCGACGAGCGCCCTGTTCGTGGCGAGGAACGGCTCGCTGGGCGCGGAGCCGTCGCGCGGCGGGGCGAGCGCGGAGCCCACCGCGTCGTGCCCGGCGGCCAGTTCGGCGACCACGGCCGGGTCCGAGGCGTCGCCGGTGACGGCGGCCGCGGTGCCGACCGCCTTGCCGGAGCGGCTGACGGCGGTGACCTCGTGGCCGCGGGACAGGGCCTCGGCGGCGATGCGGGAGCCGACCATGCCGGTGGCGCCGAAGAGGAGGATACGCATGGGTTCTTCTCGCTTCTCTCGGGAGCAGATCGATTCCTGTTTCCGTCTGCACCTTCGAAGCTACGGGCGTCTACGCAGGTGAGTCGGGTGCGCCTGCGACGTCGTATGGTCAGAATCCGACACGCTACGGATGGGGCGCGCCCTGCCCCCGCATCGCGCCCCGGAAGTCGATCGGCGTCTGCCCGGTCCGCTTGTGGAAGAACTTGCTGAAGTTGGTCGCACTGGAGAAGCCGAGCCGGTCGGCGATCCTGGCCGCGGGCTGATCGCTGTGCGCGAGCAGCCGCTTGGCCTCGAGGACCACCCGGCGGTCGATGAACTCCTTGGCGCCGACCCCGGCCCCGGCGAGCGTGGCGCGGGAGAGGGTGCGCGTCGAGTAGCCGAGGGCGGCGGCGTAGTCGTCGAGCCGTCGGCTGCGGCTGAAGTCCCGCTCGACCGCGTCCCGGAAGCGCAGGAAGGTCTCCCCCGGCTCGGGCCCCGCGGAGTCGGGCGCGGACACATGGGCGACGCGCAGGACGAGTACGTCGAGCAGATGCCGCAGGACCGCCACATGGACATCGAGCGGCAGCCCGCCCAAGGCGTGGAACTCCCGCTCCAGGTGGGCGACGGCGACGCGCAATCCCTCGGCGTCGGCACCGGCGGGGACCCGCACGGGCGGCGCGTACGCGTCGTCGACCCCGGCGGCGACGGCCGCCGAGGGGTCGAGGAACTCCCGCTCGAAGAAGACGACCGTGCCCTCGGCCCCGTCGAGGTCCCCCCACTGGTGGACCTGTCCTGGCCGCACCCAGAGCCAGCCGCCCGGTTCCAGGACGTAGTCGGTGAAGTCCACCATGTGGGCGAGGGAGCCGGAGCGCACGGTGAGCAGATGGTGGAAGTCGGGGCGCTGCGGCCTGCGCATGCGGTCCGCGGGTCCGCCGCGGGCCCGCTCGCGCAGGGCGGCGAGCGACAGCACCTCCACCGGGGCGGGGGTGCCGGCCGGGGCGGCGAAGACGACCTCGGGGATGTCGCCCGCGGCCGCCTGTCGAAAGGTGCACGTCATAGGTCCTCGATACCACCCGCGACGGCCGCCCGTGCGGTCACGGCGTCGCCTGCGCCCCGATGAACTCGTCCCAGCTCGCGACGGTTCCCGCGGCCGGCGCGGCGACCTCCGGCACGGCGCCGAAGTCCGAGTACACCTCGTTGAGCTCCTCGCGGCCCTTCGAACCGTCGCCGGTCTCACGGGACTTGAGGACGAGGTCGTCCTTGCCGACCCACAGGTCGATCACGACGGAGGTCAGGCCCTGCTTCCGCGCGCCCTCCACATAGGCGTCGCGCACGTCCTTGTCGAGGGCGGCGCCGGTGTACCGGGCCAGTTCCTTCAGGACGACCGTGCCTCGGTAGTGGTCGGCGGGGCGTCCGCCGACCTTCTCCTCGGCGACCCACTTCGTGGACTTCGTCGCGGCGAGCGCGCCCGTGAACTCGGGGACGTACCCGGCCGCGCGCGAAGCGCCGATGACGCCGGTGTCCATGCGGTACCACTTCTTGCCGGGCACCTTGTCCGTCTTCACATACGTCGCGCCGTCCACCGCGACCATGTGGCTGATGCCGGTCGGGTTGGCCGACGACTTCGTCACCCAGGCCTTGATGACCGTGGCCGCGGGCTTCTTCTGGTAGAGCATCTCCGACCGGTCCGAGCCGCCGTGGCCCGTCTGGACCGTCTTGTACGAGGTCTGCGCACCGGTCTTCTCCGCCGCCGCGAGCAGCACGGCCCGCGCGTCGGTCCGCTCGTCGTGCGCCCCGGCGCTCTTGTCCTTCCCCTGCCCCTTGCCCGTGTCGCCGCGACCGGCGCCGGTGTCAGCGCCGCATCCCGCGACCGTCATCGTGAGCGCCGCCCCCACGGCTGCCGTCACGATGCCCCTCCCCATTGCGCGCACTGTGCTCCTTTTCCCGTCGGTCGTGCCAGTTGTGCCGAATTCCCGCGATCCTAGCCGTCCTCGCAGGTGAGCCCGGCGAGCAGCTCGGCGACCTGCCCTCCGCAGCACTCGGCGTGCCCGGCGTCTCCGTACGCCGTCCTGGCCTCCTCCCAGTGGCCGCGCGCCGCGTCCGGCCGGTCCGTCGCGACGGCGAGGCGGCCGAGGTGCTGGAGGGTGCGGGCCCGGCCGATCTCGTTGCCGACCTGCCGGTACGCGTCGAGCGCGTGCCCGAACCAGTCCTCCGCCCCCTTCTGGTCGCCCTGCCCCCGCGCCGTGTTGCCCAGGTTGAACAGCGTGTGGCCGGTGGTCTGCCGGTCATCGAGCTCGCGGAACAGCGGCAGGGCGGCGGAGTAGTGCCGCGCCGCGTCGGCGTACCGTCCGGCGCGGCGGGCGGCCGTGCCCATGCTGTGCAGCGTCCTGGCCTCGCCCGCCCGGTCGGCCAGTTCCCGGTACCCGTCGAGCGCCGCCGTGAAGGCGGCCAGCGCCCGTCCGTAGTCCTGCTTGTGCTTGAGGAAGTCACCCTTGTTGTAGAGGGCGAGCGCCCGCTGTGCGGGGTCCGTGCCGGAGCGGGCGAACCGCACCGCCATGTCGCACACCTCCAGACCTGCGGCCCAGTCCTGGCGTCGGCGCAGGAACCAGCTGACGTTGTGCGCGAGCGGCAGCACCACCCCCGTCCGGCCGTGCTGCTGGGCCAGTTGCAGCGCCGCGCGCAGGTTGAGCCGCTCGGTGTCCAGCCACTCCTCCGTCGCCTCGTCGCGCGAACCGGCCCGCGCCGCCGTGACCAGCCGCTCCACGGCGTCCTGCGCGCTGTCCCGGTAGTGGGCGAGGAGGCCGTCGACGGCGGCCCCGACGCCCGCCCCGTCGTCCTCCTCCCGGCGGCGCCGCTCGGCGAAGAGCCGCAGCAGGTCGTGGAAGCGGACCCAGCCGCGGGGTTCGCCCGGCTCGATCATGTGGGCGTCCCGCAGGGCCCGCAGCTGCCGCCGCGCCCGGGGCAGCGAGGCGCCGGTGAGCGCCGCGGCGGCGGCCACGCTCACCTGCTGGCCGAGGTTGAGCGAGAGCAGCCGGAAGGTGCGGGCCTCGTCGGGGGCGAGCCGGGCGTACGACAGCTCGAAGGCGGCGGCGACCGACGGACGGTCCCCGTACGCCAGCTCTTCCAGACGCGTGGCGCGGTCGCGGAGCGCGGCGGCGAGTTCGCCGACCGACTGGTCCGGGTCGCCCGCGAGGATCGATGCCACGACGGCGAGCGCGAGCGGGAGGTGCCCGCACAGGTCGGCGAGATCGCGCACGGCGTCCGGTTCGTCCCGGACGCGGTCGTCGTCGGGCCTGCGGACGCGCAGGGTACGGGTGATCAGCGCGGCGGCCTCGTCCGGTTCCAGTACGCCGATGTCCACGATCCGCGATCCGGGCAGATCCCCGAGGGTGTGCCGGCTGGTGACGAGCACGCGGTGCAGCGGCGATGCGGGCAGCAGCGGGCCGATCTGCTCGGTCGACGAGGCGTTGTCGAGGAAGACCAGGGCGGCGCCGTGCCGGGAGGCGACGTCGGCGAGCTTGGAGCGGTACAGGGAGAGGCGGCCTTCGTAGGTGGGCGGGAAGAGTTCGTCGGGGACGCCGAGGGCGCCGAGGAAGACGGAGAGCGCGGTGTCGGGGCGCAGGGCGCGGTCGGCGTCGTACCCCTGGAGGTTGACGAAGAGCACACCGCCGGGGAACCAGCCGTTCGCCACCGCGTCGTGGGCGGCGCGCACCGCGAGGGCGGTCTTGCCGACGCCCGCGGTGCCGGCCAGCGTGGACACCAGGAGCGGCGAGGAACCGGAGTCGGGGCGCAGCGCGGCGGTGACGGCGCGCAGGGCCGCGTCGCGGCCGGTGAACTCCGGCACGTCCGGGGGCAGGCCCGCCAGCGCGGTGGGCGCGGCGGGAGCGGTGGGCACGGCGGGAGCGGTGGGGGCGAGGTGCAACTCCCCTATGTGGCCCGCCTGGACGACCGTGCCGCTGACGGTTCCGCTCAGATCGTTGGACGACTCGTTCACCGTCTCTTTGTAGCCCAACGGGGCTCCGGGCAGGAGGGTTGTGTGCGATCTCCGTCCGCCGGCCGCCGGCCGCCGCCGGAGGTGCCACCAGTTGTTGTCCGGTTCCCACAGGTCCGGTGGTCGGTTGCTGGCCGGGGGCCGCCCCCTTCCTGCGTGTGGGGCCGGGTGAGGATGGGCGGGTGATCACACCCCTGGACGATGTGTACGCCGAGGACGCCACGGGCACCGAGGACGCCGCGGCCCCCTTGGACCCCGCCGATCCCGCGTTCGCGCGCGACCCGTACCCGTACTACGCGCGCCTTCGCGACCAGGGCCCCGCCGTGCGGGTGCCGCTCGCGAACGGCACGCACGCCTGGCTCGTCACCGGGTACGAGGAGACGCGGGCCGTCCTCGCGGACCCGCGTTTCTCGAACGTGCCGCCGCCGGGCGCGGGCCGCCCGAAGGCCGACTCGCCCGCACAGCGGGCCCGCGCCTGTCTGGCCCGGCACATGCTCAACTCCGACGCGCCCGATCACACCCGGCTGCGCAGGCTGACCGCCGCCGCGTTCACGCCGCGCCGCGTCGACGCGCTGCGGCCCCGTATCGAGGAGCTGACCGCCGGTCTCCTGGACGACGTGGCGGACCGGCTGCGGCGCGAGGGGACCGCGGACCTCGTGGACGCCTTCGCCTTCCCGCTGCCGGTCCTGGTGATCGGCGAGGTGCTCGGGGTGCCGGAGGCCGACCGGGCGGACCTGCGGGACTGGACCTACCGGGTCGGCTCGCCCGCCGACGCGCTCGCGGCGGGCGCGGTCGACGAGGCCTGGACGCGGCTGCACGGCTACTTCACCGGGCTCATCGCGCGCAAGCGCCGCGCGCCGGGCCCCGATCTGTTCAGCGCGCTGACGCACGACGCGACGGAGGGCGGGCTCGACGACGGCGAGCTGCTCGCCATGGCGTTCCTGCTGCTGTTCGCGGGTTACGAGACGACGATGAACCTCCTCGCGTCGGCGTCCCTGCTGCTGCTCGGCCACCCCGGCGAACTGGCCGCCGCCCGCCGCGATCCCGCCCGCTGGCCGGCCGTCGTCGAGGAGACCCTGCGGCACGCGAGCCCGCTGGAGGGCACGACGTGGCGGCGGACGACGGAGCCGGTGGACCTCGGCTCGGGCACGGTCATACCCGGGGGCGCGTCGGTCCTCGCCGTGCTCGCCGCCGCCAATCGCGACCCCCGGCACTTCGCGGAGCCGGACGCCTTCCGTCCGGACCGCTATCTGGCCGGCGGCACCCGGACGGCGCCGCACGCCGCCTTCGGCCACGGCCCGCACTTCTGCGTGGGGTCGCGCCTGGCCCGCCTGGAGGCCGCGGTCGCCCTGCCCCGTCTCTTCGACGCCTTCCCCGGACTGCGGCTGACGGCGGACCCGGAGCAACTGCCGTACCGGCCTGGGCTGTTGGTGCGTGGTCCGCGCCATGTGCCGGTCGGGCTGCCCGACTGAGCAGCCCTGGAACGGGCGCCTCAGCGCGAGAACAGCAGCGCGTCCCCCACCGCCCGCTCGGTGCCGTCCGACGGCGAGTTGATCACCTCGCCGTTGACCGCCATGGCGACCGAACCGCCGCCGTCCAGCGCCATGGCCCGCACCGCGCCGAGCGACTTCATCAGTTCCGCGCCCTCATTGAGCCCGAATCCGTCGCTGCTGCCGGGCTGCCGTCCGTCGACGGCGACGACCAGCAGGCGGCCCCGCCCGTCGACGCCGAGCAGCGCCCGCGGATTGCGCTTGAGGCCCCATGTGTACGCGAAGGAGGGGTCGCCGGTCCGCTCGATGCCGTCGGCGCCGTAGTTCACGGCCACCTTTCCGTCCCGCACCAGCTCGGGTCCGCCGTTGACGATGTCGTCCTGCGGGCCGAGGCGCAGGGTGCGACCGCGCTCGTCGCGGATCTGCCGGTCCACCTTCAGGGTGCCGCCCGGCTTCGCGTGCGTACGCAGCCAGGTGGCGCCGTCGCCGATGCCCGCGAGGACGCTGCCGCCCGACGGCACGTCGCCGCCCTGCGGGCGCAGCTCGCGGACCCGGCCGCGCGCGTCGAGCACGGCCTCCACACCGGCGCCGGCCGGGGTCGGGGCGCCCAGTTCGTCGGTGAACTCGACGATCTCGTCGGGGTCGGCGCAGGTCACGTCGTGCTGGGGCCGCTGGGTCGGGGTGTCGCCGCCGACGCCGCCGCAGTTGCGCACAAGGCCGGGCACCCGGTTGACGCCGTCCACGACCGCGGACGCCTTGCCCGCGCGGACCCGGAGCGCGGTGCTCAGCTTCTTGAACTCGGGGCGCAGTCCGTCGCCGCGCAGCACCGCGGCGACCCGGCCGTTCGTGGCGGCGCTCTGCAACTCGCCGTCGTACGCGGCGATTCCGGCCGACGCTCCCGGCACGCCGTCCTTGGCCTCCATGACGAAGAAGCCCGCGTTGACGCCGAGCAGCGCGTCGTCGGCCGTGGCCATGTCGGACACCTTCTCGCGTCCGGCGACCGCGGTGCCGTAGCTCGCCTTCAGCGTTCCGCCGTACCGCTTCGGGTCGACGATCGCCACCTTGACGCGGGCGATTCCGGTGCCGGGCGTGCCGTCGGCGCCGGTCCACTCGGTGAGCGCGTCGAAGCCCCGGGCGGCCAGCTCCTTCCGGCGGGCGTCGGCATCGGCGCGGGTGCCGTACTCGCCGACGCGTACGCGGACGCCGATCAGCCCTTCGCGATCGGCGCCCTGCGGCCAGGCGACGCGCTCGGTGCGGGCGCCGCCGAAGCCTGCCCCGTCGAGCCGTGCGGCGAGCGCCTCCGCGTCCTGCTCCGGGGCGAGGTGGGCGCCGTTCGCGCGCACGGTCACCGTCCAGTGGTCGGCTCCCGGCCGGCCCGCGACCGTCCCCTGGTAGAGGTCGACCCCAGCGGCGAGCGCGTCGTGCCGCCAGCCTTCGAGGGGGCTCGGGACGGCTCCGGTCGGAACCGCTCCCGTCGGGGCGGCGACGGCACCGCGGGCGATGAGGCCCGCCGTGGCGACGGCGACCACCGACGCCCTGACGACGGTTCTGATCGGGCGGCGTGCTGGGGCCACGAGAACTCCTCGGTCGAGTACGCGATGTCCTGCGCAGCGAACGCGAGTTCGCGGACGGCAGCTGATCTCTCGCGTAAATACCAGAAGTCCGCGCGGAAAACACGGTGGCTCACACGGCGCCGGTCAGGACAACTCCCGTACCACCTCGCGCACTTGCACCGCGACGGAGTCCGGCAGCGGCGCGTAGTTGATCCCGGACAGCAGCCGCTGTCCCTCGTCGCCCGCCGTGTAGGTCAGGAAGGACTTCAGCGCGGGCAGCGTCTCGGGCCGGTTCCCCTTGTCGCACACGATCTCGTACGTGACCTGGGAGATCGGGTACGCGCCTTCGGCGGTGAGGCCGTATCGGAACTTCAGGGTCAGGTCCTTGCCCTGCCCGACGACCCGCGCCGCTGCGATGCCTGCGGAGGCGGTCTCCGGGGTCGGGGCGACGGGTTCGTCCGCTCCCGTGTCGATGCTGACGGTCTTGACCTGGTCGCCCGCGGCGAAGGACAGCTCGAAGTAGCCGATGGTGCCGAAGCTGGCGTTGACCTGCTCGACGACGTTGCTGGATCCGCTGGCCGATCCGCCGCCCTTGCCCTGCCAGGACTTCTTCGCCGGGTACGGCCAGGTCTCCGGGGCGGCGCCGGCGAGGTACGCCTGGAAGTTCTGTGTGGTGCCCGAGTCGTCCGACCGGTGCAGTGGCCGCACGGGGATGGACGGCAGGTCGGTGCCGGGGTTCAGCTCCTGGATCTCGGGGTCGTCCCAGCGGGTGATCCGCGAGTCGAAGATCTTGCCGAGGGTCCGCGCGTCGAGCACAAGGTCGTCCACGCCGGGCAGGTTGTAGCCGATCGCGATGGAGCCGCCGACCATCGGCAGATTGATCACCCTGCCGTCGGGGCAGACGCCCGGCGCCTGGTGTGCCTCCGCGGGCTTGAGCGCGCTGTCGGAACCGCCGAACGCGGTGGCGCCCCGCAGGAACTGGGCGCCGCCCGCGCCCGAGCCGAGCGGGTTGTAGGCGATCTGCACGTCGGGGCAGGCCCGCTGGTACTGCTTGATCCAGTACTTCATCACGTTCTGCTGGGCGCTCGACCCCGAACCCGCGACCTGCGCCTTCCCCTCGGCGCAGTCGATCCGGGGCAGTGGGGAGGGGCTCTTGGACGCGGTCGCCTTGTCGTCGTCGCCGAGGCCGATGGCCCCGCATCCCGCCAGCGACAGCACCACCGCCATGGCGGCCGAAGCGACCGCGGCGATCGATGAGTTGGTACGTGTCGGGCGTGGGCGCTGCACCGTTCTCCCCCTGGAGCTACCGCATATGGAACCGGATGCTCTAGATGCTCGCCGATCTTGGGGGCCCGCCGGGTGAATCCAAGGCGAACATCGGGCGACACCCGGTCGTCCGGAGGGCGAGCGGGGGCCGACGGTCACGGGCGAGCGGGGCCCTGCGGCCACGGGCGAGCGGGGGGCCGACGGTCACGGGCGAGCAGGGGGGCCGACCGCAGCGGGCGTGCTCAGCCGGTCTGCGACTGCCCGAGCCGATCGCGCAGGGTCCCGGCGAACTCCTCGGCCCGCGCCAGCTGCGTACGCAACTTGCCGACCTGCTCGGCGGCGGCGCGCTCGAAGCGCCGGACGCGCTCGACGAGTTGCTCCCGCTCCTCCCCGGTCAGTTCCTCGCCCGAGTCGAGGCGGTCGGTGGCCGACAGCAGGTCGCACATCTCGTCCAGCGTGAAGCCGAGCGGTTTCATACGGCGGATGACCACGAGGCGTGTGACGTCGGCCTCGGTGTAGAGGCGGAAGCCGCCCTGTGAGCGGGCGGAGGGGGTGACGAGTCCGGTCTCCTCGTAGTGCCGGATCGTCCGCAGCGACAGTTCGGTGCGCGCGGCGACCTCGCCGATCTGCATGTGTCTGCCGCTCACGCGGGCCTCTCCGTGCGTGCTGCTCACGCGGCCGTCTCCCTGTGTCCGCTGCCGGGTCGGGGACGACCGGCTCCGATCTCTACCCTCACGTCAGGGTAGAGTACCGGGGTGCCGGGCCCGATTCCGCCGTCCCGCCACGGACATCACGCACACCGCCGATCGCCCCGGTGTGCCCGAGCACGACAGGTTTCCGCTCTCTTGGCCTCCTCCGCACCGTCCCCGGCCGCGCGGCTGCGCGACGCCCTTCCGCCCCCGAAGGTGCTGCGCACCGAGGTCCTCGCCGGTCTCGTCGTCGCTCTCGCGCTGATCCCCGAGGCGATCTCCTTCTCCGTCATCGCCGGTGTCGATCCGGCGATCGGTCTGTTCGCCTCGTTCACGATGGCGGTCACGACGGCGGTCGTCGGCGGGCGGCCCGCGATGATCTCCGCGGCGACCGGTGCCGTCGCCCTGGTCATCGCTCCCCTCAATCGCGAGCACGGCTTCGGTTATCTGATCGCCGGAGTGATCCTCGCCGGTGTCTTCCAGATCGCGCTCGGGGCGCTGGGCGTGGCGAAACTGCTGCGGTTCGTGCCGCGCTCGGTGATGGTCGGCTTCGTCAACTCCCTCGCCATCCTGGTCTTCATGGCGCAGGTGCCGGAGATGCACGACGTGCCGTGGGCCGTCTATCCGCTGATCCTCGGCGGTCTCGCGCTGATGGTGTTCTTCCCGAAGGTCACCACGGTGGTCCCCGCGCCGCTGGTCTCCATCATCATCCTCACGGTGATCACGGTGGCGGCGGGCATCGCGGTGCCGACCGTCGGCGACAAGGGGGAGCTGCCGTCGGCGCTGCCGGTGCCCGGGCTTCCCGATGTCCCGTTCACGCTGGACACGCTGACGACGGTCGCGCCCTACGCGTTCGCCATGGCGCTCGTCGGTCTGATGGAGTCCCTGATGACCGCGAAGCTCGTCGACGACATCACGGACACCCGCTCCTCCAAGACCCGTGAGTCGATCGGCCAGGGCATCGCCAACATCGTCACCGGCTTCCTCGGCGGCATGGGCGGCTGCGCGGTGATCGGCCAGACGATGATCAACGTCCGGGTCGCCGGCGCCCGCACCCGCCTTTCGACGTTCCTCGCGGGCGCCTTCCTCATGGTCCTGTGCATCGTCTTCGGGCCGGTGGTCTCCGAGATACCCATGGCCGCCCTGGTCGCCGTGATGCTGATGGTCTGCTTCGCGGCCTTCGACTGGCACTCGATCGCGCCCAAGACGCTGAGGCGGATGCCCGCGGGCGAGATCACGGTGATGGTGCTCACCGTCGTGTGCGTGGTCGCCACGCACAATCTCGCCGTCGGCGTGATCGTCGGGTCGATCACCGCGATGGTCGTCTTCGCCAAGCGCGTCGCCCACTTCGCCGAGGTCACCGCGGTGACCGACCCGGACGGAAGTCGGGTCGTCTACTCCGTCACGGGCGAGCTCTTCTTCGCCTCGTCGAACGATCTGGTGACGCAGTTCGCGTACGCCACCGATCCCGACGAGGTCGTCGTCGACCTGTCCGACGCGCACATCTGGGATGCCTCCAGTGTCGCCGCGCTGGACGCCGTCACCCACAAGTACGAGCAGCGCGGCAAGACGGTGGAGATCGTCGGCCTCAACCGGCCGAGCGCCGAGATGCATGAGCGGCTCAGCGGGGGTTTGACCGGCGGCCACTGATGACCGTCTGGCCGTAGGTGGCGGCCTGGCCGGTCCGCAAGGCCGCCGTTCCGGCCACACTCACTCCCACGGGTGCAGCCCGGCCACGGCACATGTTTTCCTGACCGCATGGATGTAGTTGCCACGAGCGTCGTCGCCGTTCTCGGTACCCTGCTGGGTGCCGGGCTGACTCATCTGTTGCAGCACCGGACGGCGTTACGGGCGGAGCAGTTCACCCGTGACGAGCGTCTGCGGCAGGAACGGATCGACGCCTACTGCGCGTTCGGCGGCGCCCTCGCGAACTACCGCCGCGGACAGATGGACTACTGGTTCGGCCGGCACGACGGCCGGGTCAGGGAAGAGGCCGAGCTGCACGAACTGCGCCGCGAGTCACAGCGGTTGCGGGCGGTGGCGATGGAGGCCATGTTCCGCGCCGAGCTGCTCACCGACGCGCCGAACCTGGCCGCGCTGGGCAGGGACGCGCTGAAGGCGGTGGACGACATGCCCACCGCCGAGACGCGGAACGAGCTGCAGGGCGTGCGGGAGACCTCGCGTACGCTGATCTATGGCTTCATCGAGGCCTCGCGCTCCCACATACCCGGCCTGACCGAGGAGGCGCAGCTCACCCGGTAGCGCAGCTCACCCGGTAGCGCCACTCCCCCCGTGGCCCGCCGGACGCGCCGTGAGCGTGAACCCCGGCGCGGCGGCCTCGGCAGGGGTCAGGGCCGCTCCCCTGCCGAGCAGGCGGCGCGCCGCGATGTGGTCCCTGGGACGGTTGACGGACTCGACCGCCCGCAGCCGCTCCCCCTGGAAGAGCAGCACCGAGAACGCGTCGGGGTCGTCGCCGAGCACCACCTCGGCGTCGTGGCCCTCGCCGACTCCCGCGATCTGTACGGTCGTCGAGAACTGGACGCTCCAGAACCAGGGCAGTTCGTCGTAGTCGCGCGGCGCCCCGGTCAACCGGTCGGCGACAAGCCGGGCATGGCCCGCGGCGTTCTGCACCGACTCGAGCCGCAGCCGCTTGCCTGAGCGAGCCAGCGGGAAGGCCGCGCAGTCCCCGATGGCCGAGACGCACGGATCGGCGGTCAGCAGCCGGGAGTCGACGGTGATGCCACCGGCCACCGGAAGCCCGGCGGCTGCCGCGAGTTCCGCGCGCGGGGTGACACCGAGACCCAACAGGATTAGATCTGCCGGGAGTTCACTTCCGTCGACCAGCTCCACCGCCGCCACGGCACCCTTCCGGTCCCCGCGGACGGCGGCCACCGCCCCGCCGAACAGCAGCCGGGTCCCCGCCTTCTGGTGCAGCCGCGTGAAGTGCTCCGCGGTGCGTGCGCCGACGGCGCGGGCCAGCGGCCGGTCGAGCGCCTCGACGACCGTCACCTCGCGGCCCGACTCCCTTGCCACCGCCGCGAATTCGAGCCCGATGAACCCTGCGCCGACCACCACCGCATGCCGCGCGGCGGCCAGCGAGGCCCGCAGCGCGGCGGCGTCGCGCGCGGTGCGCAGGGTGTGGACGCCGCGCAGCCCGGCGCCCGGCACGGCGAGCGTGCGCGGCCTGGCGCCGGTGGCGAGGACGAGATGGCCGTAGTCGTACGCGGCACCGTCGGCGAGGCGGACGGTGCGCCCGGCCCGGTCGATCTCGGTGACGGTGCCCGCGACCAGGTCGATCCCGTGGCGTACGTAGTACGCGGCGGGCCGCAGCCACAGCTGTTCGTCGCCGGTCGCGGACGCGGCGCCCTTCAGGTACGCCTTGGAGAGCGGGGGGCGTTCGTACGGCAGGGCGTCCTCGGCGCTGATGAGCGTGACGCGCCCCCGGTAGCCGCGCTCGCGCAGCGTCGCCGCCGTCTGGTAGCCGCCCTGCCCCGCGCCCACGATCACGACGGAGGCGGGCGGTGTGTGGTCCGCCATCAGTTCTGCCGCTCGGGGAGCCGGACGACAAGGCCGTCCAGGTCGCCGGTGACCGGGAGTTGGCAGCTCAGCCTGGATTCGGGCCGGCGCGGGGACGCGGTGAAGTCGAGCATGTCGTCCTCGTCGGGCCCTGCGGGTTCCAGCTTGCCGAGGCCCGCCGCGTCCACGTAGACGTGGCAGGTGGCGCACTGCGCGTTGCCGCCGCACTGGGCGACGACTCCGTCGATGTCGTTGAAGACGGCGCCGCGCATGACGCTCGTGCCGAGGGGGACGTCGACCGTCGTCGGGATGCCGTCGACGGCGACATAGGTGATCTTGGGCATGGCGGAACTCCTCGATGGTGTCCGGCGGCACGCGGGGGCGCGGCGGGGCACGGACACCGGTCACGGTGAAAGGGGGAGGTCGGGATGGTTCCGGTGGGGGACGCGACACCCCTGCCGTAACTCGCCGCCCGCCACCGGCCGTTCGGACACGCGACGTCCTGGGCCGTGGATCGGGCAGCGCGTCGCAACGTACCAGAGGAGTTCCGCGCGCGCTACGAGGGATCGGCGGAGCGGTCGCGGCGCGGGTCCGGCAGATGATGGGTCATCAGAGGTCTGCTCGCGACGAACTCACGGAACTTCAGGGCGGCTTCGGACAGGTGCGCATCACGGTTCCACACCAGCGTGAGCACCCGGTCGCAACCGGGCGCGGCCACGTGCACCCAGGCGACCGGGACGCGGGTGTGGGTGCCGGCCTGCCGGGACACCGCCGGGATGAGGCCGATGCCGAGGCCCGCGCTGATCATGTCCTGGCTCGCGCCCGGTTCGTCGCCCTCGCAGGACACCAGCGGCGTGAGCCCCTCGGCCGCGAACAGCCGGTCGAGCAGGGTGCGTTGCCAGTGGCCGGTGCGGGTGGTGACGAAGGGCTCGTCGGCGATCTCCCGGATCGTCACGCTCTCCCGCCCGTCGAGCCGGTGCCCGTAGGGAACCGCGAGCAGCACCTCCTCGCGGGCCAGCTCGACCGACTCCAGGTGCGATCCGGTCAGCGGCTGCGACGCCACGCAGAAGTCGACCTCCCTGGCCCGCAGCTGACGGTCCATCTCCTCCGCCGTCGACTGGAAGAGCCGCACGTCGGCACGTGGGTAGGTGCCGCGGAAGCTGCCGAGGAGCGGGGTGACGGTCAGGAGGGTCTCGGAGGCGACGCTGACCCGGCCGAGCCCGGTGTCGCGGGCCTCACGGACGGCCCTGCGCCCGTCGTCGAGTTCGCTCAGGGCGCGGTCGACGTGGCGCAGGAAGATCACGCCGTACTGGTTGAGCCGGATGCGGCGGCCCTGCCGGTCGAAGAGCGGGGAGCCCAGCTCGGCCTCCAGGCGCGCGATGGTGCGGCTGACGGAGGGCTGGGCGACGCGCAACTCCTCGGCGGCGCGGCTGATGTGCTCGTAACGGGCGACGGCCTGGAAGTAGCGCAACTGCAGAAGATCCACGATCCACCTTCACTTATGCCTGCCGGGTCATCATCACATGGCCGATTCGGTCTTGGAATGCATAAGCGGTTTCTCCCTACGGTCGTCGTCGGGGTCACCGCGCAGCTGACGGGCCACGTCGCCCGGCGGCTGCACACGCGACGCGGGGACCCCGCATCCGTCCACCGTCCCTTCCCAGGAAGGTCGCACCATGAGCGCTGCGGATCTGGCCCGGCTCCAGTTCGCGGCCACGACCGGCATCCACTGGCTGTTCGTGATCCTCACCATGGGACTCGTCCCTCTGGTGGCGGTCATGCACACCCGGGCCGCGTTCACCCGTGATCCCGTCAAGCGAGCCGTCCGGGAGCGCATGACGCGCTTCTGGGGTCAGCTCTACGTCATCAACTACGCGGTCGGCATCGTGACCGGCCTCGTCATGGAGTTCCAGTTCGGGCTCAGCTGGAGCGGCCTGAGCAAGTTCGCGGGCAATGTCTTCGGCGCCCCGCTGGCGCTGGAGACCCTCATCGCCTTCTTCGCCGAGTCCACCTTCCTCGGCATGTGGATCTTCGGCTGGGGCCGGCTGCGCAGGGGCGTCCATGTGACGCTCATCTGGCTGGTCGCCCTGACCGCGTACGCCTCCGCGTACTGGATCCTCGTCGCCAACGGCTTCATGCAGCATCCCGTGGGTCACGAAGTCCGGGACGGCGCCGCCTACTTGACCGACTTCGGGGCGCTGCTCACCAATTCCAGCGCCCTGGTCGCCCTCGGCCATGTCGCCCTCGGCGCGCTGACGACGGGCGGCGTCTTCGTCGCCGGGGTCAGCGCCCACCACTTCCTGCGGCACACGAAGGAGACCGAGCTGTTCCGCGGCTCGCTGCGCCTGGGGCTCTGGGTGGCGATGGTCGCCTCGTTCTTCGTCGTCGTGGTCGGCGAACTGCAACGGCCCGTGATCGAGCGGACCCAGCCGATGAAGCACGCGGTCCTGGAGAACAGCGGCGTCGCCGAGCTGCAGGCGCGGCTCGTCCGGGAGCACGGACCCGGCGACTATGTGCCCTGGCAGGACACCGTGCGGATCTCGATGGACGTGATGACGCTCATCGGCAACACCGTCTCCACCATCACGTTCGTCGCGGTCATCCTGCTGTGGAAGGACCGTCTTGTGCGGTGGCGCTGGGCCTCGTGGGTCCTGGTGGCGATGGTCCCGTTCCCCTTCATCGCCTCCGTGGGCGGCTGGGTCGTACGCGAGGTGGGGCGCCAACCCTGGCTGGTGTACGGCGAGTTGACGGTCGAGGACGCTCTCTCCCCGGTCGGCAGGGGCTCACTGATCGTGTCCTGCACCGTGTTCGTCGCGATCTTCGTCGCGCTCGCGGTGACGAACTGGACCCTGATCACCAGATTCGCCCGGCGCGGCCCCGACGCCACTCAGCTCGGCGCCACCGAGCCGCTCCCCGAGGAGCGGAAACCGGCGCTGACCTTCTAGGAAAGTTGACCGACATGAGTCTGGAGACTCTCTGGCTGGCCCTCCTCGGCCTGCTGCTCGCCGGGTACTTCGTGCTCGGCGGCTACGACTACGGCGTACAGATGCTGCATCCGCTCCTCAGGCGCGGCACGGAGCAATCAGTTCAAGAGGCGGCACACCCCGGCCGGAGCGCCGCCCTCGACGCCATCGCCCCGTTCTTCCTCGGCAACGAGGTCTGGCTCGTCGCCTTCACCGGCGTCCTGTTCGGCGCCTTCCCGCATCTGGAGGGCACACTGCTGTCCGGCCTGTATCCGCTGATCGTGGCGATCCTCGCGGGGCTCGTCCTCGGCAACGCCGCGATCCAGCTGCGCGGCCGATCGCGCGGCGCTCGCGGCCGCCGGTGGTGGGACGCGCTGATCGTGTTCGGCGGCGCGCTGCCCGCCCTGTGCTGGGGGCTCGTCCTGGGCCTGCTGCTGCACGGCGTGCCCCGGCGGGCCGACGGCAGCTTCCACATCGGGGCCGGCGACGTGCTCACACCGTTCGTGCTGGCCTGCGGGGTGAGCACCGCGCTGCTCTTCGCGGCGCACGGTGCGGTGTTCGTCGCCCTGCGCTCGACACCCGAACTCGCCGCACGGGCCCGGCACTTGGGTGCCGAGCTGCTGTGCGGGGCGGGCGCGGTGGGTGCTCTCCCGGTCCTCCTGACGCTCTTCGGCGCGGGCGCCTCGATGACGAATCCCGCGCCCTCGGCGGTGATCGCCGCGCTGTTCGCCGCGGCGCTCGCCGGGGCCTGGTGGTTCCTCGCCCGGGGGCGGCATGCGCCGGCGTTCGCTGCCACTTCCTGCGCGACCGCGCTGCCGGTGCTGCTCGTGGGGTTCGGCCACTATCCGTACGTCCTGATCAGCTCGGCGGGTACGGGGATGACGATCGGTCAGGCAGCGACGGACGACGCCACGTTGAAGATCCTGAGCGCCTTCGGCGTCGTCCTGGTCCCCGTGATCCTGGCGTATCAGTCGTGGAGCTGGTGGGCCTTCAGGGGGCGGACCGGCCGCCGTCACCCCAGCTACTTCTGAGCGGCGCGAGAACGAGAGGAAGGCCGCAGAATGAAACCCGTCGAACGCCGCCTGCTGCGCGAAGTCCCCGCGCTGCGACGGCACATGACGTGCTCGGCTGCCCTGGCACTGCTCGCCGCCGGACTCGTGGTCGCCCAGGCGGTGCTGCTCGCGGCGGTACTGGCGGACGGTTTCGCCGGGTACGGGACCGCCCTCGCGCCGCTGCTCGCGCTGGGCGGCGTCATGGCGCTGCGGGCGCTGCTGACGTGGGTCCGCGGGGTGCTCGCGGAGCGCGTCGCGGCCGAGGCCAAGCGGGCGCTGCGGGACCGGATCACCGGGCGGCTGCGCACCGCCGGACCGCTGCGGCTCGCGGCCGGGCGGCACGGCGAGACGGCCACGCTGCTCACCCGCGGCCTGGACGCCCTCGATCCGTACGTCGTCGGCCGTCTGCCCACGATGGCCGCCACAGCCGTGGTGCCCCTGACGATCGTCGGCTGGCTGGCGTGGACCGACTGGACCTCGGCGCTGATCATCGTGGTGACGCTGCCGCTGATCCCCGTGTTCGGGGCGCTGGTCGGCCTGCACACCGCGCGGCGCACCGCCGGACAGTGGCGGCTCCTCGCCCGCCTCGGCGGTCACTTCCTGGACGTGGTGGCGGGACTGCCGACGCTGAAGGCCTTCGGCCGCGAGCGGCATCAGGCCCGTGTGGTGCGCGAGATGGCGGACGCCCACCGCCGGGCCACCATGCGGACGCTGCGCGTGGCGTTCCTGTCCTCCCTCGTCCTGGAGACGGTCGCCACCCTCTCCGTTGCGCTGGTCGCCGTCCCCCTGGGCCTGCGGCTGCTCGCCGGCGAGGTGGAGCTGCGCACGGCGCTGACCGTCCTGTTCCTCGCCCCCGAGGCGTATCTCCCGTTGCGTGCCCTGGGCGGGGCGTTCCACGACAGCGCGGAGGGCGTCACGGTGGCCGAGCGCGTCTTCGCCGTACTCGACGAAGCGGACGAGCCGCATGCGGGGCGCTCGTCGGCCCATGCGCCGACGCCGGACGCCCGTACGGCAGCCCTGCGCCTGCACGCGGTCACGGTCCGGTACGCGGACCGCGCCGAACCCGCCCTCCACCAGGTCTCCCTCGCCGTCCGCCCCGGCGAGCACGTGGCCCTGATCGGCCCGAGCGGCGCGGGCAAGTCGACGCTGCTCGCGCTGCTGCTCGGCTTCGTGACCCCCACGACGGGCCGGGTCACGGTCGGCGGCACCGGCCTCGCGGACCTCGACGCCGACGCGTGGCGCGACCGGGTGGCGTGGGTGCCGCAGCGCCCGCACCTGTTCGCCGCGTCCGTCGCGGACAACATCCGCCTCGGGCGGCCCGCCGCGAGCGACGCCGAGGTTCGCCGCGCGGCGCGCGCCGCCTGCGCCGACCGCTTCATCGAGGAGTTGCCGCAGGGGTACGGCACACCGCTGGGCGAGCAGGGCGCCGGGCTCTCCGCCGGTCAGCGCCAACGGATCGCGCTGGCCCGCGCGTTCCTCAAGGACGCCCCCGTCCTGCTGCTCGACGAACCCACCGCCCACCTGGACCCGGAGAGCGAGTCGGCCGTCACCCGCGCGACCCTCGCCCTGATGCGCGACCGGACGTCCGTCGTGGTCGCCCACCGCCCGGCCCTGCTGCCGCACGCCGACCGGATCATCACGGTGCGAGCGGGAACCCTGACCGCCGCGCAGCCGACGCCGACTCCTCCGGAGGGGCTGATGGCCTCATGACCACGCTCCGTCTCCTGGCTCATCTCCTCCCCCACTGGCGCAGGCTGCTGCCCGCCGCGCTCGCCGCCGCCGGGAGCGAAGTGGCCGGTGCCGCGTTGCTGGGCACCGCCGCCTGGCTCATCACGCGGGCCGCCGAGCAGCCGCCGATCGCCTCCGTGGGCCTCGCCGTCGTCGTCGTACGTGCCCTGGCCCTCGGGCGCGGGGCGTTGCGCTACGTCGACCGGCTGCTCGGGCACGACGGGGTGCTGCGGGCCGTCGCGGGGTTCCGCGGGCGGGTGTACGACGCGCTGGTGCCGCTCGCCCCGGCCGGCACTCCCGCCTTTCGCGGCGGCGATCTGCTGACCCGCCTCGTGGACGACGTCGATGCCGTCCAGGACCTGTTGCTGCGGGTGCTCATTCCGGCCTTCGCGGCCTGCGCGGTCACCGTGGCCGCCACCGGGACGGCCGCGCTGCTGCTGCCGCAGGCAGGCCTCCTGCTCGGCGCCGCGCTCGCCGTCGCGGGGCTCCTGGTGCCCGCCCTGGTGCTCACGCTGTCCCGGCGTGCGGGCCGTGCCGAGAAGGGCGCGCGTGCCGAACTCGCCACGGCCACCCTGGACTTGACCCGAGGCGCGGCGGATCTGGCCGCGTACGGAGCGCGCGGGCGCGCCCATGAGCGGGCCCGCCGCGCCGCCGGCCGGATCGCCGCCCTGGAGCGCGGCAAGGCCCTGACGACCTCGCTCGCCTCGACTTCGGTGCTGCTGCTCCAGGGCGGTACGACGGTCGGCGTCACCCTGCTCGCGCTGCGCGCGCATACGGCCGGTGCGCTGTCCGCCGTACATCTGACGGTGCTCGCGGTGCTCGCGCTGATCTCCTTCGAGGCGCTCACGCCGCTGCCCGCCGCCGCCCGGCACCTTGCCGGGGTACGCGCCTGCGCGCACCGGCTCGCCGAACTCCTCGACACCCGGCCGACGGTCACCGATCCGCCCGCCCCGGTCCCGCTGCCCGTCGGCGAACCGCTCGGCGTGCGCGTCGAAGGGCTGCGGGTGCGGCACCGCGCCGAAGGACCGCCCGCCCTGGACGGGGTGAGCCTGCGACTGCCGCCCGGCAGCCGGACCGTGCTCCTCGGCGCCAGCGGTTCGGGGAAGTCGACGCTCGTCGCGGCGTTGATGCGCTGCGTGCCGTACGAGGCCGGGAGCATCCTGGTCGGCGGGCGCGAGCTGCGCGACTGCGCGGGGGCCGACGTCCGCCGGGTGATCACCGGGGTGACCCAGGACGCGCACGTCTTCCACACCACGATCCGCGCGAATCTGCTCCTGGCCCGCCCCGAGGCCACGGACGCCGAGCTGCGCGAAGCGGCCCGCCGCGCCCGGCTCCTGGACTGGGTCGAGTCACTGCCCGAGCGCTGGGACACCCTGCTCGGCGCGGACGGCGCCGCGATGTCGGGCGGTCAGCGGCAACGACTGCTGCTCGCCCGCGCGTTGCTGGCCGATCCGCCCGTACTCGTCCTCGACGAACCCACCGAGGGGCTCGACCCGGACACCGCGGCCGCCGTGCTCGCCGACATCCTCGACGCGACGCGCGGCCGCACCACGCTCCTGGTCACCCACGAGCGTGCGGGCCTCGCCGCGGCCGACCGGATCGTGCTCGTCGACCGCGGCAGGGCCCGTACCGTCACGACTGAGGCGGCCCCTCCTGGCCCTGGTCCCGGCCAAGCTGCTCCTTGAGCTTGTCCTGGGCGGTGTCGACCTGGCTGCTGTACTTGCCCTGGGTCTTCTCGTCGACGAAGTCGCCCGCCTTGTCGACACCCTTGCCGGCCTGGTCTTCGTGGCCCTTGAGCATCTGCTTGAGCTTGTCCATCACTGACATGGGGAACCTTCCTCTGTGCGTCGCCCCCACATCCAGGGTCGCCGCACCGGGCGCGGTCCGCATCCCGTGGCCCGCGCGGGCCCTCAGCCGTTGGGGAGGATCACCGCGCGGCCGTTGATGCGACCCGCGTGCAGGTTCTCGTAGGCCTTGGGGGCGTCGTCGAGCGCGTACGTCTCCACATGGACGTCGATCGCTCCGGAGCGGGCCAGGTCGAGGACCTCGATCAGCTCGGACCTGCTGCCCCAGTACGGGGCGCGGACCGCAGCGTCGTACGGCGTCGTGCCGAAGCCCACCGATGCCGCTCCGCCGCCGATGCCGACGATGGTGACATCCGCCTCGACCGCGGCGCAGGCGGTCGCCGTGGCCACGGTGGGCGGGGCACCGACGAAGTCGAACACCGCCTCGGCGCCGAGGCCGCCGGTCAGCTCGCGGACCTTGCCGGCCGCCTCCTTGTCGGACAGGACCGCCTCATGGGCGCCGACCTCACGCGCCAGGCGCAGCTTCTCCTCGGTGACGTCCAGGGCGATCACCCGCGCCGGGGTCAGCGCGCGCAGCAGCTGGATGGCGACATGGCCCAGGCCTCCGGTGCCGATGACGACGGCGGTGCTGCCGGGGGTCAGCTTGGGCAGCGAGGTCTTGATCGCGTGGTACGGGGTGAGGCCGGCGTCGGTGAGCGGCACGGCGGTCACCGGGTCGAGGTCGCCCAGCGGGACCAGGTGGCGCGCGTCGTCCACGATCATGTACTCGGCGATGGCGCCGGGCGCGCCGAGTCCCGGCGGGCGGATGCCGAGGTCGGCGGCGCGCGTGCAGTAGTTCTCCTTGCCCTGCGCGCACATCAGACAGGCGCCGCAGCCCCACGGTCCGTAGACGGCCACCGAGTCGCCGAGCCCGAAGCCGGTGACGCCCTCGCCGAGCGCGGCGACGGTGCCCGCGCCCTCGTGGCCGAGCGTGAGCGGCAGCGGGAAGGTCAGCGCCTCGGCCGGCCAGCTCATCACCGCGATGTCGGAGTGGCAGACACCGGCGGCGGTGACCTTCAGGAGCACCTGGCCCGGTCCCGGCACGGGGCGCGGGACGGTGACGACCTCGGGGGCGGCGCCCACGCTGGCGTACTGGACGGCCTTCATCTCGGCGGGCAGGTCGGAGATCTCTTGCGCTGACATCGGGGATGCCTCGTTTCTTGCCAGGTACCGCTGCTTGTGCTGCTTGCTTCCGTCTTCCGACTGTACTCCTCGAATTGTCCCACTGGGACATATGACCCACCGAGACAGCTCGTGTCGCCGGGGCGCGAGCACGGCACCCGCCCCGCGAACGCAACCGAAGGACCCCAACAGGCCGTCCGCACCCACGAGTTCACCGGTACCATCGGAAAACTAAGCAGCCCCTATCGACGCAGAAGGCAGGACCCCTCCCATGACGCGCAGCTACGACCAGTTCTGTCCGGCGGCCCGCGCCCTGGACGTCGTCGGCGGGCGCTGGTCGCTGCTGATCGTGCGCGAGCTGCTGCTCGGCCCCCGGCGCTACACCGACCTCGTCGAGGGCCTGCCCGGCATCGGCCCCAACGTCCTGGCGGACCGGCTGCGCGAGCTGCGGGAGGCGGGTGTGGTGAGCCAGGCGAAGCTGCCGCCGCCCGCCGCCTCCACGGTGTACGAGCTGACCGGGCTCGGCACCGCGATGCGCCCCGTGCTCGACGAGCTCACCCGCTGGGGCATGCGGCTCCCGGTCACCGCGCGGCCCGGCGACATCCAGCTGAGCTGGGTGCTCGGCTGTCTGCGCGCCGGCTTCCGGCCCGAGGTGGCACGCGGGGTGCGCGAGACGTACGAGTTCGTGGTCGACGGGGACACCTTCCACCTCCGGGTCGACGACGGCGTACTCGACATCGGGCACGGCAGCGCCGCCGACGCCGTCTGCTCCATCACCTCCGACCTCGGCACGTTTCTGGCCGTCGGGGCGCGGCTCATGGAGCTCCAGGACGCGATGGCGCGCGGTCTCGTCCAGCTGGAGGGCGACCTCGCGGCCGCCGCACGGGTCATCGCGATCGTCGGCGCGCACCCCGAGGCGACCGGCGGCAGCACCGGCATGGTCGGCGGCGTCGGATCCTCGTTCCTGCCCGAGCGCGCCCGTGGCGTGCGCGAGACCTATGAGTTCGTGATCGACGGGTTCGTCTTCCATGCCCGCGTCGACGACGGCACCGTCGAAATGGACCTCGGCCCCGCCCCGGACGCCGCCGCGACCCTCGTCACCGACCTGGGCTCGCTGCTCCAGCTCGGCGCGGGATCGCTGCCGCTGGAGGACGCGATGAGCGCCGAACTCACCAGTGTCGACGGCGACCTGGAGGCGGCGCTGCGGATGGCCGACATCTTCGGCGTGGTCCGCTCCGAACTGACGGTCCCGCCCGCCTCCTGAGCCAGGCACGGCACCAACTCACTTACGGGGAAGCCCGCTTCACCTTCGTCACCGCAGTACGGGCGACATCGTGCGCACCCTCTTGACGTCATCCGTCCCAGATACAACCATCCAACGCGTGAGAGCGCTCTCAGCGCTCTCACCGTTCAGGTTCTGAACGTGGAGCGACCTCCGGCACCCCCACCAACCCGCCTGCCAGAGAAGAGAATCCCCCATGTCAGCGCACCTTCCCCCGCGAGCCGACCTCTCTCGCCGCTCCGCCCTGGCCGCCGCTCTCGCGGTCCCGGCCACCGGCCTGCTCGCCTCCCGGGCGGGCGCCACCGCCCAGTCCCCCGCCGCGACACCCGCCGAGGCGCCTGCCGGCGCATCCGCCGCCGCCCCGGACCTCGGGCCGAATGTCATCGTCTTCGACCCGTCCACACCGGGCATCCAGGCGAAGCTGGACGAGATCTTCAAGCGGCAGGAGTCGGCGCAGTTCGGCCCGGACCGCTACGCCCTCCTCTTCAAGCCCGGCACCTACAGCGGGCTCAACGCCCAGATCGGCTTCTACACCTCGATCATGGGGCTCGGCCTGTCCCCCGACGACACGCACATCAACGGTGACGTCACGGTCGACGCCGGCTGGTTCAACGGCAACGCCACGCAGAACTTCTGGCGTTCGGCGGAGAACCTCTCCCTCGCGCCGGTCAGCGGCGCCAACCGCTGGGCGGTCTCCCAGGCCGCCCCCTTCCGCCGGATGCACATACGCGGCGACCTGAACCTGGCACCCGACGGCTACGGCTGGGCCAGCGGCGGCTACATCGCCGACAGCCGTATCGACGGCACCGTCCAGCCGTACTCCCAGCAGCAGTGGTACACCCGTGACAGCGCGATCGGCGGCTGGCTCAACGCCGTGTGGAACATGGTCTTCTCCGGCGTGGAGGGCGCCCCCGGCGACTCCTTCCCCGAGCCCCCGTACACGACCCTGCAGACCACCCCGTACTCCCGGGAGAAGCCCTTCCTCCACCTGGACGGCGCGGAGTACAAGGTGTTCCTGCCAGCGCTGCGCACCGACGCGCGCGGCACCAGCTGGGGCCACGGCACCCCGCAGGGCGAGTCCCTCCCCCTGTCCGCGTTCCACGTCGCCAAGCCGGGCGAGTCGGCGGCCACCCTCAACGCCGCGCTCGACCAGGGGCTGCATCTGCTGCTCACGCCCGGCATCTACCACCTCGACCGGCCGCTGGACGTCAAGAAGGCGAACACCGTGGTCCTCGGCATCGGGTACGCCACCCTCGTCCCGGACGGCGGCGTGACCGCGCTGAAGACCGCGGACGTGGACGGGATCCGCCTCGCCGGATTCCTGGTCGACGCCGGGCCGACGAACTCCGAGACGCTCGTCGAGATCGGCCCCCCGGGCGCGAGCACCGCGCACGCCGGCAATCCCACCACCGTCCAGGACGTGTTCATCCGCATCGGCGGGGCGGGCGCGGGCAAGGCCACCACCAGCATGGTGGTCAACAGCCGGCACACGATCGTCGACCACACCTGGGTCTGGCGCGCCGACCACGGCGAGGGCGTCGGCTGGGAGACCAACCGGGCCGACCACGGAGTCGTCGTGAACGGCGACGACGTGCTCGCCACCGGCCTGTTCGTGGAGCACTTCAACAAATACGACGTGCAGTGGACGGGCGAGCGAGGCCGCACGATCTTCTACCAGAACGAGAAGGCGTACGACGCCCCGAACCAGGCCGCCATCCAGAACGGCGACCTCAGGGGATACGCCGCCTACAAGGTCGCCGACTCGGTCTCCGCGCACGAGGGCTGGGGCCTGGGCAGCTACTGCTACTACAACGTCGACCCGACCATCATCCAGGAGCACGGCTTCGCCGCCCCGGCCACCGGGGGCGTCACATTCCATCACCTGCTCGTGGTCTCGCTCGGCGGCAAGGGGCAGTACGCGCACGTCATCAACGCCACCGGCGCCCCCACGTCGGGCTCGGACACCGTGCCGTCCAAGGTGGTCTCCTTCCCCTGAGACCTGTGCCCCGGCCACCGCCGGCCTCGCCGCCGGGCCCGCGCTCTTGGGTCACGCAAGACGCTCCCGGAACGGATCAAGCGGCCAGAACAGCCCCTCGTACGCCCGTAGTTCGGCGGGTGCGGCACACAGCGTGCAGGCGGGGTCGCGGAGTTCGGCCGCTTCGGAGGGCAGGGCGCAGGCGCGGCAGCCGTCGCCGTCGGCCGGGGTGCCGCAGCGCGGGCGGCCACCGGTCACGTGCACGCCGTGCAGCCATCGGGCGCACGGTCCGCAGTAGGGCGGCGGACGTTCGCGCCCGACGAGCATTCCGTCGGCGTGCAGCCGCGCCACGAGGGCGCGCAGCCTGCCGCCGTGGCCCCGGTCGCGGCGCGACCACACGATCCGGTCGTAGGAGATGCCGGCCCTGCGCCAGTCCGCCTCGATCGCGGCCCGGAACCTTTCGGCGACCCCGGCGGCGGTGCGGCCACGGCGCGGCGCCCGCGCCTCGACCGCCGTCGAGTGGTCGGCGGTGGCGCCGGTGAACAGGACGCGGTGTCCGTCGGCGCGCAGGTACCGGGCCGGCGCGTCGGCGGCGACGTACGGCCCGGACTGCCGCCCCACGCGGCCGCCGGTTCAGGGTGTCCCGGCGACCGCGTCCCGATCCACGGCTTGGGCCTGCGCGTTCACGCCGTGACGTGCATGCGCCATGGCACACGTACGCCATGACGTGAATGCGCCACCCCGCTCAGACCCCTGCGGGCCGTGCCTCCGGCGTCGTGCGCGTCAGGCTTCCCGCGCGATGCAGCCCGTAGAGCGAGCCGGAGCAGGCCAGGCCGAGGACCAGCAGCGCGAGCCAGGGAAGGGCCGACATGCCCGCCGACCGGGCGGCGTCGAGCGCCGCGCCCGTGAGCAGGTTGCCCAGGGTGATGCCGACCCCGCAGATGGTGTTGTAGAGGCCGTAGTGGGTGGCGACGAGCCGGTCCCCCGAGAGCCGGACGATGGTGTCCATCTCGAAGGGGTACGCGATCATCGTGCCCACCGCCAGGAGCAGCGCGGCCAGCGTCGGCGGCACGGCGGCGAGCAGCCAGCGGCCCGGACCCGCGTCCGGCACGGGCAGCGCGGTCGCCGCGAGCAGCGGCACGAACGCGACGCCCATGCAGGCGAGCCCCCAGACCAGGGCCCGCCCCGGCGCCATCCGTGCCTTGCACCAGGCGGTCACCCTGGTCTGCCCGAGGATGGTGGTGAGCCCGGACACGGCGAAGAGCAGCGCGACGGCCACGGTGCCGAACTCCCCGTCGCCGCCCACGCGTCGCACCTCCAGGGGCAGCGCCAGATAGACCTGGAAGGTCAGGACGTACGAGCCGATCATGGCGCAGGAGAAGAGCAGGAACGCACGGTTGCGTACGACGCTCCGCCACTGCGCGAGCACCCCTTCGCCGGCGGCCTCGCCGCCCTGCGGCGCCGTTCCCCTGCGGGCGGGCAGCGCCCTGATCTGTACGGCGCTGAGCAGGGCGAAGACGGCAGCCGACACGAGGCAGGTGATCCGGAAGTCGAGGCCGGTAAGCAGCATCCCGACCAGCGGCCCGAGCAGGATGCCCGCCTGGTAGAAGACGTTGAAGAGCGCGAAGGCCTCGACGCGCCGCTCGCCCGCGTCGGCCGCGAGGTAGGCCCGCACGGCCGGGTTGAACAGCGCGCCCGCGAAGCCGGTGGCCGCCGACGCGGCGAGCAGCGCGGGCACCGAGTCGACGAGGCCGAGGGTGGCGAATCCGACGGTGCGCAGCACGCATCCGGCGACGATCAGCGGCTTGTAGCCGAACCGGTCGGCGAGGGTGCCGCCGATGAGGAACATCCCCTGCTGGCTGAAGTTGCGTACGCCGAGGACGAGTCCGACGAGCCAGCCCGCGAGCCCGAGAGTGCCGGACAGATGCGCCGCGAGGTACGGCATCAGCATGTAGAAGCCGAGGTTGATGGTGAACTGGTTGACCAGGAGCAGTTGCACGCTCCGGTCGTAGGAGCGCACTTGCGCGAGGGTGTTCTTCACCGCGCGGCCTCCTCTTCCTCCGACGCGGCGGCCGGCGTCGCCGCGTCCAGCGGGTCGACGACCGTGGCGCAGCGGGTCCAGCGGGTGACCTCCTTCTCGTCGGCGCGTGCCACGACGTCCGGTTCGGGTGCGGGCGTCCTGCCCAGCAGTCCGTGCCGGGCGCAGAACTCGTCGTCGTACACGGTCTCCAGATAGCGCTGGGGTCCGTCGGGGAAGACCGCCAGGATGCGGGCGTCGGCCGGCAGGGTCCTGGCGAGCCAGCCGGCCACCAGGGCGACCGCGCCGACGCTCCAGCCGCCGGTGGCGTAGTGCGAGGCGGCCAACTGCCTGCACGCCCAGACGGATTCGGCCGGGGAGACCCAGTGCACCTCGCCGAAGTTGCGGTAGGCGACGTTGCGCGGGTAGATGCTCGATCCGAGGCCGCGCATCAGGCGGGGCCTCGCGGGCTGCCCGAAGATGGTCGAGCCGATGGTGTCCACGCCCACGAGCCGCAGCTCCGGGTAGAGCTGGCGCAGGACGCGGGAGATACCCGCCGAGTGGCCTCCGGTGCCGACGCTGCAGACGAGTACGTCGACATGGCCGAGCTGCGATGCGGCTTCGAGGGCCAGCGGGGTGTAGGCGGTGACGTTGTCCGGGTTGTTGTACTGGTCGGGGCACCAGGCGCCGGGGTGGGCCGCGAGGAGTTCGGTGACGCGGTCGCGGCGGGCCTGCTGCCAGCCGCCGGTCGGATGAGGTTCGGGGACCGTGTCGACGATTGCTCCGTAGGCGGCGAGCAGCCGGGTCATGGACGGTTCGAGGCCGGGGTCGGTGACGAGGGTGACCGGGTGTCCGTAGACCATGCCGGCGAGCGCGAGGCCGAGGCCGAGGGTGCCGCTGGTCGACTCGATGACGGGGAGGCCGGGCTTCAGTTCGCCGCGGGACCTGGCCCGTTCCACCATGTGCAGTCCGGGGCGGTCCTTGATGCCGCCGGGGTTGAAGCCCTCCAGTTTGGCCCAGAAGCCGCGGCCGGGCGGGGTGAAGGGCCGGGACACGTGCAGGACAGGGGTGTTGCCGACGAGGCCGGGCAGACCGGCTCCGGCGGGGGTGAAGGCGTGGGTGGTCGGAGAGTGCATCTCTTCGCTCTCGTTCGATGGTGCGCGGGCAGCACGCCTCGCCCCGCGGCGGGCCGGCATGGCGGCGGGCCGAGGGGGGCGGAGCTGTGTGAGGGTCGGTGAGCGGGGTCGACCGGCCGTGCGGCGCGAAGGAGTGCCCGGCCCGCGGGTTCTGCGGGTCGAGTCGGTGAACTCCGGGACAGGACGGGCCGGTTGAGGGAGCCCTCGGCCTAAATGCGCAGAATCGTGGAGTCGGCCGCGTGCGCTATCGGGACGACGAAGTCCCGCCCGGCCACGGCGTGCGCGCGCGTCAGGAGGGACGCGCCGGCACGCTGGTCGGAGTCCAGCGGGGAGAGGCAGGGCATGTCCACGTCGGGGCCCTGCGGCGGCTGTCCGAGCGCGCACTCCTCGACGGTGTGCTGCTGCTCGTGGTCCTGGTGATGGCCGCCCGGTACGCCGGGCGCGGCGATGCCGCTGTCGACGGCGAGGTGCCCGCTGGTGGCGTCCGGACTGGCCGCGTGCGTGAACACCAGGCCGAAGAGGAGCAGACCCAGGCCCACCGCACGCCACAGAACCGCTGCTGAGCGGCTCCGTTGCGCAGGCGAAGGAGACCAGGCCGTCATCACGCCGTGATCCTAACCCGATCATTCGGGGCAGGGCGTGACACGCATCGGCTTTGCGCCACGGCGGCCGCCGGAGCGCGGACCGCCGGAGCGCGGGCCGCCGGTCCGTCGCTCAGAGGCTCAGGCGCTCAAGTGCTCAGGCGCTCAGGCGCTCAGATCAGCGAGCGGATCGCGCGCTCGAAGTTGTCGACGTGCTCGGCCGCCAGCGCCGCCGCCTTCTCCGCCTCCCCCTGGACGACCGCTCGCAGCAGCGGGCCGTGCTCGTGGACGTGCTGGTCGAGTCCGTCGAGCCGGTCGACGAACAGGCACCAGATGCGGGTGGCGAGGTTGTCGTAGCCGACGAGCGTCGCTTCCAGGTACGGGTTGTGCGTGACGGCGTAGACGGCGCGGTGCACCGCCATGTCGAGGCGGAGCAACTCGGTCCGGTCGGCGGCCCGTTCCGGCTCCGGCTCCAGGCGGGAGAGCAGTTCGCCGAGCCGTGCCCGGTCGGCGCCCGTGGCCCGGCGGGCGGCGAGTGACGCGGCGAGCGGTTCGAGTTCCTGGCGCACCTCGGAGATATGGGCGAGGTCGGCGATCTGCACTTCGGTGGCGAAGGTGCCGCGCCGCGGATAGGCGACGACGAGCTTCTCGGTCTCGAGCCGCTTCAGCGCCTCGCGCACGGGCGTCCGGCCCAGACCCAGTTCCTCGGCGAGCCGGGCGTCGTGCACCGGCTCGCCCGGCCGGATGTGCAGCGTGACGAGCCGGTCGGTGATCGCGTGGTACGCCTGCTCGGCCAGCGTCGGCCCGTGCGGCTGCTGCGTCTCCTGCGCGGATCCAGCGGACACGGAATCTCCTTCGGGACGCGGGTCCGGCGCGACGCGGGCGCCCATTGACGGCTACTTGAACGACAACTACCGTACCGGAGATCCGCACTGATATATCAGTGGGCCATCAGTCGGCTTCCAAGGAGTCCTCATGACCCCCGGCGACCTGACCTCCGGCGACGCCCTGCCCGACCACCCCGAGTTCCTGTGGCGGAACCCGGACCCGAAGCCGTCGTACGACGTGGTGATCGTCGGTGGCGGCGGGCACGGCCTGGCCACCGCCCACTACCTGGCCAAGAATCACGGCATCACGAACATCGCCGTACTGGAGAAGGGCTGGCTGGCCGGCGGGAACATGGCCCGCAACACCACGATCATCCGGTCCAACTACCTGTGGGACGAGAGCTCCGGGATCTACGAGCACTCGCTCAAGCTGTGGGAGACCCTGGAGGACGATCTCGACTATCCGATCCTGTTCAGCCGGCGCGGCGTCCTCAACCTCGCCCACAACCTCCAGGACGTCCGCGACAGCAGGCGCCGCGTGTACGCGAACCAGCTCAACGGCATCGACGCCGAATGGCTGGAGCCCGACGAGGTCGCCAAGGTCTGTCCGATCGTCAACGTCAGCCCCGACGTGCGCTATCCCGTGCACGGTGCGACGTACCAGCCGCGGGCGGGCATCGCCAAGCACGACTACGTGGCCTGGGGGTTCGCGCGGCGTGCCGACGCGTACGGCATCGACCTCATCCAGAACTGCGAGGTCACCGGCATCGACGTGACGGGCGGGCGGGTCACCGGCGTCCGCACCACGCGCGGCCGGATCGCCGCGGGCAAGGTGGCACTCGCCGCGGCCGGGCACACCTCGGTGCTCGCGCGGATGGTGGGGCTGCGGCTCCCGCTGCAGAGCCACCCGCTCCAGGCCCTCGTCTCCGAACTCCTCGAACCCGTGCACCCCACCGTCGTGATGTCCAACGCGGTGCATGTGTACGTCTCGCAGGCGCACAAGGGCGAACTGGTGATGGGCGCCGGCATCGACAGCTACAACGGCTACGGCCAGCGCGGCGCCTTCCACATCATCGAACGGCAGATGGCGGCGGCCCTCGAACTCTTCCCCGTCTTCGCACGCGCCCACATGCTGCGCACCTGGGGCGGCATCGTCGACACGACCCCGGACGCGTCGCCGATCGTCGGCCTCACCCCCGTCGACGGCCTGTACCTCAACTGCGGCTGGGGAACGGGCGGTTTCAAGGCCACCCCCGGCGTCGGCTGGGCGTACGCACACACCATCGCCACCGGGGAGCCGCACGCCACGAACGCGCCCTTCACGCTCGACCGCTTCACCACCGGCGCACTCGTCGACGAGCACGGCGCCGCCGCCGTCGCGCACTGAACACCCCGAGCATCTCCAAGGAGACAGCGATGCAGCTCATCCCGTGCCCCTGGTGCGGACCTCGGGAGGAGACCGAGTTCCACTACGGCGGCCAGGCCCATGTGGCGCACCCCGAGGACCCGCACGCGCTCGACGACGAGCAGTGGGCCCAGTACGTCTTCTTCCGCGACAACCCCAAGGGGCCCTTCGCCGAGCGCTGGGCGCACACCGCAGGCTGCCGCCGCTGGTTCAACGCCGTGCGCGACACGGTCAGTTACGAGTTCCTCTCCGTGTATCCGGTCGGCTCACCGAACCCGCCGACCGGCGCCGCGCGAGAGGGCCAGGAGGCCACCGCATGAGCACTCCCTTCCGCACCGCCGCGTACGGCCGCGTCGACCGCGCCACCACGCTGAGCTTCACCTTCGACGGCACCACGTACACCGGGCACCCCGGCGACACGCTCGCCTCCGCGCTCCTGGCGAACGGCGTGCACCACGTGGCGAACAGCATCAAGTACGGCCGCCCGCGCGGCATCGTGGCCGCCGGTGTCGAGGAGCCCAACGCGCTCGTCCAGATCGAGGCCCCGTTCCCCGAACCGATGCTCACCGCCACCACCGTCGAGTTGTACGACGGTCTGGCCGCGCGGGGTCTGAGCGGTCAGGGGCGGCTGCCCGCCGAGCCGGACCCCGCCCGCTACGACGCGAAGCATCTGCACGCCGAGCTGCTGATCGTCGGCGGCGGACCGGCCGGTCTGGCGGCGGCGAGCGCCGCCGCGGGCACGGGCGTCCGGGTCGTACTCCTGGACAGCGGGCCGGAGTTCGGCGGCAGCCTCCTCGGCACGCGCGAGACCATCGACGGGCGGCCCGCCCAGGAGTGGGTCGACGCGGTGACCGGCCGGCTCGCGGCCGACCCGGACGTGACGCTCCTGACGCGTACCACCGCCTTCGGTCATTACGACGACCATCTCGTCCTCGCCCTGGAGAAGCGGACCGACCATCTCGGTGCCGCGGCCCCGCGTCATCGCGCGCGCCAGCGGATCTGGCGCATCCGGGCCCGGCAGGTCGTGCACGCCACCGGCGCCACCGAGCGTCCCGTCGCGTTCGACGACAACGACCGGCCCGGCATCATGCTGGCCTCGGCGGCCCGGACGTATCTGCACCGCTACGGCGTCCTCGTCGGCCGCAGGATCTCCGTGTTCACCACGAACGACAGCGCGTACGACGCGGTGCTCGAACTCGCCGGCGCCGGTGCGGAGATCGCCGCCGTCGTGGACGCCAGGGCGAGCGTCCCGGACCGGCTGGAGCGGGCCTGTGCCGCGCGCGGCATCCCGGTGTTCGGCGGGCACGTCGTCACCGGCACCAGCGGCATCGGGCGCGTCTCGCGGGTCCATGTCGCCGAGCACGGCGAGGAGGCGGCGCGGCGGCACGGCATCGACTGCGACGTACTCCTCGTCTCCGGAGGCTGGAACCCCTCGGTGGCGCTGTTCAGTCAGGCACGGGGGAAGCTGCGCTACGACACGGAGTCGGCCGCCTTCACGCCTGTCGCCGCGCTCTCCGGCGTAAGGACGGCGGGCGCCGCGGACGGTCTGCGCACGCTCGGCGCGTGTCTCGCAGGCGGCATCGCCGCCACGGGATCGGCCCTGGAGGCACTCGGCGTGACCGCCACCCCCACCACAGTCCCCGCGACCGCCACGGAACTCCCCTCCCCCGCGCTGGAGCTGTGGCGTGTGCCCAGCCCGCAGGAGGACACGGACGGCACGGCGCAATTCGTCGACCTCCAGCGCGACGCGCTCGTCTGCGACGTGTTCCGGGCCACGGGCGCCGGGCTCGGCTCGGTCGAGCACGTCAAGCGCTACACCACCATCGGTACGGCGCACGACCAGGGCCGTACCTCCGGGATCCTCACCTCGGGGATCGTCGCCGAGGCGCTGGGCCGCGAGGTGTCCGAGCTCGGCACGACGAGCTTCAGGCCGCCCGTCCAGCCGGTCGCGTTCGCGGCGTTCGCCGGGCGCAACCGCGGCGATCTGTTCGACCCGGTGCGCGTGACCGCCCTGCACGCCTGGCACGAGCGGCACGGCGCCCTGTTCGAGGACGTCGGCCAGTGGAAGCGGCCGTGGTACTACCCGCGCCCCGGCGAGACCATGGAGGACGCGGTGCTGCGCGAGTGCCGCGCGGCGCGTACGGGTGTGGCCATGATGGACGGCTCAACGCTCGGCAAGATCACCGTCCAGGGGCCGGACGCGGGCGTCCTGCTCGACCGGCTCTACACGAACCTGATGAGCAGCCTCAAGCCGGGCCGGATCCGCTACGGCGTCATGTGCGGCGTCGACGGCATGACGCTCGACGACGGCACGGTCATCCGGGTCTCCGAGAACGAGTTCCTCCTCACGACGACCACCGGCAACGCCGCCAAGGTCCTCGAATGGATGGAGGAGTGGCTCCAGACGGAGTGGCCCGAACTCCGCGTCCACCTCACCTCGGTGACGGAGCACTGGGCCACCATTCCGCTGGTCGGCCCGCGCTCCCGCGACGTCCTCGCGGCCGTCACCGAGGGCCTGGACGTCTCCAACGAGGCGTTCCCGTTCATGAGTTGGCGGGACACGGCCGTCGCGGGGGTCGACGCACGGGTCTGCCGGATCAGCTTCTCCGGT
Source organism: Streptomyces sp. NPDC050658 (assembly GCF_044457025.1). Taxonomy (NCBI): domain Bacteria; kingdom Bacillati; phylum Actinomycetota; class Actinomycetes; order Kitasatosporales; family Streptomycetaceae; genus Streptomyces; species Streptomyces sp. NPDC050658. The sequence continues at coordinate 506,880 of NZ_JBITGM010000004.1, forward strand.
GAGCTGGCGTACGAGATCAACGTGCCCGCCTGGTACGCCACTTCGGTCTGGGAGGCGATGTACGTGGCCGGGCAGCCGTTCGGCCTCACTCCGTACGGCACCGAGACGATGCACGTCCTGCGCGCCGAGAAGGCGTACCCGATCATCGGCCAGGACACCGACGGCACGGTCACCCCACAGGACCTCGGCATGAACTGGGTGATCTCCAAGAAGAAGAAGGACTTCATCGGCAAGCGCTCCTTCGACCGGGCCGAGAACCGGAGCACCGACCGCAAGCGGCTCGTCGCCCTGCTGCCGGCCGACGGCCACACCCTGCTGCCCGAGGGCGCCCAGATCATCGCCACGGAGACCGTGCCCGAGCCGCCCGTCCCGATGCTGGGCCACGTCACCTCCAGCTACCGCAGCGCCGCCCTCGACCGCACCTTCGCGCTGGCGCTGCTGCGCTCCGGCGGGGAGCGCGTCGGCGAGACGCTGTACGTCCCGCTCGACGGCCGCACCGTCCCGGTGACCGTCGCCGAACCCGTCGTCTTCGACAAGGAGGGAGCCCGCCGTGACGGCTGAGACCCCCGTACGCGTCAGCCCGCTCCAGGAGTGGGGCACGGTCTTCGCCGGGCTCCCCTCCGGACTCGACGTCCAGGAGATCCCGTTCCTCACCCAGCTCACCCTGCGGGCGGCTCCGGGCGGCGCGGCGGCCACGGCCGTGGAGGAGTATCTGGGCTACGGCCTGCCGGGCCCCGGCGACTCCCGACTGGACACCCCCGTCGAGGCGTTGTGGCTCGGCCCCGACGAATGGCTCCTGGTGGCTCCCGCCGGGCGGGCAGCGGAACTGGTCGCGGGACTGCGCGCCGCGATCGGCGACGCGTTCGGCAGCGTGACCGACACCTCGGCACACCGCACCGTCCTCGCGCTCTCGGGAGACCTCGTCCCCGATGTCCTGGCACACGGCTGCGCCCTCGACCTCGATCCGCGGGGCACCGGCGCGGGCGCCTGCCGGACGACGCTGCTGGCGCAGGCGGGCGTGACGCTGGTGGTGCGCGAGGAGGGGCCGCGCAGTGTCCGGCTCTTCGTCAGGTCGTCGTTCGCGGGGTATCTCGCGGCATGGCTCGCCGACGTCTGCGTCGAGTACGGGCCTGGAGCCGGGGCGGCCTGACGGGCAGCGGCGGCCCCGATCCGCCTCGCCGATCTCGCCGCAACGGGTGCCCCGCGCGGGACCTGTGCCGATACTTGGCGTTGGACCGCTGACGTCACCTGGAGGTACCCGTGAAAATGCTGATCAATGTGGCGGAGACAGTCGTCGCGGACGCGTTGCGGGGCATGGCCGCCGCCCATCCGGAGCTGACGGTCGACGTGGAGAACCGCGTCATCGTGCGCAGGGACGCACCCGTCGCCGGGAAGGTCGCGCTCGTGTCCGGCGGCGGATCCGGGCACGAGCCGCTGCACGGCGGATTCGTCGGACCGGGGATGCTGTCGGCGGCGTGCCCCGGCGAGGTGTTCACGTCGCCCGTGCCCGATCAGATGGTCCGCGCCGCGGCCGCCGTGGACAGCGGGGCGGGCGTGCTGTTCATCGTGAAGAACTACACGGGCGACGTGCTCAACTTCGACATGGCGGCGGAACTCGCCGAGGACGAGGGCATCCAGGTCGCCAAGGTGCTCGTCAACGACGACGTGGCGGTCACCGACAGCCTGTACACGGCGGGGCGGCGCGGCACCGGCGCCACCCTCTTCGTCGAGAAGATCGCCGGCGCGGCGGCCGAGGAGGGCATGCCGCTGGAGCGGGTCGAGTCGATCGCCCGGCAGGTGAACGAGAACTCCCGGAGCTTCGGCGTCGCGCTGAGCGCCTGCTCCACTCCCGCCAAGGGCAGCCCCACCTTCGATCTGCCGCCCGGCGAGCTGGAGTTGGGCGTCGGCATCCACGGCGAGCCGGGGCGTGAGCGGCGTTCCATGATGACGTCGCACGAGATCGCGGACTTCTCGGTGGAGGCCGTGCTGGAGGACCTCCGGCCGCGCAATCCGGTGCTCGTCCTGGTGAACGGCATGGGGGCGACGCCGCTCCTGGAGCTGTACGGCTTCAACGCCGAGGTACAGCGGGTCCTCGCCGAGCGGGATGTCGTGGTGGCGCACACCCTGGTCGGCAACTATGTGACGTCACTGGACATGGCGGGCGCCTCGGTGACGCTGTGTCAGGTGGACGAGGAGCTGCTGCGCCTGTGGAACGCGCCGGTACGCACGGCGGGGCTGCGCTGGGGCGTCTAGCCGCGCACGTCTTGCCCCCTGACCAACGGCCCTCCAACCCAACTGCCCTACTGCCCTACTGCCCTACTGCCCTACTGCCCTACTGCCCTACTGCCCTACTGCCCTACTGCCCTACTGCGCAAGGAGATTGTTCAGTGCTCGACGCAGCGTTCTTCCGTCGCTGGCTGACAGCGGCCGCCGCACTCGTCGACCGGGAGGCGGAGCGGCTCACCGAGCTGGACTCGCCGATCGGCGACGCCGACCACGGCAGCAATCTGCAGCGGGGCTTCGCCGCCGTGGTGACCGCCCTGAAGAAGGAGGAGCCGGATACGCCGGGGGCCGTGCTCACCCTGTCCGGCCGACAGCTGATCTCGACCGTGGGCGGGGCGTCGGGCCCGTTGTACGGGACGCTGTTGCGGCGTACGGGCAAGGCGCTCGGCGATGCCGCCGAGGTGACCGAGCAGCAGTTCGCGGAGGCGTTCCGCGCCGGTGTCGACGCCGTCGGGGCGCTCGGCGGTGCGGCACCCGGCGACAAGACGATGCTGGACGCGCTGGTCCCGGCGGTCGACGCGCTCGGGGATTCGTTCGGCGCGGCGCGCGACGCCGCGAACGAGGGCGCCGTCGCGACGACGCCGCTGCAGGCCCGCAAGGGCAGGGCCAGCTATCTGGGCGAGCGCAGCATCGGGCACCAGGACCCCGGCGCCACGTCGTCGGCGCTGCTCTTCGACGCGCTCGCCGAGACGGCGGGGGCGGGCGCATGAGTGACGACGAGAAGCTGGTCGGCATCGTCCTCGTCTCGCACAGCGGGCCGGTCGCCGACGCGGTCGCCGCGCTGGCCACGGGGCTCGCCGGCGGCGGGGCGCCCGCCCCGGTGGCCGGTGCGGGCGGCACCGAGGACGGCGGCCTCGGCACCAGCGCGGAACTGATCTCGGCGGCGGCCGCGAAGGTGGACCGCGGCGCGGGCGTCGCCATCCTCACCGACCTGGGCAGCGCGGTACTCACCGTGAAGGCCCTGCTCGCGGAGGGCGACGAACTCCCCGACGGCACCCGCCTGGTGGACGCCCCGTTCGTGGAGGGCGCGGTGGCGGCGGTGGTGACCGCGTCGGCGGGCGCGGATCTGGACGCTGTGGAGGCGGCGGCAGAGGAGGCGTACTCCTACCGGAAGGTGTGAGCGATCAGCTCTCCCGCAAGAACTGCCGGGCCAGCGCCTCACCCCCTCCCGACCGCTGCCCGGCGGTTCTCGATCCGGCACGCTCCGCGACCCTTGAAGACGAGGCAGCGCGCGCCGATCTCGCCCCCGTGCAGGCCGCAGCAGAGGAGGCGTACCCCTACCGGAAGCTGTGAACGGTCTCCCACCAAACATGGTGAGCCGTCAGCTCTCCCGCAAGAACTGCCGGGCCAGCGCCTCCCCCCTCCCGACCGCTGCCCGGCGGTTCTCGATCCGGCACGCTCCACGACCCTTGAAGACGAGGCAGCGCGCGCCGATCTCGCCCCCGTGCAGGCCGCAGCAGAGGAGGCGTACCCCTACCGGAAGCTGTGAACGGTCTCC
>NZ_JBITGM010000004.1:510760-638399 GCF_044457025.1 Streptomyces sp. NPDC050658
CACCAAACATGGTGAGCCGTCAGCTCTCCCGCAAGAACTGCCGGGCCAGCGCCTCCCCCCTCCCGACCGCTGCCCGGTGGTTCTCGATCGGGGACGCGCCGCGGCCCTTGAAGACGAGGTAGGTGACGCCACCGTCGGTGCCGCCGCCCTTTGGGTCGGGGCGGATGCCCAGTTCCTTGGCCGCCGCGTAGGACGCCTCGCCGATGAGGTCGGTGGGGCCGGTGTCGCCGACCACCGCGTAGAGCACCTTGCCGCGGTGGATCACGGCGGCGACGGAGCCGCCGCCGATGCCGTGGGCGACGTGGTTCCAGCGGCGGCTCGCGCCGGGTACGACGATGTACGGCAGGCGCTCCGCGTTCAGCTGGCGGCCGTCGGACTGCTGGAACGCGGTGGCGTGGAAGAACAGCGGGTCGGTGCGGCGGTTGCAGGCCTTGCCGGGCCGCCCGTCGCAGTCGATGTCCATGTCGGCCTTCCAGAACACGGCCCCGCGTTTGCCGCAGACGGGGATGTTCGCGGGCGTGCCGTCGTCACTGCGGTACTTGGAGCGGGAGATCTGACGGCAGGACCCGGTCCTGGCGAGCAGGGCGGCGGCGGTCACGGGGACGGAGCCCTCGCGGGCCGTACCGGGCTCCCGGGCGGGACTCCGCGGCAGTGAACTCTCCCTGGTCTCAGGTGGTTCGGCGATCTCGGGTGACTCCGCGGCCCGCTCGCCCCGTTCCTGTGCGGTGGCGGGCAGCGACGCGGGGGCGAGGAGAGCGGCTCCGGCGGCGACGGCGAGCGCCGCCGTTCTGGTACGCACGAGAAAGGACCTTCCCTGGGCGGAAACTGACGTCCGGTCGGCCCCTGACCCGGCGTCAGGCGCGATGACACGGAAATCCCAATCTGTCCCGGCTCGTACGTCCCGGCCACCGCTCGGGGGCCGGACGGTGCACGCGGGCCTCTTGATGTGCTCCCGCCGACTGTGTCAAATAGGTCCGGACCAATGCCGCCCAAGTGGAAGGCACGACCGTGCGACGGACCCCCCACCTGTCCCGCCACCGCTCCACCCGCATAGCCGCCCTGCTCACGGCAGCCGCCGTCGGCGCCCTCGGCGGCTGCGCCTGGCAGACCGACGAGGCCGACGCGAAGGACGCGCCGCCCGCCGCCCCGCGCGGCGTCACCGTGCAGGCGGGCAGCGCCACCACCGCCCACGTCATGTGGAACCGGGCCACGGACGGCACCGAGATCACCGGGTACGACGTGTACCGGGGGGCCAGACGGGTCGAGCGCGTACCGGGCGGCAAGCACATGGTGGACGTCACTGGCCTGAAGCCGGACACGACGTACACCTTCACCGTCCGGGCGCGCGGCGCGGACGGCGGCGCCGGTCCCGCGAGCAAGCAGCTGACGGTGACCACGCCGGCCGCGACCACAGAGGACCGCGAGCCCCCGTCCCGTCCGGGCGCGCCGCGCGGCACGGCCGAGGGGAGCCGGGCGGTGACGCTGTCCTGGGGCGCGTCGAAGGACGACGGGGGCGTCGCCTCGTACGAGATCTACCAGGGCACGTCGAAGATCCACAGCGTGCGGAGCGGCGAGACGACGACACTGATCACGGGGCTGCGTCCGGGCACGACGTACACGTTCGGCGTCAAGGCGCGCGACGCGGCCGACAACTTCTCCCCCGCGAGCCGCACCGTCCGCGTCACCACGGCGGCGGGCCGGGACGACGGGCGGGGCACGGCGCCCACCGGCTTCCGCGTGAAGACGCACCGCGCCGACGGGGCGTACTACATCGATCTGGCGTGGACGCCGCCCCGCACCGGCGGCGCGGTGGCGGAGTACCGGATCCTGCTGGACGGCAGGGCCACCACCTCACTGGTCTTCGGCGGCGCGGCCCCTGAGACAAAGGCCACGCACAGCTTCTACGTGGGCAAGAAGGCGGGCGAGCGGCATCGCGTGAAGCTCCGGGCCAAGCTTCCCGACGGGACGTGGGGAGGCTGGTCGGCGGAACGGACGGTCACCACCGGCTGAGCACCGCCCGCCCTCGATGACGGCGGATCAGCTGTCGGCCGTACGAAGGATTCCGTCACCTGCCCGGTCGCCGTCCGCATGCGGCCCCGGCCGACGGCACGTTGGCTCGTCCTCAGGTAGCACGGGCGCTTCCCTATCTCCGGCGGCGCATGGGACGTACCGCCTCCCGTGCCATCGGAGGGCAGACTCATGCGTACCACCCAGATATTCGTCCGCTCCGGCCTGACCGTCTTCGCCGCCGCCGCGCTTCCGCTGGTGCTCACCGCCCCGTCGGCCTCGGCCGGCGCCGGCATCTCGGTGACCGCCACCGGATCCACGGTCACGGCCACCACGACGGCCTGCCCCAACGGCGGCAACGCCTCGCTGATGAGCAACGGCCAGGCGAACTTCGCCCAAGGACGGCAGGTCGCCCTGACCGGTGGCACCGCCACCTGGCGGAACGTCACCTCCGGCACGCATACGGTGGCGGTGGTCTGCCAGGACGGTTCCTCGGCCGGTACGGGGACGGTCACCGTCACCGCCACGCCGACGATTTCGTCCACGGCGACGTCACCACCGGCGCGCGGTGTCAGAGGCGGCCTCGGCGGCGGCAGCGAGGATCACGGCACGCTCACCCTCGTCGCGGGCGGGGCCCTCGTGGCCGTGGCCGCGGCCGGCGGTGGTGCCTGGTATCTGCGCCGTCGCGGGGCACAGTCCCGGCCCTGAACCGGGCCGCGGTGAGAGCGGCTGCCGCCGGACCGACACGAAGCGGTCCGGCGGCAGCCGCCTCCATGTGATGCCGCCGCGGAGTCATGCCGCCCTGTGGCGCCACCGTGGAATCAGGCGGAACGCGGAACGCACGGGCGTACCCCTGGAAGACTCATCAGGCGCGTCACGCCTCCGGGACGTCCAGCTCTTCCAGGGTCCGCTCCAGCCACTGGGTCCAGAACGTCTCCAGGTCGATGCCGGCTCGCAGCACCACATGCCGGAGCCGGTCCTCCACCGCGTCCTTGCCCGGCGGGAAGTCCCGCTTCTCGATCTCCTCGTACTCCGCCAACTGCCGCCGGTGCAGGGTGAGATGGCGGCGCAGGTCGGCGTCGATGCCAGCCGTGCCGACGACCGCCGCCGCCCTCAGCCGCAGCAGCAGCGTGTCCCGCATCGGCTTGGGGTCCTGGCTCTCGGCGGTCCAGCGGGCCAGTTCCTCCCGGCCCGCCGGCAGCACCTCGTACTCCTTCTTCTGTCCCCGCGTCGCCTGCTCCTGCGGCAGCGCCCTGATGGACCCGTCCCGCTCCAGTTTCCCCAGCTCGCGGTAGATCTGCTGGTGCGTGGCCGACCAGAAGTAGCCGATCGACTTGTCGAACCTGCGGGTCAGCTCTAGCCCCGAGGAAGGCTTCTCAAGGAGGGCCGTGAGAATCGCGTGCGGGAGTGACATGGCGGCCATCCTACGTACGGGGTCGGAGCGGGACGGCGGCGTCAGAGCGCGGCCGCCAGCTCCGTCCCCTGCTTGATGGCGCGCTTGGCGTCCAGCTCGGCCGCCACGTCCGCGCCGCCGATGAGGTGCGCCTCGATCCCGGCGGCGACCAGCGCCTCGTACAGGTCGCGACGCGGGTCCTGGCCGGAGCAGAGGACGACCGTGTCGACGGGGATGACCGTGGACGTGCCGTCGACCGTGACGTGCAGGCCCGCGTCGTCGATCAGGTCGTAGCTCGCGCCCGCGACCATCGTGACGCCACGGTGGCGCAGTTCGGTGCGGTGGATCCAGCCCGTGGTCTTGCCGAGTCCCTGGCCGACCTTGGACGTCTTGCGCTGGAGGAGATGGACGGAGCGCGGGGGCGTGGGCCGCTCGGGCTTGGCCAGGCCGCCGCGCTCGCGGTAGTCCATGTCGACGCCCCACTGCCGGAAGTACGTCTCCGGGTCGAGGCTCGCCTTCTCGCCGCCGTCGGTGAGGAACTCCGCGACGTCGAAGCCGATGCCGCCGGCGCCGATGATCGCGACGCGCTCCCCCACGGGCGCGCCGTCGCGCAGCACGTCGAGGTAACCGACCACGCTGGGGTGGTCGATGCCGGGGATCTCGGGCGTGCGGGGGGTGACGCCGGTGGCGACGACCACTTCGTCGTACGCCGCTTCCTTGAGGGAGTCGGCGGTGACGACGGTGTTCAACTCGACACTCACGCCGTGCAGTTCGAGCTGGGTGCGGAAGTAGCGCAGGGTCTCGTCGAACTCCTGCTTGCCGGGGACCTTGCGGGCCACGTTCAGCTGGCCGCCGATCTCGGGGGCGGCGTCGAAGAGCGTGACGTCGTGGCCGCGCTCGGCGGCCGAGACGGAAGCGGCGAGTCCGGCGGGGCCCGCGCCGACGACGGCGACGCGCTTCTTGGTGCGGGTCGGGGAGAGCACCAGCTCGGTCTCGTGGCAGGCGCGCGGGTTCACCAGGCAGGAGGTGATCTGCAGGTTGAAGGTGTGGTCGAGGCAGGCCTGGTTGCAGCCGATGCAGGTGTTGATGGCCTCGGCCTGCTCGGCCTTGGCCTTGTTGACGAAGTCCGGGTCGGCGAGGAGCGGGCGGGCCAGGGACACCATGTCGGCGGCGCCCTCGGCGAGCAACTGCTCGGCGATCTCGGGGGTGTTGATGCGGTTGACGGTCACGAGCGGCACGGAGACCTCGCCCATGAGCTTCTTCGTGACGAAGCTGTAGGCGCCGCGCGGCACCGACGTGGCGATGGTGGGGATGCGCGCCTCGTGCCAGCCGATGCCGGTGTTGATGATGGTGGCGCCCGCGGCCTCGATCTCCTTGGCGAGCCGAACGACCTCTTCGAGGGTCGAGCCGCCGGGGACGAGGTCCAGCATGGAGAGGCGGTAGATGATGATGAAGTCGTCGCCGAGGCGCTCGCGGGTGCGGCGGACGATCTCGACGGGGAAGCGGATGCGGTTCTCGTAGGAGCCGCCCCAGCGGTCGGTGCGCTGGTTCGTCGGGGCCGCGATGAACTCGTTGATCAGGTAGCCCTCGGAGCCCATGACCTCGACGCCGTCGTAACCGGCGAGCTTGGCCAGCTCGGCGGCGCGCACGAAGTCCTCGACGGTCTGCTCGACCTCGTCGTCCTCCAGGGCGCGCGGCACGAAGGGGCTGATCGGCGCCTGCAGTGCGCTCGGCGCGACCAGCGTCTCGTGGTAGGCGTACCGCCCGAAGTGCAGGATCTGCATCGCGATCTTGCCGCCCTCGGCGTGCACGGCGGCGGTGATGGCCTTGTGCTCCTCGGCCTCCTCCTCCGTGGTGAGCTTGGCGCCGCCGTCCCAGGGGCGGCCGAGCTCGTTCGGGGCGATGCCGCCGGTGACGATGAGGCCGACGCCGCCGCGCGCACGGGTCGCGTAGAACTCCGCCATCCGCTCGAAGCCGTTCGGGGCCTCTTCCAGGCCCACGTGCATGGAGCCCATCAGGACCCGGTTGGGCAGCGTGGTGAAGCCCAGGTCGAGCGGTTTCAGCAGGTTCGGGTAGCGGGACATGCGGGCCCTCCGTACGCGGTGTGTCGTCAGGACAGTTCTAGAGGAACGCCGACCCGTTGTGCAACTAGTTGCATAAAGACGTGGCAAGCACCACTCGTGAGCGCCGTGTCCGATATCCGCCAGCCGCGCGGTCCCGCACCGCGCAGACTGGAATCTGGCACCAAGAAGGGAGCATCCGATGACCAAGGCCGTCTATACGACCGTCGACAGTCCGCTGGGCGAGCTGCTGCTGGTCGGCGAGGCCTCGGCCACCGCGAAGGGCGGCACCGCCCTCGCCTCGCTGTCCATGCCGGGACAGAAGGGCGGCGCGGTCGTCCAGGACGGCTGGGTGCGCGACGACGCGGCCTTCGCCGAGATCGCCGCACAGCTGCACGCCTACTTCGCGGGGAGCCTGACGCGTTTCGACGTCGAGTACGCGGGCGGGGCCGGCACCGAGTTCCAGCAGCGGGTCTGGCACGCCCTCGACACCCTTCCGTACGGTACGACCACCACGTACGGGAAGCTCGCCGAGCAGCTGGGCCTCTCCCGTGCGGCGGTGCGCGCGCTCGGCACGGCCATCGGGCGCAACCCGCTGCTCGTGGTGCGTCCGTGCCACCGGGTGATCGGCGCCGACGGCTCCCTCACCGGGTACGCGGGCGGTCTTGAGCGCAAGCAGCGGCTCCTGGACCTGGAGTCGGCGTGACCGATGTGAACGCCCACAGCGCGAGCCCGAGACAGCTGAACGCGGCGCCCAGCACGCAGACGGCGCCCCACCCGGCCACCTCGTAGAGGGAGGTCGCGGCGAGGGCGCCGGTGGCGCTGCCGATGGAGTAGAAGACCATGTAACCGCCGATGAGCCGGCTGCCCGCGTCGGGGTGCAGCGCGTAGATCAGGGTCTGGTTGGTGACGTGGACCGCCTGCACGGCGAGGTCGAGCAGGATCACCCCGAGGAACAGCGCCCAGAGGGAGTCGCGGGTGAAGGCCAGCGGCAGCCAGGAGAGCGCGAGCAGGGCGAGGGCGATGCCCGTGGTCCGCCGGGGGAGTCCGCGGTCGTTGAGGCGGCCGGCGACGGTCGCGGCCAGCGCGCCCGCCACGCCGATGAGCCCCAGCGCCCCGATCTCGCTGTGGGAGAAGGAGTACGGGGCCTCACTGAGCGGCAGCGCGACGCTGCTCCACAGGGTGCTGAAGGCGGCGAAGACCAGCAGGCCGAACAGGGCCCGCTGCCTCAGCAGTCGCTCCCGCGCGAACAGGGTGACCGTGGAGCGCAGGAGCTGTCCGTAGCGGAGGTCGGCCCGCGCCACGGCTCCGTGGCGCGGGAGCACCTTGTACAGGACGAGGGCGAGCAGCGCGGTGAGCGTCGCCGACGCGAGGTAGACGGCGCGCCAGCCCGCGAGGTCGGCGATGATGCCGGACGCGGTGCGGGCCAGCAGGATGCCGACGACCACACCGCTGGTGACCATGCCGACGACGCGACCGCGCCGGGCGGCGGGGGCCAGTGATGCCGCGAAGGCCACCAGCGTCTGGGTGACGACCGCGAGCAGTCCCGTGGCGGCCATGCCCGCGAGCAGGAGCGCCGCCGTCGGGGCGGCGGCCACCACGGTCAACGCGCCGACCAGGAGCAGCAGTTGGGCCACGACGAGTCTTCTGCGGTCGGCCATGTCGCCGAGCGGTACGAGGAAGAAGAGGCCGAGGCCGTAGCCGACGTGCGTGAGGGTGACCACGCTGCCGACGAGCGCGGGGCTCATGGCGAGGTCCTGGCCCATCGTCACGAGGAGCGGCTGGGAGAAGTAGACGTTGGCCACGGCCGCGCCGCAGGCGACGGCGAAGAGCAGGACGACGCCACGGGACAGGACGAAGCCGGGTTGTTCCGTTCCCCGGCCCTCGGTCCGGTCCGCGGTCCGGCCTTCGCTCCGGCCCTCGGGCCGTCGTGCAGCGGTCGCACAGTTTTCGGGCATCGGCACACCCCCACCTTCTGGTTTCATCTTGCTACCAGAGGTGACGGTAACTTTCTTGGTAGCATGTTGCAACCAGCATGGAAGTGGCCGTCATGACAGTGGCCGTCGTGAGAGTGAGGGACCCATGGTCACGAGGACGCGGTTCGACGACAGCGAATGCCCCGTCGCCCGGTCGGTGGACGCGATCGGCGACTGGTGGTCCCTGCTGATCGTGCGGGACGCCTTCGACGGAAGCCGCCGCTTCGGGGAGTTCCAGCGCAGCCTTGGCGTCGCGAAGAACATCCTGACCTCGCGCCTGCGCACACTCGTCGCGGGCGGTGTCCTCGAATCCGTCCCCGCGTCGGACGGCAGCGCCTACCGCGAGTACGTACTGGCCCCGAAGGGCAAGTCACTCTTCCCCGTCATCGTGGCGCTGCGGCAGTGGGGCGAGGAGAACTTCTTCGCGCCCGGCGAGCAGCACTCGGAGCTGGTCGACCGGCGGCAGGGCCAACCCCTGCGCGCGCTGGAGGTGTTGGCGGCGGACGGGCGTCGCCTCGCCCCGGACGACACCACCGTCCACAAGGTCTCCGCGGAGTAGTCGGGAGGGGCGGGTCGCCGGGGAGGCCCCGCTCAGCGCCCCCGGTGCCCGAGCCGCACCGACAGATCGCCCGCGCCCTTGGCGGCGAGCGCCGCCAGTTCGGACTCGCGCTCCTCGCTCCAGCGGATCATCGGTACGGAGATGGAGAGCGCCGCGACGACCCGTCCCGCGCTGTCGCGCACCGGCGCGGCCACACAGCTCACGTCCGGGTTGGACTCGCGGTGCTCGGCCGCGATGCCGCGCTCCCGGATCTCGGCGAGCGCGGCGAGCAGCGCCTCGGGATCGGTGATGCTGTTCGGGGTCATCGCGGCCAGCTCGCGCCCCGCGACCCGCGCCTCCAGCTCGGCCGGCGGCAGCGAGGCGAGCAGCATCTTGCCGACCGACGTGCAGTGCGCGGGGAGCTTGCGGCCCGCCGCGGAGACCATCCGCACGGCGTGCGTGGAGTCGACCTTGGCGATGTAGATGACGTCGGTGTCCTCCAGGACCGCCACGTGCACTGTCTCGTCGCAGGTCTCGGCGACCTCGCGGGCGACCTGCTGCCCCTCGGCGGCCAGGTCGAGCTGTTCGGCGTACCGGCTGCCCAACTGGTAGGCACGCACCCCGAGTCGGTAGCGGCCCGCCTGGTCCGGGATCTGGACCAGATAGGAACGGGCGGCCAGAGTGGTGAGCAGTTCGTGCACGGTGGTGCGGGGCAGCTGGAGCCGGCGGGTGACCTCGGGGGCGGACAGCGTGCCGTCGCCCTCCAGGAACAGTTCGAGTATGTCCAGCGCCCTGGTCACCGCAGGAACCAGTCGTCCCATGGTCGGCCTCCCACCCCATGCACCCGAAGCCGCACCCGAGGCTGCGTCCGAAACTTCGGTCGACGATCGATATGACGAACACAGGCTAGGCACAGCCCTGTTCACCGCGCAACGCTCCGGGTGGTCCGAGTGCGGGGCGAAGACCATCGCGTACGACCCATTGACACCCTGCCGCGCGCCTGAATACCGTCTCGCCAACATTTCGAACGTGTGACGAAATACCGAACAACCAAGGGGCAACTGCCTTGCGTATTACGGGAATCAGCACGCACGTGGTGGGAACGCCCTGGCGCAATCTCACCTACGTCCAGGTCCACACCGACGAAGGCCTCACCGGTGTCGGCGAGACCCGCATGCTCGGTCATACCGACGCCCTGCTCGGCTATCTCCGCGAGGCGGCGGCCAACCACGTCGTGGGGTCGGACCCGTTCGCCGTCGAGGATCTGGTGCGGCGCATGAAGTACGGCGACTACGGCCGGGCCGGCGAGATCGTGATGTCCGGCATCGCCTGTGTGGAGATGGCCTGTTGGGACATCAAGGGCAAGGCCCTCGGCGTGCCGGTCTGGCAGCTGCTCGGCGGCAAGGTCACCGACAAGGTCAAGGCGTACGCCAACGGCTGGTACACCACCGAGCGCACCCCGGAGGCGTACCACAAGGCGGCGCGCGCGGTGATGGAGCGGGGCTACCGGGCCCTGAAGATCGACCCGTTCGGCACCGGGCACTACGAACTGGACCAGGCGGGTACGTCGTACGCGGTCTCGCTGATCGAGGCGGTGCGGGACGCGATCGGTCCTGACGCGGAGCTGATGCTGGAGATGCACGGGCGGTTCAGCCCGTCCACGGCGGTGCGTCTGGCGCGGGATCTCGCCCCGTTCAGGCCCGCCTGGCTGGAGGAGCCGGTGCCGCCGGAGAACCTCAAGGCCCTGGAGAAGGTCGCCGCCAAGGTGGACATGCCGATCGCGACGGGTGAACGCATCCACGACCGGATCGAGTTCCGCGAGCTGTTCGAGTCGCAGGCCGCCGACATCATCCAGCCGGACGTCGGCCATATCGGCGGCATCCTGGAGACCCGCAAGCTGGCGGCCACCGCCGAGACGCACTACATGCTGGTCGCCCCGCACAACGTCGGCGGCTCGGTGCTCACCGCGGCATCGCTCCAAGTCGCCGCCTGCACGCCGAACTTCAAGATCCTGGAGCACTTCAACGACTTCGCGGACGCGGAGATCAAGAAGGTGGTCAAGGGGGCACCGCAGGTCGTCGACGGCTACTTCGAGGTGTCGCACGAGCCGGGCCTCGGCGTCGAGCTGGACACGGACGCGGCGGCCGAATTCCCGCAGCAGCAGGCCCGGTTCGACCTGTGGGCCGAGGGCTGGGAGAAGCGGGACCCCAAGGGACGCGATTCCGAGGGAGCGGGGCAGTGACCACCCCCGGCCCCTCGCGCGCGATCGTCGTCGACGAACCGGGCTCGCACCGGCTCGACATACGCGACGCGCCGCCCGAACCCGGGCCCGGCGACGTCCTGGTGCGGGTGGCCGCCGCAGGCATCTGCATGAGCGACCGCGAGGTGTACGACGGTCGTCGGGACGCGGAGTACGTGCGCTATCCCGTGACACCGGGGCACGAGTGGTCCGGCACGGTCGAGGCCGTGGGCGCGGGCGTCGACCCGGCGCTCGTCGGGCGGAAGGCCGTCGCCGAGGGGTTCCGGGCCTGCGGGACGTGCGATCGGTGCCGGTGCGGCGAGACGAGCCTGTGCACCGGCGGATACGCGGAGACGGGGTTCACCGAGCCCGGCGCCTTCGCCGACCATGTCGTCGTCCCCGCCCGCCTGTTGCACCTCCTGCGCGACGACGCGGACCTGCGCGCCGCCGCCCTCCTGGAGCCCGCCGCGGTGATCGCGGGCGCGGTGCGCTCCGGCCGCCCTGCGCCGGGCGAGCGGATCGCGGTGGTCGGCGCGGGCACCCTCGGGCTGCTCGCGGTGCAACTGCTCGCCGCCTCCTCCCCCGCCGGGCTGACGGTGATCGACCCGAGGTCCGAACGCGGGGCGCAGGCGCTGGAGTTCGGCGCGAGCGAGAGCCTGACACCCGGCGAGGCGGAGGCCTCCCACGGCCGCTTCGACCTGGTCGTGGAGACCGCGGGCGCGCCGACCACGGCTGCCTCGTCCTGTCTGCTCGCGCGCAGGGGCGGCCGGGTGGTGCTCACCGGCATGTTCACGCCGGGCGCCACCGGCATCGACCCCGTGCATCTCTCGCTGAGCCAGCTGGAGGTGCGCAGCGTCTTCGGGGCGCCGTCCGCCGCCTGGTCGCAGGCGGTACGGGCGTTCGGGCTCGGCCTGCTCGACCCGGCGCCCCTGATCACCCACGAGTTCCCCCTCGAACGCTTCGGGGAGGCCGTCGCGCTGGTCGGCGGCGGCGACCCGAAGACCGGAAAGGTGCTCCTTCGCCCCTGACCGTGCGGCGGCGCCCGGTGCCTCTGCCCCTCTCCATCCCCTCTGCCGCCCCACGAGCCGACGCACACCCACCATTCCGACCAACGTACGAAATATCGAACACCGCAGACGTTCGACCACCGCACATGGGAGTCACGTGACCAGCCCCTCAGCACCCCGGCGCCCCGGCGTCGACTCACTCGCCCGCATCGGACACGCCGTGCCCGAGCCCGTGCCCGCCGACGCCTCGCCGCACGCGTTCCCGGACGGCGGCACCTGGCGCACCGAGATCCCCTCCGTGGAGGGGCCCGAGGCACTCGGCGTCGTACTGAAGGAGAGCTCACGGCTCGACGTGCCGATCCACCGGATCAGCCAGGGCAGCGGCGTCTGGATGCTCAGCGACGTCGAGATCACCGAGATGGTGGAGGCCTGCGCGGAGCGGGACATCGAGCTGTGCCTGTTCACCGGGCCGCGCGGCACCTGGGACACCGGTGCGTCGACCCGTACCGACTCCGGTGGCGCGGGGCTGCGCTCGCGCGGTCACGACGCACTCGCCGGCTGCGTCGAGGACGCGGTGCGCGCCACGGAGCTGGGGGTGCGCTGTCTGCTCGTCGCCGACGAGGGCGTGCTGTGGACGCTGCACCGGCTGCGTACCGAAGGTGTCCTGCCCGCCGACACCACGTTCAAGGTGTCGGCGCTGATCGGGCCGGTCAATCCGGCCTCGTACGCGGTCTTCGAGCGGCTCGGCGCCGATTCCCTGAACATCCCGTCCGACCTCACGCTCGCCCACCTCACGGAGATCCGCCGGGTCAGCCGCGCCCCGATGGACCTGTATGTGGAGGCCCCCGACGACCTCGGCGGCTATGTGCGGATGTACGAGGCGGCGGAGCTGATCCGGCGCGGCGCGCCGCTCTATCTGAAGTTCGGCCTGAGCAGGTCGCCCGGCATCTATCCCTACGGCGCGCAGCTGCGCGACCGCACCCTCGACACCGCCCGCGAGCGCGTCCGGCGCGGACGGCTCGTCCTCGATCTGCTCGCCCGGCACGGCGCGCGGGGCGGCATGTCGCCGCTCGGCTCGCGGCTGCCGGGCGAGCTCAAGCGCTTCCCCGTCCCGGAAGGGGACTGATCCATGACCACCCGCACATCCAGGAGCACCCGCATATCCGGAAAGGCACGCCTCACAGCCGCCCTCGCCACCGTCACGCTCCTCGGCTCGCTCACCGCCTGCGGCCAGGAGGCCCGGGGCGGCAGCCGCTACAAGCCGGACGACGGCAAGGGCGGCACCGTCGGGCTCGCGATGCCCACCAAGGCATCCGAGCGGTGGATCGCCGACGGCAAGAACATGGCGAAGCAGTTCCAGAAGGCCGGTTACGAGACGGACCTCCAGTACGGCGACGACAAGGTGGAGAACCAGGTCGCCCAGCTGGAGAACATGATCACCAAGGGGCACCGGCTCCTGGTGGTCGCCGCGATCGACGGCTCCGCGCTCACCGACGTCCTGGGCCGGGCGCACGAGGCGGGCATCCCCGTGATCTCGTACGACCGCCTCATCATGGGGACGAAGAACGTCGACTACTACGCGTCCTTCGACAACGAGCGGGTCGGCGAGCTCCAAGGCCGGTACATCCTCGACAAGTTGAAGCTCAAGGAGCCTCAGAAGGACTCCGACGACAAGTTCACCGTCGAGCTGTTCGCGGGCTCGCCCGACGACAACAACACCAAGTACTTCTGGAACGGCGCCATGAAGGTGCTGAAGCCGTACCTCGACAGCGGACAGCTCGTCGTGGGCAGCAGGCAGACGAAGATGAGCCAGGCGACCACGCTGCGCTGGGACGGCGGCACCGCGCAGAAGCGCATGGACGACCTGATCAGCAAGAACTACGGCGACCGGCGGGTCGACGCGGTCCTCTCGCCGTACGACGGGATCTCGATCGGCATCATCTCCGCGCTGAAGAGCGCCGGTTACGGCTCCAAGGACAATCCGCTGCCGGTCGTCACCGGGCAGGACGCGGAGCTGGCGTCGGTGAAGTCGATCATCGCGGGCGACCAGACGCAGACGGTGTTCAAGGACACGCGCAAACTCGCCAAGCAGGCCGTGCAGATGGGCGACGCGGTCCTCACCGGCGAGAAGCCGGAGGTCAACAACACCAAGGACTACAACAACGGCGTGAAGACCGTGCCGTCGTATCTGCTGAAGCCGGTGTCGATCGACAGGAAGAACACGCAACTCCTCGTCGACGAGGGCTACTTCACCGCAAGGCAGCTGTCATGAGCGGGGCTGCGGGCACGGACGGCGCGGCGGTCGCGAACGGGCCGATCCTGCGGATGGCCGGCATCACCAAGACCTTCCCCGGCGTGAAGGCCCTCTCCGAGGTGGAGCTGACCGTGCGGCCCGGCGAGATCCATGCGGTCTGCGGGGAGAACGGCGCCGGCAAGTCGACCCTGATGAAGGTGCTCAGCGGCGTCCATCCGCACGGCTCCTACGACGGCGAGATCCACTTCGACGGCGAGCCGGTGGAGTTCAAGGACATCCGTGCGAGCGAGCGGCACGGAATCGTGATCATCCATCAGGAGCTGGCGCTCGTCCCCTACTTGTCGATCGCGGAGAACATCTTCCTCGGCAACGAGCAGACCTCCGCGCGCGGCGTCATCGACTGGAACGACACGCTGCGCCGGGCGAACGGACTGCTCAAGCGGGTGGGGCTGCGGGAGAACCCGCAGACCGCCGTCGCCGACATCGGCGTGGGCAAGCAGCAGCTCGTGGAGATCGCCAAGGCGCTGTCGAAGGAGGTGAAGCTGCTGATCCTCGACGAGCCGACCGCCGCGCTCAACGACGAGGACAGCGCGAAGCTGCTCGGCCTGATCCTGGAGCTGCGCGCGCAGGGCATCGCCAGCATCATCATCTCCCACAAGCTGAACGAGATCCGCGCCATCGCCGACTCGGTGACCATCCTGCGCGACGGCAGGACCATCGAGACCCTGACGGTCCGTGAATCTCCGGACACCGAACCGGAGTTGTCGGAGGACCGCATCATCCGGGGCATGGTCGGGCGCGATCTCGACCACCGCTTCCCCGAGCGGACCGCGTACGAGGGCGGGGACGCGGGAGAGCTCGCGCTCGCCGTGCGGGGCTGGACGGTCCGGCACCCCATCGACCAGCAGCGCAAGGTCGTCGACGACGCCACGCTGACCGTGCGGCGCGGCGAGATCGTCGGCATCGCGGGGCTGATGGGCGCGGGCCGGACGGAACTCGCGATGTCCCTCTTCGGCCGGTCCTACGGGCTGTACGAGGCGGGGACGATCCAGGTCAACGGGCGTGCGGTCCGCACGAGGACGGTGCCGGAGGCCATCGCGGCGGGCATCGCGTACGTCACCGAGGACCGCAAGCGCTACGGCCTCAACCTCATCGACAACATCAACCGCAACATCTCCCTGGCCTCGCTGCCGGGCATGCGACGGCGCGGCGTGGTCGACGAGCACCACGAGCGGTCCGTCGCCGAGCGCTACCGCACCTCGATGAACATCAAGGCGCCCACGGTCCAGGAGCAGGTGGGCCGGCTCTCCGGCGGCAACCAGCAGAAGGTCGTACTCAGCAAGTGGATCCACGCCGATCCCGAGGTGCTGATCCTCGACGAACCGACGCGCGGCATCGACGTCGGCGCCAAGTACGAGATCTACACGGTCATCGACCGGCTCGCGGCGCAGGGCAAGGCGGTGCTCTTCATCTCCTCCGAACTGCCGGAGCTGCTCGGGATGTGCGACCGGATCTACACGATGGCCGAGGGCCGCCTGACCGGTGAGGTCACGCGCGCGGAGGCCACCCAGGAAGCCCTGATGCGCCATATGACCATGACCAGAAGCTGAGGCACCGCCATGACTACCACGACCACTCCCCCGCGGGACTCGTCCCCCGCGCCGACCGATCAGCGGTCGACGGGAGCGCTGCTCCTGCAGAGCATGCGCACCAACATGCGCCAGTACGGCATGCTGATCGCCCTCGCGTTCATCGTCGTCCTCTTCCAGATCTGGACGGACGGCACGCTGCTCCTGCCGAACAACGTCTCCAACCTGATCCAGCAGAACGGCTATATCCTCATCCTGGCCATGGGCATGATGATCGTCATCATCGCCGGGCACATCGATCTGTCCGTCGGCTCGCTGGTGGCCTTCGTCGGCGCCATGGCGGCGGTGATGATGGTCAAGCACGACATGCCCTGGGTGCTCGCCCTCGTCCTCTCCCTCCTGATCGGCGCGGTCGCCGGGGCGTGGCAGGGCTTCTTCATCGCGTACGTCGGTATCCCGTCGTTCATCGTGACGCTGGCCGGGATGCTGCTGTTCCGGGGGCTGACCCAGATCGTCCTTGAGGGCCAGTCCCTCTCCCCGTTCCCCGGCGGCTTCCAGGACCTGGCCAAGGGGTTCATCCCGGAGATGGGCCCGTACACGCAGTACCACAACCCGACATTGGTCATCGGTCTGGTCGCCGTGGTCTTCCTCCTGTTCCGCGAATGGCGGGACCGCAGGCGCCAGTTGGCGTACGAACTCGAGGTGCTGCCGACGGGCCTCTGGGTCACCAAGTGTGTGGCGATCACAGCGGCGGTCGTGGCGTTCACGCTCACGCTGGCCAGCTTCCACGGCGTACCCGTCGTGATGCTCGTGATGTGCGCGCTGCTCATCGGCCTCGGCTATGTGATGCGCAACGCCGTCGTCGGCCGCCATGTGTACGCCCTCGGCGGCAACAAGGCGGCGGCGAAGCTGTCCGGCGTCAAGGACAAGCGCGTCACCTTCCTCGTCTTCGTCAACATGGGCGTCCTCGCGGCGCTCGCGGGCTGTGTGTACGCGGCACGGCTGAACGCGGGCACGCCGCAGGCCGGTCTCAACTTCGAACTGGAGGCGATCGCGGCCTCGTTCATCGGTGGCGCGTCGATGAGCGGCGGCGTCGGCACGGTGATGGGGGCCGTGATCGGCGGCCTGGTCCTTGGTGTCCTGAACAACGGCATGTCCCTGGTCGGCATCGGCACGGACTACCAGCAGGTCATCAAGGGGCTCGTGCTGCTGGCGGCGGTGGGCTTCGACGTCTGGAACAAGCGCAAGGTCGGGCGCTGAGCGTTCCGCTGGGCGACCGGCCCTCCGTCTGCGGACGCGCTGTGGCTGGTCGCGCCCACGCGGCGGAGCCGCAGGTGTCACAGCCCCGCGCCCCTTCGGGGTGCTTACGGCTGGGCGGTGTCGGCAGGCGTGGCCCGTGTAATGACGCCGTCTTCATTCATTCGGGTGAGGGAAACCGCCGACCCGCCCCCGTAACGCAAGGATCTCCGGCATCGTTCTTGGTGTACCGCAACAAAAGAGATCAGCCGTGCCCAATCACGATCAGGAGGCCGATCACTCCCAGCGCTGCTGTTGGATCGGGCATGCAGGCAAGGAGAGTTGGACCCAATGGCCGGATGGAACTTAGCTCCGATAGTCGCCAGTTCGTTCGCTCTGGCCGTGTCCGCATGGATGATCATTGTCGGGCGCAAGCTCGTGACGGCGGCGCGCGACAGCGCCAGATACGCCGAACAGGCCGCGAAATCAGCCGAAGTGACATCGAACCTGCTCACTTCCGCACAGAAGACCGGTGGCGTCAAACACCCCGAGCGGGCTACCACTACCGAGTGAAATCCGCGGGCATCCCAGCGCTCTTGCGTGTCCTTGTCGTTGTCAGCATCAGAACATCCACGCTGACATGAGGAAGCCAAGCATGGACCCGGTTTCTATCGGCGTTTCGGTGGCGGTGGGCTGTGCACAGCTCTTGCTGGGGCGGCAGATGCTCAAGACGGCGAAGCGGAGCACCGAGGCTGCCGAGCGATCTGCCGCCATCGCGAGGAGCGCCCTCCAGAGGGCCGCGGAGTTCAGCATCGAGCAGGACCACTCCGGGAATCTTCTCCGATACCTGGGCGACGAGACGATTCGATTCGAGCTGCTCTCCCGCGACCTCCCCGGAGCCGTCTCGCTGACACCGGCCCGCAGCGAGCTCGACCCCGGCGAAGCCGTCCGCTTCTCGGTGGTCCACACCTCGAGCACGGACCATCCTCCGCAGCTCTGGGTCAAGGTGTGGCGTGACACCCGCCAGTTCGTGATCGCGGTCCCCTGGCGAACCCAGTCGCCCTGATCAGTCGCGGTACTCGCCGTCATCCCCCTGAACCCGTGTCCGGGACCTCCTCGTACCCCTTCCCGGCCCGTTCGATCACCTTCATGCGGATCCGGGACGGTTGGCCCGACCCCGCCGGATCCCCTCGACATCGAACACAATCGAACGGGATCGTGCCTGGTCAGAGCGGCTCCGGGCATCTCTTCGGGGGGTTCGGTTGGCGAGCGGGGAGGGGGCAATGACAGGATGAGGAGCATGACAATCAAGGCTTATTTCGACATCACCATCGACGGCAAGCCCGAGGGCCGCATCACGTTCAACCTGTTCGACGACGTCGTGCCGAAGACCGTGGAGAACTTCCGCGCGCTCGCCACGGGCGAGAAGGGCTTCGGTTACGCGGGCTCGAAGTTCCACCGCGTCATCCCGGAGTTCATGCTCCAGGGCGGCGACTTCACCGCCGGCAACGGCACCGGCGGCAAGAGCATCTACGGCGACGAGTTCCCGGACGAGAACTTCGACCTGAAGCACACCAAGCCGGGTCTGCTCTCGATGGCCAACCGCGGCCCGGGCACCAACGGCTCGCAGTTCTTCATCACCACGATCGTGACGAGCTGGCTGGACAACAAGCACGTCGTCTTCGGTGAGGTCGCCGACGACGAGAGCATGGCCCTCGTCAAGAAGATCGAGGGCCTCGGCTCGCAGTCCGGCGCCACCAAGGCCGAGATCAAGATCGCGGCCTCCGGCACCCTCTAGGCACCCCCGGCTGAGCCCCCGCCTCGCCAGGCGGGGGCTCAGCCGTGTCCGGAGCATGGGCGCAGCTCAGGCCCGCCGCGATACCACGGGCCAGGTCGGCTCCCGAGTGGTGGCCGACGGCGAGCAGCGGCGCGAGGTCCAGCGGCCATTCGGCGGCAAGGCCCCGGATGACATCGGCCGCCTGCGGTACGCATTCACCGCGGACCGCGTGGCGCAGGAGCGCCGCCGACACCAGCGGGGTACGCGCCTCGGCCCCCGCCACGGCTGCCGCCAGGGCCCCGACCGGGCGGCCCGTCGCGTGCCGGGCGAGGAGCGCGCCGCAGAGGATGTCGTCCCCGGAGGGGGTCAGGCCCGGACCCCGGCCGACGAGGGCGCGGCCCGCCGCGATGATCCGGGCCGTGTCGTCGGCGTACAGGGCGGCGCGCAGGTCTGCCGGGTCCAGCACTGCGTCCGTGGCCGGCAGCGCCCGCTCCAGCTCGGCGCGGCGGACCGCCCATACCGGCGCGGCGAGCAGGCCCTGGGCGCGGGGCGGCGCCCAGGACCCCTCCGCGGCGACGCACCGGGCGCCGCCGAGCTCCACCCGCCCCTCGCCGAAGCGGACGGGCGCACCCGCACGTACGCCCGTCCAGTCGGGGTGCGGCCGGGCGAGGACGACCGCGTTGGGTACCCGGATCGCTTCGGGGGCGGTGACTGCCAGGGCCGGCAGCTCCGGGTGCCCTGTGGCCACGTACACGGCGTGGCGGGTGCGGGCGGCCACGTGGCCGGTGCGGGCCGGGCCGTGCACGAGGCCCGCGACGGCCTCGCTCACCGATCCGGTCGGCATCACGCGGGCGGCTCCGCGAACGCCTCGAGGGCGTCGGTGAAGCAGCCCATCGGTGCCACCGTCAGGCCCGCGCCGATCTGGCCGACGCCGGGTTCGCGGTGCGAGATGCCGGTGGTGACGACGGGCTCGACGCCGGTGTCGACGACCTTGCGTACGTCGATGCCGACCGGGCTGCCGACGAAGTCGAGGCCCGGCAGCTGATAGTCCCGGTGCCTGCCGACGGTGAGGGCGGCCATCTCGCGGCTGATCCGGCGGGCCCGCTCGGGGGTGCCGCCGACGAAGCCGACGATCGCGGGCGCCGCGGCGATCGCGAAGCCGCCGAGGCCGTGCACCTCGGCGATGGCGCTGTCGCCGATGTCGGGGTTGGCGTCGTCCGGACCGTACCCGGCGAAGTAGAGCCCGTCCACACAAGCGGCGGGCGCCCGGAACCAGGTGTCGCCGAGACCGCTGACCCGGATTCCCACGTCCACGCCATTACGTGCGAAGGCGGTCACCACCGTCGAGTGCGCGACGCCGTGCCCCGCGTTCATCGCCAACTTGCTGGCGGCCATGGAGAAGTTGAGGAACCAGTAGTTGTTGCCGCTCAGGAAGTCGAGCGCCTCGATGCCGCCAAGTCCGGCGAACTCGGCGAGTCCCGCCGCAAGTTCACGGGTGAGGAGCGCGCTGGCGGCGGTGTTGCGGCTGTGGCACTCGTCGCCCATCTGGAGTGCCTGCGCGGTGACGGTACGGAGGTTGACCGGCTCGTCCCTGGCACGGATCGCGGCACGCAGGCTCGGCCCCAGCCGCTCCCCCATCCACCGCAGGCGCGCCATCACGTCCTCACCGAGCGCGCCGTACCGCAGACAACGCCCTTGCCCCTCATTGAGGTTGGAGTAGGCACGACGGCCCGACCCCGCGTCCTCGACCACGAGCAGCGGCATGGACCGCGAGATGATCCCGGCCATCGGGCCGACCGCGTCGTGGTGGTGGCACGGCTCGAAGCGGATCTCACCCGCGGCCGCCTGCCGCTCGGCCTCCTCGGGCGTCGCCGCCCACCCTTCGAGCAGCGCCGCTCCGGTCACGGCCGCCCGCATGGGCCCGCACATCCGGTCGTACGCGATGGGGGGACCGGCATGCAACAGCAGGCGCTCGGCGGCAAGTTCGGGGATCAGCTCGGCCGCGGGCGCCACGTCCACCAGGAGCGGCTGGACCGCGAGCACCGACTCCAGTACGCGCGCGTTCGCGGTCTCGATCGCCGGATGTCCGGTGAGCCGGGCCAGCTTGCCGCCGAGCGCCACGTCACCCGCAGCGGGCGGTCGCCAGTCGACGCCGTACACGGAGGCACCGGCGGCACGGGCGGGCTCCGCGAAGGCGTCCACGCCGACGGCGACGATGCGGGGTGGGGCGGTGAGCAGGGTGGCGGGACCGCGACTTGCCGGTGCCGCCGCAGCCCTCTCCGCCACATGAGGGTCACGGCTCTCGCAGTTCATCACAGGCCTCCTCCGATCCGCGTCGCACCAGCCGGTTCCGCCACCCGCGTCAGCAGTCGTGCCGTCACCTGCGCAGCGACCGTTCCGCTGTCGACGACGACCGCACCCGCCTCCTCCAACATCCGTTTCTGCAGGGCTAGTTGCTGCATGTCCCGATCCGTGCCGACCACGAAGGCGATGACCACGGGCCGCTCCGCCCGCCCTTCGGCGAGGACGCGCGCCACCTCTCCCGCGGGGTCGTCCGCGGCGCCGTGGCCGAGCACCACGTCGAGCAGGACGACCGCCGTCGACGCGTCGTCCAGCGCCGCGCGCAGATAAGCGGTGCGCACCGCCGGGTCGATCATCGGGTGCGGGCGGCCCGCCGTGTACGCGTCGTCGCCCAGGTCGAGCACCAGGTGCCGGGCGGGCAGCCGGGGCGCCTCGCCCGGAATGTAGCCGGGGGCGTCGCGTGCGATGTCGCCGAGTGCGGGACCAAGGAGCGACCGCGCCTCGTAGGCGAAGGTGCCGCCCGCATACAGACCGCGTACCCAGCGGCGCGGCGCGCGCGGGGCCGGGGGCTCGGGCAGCGGCTCGTCCGGCACCGTGCGGCCGAGGGTGTGCACGGCGGCCGCGCGTGCCGCTTCCCGCAGTGTGCGGGTGAGCGTCACTCCCGCCGGGGCGGTGCCCTCCCAGCCCAGGAAGCAGGCGATCACCGGCTTGCCGATGCCGGCCGCCCGGTCCAGGACCCGCGCCGCGACCTCGGGCGCGGGCGGCTTCGAGACCAGCACGACGACCTCCGTGGCCGGGTCGGCGGCGAGCGCGTCCAGTGCCCCGAGCATCGTGCGGCCCCCGATCTCGGCGCTGAGGTCCCGGCTTCCGGTGCCGATGAGGTGGCTGACGCCCGCGCCCATGGCGTGCAGCAGGCACGACACCTGCTGGAGTCCGGTGCCGGACGCCCCGGCGAGACCCACTCCGCCGCGGCGCACGGAGTTGGCGAAGCCCAACGGGATGCCGTCGATCAGGGAAGTACCGCAGTCCGGTCCCATCACCAACAGGCCGCGTCCCGCCGCCTCCTGTTTGAGCATCAGCTCGTCGGCGACCGGTACGTGATCGCTGAAGACGAAGGCGTGCAGTCCGCGCCGCAGGGCCTTGAGCGCCTCGGCCGTCGCGTAGGCGCCCGGCGTGGAGATCAGCGCGAGATCGGCGTCCGCGGGAGCGCCCGCGAGGGAGCGCAGGGGCACGTCCCCCTCGGGGCGGCCGGGTTCCGGCCCAGTGGCCTCGCTGAGCGCGGTGAGGGCCTCGGACAGGGCGGCATCGGCCACACCCCGCTCCTGCGGACAACTCACCGCGACGATCAGATCGTTGGGCCCCGCCGCACGGCCCTCGTCGGTCAGCAGCCCCGCGCGATCGAGCACCTCCCGGTTGGCCGGCGTGCCCATCACCAGGCTCGCGGTCAGCACGCCCGGCCGTTCGGCGAGGCGCGCGGCCACCCTCATCAGGGCGACGGAATCGGCGTACAGATCCTTGTGGACGGCGTTTCGCAGCACCATGCCATCGACTGTAGGGAGCGCACCCCGCCGCACGGCATGGCTCCGGATGCCAGCGCCGACCAGGGGTTACCGGCACCAGGTGACAGTGACCCGGCCGCGCCCGCCCCGTGACGATGGGACCTCTCCCCCCGGCCTCCCCCGCACTGGCCCCCGTGCACGCACACCCCCGACACGAAGGGACCGCCATGCCCCGTGACCCCCGTGCCGTCAGCGCGGCGACCGAGGACTTCGCCGCCTCCCGTCTGCCCGAGTCCGAACGCCGCTCCACCCTCTCCATCACGCTGGTCCGGATGGGCTTCACGGTGTCGGCGACCGATCTGCTCTACGGGATGTCGCTCGGCCTGTTCTTCGACTTCTGGACCGCCGTGGCGATCGCGCTCGGCTCGTCGCTCGTGGTCAGCGCGGTGTCGATCCTGTGCGGCCTGATGGGTCAGCGCGAGCGCGTGACGACCGCGATCGGCATGCAGCTGACGTTCGGCAGGGACGGCAGCCGCCTCCCCTCCCTGGTGATCGCCGTCCTCTCGGCGGGCTTCGTCGGCTACAGCACCGGCATCACGGCCGGGGTGCTGCCCGGCGGCGACGGTCCGGTGACGGGGCTCGTGTACTGCGTGCTGCTCAGCGTCGTCTACACCGCCCTGTCGGTCATCGGGTTCAGCAAGGGGCTGACCTGGGTGGGCCGGATCAGCGTGCCGCTGATGCTGGCCGCCGTGCTCGTCGCGGTCGCGGCGACGGTCGAGCACGCGGGCGGCATCGGCGCGATCCTGGCGAGCGATCCGGTGCGCGGCGGCGAGGTCACCGTACTGACGATGTTCGCGCTCGGCGTCAACAAGTGGATGACGGGCGCGACGGTCACCCCGGACATCACCCGCTTCGGGAAGACGCCGGGCACGGTCTGGACGACGACGCTCGCCGAGTTCGTGGTCGGCAACTTCGGCTTCAACATGCTCGGCATCCTGATCGGCCTCGGTGTCGGAGTCGGCGACATGGGCGACGCGTTCGCCGTCGTGGGGGTGGCGGGGCTCGCGGCGGTGGCCGTGTTCGTGCAGGGCTTTCCGCACGAGGTGAACAACATGTACGCGGCGAGCCTCGCCGGGCGGACCGCGCTGGGCCTGCCCCGGCTCGTGGTGAACGTCCTGGCGGGCCTGCTCGGCGCGGGCCTCGCGTACTACGGGCTGAGCGCCGGGATCCTGGACGCGTTCCTGACGTATCTGGGCCATCTCGGGTACGCGATCCCGCTGATCCCCGGCATCCTCATCGCCGACTACTTCGTGGTCCGGCGGGGGCGCTACGACCTGGACCTCGATCGCGTGCCGCGCGTCAACTGGCGTGCGGTGACCGCCTACTTCGGCGGGCTCGGCATCAATCTGTGGCTCGGCTTCGGACTTGGCGACGAGCTGTGGCACGCGCTGCCGCTCACCGGCGTGATCCTCTATCTGGCCCTGTCGGTACGGCAGATCCGCGAAGGCCGCTCCACGGCACCGCGCGCGGCGGATCATCCCCGCTCGCGCGCGGCCAGCATCCGCCGTGCGTGAACGGCGAGTTCGGTCTGCAACCGGCTCATCGGGTGGCGCTCCAGGCCCCCGGTGAGCCGCTCTATCTGGCGGAGCCGATAGCGCAGGGTGTTGTAGTGGACGTGCAGCCGGGCCGCCGCCGCGACGCCATTGCGGTCGTCCAGGAGGTAGGCGCTGAGGGTCTCGACGAGGCTGCCCTCGTTGCTCCGGTCGTAGCCGAGGAGCGGGCCCAGGGCGTCGTCGACGAGTCGGCGCAGCTCGGCGTCGGGCAGCTGGCCGAGCAGGCGGTAGACGCCGAGTTCGGTGTAGCCGCGTACGAAGTCGGAGCCGTGCACCTCACGGCCGAGAGTGAGGGTCTCCACGGCCTCCTCGTAGCTGCGGTGGAAGTCCGCGAAGTCCTCGCGGACGGTGCCCGCGGCGACCACGACGTCCCAGTCCGGGCGCGCGGCGGCGACAGCGGCGTGCACGGCGCGGCACCTCGCGGTGAGCGAATCGCCGGGCTCGACGAGCATGGCGAGGCCGCTCTGACTGCCCCAGATGACGGCGTCGGCGCCCACCGATCGCCGCACCAGCGACAACAGGCGTTCCTCCAGGGCGAGTTCGGCGCAGGGTGGGCGGCCTGACGCGTCGCGCACCTCGACGAGGACGGCGGCCCGCGGCACATGCGGGTTCCAGCCCATGGCGGCGGCGCGCCGCACCGTCTCCGCGCGGTCGCGCGGCGGCCGGGACACCAGCTCCATCAGCATCAGCGCGCGATAGCGCTGCTGCCGGCTGGCGACGGCCCGCTCCTGGGCGGCGACGGTGGCCGCGACGGTGGTGGCGTGTTCGAGGGCGACCTGCTGATGGGTGTCCCCCCGACCCGCATCCGCATCGGTGGTGGTCCACAGGCCGACGCTGCCCGTCGCCGCCCCGTCGACATGGATGGTGCGGGCCATGGTCGGCGGGCTCTCGGCGGGCGGCGCACCGGCCGACGCGACGATGGAGCCGTGCTCGTCGAGTACGGCAGCCGCACAGCCGGAGAGTTCGAACAGGACGTTCATCAGCTCCTGGTAGGAGCCGCCGCTGAGCGCGACGCGAGTGAGCCGCTCATGGATCGCGCGGGACCGTTCGAGTTCGAGCGCCTGCCGGTTCAGTACGGTGCCGATGACCTCGGAGAGGATGTCGTTGAACATCACGGCGCCGGGCAACTCGACGATGGGGAAGCCCAGTTCGTCGGCCGCGGCCAGCATCCGCTCGGGCAGCTCGGGAAGGTAGGGGCCGACCTTCACGCCGAGTCCGGCGAGGCCGCGTTCGGCGAGGACGGGGACGAGCGCGGACAGCGCCTCGGCGTCGTCGCGTACCGCGTAGGCGGTGGTGAGGAGCAGCTCGCCGCCGCGCATCCAGCGGACGATGTCGGGGACTTCCATGATGTTGACCACGCGGATTCGGCGGCCGTCGCCGCGGGCCCCGGCTACCAGCCGCGCGCCGCCGAGGGACGGCAGGGCCAGGGCCTCGCGCACGGTCAGACCTGCCCCGGGTGCGGGCGGGGCGTCCTGGGCGGAACCGATGCCGGATATCGTCATGCCCAGTCACTATGCGTCGACTCGGTGCCATGGGTAATACCCGCGGCGTAACTTCCGTGTTTCCCGTGGCTCACCGTCCTGCGCGTTGTCGCCGGGTGTCAGTCGGCGCCGTGTCCTGCTGGCACCGTCTGCCCATGACCGGCCGGTCGGCCCGCGCCTACGGTTTCGGCATGATTCCCCGAACAGCGCACCGTACGGCGGTGGTTGCCATCGGAGGCAACGCGCTGCTGCGGGGTGGCGGCCACGCCACCATCGCCGAACAGTTCGACGCCGCCCGGCGGCTCGCCCGCCCGATCGCCGCGCTGGCGGGCACGGGGTGGCGGATCGTGCTCACCCACGGCAACGGCCCCCAGGTCGGCTTCATCAAGCGCCGCTCGGATCTGGTGGCGGAGCTGGCCCCCGAACTCCCGCTCCTCGACCTGGACATGTGCGTGGCCGACTCGCAGGGCAGCATCGGCTACATCCTGGCGAGCACCCTCGGCGGCGTACTGCCCGCCGGGCGGGTCACCGCGCTCGTCACGCACACCCTCATGGACCCGGAAGACCCCGCCTTCGCCCGGCCGACCAAGCCGATCGGCGCGTTCTACCCGGAGACCGTGGCCCGAGCGCTCGCCGACGCGCACGGCTGGCATGTGGCTCAGGACGCGGGGCGCGGCTGGCGCCGGATGGTGCCCTCGCCCCGGCCGCGCCGCGTCCTGGAGACGGAGGCGGTACGCACGTTGTCCGCCGCCGGGTTCACGGTGATCGCCGGGGGCGGCGGCGGGATTCCGCTGGTGCGGGCCGCCGACGGCGGGCTCAGGGGCGTGGAGGCCGTCATCGACAAGGACTTCACCTCGTCGTGGCTCGCCGACGCGCTCGGCGCGGAGCTGCTCGTCGTCACGACGGGCGTGGACCGGGTCGCCGTCGACTACGGGCGGCCCGGCCGGCGCTTCCTCGACCGGATCGACGTGGACGAGGCGCGCCGCCATCTCGCGGACGGGCAGTTCCCCGAGGGCAGCATGGGCCCCAAGATCCGGGCCGCCCTGGAGTTCCTGTCCGGCGGGCCGGGCCGCGAGGTGCTCATCACCTCGCCGGAGGGGCTCGCGGCGGCGCTCGACGGGGACGGCGGCACCCGTATCGCAGCCACCACCAGCGCACTGACTCCGTCCGCCGGACCGAACCGAGGGAGACTCTGATGTCACCGCAGGCAGGCCAAGGCACCGTAGACGGCCGGCACCATGTGGCGGCCACCGAACAGAACGTCCTGTGGGGGCGGCTGCCGTGCCGTGAGACGAAGGCGGTGCTCACCGTCGACTCCGGCGACACCGTCACCTTCGACACCGTCTCGCACGAGGGCATCCTGGAGGACCAGGGCCGCGACCCGGTCGCCTTCTTCGGCTCGTACGGCGTACCGGAGCACGAAGTCCTGGACGACGCCCGGGAGCTGGCGGCGTCCGCGATCGACCGCGACCCGGCCGCCGACGGCCCGCATGTGATCCTCGGCCCCGTCCACGTCCGTTCGGCGCTGCCCGGCGACCTCCTCAAGGTGGAGATCCTCGGCCTGCGCCGCCGGGCCGACTACGGCATCGTCTCCACCCGGCACGGATGCGGCGCCCTCCCCGGTGAATTCGCCGCCACCGGGCCGGAGTTCACCTTCTGCCGGGCCGAGGCCGGGGGCGCGGGCAGGCCCGACAGGGGCATCATCGCGTACGGCGGTGGGCGCGAGGTCCGCTTCCCGCTGGCGCCGTTCCTCGGCATCCTCGGCGTGGCGACCGACGAGGAATCACCGGCGCACACCGTGCCGCCCGGCATGCACGGCGGCAACCTCGACATCCGTCATCTGGTCACCGGCAGCGCGCTCTACCTCCCCGTGCAGACAGAGGGCGCGGGCTTCCACACCGGCGATCCGCACTACGCGCAGGGCAACGGAGAGGTCGCGCTCACCGCGTTCGAGGCGCCGCTGCGGGCCACGGTCCGCCTCACGGTCGTCAAGGACGCGGCGACGGACCTGGTGGCCCGTCCCTTCGCGGAGACGGACACGCACTGGATTCCGGTCGGCCTGCACGCGGACCTGGACGAGGCGATGCGGGACGCGGTCCGCGCCGCCCTCGGCTTCCTCACCCGGCGGTTCGGGATGGAGCGGCACGCCGCGTACGCGTATCTCAGCGCCGCCGCCGACTTCGAGATCTCCCAGGTCGTGGACCAGGTCAAGGGCGTGCACTGCCTGATCCGCAAGTCCGACTTCGACAGTTGACCCGAGACCCGACCGGGGAGCGAGACGACCCATGGCTGATCTGATCCTGCTCGACGCCCGCGTCGAGGACTCGGCGCACCCCCGCGACCTCGTCGTCACCGACGGCCGCATCACCGAACTCGGCGACGTACCGGCCGACTTGACGGCCGACGAGGAGATCGACTGCGCCGGTCGCGTCGTCATCCCCGCCTTCGTCGAACCCCATCTCCATCTCGACAAGGCCCTCCTCGACGGGGTGCGCCCCAACCCGGACGGCACCCTCGCCGGGGCGATCGCCGTCACCGGCGAGCTGAAGGCCGGTTTCACCCGTGACGACGTACGCGACCGGGCCCGCCGCGTCATCGAGTCGGCGCTGCTCAACGGCACCACCGTCATCCGCGCGCATCCCGACGTCGACCCGATCGCGGGGCTGCTCGGCGTCGAGGTGCTCCTGGAGCTTCGCGCGCAGTACGCGCACGCGCTGGACCTGCAGATCGTGGCGTTCCCCCAGGAGGGCGTCCTGCGCTCCCCCGGCACCGAGAAGCTGCTGCGTGCCGCGCTCGCCGCCGGGGCGGACGTGGTGGGCGGCTGCACCTACAACGAGGCGACCCTCGACGACTGCCGGGCCCAGGTCGAGCTGGTCCTCGACCTGGCGGTCGAGCACGGCGTACCGGCCGATCTGCACGCCGACTTCGGCGACGACGCGTCCGATCCCCGGTACGCCCTGGCCGAGTTCATTGCCGGGCAGACCGCCCGGCGCGGGCTCGGCGGCCGGGTCGCGCTCGGCCACATGACCTCGCTCGCGGGGCGCCCGCCCGCCGAACGCTCCCGCGCACTGGCGGCGCTCGCCGACGCGGGCGTGGCCGTCGTGCCGCTGCCCGCCACCGATCTGCATCTGGGCGGCCGGCACGACAAGGCGGCGATACGCCGGGGCGTCGCACCGGTGCGCGAGCTGTGGGAGGCGGGAGTGCTCACCGCCTGCTCCTCCAACAACATCCGCAACGCCTTCACCCCGTACGGCACCGCCGACCAGCTCGACACGGCCCTGCTGCTCGCCCAGACCGGCCATCTCTCGGGCCCTGACGACCTCGGGCGGGTGCTGCGCATGGTGACCCACGAGGCGGCGCGCGTCGTGGGGGTCGGGGCCGACTACGGCGTCCGTGTCGGGGCGCGCGCGGATCTCGTCGTCCTGGACACGACGTCGTACGACGACATCGTGCTCGACCGGCCCGAGCGGGCGTACGTCATCAAGGGCGGAAGGGTGGTGGCGCGCTCGACCCGGACCCGCGAACTGATCGTGCCCTGAGCCCACTTCACTCCCCTGACACCCCCCGCACCCGCACGGCTTTGCGCACCCACCCCTCTCCCTCCCGACCAAGGAGTCCTCATGCGCGAACGCCTCCCCCACGAAATCGTCGCCTCCGTACTCGCCGGACTCACGGCGTTCATCGGCGGCACCGCCCTTCATCTGCCGCCGTGGGCGATCTTCATCGGCTGGGCCGGGACCTTCCTGCTCGGCGGCCCGAACCTCGCCAACGCCAAGCGGCTCTGGCTCGCGATGCCCGCGGGCTCGACCTTCGCGCTGATCATCGTGCTGGTAGAGGAGCATGCGGCGACGGCGCTCGGCGAGGGCCAGTTCGCCCGCAACTGCATGCAGGCGCTGGTGATCCTCGTGATCAACAGCGCGCTGATGTACGCGGGCCGGATCAAGGCACTGTCCCTGATCCCCGGCATGTTCTTCGGTTTCGCGAGCTACTTCGCCACGTTCTTCGGGGGCTTCGGCTACGACGCGGGCAACCCGTGGGCCGCGTGGGTCTGCGTCGTCGCGATGAACGCCCTCGGCCCGGTCTTCGCCTATCTGTCGATGAGGCTGACGTTCCCGGTCCAGGAGACGGCGTCCGCGCCCGCGGTACGTCTCACCGACCCGTCGAGTCCTACGAGTTGAGCCCGTGCAGGCCGCTGACCCGCAGCGTGATGTTCAGCCGCCCCGTGAGGCCCAGCTCCAAAGGTGCCGTGCCCCCGTGGACGCGGGGCACACCGTGATAGGCGAGCCGCGAGGGCCCGCCGAAGACGACCAGGTCCCCGCTGCGCAGTTCGATGTCCGTGTACGGCTTCGTGCGCGTCTCGGTGTTGCCGAAGCGGAAGACGCACGAGTCGCCGAGGGACAGGGAGACGACCGGGGCGGGGGACTTCTCGTCGGCGTCCCGGTGCATGCCCATCCTGGCGTCGGCGTCGTAGAAGTTGATGAGGGCGATGTCGTACGCGTCCTCATCGCCCGCCGCCGCCAACTCCCGTTTCCCGTAAGCCGCTTCGACCGCCGCGCGGCCCAGCTCCGCGACCCACGGCGGCATCGGCTTCACGGGGGCGCCGTCGCCGTCCACCGCCGTACGCGCGTACCCATAGGGGAACCAGTGCCAGCCGAGCCCCACTTGACGGGCCGTCATCACGCCGCCGCCCGGTGTCCTGACCGTCCGCAGCCCGGCCGGGGGCCGCGCCCACTCGCGGCACGCGGCGATCAGCTTCCGCTGTTCGTCGAGGGGCAGCCAGTCCGGTACGTGCACGGCCCCGGGGGCGATCTCCGACCGCGCCCGGGGAAACAGCTCGTCGTTCGCGGTGCCGCTCATCGGCTCGGCGCGCGGTCCCGCTTCACCGCGCGCAGGACCACGAACTTCGGGTCGCTCGCGACGACTTGGGAGTTGCCGAAGAGCTTGCGCAGCTTCACGTGGTACCCGAGGTGGCGGTTGCCCACGACCCACAGCTCGCCGCCGGGGCGCAGTGCCGCCCGTGCGCCGCTGAACATCCGCCAGGCGGTGGCTCCGGTGGTCGCCTGATGGCTGTGGAAGGGCGGGTTGTTCAGGACGAGGTCGACGGTGCCCGCGGGGACGGACGACAGCGCGTCGCCCGCCACGAACTCGGCCTTGGTGTCCGGTCCGGCGTTCGCGCGGAAGGTGTCCTCGGCCGACGCGACGGCCTGGAAGGACTCGTCGATGAAGGTGACCGTGGCGTCGGGGTCGGCGACGGCGGCGGCCGTGCCGAGCACGCCGTTGCCGCAGCCCAGGTCCACGATGTGCGCGCCGCCCCGGCCCGTCGGCAGATGGCGCAGGAAGAACCGCGTACCGATGTCGAGGCGTTCGGCGCAGAACACACCGGCGTGGTTCACGACGGTGAGCCCCGAGCCCGCGCCCGCGTCACTGTCGAGGACGTAGCTGCGCGGCCAGGGGTCGGCGTCGGCCGCCCGCTCCTGATCCTGCGTGGCGAAGACCGGCGTACAGAAGACGAGCCGTGCCTTCTGCCGGGCGAGGGAGGTCCGCGTGGGGCCGATGATCCGCTCGAAGAGCTCCAGGGTGGAGGTGTGGATCTCGGTCACCATGCCCGTGCCGACGACGACCGTGCCGGGGTGCAGGGAAGGGGCGAGGCGGTGCAGCTGGTCCTCCAGGAGCGCGAGGCTCTTGGGCACCCGGACCAGGAGGACGTCGATCCGCTCCGGCGGGGTGTCCCTGGTCGTCGTCAGGCGCACCGCGTCCGGCGCGAGACCGGCGCGCGCCGCGTTGGCCCGCGTAGCCTCCCGCGCGAGGAAGGAGTCGGTGATCAGCGTGGGCGTGTGCCCGCGCCCGGCGAGAACGGTGGTCAGCGCGCCCCAGCGGTCGCCGACGACGGCGACGGTGCCAAAGAGGTCGACGGGCGCCGCCGCTTCGTCGGTCTCGCCCGCGAGGTGCCGCAGCAGATAGGCGTCGGCGGCGGACCAGGCCCGCAGCTGGTCGCGGGGGTCCTCGGGAAATCGTGTGAGGTCGTACGCGCCCCATGACGTGGTCAGCCGGTTCATCGTGCCCTCAGGCTAACGGAGTGGCACGGGGCCCCGCGTCCGGGTGATCGCCTCCGCCCCGACGACCGCGACACCGCCCGCCACCGCTCGAAACCGGTCGGGACGTGCGGAGCCGACGGGAATTTCACAGCTCCGGACAGCGGCTCCCATGGTGCGCGTACGGTCCGCGCTCCTTACCGTCTAGTGATGGAGCACGTTCCGGCGATCAAGGATCACGGAGCGTAACCCTGCCGGACCTCGGTCGGGTCGTCTCCGCGCATCCGACCCGGAGGAGCACGCATGCCGGAGCTGTTCATCGGCGGGAAGTGGACCGCCGCCGTGGACGGGCAGGTTCGGGAGATCCGCTGCCCCGCCGACAACACCCTCGTGGCGACCGTCGACGAGGCGGGGCCGAAGGACGCGGCCGCCGCGATCGCCGCCGCCCGCACCGCCTTCGACGACGGACCGTGGCCGCACACCCCGGCCGCCGAACGCGGCAGGCTGCTGCTGCGCGTCGCCGATCTGCTCGAACGCGACAAGGACGCGCTCGCCCGCGCCGAATCCCTGGACACCGGGAAACGGCTCGTGGAGAGCGAGTACGACATGGACGACATCGCGAACTGCTTCCGCTACTTCGGCAATCTGACGGCGGCGGGCGGCACCGACCGGATCGTCGACGCGGGCAGTCCGGACGTCGACAGCCGGGTGGTGCACGAGCCGGTCGGGGTCTGCTCGCTGATCACGCCGTGGAACTATCCGCTGCTGCAGACCGCCTGGAAGGTGGCCCCCGCGCTCGGCGCCGGCAACGCCTTCGTCCTCAAGCCGAGCGAGCTGACCCCGCACACCGCGATCATCCTGATGCGGCTGCTCACCGAGGCGGGGCTGCCGGACGGGACCGCCAATCTGATCCTGGGCGCGGGCCCGACCGCGGGAGCGCCGCTCAGCGAGGACCCGCGCGTCGACCTGGTGTCGTTCACCGGCGGGCTCGTCACCGGGCGCCGCATCATGGCCGCGGCGGCGCCCACGGTGAAGAAGGTCGCCCTGGAACTCGGCGGCAAGAACCCCAACATCGTCTTCGCCGACGCGGACTTCGAGGCGGCCGTCGACTACGCCCTGATGGCGATCTTCCTGCACTCCGGGCAGGTCTGCTCGGCCGGGGCGCGGCTGCTGGTCCAGGACGAACTGCACGACGCGTTCGTCGACGCGGTGGTCGAGCGCGCCCGGCGGATCCCGCTCGGCGGGCCCTTCGACGACAACGCCCGCACGGGCCCGCTGATCTCCGCCGCGCACCGCGACAAGGTCGAGGCCTATGTGGCGGCCGGGCTCGCCGAGGGCGCGGTGCTGCGCTGCGGCGGCGCCCGCCCCGACGACCCGGCGCTGGAGAACGGCTACTACTACCTGCCGACCGTCCTCGACGAGTGCGCGCCCGGCATGTCCGTGGTCACCGACGAGTCGTTCGGCCCGGTGCTCACCGTCGAGCGGTTCCGGGACGAGGACGAGGCGGTCGCGCTCGCCAACGACACCGTCTACGGCCTCGCGGGCGCCGTCTGGACCCAGGACACCGGCCGGGGCCACCGGGTGGCGTCGCGGATGCGCGCCGGAACGGTGTGGATCAACGACTTCCATCCGTACGTGCCGCAGGCGGAGTGGGGCGGCATGAAACAGTCCGGCTTCGGCCGTGAGCTGGGCCCGGCGGGACTCGCCGAGTACCAGGAGGCCAAACACATCTGGCGCAATCTCGCACCGACCCCGCAGAGGTGGTTCGAATGAGCACGGAGACCGGCCCGGACCCCGCCGTCCCGGAGAAGACCCAGGGCGAGCACGACGACGACGCGCTCGGCGAGCTCGGCTACCGCCCGGAACTCAAGCGGACACTGGGCAACTTCCACACCTTCGCGGCGGGGATCAGCTACATCTCGATCCTCACCGGCACCTTCCAGCTCTTCTACTTCGGCGTCAGCTTCGGCGGCCCCGCCTACTGGTGGTCGTGGCCGATGGTCTTCGTCGGCCAGCTGATGGTGGCCCTCTGCTTCTGCGAGCTGGCCGCCCGCTACCCGGTCGCGGGGTCCGTCTACAACTGGGCCAAGACCATGGGCGGTCCGCACGTGGGCTGGCTCGGCGGCTGGATGATGATGACGGCCACGATGGTGACACTGTCCGCGGTGGCGCTCGCCTACCAGATCACGCTGCCGCAGATCGACGACTGGTTCCAGTTCGTGGGCGACGGCACCGGCAAGAACGACGCGGCCGCCAACGCCGTACTCCTCGGCACCGTGCTCATCGTCTTCTCCACCCTGGTCAACGCCTTTGGCGTACAGCTGATGGCCCGGATCAACTCCGCGGGCGTCTTCATCGAGCTGATCGCCGCCGTCGCCCTGATCGTCTTCCTCGCGGCGCACATCACCCGCGGCCCCAGCACCGTCCTGACCGAGACGTACGGCCTGGGCAGCGGCCAGAACCTCGGGTACTTCGGCGCGTTCCTGACCGCGTCGCTGGCATCGGCGTACGTCATGTACGGCTTCGACACGGCGTCCTCGCTCGGCGAGGAGTCGCACGATCCGGGCCGCAACGCGCCCCGCGCGATCCTGCGCGCGCTCGTCGCGTCCTTCCTGATCGGCGGGCTCATCCTGCTCTTCGCCCTGATGGCGGTGCCGGATCTGGCGGCGAAGGAGCTGTCGACGGGCGGTCTTCAGTACGTCGTCCTGGAGACACTCGGTTCGACGATCGGCGAGATCTTCCTGTGGTGCGTGGTCGTCGCCATCACCGTCTGTGTGCTGGCCGTGCACTGCGCCGGCATCCGGCTGATGTTCGCGATGGCGCGGGACAACAACCTCCCCGCCGGTTCGGCGCTCGCCCGTGTCAGCCCACGGTTCCAGACGCCTGTCGTCCCCGCCGTGCTGATCGGTGTGGTCGGCGTCGTCATCCTCGTGATCAACATCAATCAGCCGCAGATCTTCTCGGTGATCACCAGCATCGCGATCATCATGATCTACGTGGCCTATCTGCTGGTCACCGTGCCGATGCTGATCAAGCGGCTGCGCGGTCAATGGAAGCCCGCCGAGGGCAAGTTCACGCTCGGCCGGTTCGGACTGCCCATCAACATCGTCGCCGTGCTGTGGGGCGCCGCCATGTCGCTCAACCTCGCCTGGCCGCGCGCCGAGGTGTACAACGCGACCGGCCCGCAGCACTGGTATCTGCGCTGGGGCGCCTTCCTCTTCATCGGCGTCGTCGCGCTCGGCGGCTTCGCCTACTACTGGTTCGTCCAGCGGCACAAGACGGGCGTCCTCGAGGAACACCGCGCCGAGACCGCCGCCCCCTGAGCCACCGCACCTGAATCACCGCACCTGAATCACCGCACCTGGAGACACCATGTCCGCAGAGACTCCCCTGTCCGAGTACGACTATGTGGTGGTCGGCGGCGGTACGGCAGGCGCCGTCGTCGCCGCGCGGCTGACCGAGGACCCGGACGTCAGCGTCTGTGTGCTGGAGGCCGGACCCTCCGACGTCGGCGACGACAACATCCTCCAGCTCACGCGGTGGATGGCGCTGTTGGAGTCCGGTTACGACTGGGACTATCCGGTGGAGCCGCAGGAGAACGGCAACAGCTTCATGCGGCACGCCCGTGCCAAGGTGCTCGGCGGCTGCTCCTCGCACAACTCCTGCATCGCCTTCTGGGCCCCGGCCGAGGACCTCGACGAATGGGGCGCCCTCGGCTGCACCGGCTGGAGCGCCGCGGACTGCTTCCCGCTGTACCAGCGCCTGGAGACGAATGACGCGCCGGGCGACCACCACGGCCGCTCGGGCCCCGTGAACATCATGAGCGTCCCGCCCGAAGACCCGTGCGGCTCCGCCCTGTTGGCCGCGTGCGCGGACGCGGGCATCCCCACCACCCCGTTCAACACGGGCAAGACGGTGGTGCGCGGCGCCCACTGGTTCCAGATCAACTCCCGTACGGACGGCACCCGTTCGTCCGCTTCCGTCTCGTATCTGCACCCGGTTCTCGGCAAACGGCCGAACCTTGAGGTCCGGACGGGACTACAGGCCAAGCGGCTGCTCTTCGACGAGAACCGGCGCTGCACGGGCGTCGAGTACCTGGAGCCCGACACCGTTCACAGCGGCAGCGTCGGGGCGCGCCGCGAGGTGATCGTGTCCTGCGGGGCCATCGACTCGCCGAAGCTCCTGATGCTCTCGGGTATCGGCCCGGCCGAGCAGCTGCGAGAGGTCGGCGTGGACGTCCGTGTCGACTCACCCGGCGTCGGCGCCCATCTCCAGGACCACCCCGAGGGCGTGATCATGTGGGAGGCGAAGCAGCCCATGGTCACCAAGTCCACGCAGTGGTGGGAGATCGGCATCTTCGCGGACACCGAGCCGGGCCTTGACCGGCCGGACCTGATGTTCCACTACGGCTCGGTGCCGTTCGACATGAACACCTACCGGCGCGGCTATCCGACCACGGACAACGCGTTCTGCCTCACCCCGAACGTCACCCGGGCCCGCTCCATGGGCACGGTGCGGCTGCGCAGCCGCGACTTCCGGGACAAGCCGAAGGTCGACCCGCGCTACTTCACGGACGAGCACGACATCCGGGTGATGGTGTACGGGCTCAGGCTCGCCCGCGAGATCGCCGCGCAGCCCCCGATGGCGGACTGGGCGGGCGCCGAACTCGCCCCCGGCCCCGACGCCACGACGGACGACGAGCTCTTCGCGTACATCCGCGAGACCCACAACACCGTGTACCACCCGGCGGGCACGGTGCGGATGGGCGCCGTGGACGACGCGGACTCGCCGCTGGACCCGGAGCTCCGCGTGAAGGGAGTCACGGGGCTGCGGGTCGCCGACGCCTCGGTCATGCCGTTCCTGCCCGCGGTCAATCCGTGCATCACCACGATGATGATCGGCGAGAAGTGCGCCGACATGATCAAGGAGGGCTGACTCCTCACACACGGCGTTGCCCGGTCCGCCTCTTCACGGCCGCCCGATCATGATGGGATGGGCGCGCACTCCGAGGCGCCCGCGATCGGCCGGGACCGCTGACACGGGGGTGCCGAAAGGTACTTGAGGGAGAGTCAGAAATGTTTGGTGGCAACATCGCGGTCATCGGCGGCAGCATCGCGGGCTGCGCGACGGCCCTGGCGGCGTTACGCGGTGGCGCCGAGAAGGTCACCATCCTGGAGCGGGCGGCGGGACGGCTCCAGGAACGCGGGGTGGGCGTGACCCTGCATCGCGACCGCTACACCGAGTTGGAGGCCTCCGGGTATGTGGACG
Organism: Streptomyces sp. NPDC050658; assembly: GCF_044457025.1. Lineage (NCBI taxonomy): Bacteria > Bacillati > Actinomycetota > Actinomycetes > Kitasatosporales > Streptomycetaceae > Streptomyces > Streptomyces sp. NPDC050658. The sequence continues at coordinate 547,031 of NZ_JBITGM010000004.1, forward strand.
CCGCGATGCCGTGGAGCCCGCTCGACCAACGCGTGTGGACGGTGCGGGACTCAGACGCGGAGCTCGGCCGGGCCATCGCCGTGCAGGACTTCACCTTTCGCTCGTACTCCTGGGGTTCGCTCTGGAGCGAGCTGCGCCGCCGAGTGCCCGCCGAGGTCGAGTACCGCTCCGGCGTCGGTGTCGCGGCCGTGGAGGAGGACGCCGACGGCGTGACGCTCGGCTTCGCCTCCGGCGGACGGGAGCGCTTCGACATGGTCATCGGCGCCGACGGCTACCGCTCCGTCGTCAGGGACACCATGTTCCCCGGCCTGCAGCCCACGTACGCGGGGTACATCGGGTGGCGCGGCGCCTCGCCGGGTGCGCCCGAGTGCGGATCCTCGGACCTCGCGTGGACGGATCTGCGTACGGTGGTCTTCCCCGGCGGTCACTGCGTGATCTACCGGATACCGGACGGCGCTGGCGGCATACGGGTCAACTGGGTGCTCTACACCACCCCGCCCGAGCACTTGGCGCTCCCGCTGGATCTGCGGACCCCCACCTCGCTGCCGCCGGGCGGCCTCAGCGCCGAACTCGACGCGTTCGCACGGGATCTGGTGCGTAAGCACTTCCCGCCCTACTGGGCCGAGTGCGTGCTGCGCACCCCGCGCGAGGAGTCGTTCATCCAGCCCATCTACGACCTGGAGGTGCCGCACTACGCCCGTGGCCGGCTCGCTCTCGTCGGGGACGCCGCCACGGTCGCCCGGCCGCACACCGGCGGCGGGGCGGTCAAGGCACTGCAGGACGCGCTGGTCCTGGAGGACGCCTGGCGGGCACACGACGACTGGGCGGCGGCTTCCGCCGCGTACGACACCGGCCGGACCGCCGTGGGCGCCTCGATGGTCGACCTGGGCCGTAGGTTCGGCCAGGTCCAGGTCGTCGACACCCCGGACTGGGAGGCCATGCGCACCCCGGACTTCCAGGCCTGGTGGACGGAGCAGAACGGCGGCTCGGAGCGCACCAGCGGCTACGGCGGCCACGCGCTCAAGAAGGGCGGCTGATCCCGTACGTCCCGGCTGACCTCGTACGGCGTGGCTGACGCGGTCACGCCGTGGACGCCAAGGCGAGCGTCCGGTGGAGGGCGGCCGGATCGGCGCGGACCTCGTCCCCGTCGAACCGGGCCGCGACCACACCCGAGGTGAGGACCGTGACCGTGTCCGCGCAGGCCCGGGCGAGCGCCGCGCTCGGCGACATGAGCAGCGCGGCGACCCCCTCGCCCGCGAGCGCGCGGATCAACTCCTGGATCTGCTCGACGATCACGGGCGCGAGACCCTCCGTCGGCTCATCGAGCAGCAGCACCTCGGGGGTTCCGAGCAGCGCTCGGGCCAGGGCCAGCATCTGCTGCTCGCCACCGGAGAGTTCCGAGCCCCGGTTGGTCCTCCGTTCGGCAAGCCGGGGCAGCAGATCGAGCACCCTTTCCGGCGTCCACGCCGTGCCCCGGCGCGCTGCCTTCGCGGGCGGCCGGTGGGCGAGGCGCAGGTGCTCGGCGACGGTGAGCCCCGCGAAGACCCGGCGGCCCTGCGGGACAAGGCCGACGCCCGCCCGCGCCACATGGTGCGCCCTGCGGCCCGTCAGGTCGACGGAGTTCAGCCGGACCGTCCCCGAAGTGGGACGCAGCAGTCCCGCGACGGTGTGCACCAGGGTGCTCTTGCCCGCTCCGTTGTGCCCCACGACGGCGTGCACGGTGCCGGCCGGTACTTCCAGGTCGACGCCGTGCAGCACGGTCCCGCCGTGGTAGCCCGCGGTCAGCCCGCTGATGTGGAGCATGGGTCGGTTCCCTTTCCCAGGTAGTCGGTTCCCTTTCCCAGGTAGGCCTCGCGCACGTCCGGGTGGCCCAGGGCCACGTCGGTGGGCGCGGTGAGCAGGGCCTTGCCGTCCTTGAGCACGGTGACGGTGTCGGCAAGGCGCGCGACCACCCCGGTGTGGTGTTCGACGAGGAGCATCGCGACCTCCCCGGAGAGCTGTCCGAGTACGTCGAGCAGCCGCCCGATGTCCTGGTCGGTGAGTCCGGCGGCGGGCTCGTCCAGGAGCAGCAGGCGGGGGCGGCAGACCAGCGCCGCCGCCAGGTCGAGCAGTCTGCGCCGGCCGTGCGACAGATCGGCGGCCGGGTGGTGCGCCACGTCGCCGAGGCCCACGGCCGCGAGCTGCTCACGCGCCACCGGGACGCGCTCGCGGCGGGGGTGGTGGCGCCAGGCGGCGAGGACGATGTTGTCGAGCACCGTCAACTCGCCGATGGCGGAGGGCTGTTGGAAACTGCGCGCGATCCCATACCGCGCCCGGCGCGCGGTGGCGGTACGGGTGAGGTCGCGCCCGCCGAGCACGATCGTGCCGTGATCGGGGCGTTCCGTGCCCGCGATCAGGTTGAGCAGGGTGGTCTTGCCCGCGCCGTTGGGGCCGATGACGGCGTGCCGGGCCCCGGCGGGCAGCCGCAGGCCGACACCGCCCAGGGCCGTCAGGCTGCCGTACCGCCGGGTGAGACCGTCCAGGACGAGCACCGGGGGCGAGGGGTCGCGGTCGGTCATGAGACGGCCTCCCGTGTCTCCTTGGTCTCATCGGTCTCATCGGTCTCATCGGTCTCATCGGTCTCCGGGGCCGGGGCCGTCCGTGCCCGCACCCCCGGCACCCGCATTCCGGCGAGGCCACGCGGAAGCAGATAGACGGACAGGACGAAGAGCACGCCGAGGAGCAGCGGACCGTGTCCTGGCCAGGCGCCGGCCAGCCAGTCGCGGGTGCCCACGATCAGTGCGACGCCGAGCAGGGTGCCCACGACGGAGGTGGTTCCGCCGATCACGGCGGCGAGCATCGCCAGGGCGGCGATCTCGAAGCCGACGTCCGCGGGCGAGACGTAGCTCTGGGCGACCACGAGCAGGGATCCGCCGATGCCCGCGAGGGCGCCGCCACCGACGTAGGCGAGCAGCAGATAGCGGGACACCGGGTGGCCGCTCGCGCGCATCCGTGGCTCGGCGATGCGGGTGCCCGTCAGCAACTGCCCTGCCCTGCACCGCAGTACGAGCACCGTGGCGACGAGGACGACGGCGGCCGCGGCGAGGACGTACTGGTACGTGCCGACCTCGTCGCCCAGTGCCTCGGCGCCCCACAGCGGTCGTGTCGCGGGGAAGCCGAAGAAGCCGTCGGTGCCGCCGGTGACGGACGTCATCTGGGCGACGGCGGTACTCGTCAGCTCACCGACCGCGAGAGTGATCATCAGGACGGTGGTGCCCCGTGCCCGGATCACCGCGGGGCCCGTGACGAGCGCGAACAGGGCCGCGGCGGCACCGGCCAGGGCGAGTTGTACCGGGCCGACGGTGGTCAGGCCCTTGTCGGCCGCGATCGCGGTGACATACGCGCCGACGGCGAAGGGTGCCGTCTGGCCGAGCACCGGAAGACCCGCGTACCCCGTCAGGACGGTGGAGCTGACGGCGACCAGGCCGAGCGCCAGGGCGTAGCTCGACAAGGAGAGCGTGTGGACGTCCACGATCCAGGGCGCGGCCGCGAGCAGGGCGAGCAGCAGCGCCAAGGGGGCGAGGCTGCGCACGGGTGCGGGGGTACGGTCGACAATCCGTGGGAGGGCCACCGCGAGCCGAACCCTGGTCGCCCCGGTCGCCCCGGTCGCCCCGGTCGCCTTGGTCGCTGTCGACGGCGTCGTCCGGCGTGCGGACGACGGCTCGTCGTGCGTCGGCTCCGGTGTGGGAGCCGCGCGCCGCGGACGCAGGATCAGCGCGCCCGCCATCGCGGCCATGAGGAGGTAGGGCGCCAGGTCCGGGGCGAGCGAGACCCCCAGGGTCTGCACCTCGCCGACCGCGACCGCCGCGAGGAACGTGCCCCACAGGGACCGCAGGCCGCCGAGGACGACGACCACCAGCGAGAGCATCAGCACGTTCTGGGCGGTACCGGGACCCGGCCCGATGATCGGCGCCCCGAGCACGCCGGCCGCGCCCGCGAGGGCGCCGGCCGCCATGAGCACACCGGCGTGCACGAGCCGGGGGCTGATGCCGATCGCCGCGAGCATCTGCGGGTCGTCGGCGGCGGCGCGCACCGCCGCGCCCGCGCGGGTACGGGTGAGCACCCAGGTGCCGAAGGCGGCGAGCAGCACGGCCATCACGATGAACACCAGGCGGTAGGCCGGGTACCGGTGTCCGAACAGGCGCACCGAGGTGTCCAGCGCCTCGGGTACCCGTACCGGCATTTCGTCGGAGCCGAAGACCTGGGTGAGCAGGTCGCCGCCGATCAGGGCGAGCCCGAACGTCAGCAGCGCCTGGGCGAGATGGCCGCGCCGGGCGAGCGGTTCGGCGGCGACGGAGAGCAGCGCGCCCGCCGCGCCCGCCGCCGCCGTGCCCGCGAGCAGGCCGAGCAGCAGCCCGCCCCAGGTGCCGTCGCTCAGTTCGGCACCCGTGCTGGCGCCGACCGCGTACAGCGTGCCGTGCGCGAGGTTCAGCACTCCCGCGGTGCCGAAGGCCAGGCTCAGCCCCGCGGACACCACGAACAGCAGCAGACCGTAGGCGACGCCGTCGACCGCGGGGACCAGCGACCCGTCGAGGAAGCCCATCAGCTGCCGAGCGTCGCCAGGTCCTGGACGACGACGTTCGCCAACTGCTTGCCGTCGCGCTTCACTTGGCGCAGATACCACTTCTGCACCGGCGAGTGGGTGGTCTTGCTGAACTCCCAGGGGCCACGCGGGCTGTCGATCTGCCCGAGGTCGTCGATGGCCTCGTTGATGGTCTCGGAGTTGATCTCCTTGCCGTCCTTGTCGAGGTCGGCCACGGCCTTGTCGAGCACGGCGGCGGCGTCGTACCCGGACATCGCGTACGTGGTGGGCGGCAAGTCGTGCTTGGCGGTCCACTTGGCGGCGAACGAACGGTTGCTCGCGTTGTCGAGGTCGGCCGCGTAGTTGAGCACGGAGTAGATGTCCTTGGCCGCCGCGCCCTCGGCGGGCAGGGTGCCGCCCTCGGTGAGGAAGCCGGGCGAGTACAGCGGCAGGTCCGCCACGTCGGACTGCTTGTACTGCTTCACGAAGTCGATGGCGGCCTTGCCCGCGTAGAAGCAGTAGACCGCCTTGGCGTCGGTCTTGGCGATGTCGTTGAAGTACGGGGTGAAGTTGGTGGTCTTGGGGAACGGCGTCCACTTGGTCTTGCCGTCCGGGTTGGCGAGCTTGCCCTTGGCCTTGGCGAAGGCCTCGGTGAAACCGCGCATCTCGTCGTGGCCGCCCTGGTAGTCGGGGCCTATCGCGTAGACGGGGCCGTCCACCTCGTCCTTGATGTGCTGGGCGATGGCCGCGCCCGGCTCCTCGGAGAGGAAGCTGGTGCTCCAGATCCACTTCACGTCGGTCTTCGTGGGGCGCCCGCCGGTGGCGAGCAGGGGCACCTTGTTCTTGGTGACCAGCGGCTGTACGGCGGCGAAGGAGCCACCGCCGACGATGCCGACCATCGCGTCGACGCCGTCCTTCTTGATGAGCTTGTTGGCGGCGGGCACCGCGGTGGGTGCCCCCTCGCCCTCGTCGCCCATGGCCAGTTCCACCTTCTGGCCGCCGAGCTTGTCGCCGTGGGTGTCCAGGTAGAGCTGGAATCCGTCGCGCATGTCCTTGCCGACCGACTCGTACGTGCCCGAGAGCGACACCAGCACACCGACCTTGAGGGTGTCGTCGCCACCACCGCCGGAGGCCGCGCTGCCGCTGCAGCCCGCGACCGTGGTGAGCGCGAGGGCCAGCAGCGCGGCGCCGGCCGTACGCGTTCGGGGGCGGCCGGGGCGAGCGACTCTGGGGGTGTGGTTCATGACGAGGGCTCCAAGGGGGTGCTGACAGCGCGGATCTGCGGGGACAGGGCGTCGCCGACCTGGTCGATCAGCTCTGCCATGGAGTAGCTGACCTCGCCGATGTCGGCCTCCCGGGTGGTGACGACGACGAGTGAGGCGCCGCTGGAGACCGCCATCGCGAAGAGGTAGCCGCCGTCCATCGCGGTGAGGCTGTGCTCCACGGGGTCGCTCCGCAGCAACTGCGCCGCGCCGGACATCAGATTGACGAGGCCCGAGGAGATCGCGGCGAGACGGTCGGCGTCGTCCTGGTCGAGGCCCGTGAAGGCGAGCGCGAGTCCGTCGACGGAGACCGCGAGAGCATGCGTGACTTCGGGGACGCGGCGGGCGAAGTCGTCTAGCAGCCAGCCCAGGGATCCGGCTGGGGCGGGTTGGGTCATCGCGTGCTCCGTTGGTTGTCGTCGTCGGGGGAACCAGGGGTTTGCGCGGTTGCGGCGCTGCCGTCGCCGGCTTGGCGGTCGGGGGAACCGCGCCGTGTGCTGCGGCTGATGCCTTTGGCGTAGGCGGAGTAGACGTCGGAGACCTGGCGGGAGTCCGGACGGCGCTGCGGCTTGCGGGAACGCTGTGCCGGGACGTCCTTCGCGGGGGCCGGGGTCACCGCGTCGGGCGTCGGGCCGCCGCCGGCGGCGGCCCGCTTGCGGATCGGCAGGCCGGAGGCGCTGACCCCGGCGATCCTGCTCTTGACGGGGTCGGCGGCGCCCGGGGCGCGCTCGGCCGTGCTCGGCTCGGCCATGCCCGGCCCGTCCGTGCTCGGCTCGTCGTGCGAGCGGGCCCGCTCGGGCTCCGGGCCCGCCCCGCTCTCCTGCGGCCCGGTGTGGTCCCGCGTGGCTGCCGGACCCCTGGTGCCGAGGGGCGGCGGCACGGGCGCCGCGGTCTCCGTGCCGGGTTCGGCGAGTACCCCCTTGGGGAGAACCACCTCGACGATCGTCCCCGGCCCTGAGGACTCGCGGAGCTCGACCTGGATGCCGTGCCGGGCCGCGAGACGGCCCACGACCTGGAGACCCATGGTGTGTACGGCGGCGATGTCGCTCTGCGGGGATGCGAGTTCGGCGTTGAGCTGCGCGCGGCGCTCGTCCGGCATGCCGATGCCCTCGTCGACGATCTGCAGGACCGCCCGGTCCCACAGGCTCCAGGCGGCCACACCGACCTGGGTGTCGGGCGGTGAGAACCGCGTGGCGTTGTCGAGGAGTTCGGCGAGCATGTGCGCGATGTCGTCGACGACGCGTGCGGCGATGGTGATCGTGGGCTCGACGTGGCCGGGGCTCACCCGGCCGTAGTGCTCGATCTGCTGGGCCGCGGCGTAGATCACGGAGGTGCAGGGCGCGTCGGCGGCACGGACCTTTCCGCCACCGGAACCGCCCAGGACGAGAAGGTTGTTGGCGTTGTGCTCCATCCGGATGGCCAGATGGTCGAGCGCGAACAGCGTCTCCATTCGCTTGGGGTCCAACTCGTCGCGCTGCACCTTGTTCAGCTGGGCGGTCAGCCCGGCGTTCAGGCGTGCGCCGCGGCGAGCCACGGTCACCAGGGTCTCCGCGAACCGGTCGCGGGAGCGGGCCTGCTCGCCCGCGAGGCGGACTGCCGCGTAGTACACGGAGTTGAACGCCTGGCCCACCTCTCCCATCTCGTCGTCGGCGAGGTTCACCAGCGGCGTGCCCGCCCGCAGGGCGATCTCGTCGGGAGCGGCACGTCCCGCCGAGCCGGGCTCGGAGAGCTTGCGCACCTCCTCGGGCAGGCGCTTGTGCGCGACCTCGTGCGCGGCATCACGAAGATCCCGGAGCCTGCGGACGAGGTCGCGGCCGAGCCGCACGGCGATGAGCAGGACACCCACCAGCATGAGGACGACCAGGGCCAGTTCGGACACCGCCCACCAGATGAGGCGGGTGCGGTCGTCGGTGACGGAGCCGAGCACGTCGTCGTCCGCCCGGACGACCACCGACTGCAGCAGCTGCTGCCGGTCGGCCATGGCGTCGGTCCAGTCGGCGCGGCCGACGGTCAGCTTCTGTCCGGCGGTGCTGCGGGCGGCTTCGGCGGCGAGTTTCTCGGCTGCCGTCGCCCGGGGCCCGGACAGGGTGCGCTCCATCCAGGTGCGCCACTGTGCGGGCCCGAGCGTGGTGATGGTCTGGTACGCGTCCGTGTAGCCGAGCCGGGTCGCCTCGAAGGTCTGGAGCGAGGCGGGCGTGAAACCGCCCTCGGACAGCGCCCGTACGACGGCGACCTCCTGCTGGGCGACGTGCTCGGTCGCTTCCGACAGGGCGGCGGCGGCCCGGATGTGGTCGGCCACCTCGGGGTTCACCCCGTCGGCCTGCGCGATGCTGTCGCGGAAGGAGATGAGGTCGGCGATGGCGATGCGGTAGCCGAAGGCCACGGAGGACAAGGAGCCGGTCCCGGAGCGTACTTGGGCACGCAGGGACGCGAGTCTGTCCAGGGACTTGTCGATCCTGGCCAGGGTCGCGTTCGTGGCGGACGGCATGGAGGAGAGCTCCGCACGGCTCTTGCGATAGCGGGCGACACTGTCGTCGGTCGCCCGCGTGCGCTCACCGAAACGCTCACCGGGTTTCTGCGCGGAGGTGAGCTGCACCGAGCCTTCCGCGCGTTCGCGCTGAAGTCGGTACGTCAGATCACTGGCTGCTTGGGCGACTTCGATCGCCGTCTTGAGGCGACCGGCCTGTAAGGCCTGACCGGTCGATGGGGCGAGGGCCCGCCCGGCGAAGGCGACAGCTACGGCGAGCGGCACCGCTACCAGCAGGATCAGTCGACGCGAGATCCTGGCGGTGCGGACGCCGCCGATGAGCCCCTTGCTTGGTCGGAGCAGGGGTAATGACATCAGAGCGACACCTGAACTGCAGTTGGAAGTCCGGAGGTTGCGACACCCAGAGGACCAACTCACCTGTGGTGGTGGCGAGTTGGCTGATTCCCCCGTGCAGCGCGTGTCGATGCTAGGAGGGGAAGGCCCCCTTGTGCGAGAAAACGCCTGATCAGGACCGTGATTCAGATCACATTGTGATCATATTTGATCAACATTTTCTCGGACAATGATCGCCAAATTCCCCCGGGGTGCCATGCCCTCAGAACCGGGTGCCCGCTGACCGCGCGCCCTCAGGACCGGTCGAACCAGGTGGGCTGTTCCTCCGCCATCGCCTGCTTGATCCGGAAAACGCCGAACTCGTGCAGATCGGGCAGCGCGTCGGTGGCGAACCAGCCCACTTCCAGGGACTCGTCGTCGTTGACGCGCGCCTGGCCGCCGACGGCCCGGCAGCGCATCGTGATGTCCATGAACTGACAGACGTCGCCGTTCGGGTACGTGATCGGTTCGAGCGCCTCGACCAGAACCACCCGCTCGGGCACGCAGTGCACGGCGGTCTCCTCGAACACCTCGCGCACCGCGCACTCGGCGGGCTGCTCCCCCGGATCCGGGATGCCGCCGATGACCGACCACTTGCCGTTGTCGGAGCGCCGCCCGAGGAGGACTCTGCCCTCGTCGTCGAAGACGATGGCGGTGACGCCCGGAATCCACAACGGCTGGTGGCCGATGTCGGCCCGGAGGGTGCGGATGAAGTCAGGAGTTGCCATGCGTCGACCCTAACGGGCGCGCCTGGCCCGCACGGCCGCCGTGACCGCCCAGCCGAGGCCGCCCGCCGCGATGAGCACGAGCACGCCCTCGGGAAGGACGCCGAGCCGGGTGGCGGGGGTCCGCTCGGAACGCAGCGGCACCTCCTGGACCAGCGAGTCCGCGGTGAACCACGTCGTCTTCTGGGAGACCTCGCCGTCCGGCATGATGATCGCGCTGACACCGCTGGTGACCGGGACGGTGACGGTGCGGCTGTGCTCGACGGCGCGGATCCGGGACATGGCGAGCTGCTGGTACGTCATCTCGCTGCGGTCGAATGTCGCGTTGTTGCTCGGTACGGAGATCAGCTGGGCGCCATGGGTGACGGTGTCCCGCACGGCCCAGTCGAAGGCCGCTTCGTAGCAGGTGGCGAGGCCGACCTTGGTGCCCGCCATGGTGAAGACGCCGGGCTCGGTGCCGCGGCTGAAGTCCTGGCGCACCATGCCGACGTCGCTGCTGAAGAAGCCGACGACGGAGCGCAGCGGAATGTACTCGCCGAAGGGCTGGATCTGCCGCTTGTCGTAGGTGTCCGTGGGGCCCTTCTTCGGGTCCCACAGGATCTGCTCGTTGAAGAGCCTGCCGTCCTCGGTCTCGACGACTCCGCCCACCGAGATGGGCGCCTTGATCGCCTTGACGGCGCGCTCGATCGCGGCGCGCGCGTCGGGGTTGGTGAACGGGTCGATGTCGGAGGAGTTCTCCGGCCACAGCACGAAGTCGGGCTGCTTCGCCTTGCCCGCCTTCACCTTGTCCGCGAGCCGTACGGTCTCGCGCACATGGTGGTCGAGTACGGCACGGCGCTGGGCGTTGAAGCCGAGACCGGCCTGCGGGACATTGCCCTGGATCGCCGCGACGGTCGCGGTGCCGTCCTCGGCGTCGTCGCCGACGAGCGGCTTCGCGGCGAAGGCGCCGAGAACCGGGACGAGCACGCTCAGTGCGGCGGCCACCGCGGCGCCCCTGCGGACGGAACCGGAGCCCCGCGCGTCAAGGACCTGCCGGACGACCTCGTACAGGCCGAATCCGCACAGGACGACCGCGAAGCCCAGCACGGGCGTACCGCCGAGTGCGGCCAGCGGCAGGAACGCGCCGTCCGCCTGCCCGAAGGCGATCTTTCCCCAGGGGAAGCCGCTGAACGGCACACGCGCGCGTGCCGCCTCGCCGGCGATCCAGAGGGCCGCCGCCCAGAGCGGAAATGCCGGCAGCCGTGACACGACGGCGATGCCCGCTCCCACCAGAGCCACGAACATCGCCTCGATCGCGGCGAGCGCAAGCCACGGTCCGGGGCCGACCTCCACGCCGGTCCACACCAGGAGCGGCAGCAGGAAGCCGAGGCCGAAGAGGTAGCCGAGCCCGAGGCCCGCCTTCCAGGTACGGCCGCGCAGGCACCAGGCGAACACCGCGAAGGCGGGCAGGGCCAGCCACCACAGGGTGCGGGGCGGGAAGCTGACGTAGAGCAGCACTCCGGAGAGTGCCGCCGCGCCGGCCGGGACGAGCCCCCGCAGGAAGCGGGCCTTGCGGGAGGACGCTGCGGGCTGCGGTTCGAGCTGCTCCGACTCGTCTACGGAGGTGGTGGTGGCGGTCACTCGGGGAGTGTACGGCGCGTCACCCCGGCACGGGTCGGCGGATCATTCCCGCGCAGTCGTATCGTCCCCGCACAGCCGGAACGTTCCTGCGCAAGCTGTCCCCTTTAGCTGGTCGAAGCGGCTACGGTGTGCCCGAGTCCCCGACATGCGGCCCATTCCAGCCACAGAGATCGGGGCCCGTCACGCATCGGGGGGCGACGGGGTGGGGGCAACGGGGATGGCTGCGACGACCGGTCCTGCGGAGACGTACGAAAGGCGCGGCGCGTCCGACGCGACGGGCGTCGCACTGCTCGGTGTCTGCGCCGCCTGGACGCTGATCACCGCGGGAGTGCGCGGCGGACAGCCGGAGGGCGTCCTGCTCGCGGTGCTCGCCGTGGCCGCGGGGTACGCGGGCGGCCGGATCTGCGGCACGCTCCTTCCGGTCGCCGCGCCCCTCGCCGGAGCGCTCGCCGGGATCGCCCTGGCCGCGGCCGCCCCACAGCTCTCGCCGGGCCCGGTGAGCACGGCGCCGCTGGGCCACACCGGCGCCACCGCCGCGCTGCTGATCCTGGCGTCGGGGGCGGCCTGCTGCGCCGCGTGGGCGGCCCCGCGGCCCGCGCTGCGCCTGGCGCTGCGGCTGCTCGCCGCGGGCGTCGTGGTGGCCGCGGCTGCGCTCGGCTCGATGGCCGGGGTCGCCGCCTGCACCGGCATCCTGCTCTGCTCGCTGGCCTCGGCGATCCTGCTGCGGCGCCGGGCCCTGGGCCTTGCGGGCCTTGCCCTGGCGACCGCGCTGGTGACCGGTCTGACCTGGGCGATCGCGGACGACGTACTGCCGGACGGACTGGCCGCCTCCCTGGAGGGGCAGCTCGACGGGCATCGGATACGGCTGTGGCAGGACGCCCTGGACCTGGCGGGCCGGGAGCCCGCGCTCGGGGTGGGTCCGGGACGGTTCGGGGACGTCAGCCCGACGGTGGCCGAGAATCTGCTCCCGGACGGCAAACCGCACTCCGCACCCCTGCAGCAGGCGGCGGAGCAGGGCTACGCGGGCCTGGCGCTGCTCGCGGCGGTGTTCTGCTGGCTTCTGTACGCCCTGTACCGCTCGCCGCGCTCGACCCAGGTCGTCCTGTCGGCGGGGGCCGCCCTGACGGCGCTGGCGGCGGTGGCCTCGGTCGGCAACGCGCTGAGCGTGACGGCGGTGACCACGGGGGCGGGCTATCTGGCGGGCATCGCGACCGCGCGGCCGCTGGGCGAGGAGGCGGAGCGGGCAGACCAGGATGCGCGGCTCAGGCCGCCGGGCTCCCCGCCATCGGCAGCCGGTCGCGGATGATCCGGACGGCCGCCTCCGCGTGGTCGACGGTGACGGTGAACTTGCGGCCGTCCGCCAGCCTGAGCACCAGGCCCTCGCCGCGCCGGACCACGACGGCGGTGCCGATGTCGGGCCGCGAGCGGTAGCCCCAGCCGCCCCACTGGCGCGGGCTGACCGCCTGCGCGAAATCGGCGCCCACTACGTGGGAGAGCGGGATACGGCGGCGCGGCAGACCCATGTGGCCGCAGCGCACCTCCAGGGAGTCCTTGTCGACCCGCACGGCGACATGGACGAACGCGAGGGTGCCGAAGAGCATCAGGAGCCCGGCGGCGATGCACCCCACGACGGACATGGCGAGCGCCGCGATCCCGTGCGTCCACATGCTGTCGACGGCAAGCTCGATGCCCAGCGCCAGACAGGCTGCACCGGCCAGCGCCAGCAGCCACTGGAAGCGATTGGTCGCACTGCCGGTCCAGACTTCAGGCGGGGCGCCGGCCGCGCCGTCGGACTCGCCGTGGGTGTGGTCCCTCATGCCAAAGAGACTACTCACGTTCCGGCGCGAAGGCACCGCATCGCGGAGCGTGACTGCTCCGGGCGGACTTCGGCTCCAGGGGCGGGTTCAGCTCCGGGCGGGCTTCAGCGCGCCGGGGTGGCCGCGGCGAGCAGTCGGCCCTCCGCGTACGTGTGGGCCGCGGGCGGCAGCTCTGCGGTGCGGCCGCTCAGGATGACGGTCAGGCCGCCCTCCGCACCTGTGCCCGCTCCGGGGAGCGCTCCGGTCCTGCGCAGCGCCTGGGCGGCGACGGCTCCGGCGGAACCGTGCAGGACCAGGGGCGGCAGTTCCGGCTGCTGGACGGCGGTGCGGATACGTTCCGCCACCAGCTCGTAATGGGTGCAGCCCAGGACGACGGCCGTTACATCGCGGGGCGTGAGGGCCGCCGCGGCGGCGATCGTCCTGTCGATGGCCTCCTCGTCGGCGTACTGGACGGCGTCCGCGAGGCCGGGGCAGGGCACTTCGGTGACGGCCACGCCGTCACCGAACTGCTCGATGAGGTTGCGCTGGTAGGGGCTTCCGGTGGTGGCCGGGGTGGCCCAGATGGCGATCGGGCCGCCGCCCGCCACAGCCGGCTTGATCGCCGGCACCGTCCCGATGACGGGCAGGTCGGGCTCGAACCGGGCCCGCAGGGCGGGCAGGGCGTGCACGGACGACGTGTTGCAGGCCACGATCAGCGCGTCGGGCCGATGTGCGGCGGCGGCCTCGGCGATGGCCAGCGAACGCTCGGTGATGTCCTCGGCGGAACGCGGCCCCCAGGGCAGTCCGTCCGGGTCGGAGGAGAGGACGAGATCGGCGTCCGGCCGCAGGCGACGTACCGCGGCCGCCGCGGCGAGCAGTCCGATACCGGAGTCCATGAGCGCGATCTTCACCCGGTCACCATAGTCGATCGGCCTCCTGGGACCGGCGCCGTGGGGCAGACTGCGGCGGATGAGCGCCGTTGTGTGGATCGCCGCCGGATCGCTTGCAGCGTGGCTGTGGCTGCTGTTGGGGCAGGGCTTCTTCTGGCGCACGGACGTCCGTCTCCCCCCGCTCCGCGAACCGGACGGCCGCCGCCCGGACAGCTGGCCCTCGGTCTGCGTCGTCGTCCCCGCGCGCGACGAGGCCGCCGTACTGCCCGAGAGCCTGCCCTCACTGCTCGCCCAGGACTATCCGGGGCGGGCCGAGGTCTTCCTTGTCGACGACGGGAGTTCGGACGGCACCGGCGAGCTGGCCCGCACGCTGGCCGACCGGCACGGCGGGCTGCCCCTGACCGTGGGTTCACCGGGCGAACCCCCGGCGGGCTGGACGGGCAAGCTGTGGGCCGTACGCCATGGGATGGGTCTGGCACGCGCGCGTGAGCCTCGTTATCTGCTGCTCACCGACGCGGACATCGCCCATGAACCGGACAGCCTGCGGCAGTTGGTGGCGGCGGCCGGGACCGGCGGCTTCGACCTCGTCTCGCAGATGGCGCGGCTGCGCGTCGAGAGCGTGTGGGAGCGGCTCGTCGTCCCCGCGTTCGTGTACTTCTTCGCGCAGCTGTATCCGTTCCGCCGGATCGCGGCCCGAGGGTCGCGGACGGCGGCGGCGGCCGGTGGCTGTGTGCTGCTGAGCGCGACGGCCGCCGAGCGGGCCCGGATTCCCGACGCCATCCGGCACGCGGTGATCGACGACGTGTCGCTGGCACGGGCCGTGAAGCGTACGGGCGGCCACATCTGGCTGGGGCTCGCGGAGCGCGTCGACAGCGTGCGCCCCTATCCCCGGCTCGGGGACCTGTGGCGGATGGTCTCGCGCAGCGCCTACGCCCAGCTGCGGCACAACCCGCTGGTCCTGCTCGGCACGGTCCTGGGGCTCGCCCTGGTCTATCTCGTGCCGCCGGTCGCCCTGATCGCGGGCCTGGCCGCCGGGAGTGCGGCCACGGCCCTGCTCGGCGGCCTCGCGTGGCTCCTGATGACGGGTACGTACGTCCCGATGCTGCGCTACTACCGGCAGCCGCTGTGGCTCGCTCCCCTGCTGCCGTTCACCGCGTTCCTCTACCTCCTCATGACGGTGGATTCGGCGGTGCAGCACTACAGGGGGCGCGGTGCGGCGTGGAAGGGGCGGACGTATGCCCGCCCCGATCCCGCTCCGGAGCAGCGCTGAACCCGGGGATCACTTCCTGCCGGGCGTCCAGTTCATGCCCCACCCGTAGGCGTAGTCGATGGTGCGCTGCGGGCTCACGCCGCGTTCGGGGACGAGATAGCGGGCCTCGCGCTGGACGAAGAGGTCGCCGCCGTTGTTGGTGAGCAGCGCGAGGGCGCAGACCGTCGAGGGCACCGTGCACTCGTCGAGCGAGAAGTCGATGGACGCGCCGTGCTGCGGCTGCAGCGTCACCGTGGCGTTCAGGTCGGCGAAGCTGCGCGCACCCTCGTAGATCGTCACGAAGATGACGATGCGCTTGAAGTCCTTGATGTGGTCGAGGTTGACGGTGAGGTTCTCACCGGTGGCGACCGCTCCGGTGCGGTCGTCGCCGTCGAGCATCACGTACGGGGGCTGGTCCAGCGACCCGAAGGCATTGCCGAGCGCCTGGACGACTCCCTTGCGGCCGTCGGCCAGTTCGTACAGGGCGCACAGGTCGAGGTCGAGGTCGGAGTGCATGGCCACGGCCCGGCCGAGCTTGGCGCCCCAGCCCTTGAACTGCTTGCGCACCTCCCAGTTGAGGTTCACGCGCATCGCACCGGAGGTGCCGCCCTGCTTCTTCAGCGAGACGGTCGGCGCCTCCTTGGTGAGCGTGACCTTCGAGAGGCGTACGGGCTGCGCGGCGGGTGCCTGGGGCGGGGGCGGCGGTGCCTGCACCCGCGCCGCCGGGGCCGGCGGGGGCTGCACCGGGGCCGGGGCGGGTGCGGCTGCGGGTGCCGGGGCCGCCTGCTGGGGTTCGTCCACCGTGATGCCGTAGTCGGTGGCCAGGCCCTCGAGTCCGCTGCCGTAACCCTGCCCGACCGCGCGGAACTTCCAGGCGCCCTGGCGGCGGTAGAGCTCGCCGAGGACGAACGCCGTCTCGACGGTGGCGTCTTCGCTGTCGTACCGCGCGATCTCCGCGCCGCTGCCCGCGTCGACGACCCGGACGAAGAGTCCGGGGATCCGCCCGAACGTTCCGCCGTCGGTCGACGCGGCGAGCACCACCGTCTCGACGGCGGGCTCCACGCGCGCGAGGTCCACCGAGAGCGCGTCGGTCACCCGGCCGCCCTCGGTCTTCTTGCCCTCGTGCCGGACGGCCCCCGAGGAGTGCACCGCCTGGTTGTAGAAGATGAAGTCGTCGTCCGAGCGGACCTTGCCGGAAGCGGCGAGGAGCAGCGCCGACGCGTCGGCGTCCGGTACTCCGGGCCCCGACGACCACCCCAATTCGACCCGCACGGCAGGTGCGGTCACCGGAACATTCGATCCTTTAGGCATTGACATGTCCGCCCCCATCGCAAGTCGCCACATCCGGCCGGGCCGCCGTCTCGTTCATGACCAACCTATTACCCGTGGGCGCGCACCGGGCCCACGACCGCCGTGGATCCCTTTCACACGGCGCCTCACGGCCTTCTCGTCAACCCTGCGTCAACCGCCGGTAACCCGTACGGAGCTTGGCTTTTACACGATTCCTACGCCGCTTCGCGACCGATTTTTCCTAAGTTCGCTCGCATTGAGGACGCCCAGTCACTACCGGCACGTAAAACAACCCTCTTATCGGTCTCCCCAACCAGCACATCAAGGGCTTAACTTATGTCTCATGACCTCCCCCCGCTCCACCTATGGCGGCGGTTACTACTCCGCGCCGTCCTTCCCGGACACCCCGATCTACGACTCGCTCGTCGCCGAGCGGGGCACTCCGCAGATCGCCCCGATCCGGGTCTCCCCTGCGTACGACACGGGCAGTCACAGCCATCTGCCCGCGCTCCCGGCCGCCCTGCCCGCACTGCCGGCCGCCCCTTCCCACCACAACCCCGCGTACGGCTACGCGGCGGCCCCGCAGCCCGCCCCGCTGCAGCAGGCCCCCGCCCCGTACATCCCGCAGCAGCCGTCGGCGCCGCGCGGATACCCGGGGCCCCAGCAGCAACAGCAGCGCCCGCCGGCCGGTACGGGCTACGAGGCGATGCGCCCGGCGGCGCCCCGCCCCGCCCCCGCGACGTACGAGGACCCGTACAACCGCCCCTACCGCGGGTACTGAGCCGGTACTGAATCGCCCGCATGCGTCCCTGTCAGTGGCGGCTGGCAGGATGGCGGCATGCCGTATCCAGCGCTGCACTCGATCCACTTCTACCCGCTCAAGGCGGTCGGGGGACACGCTCCGCGTGAGGCCGTCGTCGAGCCCTGGGGGCTCGCGGGTGACCGTCGGTGGGCCCTGGTGGACAGCGCGGGACGAGTCGTCACGCAACGGCCGCATCCGCGCCTCGCGTTGGCCGCCGCCGAGCTGCTGCCCGGCGGCGGCATCCGGCTGTCCGGGCCCGGACGCGAGCCGCTGACGGTCGCCGAGCCGGAGCCCGGCGGCGAGAGCGTCATGGTGGAGATCTGGCGCGACAAGGTCGAGGCACTGCCTGCCGACGCGGCGGCGCACGCCTGGTTCAGCACCTACCTGGAGACGGACGTACGCCTCGCCCACCTGGACGTCCCGACCCGGCGCCCCGTCGATCCGGCGTACGCGAAGGACGGCGAGACGGTCTCGTTCGCCGACGGCTTCCCGCTCCTCCTGACCACGCTCTCCTCGCTCGACGCCCTGAACTCGCTGATAGCCCAGGGCGACCACTCCGACGAGGGCCCGCTCCCCATGAACCGTTTCCGGCCGAATGTGGTCGTGGACGGCACCGCGCCCTGGGCCGAGGACGGCTGGTCGCGCGTGGCGATCGGCGACGTCACGTTCCGCGTGGCCAAGAAGTGCGGGCGCTGCGTCGTGACCACCACCGACCAGCTGACGTCGGAGCGCGGCAAGGAGCCGCTGCGCACCCTCGCCAAGCACCGCCGCTTCGGTGACCAGCTGGTCTTCGGCCAGAACCTGGTGCCCGAGTCGACCGGTTCGATCCGGATCGGCGACCCTTTCACGGTCATCGGGTGAACGGCCGCGCGGTGGGGAACTCGAAGGCGAGGCGCGGACGTTGAGCGTCGATGAGAAGGGTGATTTCCCTCTCTCTTCTTCCCACCGACGCGTGGGCCGTGCCGTTCGCGGTTAAGACGGACGCGGAAGGGGGTGCAGGACTGTGCGAGCTCTCGTCGGGCTCTGGCGCTGGCGGCACAATCCGCTGCGCCGGAAGACCGACCTGATGGAGGCGTGGGTGGCCCTCGCGGCCCTCCTGCTCATCGCCGTCGCGGCGCCGGTGACCGGCTCCGTGGTCGGCGGCCTCACGCGAGACGCCCTGCTGCAGTCGGTGCGGGAGCAGCGCGCGACGCATCACGAGATCGCCGCCACCGTGGTCAGGAAGGTCTCCAGACCTCCGGTCGACCCCGACCCCGAGACCTCGTCCGCGCGGGACGCGCACAGCCGCGTGGTCGCCAACTGGACGGCTCCGGACGGCTCGACGCGCTCCGGCACGGTCGTCGCCGACCTCGAAAAGCCGGAGCCGGGCGACCGGTTCCGGATCTGGACCGACGAGCGCGGCCAGGTCGTCGGCCGCCCGCTCGACGACGTGACGGCCGCCACACATGCCGCACTGGCCGGATTCGGCGCCGCGATCGCCGTCGTGGGCATCGTCGAGGGCACACGGCGGCTGGTCGTCTGGCGTATGGTCCAGCGGCGCTACGACCGCTGGGACCAGGCCTGGGACAAGGCGGGACCGGACTGGGGGCGTACCGGCACCGGCTCCTGACGAGGTGACAGACCCGCGATGACCAGGTGAGAGCCTGGCGATCGGGTCAACTCGCCCCCGCCGCGCGCGCTACGGTGGACCGGCCGAACTCTTCGGCTCCTTGCGCGAGGTCGTGAGGTCCCGCGTACGACGAGGTGGGGGCAGAGCAACTCCATGGCACAGGGCACGGTCCAGGTGACGCACACCGGCACGTCGCGGTGGCGGCGCCGCACGGGCGAGTACGCATCGCTCGCCGCAGCCTTGGAGGCCGCGACCGACGGTGACGTCCTCACCGTCGCACCCGGCACCTATCGCGAGAACCTCGTCGTGCAGCGCGCGGTGACCCTGCGCGGCCCCGAGGGCTCCCCCGGCTCGGTCCGCATCGCACCGTCGGACGGCGTGCCGCTCACGGTCCGCTCCTCCGCGGTCGTGCAGGACCTGCACGTCGAGGGCCAGGACTCGGCGGCGCCCGCCCTCCTTGTGGAGGACGGGGCGCCCGAACTGGTCGACGTACGCGTCGTGACGCGCTCGGCGTCCGGGATAGAGGTGCGCGGCGGCGCACGCCCCACGATGCGCCGGTGCACGGTCGACAACCCCGGCGGCATCGGCATCGCCGTGCTCGACGGGGGCGGTGGTGTCTTCGAGGAGTGCGAGGTCGTCTCGGCCGGGCAGTCGGGCGTCGCCGTGCGCGGCGGCGCGCACCCCCGCCTGGAGCGCTGCCGGGTGCATCACGCGTCGGGCGCCGGGCTCTCGGCGACCGGCGAGCAGACCGGGCTCGAGGCGATCGGCTGCGAGGTGTACGAGGTCAGGGGCGCCGGTGTGCAGATCACCGGCCGGGCCACCGCGCACCTCACGGACTGCGACGTGCACCGCACCACGTCGGACGGCGTCACGCTCGACACGGACGCCGTCCTGACGCTCGCCGACTGCCGGATCCACGACATCCCCGAGAACGCGATCGACCTGCGCTCCCGCTCAGTGCTCACGCTGACGCGGTCCACGGTGCGGCAGTTCGGGCGCAACGGCCTTTCGGTGTGGGATCCGGGCACGCGGGTGGACGCCAACCAGTGCGAGATCCACGACAGCACGGGCGACTATCCGGCCGTGTGGGTCAGCGACGGCGCGACGGCCGTCCTGGAGTCCTGCCGGGTGCACGACGTGCCGGACGCGCTGTTCGTCCTGGACCGCGGCTCGCGCGCCGACGTCGTCGACAGTGATCTCTCGCAGGTGCGCAACACGGCGGTGTCGGTGAGCGACGGCGCGACGGCGCAGCTCGACGACTGCCGGATCAGGGAGGCCGCGACCGGCGCCTGGTTCCGCGACCACGGCAGCGGCGGCACGCTCGCCAACTGCACGGTCGACGCCGTCCAGACAGGCGTCATCGTCACCAAGGGCGCCGACCCCACGATCGAGCGCTGCACGGTCACATCGCCCGCCGAAGCGGGCTTCTACGTCTCGGCGGGCGCGCGCGGCACCCTGACGGGCTGCCGGGTGACCGACAGCGGGGGCTACGGCTTCCATGTGATCGACGGCTGTCGTACGACGCTGAAGAAGTGCCGTACAGAGCGGTGCGCGCGCGGCGGCTTCGAGTTCGCCGAGGACGGTCCGCTCGTCGAGGACTGCACCAGCGACGAGAGCGGCGGACCCCGGACGAGCGCGCGGGAGGCCGCGCCCGCCGTCCAGACGGCCACGCAGTCGGCCGGGCTGCTCGGCTCGATCCCCGGTCAGCGCACGACGGAGCGGCAGCCGGAGCCCACCGCGGCGCCCGAACAGCCTTCGCGTACGTCGAAGGTCGTACTCGGTGAACTCGACGCGCTGGTGGGCCTGGACAGCGTCAAGCGCGAGGTGCGCGCCCTCACGGACATGATCGAGGTCGGGCGGCGCCGGCAGCAGGCGGGCCTCAAGGCCGCGTCCGTCCGCCGGCATCTGGTGTTCACCGGCTCCCCCGGCACCGGCAAGACGACCGTGGCGCGCCTGTACGGCGAGATCCTGGCGTCGCTGGGTGTCCTGGAGAGCGGGCATCTCGTCGAGGTGTCGCGGGTCGACCTGGTCGGCGAGCACATCGGGTCGACGGCGATTCGCACGCAGGAGGCGTTCGACCGGGCGCGCGGCGGCGTGCTGTTCATCGACGAGGCGTACGCGCTCTCGCCCGAGGACTCCGGCCGTGACTTCGGCAGGGAGGCCATCGACACCCTGGTGAAGCTGATGGAGGACCACCGCGAGGCGGTGGTGGTGATCGTCGCGGGCTACACGGCGGAGATGCAGCGCTTCCTCTCGGTCAACCCCGGTGTGGCGTCCCGCTTCTCACGGACCATCACCTTCGGCGACTACGCCCCGGAGGAGCTGCTGCGGATCGTCGAGCAGCAGGCCGACGAGCACGAGTACCGCCTCGACACGGGCACGGGCGAGGCCCTCCTGAAGTACTTCACGGCACTTCCCAAGGGCCCCGCCTTCGGCAACGGCCGTACCGCGCGCCAGACCTTCGAGGCGATGGTCGAGCGGCACGCGGGGCGGGTGGCCCAGCTCGACGAGCCGAGCACGGACGATCTCACCCTGCTGTACCCGGAGGATCTGCCGGAGCTTCCGTGACGTCCGCCTCGGGCCGCTGGGCCGGGACGCCCGGCCTGAGCCGGGCGAGCAGCCTGGCCCGTTCCTCGGCGAACGCCGGGTCGGCCTGGTAGTCCCCGTGGCCCAGGATCGGCGCGGGCAGCGGATGGTCCTCCGTACGCCCGTACGCGAGAGGGTCCTTGAGGGTGTCCCGGTCGACCTGCGGCCCTTCCTCCTCGGGGCGGACCCGGAAGACGGGGCCGCCGATCGGGTCGGTGGCGCGGTGCAGATTGCGCCAGCAGTCGACCTCGCGGTGCAGGGAGCTGAGGGCGGCGGGTCCGAAGTGCGCCGGGAACCAGCGTCCGTAGAGCCGCTCCAGGGGTGAGCCGTAGGTCAGCAGGGCGACCCGCTTGCGTACGGAGGGCCACAACTGCCAGGCGGCAGCGGCGGCGAGGACGCTGCCCTGCGAGTGCCCGGAGATGACGAGCCTGCCGCCCTTGGCCTTGGTGGCGCTGGTCCAGGTGTGCATCCGCCAGGTGAGGTCGGGGACGGCGCGCTCGGCGTAGCAGGGCGGGGCGAAGGGGTGGGCGGCGCGCGGCCAGAACGTGCCGACGTCCCAGAGGATGCCGATGGTGCGGCGGGCGGAGGGGTCCTTGTAGGCGCGGCGGCCCCAGGTGACGAACAGTATGAAGCCGAAGCCGATCAGCCAGGAGCCGAGCGCCTGGGCGGTCTGCGCCACCCCCTCGACGAAGTCGGGGGTCCCCTCGGCGGCCTCGCCCGGCACCTCCTCGCTCAGCCAGGCGCCGACGAGCGCACCGGCGCCCAGGAACAGCGTGACGGCGGAGGTGATGCCGACGATCAGCGGTGCCCGGTCGGTGAGGGCGGCGCGGGCGCGGGTGCTCGCGATGCGCCGGGTGCGGGCCGAGTCCTCGGGCTCGCCGGGGTGTTCCTCCTTCACCTTCGCCATCTCGCGGCGCTTGTGGCGCACCGTGCGCACGCCGAGGTAGCCGCAGATCACGGCTACGACGATCAGGAGGGGCGGGATCACGGACGCCTGCCAGGTGAGCAGCACGGGCGGGCCGTCGATCGTGCCGCCCGCGCCCGGCGCTCCCGATCCGTCCAGCCAGTCGGCGACGCGCTGGGCGCCGCCGCCGGACATCACGCCGCCGAGCGCACAGGACAGCATGGCGACGGCGGGGCCGGCGAAGCCGCGGATCGCGGTGCGCGGGTCGGGCTTGGTGCGGTACAGGATGCGGGCGACGACGGCGAGGGCGACGACCAGGATGCCCTGGACCAGGGCGATGCCGCCGAACGTCGCGTCCCCGGGCAGCCGGCCCTCGGACGTCCACTCGGGGCGCGACCAGCCGGCGTACAGGAGAGTGAGGACGAGCAGGGAGAGCGCGCCGAGCGGCAGGCGGCGGATCAGCTTCTCGTCGAGGTGCCGGTCGAGCCTGTTCTCGCTGCGGCCCCTGCGGCACACCACCCAGACCACCAGGGCGGCGCCGATCATGAGCGTGCCGTCCAGGATCCAGCCGAGGACGTCGAGCAGCACGGGCCCGCCGTCCCTGCGGTCGTGGCGCGCGGCCGACGTGCCCACGGCGGCGGCCACCGTGAGGAGGCCCGCGGCCGTGTGCGCCGCGCGCAGCCGGGCCACCAGGCGGCGGCCGTACCAGAAGCCGGGCCTGCCGAGCGCGGTCCGGGTGGTCTCCTCCTCGGGGTCCTGCTGGTGCGGCAGCGGTGTCTGGGACTCGTAGGCGCTCCAGGTGCGGTGCGAGAGGTACCAGAGGAGGACCGTGAGGGCGGTCGGCACGAGCGCGGCGAGTGCGAGGCGGCGGCCTGGCTGGGACCACCAGCCGCCGTGCCCGGAGGCGTCGGTCGCGAGGAAGCCGAGCCAGGAACGGCCCTGGGCGCACTCGGGCGTACCGGCGCACTGCCAGGCCGTCAGGTCGATGGCGACCTCGCAGGCGGCGGCGACAAGGAGCACGGTGAGGGTGAGCCCGGTCAGGCGGACCAGGAGGCCGTAGGTGCGGACGGTGCGTTTCCTGCGCCGCGATGTGGGGCGCATCCAGTGCGCCAGGTTGACGACCATGAAGGGCAGCAGCAGGAGCCACAGGGCCCGGGAGCCGTTGCCCGAGGTCAGATTGCACCAGACGTACGCCTCCGGGACCGGTTTCCCCCGGTAGTCCTCCGGGCGCTGTTCGGCGTCGGCGTCCTCGGTGCGGCGGAACACGGCCGCCGTCCCGTCGCCGGAGACCCGTACGGTCCGCGGGTCGCCCAGCATCTCTTCCGGTGTGGTGCCGCCGACTCCGTGGACGAGGAGTTCGAGCGCCATGTCTTCTTTGCGGGCCGTGTCTTCGGTTGTGCGGGCCGTGTCTTCCGATGCGCGGGCCGTGTCTGCCGAGTCTTCTCTTGTCGACCGCTCCACTGTTCTGCGTCCCCCGAATTGCGCGTGGTCAGTAGTCGATGCGCGTGGTCAGGAGACAAGGATCTCGGCTCGCCGCCCCGCGCGCACCCCTCGTCACGCAATCTCCCCGATCCGAGTGGCGACCACGTGGCGACCGAGTGGCGATCCGAGTGGGACGGTGGTCAGGCGGTGGGCAGCCTGTCGGTGGCGCATGCGAGGATGAGGCAGCGCGCTCGACGGGCGCGAAGGACGTGACGAGGCGAAAGGGCCGGGCCTGACGTGAGTGAGAATCAGAACCTCCTCGCGGAGCAGCGCCGCGCCCTGATCCTCGACGAGGTCCGCCGCCGGGGCGGGGTCAGGGTCAACGAACTGACCAGGAAGCTCGGCGTCTCGGACATGACGGTCCGGCGCGATCTCGACGCCCTCGCCCGCCAGGGCGTCCTGGAGAAGGTGCACGGCGGCGCGGTCCCGGTGGCCGAGGCGAGCACGCACGAGCCGGGGTTCGAGGCCAAGTCTGGCCTGGAGCTCAGCGCCAAGGAGGACATCGCGCGCACGGCGGCCACGCTGGTGGCGCCGGGCACCGCGATCGCGCTCTCCGGCGGCACGACGACGTACGCGCTCGCGCATCATCTGCTCGACGTGCCGGACCTGACGGTGGTGACGAACTCGGTGCGGGTCGCGGACGTCTTCCACTCCGCGCAGCGCACCTCCGGCCAGCGGCAGGGCGCGGCGACGGTGGTCCTGACGGGCGGGGTGCGCACTCCGTCGGACTCGCTGGTCGGCCCGGTCGCGGACCAGGCGATCGGGGCGCTCCACTTCGACGTGCTCTTCCTCGGTGTGCACGGCATATCGGCGGAGGCCGGTCTGTCCACGCCGAATCTCGCGGAGGCGGAGACCAACCGGCGTCTGGTGCAGTCGGCGCGGCGCGTCATCGTAGTCGCCGACCACACCAAGTGGGGGACGGTGGGCCTGAGTTCGTTCGCCACGCTGGCGCAGGTCGACACGCTGGTGACGGACGCCGGCCTGCCGGCGGACGCGCGGGCGGAGATCTCCGACCATCTGCGGCGGCTGGTGATCACGGGCGAACCCGAGGAGTCCGAGGCGACGGCCGCAGAGGACATCGGAATGACCGAGCGCGCGGAGAGCGACGGGCACCCCGCAGACATCTGACGGCCCGCCAGCTATGGTGTCGACGCCCGGTCAACAACCCGCTGTCCGGTCAACCACCCGATTCCGCTTGGGGGCTGAGTTCAATGGCACGCCGACTGAGGCCCGTGGGGCTGGAGTTCGTCGAGTCCGCGCCGCTGCGGCTGGTCTTCGCCCGTGAGGTGGCCGCGGCCCCCGACGCTGTGTACGGCGCCTTGGCCGACGACGTGGCGGGCTGGCCCGCGTGGTTCACGGCGGTCACCCTGTGCCGGCCCACGGACGGCGGCGCGGGCCGCGAGGTCCGGCTGAAGGGCGGCACGCGCTTCCGGGAGACGATCGTGGCCGCCGACGCGGCCGAGTGCTACGCCTACCGGGTCGACGAGACGAACGCGCCGGGGCTGCGGGCCCTGGTGGAGGAGTGGCGGCTTACCCCGGCCGGCACCGGAACGCGCGTGCAGTGGACGTTCGCCGCGGACGGCGCGGCCCCCTTCCGCTTCGCCCTGAAGCTGGGCAGGGCGGGCATGGGCCGGGCCTTCCGCGACGCGGTCACGGCGCTTGACCGGCGCCTGGCGGCGACGAACGCCTGAGCCCGGCCCGACGGGCTCAGGCCGCTACTCGGGCCAGGCCCCCGTCGCCAGGAGCGACTTGATGGCAGCCGCGTACGGCGTGATGTCCAGCCCCTGTTCGGCCAGCCACGCGTCCGAGTAGTACTTGTCCAGATAGCGGTCGCCGGGGTCACAGATCAGCGTGACGACGCTGCCCGTGTGCCCCGCGGCGACCATCTCGGCGACGATCTTCAGGGCGCTCCACAGGCCGGTGCCCGTCGAGCCGCCCGCCTTGCGGCCGATGGCCTGCTCCAGGGCGCGCACGGCGGCGACGCTCGCCGCGTCGGGCACCTTCATCATGCGGTCGATCGCGCCGGGCACGAAGCTCGGCTCCATGCGGGGCCTGCCGATGCCCTCGATGCGGGAGCCGCAGTCGCTGGTGGCGTCCGGGTCGTGGTGGGTCCAGCCGTCGAAGAAGCAGGAGTTCTCGGGGTCGGCGACGCAGAGCCTGGTGTCGTGCTGCATGTAGTGGACGTAGCGGGCGATGGTCGCCGATGTGCCGCCGGTGCCCGCCGTGGCGACGATCCACGCGGGCTCGGGATAGCGCTCGAGCCGCAGCTGCTGATAGATCGACTCGGCGATGTTGTTGTTGCCGCGCCAGTCCGTGGCCCGCTCCGCGTAGGTGAACTGGTCCATGTAGTGGCCGCCGGTCTCGACGGCGAGGGCGGCCGACTCGGCGTACATCGTGCGCGAGTCGTCCACGAAATGGCACCGGCCGCCGTGGAATTCGATCAGGCGGCACTTCTCGGCGCTGGTCGTGCGCGGCATCACCGCGATGAAGGGCACCCCGATCAGCTTCGCGAAGTACGCCTCGGAGACGGCCGTCGAGCCGCTGGAGGCCTCGATCACCGGGCGGCCCGGCCGGATCCAGCCGTTGCAGAGCCCGTACAGGAAGAGCGAGCGGGCGAGGCGGTGCTTGAGGCTGCCGGTCGGGTGGGTCGACTCGTCCTTCAAGTACAGGTCGATGCCCCACTGTTCGGGCAGCGGGAAGCGCAGGAGATGGGTGTCGGCGGACCGGTTGGCGTCGGCCTGGACCTTGCGTACGGCCTCTTTGAGCCAGGTCCGGTACTCCGCGTCGCTGCGGTCGACGTCGAGCGTGGCCATCGGCTCGTCGGCTCGATCCTGTTGTGTGGTGCTCACCGCGCGGCTCCTCCGGGTCGGGCCGGCCACGCCAACAGCCGGCCGGACCCCTCGATCATAAGCACCTTCCGCACGCTTCTCACCTGCATAAACACACCTTTGGGCAGCTCAAAGGCACACCTGGCGGCAAGGCGGAGCCGCACACACGGCACACTGGGGACAGCACGTCGTCCGTGAGGCCGACGGCTGCATACGCACTGGTGCTCGACGCCCCGTGCGTGCAGACTGCACCGCACGGGACGGCGGTCCCGTACGGAGCGAGACACCGAGCCGCGAGGGGGCGGAACGACATGGCGGAGCCGGAGTTCACGGCCACAGGCGTGCGCATCGGACGGCGATTGCGCTCCCTCACCCGAGCCGGTCAAGTCCGCATCAGCGACGGCAGGTTCGAGCTGCTGACCAGTTACGGCAGGGAGATCGACAGCGCGCCTGTGCAGACGGTGCGCGCGGGCAAGCCGTGGTTCGCCGCCGACGACCGGGCACTGGCCGAACTCAACGGCCACCGCTACCGGCTCACCCTCGCCGGGCACGACCCGACGCCCGGCTCGGCTGGACCACCGACGGTGCGCGGGTTCATCGACGCCGTCCGCAGGGCCGCGGGCCGCCTGCCCCGGGACTGAGCGGGGCCGGACGTCCGCAGCGCAGGGTGCGAGTTGCACGCCCGCACCCCCTGAGTCACTCTGGTCTCACATCACTCTGGGTTTACCGGCGATGACGCTGCGAACCAGCCCCGCCGGCCATACAGCAGGCGGCGTACCACGCGGCCACTGCTGGATCCGATCGTCGTCTTCTTCCGGACCGTAATTCGGGGAGTCGCAGCCGTGATCAGCCAGCCAAGCAGGTATTGCACGGTGGAGCTGCAAGCTCTGCCGGCGCGGATCGGCCAGGTCCGCAGAATCGTATCGGCGCAGTTGCGCTACTGGCATCTCGATCCCTTGATAGACCAGGCGGCGCTCGGTGTGACCGAGCTGCTGACCAACGTGCACCGGCACGCACAGCCCGACAAGGTGTGCACCGTGGAGATCGAGCTGCTGCTCGACCGTCTCACGGTCTCCGTGCACGACCACGACCCCCGCCTCCCCGAGGTGCACGACGCCGAGCTCTTCGAGACCTGCGGACGTGGCCTCGCCATGGTCGCCGCGGTCAGCGAGAGCTGGGGCGTCCGCCCGCACGGGGACCGCGGCAAGGTCGTCTGGTTCACCCTCCCGGCACCCTCCACCGCGGTCGCGCTGCCCACGTACCCGGTGTACGGGGCGGCAACAGCGGGTCCCTTCGCGGACCTGGCCGCTCCGGAGGCAGTCGCCGACGGGCACGCGCCCGGACATGCTCCCGCCCGGTCGGCCGTTGTCGGCTGACCGGGCGGTGACAGGCCCCGCGCGTACGACGTCGTACAGCACGTCGTACGGCGAGCAGGCCCACGTCACGTCGTACGTCACTCGGTGGCGATGGCACGCAGCACGTCCAGGCGGGCGGCCCGCCGTGCCGGACGCAGACCCGCGAGGGCTCCCGCCGCCAGGCCCACCAGGGCGACCACCACGAGCTGGACCGGCGGCACCGCGAACGCGAAGGCACTGCTCGTCGCGCCGTCCGACGCCTTGACGAGCACCCAGCCGAGGAAGCCGCCGAGCGCCAGACCGCCCGCCGTGCCGAACGCGGCGACCAGCACCGACTCCCAGCGGACCATGGCCCGCAGCTGCGCCCTGGTCTGTCCGACGGCCCGCAGCAGTCCCAGTTCGCGGGTACGTTCGTGGATCGCGAGGGTCAGCGTGTTGGCGATGCCGAGCAGCGCGATCAGGACCGCGAGCGCGAGCAGGGCGTAGACCAGAGTCAGCATCATGTCGATGCCGCCCGCCGCGGACTGCGCGTACTCGTCGCGGGTCTGCACGTCGGGATTGCCGTACTCCTGCGCGGTCTTGGTGACCGCCGCCTTGCCGTCGTCCGTGCTCACCCCGTCCTTGAGGGTGACGGAGACGAGGCTGTCGGCGTCCTGCGCGCGGTGCGGCGCCCAGGCCTCGCGGGTGATGACGTAGTCCCCCGCCAGCTCGGACCGGTCGAAGAGCGCGCGGACCGTGAAGGTGTCCTTCTTGCCGTCGGCGAAGGTCATCTCGGCCTGGGAGCCGACCTTCAGGTCCTGCTTCTCGGCTTCCCCACGGTTGATCGCGATGCCGTTCGTGCCCAGCGCATCGAGCGACCCGTCCACCTTGCCGAGGTCGAAGGACTTCGCGAAGAGACCGGGGTCGGTGACGGTCAGGGCGCGCCCCTCCCCGTTGACCTCCGCCGCGCCCTTGCCGAGCCCGACGGCGGTCTCCACCTCGGGGCGTTCGGCGAGCGCGGGGGCCAGCTTGGGGCTGAGTCCGCTGCCGCCCGCGCCGAAGCCGGGGGTGCTGACGGCGAGGTCGCCCGCGAAGGAGCGGTTCACCGTCTGGTCCATGGTCGCCTTCAGCGAGGCGCCGAAGACCGTGAAGAGGGAGACGACGGCGACGCCGATCATCAGCGCGCTCGCGGTGGCGGCGGTCCGCTTCGGGCTGCGCAGCGCGTTGCGCCGGGCGAGCCCGCCGGTGACGCCGCGCAGCCGGTCGAGGGGTCCGCCGAGCACCCGTACCGCCCGCGAGGAGGCGACCGGGCCGAGCACCACGAACGCGGCGAGTGCGAGCACCGCCCCCGTGCCGGCCAGCCACACGGACGGGCTGACCAGGACGCCGACCAGCGACAGGCCCACGGCGGTGAGTGCGAGGACCGTGCCGGTCACGGCCCGCCCCCGCGAGGCACCGGAGTGGTCGACCGCCGTCTCGCGCAGGGCGGCGAGCGGCGCGGTGCGTCCGGCGCGCACGGCGGGCAGCAGCGCGGAGCCGAGGCAGACGACGATGCCGACGGCGAGCGGCAGCAGCATCGACAGCGGGCTGATCACCAAGTCGCCCTCGGGGAACGGGAATCCGATGGCGGGGAAGAGCGCCTGCAGCCCGGCCGCGACCCCGATGCCGCCCGCGAGGCCCGCCGCCGACGCGACGACCGCGACGGCGCTCGCCTCGACGAGGGTCGACGCGGTGACCTGGCGGCGGGAGGCGCCGAGTGCGCGCAGGAGCGCGTTCTCGCGGGTGCGCTGGGCGACGACGATCGCGAAGGTGTTGTGGATGCTGAAGGTGGCGACGAGCAGCGCGACGCCGGAGAAGACGAGCAGGAAGCCGGTGAAGAGCGTCAGGAACTGACCGGAGACGTTGTCGGTGTTCTCCGCCGCCGACGCCTCGCCGGTGATGGCCTCAACTCCCTTGGGGAGTACGGGAGTCAGCGCGTCGACGAGTTCCTGCTCGGTGACGCCGGGCCCGGCCCGCACCTGGATGGACGCGGCCTCGCCGGGCTTGGGGGTGAGGTACTTCTCGGCGTCGGCCTGCGTCATGCCGGTGAAGGTGGTCTGCGCCATGCCGTCCTCGCCGCCGAAGGTCGCGAGGCCCACGATGGTGACCTTGACGGGGTCGGGGGTGCGCAGCGTGGTCGTGTCGCCGATCCTCAGGTCGCCGGACTCGGCGGCTCCGCGGTTGACGACGACCTCGCCTGTCTTGACGGGGGCGCGGCCTTCGGCCAGTTGGTAGGCGTTCAGCTCGCGGTCCTCGATCCAGTTGCCGGCGAGGGTGGGTGGTCCCTCGCCGCCGATGGGCTCGCCGTCCTTGCCGAGCAGCTGTCCGGCGCCCTGGATGCCGGGCGCGGCGGCAGCGACGCCGTCGACTCCCTCGATCTTCTCGACGAGGGACGTCTCGACGGCCTTCCGGGTGCCCTGGCTGTCGTCGGGCGTGGTGATGGCGTCGGCGCCACGGACGACGGCGTCGGTGCCGCTGGTCGCGTTGCCGAACATCGTGTCGAAGCTGCCGCGCAGGGTGTCGCCCATGACGAGCGTGCCCGCCAGGAAGGCGACGCCGAGCATCACGGCGAGGAACGTACCGGCGAAGCGCCGCTTGTGGCCGCGCAGCGAGGACATGCTGATGCGCGCGGACGCGCTCAGGGAGCTCATGATCCCGGCCCCTTCCCGTCGAAGGCCTTCATGCGGTCCAGAACCCTGTCCGCCGTCGGCGACTCCATCCGGTCGACGAGGCGGCCGTCGGCGAGGAAGACGACCTCGTCGGCGTGGGCCGCCGCCACCGGGTCATGGGTGACCATGACGACGGTGCGGTCCATCTGCCGTACGGCACGGCCGAGCAGACCGAGGACCTCCTCTCCGGACCGCGAGTCGAGGTTGCCGGTCGGCTCGTCGGCGAAGACGACGTCGGGGCGGCCGGCGAACGCCCGTGCCACGGCGACGCGTTGCTGCTGTCCGCCGGAGAGTTCGGCGGGCCGGTGGTGCAGCCGGTCGCGCAGTCCGACCACGTCGATGAGCGCGTCGGTCCACTCGCGGTCGCCCTTCGTCCCCGCGAGGTCCATCGGGAGCGTGATGTTCTCGGCGACGGTGAGCGTCGGCACGAGGTTGAACGCCTGGAAGACGAAGCCGATACGGTCGCGGCGCAGCAGCGTGAGCCGCCGGTCGTCGAGCGCGCCCAGTTCGGTGTCCCCGATGTGGGCGCTGCCGGCCGTGAGCGTGTCGAGGCCCGCGGCGCAGTGCATGAGGGTGGACTTGCCCGAGCCCGACGGGCCCATGATCGCGGTGAAGCGTCCGGCCGGAAAGCCGACGCTCACCCCGTCCAGGGCCCGCACGGCGGTGTCTCCGCCGCCGTACACCTTGACGGCGTCGGTGACGCGGGCGGCGTCGAGCGTGGCGGTGCCGCGCTGTCCGGTGGCGGTGCTCATGCCGCACCGCCCTTGGCGACGCGCCCGAACTCCTCGTTCAGGACGGAGAGCCGACGCCAGTACTCGTCCTCGTCGATCTCGCCGGAGGCGAAACGACGGCCGAGCACGGCGATGGGCGAGTTCTCGTCGACGCGTACGTTCCGCTCGCCGCCGTCGCGCTGCCACGGGGCCCGGCGACCGCGCCAGACGGTGCGGCGCAGGAGGGCGATGCCGCCGATCACGACGGCCGCCCAGATGAGCGGGAAGAACAGGATCCACGGGCCGGGCCCGCCGTCGAAGTGAGCCAGGGTCTGCATGGTGTCCATCTCCTCGGGAGCGAGTTCGCGATGTCTGTGCGGTGCGGTTCGCGATGTCTGTGGAGTGCGGTTCGCGATGTCTCGAGATTCGCTCTTCGAGGGGGTCCGAGTCGTCGTACGGCCAGCGGCAGCTCGCGTACCACGTGGGGAGTAGACGAGCCGGATGGCGCTGCTTCCGACGCTGTTCCGGCGCTGCTCTTGGGGCTGGACGGGTGGCTTCTGGATCTCTGTACCTACTAGTATGTACAGTGGCTCCATGAGCACTCCGGAGCGTCTGATCGAGTCCACGCGCGAGCTGCTGTGGGAGCGTGGTTATGTCGGCACGAGCCCCAAGGCGGTCCAGCAGCACTCCGGCGCGGGGCAGGGCAGCATGTACCACCACTTCCCCGGCGGAAAGCCCGACCTGGCGCTCACCGCGATCCGGCGTACGGCCGAGGAGATGCGGGCCGCCGCGGAGGCCGCGCTGGGCGGCACGGGATCGGCGTACGAACGTATCGAGGCGTATCTGCTGCGCGAGCGCGATGTGCTGCGGGGCTGTCCGATCGGGCGGCTGACGATGGACCCGGACGTGATCGCGGACGACCGGTTGCGGGAACCGGTGACACAGACGCTGGACTGGCTGCGGGAGCGGATCGCCGGGATCGTCCAGGAGGGCGTGGAGCGGGGCGAGTTCGCGGCTTCGCTGGACCCGCGGGCGATCGCGGCGACGGTGGTCGCGACGGTCCAGGGCGGCTATGTGCTGGCCCGCGCGTCCGGTTCGCCGGATGCCTTCGAGGCGGGTGTACGCGGACTCCTGTCGCTCCTTTCCTGATCGGCCGAAGTGCTCGAAGTGCTTGGAGTGCTTGGAGTGCTTGGAGTGCTCGAAGTGCTCGGAGTGCTTGAAGGGCTTGAAGTACCGCTACCTGTACGCCACTTGACCGAACGAGGAGCCGCCCACCATGCACGCGATGCAGTACGAGGTCACGCTGCCGGCCGATTACGACATGGGCATCATCCGCACCCGCGTGGCCACGAAGGGCCATCTCCTGGACGACTTCCCCGGCCTCGGCGCCAAGGCCTATCTGATGCGGGAGCGCGGGGTCGACGGATCCCCCGTGAACCAGTACGCGCCGCTCTACCTCTGGAACACCCCCGAGGCCATGAACTCCTTCCTCTGGGGTCCCGGATTCCAGGGCATCGTCGACGACTTCGGCCGCCCTGAGGTGCAGCACTGGACAGGCCTGGCCTTCGCCGAGGGTACCGCGCGCGACGCCACCGCCAGGGCCGCGATACGCCGCCGGACGCGGATCCCCTCCGGCACCCGGCTGGGCGGCTTCGCCTCCGAACTCGCCCACGAGGCCGAGCGGTTGGCGCGGCAGGAAGGGAACGTGTACGCGGCCGTGGCCATCGACCCGCGGACCTGGGAGGCACTGCACTTCTCCGTGTGGGACCACGCGGCGCCCAAGGGTGAGGGCGACGTGTTCCAGGTGCTGCATCTGTCAGCACCGGAGCGGGACGTGATCCCTCGGGGCCGACAGTGGTGAGCGCGGCACGTTCGATCCGTTCGGCCCGCTCGGTCCGTTCAGTCCGTTCGGTCCGCACAGTGCTCGGCGATGCACCCCCCGAGTCCCTCGGTATCTGCGACGCGCACGACCACCTCTTCCTGACCAGCCCTCAACTCCCGGGCCAGGAGCTGGACTCGGCCGATGGGGCGGCCGGGGAGCTGGCGGCGTTCCGCGAGGCGGGCGGCCGGAGCCTGGTGCAGTGGACGCCGCACGGCATGGGGCGACGGGCGGCGGAACTACCCCGCCTGTCCCGCGCGACGGGCGTGCGGGTCGTGGCCGCGACGGGACTTCACCAAGCTGCCCACTACACACCGGAGTTGCTCGACCGACTCCGCGCGGACGGACTGGCCGAGCTGTTCGTGCGGGAACTCACGCAGGGCATCGGCGACACGGACGTACGCGCCGGACTCATCAAGGTCGCCGGCGGTTTCCACGGCCTGGACGCGCACGCCCGCTGGACGATGGAGGCCGCGGCCGAGGCGCACCGCGCGACGGGCGCGCCGGTGGCCGTCCACCTGGAGCTCGGCACCGCGGCATTGGACGTACTCGACCTGCTGTGCGGGCAGTTGGAGATCCCGCCCGCCCGAGTGATCCTCGGCCACCTGAACCGTTTCCCCGACCTCACCGTGCACCGGGAGGCCGCCGCGTCCGGCGCCTTCCTCGCCTTCGACGGCCCGTCGCGCGCCCATCACGCCACGGACTGGCGCATGCCGGACGCCGTAGGGGCCCTGGCCGAAGCCGGGTTCGCCGACCGGCTGCTCCTGGGTGGCGACACGACGACGGCCGGGGCACGGTCGATCGGCGGCGGTCCCGGCCTGCCCCACCTGCTGCGCGGGGTGCGCCCACGACTCGAACTCGCCGTGGGCGCGGACGTGGTGGAGCGGATGCTGACGGTGAATCCGGCGCGGGCGTTCGGGGTGGAGTGGGCAGAGACGAGCCGGCCTCGGGCCGTCTCCCCTGCACGCCGTTGATGGGGCTGTCCTCGTAGACCTTGCGGCCCTGAGCCCCCCCCCGCAAGCAGGAGCCATCGACGTAACCAGTATTGCCCCTTAACAGGTAACACCCATTCCCCATATTGCACCGCCCGTTCCAAAACCTGTACGGTACCGACATGGCCCGACCGAGAACCTTCGACGAAGAGCGGGCCCTGGACGCGGCGATGCGCGCCTTCTGGGCGAACGGCTACGAGGCCACCTCGACCCAGGACCTGTGCGACGCCACCGGCCTGGGCCGCAGCAGCATCTACAACACGTTCAGCAGCAAGCACGACCTGTTCCAGCGGGCCCTCGCCCGCTACATGGACGTGATGACCGCCACCCAGGTCGAGATCATGGCGGACACCGGACGCTCCCCCATGGAACGCATCCGCGCCCTGTTCACACGGGTCATCGACTCCGAGTTCGAGTGCCGCGACGACGACCGCAGCATCGGCTGCCTGACCGTCAACACCACCGTGGAGCTGGCCGGACGCGACCCCGAGGCCGCCGAGCTGCTCGCCCGCGACCTCGACATCCGCCTGACCGCGTTCCGGGACACCATCCGCGCCGGACAGAGCAGCGGCGACATCACCTCACCACGGGACGCGGCCGACCTGGCCCGCTTTCTGAACGCGGTCATCGGCGGCATGCGGGTCTCCGCGCAGGGCGGCGCCGATCGCGCCACGCTGGAGGCGATCACGGAGACGGCGCTGGATGCGTTGAGTCGCTGATCCGCCCGCCCACCCACCAATCCACCGATCCCGCCGATCCACCGATCCACCGATCCACCGATCCACCGATCATCCCCCCCTTTGAGCATTCCCTCCTTCACGCCCTCCCGCTTTCGCATGCCCTCATTTTGTACCGTTCAGTTCATAACCAACCCCCGACAGGAGCAGCCCCATGCCCCGCGCCGTATACGTACTGGCCCTCGGCATCTTCGCCATGGTGACCAGTGAGTTCGTGGTCGCCGGACTGATGCCGCAGATGGCCCAAGGGCTCGACGCCACCATCCCGGAGATCGGCTATCTGATCACCGCCTTCGCCGCGGCGATGGCCATCGGCGGCCCCTTCCTCACCGTCGCCGTTCTGAAGCTGCGTCAGAAGACCGCACTCGCGGTCCTGTTCGCCATCTTCCTGGCGGGCAACGTGCTCGCGGCCGTCGCTCCCGACTACCGCACCATGCTGGTCGCCCGCGTGATCACCGGCATCGCGTCGCAGGCCTTCTTCGGCGTCTCCATCTCCCTCGCCGCGCGCATCACCCGGCCCGAAGTCCGCGGCAGGGCCATCGCGGTGGCGCTCAACGGGCTGATGCTCGGCACCCTGCTCGGGCTTCCGCTCTCCACCGTCATCGGTGAACATCTGGGCTGGCGCGCCGCGTTCTGGGCGATCACCGGTCTCACGGTCCTCGCCGCGTTCGCGACGCTCGCCGGTGTGCCGAGCCTGGACCGGGCCGACGAGGGCGGCGGGCTCCGCCAGGAGCTGGGCGCCTTCCGGAGCCCGCGGCTGTGGCTGACCCTCACCACCAGCACCTTCGTCATCGGTGCGACGTTCTCCGCCTTCAGTTATCTCAACCCGATCCTCACCGAGGTCACCGGCTTCGCCACCGGCACGGTCCCGCTGCTGCTCATCGCGTACGGCGCGGCCACCGTCATCGGCAACACCGTCGTGGGCAGGCTCGCCGACAAGCGGACCGTACCCGTCCTTCTGACCGGCCTGCTGCTCAACCTCGCGTTCCTCGTCGGCTTCGCCGTCTTCGCCCAACTGGCCTTCCCCGCCGTGGTGTTCATGATGGGCGTCGGCCTCGTCGGGGTCACCATGAACCCTGCCCTGGTGACCCGCGTCCAGCGCGTCGGCAACGCCCGGCCGCTGGTCAACACCGTCCACTCCTCGTTCATCACGCTCGGCATCATCGTCGCGACATCGGTCGGCGGACCCGCCATCGATACGTTCGGCCTGCGGGCGCCCCTCTGGATCGGCGCCGCCCTGGCGGCGCTCGGTCTGGTCACCCTGCTGCCCGACCTGAGGCGGCTGCGCGCGGCCCGCACCCCGGCCAACCCCGAATCCAGCACGACGGAGGCGGAGACGAAGACGGGGACGGAGACGAAGGCGGAGACGGGGACGGAGGCTGCTGAGCCCGTGAAGGCCTAGGACCTAGGAGTCACGCGCCGCCGACCTGCCATGATCATCTCCATCCGTTCCATGGTGGGAGGCAAGAGATGGCGACAGCACTGCCCGACGGGCTGGTCACTCCGGCGCTGGTGGTCGACCCCGATGTCCTGGACAGGAACATCGCGCGGATGGCCGAGGCCTCGCGGTCCCACGGTTTCGCCCTGCGACCGCACGCCAAGAGCCACAAGTGCGCGCGGATCGCCGACCGGCAGCTGAGGGCCGGCGCGTCCGGCCTCTCGGTGGCCACGGTCAGCGAGGCCGAGGCCTTCGCACGGGACGGCGTGGACGACCTGTTCATCGCCTATCCCGTGTGGCCCGACGCCGACAAGGCGCGGCGGCTGCGCGCCCTGGCGGACGACGTCGCCCTGCGGGTCGGCGTCGAGTCGGCCGAGGGCGCGCGGCGGCTAGGTGACGCCGTACGTGGCAGCGCCCGGCCCGTCGAGGTACTCGTCGAGGTCGACAGCGGCAACCACCGCACCGGCGTAGAGCCGCACGCCGCCGGCGCGGTCGGGCGTGCGGCGGCGGACGCCGGACTGCGTGTCGTAGGCGTCTTCACGTTCCCGGGGCACGGCTACGGCCACGACCCGCGGGCCCGTGGTCGCGCCGCACGCGACGAGGAGCGCACGCTGGTCGAGGCCGCGCAGTCCCTGCGGGACGTCGGACTGGACGTACACGTCATCAGCGGCGGGTCGACGCCGACGGTGGGGCAGTGGCAGCCGGGCGCGGTCAATGAACTGCGGCCCGGCGTATACGTGTTCAACGACGCGACCCAACTCGCCATCGGCACCTGCACCGTCGAGGACCTCGCACTGGCCGCCGCGGCCACCGTGATCAGCGTGCCGGCCCCCGACCGCTTCGTGCTGGACATCGGCAGCAAGGTGCTCGGCTCCGACCGCTCGCCGTGGGTGACGGGCCACGGCCATCTGCCCGCGTTCCCGGAGGCGACGATCAGCGGCCTGTGGGAGCACCACGCCGTCGTCCGGCTCCCGCAGGGGGTGAAGGGACCGGAACTCGGGTCGCTGGTGGCCGTCGTACCCAACCACATCTGTACGCCGGTGAATCTCGCCGACGAACTGCTGGTCGTCCGCGACCGTGAGGTGATCGACCGCTGGCGGGTGTCGGCGCGGGGCACCAACACCTGAGCGCACCTCGCACCTTGAAGGGAGGCGGTCAGGCGCTCGGGACGGCCAGCGCCCTCAGGGGGTCGTCGAGCACCGGCTGCCAGGCCAGCTCGGCGGCTCCCACCAGGCTGTTGTGGTCGAGCGTGCAGGCCAGGATCGGTACGCCGCCACTGCGCCCCCACAGGCTGCGGTCGGCCACCACGGCGCGCAGCCGCTCGGGGTCGGCCTCCAGGAGGGCGCGGTGCAGTCCGCCGAGGATGATCCGGTCCGGGTTGAGGATGTTCACCAGGCCCGCGAGGCCGAGCCCCAGACGGTCGATCAGCTCCTCGGTCGCCGCGCGCACGGAGGGGTCGGCGGCCGCGTCGCGCAGCAGGTCGCGGGCCTGCTGGAGCAGACCCTCGGGGCCGGGTTCGCGACCGGCGGCGGTCAGGAAGGCCAGCGGGTCCGTCTCGACGTCCAGACAACCGCGGCTCCCGCAGTGGCAGGGGCGGCCCTCGGGGTTGACGGTGAGGTGGCCGACCTCAAGGGCGAGGCCCGAACTGCCGGTGTGCAGACGGCCGTCGAGGACGAGCGCGCCGCCGACGCCGCGATGGCCGGTCGCCACGCACAGCAGGTCGCGGGCGCCGCGCCCCGCGCCGTGCCGGTGCTCGGCGAGTGCGGCGAGGTTGACGTCGTTGGCGGCGAACGCCGGTCCCGCGATCTCCGCTTCCCGTACGCAGTCCGCGAAGATCTGCCGGACCTGCGAACCCGCGGGCCACGCGAGGTGCAGCGGATTGAGCGCGGTGCCCTCCGGTTCGGCGACGGCGGACGGCACGGCGAGGCCCGCGCCCACGCACCGCCGCCCGGTGTCCCGCAGCAGTTGGGCGCCCGCGTCGATGACCGAGCCGAGCACCTGCGCCGGGTCGGCGTCGATGGTCTCGCAGCCGGGCGCGGTGGCGACGATGCGGCCCCCGAGCCCGACCAGCGCCGCCCGGAAGCCGTCCGAGTGCACCTGAGCGGCGAGTACGACCGGCCCGTCCTCGGCGACGGAGAGCCCGTGCGAAGGCCGGCCCTGGGCACCCGCGGGCGCGCTCGGCCGTGCGTCGATCCGGATCAGGCCGAGCGCCTCGAGCTCGGCGGCGACGGCCCCCGCGGTGGCGCGGGTGACACCCAGCTCGGCGGTGAGCACGGCACGCGTCGGGGCCCGTCCGGTGTGGACGAGTTCGAGGGCGGGACCGAGCGCGCCGCGCCCTCGCTCCAGGCGCGTGCGCGTGGACAGATCCCCCTCGGCACGGGGGGCAGCCTTGCCGTTCATGAGGGCGAGTCTCCCATGATCCGTACGCCGCCTCGCCGTTCGGCCGTCATCCGCTCTTCCCCCGCCCTTCGCCGACACCTCACGAGCACCCGCCCGCTGCCTCTCCCCCGCGAGAACCATCGCCTTGTACGCGACCGGGGTGCCCCTCTACTCTAACTTTGTGCCGCTACTAAACAAACCTACGTCCGCAGCGTCGCGGACCACTCCCCCGAGCCTGGTCCGACTGCGCATCGCCCTGACGGTCTTCTTCGCCCTCGACGGCTTCATCTTCGCCGGATGGGTCGTCCGCATCCCCGCCATCAAGCACCAGACCGGCGCATCGGCCAGCGACCTGGGCCTCGCCCTGCTCGGCGTCTCGGCGGGCGCCGTGATCACGATGACCCTGACGGGCCGCCTCTGCCGCCGCTTCGGCAGCCATCCGGTGACGGTGGCCTGCGGCATCCTGCTGCCACTGAGCGTGGCCCTGCCCCCACTGACCCACTCGGCACTCGCGCTCGGGCTCGTCCTGCTGGTGTTCGGGGCGGCGTACGGCGGGATCAACGTCGCGATGAACAGCGCGGCGGTCGACCTGGTGGCCGCGCTGCGCCGGCCGGTCATGCCCAGCTTCCACGCGGCCTTCAGCCTGGGCGGCATGGTCGGCGCGGGGCTCGGCGGGCTGGTCGCGGCGCACCTGTCTCCGACGCGGCATCTCCTCGCCCTGACGGTGATCGGCCTGGTCGTCACCGCGGTCGCGGGACGCACCCTGCTGCGCCTCGAACCCCCGGCGCCACCGGCCGACCGGCACGACACGGAAGCGGGCCCACGCCGTCTCGACTCCCGCACCCGCACACTCGTCCTCGTCTTCGGCCTCATCGCCCTGTGCACGGCGTACGGCGAAGGGGCCCTCGCCGACTGGGGCGCGCTCCACCTCGAACAGGACCTGCACGCCCACCCCGGCATCGCCGCCGCCGGCTACTCCTGCTTCGCACTGGCCATGACCATCGGCCGCCTCAGCGGAACCACCCTCCTCGAACGCCTCGGCCGCACCCCGATACTCGTCGCCGGCGGCACCACGGCCGCCGCCGGCATGCTCCTCGGCGCCCTCGCCCCCACCGTCTGGCTCGCCCTCATCGGCTTCGCCGTCACAGGCCTGGGCCTCGCCAACATCTTCCCCGTCGCAGTCGAACGCGCAGGCACCCTGGCCGGCCCCAACGGAGTCGCGACCGCCTCCACCCTCGGCTACGGCGGAATGCTCCTGGGCCCACCGGCGATCGGCTTCATGGCCGACTGGTTCACCCTGCCGACGGCGCTCACCAGCGTGGCCGTACTGGCGGGGCTTGCGGCGGTGATCGGTTACACGGCGCGGCGATGACGTCTCAGGGGGCTGCGACTGGGGGGCGGACCAGTCTTGGAGCACAGCAGTCCTGCCCCCGGCGTTCTCGCACAGGCAGTGCCGTACCGCGACAGTCGTAGGCCCCCTGAGGCGTACCGCACAGGTTTGCGCGGTGACCAAACCAGCGTTGGACGACATCGCCACAGCCCTGCCTCTACCTTCTTCTCCAGCACATCACCGCAGGTCGGACAACGGTCAAGAAGGGGGAACATCATGCGTATGCGACAAGCACTGGTAGGCGCCACCCTGGGGGGCGCGCTCGCTCTTGGGGGCACGCTTTCGACGGCCCAGGCGGCCGAGCCCGCACAGCCCGCGCCGAAGGTCTCGGCCAAGGCCTCCGCCGGTGAGAAGAACGTCGGCATCATGAGCTGGCGCTTCTACGCGGCCTACTGGACCAACAGCGCATGCGTCGCTGTGGGCGAGCAGAGCGGCCGCGACTACTACTGCCAGTACAAGAGGGGCAACGACGGCAGGATGAAGTACTTCCTGTACCTCTGGTACTAGTCCGAACCTCCGTGACGGCCCGTCAGCACATCTGGCGGGCCGTTTCGGCTTGTCGGACGGCGTCCACGCCCGAGAGGGTCAGTTCCCGCAGGCGCAGGCGGGGGGTCCGGAACTCTGACGCCGCATCGTCTACTCGGGCGGCGGTCCGCTCTCCTGACGTTCGATGTCCCGCTCGACGAAGTTCTCGTAGTCGCGGAAGTACCGGACTTCCTCGCGCAACGCCGGGGCGGGC
The DNA here is from genome assembly GCF_044457025.1 of Streptomyces sp. NPDC050658. Lineage (NCBI taxonomy): Bacteria > Bacillati > Actinomycetota > Actinomycetes > Kitasatosporales > Streptomycetaceae > Streptomyces > Streptomyces sp. NPDC050658. The sequence goes on from NZ_JBITGM010000004.1 coordinate 587,801, forward strand.
TCAGGCATGGACTTCTCGTTGCGATGTGCCAGGCACAGGCGCAGATCGGTGCGGGCCAGGTGTGCGACCTCGTATCCGGAGCGCCGGGTGAAGTCCTGCAAGTAGTGGTCGTCGTGAGCGCCATGGGCCAGCAAGTCGACGGCATCCTGCATCCGCCTTCGCCGGGCTTCGTCGGGAATCTGGAGCAGGGCCAGGGTGAACCGCTCCGCAAAGGCCGCTCGTTCGCCCCATGCGGCGTCGTCGGGAAGGGCGTCACGCTGGACGAGGTTGACCATCTTCGCCATCGCCTGGTTCCGCAGCTCCTCCGCCCTGGCGCGCCTGGCGTCCCGTACCAGCATCCAGGTCCCGGCCAGCGCGATGAGGGCTCCGGCCACTGTGCCGATGAGGCTGCCGAAGAGTGCTTCCGCCATGCGCGGAGTATAGGAACGAGGAGTATGAGGAACGCGGAGTATGGGAACGCGGAGGGAGGGAACCAGGTGCGTGGCCGTGATGATGGGCTCCGCGGTCCGTCGCCCACCCCTTCGCCGGGCCACTCACGTCGTATCCATATGCTCCGGCCATGAAATTCTTCCGACCGCGCGCCAGACGCACGCAGGCGCCCCCCGTGTCACTGGCCAGGGACCTGTACCAGTCCGGGCGTTATGCCGAGGCGGAGGCTGAGGCCAGCGCCGTGGCCCGGTCGCTGCCTCGCGACGACATACACGTACCACTGGCGCTGACCATCGTCGCGCTCTCGATCGGTGCCCAGGGACGCCACGCCGAGGCTCTCGCCGCGTACGACGAAGCCCTGCCGGTCTTCCGGAGGGTCTATGGAGCCGATCACTGGCAGACCCTGAAGTTGCGGTCGGACCGCGCCCAGCAGCTGACCTCGCTCGGTCGGCACGCGGAATGTGAGGCGGAGACCGCGGCCGTCGTCCGGACCGCGACCCGCGCCACAAGCACCGGCACCGGCACCGGCACCGGCACCGAGATGCGGCTCGTCGCAGCGGCCGCCAGTAACGGGCTGGTCTTCGCCCTCAATGCGCAGGGACGCCACGTCGAGGCCGAGACGCTAGCCCGTGAAGCCCTGGACACCCTTCGCGAACCGGACCGGCTGGCCCTGGTCCTGCGGCTCGGACTGGCTCGTGGCCTCAACGGTCAGGCCCGCCACGAGGAGGCCCTCGCCGAGGCCGGGCGCGCCGGCGAACTGCACCGCGGGCTGCCCCCGGAGCAGCGCCTCCAGGAGTCCGGCGCCGTCGAGATCGTCACGGCCACCGCCCTCCTGGGGCTGGGCCGCGCCGCCGAAGCCCGCGCCCAGGCCGCGGCCGCTCACGCCGACTGCCTGGCCACCTTGGGTCCGGTCCATCGCCGCACCGTCGAGGCCCGGACGCTGCTCGACCGCGTCGGCGGTGCCTGAACCGGCCGCGTACGACGCCGCGTTCGGTCCCGGTCCTGTGCCGAGACTCGGTCACAGCCCGACGAAGCTCACCGTTTCCGTCATGTCCGCCCGTCCGGTACGCAGCCGCGGCACGCCTTCCTTCTCGAACCCCACCGACATACCGCAGAACAGCACCTGCTCCTCATCGGCTCCGACGGTTCGACCGACGGTCTTGCGGTACATGGTCCACATCACTTGAGGGCAGCTGTGCAGGCCCTCCGCCCTCAGCAACAGCATGACCGTCTGCAGGTACATCCCCGCGTCACCCCACTGCCCGGGCCCCATCGTCCGGTCGAGGTAGCAGAACAGGACGACCGGCGCCCCGAACGCGTCCGTGTTCAAGGCAGCGATCTTCCGCGGCCGGTCGGGGTCGTCGCGGTCGATCCCCAGTGCCGCGTACCGCTGGGCCGCCGCAGCGGAGAAGCGGTCCCGATACGGCGAAGCCAGTCCGGCCGGGTACATCGGATACTCCCGCTCGTCACCCGGGTCCCCCGTCAGTGCCCGGCCGGTCGCGCGCCGCTTCAGTTCGGCCAAGGGCTCGCCGGTCACGACGTACAGATGCCACGGCTGGAGGTTCCCGCTCGACGGGGCCCGCGCCGCCGCGTTCAGCACGCGTTCGAGCACTTCCTTGGGCACCGGCTCATCGCTGAACGCGCGCACGGACCGACGACTGTCCACGGCCTCATACACATCCACGCCTTCGCGCCCTCTCGTGCGAGGGACCGGTGCGAGCGACCGGCCCGACCCTCCGTCAGCCTCGCCAGATGTTGTCGAAGGCCGCGTTCTCGATGGCGCGCCGCTGCCGTACGGCGGTCAGTTCGGTGACCGCGTCGTCGACCGCGGCCAGTACGGTCGCCGTCGCCTCGTCGGTACGCTCCAGCAGTCCGTCGGCGGGTGTCTCGCGGATACGGACGGCCGCGCCGAGGCCGGCGAGGACGGGCTCATCGGCGGCCCAGCGGTCCAAGGCCTGCCGCCGGGCCGGTGAGTCCGTCGGCAGGGTGGCGCCCGGACGGGACGGGAGCAGGCGGCGGCGCCCGCGCGTGACCTGCCCGTCCGACTCCAGGGCGGCCAGATAGCGCGCCGCGAGACCACGCCCCCTGCGCCACAGCCAGTCGTCGACCGATTCGTACGGGGACTCCCGCACGAGTTCCGCGACCGCCTCCCGCACGAGACCGTCGTCCGACAGCGGCGGTTCGCCCGGCACGACCAGGTCCCGGTCCAGCGCGACGGCCCCGGTGTCCAGCAGGTCGAGCAGTTCGGCTCCGGCGAGGGCGAGCGACAGGTCGCCCGGTTCGGCGGCGCTGTCGCCGGTGGCCTCCAGGGCGACGAGCATCAGGTCACGTGCGATGGTCATGTGCGGCTCCGCGTCACAGTGTTCTTCGGTATCTGTTATCTGTTATCTGATCTCTGTCATCTGTCATCTGCCATCTCGGACGATTGCACTGTATGCGCCTCATCAGTCGCCGAACGCGATCTATCGTTCGCCGAGCGCAATCCAGCTACCCGGCATCGCGTGGCGACATTTGCTGTGTGATCCGGTCGAACAGCACGGTGAGCGGCTCGCTGATGTCCCGGCCGAAGTCGCTCAGACCGTAGGTGACTTGGGGCGGCGTCGTCGGCTCGACCTCCCGCCACACAAGGCCGTCCTTGACCAGCGCACGCAGGGTCTGGGCGAGCATCTTCTCGCTGATGCCCCGGATGCTCTCGCGCAGCTCGTAGAACCGGAGGTCGTTCCTGCGCAGGGAGATCAGCACCCAGACGCCCCATCTGCTGGTCACATGGTCGACCACATCGCGCGCGGGGCAGTCCGTGTGAAACACGTCATACCGGTCCCCCGTCTCGGTTCCTCTGTGCTGCACGCTTCCCGTCACGTCGTGAGCTTACCTTGAGGTATGTCCTTACCAGGAGTTAGCCCGGCTCCTAACGTGCAGGCCACATACGGAAGTTGAGCAAGGAGCTGAACATGATCGTGGTGACCGGGGCTACCGGAAATGTGGGCCGGCCGTTGACGCGGGCGCTGGCCGAGGCGGGGCAGCAGGTGACGGCGGTGTCGCGGCGTGCGGGGGCGGCGGTGCCGGACGGCGTCCGCCATGTGGCGGCCGATCTGGCCGAACCCGCCACCCTTGAGCCCGCACTCGACGGGGCGAAGGCGCTGTTCGTGCTGCTGTCCGGCGACCTGCACGCCGCCGGGGCCGATCCGGCGTCCGTCATCGGTCAAGCGGCGGCCGGCGGCGTCCGGCGGGTCGTCCTGCTCTCCACACAGGGCGTGGCGACCAGGCCCTTCGGCCCGACGCGGATCGCGATGCGCGCGTTGGAGGACACGCTGCGGGAGTCCGGTCTGGAGTGGGCCGTCCTGCGGCCGGGCGGCTTCGCCTCCAACGCCTTGTGGTGGGCGGAGTCCGTCCGGGTACGGCGGACCGTCGCCGCGCCCTTCGGCGACGTCGGGGTGCCGGTCATCGATCCGGCGGACATCGCCGAGGTCGCGGCGGCCTGCCTGCTGGATGGCCGGTACGCCGGTGAGGTGTACGAGCTGACAGGGCCGGAGGTGATCACGCCGCGCCGGCAGACGGAGGCGATCGCGGACGCGCTGGGCTCCCCCGTGCGGTTCCACGACCTCACCCGCGACGAGGCCAGGGCCGCCATGGCCCAGGGCATGCCGGTGGAGCTCGCCGATGACACCTTGGACATCCTCGGCTCCCCGAGCCCGGCCGAGTTGCGCGTCAGCCCGGACGTCCAGCGGGTCCTCGGCCGCGCCCCGCGCCCGTTCGCCGACTGGGCCGCCCGGAATGCCGAGGCATTCCGCTGACCTTCAAGAGCCGGCCTTCAGGAGTTGACCTCCAAGAGCCGGCCTCCAAAAGTGGACAAGTCGCGTGCTGACGTAGGCTCAACACGCAGGTACCGCAGGTGATGTGAGAGGCGGGGACATGGGGCGCGACGAGCTGATCCGGCCGGTTGCGGAGCTGCTGAAGGAGCACGCCGAGCTGGCGGGACAGCGCGTCGCCTACGCCGACTCCCGGCGCGGCGTCAGCTACCTCGAACTGGAGCAGCGTACCCGCGCCCTGGCCACGTACCTCACCCGGACCGGGCTCCGTCGCGGCGACCGCGTCGCGATCCGTCTCGGCAACTGCGTGGAGATGGTGGAGAGTTGCCTCGCCGTGCTGCGGGCCGGGATGGTCGGCGTGCCCCTCGACCCGCGTTCCTCCGACGCCGAACTGACCCACTTCCTCCGGGACAGCGGCGCCGCCTTCGTCATCACGGACATCGCCCACCTTGCCCAACTCCGCCGCCTGGAACGGCCGTACGCCGACCTCGGCGTTCTGGTCGCCGGGCCCGGCCCCGTCCCGGACGGCGTCCGGTCGTTCGACAGCGCGGCCCGGAGCGACGGGGCGGCGGAGATCGACACGCTCGGGCTCGACGACCCGGCCTGGATGCTCTACACCTCCGGGACCACCCACCGCCCCAAGGGTGTTCTGTCCACGCAGCGGGCCGCGCTGTGGTCGGTGGCCGCCTGCTATGCCCCCGTCTTCGGCCTCTCCCCCGGCGACCGGCTGCTCTGGCCGCTGCCGTTGTTCCACAGTTTCAGTCACTCGCTGGTGATCCTGGGTGTGACGGCCGTGGGCGCGAGCGCCCGCATCGCCGGGGATCTGCACGGCCTCCGACAGGAACTGCTCACGTCGTACGACGGTCTCGGCGGGCCCTTCACTCTGCTCGCCGGGGTGCCCGCCACGTATCGCCGGCTCGTCGACTCGCCGGGTGAGGTCCCGCCGGCGCCGCGGCTGTGTGTCGTGGCCGGTGCGCCCAGTGGCTCCGCGCTGCGTGCGGCCGTGGAGGAGTCCCTGGGGGCGCCGCTGCTCGACGCGTACGGCAGCACCGAGACCTGCGGGATGATCACGGCGAACCGTCCGGAGGGCCCGCACGTCGACGGCTCCTGCGGGCCGCCCGTCCCGGGCATGGACGTACGCGTCGTCGACCCCGACAGCGGCGCCGACGTCCCGGACGGAGCCGAGGGCGAGGTCTGGGTGCGCGGGCCGAGCCTGATGACCGGATACCACCAGCAGCCCGAGGCGACGGCCGCCGCGCTACGGGACGGCTGGTACCGCACGGGTGACCTCGGCCGCAGGGTCGGGCACGGCCATCTCCGGCTCACCGGTCGGCTCAGTGAACTCATCATCCGCGGCGGGGAGAACATCCACCCGACGGAGATCGAGCAGGCGCTGGTGCGGTCCCCCGGCGTATCCGACGCCGTGGTGGTGGGGGCACCGCACGACGTGCTCGGCGAGGTGCCGGTCGCCTTCGTCGTGCCGGGTCCGGGCGGGATCGACGCCCGCAGGGTGCTCGCCGAATGCCGGTCCCGACTTGCCGACTACAAGGTGCCGACAGCGCTCCACGAGATCGCCGCCGTCCCGCGCACCGCGTCGGGCAAGATCGCCCGGCACCGGTTGACCGTCCCGCCTCCGCCGCGGGAGGGCGCGACCGGCATGAGCCTGCGCGTACGGCTCCTGGCCCTGCCGCGCGAGGAGCGGGGCCGCGTGCTGCGCGAGGCGGTACTCGACGAGACCGCGGAGGCCTGTGGGCGGCACTCGGGCCAACTGCCTTCCCCTGACAGCCCGTTCGTCGATCTCGGGATGACGTCCTTGGGCGCGGTCGAGCTGACGGACCGGCTCAGCGCCCGTACCGGACTGACCTTGCCGACGACGCTGGTCTTCGACCACCCGACGCCGGGCGAAGTGGCCCGGCATCTGCTCGGAGCACTCTTCCCGAGCGATCCCGCACGGCACGCACAGTCGAGCGACGGGCAAGGGCGCCCCCACGAGGACGATCCCGTCGTGATCGTCGCGATGGGCTGCCGCTATCCCGGCGACGTCAACTCCCCGGACGATCTGTGGGAGTTGGTGTCGCAGGGCCGGGACGCGATCTCGGAGTTCCCGGCCGACCGGGGCTGGGACCTGGCCGCCCTCTACGACCCCGACCCCGACCGCGTCGGCACGTCGTACACCCGGCACGGCGGATTTCTGCACCAGGCCGCGGAGTTCGACGCCGGTCTCTTCGGGATCTCGCCGCGCGAGGCGCTCGCGATGGATCCGCAGCAGCGGCTGCTCCTGGAGACGTCCTGGGAGGTGTGGGAGCGGGCGGGCATCGACCCGGTGTCGCTGCGCGAGAGCGACACCGGCGTGTTCGTCGGCCTGATGCACAGCGACTACACCTCCGGTCTCCCCACGGCCCACGAGCTGGAGGCGCAGCTGGCCCTGGGTTCGACGGGGAGCGTGGCGTCCGGTCGGCTCTCGTACGTGTACGGCCTGCGCGGCCCCGCGATCACGCTCGACACCGCGTGCTCGTCCTCGCTGGTGGCGCTGCACTGGGCGGCACGGTCGCTGCGTTCGGGCGAATGCTCGCTGGCACTCGCGGGCGGGGTCACGGTGATGTCGACGCCCAAGCCCTTCCTCGCCTTCAGCCGGCAGCGCGGGCTTTCGCCGGACGGGCGCTGCAAGTCGTTCTCGGCGGCTGCCGACGGAACCGCCTGGGCCGAGGGGGTGGGGCTCGTCCTCCTGGAGCGGATGTCCGACGCGCGGCGCGCCGGTCATCCGGTGCTCGCCGTGCTCCGCGGCTCCGCCGTCAACTCCGACGGCGCGTCCAACGGACTTGCCGCGCCGCACGGCCCGGCGCAGCGGCGGCTGATCGCGACGGCGCTGGCGGACGCGGGGCTGCGCGCCGGTGACGTGGACGTGGTGGAGGCCCACGGCACGGGGACCCGGCTCGGGGACCCCATTGAGGCGCAGGCCGTCCTCGACACGTACGGGCAGGACCGCGAGCAGCCGCTGTGGCTCGGTTCGGTCAAGTCCAACCTCGGGCACACGCAGGCGGCTGCCGGGGTCGCCGGTGTCATCAAGACGGTGCAGGCCATGCGCCACGGCGAGCTGCCGAGGACCCTGCACGCCGACGCGCCGACGCCGCACGTGGACTGGTCCGCGGGCCGGGTCGAGCTGCTGACCGAACCCCGCCCCTGGCCGGCATCGGACCGGCCGCGGCGGGCCGGCGTATCGGCCTTCGGGATCGGCGGGACCAACGCGCACGTGATCCTGGAGGAGGCGCCGAAGCCCGAGCCGGTGATCCCCCGGCAGGCAGCGGCGGCGTTGCCCGCGCCCTGGCTGCTGTCCGCCGCCGACGGTGCCGCGCTGCGCGCCCAGGCCGGGCGCCTCAGGGCCGCGGTGGCGGACCGGCCGGACCTGTCGGCCTCGGACATCGGGTACTCCCTCGCGGTCTCCCGCCCCGCCCTCCCTCATCGGGCGGTGGTCCCGGCCGGTGACCGGGCACGGATGCTGGACGCGCTCGGCGGACTCGGCGGATTGGCGGCGGGCGGGGACGCACCGGGTGTCGTACAAGATCGGAACGCACGAGGCGTCGTACAGGCTCTGGCGGACCCGGAGATCCGCACCGCCTTCCTGTTCACCGGGCAGGGCGCCCAGCGCCCCCGGATGGGGGCCGGACTGCGGGCCGCCTTCCCCGTCTTCGCCGACGCGTTCGACGAGGCCTGCCGACAGCTGGACGGGCATCTTCCCCGCCCGCTGGGCGCGGTGCTGTCCGCCGGCCGGGGCACGCCGGACGCGGCTCTCCTGGACCGGACGGACTTCGCGCAGGCCGGTCTCTTCGCCTTCGAGGTGGCGCTGTTCCGGCTGCTCGACTCGTGGGGCGTGCGCGCCGACCGCCTTGTGGGCCACTCCGTCGGCGAGTTGGCGGCGGCCCATGTCGCGGGCGTACTCGATCTGCCCGACGCGGCGACGCTCGTCGCTGCTCGCGGCCGGCTGATGCAGGCGTTGCCGGCGGGTGGAGCGATGGTGGCGCTGGACGCGAGCGAGGAGGAAGTCCTCGCGTTCCGGGCTGAGTTGGCGGCTCAGGTGTCCGTCGCGTCCGTCAACGGGCCCCGCTCCGTGGTGATTTCGGGCGTGGAACCCGCGGTGCTCGCGGTCGCCGCCGACTTCGAGGCGCGGGGCCGCCGGGCCGTGCGGTTGCGGGTGAGCCATGCCTTCCACTCCTCCTTGGTCGAGCCGATGCTCGACGAATTCCGGGGCATTGCCGAAGGATTGAGCTTTCGGCCGCCGCGCATCCCGGTCGTCTCCACCGTGACGGGTCGGCCCGCCGAGGCCGCCGAACTGTGCTCGCCCGAGTACTGGGTACGCCATGCCCGGCAACCGGTGCGCTTCGCCGACGCCGTGCACCGGCTCGCGGACGACGGAGTGGCGGCCCACCTGGAACTCGGCCCCGCTCCGATCCTCACCGCGGCGGTCTCCGACTGTCTCGGCGCGACCCCCACCGGCGACTCCGCGCTGGCCGTGGCGGCCACCCGGGACGGCGACCACGAACCGGAGACGCTCCTGTCGGCGGTGTCACGGCTGCACGCAGCGGGAGCCGCCGTCGACTGGGCTGCCGTGTACGCGGATTCCGGCGCACGGCGCGTGGACCTGCCGACGTACGCGTTCCAGCGGCAGCGCTACTGGCTGGACACGCCGCGCACGGCCGCCGCGGACGCTCCGGCGCTGCTCGGTCCGGCCTTCCCCGTGCCCGGCACGGAACAGACCGTGCTGACGGGGCTGTTGTCCCGCGCGGCCCATCCGTGGCTCGCCGACCACGTCGTCGGAGGGCGGGTGATCGTACCGGCGACGATGTTCGTGGAGATGGCCGTGCGGGCGGGCGACGAGGTCGACTGCGGCACGGTCGAGGACCTCGCGCTGCTGTCGCCGCTCCCCCTGCCCGATTCCGCGGCGGTGCGCGTCCAGGTCGTGGTGGGCGGGCAGGACGACTCGGGCCGACGCCCGGTCGAGATCCATACGCGGCCGGACGAGTCCGGCGAGGACGCGCCGTGGACTCTGAACGCGACCGGACAGCTGGGCCGGGAACGCGCGGCCGGAGGTGAGCTGAACTCATGGCCGCCCCAGGACGCCGAGGCACTGGATCTCACTGACGGGTACGCCGTCCTCGCCGACGCCGGACTCGGCTACGGCCCCGCGTTCCAGGGGGTCGGCAAGGTCTGGCGGCGCGGCGACGACATCTTCGCGGAGGTCCGCCTGCCCGCGCCGCTCGCCCCGGACGCGGGCCGCTTCGGACTCCATCCGGCGCTGTTCGACGCCGCGTTGCACGCGCAGCTGCTGGGCAGGACCGGTGGCGGCAACGACGGGGTCCGGGTGCCGTTCGCCTGGAGCGGGGTGAGCCTGCATGCCTCGGGGGCCACCGAACTGCGGGTCCGCGTGACGTCGCTCGGCCCGGACACGGTCTCGCTGACGCTCGCCGACCCGACCGGCCGCCTCGTGGCCCACGTGGACTCCCTGACGACCAGGGAACTCCCGGCCGGGCAAGGGCACTTGGCGTACGACGACGCTGGCGACGCCGGGTACGGTGACACTGGCGACGCGAGGTACCGCGACCAGCCGGACGACATCGTACGAAGGGCTCTGCTGCGCCCGGAATGGGCGCCCCTCGAACTCTCCGGGGACGCCGGAGGATCCGCTGCCTGGGCGGTGCGCGGTCCTGACGACCTGCACCTCACCGAGTTCCTTCCGGCCACCGCGCACCCCGATTCCGTGGTCGTGACGGCCGTCGCCCGTACGACCGGACCGGATCCGATGTCCGCCGTGCACGAGGCGACCGGCAGGGTGCTCGCGGCGCTGCGGGACTGGCAGGACGACCCGGACGCGGCGGGCGCACGGCTGGTGGTGGTGACCAGGGATGCCACCGCCCCCGTGCCCGACCTGGCGGGTGCGGCGGTCTGGGGTCTGGTGCGTGCGGCTCAGGCGGAGCTGCCCGGCCGTGTCGTCCTGGTGGACGTGGACGGGCGGCCCGAGTCGCTTCGGCGGCTGCCCGCGGCCGTCGCCACCGGGGAGGCACAACTGCGCCTGCGGGACGGGCAGGTGACGGTTCCTCGGCTGAGCGCGGCCGGTGTCGCCCAGGACGCGGGGGAAGCCTTCGGCGGGGACGGCACCGTGCTGATCACCGGCGGCACCGGCGCGTTGGGCTCGGAGCTGGCACGTCACCTCGTCGCCGAGCACGGCGTCCGGCACCTGCTGCTCGCCGGGCGCCAAGGACCGCTGGCGCCGGGTGCCGCCGAACTGCGGGCGCAGTTGGCGGAGTTGGGGGCGAGTGTCGACATCGTCGCCTGCGACGTGGCCGATCGCGCCGCGCTGGCCGAGGTGGTCAAGCGCTGCGGGCCGCCGCTCACCGCCGTGGTGCATGCCGCCGGTGTCCTGGACGACGGCACACTGGACGCGCTGACCCCCGAGCGCATGGGAGCCGTACTGCGGCCGAAGGCCGACGCGGCCTGGCATCTGCACGAACTGACCCGCGACATGGGCCTCTCGGCGTTCGTCATGTTCTCCTCCGTCTCCGGTCTGCTGGGCCGGGCGGGTCAGGGCAACTACGCGGCCGCGAACGCGTTCCTCGACGCCCTGGCCCTGCGCCGCGTCGCCGAGGGACTGCCCGCCGTCTCGCTCGCGTGGGGACCGTGGGAGCACGCCGACGGGATGGCGGCGCCGGAGACCGGGCGGCTCCCGCAGCACCCGGAGCCCAGGGACGTACTCGTGCCGCTGTCCACACGGCAGGGCCTGGCCCTGTTCGACGCCGCGCGGCGTTCCGCGGAGCCCGTCGTGGCCCCGATCCTGCTGGACCGGGCCGCGCTCCGGGACGCTCTACGGGCCGATGCGGAGCGGCTCCCGCCGCCGTTGCACGGACTCGCCCCGCGGAATCGGCCGAAGGCGGCGGCCTCAGTCTCCGGCTCCGGCTCCGGCTCCGGGCAGGAGGTCCTTGAAGCGGGATCCTGGCGGAAGCGCCTTGGCCAACTGCCGCTAGACGAGCGGGAGATGACCCTCGTATCGCTGCTGCGTGCCGACGTCGCGGCCGTGCTCGGATACCCGCACGCCGACGCGCTCCCGACCGGCAGGTCCCTCGCCGAGCTGGGGTTCGACTCCCTCACCGCCGTACAGATCCGCAACCGGCTGAGCACAGCACTCAAGGTCCGGTTGCCGGTGGCGGCGGTGTTCGAGCACCGTACGGCCGACGAGTTCGCCCGGCATCTGCTCGGTCTGCTCGACCTGGACGGCGGCGAAGCGGCCGCCCCCGATACCGGGCGTCCCAGCCACACGCTCTCCTCGCTGTTCCGGACCGTGAGCGCCGCCGGGCAGCCGGTGGCGGCGATGCACCTGCTCGTCACCGCGTCCTGGGCGGTGCCCACCTTCACGGCCGTCCAGGGCCGCGACCACTCCCCGCCCCCGAGCCGACGTACCCAGGGACGCCCGGGATCCGGCAGGCCGACGCTCGCCTACTTCCCGGCGTATCACCCCTCACTCGCGCCGGGCGGCGGGGACTTCCCCCGCTTCCACGACGCCTTCCAGGACGACCTGGACGTCCTGGAGTTCCCGCATCCCGGCATCGGATCCGGTCTCGCCGTACCGGCGGACCGCGCCGCACTGGCGCGTACGCAGGCCGAGAACGTGCTGCGGCACGTCGGGGAGGGCCCCTTCGTGATGGTGGGGCGGTCGGCGGGCGGCAATGTCGCGCACCTGGTGACTCATGAGCTGGAGCGGGTGGGCCGGGCGCCGGCCGGGCTCGTGCTGCTCGACACGTACCACATCACCCCGGAGAACAGCGGCAAGGACTGGCTGCTGTCCCTTGCCGCCCCACCACAACAGGCGGCTGAGGGCGCCGAGTTCGACGGAGACGACGACAGCGCTCTCGCCGCGACGGGCGCCTACAACCGGCTCTTCCTCGGCTGGGACCCCGAGCCGGTCGCCACGCCCGTGCTCCTGGTCCGCGCCTCGCTGCCCACAGCCGCGATGGCCGCCACCGCGCGGGACGCCACCGCGCGGGACGCCACCGCGGGGAACGACGAGTGGCGGACGTCCTGGCCGTCCGCGCATGACGTCATGGTCGTGCCCGGTGACCATCTGACGATGATGCGGGAGCACGCGGCCACCACCGCGTCGGCCGTCCGCTCCTGGATCGACGCGCGAACAGGCAAGGGAGGAGCGTGACGAGGGCCGGAACCGGGCCGCATCCGGGCCGGGCCTGACGCGCTGCGGCGCGACCGCGCTAGGTGCGGGCGGCCTCCCAGGCCGCCTCGATCATCCCGAAGATCTCGTCCACCGCCGCCCCCGGATCCTCCGCCTCCCGCGCCAGTGAGTACGCGTCGATCACGAACCTCGCGATCGTCCGGCAGGCGGTCGCACTGAGCGGCAGGTCGTGATCGGCGGCCATGGCCGCCGCCAGTGCCTCTCCGTGGCGCAGCCGCATCGATTCCTCGTACTCCCGCAGGGCGGGGGAAGCCTCGATCATCCGCCAGACGGGGGCGGCGCCGGCCGCCGTGCAGTGGCGTACCAGGGCGTGGATCTCCTGCCGCAGCGCCGGGAGGAGCGGCTCGCCCGGCGGCCGGTCGGCGACCGCCCGCGTGAGGCGCTGCTCGAAGTCGCCGTCCTGCTCGAACACCAGGGCCTCTTTCGAGGCGAAGTGGGAGAAGAGCGTGGTGACGGCGACGTCCGCCTCGGCGGCCACGTCACGGATGCCCACCGCGTCGTACCCGCGTTCCAGGAAGAGCCGCATGGCGGCGTCGGCGATCTTCTGGCGGGTCGCGGCCTTCTTGCGCTCGCGGCGTCCGGTCGGCACGGTCATGGCCCGACGCTACCAGATGCAAAGACGTAACCGTTGTTAAACACTAACGGTTAGCGTTATGGTCACCGGCATGAAGAGAGTGAGCTTCGCCGAGTTCGGCGGTCCTGATGTCCTGCGACTCGAAGACGCCGAGGAGCCCCACGCGGGCCCCGGCCGGATACGCGTCGCCGTGCGGGCGGCGGGCGTGAACCCCGTCGACTGGCGGATCCGCGAAGGCCAGGCCCTGAAGGCCCATCCGCTCCAACTGCCCTCCGGGGTCGGGCTCGACGCCGCCGGGGTGGTGGACGAGGTCGGTGAAGGCGTCACCGGGGTCGAGGTCGGTGACCATGTGTTCGGCGAGGGCGTCGACACCTATGCCGAGTTCGCCGTGCTGGTGGCCTGGGCCCGCATGCCCGAGGGGCTGACCTTCGAGGAGGCCGCCGGATACCCCTCCGTCGTGGAGACCGCGCTGCGCGTCCTGCGCGAGGCCGGCGTGCGGGCCGGGCAGACGCTGCTGGTCAGCGGCGCGTCCGGTGGGGTCGGATCGGCGGTGCTGCAGATCGCCCGCGAGCGCGGCATCACGGTGATCGGCACGGCGGGGGCCGCGAACCAGGAGTATCTGCGCGGCCTCGGTGCGCTCGCCACGACGTACGGAGAAGGGTGGGTCGAGCGGGTGCGGCGGCTCGGCCCTGTCGACGCGGCCCTCGATCTGGCCGGCTCGGGCGTGATCCCCGAACTCGTCGCCCTGACCGGGGATCCGCGCAAGGTCGTCTCCATCGCCGATCTCGGCGCCCCCGAGTTCGGGGTCCGGTTCTCCGGCGTCGCCGGAAGCGTGCCGGACGCGCTCGCCGAGGCCGCCGACCTCATCTCACGGGGAAGGCTGCACATCCCGGTCGAGAGGTCGTACTCCCTTAGCGAGGCCGCCGCGGCACACATCGACAGCCAAGCCGGGCACACCCGCGGCCGCCGGGTCGTGATCGTCTGAACACCCCCTCCGGCTGTACCGTCCGGCACTCCGACTGCGGCACCTGATGGCCCATGCGGCACAGTGGGCGCATGACCACCTACGAGACGATGCCCTACCACCTCGAGACCGAGCGGCTGATACTGCGGCCCTGGGACGAGTCGGACGCCGCCGAGATGCGTGCCCTGCACTCCGAACGCGGCAAGGGAACGCTCACGGTGGAGTCCGTCCGCTCGGACCTCGCGGACATGCTCGCCGCGACGGCCACGACGGGGATCGCGCTGCTGCCCATCCAGCGCCGCGCCGAGGGCGACTTCATCGGCTACTGCGGGTTGATCGTCGGCCGCTCCACCCTGGAAGAGCCCGAGATCGCGTACGAGCTGTTCCAGCGCGTGCATGGGAACGGGTACGCCACCGAGGCGGCCCGCGCCGTGCTCGACGCCGCCGTCGCCACCGGCCGGAAGCGGCTCTGGTCGACCGTCGCCACCTGGAACACGCCGTCCCTCCGCGTCCTCGAGAAGCTCGGGTTCGAACGGGATCGCGTCTCCATGGAGGAGAACGGTGAAGTGGTGTGGCTGACACGCTCGTTGGTGTAGGCGCGCGGGCGGGTCTGCTCGGCTCGGCTCAGCCGACTATCGAGAAGAAGATCGTGTCCTGCGTGTACCAGTCGACGTCCTGCATGTCCCGCCAGTTCTCGTCCTCGAAGTCCAGCTTCTCGATGAGTTCGTTGAGGTCGTACCGGAAATCGGGGTCGATCCGGTCCAGGACCGCGCGATACGCGTCGGCCGCGGGCTTGGCCTTGTCGAGCGGCCAGCGGCCGATATCCGGGGAGCCGTCGATGGGGGTGGGGATGCGGAAGGGGATCTGCTCCGGCGGCCCGGCATAGATGAAGTCGTAGGGCAGCAGGTCCCTGGCCACGCCCGCCCGTGACAGCTGCTCGTCCAGCAGGCCGAAGAAGGTGGACGGGCGGGAGTAGCTGCCCAGGGTGCTGGGGTCTGAGCCGTTCATGTCGATGATCTTCTGCAGGGCGGTGTAATAGGCATTGCCCGCGCACTCCGCGTCCGAGTCCGCCCGTCCGGCTATCAGGTGCTCCAGCGCCTCGGGAACGGTCAGACCCCAGTCGACGCGCTGCCGGTCGAGGTCACGCTGCTCGGCGTCGGCCGCCTCTCGGATGTAGCCGAGCGTCCGCTGCTGGTCCGCGGTGAGTTCCGCGGCGCCCAGGAAGCCGACGACATCGGCCTGGTCCGCGGTGTTGAAGTTGATCACTTTGCTCATGCCGCCATCATGCCAAGCCGCACTGACAACGAGCCCTGCCGGCAAGCCCGGTTGAGGCTCCGCTCGCCCCGCCGCCAGGCCTTCGTCCCAGCTCACGCGGGCGTTAGGCGGATGTTAGTGGGGTGGGAGCTGGGCGTTAGTGGCCTCGCCCAGAGTTGGTGTTGTTCCGAGGACGGAACGACACCCACTACTTCTCCGGGGGATCCGCCATGCGCTCCAGCACCACTGCCCGCACCGCTCGTCGCCGCACTCTCCGCGTTGCCGCCGCCGCGCTGACCATCGCCGCGAGCCTCTCGCTCACGGCCTGCAACGACGACGACGTCACGGGACAGGGCGACCCGTCGGCCGCGGCCAGCGAGGCCTCGTCGGGCGGCGGTTCGGAGCAGGGCGGCGGCAAGGACACCGCCGGGAGCAGCTCCGGCGGCAACAGCGGCGGGCAGGGCACGGAGGCCGGTGCCAGCTCCGGCTCCGGTTCCGGCTCGGACCAGGGCGGTACGTCGACCGGCAAGTGCCGTACCGACGAACTGGAGGTCACGGCGCTGGACTCCACCATCGACGGCGACGACGAAGGCTCCGTCGCGGTGACCTTCAAGAACGGCGGCGGCCGGGACTGCGCCATGTCCGGGTTCGCGGGCGTCGACCTGCAGACCAGCGAGGGAGCACTGTCCGCGCAGCGCAGCGGCGACCCGGCCGAGCGGATGATCCTTGCGGACGGCAAGTCCGTGTCCTTCAGTATCAGTTACCCGATGAACGACTCGGGCGGCTCCGGTGTCCGCGTCACGGGTCTCGTCGTGACCCCGCCCGGCGAGACCAAGTCGGTCACCCTCGACTGGCCGGGCGCCGCGACGCTGCCCGTCACCGACGGCTCCGGCTCCCCGGTGAACGTCCACCCGATCGGCAGCGCCGGCCAGGGCGACTGAACCACACCGGCCAAGCTGGCCACCGCTGGCCACCGCTGGCCCCATCAAATCCAGCAGCACTTCAGTCTTCACTTCTTCAGTAGGGGAATGTCATGAGTGGATCCTTTGCCAGGCGCCGGGCCGTTCGCTGGGCGGGCGTCGGCGGCGCCCTGTTACTGGCCCTCGCGGGCACCACCGCGGCGGCGGTCGCCGACCCCGCGTCGGCCGACCCCACCACCACGGCCAAGAAGACGGAGACGGTCTCGACGGCCGAACTCGATCCGGGCAACGGCCTGTCGGCGCACAACTACCGCCTGCGGATGGACGGAGCCCCCGTCGAGTACCTCACCGAGGTCTCCGGCATCGACACCGACAACCACTCGGTGACCCTGATGCGGGGCAGCACCCGCAGTGCCGCGGTCGACCGCTGGATCGAGGACGCGATTGCGGGACGCGAGGGGCGCCTCAAGGACATCACCGTCGAGATGCTCGACCCCATGGAGAACGTCGTAAAGAAGTACCACTTCGGGGGCGCCTTCGTGGAGCGCGTCGAGTCTCCCGCCACTCCGGGCCCGGACACGCTCACCGTCAGGTACTTCACCTCGTCGATCGAGTAGCCGCCTCCCTCACACGGCGTAGCACGCCACGAGGACTCCCACCGACAGGCCCAGCATTCCCAGGCAGTTGACCCAGAACTCCTGCTTGAGGAACCGCGCCCGGTAGTGCGCGTACGACGCGCACAAGAAGTACCCGATGACACCGGCGTTCGCCGCGAAGGCGACTCCCGGGTACTTGAGGCCGGCTATCAGCCCGGCCGCCGCCATGAGCTTGGTGACGATGAGCGCCCACCACCAGTCGCGCGGCAGGCGGACCCCGTCGAGGCACCGCTGGATGAAGACGGGCGGGCGCACCGACAGGACGGCGTCACCGAACAGGACGAGCGCCAGCAGTGCCGTGAGCCACCAGTGGTGGGGCGTGTCGATCATTCGTTTCCTCCTTCATGGGCGATCACGACCGAGATCACCTCATGGAGCTGTTCCATTGCGTCCTGCTCACCGATGGCGCCGTTGGAGACGGTCATGAGGATGCCGAGATACGCGAAGTAGACGGCGCGCGCCCCACGGCCGGCGTCGACGCCGGTCAGGCCCGTCCGTACGAGCACCCCGTCGATCTCGGAGATCAGCGAGAGCGCGAGGTTCCGGAAGATCTCCGAGTCGCGTTTTCCCCGCACGATGATCGCCGCGTACTCGCGCGAGAGTTCCTCGTCGAGTGCGAAGTAGCGGATGAACGGCTCGAAGAGAGCCATCACGGTGTCGACGGCGCGGCCCGCGACCAACTGGCCGGGGGCCGCGCCGTCGTCGCTCGACCGCTCCTGGTGCACGGCGTCGATCCACCGGTCGAAGATGGCGACCAGGAGCGCGTCCTTGTCGCCGACCGACATCACGGTCCCGGTGCTGACCTGCGCGTCGGCGGCGATCTGACGGACCGTCGTGGCCCCGAATCCTTGCTCCCGGAACAGCCGCTCGGCTGCGGCGAGCACCTTCTGTCGCGTCGCCTCGCGCTTCGCCGCACGTGACTGAACGGGTTCAGTGAACATGTTCAGAAAGCTATACCGGGGCGCCTCTGCGGCGCAAGATCCTTTGTGCGACGACGCGTTCCGCCGTACGGAAGGCTGGTGCGATGTCCGGATCTTCGTGGCTTCTGCCAGTACGAGTGGCGGGCAGGGCGCGGGAAGACTGCACGCCAGAAACACGAGGCGCACAGCACGAAGCACGCAGCACGCAGCACGGACAGCACGGAGCACGGGGAGGACAGCAGGATGAGCAGCACGCAGCAGTACGACGAGATCGGTGAGGCGTTCGAGGGCTTCAAGGCCCTTCCGCTGGTGCAGTACGGGGAGGTGCCCAGCTTCCTGGGCATGGTCGGGGACGTGCGCGGCAAGTCGGTCCTCGACCTCGCGTCCGGCACCGGCTTCTACAGCAGGGAGTTCAAGCGGCGCGGCGCCACCGACGTACTCGGCATCGACATCTCCGGTGAAATGGTCGCCGTGGCCCAGGCGTTGGAGGAGGGCGACCCGCTGGGCGTGCGCTACGAAGTGGGCGACGCGTCCGAACTGCGTGACCTGGGACGGCAGTACGACGTCGTCGCGGCCGTCCAGCTGCTCAACTACGCCGAGGACATCGCCGCCATGGAGCGGATGTGCCGCAATGTGCACCGGAGCCTGGTGCCCGGCGGCGAGTTCTTCGTGTTCTGCCAGAACCCCGACTACCTCTTCGACGGGCCGCCGCTGGACAAGTACGGCTTCCGTACCGAACTGACCGGCGAGGAGGCCGAGGGCGGGCCGCGGGTCCGCACGACGGCACTGCTCGAAGCGCCGGTGGGGCCGATCAGCTTCGTCGCCACCTGCCCGCGCCGCGAGGTCTACGAGAAGTGCCTGGAGGCGGCCGGGTTCAGCGACGTCACGTGGGTGCCGCTGGAGGTGTCCGACGCCGGAGTGCGTGAACACGGCGCGGAGTACTGGGCGGACGCCCTGGCCAACCCCCCGCTGGAGATGCTGCGCTGCCGCGCCTGACGGCGGAGCCCGGCGTCCGGTCCGGCTGCTACCGGCGCAGGAGCGTCACCTGCGCGCGGGGCAGCCGGGCGAGCACCTGTGGCGACACCTGCAGCGTACGGTCGGCGGATCCGGCGCCGCAGTACACCGGTTCACCGGATGCGACGACCGCCGTGTCGATCAGGCACGGCACTCCGGTCCGGTGGCTGATCGGCGGGACGCCACCGGGGACAAGGCCCTCCGCGCGGAGCAAGTCGGCGTCGGCGGCCCTCAGTTGGGAGCGTCCGGTGCCGGCCGCGGCGGCGAGGCGCGCGTAGTCCACGCGGTCCTGCGAGCACAGCGCCACGAGCAGCAGCGGGATCTCCCCGGTGGTGAAGGCGAGCGTCTTGACCGCCCGCGACCAGGGGAAGGGCAGCGCCTGGCGCTCGGCGACGCTGTACGCGGCGGTGTGCTCGTGGACGGTGTACGCGCCGCCGTCCGCGCGGAGCACAGCCAGCCAGGACGGCTCGGGGATCGTACTCATGGGAGTTCTGCCGCTTTCGGTTCGGGGCGGGTGCGGGCCTCCCCGAAAGTCTGGGCCACCCCAGGAGTTCCGATCAACTCCGTCGACGGCACCCGCACCCGCGCCCGGCGGGCCTCAGTAAAGCTTGTTGACGGCCTTCGCGGTCGTCCTCTTGAAGTCGCCGACCTGCGCGTCGGCGAAGCCGCCCATCTGACCCCACGTCACGAGCGTGACCGTGTTGCCGTCCCGGCCCACCGAGAAGAGGTTGATGTCGGAGGCGCCCCAGGACGTCACGGTGTGGACTCCGTAGACGTGGGCGCCCTCCTCGGCGTTCACCTTGCCGTAGTACTTCTGCTTCGCGGTGGTCTCGGGATCCTCCTTCATCACCTTCGCCGCGCACCCGTCGAGCTTCTTGCGCAGCAGGGCCGCGAAGTCCTTGGCCCGCTGCTCGCTGCGCTCGACCACGGTCACCTGCAGCGCGCCGGTGTCGTAGTCCGTGCGGTAGGCGCGGTGCACGGAGGTCGACGGCAGACCGTCGCCGACGCACATCGGCAGCGGGTCGGGCTGACCGGCCGTCACCGGACCCGCGAACCACTCCGACGCCTTGTGCGGCGGCAGTTCGGAGGGCTCGAGGAACCGCGGGCCGTCGGACGCGGCGGCCGGAACCGCCGCCAGGGCCACCGCTGACGTGGCGGCCATCGCTGCCCCGGCGAACAGACCCTTCTTCGCCTTGCTCATGCGTACGTTCATCTTCACAGGTTCCCCCAGGTCATCGGATCGGCCGGGACGAAAGGGCGGCCGGAGCCGCCCTTTCACCCTCACGCCTCATACGACCCGCGAACCCGCGCGTCCGTTGCCCTACCTTTTGTCACTGTTCGGCGACAGCCGCGGGCGTCAGGGTCAGGGACGCCACCTTCGCCTTCAGGTCCTCGCCCTCGTGGGCGGGTCCGGCCGGCGTGATCGTGACCTCGGTGACCTCGTCGCGCGCCACCGGGAAGGGCCCGAGCTCCCTGCCGATGAGTTCGTTGCCGGAGACGGTGCGGGACCGGCCGCCGACCGTCACGCGGTACTCCGTGTCCGGGTCGGCCTCCCCCGCCACCCTGAGCGTCGCCGCCGGAACGCGCCGGCCGGGCGAGACCACGTACGCGCTGATCCGCACGGTCGTCCGCTTCTGCGAGTAGTAGCTGCCCTGGTCTGCATAGCCGTGCCCGCTGTGCAGCGCATCGCCGCTCGCGGTCCAGCCGCCGTCCGTGCCGGGGGTGAGCGTGTGCGCGGGGATCACGCGGAGCTGGCCGCGCAACTGCGCACGCAGCACGGGCACCACGGAGTCGGTCGGCTTCTCGGGTACGTCGACGACCAGGTCGGCGCCCTCCTGCCGCCAGGGCAGCCGCCGTCCGTCGTCGGCGGTCACGCTCGTGACGCGGGTGGCGAGTCCGGGCAGCCGCAGCTTCCCGTCCTCGGGCCATTTGGTCACGTGCAGGTACAGGTTCCGCCCGTCGACGGTGACCTCGCCCCAGGGCTGGCCGCCCAGGCGCGTGGCCGAGGCGCCGATGACCGATCCGGGGTGCCGGTCGAGCCAGGCGCCGATGCCGCGCAGCACGTCGGCCTCGAAGCCGACGACCGAACCGTCGCCGCGGGGGCCGATGTTGAGGAGGTAGTTGCCGCCACGGGCGCGGACGCTCAGCAGTCCGGTCACCAGGTCGCGGATCTTCCCCGGCATGTCCTCGCGCTTCTGCCAGCTGCGGTATCCCCAGGTCTCGTGGTAGACGGAGGCGGGTGTCTGCCAGGCGCCGTCGAGGGCGACGTCCGGCACCTGGTTGTCTCCCATGACCCTGAAGTCGCCCTGGTTGTTCCACACGCGGCTGTTCACGGTCGCGTCGGGCTGGAGTTCGCGGACGATCCCGGCGAACTCGCGGCTCTGCGCGGCGTTCGGCGACGACATGTCGAACCACACCTCGGAGATCGGCCCGTAGCCGGTCATCAGCTCGCGCAGCTGGCCCTTGATGAGCGGCTCCATGGAGGCGGGGACCGGATTGTTGTTGTCCGGATCGAAGGCGTGGCCCGCGTGCCAGTCGACGAGGGAGAAGTAGACGCCGAACTCCAGCCCCTGGCTGCGGCATTCGTCCGCCAGGAGCTTCAGCGGGTCCTTGCCGTAGGGCGTGCGGTCGACGACGTCGTAGTCGGTGGTCCTGGTGTCGAACATCGAGAAGCCGTCGTGGTGCTTGCCCGTGATCACGACGTACTTCATGCCGGCGTCCTTGGCGAGCCCGCAGATCGCCTTGGGGTCGAAGCGTTCGGCGCGGAAGCGGTCGGCGACCTTCGCGTAGTCGGTGTGCGAGATGTTCGCCCACATCTGGATCTGCTCGCTGTAGCCCTTGGTGACGGGCTTGTCCTGCCAGACTCCGCCCAGTTCGGAGAAGAGGCCCCAGTGGATGAACATGCCGTACTGCAGCTTCTGCCAGGAGGCGACGCGGGGGTCTGCGGAGCGGGGGATCTCGCCGGGGATCCCCTTGGGCACGGGCTTCGCCGTGTCAGCGGCCACTGAG
Organism: Streptomyces sp. NPDC050658; assembly: GCF_044457025.1. Taxonomy (NCBI): domain Bacteria; kingdom Bacillati; phylum Actinomycetota; class Actinomycetes; order Kitasatosporales; family Streptomycetaceae; genus Streptomyces; species Streptomyces sp. NPDC050658. The sequence goes on from NZ_JBITGM010000004.1 coordinate 609,583, forward strand.
CCCGCTCCCGCACCGACGAGGGTGACAAGGAGCGCCACGCCCAGGATCAGAGTCCTCAGTCCAAGCAATCGCCTCACGCCGACTCCCTCACCCTCAGACACCATCAGAGACCGTCAGAGATCATCAGACATCACAGACACCATCAGACATCGGACGAAAGCTTCGATGCGCGGGGCAACTGATGTCAATACCACTGAGGAATACGGGAGTTCAGCAGGCGGGGACGGGAAAGATCCCATCTATCCAAGGAGCGAGCACCCACCGCTCACCCCCCTACCCCATCCGACACAATGCCCACATGAAGATCTCCGAGTACCTTCACATCCTCGATTCCGAGGGCAAGTTGCTGGCCCGCGCCGCCGAAGCGGCCGGGACCGGCGCCGATGTGGCCACCTGCCCCGACTGGCAGGTGCGCGATCTGCTGCGGCACACCGGGGTGGTACACCGGTGGGCCGCCGCGTTCGTCGCCGAGGGGCATACCTCGCCCAGAGCGCCGGGCGAGGAGCCTGAACTGGACGGCGCCGCCCTGGTCGACTGGTACCGGCAGGCCCACGCCGGTCTCGTCGCCACACTCCGGGACGCTTCACCCGACGTACAGTGCTGGGCATTTCTGCCCGCGCCGTCGCCGCTCGCGTTCTGGGCGCGGCGCCAGGCGAACGAGACGACGATCCACCGCGTGGACGCCGAGTCCGCGCTCGGCGGTGAGCCGTCTCCGATCGGCGCGGAGTTCGCGGCGGACGGGGTCGACGAGCTGCTGACCGGGTTCCACGCCCGCGACCGCAGCAGGGTGCGCACCGAGAAGCCGCGCACGCTGCGCGTACGGACGACGGACACGGGTGACGTGTGGACGGTGCGCCTCACACAGGAGCCGCCCGTGACGGAGCGCGGCGAGGCCGGCGAGGCCGAGTGCGAGATCTCGGGTCCGGCGGAGCAGCTCTATCTGTCGCTGTGGAACCGGGCGCCGTTCCCGCAGGTCACCGGCGACAGCGCGCTCAGCACGCTGTGGCGGGAATCGTCGGGCGTCTGAGCAGGCAGAGCCGGGCGCCCGGTCACCGGACTACTGGGCGCCCGGAGCCGTCAGCATCCGCCCGAGCACCTCACGCTGGAGCGGCCGTACGCGCGTATGCAGCGTGCGGCCCTTGTCCGTGAGGCAGACCCGCACCCCGCGCCGGTCCTCGCTGCACATCCCGCGCTCGACGAGGCCGTCCTTCTCCAGGCGGCCGACGAGGCGGGACAGCGCGCTCTGACTCAGATGGACCCGGCCGGCGATCTCCTGGACGCGATAGGCGTCGCTCCCGTCCTCCGCGGCGCCCTCGGAGAGGACGTCGAGGACCTCGAAGTCGCTCGCCCCGAGACCGTGCTCATGCAGGGCGCGGTCGAGTTCGCACAGAGTGCGCGCGTGCACCGCGAGGATGTCGCGCCATTGGTCCACGAGCTCCTGCTCGGCCTTCTTCGCCGCCATGACATCGCACGATAACAGAGAACGCCCCCATTGTTGCATCGGAATTAAATGCGCTTGCAGTCAATGCATGTGCATGTAGATTGCTCCGCATGACTTCACCGCTCACAGCTGACTCCGCGTCCCCGGAGCGCTGGTCCCCGCGTCTGTGGGGCACCTTGCTGGTGCTCTGCGCCGCGATGTTCCTCGACGCGCTCGACGTGTCGATGGTCGGCGTCGCCCTGCCCTCCATCGGCTCCGAACTGAACCTCTCCACCTCGACCCTGCAATGGGTCGTCAGCGGCTACATCCTCGGCTACGGCGGACTGCTCCTCCTCGGCGGTCGCGCCGCCGACCTGCTCGGCAGGCGGCGGGTCTTCCTGATCGCGCTCGCCGTCTTCGCGCTAGCCTCGCTGCTCGGCGGATTCGTCGACTCCGGCCCGCTGCTCATCGCCAGCCGCTTCATCAAGGGCCTGAGCGCCGCGTTCACCGCGCCCGCCGGTCTCTCCATCATCACCACGACGTTCGCCGAGGGCCCGGTCCGCAACCGCGCGCTCACCATCTACACGACCTGCGCCGCGACCGGCTTCTCCATGGGCCTGGTCCTCTCCGGACTGCTCACCGAGGCCAGCTGGCGGCTCACGATGCTGCTGCCCGCGCCCATCGCCGTCATCGCGCTGATCGCCGGGCTCAAGCTGATCCCGCGCAGCGCCCGCGAGAAGAACACCGGCGGATACGACGTGCCGGGCGCCGTCACGGGCACGGCGACGATGCTGCTGCTCGTCTTCACCGTGGTCGAGGCCCCGGAGGTCGGCTGGGCATCGGCCCGCACGCTCCTTTCGTTCCTCGCGGCGGCCGTGCTGCTCGCCGTCTTCGTACGCATCGAACTGCGCACCCCGAGCCCGCTGATCCGCCTCGGCGTGCTGCGCTCCGGGCCCCAACTCCGCGCGCAGATCGGCGCGATGACGTTCTTCGGCGGCTACGTCTCCTTCCAGTTCCTCGCCACGCAGTACTTCCAGACGCTGCTCGGCTGGTCGGCCCTGGAGACGGCGCTCGCCTTCCTGCCGGCCGGCGCGCTCGTCGCGCTCTCCTCGACGAAGGTCGGCTCGGTCATCGACCGGTTCGGCACCCCGCGGGTCATCGTGGCGGGCTTCGCGCTGCTCGTCGCCTCGTACGTACTGTTCCTGCGGGTCAGCCTGACGCCGTCGTACGCGTCGATGGTGCTGCCCTCGATGATCCTGCTCGGCTTCGCCTGCGCCCTGGTCTTCCCGTCGCTCAACATCCAGGCCACCAACGGCGTGGACGACGACGAGCAGGGCATGGTCTCGGGCCTGCTCAACACCTCGATCCAGGTGGGCGGCGCGATCTTCCTCGCGATCGTCACGGCCGTGGTCACCGCGTCGGCCGACGGCGGCGGCTCCTCGCCGCAGGCCGTGCTCGACAGCTACCGCCCCGGCCTGATCGTGGTCACGGCAATCGCCGTCGCGGGCCTGCTGATCACCCTCACCGGCGTACGGAAGCGGCGTACGCAGGAGACGGTCGTCGTCACCAAGTCGACACCCCAAGAGGCCGTCGAGAAGGAGCCGGTGGCCGTCCGCGACTGACCGCCCAGCTGATCAACGGACCGCTCCCGGCGCGCAGTTGCTTGCCCGCCGGGAGCGCGCACCGCACACTCTGACGATGGGGCGAAGGACGCAGGCCGAGCGCGACGCGGACACCGTGGAGATCGGTTTCGCGCTCTTCGCCGCGACGTCCCTCGGGGGTTTCACGAGCCTGGCCGTGGCATCACCGGCGTTCTTCTTCGGGGTGACGTCGCCCAGCGAGGGCACACTCGTCCGGGCCGGCGTGATCGCGGGGGCCGTCGTCTTCGTCGTATCCCTGGTGACGATCCTCGTACGCCATCGGCGGGTGACGCGTCAGCCCAGCCAGCCGGGCCGCACCAGTCCCGACTCATAGGCCAGGACGACCAGTTGGGCCCGGTCGCGGGCGCCCAGCTTCACCATGGTGCGGCTCACGTGGGTCTTGGCGGTCAGGGGGCTGACGACCAGGCGGCGGGCGATCTCCTCGTTGGAGAGGCCGATGCCGACCAGCGCCATCACCTCCCGCTCCCGCTCGGTCAGCTCGCCGAGCGGTTCGGCCGCCGCCGGTTCCTTGGAACGGGCGGCGAACTCGGCGATGAGACGGCGCGTCACGCCCGGCGAGAGCAGCGCGTCGCCGTCGACCACCGCCCGTACGGCCCGCAGCAGTTCCTCGGGCTCGGTGTCCTTCACCAGGAAGCCCGAGGCCCCGGAACGGATCGCCTCGAAGACGTACTCGTCGAGCTCGAAGGTGGTCAGCATGACCACCTTGACCTCGTCCAGGCCCGGCTCCCCGCTGATCCTGCGGGTCGCGGCGAGGCCGTCGAGCACCGGCATGCGGATGTCCATCAGGACGACGTCGGGGCGGAGTTCGCGCACCATGCGGACCGCCTCCTCGCCGTCCGCCGCCTCCCCCGCGACCTCGATGTCCCGCTGGGCGTCGAGCAGCGCCTTGAAGCCCGCCCGGACAAGGGACTGGTCGTCGGCGAGCAGTACGCGGATCACGCGTCCTCCTGAGATGCGGTGCGAGTGGGCAGTACCGCGGTGACCCGGAAGCCTCCGTCCGGGCGCGGTCCCGCGTCGATCGTGCCACCCAGGGCGGCGGCGCGCTCCCGCATCCCGGCAAGACCGTTGCCGCTGCCGCCCGCGTCCGCGCCGGTGGCGGGCCCGTCGTCGTCCACCCGCAGGGTGAGCGCGGCCTTCTCGTGGCGGACGAGCACGTGCGCGCGGCGCGAACCGGAATGCCGTACGACGTTCGTCAGCGCCTCCTGGACGATCCGGAAGGCGGCGAGATCGGCGCCGGGCGGCAGCTTCACCGCGGCGCCCCGCGTCTCGACCTCGACCGTGAGGCCCGTACTCGCCGCCTGCTGCACCAGCTCGGGCAGCCGGTCGAGGCCCGGCGCCGGGGCGCGCGGCGCGTCGCCGGGCGCGCGCAGCGTGTCGAGCACCTGGCGGACCTCCCCGAGCGCCTCCTTGCTGGCGGCCTTGATGGTGGTCAGCGCGGTGCGCGCCTGCTCGGGGTCGGAGTCGAGCAGCGCGAGGCCGACGCCCGCCTGGACGTTGATGACGGAGATGCTGTGCGCGAGGACGTCGTGCAGCTCGCGCGCCATCCGAAGCCGCTCCTCGTCGGCCCGCCGCTTGGCGGCCTGCGCCCGCTCGGCGCGCTCCTTCGCCCACTGCTCACGGCGTACGCGGGCCAGCTCGGAGACGGCGATGATCGCGACGACCCAGACGGCGACGACGGTCTCCTCCCCCCAGGTGCGCGCGTCGTCGCCGTCCGGCGGCAGCCACTTGTACAGCCAGTGCGCGACGAGGAGGTGCCCGGCCCACAGCATCCCGACGGCGCCCCAGGCCGCGCGCCGGTGCCCGGCGACGACCGCCGCGAAGCAGCCGACCGCCACCGTGATCAGGACCGGGCCGTACGCGTATCCCGCGCCCAGATAGACCAGCGCGGTCCCGGCCGTGAAGTACGCCACCGGGACGGGCCAGCGGTGCCGCAGCAGCAGCGACGCCGTCCCCGCGAGGAGCAGCAGCCGGGCCGGGATGTCCAGGTCCACCCGGTCGAGCTGCCCCTCGGAGGCGTACTTCGAGCCGATCTGCACGAACACCGTCAGCGCCAGCGTCGTCAGCCAGGGCAGCCTGCCGGCCCCCGCTGCCTCGTCCCGCTGATGCCACCAGGGCGGCCCGTGCCGCCACATCGGCGGCCCGCCCCAGGGCAGTCGCCCGTGTTCCCGCTGCTCGTCCATGGCGGCCACGCTAGACCGCGGGGCGTGCGCGGGGCGTCAGCCGGGCGTGGCGATCACACGTACTCCCGCTGGAGTACGACGGGCTCCGGCGCCGCCTCGCGCAGGCCGACGCGGCGGTGCAGCCTGCGCAGCGGACCGGGCGCCCACCAGTTGGCGCGGCCCGCGAGCCGCATCGCCACCGGCAGCAGCACCACGCGGATGAGGGTGGCGTCGACGAGGATCGTCAGGGCCGTGCCGACGCCGAGTTCCTTGAGGAAGACGACGCCGCCGGTCGCGTACGAGAGGAACGACAGCGCGAGGATCCCGGCGGCCGCGGTGATGAGGGGTGCGCTGCGCCGGATGCCGGTGACGACCGCGGCCTCGGTGTCGCCGGTCCGCTCGTACTCCTCCTTGATGCGGGCCAGCATGAACACCTCGTAGTCCATCGACAGGCCGTAGGCCACGCAGAACATCAGCACCGGAATGCTCGGCTCGATCGACCCGGTGGGGGTGAAGCCGAGGAGCCCGGACAGATGTCCCTCCTGGAAGACCCACACCAGGCAGCCGAACATCACGGACAGGCTGAGCAGATTGAGCACGGTCGCCTTGACGGGCAGCAGCAGGCTGCCGGTCATCAGGAAGAGCACCGCGAAGGTCGCGAGGAGGATCAGGCCGACGGCGTACGGGAGGCGGTCCAGAAGCGTGGCGCGGAAGTCGGAGGTCTCGGCCGGGTAGCCGCCGACGAGGGCGGGCGCGGGGGCCGGGGTGTCGCGGATGTGCTCGACGAAGGCCGGTACGTCGCCGTACATCGCCGCCTGGGTCGGGATGACGGCGAGGCGGGAGCCGCCGCTCTCCTTCGGCTTGATGGTGGAGGGGCCTGTGCGGTGGCCGTCCCGGTAGCTGCCGGTGACCGCGTCGACCTGGAACACGCCCTGGATGCGGGAGAGTTCGGCGGCGTACTCCTGGATTTCCCGCTCGCCCGCGGTTCCCCGCTTCCCCGCCGGCTCCCGGAGCACGACCTGGACCGTGTCGGTCGGCTCGGCGGGGAACTCCTTGTGGATGGTCTCGGATGTCGTACGCGACGAGGCGTCGGCAGGCAGCGTCCGCTCGTCCGGAAGGCCGAAGCGCAGGCCGAGCAGGGGCGACGCGGCGAGCAGCAGTACGCCGACCACGGCGGCCCCCGCGGCGACGGGGCGGCGCATCGCGGCGCCCGCCGTCCGCTGCCAGAAGCCGCCCGCGTCGGTCCGCGGACGCTCGACCCGGTGGCCCCAGCAGGCGAGCGCGGCGGGCAGCAGGAGCAGTGCTCCGGCCACCGCGGTGACCACGACGAGGACACCCGCGTACGCGAACGAGCTGAGGAAGAAGAACGGGAACACGAGCAGCGCGCAGAGCGACACCGCCACCGTGACCCCGCTGAAGATCACGGTGCGTCCGGCGGCGGCGGTCGCGCGGACGACGGCGTCCTCCCGCGCGTGCCCGGCGTGCCGCTCCTCGCGGTAGCGGTTGATGACGAAGAGGCTGTAGTCGACGCCGAGTCCGAGGCCGAGGACGAGCCCGAGGTTGGCCGCGAACGTCGACACCTCGGTGAACTGGGCGAGGGCGCGAAGGCCCGCGAGCGTGCCGACGATCGAGAGCAGGCCGACGCCGACGGTGAGCAGCGCCGCGACCGTGCGCCGGTAGACGAGGATCAGCAGGAGCACCACGGCGGGCAGCGCGAGGACCTCGGCGCGCAGGAAGTCCGTGCGGGCCTGCTCGCCGACCTGCCGGGAGATCTCCTCCTGGCCGCCGACGGCGACGGTCAACTCCGGGGTGGTGCGGGCCAGTCGGGGCGAGACGGTGGCGAGCCGTTCGCGGGTCTCGGTGGCGCTGCCCTCCAGGCGGGCCAGGATCAGGGCGCGGTCGCCGGCGGAGGCGCGCAGGGCGGGGCTCTTGCCGGTCCAGTACGCGCTGACGTCCGTGACGCCGGGGACGCCGCGCACTTCGGCGGCGAGGCGGCGCGCGGCGGCCGTCGTGCGGGGTGAGTCGACGTCGCCGTCGCGGGCCGTGACGAGGAGGGCGAGGTTGGGGTTCCCGGTGCCGTATTCCTCGCGCAGGACGTCCGCCGCGCGCACGGACTCGGTGCCGGGCGAGTCCCAGCGCGCGAGGTCGAGGTCGGCCTGGGCGCCCGCTCCGTAGGCGCCGAGGCCGAGGAACGCCAGGACCACGCCGATCAGTACGGCGCGGCTGTGCCGCACCACGAAACGGCCGAGCCGGGTCAGCATTCGCTGTCTGCCTCTCTCCCGGGATCCCCGTGCGGGATCCGGTGCCGCCAGGGTCGCGGCCACCGCTGGAAGACCCACTGGAAGACCCACTGGAAGATCCACTGGAAGGCGGGCGCCGGGTTACGCTCGGGCCATGGCCGGTGAGGGGATGCGCTTCGAACTTCTGGGTCCGCTGCGGGCGTTGCGCGGCGGCACCGAGGTGCCGCTGGGGCCGCCGAAGCAGCGGGCGGTGCTCGCGGTGCTGCTGTTGCAGGAGGGGCGCCCGATCTCGTACGAGGCTCTGGTCGAGGCGGTGTGGGGCGATGAGCCGCCGGTCCATGTACGCAATCTCGTGCAGAAGTACGTTTCGGGGGTGCGGCGGGCTTTCGCGGAGGGCTCGGGTGCTCTGGGTGCTTCAGGTACTCCGGGGGCTTCTGGTGCTCCGGGTACTCCTGGTGCTCCGGGGCCGGAGTTGGCGTGGACCGGCAGTGGCTATCGGCTCTCCGGTGCGTGCGTCGACGACCTGCGGGAGCGCCGGCGGATCGTCGACGCGGCCCTCGCCGCACGGGACGCGGGGCAGCTGCGTAGGGCGGGCGAACTGATCGACCGGGCCGAGGCGTTGTGGCGCGGCGAGTTCGCCGAGGGACTGAGTGCCCCGTATCTGGCGGCCGAGCGACTGCGCTGGCGCGAGAAGCGCGTCACCGTCCTGGAGGCCAGGATCGCGGGCGAGATCGAGCTGGGACGTTCCTTCGAGTACGTCCATGAACTCATCCGGCTGGTCGCGGCGCACCCCTTGCGCGAACGCCTCGTCGAGCTCCTGATGAACGCCCTGTACCGCACCGGCCGTTCCTCGGACGCGCTGCTCGCCTACGAGGACGCGCGCCGCCGGATCGCGGAGGCGATGGGCGCGGATCCGGGACCGGCGCTGCGGGCGCTGCATGAGCGGATCCTGCGCCAGGACCCGGAGCTTCTGGCGACGGGGCCGGCGTCCGCCGCCTGAGGACGACCGCCTTCGCCCCCGCCGCTACTGCTCCAACAGCCCCACACCGTGGGCGAGTCGAGTGGCGGCGTACGAGAAGAACTCCGGACGCTCCTCGACGACGCGGTTGAACTGCCCGAACACCTCGAAACCGACGAGCCCGAACAGCTGGGACCAGGCCGCGACCAGCGCCGGGGCCAGCGCGGCCGGCAGATCGGGCGCGAGGTCCGCCGCCATCCGCTCGGCCTCCGTGCGCAGCCCGCCCGGCAGCTTCGGCACGGCGACGCCGCGCGTCCGGTGGGCGTCGCGCACGATGGCGATCAGCAGCAGCCCGACGCGCGCGGCCGCTTCGACGGTGGTCCTGGGGGCGCTGTAGCCGGGGACGGGCGATCCGTAGATGAGGGCGTACTCGTGGGGATGCGCGAGGGCCCAGGTCCGCACGGCCTCGCAGACGACCGTCCAGCGCCGCACGGGGGCGGCCGACGCGACCTTCGCGTGCGCGGTCTCGGCGGCCTCGCCGAGGGAGTTGTAGGCGTCGATGATCAGGGCGGTCAGGAGGTCGTCGCGGCTGGGGAAGTAGCGGTAGAGCGCCGAGGACACCATGCCCAGCTCGCGGGCCACGGCGCGCAGGGAGAGCTTGGCGGCGCCGTCGGCGGCGAGCTGTCTGCGCGCCTCGTCCTTGATCGCCGCGGTCACTTCTACTCGGGCGCGGGCCCTGGCTCCGCTGGTGGCACTGCTCATACGGACAGTGTGCCATGGATTCGGAGCAGTGCACTGAATCGAGAGCGCTGTTCATTTTCGAGAGCACTGTTCATTTCCGAGAGCACTGCTCTTGCTTTGGGGCACCGATCCGGTGCACACTGCTCTAAAGCGAGAGCAGTGCTCTCGGAAACGGAATCTTCCTCACCCTAGGCGGTCGCCATGTCCTCGTCGTCTTCGTCGCCCTCGTCGCACGGCTCGTCCTCCCCCTACTACCTCAAGGGCAGCCCGCTGAACGTCCGCCTCAACGGGGTCATCGGCTGGCTCGCGCGGCACGGCATCAGCCTGATGGGGTCCGCCGAACTCTCCGTGCGCGGACGCAAGAGCGGCCAGATGCAGCGCGTACCGGTCAACCCGTTCACGCACGAGGGCGGGCGGCAGTATCTGGTCTCGGCCCGCGGGCACTCGCAGTGGGTGCGCAACATGCGGGCGGCCGGCGGCGGCGAGCTGCGGGTGGGGCGCAAGGTGCGCACCTTCACGGCCGTGGAGATCCCCGACGCCGAGAAGCTGCCGGTGCTGCGCGGCTACCTGGAGAAGTGGGGCTGGGAGGTCAACCAGTACTTCAAGGGTGTCACCGCCAAGTCGACGGACGCGGAGATCGAGGCGGCGGCGGCCGACCACCCCGTCTTCCGGATCACCGTCGCGAAGTGAGGCCCGGCCGCCCGAAGGCAGCCGGGCCCCGCCCCGGAGTTCCGATCCGCGTCCGCACAGTCCGTGTCTGCTGCTGCCCGCCTACCGGTCCATCGCGGAGAGCGCGCGGTGCGCGACCGGGTGGTGGCGCACCAGTTCACCCAGCGTCGTCGAACCCCGCGTGATCTTCGCGAACGCGTTCCACGCGGGACGGAAGCCGGTGATCGCCGCGTGCAGTACGCCGGGGCGCTTCTCGAAGACGGCCAGCATGCGCCGCCCCACACTCATCTCCACACCGAGTCCCGCCTTGACCGCGAAGGCGTAGTTCAGGGCCTGGCGGCGGGCGTCCACCGCGTCGTGCGCCTCGCCGATCCGGACCGCCCACTCCCCCGCGAGCCGCCCCGAGCGCAGCGCGAAGGAGATGCCCTCGCGGGTCCACGGCTCCAGCAGGCCCGCCGCGTCACCGCACACCACGACCCGGCCGCGCGACAGCGGCGAGTCGTCGCTGCGGCAGCGCGTCAGATGGCCGGAGGAGATGCTCGGCTCGAAGCCCGCGAGCCCGAGCCGGCCGACGAAGTCCTCCAAGTACCGCTTGGTGGCCGCGCCTTCACCGCGCGCGGAGATCACACCGACCGTGAGCGTGTCCCCCTTGGGGAACACCCAGCCGTAACTGCCCGGCATCGGGCCCCAGTCGATGAGCACCCGGCCCGCCCAGTCCTCGGCGACGCTCGGCGGCACCGGGATCTCGGCCTCAAGCCCCAGATCGACCTGGTCGAGCTTCACGCCGACATGCGCTCCTATGCGGCTCGCGCTGCCGTCGGCGCCGACCACCGCGCGGGCGAGGACCGTCTCACCGCCCTGCAGCACCACCGCGACCGTGCGCCGGTCGGGCACCGCCGCGCCGTGCTGCTCCACGCGTGCGACGGTGACGCCCGTGCGCACCTCGGCGCCGGCCTTCTGGGCGTGCTCGACCAGCTGCTGGTCGAACTCGGCGCGGTTGATGAGCCCGAAGAGCATCTGCTTGGAGCGGCGGGTGCGGGCGAACTTGCCGTCGAGGGAGAACGTCACCGCGTGCACCCGGTCCCGGAAGGGCAGCTCGAAGCCGGGCGGCAGGGCGTCGCGCGACGGGCCGATGATGCCGCCGCCGCACGTCTTGTACCGGGGCAGTTCGGCCTTCTCCAGGACGAGGACGCTGCGCCCCGCGACCGCCGCCGCGTAGGCCGCCGACGCCCCCGCGGGCCCTGCTCCCACCACGACGACGTCCCACACGTACTGCGCGTCGTCCGCTGTGTTCTCGCTGCTCACGTTGGTCTACCGCTCCCGATCCAGCTGTTGGCCGCGCTTTCCAAGGCATCCTACGGCGGGCACTCGCGGCCCCCTCCTGTGGGAGGATCACAGCACCCACACACGTACAACGTCGCACCTACGAGGAGCGTGCCCATGTCGCCGAATCCGATCGCCGAGACCGTCGCCTCGCTCATGCCGAAGGCGAAGGCGGAGCTCACTGAACTGGTGGCCTTCAAGTCGGTGGCGGACTTCGACCAGTTCCCCAGGAGCGAGAGCGAGGCCGCCGCGAACTGGGTGGCGGACGCGCTGCGCGCCGAGGGGTTCCAGGACGTGGCACTGCTCGACACCCCGGACGGCACGCAGTCCGTGTACGGCGTACTGCCGGGCCCCGAGGGCGCGCCCACCGTGCTGCTGTACGCGCACTACGACGTGCAGCCGCCGCTCGACGAGGCGGCGTGGACGACCCCGCCGTTCGAGCTGACGGAGCGCGCCGGACGCTGGTACGGCCGCGGCAGCGCCGACTGCAAGGGCGGCGTGATCATGCACCTGCTGGCGCTGCGCGCCCTGAAGGCGAACGGCGGCGTCCCGGTGACCGTCAAGGTGATCGCGGAGGGTTCGGAGGAGCAGGGCACGGGCGGTCTGGAGCGGTACGCCGAGCAGCACCCGGACCTCCTGACGGCCGACACGATCGTGATCGGCGACGCGGGCAACTTCCGGGTCGGCCTGCCGACGGTCACCACGACCCTGCGCGGCATGACCCTCGTACGCGTCCGGATCGACACGCTTGAGGGCAATCTGCACTCGGGGCAGTTCGGCGGCGCGGCCCCGGACGCGCTCGCCGCGCTGGTGCGGGTGCTCGACTCGCTGCGCGCGGAGGACGGTTCGACGACGGTCGACGGGCTCACCGGCGACGAGGTGTGGGACGGACTTCAGTACGAAGAGGCCGCCTTCCGCAAGGACGCCAACGTCCTGGACGGGGTGGAGCTGATCGGTGGCGGCACGGTCGCCGACCGCATCTGGGCGCGCCCCGCCGTCACGGTCCTCGGCATCGACTGCCCGCCGGTGGTCGGCGCGACACCGTCGGTGCAGGCGGGCGCGCGGGCGCTGATCAGCCTGCGGGTGCCGCCAGGCGTGGACGCGGCCGAGGCCACCAAGCTGCTCCAGGCGCACCTGGAGGCGCACACGCCGTGGGGCGCGCAGGTGACGACCGAGCAGATCGGGCAGGGCCAGGCGTTCCGCGCGGACACCACGAGCCCGGCGTACGCGGCGATGGCGGAGGCCATGGGCGAGGCGTACCCGGGCGAGGAGATGCAGTACGCGGGTCAGGGCGGATCGATCCCGCTGTGCAACACCCTCGCCGCGCTCTACCCCCGGGCGGAGATCCTGCTGATCGGCCTGAGCGAGCCCGAGGCACAGATCCACGCGGTCAACGAGAGTGTGTCGCCCGAGGAGTTGGAGCGTCTCTCGGTCGCCGAGGCGCTGTTCCTCCAGAAGTACGCGGCGAGCTGATCGTCCGGCGGGGGCGGTTCCGTTTCGCGGCCGCCCCCCGCCGTCACGGGCGCCAGTACAGCGCGGGGTCGGGGTGGTCGACGAACCCGAGATCGCGATAGAGGGGTTCGCCCTCCTCCGAGGCGTACAGGTCGACGCGGGAGACGTCCCGCTCCCGGAACCAGTCGAGCAGGCCCCGCATGATCTCCCGGCTGTACCCGCGCCTCCGGTAGGCCGGTTCGGTGACCACGCCGATCACATGCCCGACCCGGCCGCTCGGCGAGTGCGGGCCGGGGAACCACTGGTCGACGGTGCCGATGCCGCAGGCGGCGAGCCCGTCCTCGCCGTCCACGACGAGGATCCGCGCGTCGTCCGAGGCGAGCTTCTCCTTCAGTACGACGGCCAGGGCGTGCCGCCAGTCGCCGCCCGCCGACGGGGGGTTGAAGTAGTCGCCGCCGAGGTCTTCGAAGAGCCCGGCCCTGAGGCGTACGAGTTCCGCGATGTCGTCCTCGACGGCTTCGCGTACGGGGATGCGATGTCTCATGCCGACGAGCCTGCTGTAATGGGCTTATGCACCTCAACCCTTACGGCGAGGATGCCGTCAATCTGGCCGCGGAGCTGGCCAATCGCCGCCCGGTGGACCCCGAGGAGCTGGCGGACCGCTGCCGCGCGGCCGGTCTGACGCTGGAACACCCGGTCACGTCACGGGACTTGGAGCGGACCCACGCGGCGCTGGACGCCTGGGAGAAGGCCGTCGACGCCGAGGGCGAGCACGAGCGTGCGGAGCTGGTGAACCGGATGTTGGCGGAGGCCGCCGCCTATCCCCGGCTGACCGACCACGCTGACAGCGGCTGGCACTTGCACTACCGGGACGAGCAACAGCCCCTCGGCGCGCTGCTGTTCGTCCTGTTCTCGGTCGGTACGGCACTGCATCTGGCGGGGCGCGGCATGCACCGGCTGCGGCGGTGCGCGGTGACCGAGTGCGACACGGTCTTCGCCGACACGTCGCGCACCGGGCGGCAGCGCTACTGCTCCCAGCGGTGCGCCAATCGCGACGCGGTCCGCAGACACCGCGCACGCGCGACGCGGTGACGCCGTACCCCCGCTACCCCCACTACCCCCGTGGCTATGCTGCGGCGCATGGACATAGTGATCCCGCTCTTCGACCGCTTCGAGCCGCTCGACGCGATCGGTCCGTACGAGATTCTCGCGTACGTCCCCGATGCCACGGTCCGGTTCGTGACGGCTGAACCGGGCCTGGTGCGGGACGTGTTGGGCTCGCTCCCCGTCCACGTCCCGACCGCGTATGCCGACGTGGAGCACTGCGACGTCCTGCTGATTCCGGGCGGCGGCAGCTTCCTGGCCATGATCGACGACGCCGCGTTCCTCGACTGGGTACGCCGGACGCACGCCGGCACCCGCTTCACCACGTCGGTCTGCACGGGCTCGCTGGTGCTCGGCGCGGCAGGCCTCCTGGACGGCCTGACCGCCACCACGCACTGGGACGCGGCCGCCCAACTGGAGTCGTACGGCGCCGAGTACACCTCCGAGCGCGTGGTCCGGCAGGACCGGGTCATCACCTCGGCCGGCGTCTCCTCCGGCATCGACATGGCCGTCCGGCTGGCCGCGCTGCTCACCGACGAGGTGACCGCCCAGGCGATCCAGCTCTACACCGAGTACGACCCGCAGCCGCCCTTCGACACCGGTTCGGTGGCCAAGGCTCCGGCCGAGGTGCTCGAACGGGCCCGCACGCTGGGCTAGTGGAGCTGCCGCCCGACCGGGACGCTCGACTCCAGGTACAGCGGGATTCCGCTCTCCCGCGCCCGCAGCGCCCAGCGCAGCCGCTCGTAGCGCACGGGGGGCAGCAGCCGGGCCGCCTCCTCCTCGGTGACGAAGCGGCAGTCTCGGAGTTCGGGCCCTGGCAGCAGCATCCGCCGCGCGTCCTCGCCGTCGAGCCGTCCGCCGTCGTAGAGGAACCGCATGCCTCCGTAGCCGGGCGGCACGGGCGGCTCCCAGTCGACGACGAGGAGCCGGGGCGCGTCGGCGAGCTGGATTCCGGTCTCCTCGGCGACTTCCCGCACGCCCGCGCGCGCGGGCGCCTCGCCGGGTTCGACGACGCCGCCGGGGAACTCCCACCCTGCCTTGTACGTCGGGTCGACGAGCAGCACCCGGTCGTCCTCGTCGAAGAGCAGGACGCCGGAGGCGAGGGTCTCCGAAGTGGGCTCCGGGGTCTGCACGATGTCGCAGACGGAGGCGGCGCCGGTCCGTACGGCGTCGGCGACGCACTCGGCGGTCCGGTAGGGGCTCAGGGCGCTGGTGTCGATCCGCAGGGCGTCCGTGCCGAGCCAGCCCGCGAGGGCGGCGCGGTAGGGCTCGATGTGGTCGAACGACCACCGCCGCACCCGCATCTCCCCGTCGGGCAGGTCTTCCGGGACGGGCCGGGCGGATATTCGCTCCCGCAGGATCGTTTCGTCCGGGGCCAGGACGACATGGCGCACGGCGATCCTGCGCGAGGCGAGGCCGCCGAAGATCTCATCGCGGTAGTCCTGTCTCAGCAGCGTCATGGGCACCACGAGTACACCGCCGACCTCGGCGAGCAGCGCCGCCGCGGTGTCCACGACGAGCCGCCGCCAGATCGGCAGATCCTGGAAGTCGCTCACCTCGGCGAGGCGCTTGGGCGGCAGCAGATGGGGCAGTGCGCCGCCGATGACCTCGGGGTCGAAGAGTGTGCTGTTCGGGATCAGCTCGATCAGTTCCCGTGCGGTGCTGGTCTTGCCCGCACCGAACGCACCGTTGATCCAGACGATCACGGTTCCCCCTCTTCTGTTGGCCCCCTGTGGCTTGCCCGCAACACCCTGCCATGGAAACCAGGCCCTGATGGGGCGCGCCATGCGCAGGCCGAAAGCCGACCCAATCCGTCAAGTAGTTCACATCCATTTCACCCCATCGAGTGAGAGTCACTCTGCATGAATCGTTCCCGCACACCAGGTGGCGCCGTCGGCCGCTAGCGTGATCCGCCAGGCGCCCCAGTCCCCGGCGACCATCCGATTCCGGCTCTTCGACGCGCTGCCGCTCCCCCAAGATGGCGAACTGCGTCGACCCTGGGGGACATATGCAACTCGACGCCCGCGACGCATTCGCCTTCGAGGAACCGCACCCGCCGACCCGTACGTACGGGCTCGACGGCGCGGTCGTGGTCGAACTGCACGGCGAGATCGACCTGTTGGCCTTCCAGCGGATCAACCCGCTGCTCGACCCGATCACCGCGGGAACCGCCGAGAAGGTGATCATTGACCTCACGGAGACCACGTTCTTCGACTGCTCCGGCATCTCCCTGCTGGTCCGCGCACACCGGCGCACGACAGCAAGAGGCGCCCGCATGTCGGTGGTCTGCCCCCGCGCCCTGACCCTGCGCATCCTGGGAATCGCAGGCCTCACGGCAATGCTGTCGCCGGTACCGACACTGCAGGCGGCGTTGGACTCCTTGGAGTAGGCCGTTCCGGGGCGGCCTTCCTCACCCCTTGCTCGACCCCAGCGTCAGCCCCGCGATGAAGTGGCGTTGGAGCAGGAGGAAGACGAGGACCGTGGGGAGGGCCACCAGGACCGAGCCTGCTGCCAGCAAGTTGTAGTCCGTGAAGAATTGGCCCCGGAGATTGTTCAGGGATGACGTGATCGGGAGTTTGTCCGGGTCGGAGATGAAGATCAGGGCCCAGAGGAAGTCGTTGTAGATCCAGGTGAATTCGAGCGTTCCCAGGGCCGCCAGTGCGGGGCGGCACAGGGGGAGGGTGATCCGCCAGAACTGCGTCCAAACGCCCGCGCCGTCCACGATCGCCGCCTCCAGGATTTCCTGTGGCAGGGTGCGCATGAAATTGGCGAGGACGAAGACGCAGAAGCCCACCTGGAAGCCGATGTTGACGATGATGATCGCCCAGTACGAGTCGTACAGGGTGAGGGAGTCCGACATCCACCAGGGCAGCGGGATCTTGAGGAAGAGGACGTAGAGGGGGGTGACGAGGACTTGCGGCGGGAGGAGGTTGCCCGCCGTGAAGAGCATCAGCAGGGTCATTCCCCCGCGAATGCGGAGCCGGGACACGGCGAACGCCACGAATGCGGCCAGGAACAGCGTGATGATCACCGCTGGGACCGCTATGAGGAGCGTGTTGGTGAAGTACTTCCCCATGCCCGAATCGCTGTACGCCTGGCGGTAGTAGTCGAAGGACAGACTGTCGGGGAGGGAGAAATAGCCGTGCTCCGCCGTTTCCTCGTACGGGCGGAGGGAGGCGTAGACCGCCAGGAGGAGTGGGGCCAGGAAGGCGAGGGCCACGGTGACGAGGAAGATGTGTACGCCGTAGCGGCCCGGGCGGCGGCCTCGGCGCGGGGGCTTTTCGGTGGGCGGGGTCCCTGTGGTGGCACGAGCCGTGGTGTGGATGTCGGCGGTCATCGGTCGCGCGCACCTCGCAGCTCTTGGACCAGGAACGTCACGATGAAGCCAAGGGAGACCGTCAGAAGGACGACCGCTATGGCGGAACCGAATCCGATGCGGCTGGCCTCGCCGATGATGTTGTCGGTGATGAGGACGGAGAGCAGTTCCAGGCCATTGCGGCCCTTGTTCACGGCGTACACGATGTCGAAGGCGCGCAATGCCTCGATGACGGTGATGACGCCGACGATGACATTCACCGGGCGCAGAGTCGGGAAAACGACCCGGAAGAAGGTCTGCCGGGCATTCGCGCCGTCGATCTGAGCCGCTTCCTTGAGTGCGGGGTCGACCGATTTCAGTCCGGCGAGGTAGAGGATCATCACATAGCCCGTGTGCCGCCAGCTCGCGGCGAGCATCATCATCCAGAGGTTGATGTCGGAGTTCCCTAGCCAGTCGATCGGGTCGTCCTGGTTGCCGATGAGGGTGTTGACCACGCCCTGGTCGGTGCCGAGGATCAGCTGGGCCATGAATCCGACGACGGCCAGCGAGAGGACCACCGGCATATAGAACACGGACTGGTAGAAGCGGCTGAAGCGGACGCCGCGGTCGATGACCACGGCCAGGAGCAGGCCGAACGGGGTCGCCACCAGGCCGAGGAAGGCGATCCAGAGCAGATTGTGGCGGACGGCCGGCCAGAACGCGGGGTAATTGTCGGCCAGGTTCTCGTAGTTCTTCGTGCCGGCCCAGTGGATGTCGCCGATGCCGTCCCAGGACGTGAAGGAAAGGCCGACGGAGGCCAGGGTCGGGCCCCAGATGATGACGATGTCCAGGAGTACGGGAATTCCGAGGAGCAGGCCGAGGACCAGCTTGTCGCGGCGGGTGAAACGGCGTGCGCCCCGGCGCCGGGCGCTTCGCTCGATGTTCTGCGGCACGGAACGCTGTCCCCCGCCCTCAGCCGACGTCCGACGAGAAGATGTCCTTCTTCTGCCGCTCGATGCTGTTGACGAGCCCGTCGACGTCCTTCGGATTGCCGATGAAGTCCTGGAGGGCCTTGATCATGACGGTCTGCGCGAAGTCGGGGCGGGTGTCCCGGTCCAGGAACTGCGAGATCTGTTTGGCGCCCGCGACGAGTTCGGCCGACTTCTTCTGCAGGGGGCTGTACTTGGAGGTGTCGGCGCCTTCGTTGACGGCGATGTTGTTGGGGTCGCCCGCGAGGTAGATGTCCTCCGCCTTCGGTGTTCCGAGCCACTTGAGGAGCTGCTTGGCGCCGTCGACGTTCTTCGACTTCTTCGCCACCAGGAATCCGTCGATCGGTGCCTCGACCGCGTCCTGGCCGTACGCCGGGTCGATCTCGGGAAAGGCGAAGAAGTCGATGTCGTCGCGTTCGTCCGCCGGGAACTGCTGGCCGGGGTGCGGCATCCCGAAGACGGCCATTCCCGTCTTTCGTTTCTGCAGCCCCTGCCCCGCCTCTTCCCAGGTACGGCCGAGCGCGCCCTTCTGGTAGTAGGGCATGAGTTCGCGCCAGAGGTCGAAGACCTTCTTGACCCTGGTGTCCGTCCAGGCCTCCTCGCCGGCCATCAGGTTCTTGTGGAACTCGTAGCCGTTGAGCCGCATGTTGATGTAGTCGAAGGTGCCCATCGCGGGCCAGCCGTCCTTGTCGCAGAAGGCGACCGGGATTCCGTCCTTGCTCATCTTCTTGGCGAGGGCGATGAAGTCGTCCCAGGTCTTGGCCTGTTCATAGCCCTGTTTCGCGAAGAGGCTCTTGCGGTGGAAGACGGCCCATGGGTAGTAGTAGTACGGCACGAAGTACTGCTTGCCGTCGTGCGTGGACTGCGCCTTCAACGCGTCCGAGAATCCGGTGAAACCCTTCCACACGTCGCTTACGTCGATCAGCAGACCCTTTTCCGCGAAGTACTGCATGCGGTACCCGGCGAACCACATGAAGACGTCGTCGGGCGACCCCTGCAGATAGCGCGTGATGTTCTGCTGGAACTCGTTGTGCTCTGTGGTGTTGACCTTGACGGTCTTCCCGGACTTCTTCTCGTACGCGTCGAAGGCGGCGGCGAACGCCTTCTTGGGCACCGCGTCCGAGGAGTTGGAGCCCATCGTGACTTCGTCCTTGTTGCCGCCGGGACCGTCGCCACAGGCCGTGAGCAGGGCCGGAAGGGTGACCGCTCCGGTGCCGACAGCCGCACCACGCAAGAGATTCCGCCGGGGCATCCGATGTCCTGACATGCTGCGAGGCGTGGCAGAACCCTTGAACGATGACTGTGCCATGTCCCCCTCCTCGGGGTGCAACCGAACACAACCGAACGCGAGGATTGGGATCCCACTCCCAAGTTCCACCGCAGTCAAGGGTTTCGGCGTTCGACTGACCGAACCGTTACCACTCCCCTTCCAACAGAGTCCAACAAGGCCTACCGTAAGCGCGCACCTCTGACACGTACATGCAGTCCCCCAACTTCTGCGAGTACGGAGGAATGTAACGATGCGTCACCTCTCATCCCGCACCGTCAGGCGAAGAGTCGTCGGATCGCTCGCCGCCGCCCTGCTCTGCACCACGGGCCTCGCGGCACCACAGGCACTGGCCTCGGCACAGGAGCCAGGCGCCCCGAGCCGGGCCGCCGCAGCCGAGTCCAAGCTCCCCGGCGACCTCGCCCTCACCCCGCCCATGGGCTTCAACAACTGGAACTCCACCCACTGCCGGGCCGAGTTCGACGAGGCGATGGTCAAGGGGATCGCGGACATCTTCGTCGAGAAGGGCCTCAAGGAGGCGGGCTACCAGTACGTCAACCTCGACGACTGCTGGGCGCTGCCCGAGCGCGACGCCGACGGCAAGCTGGTACCCGACCCCAAGCGATTCCCCAATGGAATCAAGGCAGTTGCCGACTACGTCCACTCCAAGGGCCTCAAGCTCGGCATCTACACCAGCGCGGGCACCAAGACCTGCAGCAGCATCGGCTTCCCCGGAGCGCTCGGCCATGAGGTCAGCGACGCCCGGCAGTTCGCCGACTGGGGCGTCGACTACCTCAAGTACGACAACTGCAACAACCAAGGCGTCGACGCGAAGAAGCGGTACATCGCGATGCGCGACGCGCTGAAGGCCACCGGCCGGCCCATCGTCTACAGCATCTGCGAGTGGGGCGAGAACAAGCCCTGGGAGTGGGCCGCCGACGTCGGCCATCTCTGGCGCACCACCGGCGACATCAGCGACAACTGGAGCTCGATGCTGTCGATCATGAAGCAGAACCTGCCGCTCGCCGAGTACGCGGGCCCGGGGCGGTGGAACGACCCGGACATGCTGGAGGTCGGCAACGGCGGCATGACCGACACCGAGTACCGCACGCACTTCTCGATGTGGTCCGTCATGGCCGCACCCCTGCTGATCGGCTCGGACCTGCGCAAGGCCACGCCGGAGACCTTCGAGATCATCGGCAACAAGGAAGTCATCGCCGTCGACCAGGACCCGCTGGGCAAGCAGGGCAAGGTGCTCTCCTCCGAAGGCGGCCGCTGGGTCGTCGCCAAGGAGATGAAGGACGGCAGCCGGGCCGTCGCGCTCTTCAACGAGACGGAGCGCGCCCAGTCGATCGCCACGTCCGCGAAGGCCGTCGGCCTCCCCGACGCCGACGGGTACACGCTGCGCGACCTGTGGCAGCACAAGAGCTACAACACGGCGGGCAGCATCTCCGCGACCGTCCCCGCCCACGGCACCGTGCTGCTGCGGGTGTCGGCCGACGGCAAGTGGTCGCAGCATCCGCCCGCCGTCGAACTCGGCCTGGACGGCGCCCCGTTCATGGAGGCGGGCAAGCCGACCGCGCTGACGTCCAAGGTCACCAACCTCGGCCGCACGGCCGCGCGGAAGGTCTCCGCCACCGTCTCCGGGCCCGCGGGATGGCAGATCAAGGCGACCTCGCCGTCGACCGCGAGCTCCCTGGGCACGGGAAAGTCCCTCCGTACGTCATGGACGGTCACCGCTCCCCAGGGCACCGCGCCGGGAGCGTACGACCTGAGCGTGAGGACCGCCTACCGCTCCCCCTCCGGCACCCGCGCCGAGAGCGTGCTGCCGGTGACGGCGCATGTCGTCGTCGCGCCGCCCGCGGGCAGTTCGGCGCTGAGCGATCTGCCGTGGCTCGCCACATCGAACGGCTGGGGTCCGGTCGAGAAGGACACCAGCAACGGTGAGAGCGCGGCGGGCGACGGCAACCCCATGACGATCAACGGGGTCGTGTACGCCAAGGGGCTCGGGGCGCACGCGCCGAGCAGCATCGAGTACTACACCGGCGCAGCCTGCGAGAAGGTCACCGCGAAGGTCGGCGTCGACGACGAGAAGCTCCTCAAGGGCACGGTCGCCTTCGAGATCTGGGCCGACGGCAAGAAGGCGGCGTCGACCGGCGTGCTGACCAACGCGCAGCCCGCGCAGAGCATTTCGGCGGATGTGAGCGGTGCTCAGACCGTGCGGCTCGTGGTCACCGACGGCGGTGACGGCACCGACTCCGACCACGCGGACTGGGCGGAGCCGGTGCTGAGCTGCTGAGCACCTGAGCCTCGGGGCTGCCGTCGATCAGCGGCTCCAGCCGGTTGTCGAGCGCCGGACGGGACGGCTCCATCAGCCCGTCCGGCGTTTCGGCACCGGCGCGACCACGCTCAGCCGCTTGCCGCCGAGCGCTGCCGCCGCCGCTCCGACGAGCCCCGCGTCCGTGCTCATCAGCGCGGGGGCCACGGTGAGTTGACGTACGAAGGACAACGTCGCGTAGTCGCGAAGGGCGCGCCGCAGCGGCGTGAACAACACGTCGCCCGCCTTCGCCACCCCACCGCCGATGACGGCGATGTCGATCTCGACGAGGGTCGCCGTCGCGGCGATCCCGGCGGCCAGCGCACGCGCCGCGCGGGCGAAGGAGGCGAGGGCCACCGGGTCACCGGCGCGGGCGGCGACGGCGACCGCGGCGGCCGAGGTGTCGCCGTCGGGGCCCGGAAGCCAGCCGCCGTCCAGGGCGCGCCGCGCGATGTTCGGGCCGCTCGCTATCCGCTCGACGCAGCCGCGCGCCCCGCAGGGGCAGGGGTCACCGTCGAGGTCGACGCTGATGTGACCGATGTGGCCCGCGTTTCCGGTGGGGCCGGCGTGCAGTTCGCCGCCGAGGACCAGGCCGCCGCCGACGCCAGTGGAGACCACCATGCACAGCGCGTTGTCATGGCCGCGGGCCGCGCCCTGCCAGTGCTCGGCGGCCGTCATCGCCACGCCGTCGCCGACGAGTTCGACGGGGAGCCCGGCGGTCGCCGCCCGCACCCGCTCCACCAGTGGATAGCCGCGCCAGCCGGGGACGTTGACGGGACTGACGGTGCCCGCCGACGCGTCCACGGGGCCCGCACTGCCGATGCCCACGGCGCCGGCGCGGCCCCACAGCGGGGAGACTCTGAGCTCGGCGACGACCTCTTCGACCGCCCGCATCACGGTGTCGCCGTCCTCGCGCGCGGGCGTCGGCCGCTGCGCGCGCAGCAGGATCCGGCCGCGTTCGTCCACCAGCGCGCCGGCGATCTTGGTGCCGCCGATGTCGAGCGCGACGACGAGGTCCGTGTGCATCAGTGTCAGATCTCCTGGTGAAAGGGCAGGCCGGAGAGTGCGAAGGTCAGTCTCTCGTGCATCTGACAACGTTGTCCAGGTTCTATGCTCGACGCCACATCATTTACGCCGACGACAGGACAGCGCACCGTGGCAGAGACCGCACGCCCGCCCGTCTCCCACCACCACCCCGACGGAGACCCTTCGGGCCGCCCCGCCCGCGCCCCCGAGAAGAACCGGTACGGCACCCGCCCGACCATGAAGGACGTGGCGGCGCGCGCCGGAGTGGGCCTGAAGACGGTCTCCCGCGTGGTGAACGGCGAACCGGGGGTCACGCCGGACACCGAGCGCCGCGTGCAGGAGGCCATCGACGCCCTGGGTTTCCGGCGCAACGACAGCGCGCGTGTCCTGCGCAAGGGCCGTACCGCCAGCATCGGCCTCGTCCTCGAGGATCTCGCCGACCCGTTCTACGGCCCGCTCAGCCGGGCCGTGGAGGAGGTCGCGCGGGCCCACGGCGCGCTGCTGATCAACGGTTCCAGCGCCGAGGACCCGGACCGGGAGCAGGAGTTGGTGCTCGCGCTCTGCGCGCGCCGGGTCGACGGCCTTGTGGTCATCCCGGCCGGTGACGACCACCGCTATCTGGAGCCGGAGATCGCCGCCGGGGTCGCCACCGTCTTCGTCGACCGGCCCGCCGGGAAGATCGACGCCGATGTCGTGCTCTCCGACAGCTTCGGCGGCGCGCGGGACGGCGTCGCCCATCTCATCGCCCATGGTCACCGCCGGATCGGCTTCATCGGTGACCAGCCGCGGATCCATACGGCCATAGAGCGGCTGCGGGGCTACCGCGCCGCCATGGAGGACGCGGGCATCCCCGTCGACGAGGAGTGGGTGTCGCTCGGCGCGACCGATCCGGAGCGGGTCGCGCGGGCCACCGAGACGATGCTGGGCGGCCCGGAACCGGTAACGGCGATCTTCGCGGGCAACAACCGGGTGACCGTGACGGTCGTCCGTGTCCTGGCCGGGCTCACTCGCCCGGTGGCCCTGGTCGGCTTCGACGACTTCGAGCTGGCGGACCTGCTGCGGCCCGGCGTGACGGTCGTCGCGCAGGACGCCGCGCAGCTGGGCCGGACCGCCGCGGAGCGACTCTTCCGGCAGCTGGACGGCGCGTCCGACGCTCCGGAGCGGATCGAGCTGTCCACCCGGCTGATCAAGCGGGGGTCGGGCGAACTGCCGCCCGCGGACTGATCCCGCCGCGGGGCGGAAGCGCGGCCGTCCTCAAGGGCGCCGGCCCGGCCGTACTCGCTCAAGGACGGCAGCCCGGCACCGCTCAGAGCCAGAACGCGGCCGCCAGCGCCAGCAGCGTGCCCAGGGCCACGAGCCCGCCGATGATCCCGAAGACGCGCGCGATCTTCTGGCCCGCGGGGCGTAGTTCCTGCCAGCCGAACTCCTTCGCCGCGTCCCGGATCAGGCGGTGCCCGTCGGCGGAGGCGAAGTTGTGGCGTTCGGTGCCGTCCAGGGAGCGGCTCCAGGTGCGGTACCTGCTGCGGCCGGTCGTCACGGTCCGTCCGCGTGCGGGACCCGGACCGTGCTGCTCGGTGACGACGATGTCCGTCATGACGAACGTCCCGTCCTGCGGGCTCAACTCGACCCGATAGGTGTGCACTTGGGTGGTGTGACGGCCCGTCGTCGGGACGTCCGCGGCCAGGTCGAAGCCCCGGCCCGTCCGTCGCAGCCGGTACGCCGTGTCCGCGCCCTCGACGGCTGACCGGACGCGGTCGAACAACTCGTCCGTCCCACGGAGGCGTTGGGATTCACTCATGGGCGTGGGACCCTCTCCTCTCCAGAGGTCAGCAGACGGGCAGGCCCGGCAGCGGCTTGTCGTTGTCGCCGCCCTTGATGTAGACGTCGCTCACGAACACGTTCGTGTTGCCGCTGTCGTCGTCCGTCTTGGCCCACCAGACGTTGGTCCACTCGCCGTACGTCTCGCGGCGGCCGAGATTCTGCTGGCAGTAGAAATAGTTCGTGCCGGCGTTCAGTACGCCCGCCTCGGCGCCCGACGCGGTGTACGACTTGGCCGTGCGCCATACCGAGCAGTCGTACTTGCCGCCGCCGGTGGCGTGGCAGACGGGCTCGGGGGCCGGGTCGCCTCCGCCGCCCGAGGTGCCGCCGCCGTCCGAGCCGCCCGAGCCGCCGCCGGTCGTGTCCTCGCCCTCGGTCGGGTCCGACGAGGGCTTGGGGCGGCTCGTCGGCTTGACCGTGGACTCCGGGTCGTCCTTGTCCGACGGCTTCGCGTCCGGCTCGCGGGTCTTCTCGTCACCCTGCTTCGAGGGCTTGGGCGTACGTGTGCCGTCGAGCGTGCCCCGGCTGTTGTCGGGGCCCGGCTCGGCCGTGTCGCCGGGGGAGCCTCCTGGGCGCTGCGACCGGGTGTCGCTCTCGCCGCCGTTGTTGAGCAGGGCCACGGTGACGCCGGTCGCGGCCAGGACGACGGTGACGGCCACCGCGGCGAGCAGGGCGCGGCCCCGGCGCGGGCGTCGTGGCGGCGGCGGGGCGGTCGCGGAGTGTGGCGCGGGAGGCGTGGGGTGCGATGCGGACGGCGGCACCGGAGGCGCGGGATGCGGTGCGGCGGTCCCCGGCGGCGGCCCGAAGCCCGGCGGCGGGCCGCTCGGGATGCTCCGCTCCGTCTCCTGCCTCGGCTGCGGCGCGGGGACGCGCAGCGCGGCGGTCGCGTCGCCGCCCGCCGCGTCGGTGAGCAGCAGCACCGCCTGGTCGGCGTCCGGCCGGGCCTGCGGGTCCTTGTGCATCAGCTGCTGGAGTACGGGCGTGAGGGCGCCCGCGCGGCGCGGTTCGGGCAGCGGTTCGGCGACGATCGCGGTGAGCGTGGACCACGTCGACGTACGACGGAAGGGCGAGGAGCCCTCGACCGCGGCGTACAGCGTGGCGCCCAGGGCCCAGACGTCGGACGCCGGGCCGGGGTCCTGCCCCTGGGCGCGCTCGGGCGCCAGGTAGTCCAGGGAGCCGACCAGTTCGCCGCTGCGGGTCAGGTGGGTGGACGAGCCGTCGCCGGGGTCGTCCATGGTGGCGATGCCGAAGTCGGTGAGGACCACCCGGCCGCCGGTCTCCAGGAGGATGTTGCCGGGCTTCACGTCGCGGTGCAGGACTCCCGCGCGGTGGGCGGCGGCGAGCGCCTCCATGACCTTGGCGCCGATGGCCGCGGCCTCGGCGGGGTCGAGGGTGCCGCGCTCGCGCAGCACGTCGTCCAGCGAAGGGCCGTCGACCAGCTCCATGACGATGAGCGGTCGCCCGTCGACCTCCGCCACGTCGTGCACGGCGACGACTCCGGGGTGGCGCACGCGGGCCGCCGCGCGGGCCTCGCGCTGCATCCGCAGCCGCAGATCGGCCAGTTCGGGCCCGCCCGCGTCCGAGTACGTCCGCAATTCCTTGACCGCGACCGGGCGGTGCAGCACCTCGTCGACCGCGCGCCAGACGACGCCCATGCCGCCCCGCCCGAGCTGCGCCACGACGCGATAGCGCCCGGCGAGGAGCCTGCCGACCCCGCCCGTCTGATCCTGATCCCCCGAAGACACCGCTGCCCCGTTCCTGCGACACCACTTGTGTGGGCTACAGGGTACGGGGCAGAGGTGACAGCCCGTGCCGGTGTTACTTCGCGGAGGCCGTGAGGTCGCCGCGGCGGGGGCCCGCGAAGGACTGCAGCCCGGCCAGCGTGAGACCGGTGCCGCGGGTGACCTCGGCGGCGTCGAGGGCGCCGCAGTCCAGGCCGCGCAGCAGGTAGCCGGCGAGGGCCTTCGCGGTGGCCGGCTCGTCGGCGACGGCGCCGCTGGTGTGGTTGGCGTAGGCGTGCAGGCGGGCGGCGGCCCGCTCGAAGCCCTCGCGGTAGAAGGCGATCACGGCGGCGTACCGGGTCGGGATGTGGCCGGGGTGCATGTCCCAGCCCTGGTAGTAGGCGCGGGCCAGGGCGCGCCGGGTGAGGCCGAAGTGCAGCCGCCAGGCCTCGTGCACGTTCTCCGTCGAGCCGACCGGCAGCACGTTGGTGGAGCCGTCCGAGACGCGCACGCCCGTACCGGCCGCGGCGACCTGCATGACCGCCTTCGCGTAGTCGGCGGCCGGGTGGTCGCTGGCCTGGTAGGCGGCGCTGACGCCGAGGCAGGCGCTGTAGTCGAAGGTGCCGTAGTGCAGGCCGGTGGCGCGGCCCTCGGCGGCCTGGATCATCTTGGCGACGGCCGCGGTGCCGTCGGTGGCGAGGATGGACTGGCTGGTCTCGATCTGGATCTCGAAGCCGATCCGGCCGGCCTCCAGGCCGCGCGCCTTCTCGAACTCCTCCAGGAGCCGCACCATCGCGGTGACCTGCTCGGGGTAGGTCACCTTGGGCAGGGTCAGGACCAGTCCGTCGGGCAGACCGCCGGCCTCCATGAGCCCGGAGAGGAAGATGTCGAGGGTGCGGATGCCGCGGTCGCGGACCGGCTCCTCCATGCACTTCATGCGGATGCCCATGTACGGGGCGGCCGTGCCGTTCTTGAAGGCCTCGGCCACGAGCCGGGCCGCGCGGGCGGCGTCCTGGTCCTCGTCCTTGCCCTTGTAGCCGTCCTCGAAGTCGATGCGCAGGTCCTCGATGGGCTCGCGCTCCAGCTTGGCGCGCACGCGGCTGTAGACGGGCTCGGCGAGGTCGTCGGACAGGCCGAGGACGGCCGCGAAGGAGGCTGCGTCCGGGGCGTGCTCGTCGAGGGCCTGGAGCGCCTGGTCGCCCCAGCCGCGGATGGTGTCGGAACCGAACTGCTCACCGGGTACGTACACGGTGTGGACGGGCTGGCGGGTGCCTGGGTCGCCGGGGTAGCGGCGCGCGAGCTCCGCGTCCACCGGGGCGAGGGAAGCGCTGATGCCCTCGCTGACCGCGCCGGCGAGGCTCGTCGCAACCTGCTCTTGCTGACCCATTCCTGCATCCTCCACACGCTCGGTGCCGCGCCCGGCATTTCCGCTTCACGGAATCAACAATCCGTATGGCGAAGTTATCCGTCGACCTTCCCGCTGGTCAACACCCTCTCGTCTGCCGGACCCCGACCGTTCACCCCTGTCTCAGATCCTGCTTCCGCACTCCCGTGCCCGCACCCCATGCTGTGCGCCACCCACCGAAGGAGACCGCGTGCCGAACGACTCCCGAGTGTCCCGCCGCCTCGGCCTGCAGACCGTACTGGCCGCCGCGGCGGTCCCGCTGTTCACCACGGCACTGGCCGCGTCCCCCGCGCATGCGGTGGAGCGCGCCGGGCGCCGCCTGGAGATCATGTCGTTCAACCTCCGCTACGCGAGCACCACCCCGCCCAACACCTGGGCCGGCCGCCGTCCGGTCACCCGCGAGCTGCTGCGCCGCGCGCGCCCGCACGTCATCGGCACCCAGGAGGGCCTCTACCAGCAGGTCCGCGACATCGCGGCCGACCTGGGCCCGCACTACGACTGGATCGGCACCGGCCGCGCGGGCGGCAGCCGCGACGAGTTCATGACGGTCTTCTACGACACCCGCAGGCTCGCCCCCGTCGAGTACGACCACTACTGGCTCTCGGACACCCCGGACGTCATCGGGTCCAACACCTGGGGCGGCGGCTCCATCCGCATGGTCACCTGGGTCCGCTTCCACGATCTGCGCACGGACTCCGAGCTGTACGTCCTCAACACCCATCTCGACAACGCCAGTCAGTACGCACGCACGCGTGCCGCGAGTTTGACTTCCGAACGGATCGCCGGTCTTGACCGGTCCCTGCCGATCCTGGTCACCGGTGACTTCAATGTGGCGGCCCACAAGAATCCGGTCTACGACACCATGCTGGGCGCCGGGCTCGTCGACACCTGGGACGCGGCGGACGAACGCAGCAAGGCGTACGCCACCTTCCACGGCTACAAGCCCCTGGTGCCGGACGGCGACCGCATCGACTGGATTCTGGCGACGCCCGGCGTGCGGGTGCACTCGGCGGCCATCAACACCTTCTCCGTGGGCGGCCAGTTCCCCAGCGACCATCTGCCGGTGCAGGCGAGCCTCACGCTGTGAAGCGCGAGGCCCCCGCCCCGCGCGGTGCGGGATCGGGGGCCTCGTACATCCGGAGCCTTCGGCTCGAACAGGTCAGCCCTTGCGGGTCTTGACCTCTTCGGTGAGGGCGGGGACGACGTCGAAGAGGTCGCCGACGACGCCGTAGTCGACCAGGTCGAAGATCGG
>NZ_JBITGM010000005.1:0-638139 GCF_044457025.1 Streptomyces sp. NPDC050658
GGCCTGTCAAGGGTGGAGCGCAAGCGGAATCGGCGAAGCCGACGCGACCGAAGGGAGCGCCCTTTACAGGCACGCCGCAACCGCCACACTCCCCAAAACCGGGCGGCACCGGCCACCAACAACGACACCGGCCCACCCCCAAGCAACCGCCCCAACGCCCACCACTCTGCGCCTCCACCCCTGCCAGGAACGGCAGTTCAGCTTCAGGTGGGGAGCTGGGGGCGCCGCCAAAACCCGGCCCCATCGCACCCCCGGCCCGGTACGCAACGCACCGCCCCAGCCCCAGCCCCAGCGACAGCTACAGCGACAGCCCCAGCGGCAGCGACAGCCCCAGCGGCAGCGGCAACACCTCCGCCCCCCTCCGTCGACGCAGGCCTCGCACCCCCACCAAGTCACCCGACCCGGGGCGACGTCCTGCGGAGGCGGTGGCGTACCGCTCGTTGCGCCAGGGGGCCGAGGTCCTCCACTGCCGTCACCAGGACGGAGAGCTGCTCCAAGGCGTCCAGCGCGCGGTTCGCTCCCTGCGAGTCCACGCCCTCGTACAGCTCGATGCCCACGAAGGATGCCGCCAGGGCGCGGGCCAGGCCCGGTGGGTCCGTGAACTCCCCCAGGGGGGAGGCGGAGAGGACTCGGGTCAGGACCTTCTCCAGCTCCTCTATCCAGAGGGACAGACCCGCCGCCGTCGCGGGGGCGAGACGCGGCTGCGTCTGCGCGCCTGCCAGCAGCTGGCCGAGGACCGCGACATGGCCCGCCTCCCGCTCCTCCTCGTGCATCTCCCGCCCGAAGGACAGGAGTTCGGAGAGGGACGAGATCGCCGCCAGGCGGTCCCGGTAGCGTGCCACCCGCTGCTCGGAACCGTGCCTGCACGCCGCCGCCAGCAACTCGTCCACCGACCCGAAGTGGTAGAACACCAGCGCCTGATTGACGCCGGCGGCAGCCGCGATCGTGCGTGCCGACGTCTTGGCGATGCCGTGCTCGATGAGCGTGCTCAAGGCGCCTTCGAGTAGCCTCGTCTTGGTGTCCGGGCTCATGCTCTCGCCTCTTCCCGGACCGGCCGCAGGCCCGGCCGCACCCCGCAGGACGACACATCCGCGTACGTCGCCGTAAAGGACCCCTCGTAGCCGAAGAGCGGCCCGAAGTACCGGTTCACCACCCGGACTTGGATGCGGAAGCGGCCCGTCGACTCGTCGAAGGACTCGCGGACCTCCGCGTCGCCGCCGATCAGTTCCGGGACGCGGACATCCACCGGCCCCTCCCGGAAGCGATGGTCTCCGGAGCGGATCAGCAGCGACCCGTCCCGCTCCACCCGCAGGTGGAGATCGCTCGCGAGGTGCTGATGGGTGCCTAGGTAGTCGAGGATCCGGTCGCCCCGGGGCCCGAGGACCATCTGGGCGTCGAAGCGCCGGGAGCGGCCCGGCAGGTCGAAGGTGCGCACGAAGGTCACCGTCTCACGGCCGAACGAGTCGACGTACGGCACGTTCTCGATGACGAAGGGGACGTCGCGGCCCGCACGCGGGACCAGGATGTTGCGGGTGCCGCCCACGGCGAGGAACGGCTTCACGAAACCCCTGCCGTGCCAGATCCGGTCCATGACGCCCGTGCCGGTGCACGCCTCGCCGCTCGCGAGCCCCACGGAGAAGCGGCGCCGCAGCTCCGGGTGGAGCCGGTCGAAGTCGGGGCCGAGCACGGTACGGAAGATCGACGGCTTCATGACTGCTGCTCCCGGAGGGTGGTCAGAACACGGGGTGCACGCGTGCGTGGCGGTGGCGTACGCAGACACCTGCGCGCCGCCGGCGTCGTGGGCAGCGGCGGCAGCAGGAACACGAGGGCCAGCACGGCCAGGGCCACCATCGGCGCCGCGAGGACCGCCGCGAGCACGCACCCCGCGCGGAAGGCGACCTCCGCGAGCGCGTACCGGAGCTGCCGCTCGGGCGTGATCCCCCGCTCCAGCCACAGCCGCAGCCGGTCGAAGGACCAGGCGGTGGCCCAGCCCATCAGCGGGCGGAACACGATCCGGTCGGCGCAGGCACCGAAGCGGCCCCAGCGCGGCTCGTAGTCGTACCCGGTGAGGAAGCGGACGCCGCCGTCGGCGGTGGGGACGTAACGCCAGTAGCCCGAGCCCTCCCGGAGCAGCGACAGCGGATGCGGTGACGCGAACCGCAGCGCCGAGGTTCTGGTGCCGTCGGGCCGGCGCTTCTCCCCCGCCGATACCCCGGTCCCCGCGATGGTCAGGAACGGCAGCACTCGGGTGCCGTACCGGAAGTGCTGCGGCTCCCCCGCCACCGGCGGAAGGTAGTCGATCTCGGTGAAGCGCAGGTCCCAGCGCTGGTGCTGCGCGGGCTCCTGCGTACGCGCCCAGAGCTCATCGAGATCGGCGGCTATCCGCGCTTCGACGTACAGGCTCATGACGTACCCCCAGGTCAATGCCTTTTTGAGCGACTGCTTAAACAGTGCGCACGCCAGACGGTACGCCGGTTTGAGCAGTCGCTCAAGTCCGTCCGCCGGCGACCACCGGGAATCCGCCCACCACGACCGCCGGCAACGCAAAGAGCCCCCGCCGTTCCCGGCGAGGGCTCTCAGGGGTACTGCTCGGAATCACCGCGAAAGATGGCGCTCCACCGTCTCGACCTTCGACGTCATGCCGTCCGTCACTCCGGGGCGGATGTCCGCCTTCATCACGACGGAGACACGCGGCGCCCGCGCCTCGACCGCCGCGACGGCGCGCTTGACGACGTCCATGACCTCGTCCCACTCGCCCTCGACGGACGTGAACATCGCGTCGGTCCGGTTGGGCAGGCCCGATTCGCGGACGACGCGGACCGCGTCGGCGACGTACTCGCCCACGTCCTCGCCGACACCGAGCGGCGTCACGGAGAAGGCGACGATCATGCGCTGACGACCCCCTCGCGGCGGGCGCGCGACGCGATCACGGCGGCCTCGGCCTCACGCTTCAGCTTGCGCTCGGCGAAGAAGCCGCCGGTCGGCAGGACGGAGAGGACGAAGTAGAGGGCGGCCGTCTTCACGTCCCACTTCGTGCGGTTCCAGGCGTCGAGCCAGAACAGCACGTAGAGCACGAAGAGCACGCCGTGGATCATGCCCATCGCCGGCACGGCGTTGAAGTCCGTGGTCCGCTTGAGCACCGAGCAGACGAGCAGCAGGAGGAAGGAGATGGCCTCGGGGGCCGAGACCAGGCGGAGCCGGCGGAGTGCGGAAGCGGTCTTGATGTCCACGGATCACCTTCGGGGTGGGCGGGCGGCGGAGGGGCGGACGCTCGACGCGCGCTGATCTTGTGAATGCGCGCACAAGCGACCCCCATTGTGACATCGGGGTGTTCTCCGGGTTCGGTCAGGGGCCTTCACCCTGTTCTGGGCGGGTACGTGGCGGCTACCGTCGATGCGTGGCTACGTTCCGGCTCCAGGGGAGCAGAGTGCTCGCGGTCGACATGACCGGCGACGCCGTCAAGGCGAAGAACGGCTCGATGGTGGCGTACGACGGCCAGATGGCCTTCAAGAAGATGTCCGGCGGCGGCGAGGGGATACGGGGCATGGTGACCCGGCGCCTCACCGGCGAGCAGATGACGGTGATGGAGGTGAAGGGGCACGGGACGTGCTGGTTCGCCGACCGGGCCACGGAGATCAATCTGGTCCAGCTGCACGGCGAGAAGCTCTTCGTCGAGTCCGACAACCTGCTGTGCACGGACGCGGGCCTGCGCACCGGCACCCACTTCACGGGCGTGCGCGGCGCCTCGCAGGGCAACGGCCTGTTCACCACGACCGTGGAGGGCACGGGCCAGGCGGCGATCATGTCCGACGGCCCGGCGGTGGTGCTGCGGGTGAGCCGGCAGTTTCCGCTGACGGTGGACCCGGGGGCGTACGTCGCACATCAGGGCGACCTGCGCCAGCATCTCCAGTCGGGCGTCACGTTCCGCACGCTGATGGGCGAGGGCGGCGGCGAGGCCTTCCAGATCCGCTTCGAGGGCGACGGACTGGTGTACGTCCAGCCGAGCGAGCGGAACACGATCGCGGGGGACGTCTGACATGCCCTTCCGGGAGATCAACTCGAAGATGGTCGAGGCCACGGTCCAGCCGGGCGCCAAGATCTACAGCCAGCGCGGCGCGATGCTCGCGTACAAGGGAGACGTGTCCTTCACCCCCAACGTCCAGGGCGGGCAGGGCGGCGTGATGTCCATGATCGGGCGCCGGGTCGCGGGTGAGGCGACGCCCCTGATGACGGTCGAGGGCAGCGGCACGGTCCTGTTCGGGCACGGCGGCCATCACATCCAGGTGATCGGCCTCTCCGGAGACACCCTCTATGTGGAGGCGGACCGGCTGCTCGCCTTCGACGGGACCTTGCAGCAGGGCACGATGTTCCTGGGCTCGCAGGGCGGCGTCATGGGCATGGTCCGGGGCCAGGTGACGGGTCAGGGGCTCTTCACGACGACCCTCAAGGGACACGGCGCGGTGGCCGTCATGGCGCACGGCGGGGTCATCGAGGTGCCGATCACCCCACAGCGCCCGGTGCACGTCGACCCCCAGGCGTATGTGGCCCACCACGGCGACGTGCGCAACAGACTCTCCACCGCGCTCGGCTGGCGCGACATGGTGGGGCGCGGCTCGGGCGAGGCCTTCCAGCTGGAACTGTCGGGGAACGGCGCGGTGTTCGTACAAGCTTCGGAGGACAAGCTGTGACCCCCACGACGCCCGCGGTCTTCGACCCGATGACGCTGCCGAGCGACGACAGCGTGAACGCGTACACCTTCTGCGTGGAGCTCAAGGGAAGCCAGTGGTTCCTGCAGAAGGGGAAGATGATCGCCTACTACGGGTCGATCGACTTCAACGGCATCGGGCACGGCCGTCTGGACCGTCTGGTGCGCACGAGTTTTCATTCGCCGCTGCACGCGAGCGACTGGGTCGTGGCGGAGGGCCAGGGCAAGATGCTCCTCGCCGACCGGGCCTTCGACGTGAATTCGTACGACCTCGAAGACGGCAACCTGACCATTCGCTCCGGCAACCTCCTCGCTTTTCAGCCAACTCTCGCGCTGAAGCAGTCGATCGTTCCGGGCTTCCTGACGCTGATCGGAACCGGAAAGTTCGTGGCCGCGTCGAACGGTCCGGTGGTGTTCATGGAGCCGCCGATCCGTGTCGATCCGCAGGCGCTGGTGGGCTGGGCCGACTGCCCCTCGCCCTGCCATCACTACGACCACGGCTATCTGACGGGGGTCCTAGGAGGCGTGCGGGCACTGACCGGCATCGGCGGAACCTCCGGCGAGGAGCACCAGTTCGAGTTCGTGGGCGCGGGCACGGTGCTGCTGCAGTCCTCGGAGGCGCTGCTGGCCGAGCAGGCGACGGGCGCGGTGCCGCAGCAGGCCGGGGTGCCCGGAGGGCATGGCGCACCGGGTCAACACGGACAGCAGTCGGGGCAACCGCGCCTTCCCGGACAACTGGGGGACCTCCAGCGTCGCTTCGGCCTGTGAGCGGTAGTCTGCGGAGTGTGACGGCGAACGCCTGTACCCCTCCGTCACCAGGGGGGTGCGAGGCGCGTGTCACACCCCGCCATTCGTTCACCTTTCAACTTCTTAGGTAGAATCGATTCCATGGAGACCGATACGGCCCCGCAGTGGCTGACCAACGAGGAACAGTGCGCCTGGCGCGCCCACGTGGAGGTCAACAGGATGCTGACATATCAGCTCGAGAAAGACCTCCAGCCGTTCAACCTGACCATGAACGACTACGAGATCCTCGTACATCTCTCCGAATCGGACGAGAAGCGGATGCGTATGAGCGACCTCGCGGCCTCCACGCTGCAGTCCAAGAGCCGCCTGTCCCACCAGATCACCCGCATGGAGAACGCGGGACTGGTCCGCCGGGAGAACTGCGAGTCCGACCGGCGCGGCCTCTACACCGTCCTGACGGACGAGGGCATGGAGACCATGAAGAGGGTCGCCCCGCACCACGTGGCCTCGGTCCGCTCGCATTTCATCGACCTCATCTCGCCCGAGGCGCTCGGCGAACTCCACAAGGCCCTGACCCCGATCGCGGAACATCTGCGGGCGCAAAGGGGAAAGCCCTGACGCTCAGCCGCCCTGCGCGGCGACCGGCACCCTGAGCTCGAAGAGCGCTCCCCCGCCGGGAGCCTCCCGGACGGTGAGCGTGCCGCCGTGCCGCGCCGCCACATCGCGCGCGATGGCGAGGCCCAGACCCGCCCCGCCGTCATCACGGGTCCGCGCGTCGTCGAGCCGCACGAACCGCTCGAAGATCCGCTCGCGCTCGCTCTCCGGTACGCCTGCTCCGTCGTCGAAGACGGCGAGCACCGCCCAGGCGCCCTCGGCGCGGGTCGCGACGGTGACCCGAGTACGGGCGTGACGCTGCGCGTTGTTCACGAGATTGCCGAGCACCCGCGCCAACTGGCCGCGTGATCCGGCGACTTCGACCCCCTTCAGGTCGGTGAGCACCTCGACCCGGTCCCTCGTCCGCTGCGACAACTCCTCGCGGGCGAGGGCCGCCAGGTCGACCCGTGCCGCGCCGGGCTTCTCTCCGGCGTCCAGGCGGGCGAGAAGCAGCAGGTCGGCGGCGAGTTCCTGCAGTCGTACGGTGTCCTCGACCGCGCCATCCACATCCAGCAACTCCGGGTGTGCGGCGCCCACTTCGAGCTGCGTGCGCAGGGACGCGATGGGGCTGCGCAGCTCGTGCGAGGCGTCGGCGACGAAGCGGCGCTGGCGCTCCACCGAGGTCTGCAGGGCGGCGAGTGTCTCGTTCGTGGTCCTGGCCAGTCGGGCGATCTCGTCGTGCGTGTCCGGCTCGGGCACCCGGCGGCCGAGGTCCTCCGAGGCGGTGATCGCCGCCATCTCGGAGCGGATCGCGTCCACCGGGCGCAGCGCCCGCCGCGTGACCAGCCAGGTCACCGCGGCGATCACGGCCAGGAGCAGCGGAAAACCGATGAGCATGGAGGTCAGCGCCGTGGAGACCGCGCTCTGTTCGGAGGCGAGAGAGCCACCGGCGTAGACGGTCAGATCGCCCTTCTTCTCGACGTTCACCTCGACCTCGGCGAAGCGGTAGTCCTCCGTCTCGCCGTCGATGGTCGCGGAGCCGTCGGTGTACTTGGTCTTCCCGGACAGCTCGCCCGGTTCGAGCCCGTCCTCCGCACTGTCGTCGTCATCGTCGTCGTCGGGTGCCGTGGCCGCCCGCTCGGGCTTCACCGCGTCCGTGGCCGTGCCGCTGATGCGCTCCAGGTCCTCGCTGACCGCGACGAGGCGGCCGTCCGCGTCCAGGACCTGCACCGGGGTGTCGTCGTCATCGGGCAGTTCCAGCTTGTCGTACGCGATGTCCGGAGTGATCTGCTGCGCCACCCTGCGGGCCGCCCCGTCCGCCTCGGTCTGCGCCCGCTCGACGAGGCTGCCGCGCAGCGAGAGCAGCACGGCGGCGCCCGCGGCGATCAGCGCGACGGCGACGACGATGCTCGCGCCGAGGGTGGCCCTGGCCCGTACGGAGCTGAACCAGCGCCTCATCGGGGGGCCTCCAGTCGGTAGCCGGCGCCGCGCACCGTCTTGATCAGCGGTGCGCCGAGCTTGCGGCGCAGGGCGCTGACGTACACCTCGACGATGTTGGGGTCGCCCTCGTAGGCGAAGTCCCAGACGTGTTCGAGGATGTCGGCCTTGGAGACCACCTCGCCCCTCCGCAGCACGAGCTGTTCGAGGACCGCGAACTCCTTGGCGGTGAGCGTCACTTCGTCCTCGCCCCGCAAGACGCGGCGCGCCGCGGTGTCGACCTTCAGGTCGCCGAGGGTGTGCACCGGGGACGGGCCGGCGGTGCCGCGGCGGCGCAGCAGCGCCTTCACGCGGGCCACCAGCACGACGTACGAGAAGGGCTTGGTCAGATAGTCGTCGGCGCCCGTGTCCAGGCCCTCCGCCTCGTCGTACTCGCCGTCCTTCGCGGTCAGCATCAGGATCGGTACGTCGTGACCGGCCGCGCGCAGGGTGGAGCAGACGCGGTAGCCGTTCATACCGGGCAGCATGATGTCGAGGATGACCAGGTCGTACGATCCCTCGCTCGCCCGGTGCAGTCCGTCGACGCCGTCGTGCACGACGTCCACGGCATAGCCCTCGGCGGTCAGCCCCTTGGCCAGGGACAACGCGAGGCGCTTCTCGTCTTCCACGATCAACAGGCGCATGCGTTCAGGGTCGCAGAGCCAACCTGAAGAGTTCTTCAGGGACCTTCAGGCTGGCTTCAGCATCACTGGGCCAGATTGGTCCTCGTCGAAAACGAACGGCCGGAACGACGGTCGGACCGACTCGGGAGGAACCCTCATGAAGCGCAACATCGTCATCGCCACCGTCGCCGCCGTCGCCCTCGTCGGAGGCGGCACCGCGACCGCGCTTGCCGTCGGCGGCGACGACGAGTCGACCGCCGCCAAGCAGTCGAGCGTCCAGGTCAAGGACGACGACGGCCGGGACGACGCGGCCGAGAACCAGGCCGAGACGAAGGCCGCGAAGGTCTCCGCCGCCGACGCGATCAAGGCGGCGCTCGCGAAGCAGTCCGGTACGGCGGTCTCCGCGGAGCTCGACGACGAGGACGGCGGCAGCCTCTACTGGGACGTCGACGTGCTCGGCAAGGGCGGCAGCTGGCACAGCGTCCAGGTCGACCCCGGCACCGGCAAGGTGCTCGGCTCGCACACCGAGCAGGACGAGGACGGCGACGCGGCGCGCGTTGCCGCCGCGCTGAAGAACGCCTCCACCACCGCCGAGGACGCCGCGCAGGCCGCCGCCGCCAAGGGCACGGTGACGTCGGTGGACCTGGACGACGACGGCACGGCCACCGCGTGGGACGCGGAGACGGTCGCCTCCGGCGGGGTTGAGTCGGACTGGCAGGTGGACCTGCAGTCGGGCAAGGTCACGGCCGACCGCTCGGACAACGGCGCCGACCACGACGACGACGGTGCCGACCACGACGACCGCGACGACAACGACGGCCAGGACGACTGACCGGTCGCACACCACATGCTCGGGGCCGCCCTTACTCCCCTGGAGGGCGGCCCCGCTTCCGTGTCCCGGTCAGCCCGACGTCAACCCCGCCACCAGCTCGTCCGCCGCCGCATACGGGTCCAGTTCCCCCGCGACGATCCGCTCCGCCAGTGCCGACAGGCGTCGGTCTCCGTGGAGGTCGGCGATTCGCTCGCGCAACGCCGTGACGGCGATCGTCTCGACCTCGCGGGCCGCGCGCGCCGAGCGGCGTTCCGCGAGGACGCCCCGCTCCTCCATCCACGCCCGGTGCTTCTCCAGGGCCTCGACGACCTCGTCGATGCCCTCGCCCCGCGCGGCCACCGTCTTCACGATGGGCGGGCGCCAGTCGCCCGCCGCGCGGGACTCGCCGAGGCCCAGCATGTGGTTCAGCTCGCGCGCGGTCGCGTCGGCGCCGTCGCGGTCCGCCTTGTTCACGACGTACACATCGCCGATCTCCAGGATTCCGGCCTTCGCCGCCTGGATGCCGTCGCCCATGCCGGGAGCAAGCAGCACCACCGACGTGTCCGCCTGGGAGGCGATCTCCACCTCGGACTGGCCGACGCCGACCGTCTCCACCAGGATCACGTCGCAGCCCGCCGCGTCCAGGACGCGGATCGCCTGCGGCGCCGACCAGGCCAGACCTCCCAGGTGGCCGCGGGTCGCCATCGAGCGGATGTAGACGCCGGGGTCGGAGGCATGCTCCGACATGCGTACGCGGTCGCCGAGGAGCGCGCCGCCGGAGAAGGGCGAGGAGGGGTCGACGGCGAGGACGCCGACCCGCTTCCCCGCCTTCCGGTACGCCGACACCAGCGCCGACGTCGAAGTCGACTTGCCGACACCGGGCGAACCGGTCAGGCCCACCACGTACGCATGGCCCGCCAGTGGAGCCAGCGCCGCCATGACCTCACGGAGCTGCGGTGACGCCCCCTCGACCAGTGAGATCAGCCGGGCCACGGCCCGCGGCCTGCCCTCGCGGGCCTGTGCCACCAGGGAGGGGACGTCTTGCATTGCTGACAGCTCCGTTCCATGTCGTACGGACAAGACCAGACGGACGTACGAGAAGACGTACGCGAACGCGTCAGGCCTTCGCCACCTTCACGATCAGCGCGTCGCCCTGACCGCCGCCACCGCACAGCGCCGCCGCGCCCACGCCGCCGCCGCGCCGCTTCAGCTCCAGGGCGAGGTGCAGCACCACGCGTGCGCCGGACATGCCGATGGGGTGCCCCAGGGCAATCGCACCGCCGTTGACGTTCACCTTTTCCGAGGACACCCCGAGGTCCTTCATTGACTGCACCGCGACCGCGGCGAAGGCCTCGTTGATCTCGATGAGGTCGAGGTCCTCGACGCCCAGGCCCTCCTTCTTCAGGGCGTGCTGGATCGCGTTCGACGGCTGCGACTGCAGCGAGTTGTCCGGGCCGGCCACGTTGCCGTGTGCCCCGATCTCGGCGATCCAGTCGAGGCCGAGCTCCTCGGCCTTGGCCTTGGACATCACCACGACCGCCGCGGCGCCGTCGGAGATCTGCGAGGACGTGCCCGCCGTGATCGTGCCGTCCTTGGCGAAGGCGGGGCGCAGCTTGGCCAGGGACTCGACGGTGGTCTCCGCGCGGATGCCCTCGTCCTGCGAGAAGAGCACCGGGTCGCCCTTGCGCTGCGGGATCTCGACCGGGGTGATCTCGGCCTCGAACAGGCCGTTCTTCTGGGCGGCGGCGGCCCGCTGGTGCGAGGCCGCGGCGATCGCGTCCTGCTCGGGGCGGGCGATGCCCAGACGGGTGTTGTGCTTCTCCGTGGACTCACCCATGGCGACGTTCTCGAAGGAGTCCGTCAGACCGTCGTACGCCATCGAGTCGAGCATCTCGATCGCGCCGTACTTGTAGCCCTCGCGGGACTTGGGGAGCAGGTGCGGGGCGTTGGTCATGGACTCCTGGCCGCCGGCGACCACGACGTCGAACTCGCCCGCGCGGATCAGCTGGTCGGCGAGCGCGATCGCGTCGAGCCCGGACAGACACACCTTGTTGACCGTGAGCGCGGGCACGTTCATGGGGATGCCCGCCTTGACTGCGGCCTGGCGCGCCGGGATCTGCCCCGCCCCGGCCTGGAGCACCTGGCCCATGATCACGTACTGCACCTGGTCGCCGCCGATGCCGGCCCGGTCGAGCGCGGCCTTGATGGCGAAGCCGCCGAGGTCCGCGCCGGAGAAGGACTTGAGGGAGCCGAGCAGGCGGCCCATGGGCGTGCGCGCGCCCGCGACGATCACTGAGGTGGTACCGGTCGTTCCAGACATGTGCCACGACCCCTTGGGAGGAGGAGGTTAATGAGGGTTTACTTGAATGTACTGAGCGGTACGCCGTGCGTCATCGGGCGTTGGGTGTGATCGCGCGCACGTTGCGTAATCGCCGCCGGAAGGGCTGCACTGAAAACATGCTGACGCGAATCGATCACATCGGGATCGCCTGTTTCGACCTCGACAAGACCGTCGAGTTCTACCGCGATACCTACGGCTTCACGGTGTTCCACACCGAGGTCAACGAAGAGCAGGGCGTGCGCG
The DNA here is from genome assembly GCF_044457025.1 of Streptomyces sp. NPDC050658. Classification (NCBI taxonomy): domain Bacteria; kingdom Bacillati; phylum Actinomycetota; class Actinomycetes; order Kitasatosporales; family Streptomycetaceae; genus Streptomyces; species Streptomyces sp. NPDC050658. The sequence continues at coordinate 11,541 of NZ_JBITGM010000005.1, forward strand.
AGGCCATGCTCAAGATCAATGAGACCTCGGACGGCGGCGCCTCCTACCTCCAGCTCCTCGAACCCACCCGCGACGACTCCGCGGTGGGCAAGTGGCTGGCCAAGAACGGCGAGGGCGTGCACCACATCGCCTTCGGCACCGCGGACGTGGACGGCGACGCCGCGGCCATCAAGGACAAGGGCGTACGCGTCCTCTATGAGGAGCCCCGGATCGGGTCCATGGGGTCCCGCATCACCTTCCTGCACCCCAAGGACTGCCACGGCGTGCTCACCGAACTCGTCACCTCGGCAGCTCAGGAGTCACCGGAGCACTGACCTCCGCATACTTGGGCCGGTAGGGTTGGGGGCGGCCGTCCGAACTCTGGGCGGCCGGTCGTCCGTACGCTGGGCGACCGCGTGCCGGGGTCCGGGTTTCGGGGGACGAGCGTCGGGGCAGCAGCCCAGACTCCGCTGTTGATCTGACACCATTCCCCGTGGGCCCCGTTCGGCGGATGGACTGGGCTCGTACGTCAGAGACTTGCGGCCAGAGTGGGGCCTCCCCTGCTCGAGCGGAGCCGAGAGCTCGGGGAAGGATGGGACCGCGCAGTGCGGGGCTACGAACGCCAAGAGAGCTCGCGGGCTGAGACCGACAGTCTTTCGCGGTTCGAGGCCGAGATGGACCGGCTGAAGACCGAGCGGGAGAAGGCCGTCCAGCACGCCGAGGACCTCGGCTACCAGGTCGAGGTGTTGCGCGCCAAGCTGCACGAGGCGCGCCGCAGCCTCGCGTCCCGCCCTGCCTACGACGGCGCGGACATCGGCTACCAGGCCGAGCAGTTGCTCCGCAACGCCCAGATCCAGGCCGACCAGTTGCGCGCGGACGCCGAGCGCGAGCTGCGGGACGCCAGGGCGCAGACCCAGCGCATCCTCCAGGAGCACGCGGAGCAGCAGGCCAGGCTCCAGTCGGAGCTGCACGCCGAGGCGGTGTCGCGCCGTCAGCAGCTCGACCAGGAGCTGTCCGAGCGCCGGCAGACCGTCGAGTCGCACGTCAACGAGAACGTGGCGTGGGCCGAGCAGCTGCGCGCGCGTACGGAGCAACAGGCGCGCCGCCTGCTCGACGAGTCCCGCGCCGAGGCCGACCAGTCCCTGGCCGCCGCCCGCGCCGAGGCCGAGCGCGTCGCCGAGGAGGCCCGCCAGCGCCTGGCGAGCGACGCCGAGTCGGCCCGCGCGGAGGCCGACGCGACCCTGCGCCGGGCCCGCACGGACGCCGAGCGGCTCCTGAACGCGGCGTCGACGCAGGCCCAGGAGGCCACCGACCACGCGGAGAACCTGCGCTCCACCACGGCCACCGAGTCCGAGCAGGCGCGCCGCCAGGCCGCCGAGGCCGCCCGCGCCGCCGAGCAGCGGATGACGGAGGCCGAGACGGCGCTGCGCGAGGCGCGCACGGAGTCCGAGAAGCTCGTCGCCGAGGCGAAGGACGCCGCGGCCAAGCAGCTCGCCGCCGCCGAGGCCGCGGGCGAGCAGCGCACGCGTACGGCGAAGGAGCAGGTCGCCCGGCTGGTCGGCGAGGCCACGAAGGAAGCCGAGTCCACCAAGTCCGAGGCCGAGCAGCTCGTCACGGACGCCCGCGCCGAGGCCGAGAAGCTGATCAAGGACGCCGGCGAGAAGGCGCGCACGATCACCGCGGAGGAGACCGCGGGCCAGCTCGCCCAGGCCGCCCGCACCGCGGAGGACGTGCTCGACAAGGCGTCGAAGGACGCCAAGGAGACGACGAAGGCCGCCACCGAGGAGGCCGAGCGGATCCGCGGCGAGGCCGAGGCCGAGGCGGACCGGCTGCGCGCCGAGGCGCACGACCTCGCCGAGCAGCTCAAGGGCACGGCGAAGGACGACACCAAGGAGTACCGCGCCAAGACGGTCGAGCTGCAGGAGGAGGCGCGCAGGCTGCGCGGCGAGGCCGAGCAGCTGCGGGCCGACGCGGTCACCGAGGGCGAGCGGATCCGGGGCGAGGCCCGGCGCGAGGCCGTCCAGAAGATCGAGGAGGCGGCCAAGTCCGCCGAGGAGCTGCTCGCCAAGGCGAAGGCCGACGCGGACGAGCTGAAGACGGCGGCGACGGCCGAGAGCGAGCGGGTCCGCACCGAGGCCATCGAGCGCGCCACGACGCTGCGGGGCCAGGCCGAGGAGACCCTGGAGCGCACCCGCGCCGAGGCCGAGCGGCACCGCGAGGAGGCCGCCGAGCAGGCCGAGACCACGAAGTCTCAGGCCGAGGAGGCCGCGCGGGCCCTGCGCGAGGAGACCGAGCGGGCGATAGCGGCACGGCAGTCCGAGGCGGCCGACGAGCTGGCGCGGCTTCGCACGGAGGCCGAGGAGCGGGTGACCTCCGCCGAGCAGGCGCTGACCGACGCGCGCGCGCAGGCCGAGCGGCTGCGCAAGGAGGCCTCCGACGAGACGGACCGGCTGCGCGCCGAGTCCGCCGAGCGGATCCGCACGCTGCAGGCGCAGGCCGAGACGGAGGCCGAGCGGCTGCGCACCGAGGCCGCAGCGGACGCCTCGCAGGCGCGCGCCGAGGGCGAGTCCGTCGCCGTACGGCTGCGGTCCGAGGCGGCGGCCGAGGCGGAGCGGCTGAAGACGGAGGCCCAGGAGTCGGCCGACCGGGTCCGCGCGGAGGCGGCCACCGCCGCCGAGCGCATCGCCACGGAGGCCGCCGAGGCGCTGTCCGCCGCCCAGGAGGAGGCCGCCCGGCGCCGCCGCGAGGCCGAGGAGACCCTCAGCTCAGCGCGCGGCGAGGCCGACCAGGAGCGCGAGCGCGCCCGCGAGCAGAGCGAGGAGCTGCTCGCCTCCGCCCGCAAGCGCGTCGACGAGGCGCAGGCCGAGGCCGTGCGCCTGGTCGAGGAGGCGGACCGCAGGGCGACCGAGCTGGTCTCCGCCGCCGAGCAGACCGCGCAGTCCGTACGGGACTCCGTGGCCGGTCTGCACGAGACGGCGCAGGAAGAGGTCGCGGGCCTGCGCAGCGCCGCCGAGCACGCGGCGGAGCGCACCCGGACCGAGGCGCAGGAGGAGGCGGACCGCGTCCGCTCGGACGCCTACGCCGAGCGGGAGCGCGCGTCCGAGGACGCGGGCCGCACCCGGCGCGAGGCGAACGAGGAGGCGGAGGCCGCCAAGTCGCTGGCGGAGCGCACGGTTTCGGAGGCGATCGCGGAGGCCGAGCGGCTGCGTACGGAGGCCTCCGAGCACGCCCAGCGTTCGCGTACGGAGGCATCGGACGCGATCGCGTCGGCCGAGCAGGACGCCTCGCGCACGCGGGCCGACGCCCGCGAGGACGCCAACCGCATCCGCAGCGACGCCGCGAACCAGGCCGACCAGCTGATCGGCGAGGCACGCGGCGAGGCCGAGCGGCTGCAGACCGAGACGGCCGCGGAGGCCGAGCGGCTGCGTACGGAGACCGCTGCGGCGGTCGAGCGGCTCCAGAGCGAGACCGCCGCCGAGGCAGAGCGGCAGCGCACGGAGTCGGTGGCGAAGGCCGAGAAGCTCATCTCGGACGCCACGGGCGACGCCGAGCGGCTGCGCGCGGACGCCGCCGAGACGGTGGGCTCCGCCCAGCAGCACGCGGAGCGCATCCGGGCCGAGTCCGAGCGGGTCAAGGCGGAGGCCGCGGCCGAGGCCGAGCGGCTCACGTCGCAGGCGCGGGACGAGGCGGAGCGCACCCTGGACGAGGCGCGCCAGGCGGCCAACAAGCGCCGCTCGGAGGCGGCCGAGCAGGTCGACACGCTGATCACGGAGGCGGCGGCCGAGGCGGAGAAGCTGACGAAGGACGCCCAGGAGAAGGCGCTCAAGGCGACCACGGACGCGGAGGCGCAGGCCGACACGATGGTCGGCGCGGCCCGCACGGAGGCCGACCGGCTGGTCTCCGAGGCGACCGTCGAGGGCAACTCCCGGGTGGAGAAGGCGCGTACGGACGCGGACGAGCTGCTCGTCGGCGCCCGCCGCGACGCGACGGCCATAAGGGAGCGTTCCGAGGAGCAGCGCGACCGCATCACCGCGGAGATCGAGGAGCTGCACGAGCGTGCGCGCCGCGAGTCCGCCGAGGCGATGAAGACCGCGGGCGAACGCTGTGACGCTCTGGTGAAGGCCGCCGAGGAGCAGCTCGCCGAGGCCGAGGCAAAGGCGAAGGAGCTGGTGTCGGACGCGAGTTCCGAGGCCGGCAAGGTGCGTATCGCCGCCGTGAAGAAGGCCGAGGCGCTGCTCAAGGAGGCCGAGACGAAGGTCGCGACGCTGGTGCACGACGCCGAGCGGGTCAAGGCGGAGGCGGAGGCCGAGGCCGAGCGGATGGTCACCGAGGGCAAACGCGAGCTCGAGGTCCTGGTCCGGCGCCGCGAGGACATCAACGCGGAGATCTCCCGTGTCCAGGACGTGCTGGAGGCGTTGGAGTCTTTTGAGGCCCCGTCGGCCGGTGCGAAGGCGCCGTCCAACGGCGGCTCCGGCGCGGGGGGCGTCAAGGCCGGTGCCACGGCAGGGGCAACTCGATCGGGTGGCAAGACGTCTGAGGGCTAGCCAAAGAACATCTGCCGTGCTTTGAAAGGACCTTCGGCACTGTCACTGGCAAGTGCTCTGGCGGTTAGCCACTCAAAAGGGGTGTCATTCTCCAGATCAAACGGGCATCTGCTCGATGACACGCCGCTTGGACCCCTAGGATTCCCTCTATCACCTCACCGGTCTCATTCGACAGGAACCCCATGAGCGACACTTCCCCCTACGGCTTCGAGCTTGTGCGGCGTGGGTACGACCGCGCTCAGGTGGACGAACGTATCTCCAAGCTCGTCTCCGACCGTGACAGCGCTCTTGCTCGTATCACTGCTCTGGAAAAGCGCATCGAGGAACTGCACCTCGAGACGCAGAACGCCCAGGCCCAGGTAGCCGACGCCGAGCCGTCGTACGCCGGTCTCGGTGCGCGCGTCGAGAAGATCCTCCGCCTCGCCGAGGAGGAGGCGAAGGACCTGCGCGAGGAGGCCCGTCGCGCGGCCGAGCAGCACCGCGAGCTCGCGGAGTCGGCGGCCCAGCAGGTGCGCAACGACGCGGAGGCGTTCGCCGCCGAGCGCAAGGCCAAGGCGGAGGACGAGGGCGTCCGGATCGTCGAGAAGGCCAAGGGCGAGGCCGGTGCGCTGCGCACCGAGGCGCAGAAGGACGCGCAGTCCAAGCGCGAGGAGGCGGACGCCCTCTTCGAGGAGACCCGCGCGAAGGCCGCGCAGGCCGCCGCCGACTTCGAGACGAACCTCGCCAAGCGCCGCGAGCAGTCCGAGCGTGATCTGGCCTCGCGTCAGGCGAAGGCGGAGAAGCGGCTCGCGGAGATCGAGCACCGGGCGGAGCAGCTTCGCCTTGAGGCCGAGAAGCTCCGTACGGACGCCGAGCGTCGCGCTCGCCAGACGGTGGAGACGGCTCAGCGTCAGGCCGAGGACATCGTCGCGGATGCGAACGCCAAGGCCGACCGGATCCGCTCGGAATCCGAGCGGGAGCTTGCGGCGCTCACGAATCGGCGTGACTCCATCAACGCTCAGCTCACCAATGTGCGGGAGATGCTGGCGACGCTTACCGGTGCGGCTGTCGCCGCCGCGGGTACGCCCGCGGAGGACGAGCCGATTTCTCGTGGGGTGCCTGCGCAGCAGACCCGCTGAGGTTGCGGGGGAGCTGCGCGTCCGCTGTGGCTGGTCGCGCAGCTCCCCGCGCCCCTTACGGGGCAAAGCCCCCTGCCGCTCCTAAGTGGCAGGGGGCTTTGCCCCGTTTTAGCGTTAGCGCATGATCGAGCTCGAGGGGCTGACCAAGCGGTACGGCGAGAAGGTCGCCGTCAACAATCTGACCTTCACCGTGCACCCGGGCATCGTCACCGGCTTCCTCGGCCCCAACGGCGCCGGCAAGTCCACGACCATGCGGATGCTGCTCGGGCTCGACAACCCGTCGGCGGGAGCCGTCCGCATCGACGGCAAGCACTACGCGCAGCTGAAGGACCCGCTGAAGTACATCGGCGCCCTGCTCGACGCCAAGGCCATGCACGGCGGGCGCAGCGCCTTCAACCACCTCCTCTGCCTCGCGCAGAGCAACGGCATCCCGCGCGCCCGCGTCCACGAGGTCCTGGACACCGTCGGGCTGACCCAGGTCGCCAGGAAGAAGGCCAAAGGCTTCTCGCTCGGCATGGGCCAGCGGCTCGGCATCGCGGGCGCGCTGCTCGGCGACCCCGAGATCCTGATGTTCGACGAGCCGGTCAACGGGCTCGACCCCGAGGGCATCCACTGGATCCGCAACCTGATGAAGTCCCTCGCCTCGCAGGGCCGTACGGTCTTCGTCTCCTCGCACCTGATGAGCGAGATGGCGCTGACCGCCGACCATCTGGTCGTCATCGGCCAGGGCCGGCTCCTCGCCGACACCTCCATGTCGGACTTCATCCAGCAGAACTCACGGTCGTACGTCCGACTGCGTTCCCCGCAGCGCGAGCAGCTGCTCGACGTGCTGCACCGGGAGGGCATCACCGCCGTCGAGGCGGGCAACGGCTCGCTGGAGATCGACGGGACGCCCGCCGAGAAGCTCGGCGAACTCGCCGCCCGGCATCAGCTCGTGCTGCATGAACTGAGCCCTCAGCAGGCCTCGCTGGAGGAGGCGTTCATGCAGCTCACCGCGGAGTCGGTGGAGTACCACGCGCACGCCGACCACCAGGGGCCGGGCGGGCCGGGCGCACCGCCGCCACCGCAGCAGCAGGCCGCGGGCTGGGGCGAGAGCTGGCAGCAGAAGAAGGGGTCCTGATCGATGGCCGCGACACAGGTCCTGAAGTCGGAGTGGACCAAGATCCGCTCGGTCGCGTCGACCGTGTGGACGCTGGGCCTCGCCCTGGTCGTCACGGTCGGGCTCGGCCTGTTGATCAGCATCCTCGCGAAGAACGACTACGACAGCCTCAACGCCCAGGACCGCAGGGTCTTCGACCCGACGTTCACCAGCTTCGCCGGGATGAGCCTCGGCCAGCTCGCGATGATCGTCTTCGGGGTGCTCGTCGTGTCGAACGAGTACAGCACCGGCATGATCCGCACCTCGCTCTCGGCCGTCCCGCAGCGCGGCACGTTCATGTTCAGCAAGGTCGCTGTCGCCACCCTGCTCTCCCTGGCGGTGGGTCTGGTCACGAGCTTCATCACGTTCTTCGTGGGGCAGGCGATGCTCGGCGAGCACAAGGCGGCGATCGGCGACCCCGGAGTGCTGCGGGCGGTCATCGGCGGCGGGCTCTATATGGCGCTGATCGCGATGTTCTCGATGGGCGTCGCGACGATGCTGCGCAGCCCGATGCTCTCCCTCGGCATCCTGATGCCGTTCTTCTTCCTGATCTCCAGCATCCTCGGCAACGTCTCGGCCACGAAGAAGATCGGCCGCTTCCTGCCCGACCAGGCAGGAAGCAAGATCATGCAGGTGAAGACGCCGCTGGACGACGACACCCCCTACGGTCCGTGGGGCGGCCTCGCGATCATGGTGGCGTGGGTGGTGGTCGTACTGATCGGCGGCTACGCGCTTCTTAAGAAGCGGGATGCCTAGCCTCACCGCCTTGGGCCTCGACCAAGTGCCCGCCCTGCTGCCCCTGACCTATCCGGGGCGTCCCGTCCCGCACCCCGCCCTGCTCACCGGCCAGGAGCTGCTCCCGCTCGGCGTGCGGCGGCTGCCGGTGGGCCGGTGGCCGGTCGGCGGGCGGTCGCTGGACGAGACACTGCACGGGCTCGGCCAGGCCGTCACCGGCGACCGCACCCGTGTCGTCGCCGTCGGCTCGAACGCCTCCCCGGCGCAGATCGCGTACAAGCTGGGCCGGCTCGGTCTGCCGTCGGCGGTGCCGATGGTGCCGGTGACCGTGCGCGGCATCGCCGTCGGCTGCTCGGCGCACATCGGGCGCGCCGGGTACGTGGCGGCGGCCCCGTATCTCGATCCGGCGGCCGAAACCTCCCTCGTCGTCAGCTGGCTGGATCAGGACCAGCTGCGGGCGGTCGACGCGACGGAGCTGCCCAACTACCGGCGGGCGCTGCTGCCGGGCGGCGACTTCGCGATGACGCTGCCGTCCGGGGAGCGGCTCGACGACGCGTACGTCTACATCAGTTCGTACGGTGTCCTCGCCGACCCGGCGACCGGCCGGCCCCGCCCCGGCGGCGACCAGGCGGCGCTGCTCGCCTCGCTCGTCGCGGGCTCGGCCGTGCTGCGCAGGCTGCTCGGGCCCGGGCCCGCCGACTGGGTGCGCAGGGCCGCCGCGGACCCGGCGCTGCGCGAGCGCGGCACGCGGGCCATCGCCGAAGCGGGCTGGGCGCTCCCGCAGCCCGGGTTTCCGTGAGGCCACGGTTTTGCCTGCTCTTGGCTGGAACCGTCAGCCCACCTATATCCTCCTAACCCTTACGGGGGCGTGTGCCCCGACGTCCTGAACCATTCGATGGGTGCGGAGAATGATCGAGGCAGTCGGCCTGACGAAGCGCTACGGCGCCAAGACAGCCGTGTACAACCTTTCCTTTCAGGTGCGACCCGGCACCGTCACCGGCTTCCTGGGCCCCAACGGCTCGGGCAAGTCGACGACGATGCGCATGATCCTCGGGCTCGACCAACCCACCACGGGCCAGGTGACGATCGGCGGCTACCCGTACCGCAAGCTGCCCAACGCCCCCCGCCAGGTCGGCGCGCTGCTCGACGCCAAGGCGGTGCACGGCGGCCGGCACGCCCGCAACCACCTGCTTTGCCTCGCGCAGCTCTCCGGCATCCCGGCCCGCCGGGTCGACGAGGTGCTCGGCGTCGTGGGTCTCCAGGACGTCGCGAAGAAGCGCTCCAAGGGCTTCTCGCTCGGCATGGGCCAGCGCCTCGGCATCGCGGCGGCGCTGCTCGGCGACCCGCAGGTGCTGCTCTTCGACGAGCCGGTCAACGGCCTGGACCCCGAGGGCATCCTCTGGGTCCGCAACCTGATGAAGTCCCTCGCGGCGGAGGGGCGCACGGTCTTCGTGTCGTCCCACCTGATGAGCGAGATGGCGCTGACCGCCGAGCACCTCATCGTGATCGGCCGCGGGCAGCTGCTCGCCGACATGAGCGTCAAGGACTTCATCTCGCACAACTCCGCCGACTTCGCCCGCGTACGGACGCCGGACGGCGATCAGCAGCAGCGCGAGAAGCTGACGGCCGCGCTGACCGAGGCCGGCGGCCAGGTCCTGCCCGAGCAGGACGGCGCCCTGCGGGTGACCGGCCTGCCGCTCCCCCGCATCAGCGACCTCGCGCACGGCGCGGACGTCCGGGTGTGGGAGCTCTCCCCGCACCAGGCCTCGCTGGAGGAGGCGTACATGCGGATGACGCAGGGCGCCGTCGACTACCGCTCCACGGCCGACCAGCGCGCGGGCCTGCAGCAGCCGGTGCAGCAGGGGATGCCGCCGCAGGGCCAGGCCCCGATGCCGCTGCCCGGCCAGGGCCAGCCGGGCTGGTACGCACCGCCGCCGCCCCAGCAGGGCGGACAGCCGTTCGCGATGCCGCAGGACGCGTCCGGGACGCCGAACCCGTACGCCGCCGCGCCGCAGGCTCCCGCCGCGGCTGCCCCCGCCGCCCCCGACATGACCAAGCGCGCCACCGACAACGAGGATGCACCGCGATGACCACGCCTCCGACTCCGCAGCAGCCGCAGGCGCAGCCCCAGCAGGCCCCGCAGCCCCAGCAGGCGTACGCACAGGCCGGCGCCCCGATGCAGGGCGCTCCGATGCAGGGCGCCCCGATGGCTCCCCCGCCCGCGGCCCCCGCGCCGCCGTCCGCCTGGCAGCAGGCGATGAACAACGCCTACACCTCGCCGATCCCGGTCAAGAAGACCCACCTCGGCAACGCGCTCGCCTCCGAGTGGACGAAGATCAAGTCGGTCCGCTCGACGATGTGGACGCTCGGCGTCTTCCTCCTGCTCGTCATCGGCATCGGCCTGCTCGTCGCCGCGCAGACGCAGCCGGGTGACTACGCGGACGTGCCGTTCACCATCCCGGCCTTCTTCGGCCTGGTCCTCGGCCAGATCTGCCTGATCACGCTGGGCGTCCTTGTGACCTCGTCCGAGTACGGCACGGGCATGATCCGTACGACGTTCACGGCGTCCCCGCAGCGCTACCGCGTCCTCGCCGCGAAGATCATCGTCTTCTTCGTGATCGCCTTCATCGTCTCGGCGGTCGCCATCTTCCTGGTCGGCGCGATGACGTCGGGTATGCACAGCGGCTCCGAGGCGGGCGACGTGGCCTGGGGCGGCACGGTCCTCAAGGGCGGGCTCTACGTCTCGCTCCTGGGCGTCCTGGCCCTCGCGGTCGGCTCCATGCTGCGCCACTCGGCGGGCGCGATCACCGCGATGCTCGGCCTGGTCCTGGTCCCCGCGATCCTGCCCGCGTTCCTGCTGATCTCGGAGAGCACCCGCAAGGTCGGCGAGAAGATGATGGACTACAACGCGCCCAACTCGCTCGCCAAGATCTTCCAGATCGACACCGGCGCGGGCAACGGGAACTCTCAGCTGGTGCTGCTGATCGTCGTGACGCTGATCGCGATCGTCGGCGCCTTCGCGCTCCTGGAGAAGCGCGACGTGTAGTCCCCGGCGGCTAGTACCGAGGCGCGTTCCTGGACCGCTGCACCCGTGAGGTGCGGCGGTCCTTCGCGTTCCAGCAGGCCTTGTGCCAGTGCCTGCGCTCGTCCACGCCCGAGTGCTCGGGCCAGGCCACCACATGGGCCATGCCGGACGGGATCTCCTGGTCGCAGCCGGGGCAGCGATAGGTCTTGCCGGCCGCGCTCGCGCCCGCGACGTGGCGCACGCTCCACTCCTCGCCCTGCCAGCTCTCGGCTCGCTGGAAGCCGCCGTAGCGGCCGCTCTGCTCCGCGTCCGGACGCGGCGTTTCTGCTCCGGCGCCCTTGGGGCGGTTGCGACGCGGGGACACGGAACACCTCACTGGATGTACGGGGGTCAGGGGTGTGTCCAGCCTACGCGCCGTGCCCAGGGGTAGGCGTCCTGCACCGGCCCCCGCCCGGCCCCCGCGCGCTGCGCAGAAAATCCGTCAATCTTCATGCCAGGCCGTGCCTTTGGCACGTGTCACGCGTTGTTGCCCGTAGGGGGAGTACCTGCGTCGGCGCCAAGGAGGCAGGAGTGCGATGCGTGTAGGTAGTTTTGTTCTGGCCGCCCAGTTCCCGGGACAGGGACAGGGGGAGGCACTGCACCGTGCGGTGCGGTCGGCCGAGGTGGCGGAGGAGGCGGGTCTCGACTCCGTCTGGCTCGCCGAGCACCATTTCGTGCCGTACGGCACCTGTCCGTCCGCCGTGACCCTCGCCGCGCTCCTTCTCGGGCGTACGCGACGGATCCGCGTCGGCACGGCCGTCAGCGTCCTGCCGACCGCGCATCCCGTCGCGCTCGGCGAGCAGGCGGCGCTGCTGCATCTGACGTCCGGCGGGCGCTTCTCGCTGGGCGTGGGGCGCGGCGGGCCGTGGGTGGACCTGGAGGTCTTCGGCTCGGGTCTGGACGCGTACGAGAAGGGCTTCCCGGAATCCCTCGACCTGCTGCTGCGGTGGCTGAGCGAGCCCCGGGTCGCGAGCGACGCGGGCCGCTTCGCCTTCCGCGAGGTCGCCGTGGTGCCCCGCCCGCAGGAGGCTCTGCCCCGCACGGACGGCGACGCCCCGGAGGCGGTAGAGGGCCCCGAGGTGATCGTCGCGTGCACCTCGCCGTCGAGCGTGCGGCTCGCCGCGGAGCGCGGTCTGCCGATGCTGCTCGGCATGCATGTCGGCGACGAGGAGAAGGCCGAAATGGTGGCGTTGTGGCAGCGGCACGCGCGCACCTCGGGGCGTACGCCGGAGGAGGTCCATGCGGCCGCGCACGTCTCGGCAGGGGTCGCGCAGATCGCCGACCGCCGTCTGGAGGCGGCGGAGACCCTGCAGAAGGCGATGCCGGGCTGGCTCAAGCAGGGCCTGGACGCGCATGTCACGGTCGACGGCCGGGTGCGGGCCATGCGGGATCCGCTCGCGTACACGGAGTTGCTCTGCGGGATCCACCCGGTGGGCACGCCCCAGGTGTGCGCGGACCGGATCGCGGCCACGTCGGAGCGCACCGGCATCACGCGCTTCGCGCTGCTCGTCGAGGGCTCGGGAGACCTCGCGACGACGGAGGAGAACGTCCGCAGGCTGGGCGCCGAAGTGCTGCCCCAGCTCGGCTGAGCCGCTGACGGCGGGGAGCTGCCGCTCCAGTACTAGAGCACCTCCCGCGTACGGAGCGGCAGCAACAACCGTCAGCAGTCCCGCAGTTCCGGCGACTGGTTGAGCAACTGGCCCCGGATCGAGGTGAATCGGGCCAGCCGGTCATCCACGGACGCGTCCAGCGGGAACACCGCCACACGGTGGCAGTTCTGGAAAGCCAGGCGCACTCCGAAGTGTCGTTGCAGGGCACCACGGATCGCGTCACTCGCGAGCGCGCGCAGCAGCTGGCCACGCGCCTGCTCGTCCGGCGGCGGCGTCTGGTTGTCGGCGAACTCTCCGCCGTCCACCTTCAGCTGGGCCACCAGGGAGCTGATCATCTCCCATGCGTAGGGCAGGGAGGTCCGGACGCAGTCGACGAATTCCGCTTCGTCGACCTCGCCTCGCTCGGCCTGTTCCAACAGCGCCGGTGAGACGTCGAGCGACATGGGTTCTCCTCTCGCACCCCCGGGGAGCGGGGGCTTACGGACAGGGAAGAAGCCCGCATACGCAGCGTGCACGCATGACGACCTCCTGCTTATACGGTAAGCATCACAACCTCACCGCACCAGGAGATCGGGCACATAACCGGCCAGGATCGAACAGCCTCATCGACGGAGAAATCGCGCGCACCACCTCGTGTCGAGTAGCGTTGCGCCCCATGCGTCTCGTCATTGCCCGATGCTCCGTGGATTACGCGGGCAGGCTCACCGCCCATCTCCCGTCGGCCCCCCGCCTGATCCTTGTGAAGGCCGACGGCAGTGTCTCGATCCACGCCGACGACCGGGCCTACAAACCCCTCAACTGGATGTCCCCGCCCTGCACGTTGAAGGAGGGATCAGGGGACGACGCCGGAGTCTGGACCGTCGTGAACAAGGCGGGCGAGAAGCTCATCATCACGATGGAGGAGATCCTGCACGACTCCGCGCACGAACTGGGCGTCGATCCCGGTCTCATCAAGGACGGTGTGGAGGCCCATCTCCAGGAGCTGCTCGCCGACCGGATCGAGACCCTCGGCGAGGGCTATTCGCTGATCCGCCGCGAGTACATGACCGCGATCGGCCCGGTGGACATCCTCTGCCGCGACGCCGACGGGCAGACCGTCGCCGTGGAGATCAAGCGCCGCGGCGAGATCGACGGCGTCGAGCAGCTCACCCGCTACCTCGAACTCCTCAACCGCGACCCGCACCTCGCGCCGGTCAAGGGCATCTTCGCCGCGCAGGAGATCAAGCCGCAGGCCCGCGTGCTCGCCACGGACCGGGGCATCGGCTGCGCGGTCCTCGACTATGACGCGATGCGGGGCATCGAGGACGACAAGCTGCGGCTGTTCTGACTTGCCTTGAGTTGCACGGTACGTACGTGAGGGCCGGGTCCTGGTGGACCCGGCCCTCCTCGTTTCCGTACGCCGTTACTTCCGTACGCCGTTGCTTCCGTACGCCGTGTCAGATCACCGTCGACGTGCTCGAACCGCTCGGCGACTCGGGCGCGCTGCTCGATGCCGGGCCGCTCGCCGAGTCCGAGGTGTCCGGGGACGACGGCGGCGCGTTCGACGACGGCGGATCCGGGTCCGGCTCCGTGGTCGTCGGCGGAGGCGTCGTCGGCGGCTTCGTCGTGGGCGGCTTCGTGGTCGGCGGCTTCGTCGTCGGCGGCTTCGTGGTCGGGGGCTTCGTCGTCGGCGGCTTGGTCGTCGTCGGGTCGTCCGACGGCTCACCGCTGTCGCTCGGGTCGTCCGACGGCTTCCCGCTGTCGCTGGGGTCGTCCGACGGCTTCCCGCTGTCGCTCGGCTCTCCGCCGTCCTCCGTGCTGGGCACGCCCTGGTCCGTGTCGCCGGGACGGCTCGTCGAGTCCTTCGCCGGCTTGTCCGCCGTCAGGCCGTCGTCGTCGCGGTCCTCGCTCGCGGACTGCTCCGTCTTGACCTTGTCCGGCGGCGGATCGTCGTTGCCGGAGGTCGCGCCGAGCGTCACCACCGTGCCGAGCACCGCGGCGAGGAGGGCTCCCGCGCCCGCCGCCACGAGGTTGCGCCGGGTGCCGCTGACGATGGAGCGGCGGGTGGGCGCCGCACCGGCCCCCGGGGACGGCGTGGCCCTGCGGGTCACCAGCGTCTCGGGCTCCGGAGGCGGCGGCTGCGGCAGCGAGAACGCGGCCGGGACGCCACCGGGGGGCGAAGCCGACTCCTCGTAGCGCGCGTCCGGCACTTCCTCGCCCGCGGCCGTGCGTCCGCCGGGCAGCGCGCCGCCGGAGCGGTCGGCGACCAGGGCGAGCGCCCTGCGGCCCGCGATCATGCCGCGCTTGTCGGCGAGGGCGCCGCGCAGACCGATGGAGGCCTCGAGTTCGGCACGGGCCCGGTCGAGGTGGCCGCCGCAGAGCGCGAGGATGCCGAGCTCATGGTGGAAGTACGCCTCTTCGGCGACCTCTCCCGCGGTGCGCGCCGCCTCCTGGCCCGACCGCAGGGCACGCTCCCACGCGCCCCAGTGCAGTCCGGCGGCGAAGGCGGGCGCGACGGTGCGGGCGAGCAGCACGGCGGCGCTCTGCTCGCCGCCGGTGGACCCGGACGCCTGCTCCGGCCGCCCGCCGACCAGGACGCCGAGCGCCGCGAGCACCGCGTCCGCCTCGGCGGCGACCCGCTCGGGGGTGACCGAGGGGTGCCCGGCCCACCAGGCGTAGTGCTGGGCGGCGCTCTGCGCGCGCTCGGTCGTGTCGTCGGCGTACCCGGACATCTCCAGCTGTGTGCGCACCCCGGCCGCGAGGCGGTAGTGCGCGCCGACCGGCGTGACCAGGGCGGTGGCGACCAGCTCGGCGAGGGCCGCGTCCGCGTGGGTGTCGCCGACGAGGGCGGGCAGATGCGCCTGGTGCGGCAGCTCGCCGCCGAGCGCGACGGCGAACCGCAGGGTGGTGCGGGCCGACGGGCTGAGCCGCGACGCGAGCAGGGCGGCGGGTGCCGCTCCGTCGGCGAGCGAGGGCAGCGGGACGTCGTGGCCGTCGGAGTCGAAGGGCGCGTCGACCGGGGCCGCCCCCGGCCCTTCGTAATAGCCGTATTCGTCGAAGGCGTGCGGGTCGGCGCGCAGCTGGTCGCGCTGGCGCAGCAGGGCGCCCGCCTGCACGAAGCGCAGCGGGAGGCCCTCGGACTCGAACCAGAGGTCGCCGGCCCAGCTCGCCTCGTCGTCGGTGAGGACGCGGCCGACGCCGCGCTCGAGGAGTGCGAGGCCCGCGCCGCGGTCGAGGCCGCCGAGGAAGACCTCTTCGAGGTGCGAGTCGGGTGACGGGGCCGCGACGTCGGGCGTCGCGGCGATCAGGAAGGCGCACTCGGGTGTCGCGTCGAGCAGTTCCTCCAGGCCCGAGCCGCCGAACTCCAGGTCGTCGAGGACGACGACCGCGCCGATCTCGTGGACGAGTTCGAGCAGCAGGGTGCGGTCGGGGCGGTGCAGCGGCGCGTTGTAGACCGCGGCGAAGAGGTCCTGGAGCAGGTCGCCGGGGCTCTTGTGGTAGCCGGAGAGCCTGACGACGCCGTCCGGTGCGAGGTCGGCGCAGTCCTCGGCGACGGTGTTCAGGAGCGCCGTGCGCCCCGAGCCGGCGGGGCCGGTGAGCCGGACCGAGCGCCCGCGTGCGAGGAGGCGTACGAGCCGCTCGCGCTCCTCCTGGCGTTCGAGCAGCGGCAGCCGGGGCAGTGCGGGACCCGGTGGCACGGGCGGCGCCGACGCGCGGCGCAGCTCGGCACGCTCGGCGGCGGTGCGCTTGGCGGGGTGTGCGGGCAGCTCGCCGGGCGGGCAGGGTTCGATCTCGCTGCCGTCGACCGGGTTCACGGTGAGCAGAAAATCGCCGGATATGAGCTGGACAGTGCGGGCGAGCGCGGGTGCGGGCTGCCCGAAATCAGGAGTCAGAGGATCGCGGGGTGGCCGCGATCGGCGCGCCGAATCGTCGTCATTCATGCCGTCTTGGCCGTACTCTTCCGGTCCCCGGTTCATCGGGTCCATGGTCAAAGCCCCCCAGATGCGTGGTGTACACAGCCCCCTCCGGCCTTGTGCACACTGCGCTGTCGCTTCTGGTCCGGTGCCCCCGCTCGGGTTCTCACATCGGTGGCGACCGAACCCTAGACCTTGGCTCAGTATCTACGAACGGGCGGGGTACCGCGCCGTCCGAGACGTCACAGTCTCGTGAGGATTGTGCGCGAGGGGTGTTTCATACCCGGATCGCCGGGATCAAACGCGAGGAAGCGATTCGACCCCGATGCCACCTTCGATGGCGAGGATCCGGTGCAGCCGGGTGGCCACGAGGAGGCGCTGCATCTGGGGCGGTACATCGCGCAGCACGAGGCGGCGTCCGCACCGTCCCGCGCGCCGGTGCGCGCCCATGATCACGCCGAGTCCCGTGGCGTCCCACGAGTCGAGTTCGGACAGGTCGAGCACCAGGTCGCCGGCTCCGTCGTCGACGGCCGAGTGCAGGACCGTTCGGGCGTCCGCCGCGCTTCGTACGTCGAGGCGTCCCCCGACGACCAGCTGGGCCTGGTCGCCCCTGATGTGCATATGCGCTCCCCGAGAGTGCTGAGTTTCCTGTGACGTCTGTTCCGTAAGGCGTCTGCGTATGTCACTGCAACTGACTGCCACTTGGGCAAGGAAGTTGCCGTCTGTAAGCGAACCGATACCGAATTCACTCCGAGGGGTGAGGCCGCAAGGGAGGGAGCAGACGTCAGTGCTTGTAGAACCCCTGCCCGCTCTTGCGGCCGATGTCACCGGCGTCAACCATCCGGCGCATCAGCTCGGGCGGCGCGAACTTCTCGTCCTGGGACTCCGTGTAGATGTTGCTGGTGGCGTGCAGCAGGATGTCGACGCCCGTCAGGTCGGCGGTCGCGAGCGGTCCCATGGCGTGCCCGAAGCCGAGCTTGCAGGCGATGTCGATGTCCTCGGCAGTGGCGACACCCGACTCGTACAGCTTGGCGGCCTCGACGACGAGCGCCGAGATCAGACGGGTCGTCACGAAGCCGGCCACGTCGCGGTTGACGACGATGCAGGTCTTGCCGACGGACTCGGCGAACTCCCTGGTGCGGGCGAGCGTCTCGTCGCTGGTCTTGTAGCCGCGGACCAGCTCGCAGAGCTGCATCATCGGCACCGGCGAGAAGAAGTGCGCGCCGACGACCCGCTCCGGACGCTCCGTCACGGCCGCGATCTTGGTGATCGGGATGGCGGAGGTGTTGGAGGCGAGCACCGCGTCGTCGCGGACGAGCTTGTCGAGCGTACGGAAGATCTCGTGCTTGACCTCGAGCTTCTCGAAGACGGCCTCGACGACGATGTCGGCGTCCGCGACCGCGTCCATGTCGGTGCTCGTCGTGATCCGCCCGAGCGCCGCCTCGGCGTCCTCGGCGGCCAGCTTGCCCTTGCTCACGAACTTGTCGTACGAGGCCTTGATCCCGTCGGTGCCCCGGGTCAGCGCCTCGTCGGTGACGTCGCGCAGGACGACGTCCCAGCCCGCCTGTGCGGAGACCTGAGCGATGCCGGACCCCATGAGTCCGGCTCCGATGACGGCGAGCTTCCCTGCCACTGTTCCGACTCCCCTACCGCTTATCACGACTGGCTTACACGCTGTTTACGTTTGCCTGTTCGCCGGACATTAGCGGTCGTGAGCGCCGAGTTGGCGGTGAAGAGATGCGCGTCACGTCTCAGATGACGGACATCACACTGGTACGCCCGTCGATACGGCTCATCCGGCGTCCCGTACCGCGTAGTTGAGGACCTTTTCGCTCAGCAGGTCCTCCATCTCGTCGAGCAGCACGAGGGCGTCGCGGGAGACCTCGGCGGGCGCCCGGCACTTGGTCATCTCGTCGCCGATCCACGCCATGAGCGTGCTGTGGACCCAGGAGAGCTGGCCCGCGATCAGGCCGGGCATGGGGTCGTCGTCGGCGGCCTTCACCTCGTCGGCGATGGTCTTCGCGAGGTGGCCGAGCGCCTGCTGCTGGATCTCCCAGAGCCGGGCGCGCAGCGGGTGGGCCTCGTGGATGACCTTCATGAAGTCGGCCCAGCCCGCGAAGAGGCCGATGGTGGGCGAGACGCTCTCCACGTCCGAGCGCAGTGCGCGCAGCACGGCGGCGGCCGCGGACTCCCCCGGGCGGCGGCCGCGCACATAGCCGGAGAGCCGGTCGACGACGGCCTCGCCGCGGTCGAGGAAGAGGTCCTCCTTGGCCGGGAAGTAGTTGTAGACCGTGTTCACGGAGACGTCGGCGGCATCGGCGACCTCCGCGACCGTCACCGTGACGAAGCCGTGCTTCAGGAAGAGCCCGGTCGCGATGTCCGAGATCCGCTGCTTCGTCTGCCGCTTCTTCCGCTCCCTGAGCCCCTCAGCCATGACCCCACCCTAAGCCCATCGGCTTGGGTGACTGGAATATTGGTGACGCCGCAAAGTTTGGTGGCATTGCAAAATTTAAGCGACTCTGTTTTTGTGGTCGCCATGGCAATCATCAGTACCTCCGGGCTCGCCCGGACCTTCCGGACCAAGGGCGGCCCGGTCGAGGCCGTGCGCGGCATCGACCTGCGCGTCGAACCCGGCGAGATCATCGGCTTCCTCGGGCCGAACGGCGCGGGCAAGACGACGACGCTGCGCATGCTGACCACGCTCCTGCCGCCCACCGGCGGCGCCGCCACCGTCGCAGGATTCGACCTGGCCACGGACCCCGCCGGCGTCCGCGAGAAGATCGGTTACGTCGCCCAGTCCGGCGGCGTCGACCTCAACATCTCCGTACGCGAGGAGCTGGTCACCCAGGGGCGGCTCTACCGCCTGACAAAGGCTCAGGCCGCCGCCCGCGCCGACGAGCTGGCCCGCGACCTCGGCCTGACCGAGCTGCTGGAGCGCCCCTGCGCCGCGCTCTCCGGCGGCCAGCGCAGGCGGCTCGACATCGCCATGGGGCTCACCCACCGGCCCGCCGTGCTCTTCCTCGACGAGCCGACCACCGGCCTCGATCCGGGCAGCCGGGCCGACCTGTGGGCGCTGGTGCGACGCCTTCGCGACGAGCACGGCACGACGGTCGTCCTCACGACGCACTACCTCGACGAGGCCGACGCGCTCTCCGACCGACTGGTCGTCGTCGACAAGGGCGTCGTGGTCGCCGAGGGCACGCCCAGCGCGCTCAAGCTCCGCTACGGCGGCTCGATCGACGCCACGCTCCAGGACACCTTCCTCGCCATCACCGGCCGGGACATCGCCCCCAAGGACACGGCGCCGGTCGCCGTCTGACACCCCGGGACCCCAGAGAAATGCCCACACTTCTTTCCGACACCGCGCTGGTCTTCGGGCGGTACGCCCGGCAGACCCTGCGCTCCAAGTTCCAGATCTTCTTCGGCGTCCTGACGCCGCTGCTCTATCTGCTCTTCTTCGGCCCGCTGCTCACCGATCTGCCGCTCGGCTCGCAGGGCGACTCCTGGCAGGTGCTCGTGCCGGGGCTGCTGCTCCAACTCGGCCTGTTCGGCGCCACGTTCAGCGGTTTCGCGCTCATCATCGAGAAGCAGTTCGGCGTGGTGGAGCGGATGCGGGTGACGCCCGTCAGCCGGCTCGCGCTGCTTCTCGGCCGGATCCTGCGCGATGCCATGCTCTTCGTCTTCCAGGCGGTGCTGCTGGTGCTCGCCGCGCTGGTGATGGGGCTCAGGGCGCCGGTCGGCGGCATCCTCATCGGGTTCGCGTTCGTGGCGCTCCTGACGGCGGGGCTCGCGTCACTGTCGTACGCACTGGCGATGAAGGTCTCCAAGCCGCACGAGTTCGGGCCCGCCGTGAACGCGGTGAGCATGCCCTCGATGCTGCTCTCCGGCCTGATGCTGCCGATGGCGCTCGCACCCGCGTGGCTCGACGTGCTCTCGCACTTCATGCCGTTCCGCTATCTGGTCGACGCGGTCCGCGCGGGCTATGTGGGCGACTACGCGACCACGACCATGCTGTACGGCGTGCTGATGGCCCTCGGCTTCGTGCTGCTGTCCGTGACGGTGGGCACACGTGTCTTCCGGAAGGCCGGAGCGTAACTACGCTGGCCCCATGGTCAATCTGACGCGCATCTACACCCGCACCGGCGACCAGGGCACGACGGCCCTCGGCGACATGAGCAGGACCGCGAAGACCGATCTGCGGATCTCCGCGTACGCCGACGCCAACGAGGCCAACGCGGTCATCGGCACGGCGATCGCGCTCGGCGGGCTCCCCGAAGAGGTCGTGAAGGTCCTGGTCCGGGTCCAGAACGACCTCTTCGACGTGGGCGCCGACCTGTCCACGCCGGTCGTCGAGAACCCGGAGTACCCGCCGCTGCGGGTCGAGCAGTTCTACGTCGACAAGCTGGAGGCGGACTGCGACCACTTCAACGAGCAGCTGGAGAAGCTGCGGAGCTTCATCCTGCCGGGCGGCACGGCGGGGGCGGCGCTGCTGCATCAGGCGTGCACGGTGGTGCGGCGGGCCGAGCGGTCGACGTGGGCCGCCTTCGAGGTGCACGGGGAGGTCATGAACCCCCTGACGGCGACCTATCTGAACCGCCTCTCCGACCTCCTGTTCATCCTGGCGCGGATTGCGAACAAGGAGGTCGGGGACGTGTTGTGGGTTCCCGGCGGCGAGCGGTAGCCCTCAGAGCCCGCTCAGGGACTTGGGGCGCTCGGGCTCGGCGGCAGGTGACTTCTTCGGGAAGAGCGTGTAGCTCCCGGCGATGATCACGTTGATGCCGATCAGCCACAGCATCTTCTGCTGCCACATCCGCAGCGAGCCGATGTCGCCGTCGCCGCCCACGTACCAGACCGCGCCCTGCAGCAGCGCCATCGCGATCAGGCCCGCCAGGATCCAGCGGGCGGCGATCTTCCACTCGTGGATCGCGCGGGCCATGCCGTACTTCGGGGTCGACGGCGGCGGACCGCCCGCGAAACGGTGGGCGACGCGGACGTCGACCCACTTGATCGTGTAGTGGCCGAGCGCGATCGAGTAGCCGATGTAGACCGCGGCCAGACCGTGCTTCCAGTCCGGCTCCGCGCCGTTCTTCAGGTCGATCGCGGTGACGACGAAGAGGACGACCTCCAGGATCGGCTCGCAGAGCAGCACGGCGACGCTCGCGCGCGGCATCTTCGCCCAGTAGCGCAGGGCAAGGCCGCCGGCAAGGAGCAGCCAGAAGCCGACCTCGCAGATGATGATCAGTGTGACGATCACGGTTCGCTCCTCTCGGTCACCCTTCAAGGCTCCCTGCGGGGCGGCCGCTGATCGTCGTCACCAGTGACGAAACCCGACTGCATCCTTCGATGTAGCGGGCAGTTCCTCCCTCAGGATCAGGCATCGGCCGCGCGTCCCGTGTTGGATGGAGGCCATGGCCCTGCCCCTCGCCCGCCCGCACCGCGTCGACGTCACCATCGCGTCGGTCAGCCTGTTCAGCGGGCTCGTGCTGTGGGCGCTCGGGCTGCACACGACGCCGGGCCGGGCGCTCGACGCGACCTGGGCGCTGATCCCGCTCGCCGTCCTGGCGTGCCTGGAGCTGATGCGCCGGACGGCCCCGCAGTTCGCCCTCAGCGTCGGCACCCTCGCGCTAGTCGCCGACCAGTTCACCGAGGGCAATCTCGCCTCGATCATGATGTTCACGGACCTCGTGTACGCGGCGGTCGTCTACGGCACTCCGGCCGCCGCGCGCCGCATCCCGGTCACCACCGGCCTGGTGACCGTGGCAGTCACCATCGGCTTCCTGGCCTGGTTCCAGAAGCCGGAGGCCATCCTCATCGGTGTCATCACGGGCGTGGTGTCCTTCGGCCCCGCGACCACGGGTGTGCTCGTACGCAACCATCGCGAGGCCGCCGAGGCCGCGAAGCTGCGCGCCGAGCAGACCGCGCTGCTCGCCGAGATGGACCGTGTCCAGGCCGTCACCGCCGAGCGCGCCCGGATGGCCCGCGAGCTGCACGACATGGTCGCCAACCACCTCTCGGCGATCGCCATCCACTCCACGGCCGCGCTCTCCCTGGACGACCCGGCGACGAGCAAGGACGCCCTCGCCGTCATCCGCGAGAACAGCGTCGAGGGCCTGGCCGAGATGCGCCGCCTCATCGGCATCCTGCGCGACTCCAGCGACGACCGGGAGCCGGCGGCCGCCCCCACCCTGGACGGACTCGGCGCCCTGCTCGCGGGCGCCCGTACCAATGGTCTCGACGTCACCCTGGACGACACCCGCGCTCCCGGGGGCGCGAAGCTCCCCGCCCCGGTCGAGCTCGCCGCGTACCGCATCGTCCAGGAGTCCCTGACCAACGCCCTCAAGCACGCCTCCCCCGGCCGGGTCACCGTGGCGCTCGACCAGCCGCCCCGCGCCCTGGTCATCCGTGTCACCAGCCCGTACGACGATCCGGCCGGGCCCCGCGCCCCCGGCTCCGGAGCCGGTCTGGTGGGCATGCGCGAGCGCACCGAACTGCTCGGCGGCAGCTTCGCATCGGGCCCGGAGAACAGCCCTGACGGCAAGGTGTGGATCGTGTCCGCGACCCTGCCCGTCGACCCCGCAGACGAAGAGGTGTCGTACGAATGATCCGAGTGCTCGTCGCCGAGGACCAGTCCGCCGTACGCGCGGGACTTGTCCTGATCCTGCGCAGCGCGCCCGACATAGAGGTGGTCGGCGAGGCGGCCGACGGCGAGGAGGCGGTGGCGCTCGCCCGTGAACTCCGGCCCGATCTGGTCCTCATGGACATCCAGATGCCACGGCTCGACGGCGTCTCCGCGACCCGGCAGGTCGTCGCCGACGGCCTCGCCGACGTGCTCGTCCTGACCACCTTCGACCTCGACGAGTACGTCTTCGGGGCGCTGCGCGCGGGCGCCTCCGGGTTCCTCCTGAAGAACACCGAGGCCAAGGACCTGCTTGACGCGGTCCGAGCGGTCGGGCGCGGCGAGGGCCTGATCGCGCCTGCCGTGACACGGCGTCTGATCGCCGAGTTCGCCGCCCCGAAGACGGTCGTACGCAGCGAGAACGCGCCGGATCCCGCGGTGCTCGACTGTCTGACGCGGCGGGAGCGCGAGGTGCTCTCCTGTCTGGGCCAGGGGCTTTCCAACGCGGAGATCGCGGGCCGGCTCGCGATGGCGGAGGCGACGGTGAAGACCCACGTCAGCCGGCTGCTCGGGAAGCTGGAGCTGCGCAGCCGGGTCCAAGCGGCCGTCCTCGCACAGGAGTTGGGCGTCTGAGGCCGGGACCGGGGGCGTGATTCGGCCATTGGTTCAGACCTCTTGACCGCTGGTCCAGACCTTTCTATTCTCACCGCACTGCGGTGAGCACTCCCCCACGTGTTCCACGTGCTCACGGGCGGCGCAGGGTCCCACCCCTAACCCCCGTATCTCACCCGAGGAGCACACTGTGCGCTTCAGACACAGAGCCGTGGCAGGCCTCACCACCCTGCTGCTCCCCCTCGCCACCCTGGTGGCCCTTTCGGGTCCCGCCGAAGCGGCACCCGAAGCCGCCCCGGAAGCCACTGCCACGTACGCCAAGACCCAGGACTGGGGCAGCGGCTTCGAGGGCAAGTGGACCGTCAAGAACACCGGCACGACCACGATCAGCTCCTGGACCGTCGCGTGGGACTTCCCCGCCGACACCAAGGTCACCTCCGCCTGGGACGCCACGGTCACCAACTCCGGCACCCGCTGGACCGCCAAGAACCTCGGCTGGAACGGGACGCTCGCCCCCGGCGCCTCGGTCTCCTTCGGGTTCAACGGCACGGGCTCCGGCTCGCCCGCCAACTGTTCGCTCAACGGCGGCAGTTGTGACGGCGGCAGCGTCCCCGGCGACAACCCGCCGAGCGCCCCGGGCACCCCCACCGCCTCCGACATCACCAATACGTCGGTGAAGCTGGCCTGGAAGGCGGCCACCGACGACAAGGGCGTCAAGAACTACGACGTCCTGCGCGACGGCGCCAAGGTCGCCACCGTTACCGGCACTTCGTACGCCGACAGCGGTCTGACCGCCGGCACGGACTACTCGTACACGGTCCAGGCCCGCGACACGGCCGACCAGACCGGACCCGCATCCGGCGCCGTGAAGGTGCGCACCACGGGCGGCACCGATCCGGGCCCCGGCCCCGGTGACAAGGTCAAGCTCGGCTACTTCGCGCAGTGGGGCGTCTACGGACGCAACTACCACGTGAAGAACATCGACACCTCGGCCTCCGCCGCCAAGATCACCCACATCAACTACGCCTTCGGCAACGTCACCGGCGGCAAGTGCGCCATCGGCGACGCGTACGCCGACTACGACAAGGCCTACACCGCCGACCAGTCCGTCGACGGCGTGGCCGACACCTGGGACCAGCCGCTGCGCGGCAACTTCAACCAGCTGCGCAAGCTGAAGGCCAAGCACCCGAACCTCAAGGTCATCTGGTCCTTCGGCGGCTGGACCTGGTCCGGCGGCTTCGGCGAGGCGATGAAGAACCCCGCCGCCTTCGCCAAGTCCTGCCACGACCTGGTGGAGGACCCGCGCTGGGCCGACGTCTTCGACGGCATCGACCTGGACTGGGAGTACCCCAACGCCTGCGGCCTGACCTGCGACACCAGCGGCCCGGCGGCGATGAAGACCATGATGCAGGCGTTCCGCACCGAGTTCGGCAAGGACGCCCTGGTGACGGCGGCGATCACCGCCGACGCCTCCAACGGCGGCAAGATCGACGCCGCGGACTACGGCGGCGCCGCGCAGTACACCGACTGGTACAACGTGATGACGTACGACTTCTTCGGCGCGTGGGCGGCGAAGGGCCCGACGGCCCCGCACTCCCCCCTCACCTCCTACCCCGGCATCCCGCAGGAAGGCTTCAACTCCGCCGACGCGATCGCCAAGTTGAAGGCGAAGGGCGTCCCCTCCGCCAAGCTGCTGCTCGGCATCGGCTTCTACGGACGCGGCTGGACGGGCGTCACGCAGAAGGAACCGGGCGGCACGGCGACAGGGCCCGCCGCCGGCACGTACGAGCAGGGCATCGAGGACTACAAGGTCCTGAAGAACTCCTGCCCCGCCAACGGCACGGTCGCCGGGACCGCCTATGCGCACTGCGGCAGCAACTGGTGGTCGTACGACACTCCTGCGACGGTCAAGAGCAAGATGGCCTGGGCCAAGCAGCAGGGGCTCGGCGGGGCCTTCTTCTGGGAGTTCAGCGGGGACACCGCGAACGGGGAGTTGGTGTCTGCCATCAATGACGGCCTGAAGTAACCCACCCCAGAACGAAGCCGGGGAGACAGGAACGCCCCCTGTCTCCCCGGCTTCTCGCGTACTAGGCCACGTTCACTCGCTGCCCCGGCGGCGCAGCCTCCAGCCAGGCCAGGAAGCCCGTCAGCGCGTCCTCGCCCATCGCCAGCTCAAGGCGTACCCCCCGGTGGAGGCAGCCGAGCACGATCGCGTCGGAGAGCAGGGCCAGCTCCTCCTCGCCGTCCGGGGCGCGGCGGTCGACGACCTCGATGGCCGAGCGCTCAAGGACACGGCGCGGGCGGGGAGCGTACGAGAAGACGCGGTACCACTCGATCCGGTCGCCGTTGTAGCGGGCGACCCCGTAGCCCCAGCCCTTGCCGGAGGTGTCGCCCTTCTCCGGGGCGTTCCAGCGCAGGCTGCAGTCGAAGGTGCCGCCCGAGCGCTGGATCAGCCGGCGGCGCAGTCCGAAGACGAAGAGCCCCACCAATACCAACGCGACCAATACGAGTCCGCACACGAGCAGAGTGAGGATCATCGGCACCGACCTCCTCGCCTCTCCGAAACGGACCAACATTGCACCCGCATTGCCTCAGCCGCGGCCCGTCCGGATTGCTCCGGACCTGGCCGCGGCTGAGTCACGTCAACGCCGACACGCTGGGTTCAGCGCGTCGCCACCGCCCGCAGTCGGACGTCCGCACGGCGCTCGGCGGAGGCGTCGGCCTCCGCCTTCGCGCGCTCGAGCGCCCGCTCCGCGCGCTGGACATCGATCTCGTCCGACAGCTCGACGATCTCAGCAAGCAGCGACAGCTTGTTGTCCGCGAAGGAGATGAATCCTCCGTGGACCGCGGCGACGACAGTGTTGCCGTCCACCGTACGAATGGTCACCGGGCCCGACTCCAGCACACCGAGCAGCGGCTGGTGACCGGGCATGACGCCGATGTCGCCGGACGTGGTGCGCGCGACGACCAGGGTGGCCTCGCCGGACCAGACACTGCGGTCCGCGGCGACCAGCTCGACATGCAGCTCAGCAGCCAAGGGTGGCTCCTCGGGTCACCACCCGGCGGTATCGCCGGGTGTTGGGTCAAATTCTAGTGGGCGTACCGGGAGGGGCGGGACGCACCCACCCCTCCCGGGAGTCGAGGCTCAGCGGACTGAGCCGCCGATTCAGGAGACGCCCAGCTCCTTGGCCTTCGCCTTCAGGTCGTCGATGCCACCGCACATGAAGAACGCCTGCTCGGGGAAGTGGTCGTACTCGCCGTCGATGATCGCGTTGAACGCGGTGATCGACTCGTCGAGCGGCACGTCCGAACCGTCGAGGCCGGTGAACTGCTTGGCCGCGTGGGTGTTCTGCGACAGGAAGCGCTCCACGCGACGGGCGCGGGAGACGACGAGCTTGTCCTCTTCCGAGAGCTCGTCGATGCCGAGGATCGCGATGATGTCCTGGAGGTCCTTGTACTTCTGCAGGATTCCCTTGACGCGCATGGCGGCGTCGTAGTGGTCCTGCGCGATGTAGCGCGGGTCCAGGATGCGGGACGTGGAGTCCAGCGGGTCCACGGCCGGGTAGATGCCCTTCTCGGAGATCGGACGGGAGAGAACCGTCGTCGCGTCGAGGTGGGCGAAGGTGGTGGCCGGGGCCGGGTCGGTCAGGTCGTCCGCGGGGACGTAGATCGCCTGCATCGAGGTGATCGAGTGACCACGGGTCGAGGTGATGCGCTCCTGGAGGAGACCCATCTCGTCGGCCAGGTTCGGCTGGTAACCCACCGCGGAGGGCATACGGCCGAGCAGGGTCGAGACCTCGGAACCGGCCTGCGTGAAGCGGAAGATGTTGTCGATGAAGAACAGCACGTCCTGCTTCTGCACATCGCGGAAGTACTCCGCCATGGTCAGACCGGCGAGGGCGACACGCAGACGCGTGCCCGGCGGCTCGTCCATCTGGCCGAAGACCAGGGCGGTCTTGTCCAGAACGCCCGACTCTTCCATCTCGTCGATGAGGTCGTTGCCCTCACGGGTGCGCTCGCCGACACCGGCGAACACGGAAACGCCCTCGTGCAGCTTGGCCACACGCATGATCATTTCCTGGATGAGGACGGTCTTGCCGACGCCCGCACCACCGAACAGACCGATCTTTCCACCCTTGACGTACGGGGTGAGAAGGTCGACGACCTTCAGGCCGGTCTCGAACATCTCGGTCTTCGACTCGAGCTGGTCGAAGGCCGGCGCCTTGCGGTGGATCGCCCAGCGCTCGGTGACGTCCTTCTCGGCCTCCGGCTCGTTCAGGATCGCGCCGAGGGTGTTGAACACCTTGCCCTTGGTGATGTCACCGACCGGGACGGTGATGCCGTCGCCGGTGTCGGTCACCGGGGCCTGGCGGACCAGACCGTCGGTGGGCTGCATGGAGATCGCGCGGACCATGCCGTCACCCAGGTGCTGGGCGACCTCAAGGGTCAGCGTCTTCAGGGCGCCGTCCTGAGCCGGGTCTGCGACCTCGACGTGCAGGGCGTTGTAGATGTCCGGCATCGCGTCGACGGGGAACTCCACGTCGACGACCGGGCCGATCACCCGGGCGACGCGGCCCGTGGCAACGGCCGTATCAACAGTGGTCGTCATTACTTGTCACTCCCCGCGGTCGCGTCGGCCAGGGCGCTGGCGCCACCGACGATCTCGCTGATTTCCTGGGTGATTTCGGCCTGGCGGGCCGCGTTGGCAGAGCGGGTGAGCGCAGTGATCAGGTCACCCGCGTTGTCGGTCGCCGACTTCATCGCACGGCGCGTGGCGGCGTGCTTGGAAGCAGCCGACTGAAGCAGCGCGTTGTAGATGCGGCTCTCGACGTAGCGCGGCAGCAGGGCGTCGAGGACGTCCTCCGCCGACGGCTCGAAGTCGTACAGCGGGCGGGCCTCGTCCGCCGTGCCCGCCTCCTTCGCCACCTCGTCGAGGCTCAGCGGGAGCAGCCGGGAACCGACCGCGTCCTGCGTCATCATCGAGATGAACTCGGTGTAGACGATGTGGAGTTCATCCACGCCGCCCTCGACAGAGTCCTTCTCGATGGCCTCGATCAGGGGTCCGGCGATCGCCTTGGCGTCCGCGTAGGAAGGGGCATCCGTGAAGCCCGTCCACTGCCCGGCGATCGTGCGCTCACGGAAGTTGTAGTGCGCGATGCCACGGCGGCCGACGATGTACGTGTCGACCTCCTTGCCCTCGCTCTCCAACTTCACCGTCAGCTGCTCCGCGGCCTTGATGGCGTTGGAGTTGAAGGCGCCGGCCAGACCGCGGTCGCTCGAGAGGAGCAGGACAGCGGCCCGGGTCGGAGTCTCGGCCTCGGTGGTCAGCGGGTGCTTGTCGCTCGCACCCGTGGCCACCGCGGTGACCGCGCGCGTGAGCTCGGTCGCGTACGGAGTGGAGGCCGCCACCTTGCGCTGCGCCTTGACGACGCGCGAGGCAGCGATCATCTCCATCGCCTTGGTGATCTTCTTGGTCGCGGTGACGGATTTGATGCGACGCTTGTAGACCCGGAGCTGGGCTCCCATGAGTCAGGTCCCTTCCGTCGTCACTTGGACGCGTTGACGGCGACCGGGCCGGCCGGGGCGTCCTCGCCGAGCAGCTTGCCGTCCGACGTCTCGAACTGCTTCTTGAACTCCGCGACGGCGTCCGCGATGGCCGTGACCGTGTCGTCGGACATCTTGCCGCCCTCCTTGATGGAGGTCATGAGGCCCTGCTCCTTGCGGTGCAGGTACTCGAGCAGCTCGGTCTCGAAGCGACGGATGTCGGCGACCGGGACCTCGTCCATGCGGCCCGTGGTACCGGCCCAGATGGAGACGACCTGGTCCTCGGTGGCCATCGGCTGGTACTGCGGCTGCTTGAGCAGCTCGACCATCCGCTGACCGCGCTCGAGGGAGGCCTTCGACGCGGCGTCCAGGTCGGAACCGAAGGCGGCGAACGCCTCCAGCTCACGGAACTGGGCGAGGTCCACGCGGAGGCGGCCCGACACCTGACGGATCGCCTTGTGCTGCGCGGAACCACCGACTCGGGAGACGGAGATACCG
This sequence comes from Streptomyces sp. NPDC050658, assembly GCF_044457025.1. NCBI lineage: Bacteria > Bacillati > Actinomycetota > Actinomycetes > Kitasatosporales > Streptomycetaceae > Streptomyces > Streptomyces sp. NPDC050658. The sequence continues at coordinate 40,892 of NZ_JBITGM010000005.1, forward strand.
ACGTTGAGCGCGGGGCGCTGACCGGCGTTGAACAGGTCCGACTCCAGGAAGCACTGGCCGTCGGTGATGGAGATGACGTTGGTCGGGATGAACGCCGACACGTCGTTCGCCTTGGTCTCGACGATCGGGAGACCCGTCATCGAGCCCTTGCCCATCTCGTCCGAGAGCTTCGCGCAGCGCTCGAGCAGACGCGAGTGCAGGTAGAAGACGTCACCCGGGTAGGCCTCGCGCCCCGGCGGGCGGCGGAGCAGCAGGGACACGGCGCGGTAGGCGTCGGCCTGCTTCGAGAGGTCGTCGAAGACGATGAGGACGTGCTTGCCCTCGTACATCCACTGCTGGCCGATGGCCGAACCGGTGTAGGGCGCCAGGTACTTGAAGCCCGCCGGGTCGGACGCCGGGGCGGCGACGATGGTCGTGTACTCGAGCGCGCCGGCCTCTTCGAGGGCACCGCGCACAGAGGCGATGGTGGAGCCCTTCTGACCGACGGCGACGTAGATGCAGCGCACCTGCTTGTTCACGTCGCCCGAGCGCCAGTTGTCGCGCTGGTTGATGATCGTGTCGACGGCCAGGGCGGTCTTGCCCGTCTGGCGGTCGCCGATGATCAGCTGACGCTGGCCACGGCCGATCGGGGTCATCGCGTCGACGGCCTTGTAGCCGGTCTCCATCGGCTCGTGGACCGACTTGCGGTCCATGACCGTGGGGGCCTGCAGCTCGAGGGCGCGGCGGCCGGACGTCTCGATCTCGCCGAGGCCGTCGATCGGGTTGCCGAGCGGGTCGACGACGCGGCCGAGGTAGCCCTCGCCCACCGCGACGGACAGGACCTCGCCGGTACGGGTGACCGGCTGGCCCTCTTCGATGCCGCTGAACTCGCCGAGGACGACGGCGCCGATCTCGCGCTCCTCAAGGTTGAGGGCGAGACCGAGGGTGCCGTCCTCGAACTTCAGCAGCTCGTTGGCCATGGCCGAGGGCAGGCCCTCGACCTTCGCGATGCCGTCACCGGCAACGGTGACCGAACCGACCTCCTCGCGCGAGGCCGCGTCCGGCTTGTACGCCTGGACAAAGTTCTCCAGTGCGTCCCGGATCTCCTCCGGCCGGATCGTGAGCTCCGCCATCTGGGTTCCCTGCTCTCCTTGTTGGGCCCGAAGTTTCACTTTGGGGGTCTGGGGACTCCCCCCAAGCAACGAGGTGAATCCTCTGCACGGCCCAACTAGGGCCGTCATTACTACGTGTTGAGTTACTGCTAGCTCGCCATGCGGCGGTGCGCGTCCTCGATGCGGTCCGCGATGCTGCCGTTGATGATCTCGTCGCCGACCTGCACCGTGATCCCACCGAGGACCTCGGGGTCCACATCCAGGTTCAGGTGCATCTGGCGGCCGTAGACCTTCGCAAGGACGGCACCGAGACGCTGCTTCTGCTGGTCCGAGAGCGGAACGGCAGAGGTGACGACGGCGACCATCCGGTCGCGGCGGTCCGCGGCGAGCTTGGAGAGGGACTCGAGTCCTTCTTCCAGGCTACGTCCACGGGGCGCGGTCACAAGGCGCTCGACGAGCCGCTCCGTCACCGCGTTCGCACGACCGCCGAGCAGGCTGCGCAGCAGCTCGCTCTTGGCCGCGCCGGTGGCGCCGCGGTCGGTGAGCGCGGACCGGAGGGCGGGGTTCGAAGAGACGATCCGGCCGAACCGGAACAGCTCGTCCTCGACGTCGTCCAGCGCGCCGGACTTCTGCGCACCGGTCAGGTCGGCGAGGTTGGCGAGCTCCTCGAGGGCGTCCACCAGGTCACGCGACTGCGACCAGCGCGAGCGGACCATGCCGGCCACCAGGTCGGCGGTCTCGCCGCCCACCTGCCCGCCGAGCAGCCGCCCGGCGAGCTCGGCCTTGGCCTCGCCGCTCTGCGACGGGTCGGTCAGGACCCGACGCAGGGAGACCTCACGGCCCAGGAGCGCGGTGACAGCGGCCAGCTCGTCGCTCAGCTTCTTCGCGTCGACCGACGTGTTGTCGGTCAGCGCGTCGAGGCGCTCGCGCGCGGCGGCCAAGGCCTCGCGGCTAGCTCCGTGCGCTGTCATCGAGCAGCCTCGGCCTTCTCCTCGAGCTCGTCGAGGAAGCGGTCGATGGTGCGGCTCTGCCGGGCGTGGTCCTCGAGGGACTCGCCGACGAGCTTGCCGGCCAGGTCGGTGGCCAGCTGGCCCACGTCCTGACGCAGCGTCTGCGCGGCGGCCTTGCGGTCGGCGGCGAGCTGCGCGTGACCGGCGGCGACGATCTCCTCGCGCTGACGCTGGCCTTCGGCCCGCATCTCGGCGATGAGCTGGGCGCCCTGCTCCTGCGCCTCCTGGCGCAGACGCGCGGCCTCGTGCCGGGCCTCGGCGAGCTGAGCCTTGTACTGCTCGAGCACGCTCTGGGCCTCGGTCTGAGCGGCCTCGGCCTTCTCGATACCGCCTTCGATCGCCTCACGGCGCTCGTCCAGAACCTTGTTGATGTTCGGGAGGAGCTTCTTCCAGAAGAAGAAGAAGACGATGGCGAAGGCGATGGCGCCGACGAGCAGCTCGGGGCCGGGCGGGATCAGCGGGTTCTGCTTCTCCTCGGCCGCCAGCTGCACCAGGTTGGCGATCACATCAGTGCCTTTCGTCGAAGTGTCGGTAAGCAGTTATTACTGACCGAACACGAACGGCATAACGATGCCGATGAGGGCGAGCGCCTCACAGAAGGCGAAGCCGAGGATCTGGTTCGAACGGATCAGGCCGGCAGCTTCGGGCTGACGGGCCAGGGCCTCGGTGCCCTTACCGAAAACGATGCCGACGCCGATGCCGGGGCCGATCGCGGCGAGGCCGTAGCCGATGGAACCGAGGGAGCCGGAGACGCCTGCGGCGAGTTCGAGGGTCGCGGACATGCCGTTACTTCCTTCTCTTTCAAGGACCGGTGGGGGTTGGCCACCGGGCGATCTGGGGGGCTAGAGAGCCGGGGGGGCACTCAGTGGTGCTCGGCGAGAGCGCCCTGAATGTAGGTGGCGGAGAGCAGCACGAAGACGTACGCCTGAACCGCCTGCACGAAGAGCTCGAAGAGGATCATGGCGATGGTCATCACGAAGGAGACACCGGCCGCCGGGATCATGAAGCTGTTCAGCAGGTACCAGGAGGCGACGGTGAACATCACCAGCATCAGGTGACCGGCGAACATGTTGGCGAAGAGTCGCACCGAGTGCGTGAACGGCCGGACCAGCAGGTTCGAGAAGAACTCGATGAACGAGACGAGCCACTTGATCGGGCCGAGCGAGTTGTCGTAGCCGGTGATGTTCTTCCAGCCGCCGACGAAACCGTGGCGCTTGAACGTCAGGGGCACCCAGATGAAGTAGACGATCGCGGCCAGGACGACCGGGTACGCGAAGATCGACGAGACCGGGAACTGGGTCAGCGGGATCACGGACCAGATGTTCATGATCCAGATGAAGAAGAACATCGAGACCATCAGGGGGACGTACTTCTCGCCCTCCTTCTTGCCCATCGTCTCGTAGACGATGCCGCGGCGTACGAAGTCGTAGCCGGCCTCACCGATCATCTGCAGCTTGCCCGGGACGACCTTGGCCTTGCCGAACGCCGAGTAGAAGAAGGTGACGACGACGAGCGTGGTCAGCAGGGCGAGCAGCATGACCTTGTTGAACTCGAACCCGCCGACCTCGAAGATCGGCTTGAAGAGGAACGAGTGCAGGCCCGGAGCCGGGAAGCCACAGCCGTTGTCGGACATGATCCGACAGCTCCAGTCAAAGGCGAGCTCAGTTTGGTCAGCACTCACCGCGGGCTCCTTCGGCGTGACGCATAGGTACGGCAACCTCGTTGTCGTGTCGGCGCGGCGCGAAGCCGCGATTCGGCACCAGACTGGTGTTTCGGATGTGGGCGCGGCGTTCAGGCATCGAGCCTCGCGATCGTGCAGGCGTCAGCTCAGATGCCCGCGCCAGCAGTGCCGCAGTTGGCACCGGACGATAGCAGCATCTCGAACGGGCATTTATCCCGGCCCTACCCTTCACGTCGAGGACCCCGACTTCTCCGGCTTGTCCTGCTGCCCGGAGTCGGGATCGACGTAAAGGATCTTGGCCTTCATGTGTGCGCGAGCCTGCGACGCCATCCATACGACGGTCGCCACCACAAGGCCCACTGCGAAGGTCTTGGGGTTGAACAGCGTGGTGTCCTTGAAAAGGGCCACGAAGACGAGAAGCAGCAGCAGTTGGAGGACGTAGAGCAGCAGCCCCATCATCTGGAAAAGATGGGGAAGCGACTTGGCCGTCCGCTGCAGTGCGAACATTCCGAGGCCCATGAAGGCGATGACCACCAGAGTGCCGACGACAGCGCCGAGCGCTCCCTTGCCGCCGGCGACCACAGCGCTGACGGCGGCGACGATCGCGCCGGCGGCAGCCGTGGGCACGGCGGTCTGCAGGAGAGTTCGGGTGTCTTGAGACGGCATGGCGGCAGCTCCGCTTACTGATGGGGGCAGGGTGTCGTCATGGACGAGCGTAGTCCGGGGTCGAGAGCGTCCCTCGGGCCGGTGGACCGTCGCACTACGGTCCTTCGGCTCTATCCCCTGGTTTCGTGAACGGTATCACAAACTATTTGATGAGGTCTTTACCTGTCAGGTGTGCTCGCTGTCACACATGAGAGCTAATCCGCGCGTCTGTGCATGCAGCGGGGTGACTTGTCTGGTATTGGGACCGTTTGGCTGTCGGCGTCAGCTCGACGACTCGGCCCTGTGCCGATCCTCGAAGCGCGAGCGGGTGCCCACGGCGGTCGCTCCGTTGACGGCTGCGCCGACCGGAGGACGGGAGTCCGACTCCACTTCCGTCTCCCTCTGCTCAGCCGTCCCGGCTGTCGCGTTCGTCTCATCGCTCGCCGCGGCTGCCTCCAGCTTCGCGGCCCGGCGGCGCCGGTAGCGCGGCGGCACGAAGGACTCGGCCCAGCCCGGGATGTGCGGAGTGAAGCGCGGAAGCAGCAGGAGCACCAGACCCACGGCGCTCAGCGCCACGATCGCCAGCAGGATCCACATGCTGGTGGAGTGCACCGAGTACGCGACCGTGCCGAAGCCGATCAGCGCGGACCAGAAGTACATGATCAGCACCGCGCGGCTGTGCGAGTGGCCGATCTCCAGGAGCCGGTGGTGCAGGTGGCCCCGGTCGGCGGCGAACGGCGACTTGCCGTTCCACGTACGGCGGACGATCGCGAGGACCAGGTCCGCGAACGGGATGGCGATGATCGTCAGCGGCATCAGCAGCGGGATGAAGACCGGGAGCATCGCGTGCGTGGCATCGCGGGTGCCGCCGAAGTTCAGCTTCAGGGCGTCGCCGTCGATCTGCCCGGTGGCCGAGATCGCGCCGGCCGCGAGGACCAGGCCGATCAGCATCGAGCCGGAGTCCCCCATGAAGATCCTGGCGGGATGGATGTTGTGCGGCAGGAAGCCCAGGCACATGCCGATCAGGATCGCGGCGAAGAGCGTCGCGGGGGCCGCGGCCTCGATGCCGTAGCCGTACCAGAGGCGGTAGGCGTACAGGAAGAACGCGGTGGCGGCGATGCAGACCATGCCCGCGGCCAGGCCGTCGAGGCCGTCCACGAAGTTCACCGCGTTGATCGTGATGACCACCAGGGCGACCGTCAGGAGCGTGCCCTGCCCCTGGTCCAGAAGGACCATTCCGTAGCCCGGCACGGGGATCCACAGGATCGTCAGACCCTGGATGACCATGACGCCCGCGGCGATCATCTGGGCGCCCAGCTTGATCAGCGCGTCGATCTCGAACTTGTCGTCGAGGACGCCGATCAGCCAGATCAGCGCGGCGCCGGAGAGCAGCGCGCGCGGTTCGTTGGACCGCTCGAAGACGTCGTTCAGGTTCGGCAGGTGGTCGGCGACGAGCAGACCCGCGCACAGGCCGAAGAACATCGCGATCCCGCCGAGCCGGGGCGTGGGCTCCCGGTGCACGTCGCGGGCGCGGATCTCCGGCATGGCGCCGGCCACGATCGCGAACTTCCGCACCGGGCCGGTCAGCAAGTAAGTCACCGCGGCCGTGATGCAGAGCGTCAGCAGGTATTCACGCACGGGCTTCCCCACAGGTATCGCTGGCCATCTCAGCCCCACAGCCTAGCTCTGCGGGCATATGGCTGGGGACTTCCGGGTAGCGACGATGGTTGCACGAGTACGCGCCCTTCCCGGACGCGTCTACCCCGACCTAGCCCGGATACGGCGGAAATCTGCCCGCCAATTCGCGCACTTCCTCTCGTGCTCCCGGGTCCTCGCGCAGCGCGTCGACGAAGAGCCCGGCGATGCGCACCATCTCGGCGTCGCCCATGCCCTGCGTGGTGACGGCGGCCGTGCCGAGCCGCAGTCCGCGCCCGTCGCCGTACGGCAGGGCACAGGTGTCGAGGACGATTCCCGCGGCGGCGAGACGGCCGCGGGCGGTGCTCGCGTCGACGCCGAGGGGGGCCGGGTCCACCAGGATCAGATGGGTGTCGGTGCCGCCGGTGGAGATGAGACAGCCCCCGGCGGCCAGGGCCTCGGCGAGGATTCTCGCGTTGGCGACGACCTGATGGGCGTACGCGGTGAAGGCGGGGGTCTCCGCCTCGCCGAACGCCACGGCCTTGGCGGCGATGGTGTGCATCTGGGCGCCGCCCTGGGTGAACGGGAAGACCGCCCGGTCGATACGTTGCGCCAGCTCGGCCCCGCACAGGATCAAGCCACCGCGCGGGCCGCGCAGCACCTTGTGGGTGGTGGCGCAGACGACGTCGGCGTACGGCACGGGGGTGGGGGCCGCTCCCCCGGCGACCAGGCCCATGGGGTGCGCGGCGTCGGCGATGAGATAGGCGCCCACGTCGTCGGCGATGTCGCGGAAGGCCGCGTAGTCGATGTGCCGGGGGTAGGCGATGGACCCGCAGACGATCGCCTTCGGCTGGTGCGAACGGGCGAGGGTGTGCACCTGTTCGTAGTCGATGAGGCCGCTCTCGGGGTCGACGCCGTACCCGACGAAGTCGAACCAGCGGCCGGAGAAGTTCGCGGGCGAGCCGTGCGTGAGGTGTCCGCCGTACGGCAGCCCCATGGCGAGGACGGTGTCGCCGGGGCGCAGCAGGGCGGCGTACGCGGCGAGGACGGCGGACGATCCGGAGTGCGGCTGCACATTGGCGTGCTCGGCGCCGAAGAGGGCCTTGGCGCGGTCGATGGCGATGCGCTCGGCGACGTCCACCAGCTCGCAGCCGCCGTGGTGGCGGGCGCCGGGGTAGCCCTCGGCGTACTTGTTGGCGAGGGGTGAGCCGAGGGCCGCGAGGACCGCCGGTGAAGTGAAGTTCTCGGCGGCGATGAGCTGCAGGCCGGTCGCCTGCCGCTCGGCCTCGGCGAGCAGGATCTCGGCCATCTGCGGGTCCTCGCGCCGCAGCGCGTCCGCTCCCGCGGGGGGCAGCGTTTCCATGGTGACCGACATGATGGGCTCCGGGCCTCGCGGAGGTATGGAAGTCCCTCCAATGTAGGCCTGCCCCACGCCCCTCGCGCGCCGCCGTGGGCGGGCCGGGGAAAGGTTCAAGCCTTTGCCCGGACTCCCGTCAGTGCCGTCACCACCGGATCGAGTGCCTCGTTGATCTCGTCGCCCACCGAGCGGAAGAAGGGCAGGGGTGCCCCGTACGGGTCGTACACCTCGTCCGCCTCGACGCTCGGGGCGAGGAGCCAGCCCCGTAGCGCCGCCGCCGCGCGGACCAGCGCGCGAGCCCGTTCGACCATGCCGCCCTCGGGGTCCGGCAGCGTGGCCGGGTCTATGGCGCGGACCAGGCGGGTGAACTCCTTGAGGGTGAAGGTGCGCAGGCCCGCCGAGTGGCCCATCGAGATGACCTGCGCCCGGTGGTCCCGCGTCGCCGTCAGGACGAGGTCCGCCCGGATGACGTGGTCGTCGAGCAGCTCACGGCCCATGAAGCCGGAGGCGTCCGCCCCGAAGTCCGCGAGGACCGTCTCGGCGTTGGTCTCCATGGGCGCGCCCTCGTGCCCCCAGGTGCCCGCGCTCTCCACGATCAGGCCGCCGGTGAAGGGGTCGCCGAGGCGGTCCGCCAGGGCATGCCGGGTCAGCCGCTCGGTGATCGGCGAGCGGCACACATTGCCGGTGCTGACGTGGAGGATGCGGAACGAGTCCCGGTAAGCCGCTATGCCACGCCCCGTCTCAGGGGCTGTCAATTCGCCACCTCGAGGTCGGGTACGACCTTGCGGAGCTCCTCCGCGGTCAGCGCACCGGCACGCAGCAGCACCGGCACCTTCCCGGTCACGTCGACGATCGAGGACGGGACGATGCCCGGCGTCGGGCCGCCGTCCAGGTACACGGAGACGGAGTCCCCGAGCATCTCCTGCGCGGCGTCACAGTCCTCGGGAGCCGGGTGTCCGGTGAGGTTGGCGGACGAGACGGCCATGGGGCCGACCTCGGTGAGCAGCTCGATGGCGACGGGGTGCAGCGGCATGCGGATGGCGACCGTGCCGCGGGTGTCCCCGAGGTCCCACTGCAGCGACGGCTGCTGCTTGGCGACCAGCGTCAGGGCGCCCGGCCAGAAGGCGTCGACGAGCTCCCAGGCCTGCTCGGAGAAGTCGGTGACCAGGCCGTGCAGCGTGTTCGGGGAGCCGATGAGGACAGGGGTGGGCATATTGCGGCCCCGGCCCTTGGCGTCCAGGAGATCCGCACAGGCCTCCGGCGTGAAGGCGTCGGCACCGATGCCGTAGACGGTGTCGGTGGGCAGCACGACCAGCTCGCCACGGCGGACGGCGGACGCGGCCTCGCGCAGACCGGTCGTACGGTCGGTCGCGTCGTTGGTGTCGTATCGCCGTGCCATCTAGCGGGCCTCCTCGTACAGGTACTGCTGGTCCAGGTACTGCTGGTCAGAAGTCGCGGTCCTCACGGCATCGCCCTGCGGGCCGTCGCGAAGCGCGGGCGGTTGTTGAGGTCGGGGTGGTCGGCCGCGTCGGCCCAGCCCCGCTCCTCGGTGAAGATCCACGGGACCTGGCCGCCCTGGGTGTCCGCGTGCTCGATGACGACGACGCCGCCGGGGCGGAGCAGCCGGTGCGCGGTGCGCTCGATGCCGCGGATCAGGTCGAGGCCGTCCTCCCCGGAGAAGAGCGACAGCTCCGGGTCGTAGTCGCGGGCCTCCGGAGCGACGTACTCCCACTCCGTGAGCGGGATGTACGGCGGATTGGAGACGACGAGGTCGACCTGGCCGTCGAGCTCGGGAAAGGCCTCCCTGGCGTCTCCCTGGACGAGCTTGACCCTGGACCCCTCGACGTTCTTCCGCGTCCACTTGAGGGCGTCCTCGGACAGCTCCACGGCATGCACCCGCGAGCGCGGCACCTCCTGCGCCATGGCGAGCGCGATGGCGCCCGAGCCGGTGCACAGGTCGACGATGAGCGGTTCGACGACGTCCATCGCGCGCACGGCGTCTATGGCCCATCCGACGACCGACTCGGTCTCCGGGCGCGGCACGAAGACACCGGGCCCCACCTGGAGTTCGAGGTAGCGGAAGAAGGCACGCCCGGTGATGTGCTGGAGCGGCTCGCGGGCCTCGCGGCGGGCGATCGCCTCCCAGTAGCGCGCGTCGAAGTCGCCGTCCTTGACGGCGTGCAGCTCGCCCCGCTTCACGCCGTGCACGAACGCGGCGAGCTCCTCGGCGTCGTTGCGCGGCGAGGGCACGCCGGCGTCGGCCAGCCGCTGGGTGGCCTGGGCCACTTCCGCGAGCAGCAGGTTCACGCTGGTCCTCCGGGGGCAGTGCGGTTGTCGGGTGCTTACGCGGCCGCGAGCTTGGCGGCGGAGTCCGCGTCGACGCAGGCCTGGATGACCGCGTCGAGGTCTCCGTCGAGCACCTGGTCCAAGTTGTACGCCTTGAAGCCGACGCGGTGGTCCGAGATCCGGTTTTCCGGGAAGTTGTACGTACGGATCTTCTCGGACCGGTCGACCGTGCGGACCTGGCTGCGACGGGCGTCCGCCGCCTCCTTCTCCGCCTCCTCCTGGGCCGCGGCGAGGAGCCTGGAGCGCAGGATACGCATCGCCTGCTCCTTGTTCTGCAGCTGGCTCTTCTCGTTCTGGCAGGAGGCGACGACTCCGGTGGGAATGTGCGTGATGCGCACCGCGGAGTCGGTCGTGTTGACGGACTGGCCGCCGGGTCCCGAGGAGCGGTAGACGTCGATCCGCAGGTCGTTCGCGTGGATCTCGACGTCGATCTCCTCGGCCTCCGGCGTCACCAGGACACCGGCGGCGGAGGTGTGGATGCGGCCCTGCGACTCGGTGGAGGGCACGCGCTGCACGCGGTGCACACCGCCCTCGTACTTGAGGCGGGCCCAGACGCCCTGGCCGGGCTCGGTCGCGCCCTGGCCGCCCTTGGTCTTCACGGCGACCTGGACGTCCTTGTAGCCGCCCAGCTCGGACTCGGTGGCGTCGATGATCTCGGTCTTCCAACCCACGCGCTCCGCGTACCGCAGATACATGCGCAGGAGGTCGCCGGCGAAGAGAGCCGACTCGTCGCCGCCGGCGCCGGCCTTGACCTCGAGGATGACGTCCTTGTCGTCGGACGGGTCGCGCGGCACCAGGAGCAGCCGCAGCTTCTCGGTGATCTCCTCGCGCTGCCGCTCCAGGTCCTTGACCTCGGCGGCGAACTCCGGGTCCTCCGCGGCGAGTTCACGGGCCGTCGCGATGTCGTCGCCGGTCTGCTTCCAGGCGCGGTACGTCGACACGATCGGGGTCAGCTCGGCGTAGCGCTTGTTGAGCTTGCGCGCGTTGGCCTGGTCGGCGTGGACCGCGGGGTCCGCGAGCTTCGTCTCCAGATCGGCGTGCTCGCCGATCAGTTCCTCGACCGCCTCGAACATCGGGGGCTCCTGGTTTTCTGCGTTCTCAACGCGAAGGTTCTACGCGAATTCGGCTGCGGGACGGCAAAAGCGCCGGTCCCGGCCACCCCCTCCCGAGGGCGGCCGAAGACCGGCGCAGTGGCTCGCTACTTGTTGGCGCCGGCAGCCTTGCCGAAGCGGGCCTCGAAGCGGGCCACGCGGCCACCGGTGTCGAGGATCTTCTGCTTGCCCGTGTAGAACGGGTGGCACTCGGAGCAGACCTCGGCACGGACGGTGCCGCTGGAGATCGTGCTGCGGGTGGTGAACGACGCGCCACAGGTGCAGCTGACCTGCGTCTCGACGTACTCGGGGTGGATGTCGCGCTTCAAGGTGTCTCCTAGTTTCGGGAGGGCGCCGGGTCGTACGCGCGGATTGCTCGTACGTGAACCGGGGCCGACGTACCAGTCTGCCAGGACTGGTCGCATCTGCCCAAACCGGGGTGGGCACGGATCTATTCCCGGCGGGCTTTCCCGGGGCTCAGCCGCTGGTCACGACGGTTAAGTCACTGGTCGCGACGGTTCAGTTGCTCGTCACGACGTCGCTCGCGTCGCCCTTGTCGCCCGCGGACTGCTCGGTGGCGGACTTCGGTATCGCCTTGTCGGCCTTGAGCGCGGCCCAGACCTGCTGGTCGGCCTTCTCCAGGGGCAGTACGCGGTTGGGGTCGGCCGGGTCGTACTGGATCGGCATTGTGACCATGTGCATGTCGCCCGCGCCGATGCCCTTGAGGCCGTTCGCGAAGCTCGCGAGGCTCTTGACGTCGTTCAGGTCGGAGTCAGTGGTGATGGCGCTGGTCGCGTCGTCCGCGAGGTCGTACAGCTTCTTCGGGTTGCCGAAGAGGCCGATGTCGTTGACCTGGTTGAGCAGGGCCTTGATGAAGGCCTGCTGGAGCTGGATGCGGCCGAGGTCGCTGCCGTCGCCGACGCCGTGCCGGGTGCGGACGAGGCCGAGTGCCTGCTCGCCGGTCAGCTGGTGCTTGCCGGCCTCCAGGTTGAGGTGGCTGTCCTTGTCGTTGATCGCCTTCTTGGTGGTGATCTCGACGCCGCCGAGGGTGTCTATGAGCTTCTTGAAGCCCGTGAAGTCGACCTCGATGTAGTGGTCCATGCGGATGCCGGACATCTTCTCGACGGTCTTGACGGCGCAGGCCGGGCCGCCGACCTCGTACGCCGTGTTGAACATCTGCCGCTGGCCGCCCGGATCGGTCCCGCCGTCCTCGGTCTTGCACTCGGGGCGGGATATCAGGGTGTCGCGGGGTATGGAGACGACGCTGGCCGACTTGTGGCCCTTGTTGACGTGCACGATCATCGCCGTGTCGGAGCGGGCCGCGCCTTCGTCCTTGCCGTACTTCCCGTTGTCCCCGGAGCGGGAGTCGGAGCCGAGCACCAGAATGTCCTGCGAGCCGTTGTCGACGTTCGCGGGGCGGTCGGTGCCGAGCGCCGCGTTGATGTCGACGCCCCTGATGTTGCCGTTGAGCTTGAAGTACACGAAGCCGAGGCCGGCACCGCCGAGCACGATCACCGATGCGGCGGTCCACACCGTGATGACGAGGGCCTTGTGCCGCCTGGTGCGCGGCTTGCGGCGCCGGCCGCCACCGCCTCGGGCGCGCTGGGGCTTCGTATCCTCGGGCGCGGTCTCGTCGGTCATGTGCTCCTCAGTCCTCGTCGGGTCGGTTACCCCCTGCTTTCAGGGTCAGGCGTGGCTTTGTCGTCACTTGTCAGACGTGCAAACCGCTTGAAGGGTTGCACAGCGCGTTGTGTGCGCCCCCGGAGCGCACGGGTGACGCATCGTGCACTCCACTTCCTCCTTCAAGCGTCCCACCTGCGAATTCTTCGCCGACCGGGCTACTGCCCGTGACCGTGAGAATCTCTTATGTGTGTGGCCAAGGTCTCTCGTCAGGCCCTTTGGCCTATGGGCATACGAAAGGGGCCGCCCCCGTCGGATGACGGGGGCGGCCCTTTTCGCGCTGCTGTGTCGCTACGACTAGTCGTTGCCGTTGCCCGGCGTCGGCGTCGTCTTCGCGATCTGCATCAGGAACTCGGCGTTCGACTTCGTCTGCTTCATCTTGTCGAGAAGCAGCTCGATGGCCTGCTGCGAGTCGAGCGCGTGCAGCACCCGGCGCAGCTTCCAGACGATCGCCAGCTCTTCGCTGTTGAGCAGGATCTCTTCCTTGCGGGTGGAGGACGCGTCGACGTCCACCGCCGGGAAGATGCGCTTGTCCGAGAGCTTCCGGTCGAGCTTGAGCTCCATGTTGCCGGTGCCCTTGAACTCCTCGAAGATCACCTCGTCCATGCGCGAGCCGGTGTCGACGAGCGCGGTGGCCAGGATGGTCAGCGAGCCGCCGTCCTCGATGTTGCGCGCGGCACCGAAGAAGCGCTTCGGCGGGTAGAGCGCGGTCGAGTCGACACCACCGGACAGGATGCGGCCGGAGGCGGGCGCCGCCAGGTTGTAGGCACGGCCCAGACGCGTGATCGAGTCGAGCAGGACGACCACGTCGTGACCCAGCTCGACGAGACGCTTGGCGCGCTCGATGGCCAGCTCGGCGACCGTGGTGTGGTCCTCGGCCGGGCGGTCGAAGGTCGAGGAGATGACCTCGCCCTTCACCGACCGCTGCATGTCGGTGACCTCTTCCGGACGCTCGTCGACCAGGACGACCATCAGGTGGCACTCGGGGCTGTTGGTGGTGATCGCGTTGGCGACCGCCTGCATGATCATGGTCTTGCCGGTCTTCGGCGGCGCCACGATCAGCCCTCGCTGACCCTTACCGATCGGCGACACGAGGTCGATGATGCGGGTGGTCAGGATGCCCGGGTCGGTCTCCAGGCGGAGCCGGTCCTGCGGGTAAAGGGGCGTCAGCTTGTTGAACTCCGGGCGCCCGCGCCCGGATTCGGGCGCCATGCCGTTGACCGAGTCGAGGCGGACGAGCGCGTTGAACTTCTCGCGGCGCTCGCCGTCCTTGGGCTGACGGACCGCGCCGGTGACGTGGTCACCCTTGCGCAGACCGTTCTTGCGGACCTGGGCGAGCGACACGTACACGTCGTTCGGGCCGGGAAGGTAGCCCGACGTACGGATGAACGCGTAGTTGTCGAGGATGTCCAGGATGCCCGCGACGGGGATCAGTACGTCGTCCTCGGAGACCTGCGGCTCGTTGGCGCCGAACTCGTCGCGCCCACGGCGGCCACGGCGGTCGCGGTACCGGCCGCGACGCCCGCGACGGCCGCCCGCCTCGTCGTCGAAGTCGTCCTGCGGTCCGTTGTCCCGGCCCTGACGGTCCTGGCGGTCCTGCCGGCCACCGCCCTGCTGACGGTCCTGACGGCCACCGCCCTGCTGGTCGTCGCCCTTGTTGCCGCCCCGGCGGTCGCGGTCGCGGCCACGGCCCTGGCGGTCACGGCGGTCCCGGCGGCCCTCCGCGCCGCCGTCGCCCTCGCCGCGGCCCTCGGCCTGCGCGTCCTGCTTGGCCTCGGCCTTGGGCTCGCTCTTCGCCTCGGCGGTGACGGTCTCGGGGCTGCCCGCGTCCGCGGTGGCCCGGCGGCGCCGACGCTCGCCCTTGTCGGCACCCGCGGGCTGGCCCGGGATGTCGATCTGCTGCTGGGTGACGGCCTCCTCGGCCTTGCCGCCCGCGGTGGTCTCCGCCTTCTCGGCCTTCTCGGCCTTGGCGCCGGCAGCCGCGTCCTCGCCCGTGCGGGCCTTGGAGGTGGCGCGGCGCTTCGGCTTGGTCTCGGCGTCCGTGGACGGCGCGGCACTCTTCGCGGGGGCGCCCCCGCCGGCCTGCGCCTCCTTGATGACCTCGATCAGCTGGCTCTTGCGCATCCGCGCGGTGCCCTTGATACCGAGGCCGGATGCGACCTGCTGCAGTTCCGCCAGCACCATGCCCTCGAGGCCGGTGCCGCGGCGCCGCCGGGACCCGGCCGAAGCACCGGTGGCAGGCGCCGCAGAGGCGTCCGTGGCGGGCGTGTCGGCAGTCACGCCCATCAGATCGGTGGTGTCGCTCACGAAGGGTCCTTCCCTGGAGCGGACGTCGGCCTGTCTGGCTCGGCGACCGGTTGTGCTGTCCGGCGGTCCCTTGGTGTGTGGACCTGGCCGGGGCGGTGGTCCGCCAATGCGCGGCGGAAGAATTCACTGGTGATGGCGAGTCCCGGTGAGGTGCCACTGAGGTGCGGTGTCACTCGGCTCGGTCACGCCGGTTCCGGAGCGTGCTCGGCACTGCTCAGTGCGCTGCACTCAGTGCAATGCACGAAGCAGTTTGGGAGGCTCCCGGAAGGATGGATGTCCCGGACGGGGACACGAAGCACCTCGCCATGGTGGGGTCGGGTGCAGACTTGAGGTTAACACTACCGGATCCAACAAACATTCCCCCTCTCCAAATCCGGTTACCCGGAGGTCACTGCGTCAAGGCGCGAGCGGCAGCACGCTCGCCCCGCTCGCGTCGAGCGCCAGACGGTTGGCCGCCCAGCCCTCGCCCGCGAGGCGTGCGACCTTGTCGGCCGTACTCTCATCGGCCAGCGCGAGGACCGTGGGTCCCGCGCCGGAGATCGTCGCGGGGACGCCGTCCGCGCGCAGTCGGTCCACCAGGGCGGCGCTCTCCGGCATGGCGGGCGCGCGGTACTCCTGGTGCAGTCGGTCCTCGGTGGCGGGCAGCAGCAGCTCGGGGCGCCTGGTCAGCGCCTCGACGAGCAGGGCGGCCCGGCCGGCGTTGGCGGCCGCGTCCACGTGCGGGACGGTGCGCGGAAGGAGTCCGCGCGCGGTTTCCGTGAGGACCGGCTTCCCCGGTACGAAAACCACCGGAACGATGGAATCGGCGGGGTCCATCCTGATCGCCCGGGCCGCTCCCCCGTCCATCCAGGAGAGCGTGAAGCCGCCGAGCAGACAGGCGGCGACGTTGTCGGGGTGGCCCTCGATCTCGGTGGCGAGTTCCAGCAGGGCGTTGTCGTCGAGCCGGGCGTCACCGCCTATCGTCACGGCGCGCGCGGCGACGATTCCGGCGCAGATGGCCGCGGACGAGGAGCCGAGGCCCCGGCCGTGCGGAATGCGGTTGGCGCAGACGATTTCGAGCCCGCGCGGCTGTCCGCCGAGCAGGTCGAAGGCGGTACGCAGGGAACGTACAAGCAGATGCGACTCGTCGCGCGGGAGCGTCTCGCTGCCCTCACCTGCGATGTCGATGTTCAGTCCGGAATCGGCCACTCGGACGACGACGTCGTCGTACAGCCCCAGCGACAGGCCGAGGGCGTCGAAGCCCGGCCCGAGGTTGGCGCTGGTGGCGGGGACGCGCACCCGGACGGCGGCGGCGCGGAAGGCGGGACCGGCCATCGCTCGATGACTCTCCTTGAGCTGCGATCTTTTGGAGGACGTGCCACATGTGAGGCAGTACCCGAAGGCCGATACACGGCGGCACCGCGGCATATGCGGCGGGGCGGGTTCGGTACAGCCTATCGAAGGAAGGTTCTGTGGCGACATAGGGCGCACAGGAGGCGCACGATGCGTGTCGTAAGCCCCCTGTGCACCCCCTGTGGGGAGTTGCGGGTTTTCCCCGGGGTTATGCCTGGGGACATGCCCAGGATTACGCCCGTGGATACGGCCGTGGTTACGGCCGTTGGTTACGCCAGGCCGAGGCGCTCGGCGGCGGCGACCGCGTCGACCGGCACGGTGACCGGCTGCGGGGCGCCTGCGACGGCCCAGTCGGGGTCCTTCAGGCCGTTTCCGGTGACCGTGCAGACGATCTTCTGGCCCTTGTCGACCTTGCCCTGCTCGGCGGCCTTCAGCAGACCGGCGACGGACGCGGCGGACGCAGGCTCGACGAAGACACCCTCCTGGGACGCCAACAGCTTGTAGGCGCGCAGGATCTCACGGTCCGTCACCTCGTCGATGAAGCCGCCCGACTCGTCGCGCGCGGCAAGTGCGAAGTCCCACGAAGCGGGGTTGCCGATGCGAATCGCGGTGGCGATGGTCGACGGGTCCTTGACCACTTCACCCCGCACGATGGGCGCGGACCCGGAGGCCTGGAAGCCCCACATCCGGGGGGTACGGGTCGACACCGAGTCGGCGGCGTACTCCTTGTAGCCCTTCCAGTAGGCCGTGATGTTGCCGGCGTTGCCGACCGGAAGGACGTGGATGTCCGGGGCGTCGCCGAGCGCGTCGACGATCTCGAAGGAGGCGGTCTTCTGCCCCTCGATGCGGAACGGGTTCACCGAATTGACCAGGGCCACGGGGTAGTTCTCCGAAAGCCCGCGCGCGAGGTTCAGGCAGTCGTCGAAGTTGCCGTCGACCTGGAGGATCTTCGAGCCGTAGACGAGCGCCTGGCCCATCTTGCCGAGCGCGATCTTGCCCTGCGGCACGAGGACCGCGCAGACCATCCCGGCGCGTACGGCATAGGCGGCCGCGGAGGCCGAGGTGTTGCCGGTGGAGGCGCAGATGACGGCCTTCGCGCCCTCCTCCTTGGCCTTGGTGATCGCCATGGTCATGCCGCGGTCCTTGAAGGACCCGGTCGGGTTGGCGCCCTCGACCTTGAGATGGACCTCGCAGCCCGTGCGCTCGGAGAGCACCTGCGCGGGTACGAGCGGCGTGCCGCCCTCGCGAAGCGTCACGACCGGCGTCGTGTCGGAGACCGGAAGACGGTCCCGGTACTCCTCGATGATTCCGCGCCACTGGTGGGTCATTGCTGGTTACTCTCCTTCAACCCGCATGATGCTGGCGACACCACGCACGGTGTCGAGGTTCCGCAGCGCCTCGACGGTGCCGCTGAGGGCGGCGTCGGGCGCGCGGTGGGTGACGACGACGAGGGATGCCTCGCCGTCCTTGCCCGTCTGGCGGACCGTATCGATCGATACGCCGTGCTCGGCGAAGACCGTCGCGACCTGGGCGAGGACACCCGGCTTGTCGGCCACGTCGAGGCTGATGTGGTACCGCGTGACGACCTCGCCCATGGAGCTCACGGGCAGCTGGGTGTACGCGGAGTCGCCGGGTCCGGTGGCCTCGGCGAGCTTGTTGCGGCAGACGGCGACGAGGTCGCCGAGGACGGCGGACGCGGTGGGCGAGCCACCGGCGCCGGGCCCGTAGAACATCAGCTGTCCCGCGGCCTCCGCCTCGACGAAGACGGCGTTGTACGCCTCGCGCACGGACGCCAGCGGATGGCTGAGCGGAATCATCGCGGGGTGGACGCGCGCGGTGACGGAGCCGCCGTCCGCGGCCCGCTCACAGATGGCGAGCAGCTTGATGGTGCATCCCATGCGCTTCGCGGAAGCGAAGTCGGCGGCGGTGACCTCGGTCATTCCTTCCCGGTACACGTCGTCGAGACGCACACGGGTGTGGAAGGCGATGCCGGCGAGGATCGCGGCCTTGGCGGCGGCGTCGAAGCCCTCGACGTCGGCGGTCGGGTCGGCTTCGGCATACCCGAGAGCGGTGGCCTCGTCGAGGGCTTCCTGGTAACCCGCCCCCGTCGTGTCCATCGCGTCGAGGATGAAGTTCGTGGTCCCATTGACGATCCCGAGGACCCGGTTGACCTTGTCCCCGGCGAGGGACTCGCGCAGCGGCCGGATCAGCGGAATGGCACCGGCGACGGCGGCCTCGTAGTAAAGATCCCGCCCGTGCTCCTCGGCGGCGGCGTGCAGCGCGGCGCCGTCCTGGGCGATGAGCGCCTTGTTGGCGGAGACGACGGAGGCACCGTGCTCGAAGGCGGTGGTGATGAGGGTGCGGGCGGGCTCGATGCCGCCGATGACCTCGACGATGACGTCGATGTCCCCCCGTTTGACCAGCGCGGTCGCATCAGTGGTGATGAGATCGGGGTCGATCCCCTCCCGCACCTTCGACGGACGGCGGACGGCGACCCCGGCGAGCTCCACCGGGGCGCCGATCCTGGCTGTGAGGTCGTCGGCGTGCGTCGTCATGATGCGCGCCACCTCTGAGCCGACAACCCCACAGCCCAGCAGCGCCACCTTCAGCGGACGCGTACGCATCATCCGACCTCACTTCTCATACTTCTCGTTACATCTAAACGATGGGACCAGTCTCACCCACCGGACCGGAGTTTCTGCCCCTTGTCCGAATCATGAGACATCTATTTCATTAACCGACATCGAGACGCAGGAGATCTTCCTCCGTCTCACGCCGGACGATCACCCGCGCCGCGCCGTCGCGCACGGCGACGACGGGCGGGCGAAGAGCGTGGTTGTAGTTGCTCGCCATGGAACGGCAGTAGGCACCGGTGGCGGGCACGGCGATGAGATCACCAGGAGCCAGATCAGCCGGCAGGAACGCATCCTTCACCACGATGTCCCCGCTCTCGCAGTGCTTGCCGACGACGCGTACGAGCATGGGCTCGGCGTCGGACTCGCGCGAGACCAGGGCGACGGTGTACTCGGCGTCGTAGAGCGCGGTACGGATGTTGTCGGACATGCCGCCGTCGACGGAGACGTACGTACGCAGCCCTTCGAGCGGCTTGACGGTGCCGACCTCGTACAGGGTGAAGGCGGTGGGCCCGACGATGGCGCGCCCGGGCTCGACGGAGATACGAGGGGTGCGCAGGCCGGAGGCCTCGCACTCCCGCGTGACGATCTCCCCGAGCGCCTTGGCGATCTCGTGGGGCTCACGGGGATCGTCGTCGGAGGTGTACGCGATGCCGAGGCCGCCGCCGAGGTCGATCTCGGGCAGCTCGATGCCGTGCTCGTCCCGCACCTCGGCGAGCAGTTGCACGACGCGCCGGGCGGAGACCTCGAAGCCCGCCATGTCGAAGATCTGCGAGCCGATGTGGGAGTGGATGCCGATGAGCTCGAGCCCGTCGAGCTGCAGGGCCCGGCGCACGGCCTCGGCGGCCTGTCCCCCGGCCAGAGCGATCCCGAACTTCTGGTCTTCGTGGGCGGTGGCGATGAACTCGTGGGTGTGCGCCTCGACGCCGACGGTCACACGGATCTGCACGCGCTGCCGCTTGCCGAGCCGCTCGGCGATGTGCGCGACGCGCACGATCTCCTGGAAGGAGTCGAGCACGATGCGTCCGACGCCGGCGGTGATGGCGCGCTCGATCTCGTCCGGGGTCTTGTTGTTGCCGTGGAAGGCGATGCGCTCGGCGGGCATCCCGGCGTCGAGGGCGGTGGCGAGCTCGCCCCCACTGCACACATCCAGGTTCAGCCCCTCCTCGTGCAGCCACCGCACGACGGCACGCGAGAGGAAGGCCTTGCCGGCGTAGAAGACGTCGGCGTCGGCGCCGAAGGCACCGCGCCAGGCGTGGCAGCGGGCGCGGAAGTCGGCCTCGTCCAGGAAGTAGGCGGGGGTGCCGAACTCTTCGGCGAGCCGGGTCACTTCGATGCCGCCGACGGTGGCGACACCGTCTGCGTTACGGCTGACGGTCTGGGCCCAGACCTTGGGGTCGAGGGAGTTCAGGTCGGCGGGCGGCGCGGCGTAGTGCCCTTCGGGCAGTACGTCGGCGTGGCGGGGCCCGGCGGGGTGTGCGGAACGGCTCATGGCGCAGTCGTCTCTCTCACGTCTTCACGTTCACGTGTCATCTTCACGTACTCACGTGTCACAGATACTCGGGGGCACTGATGCCGAGCAGGGACAGGCCGCCTGCGAGCACCGTCCCGGCGGCTTCGGCGAGCGCGAGCCGGGCGCGGTGGGCGGCCAGGGGTTTCTCGTCCCCGCGCGGCAGGACGGTCGGCTGGAAGGCGAGGAAGGCGTCGGCGGTGTCGACGAGATGCCGGGCGAGCCGGTCGGGGGCGTGCCGACGGGCGGCGGTGGCGAGGACGCGGGGGTACTCAGCGAGGCGGTCGAGGAGGGCGGCTTCGAGGGCGGCGGCGGGTACGGCTTCGGGGGCGGCGTCTACGGCTTCGGTGGTCGCGCCGGGTTCACTGCTGAAGCCGAGGGCGGCGGCGTTACGGAGGAGGGCTCGGCTGCGGGAGTGGGCGTACCGCACCCGGAAGAGGGGGTTGCTCTCGCGCTGGGCGAGGTGGTGGCCGGCTTCGATGCGGGGATTGCTCTCGCGCTGGGCGAGGGTCTCGCTCGCTTCGATGCGGGGCTGGTCGTGCCCGGCCGGATAGAGCAGGGCCCAGCGGGCGGCGTCGCGGCCGAGGGGGGTGGGGTCGTGGGGGGCGGGGACGGGGCGGAGGGTGATGGCGCGGTGGGAGGCGTGCTCGTCCCCGTCGATCCGGTCGATCCCGTCGGCCTCGCCGATCCGGTCGATCTCATCGATGTGTACGCCGAGGGCGCCCCACGCGGGGTCGGGCGCGTCGCTGCAGGTACTCCGTACGGGACAGCCCTGAGAGTGGAGGATGCGGCGGAGGGCGTCGGCGAGGACGGCGGCGCGGGGTTCGCGGGGGAAGTGGAGGTACTGGGTGTTTGTGCCGGGGCCGGGGCCGGAGCCGGAGCCGGGGCCGGGGTGAACGTGCCCATAGCGGGCCCCGCGGTCAAGAACATCCCGCACGAGAGCGGCCCCGTGGTCGCTGCTCTCGGCGAGGGTGATGTTGAGGAACCCGGGCCCGGTGATGTCGATGCCGGCGATGCCGGGCTCGCGGGCGATGCGCGGCGACAGAATCTCGGCGACCTGCAGAGGTGACCGCCCGGCGGCCTTGGCGACCTGCAGGGCGACGTTGGTGGCGTAGTCCCCCCGCCCTCCGGGCCGTGGCCGCTCAACGACGACCTTCCCCGCCCCGATCATGCCCACGTCACGCAGCTCCCCGTCATCGACGGCGCGACGCATGGCGCGCAGCACGGTGCGGGAGAGCTCGACGGGGGTCACGGGACAAGCGTATGGGAGGAGGGGGGTAGGGACGCGACCTGGTTTCCCGGATGGTCCGGGATGTGGACGGGGCGGGGCGACGCGGCTAGGCACCGGAGGGCTGGGCACGGCGACGCAGCGCGGCAAAGCCCAACGGAGTCACCCTCAGCCACCACCCACGCTCAGCCGCTCCCCTGATCCGCGCTCAGCCACCCGTGCTGCGACCGGCACGCTCCGCCTCACCCGTCCCGCCGCGCTCTCCGCCGAGTGGATCGCGACCGGGGCCGCGCTCGAGCAACTGCCGGACGATGCCGACGAGTTCGGCGGGTTCGAAGGGCTTGGCGAGGAAGGCGTCGACGCCCACTTCGAGCCCGCTCTCGACCTCGTACTGCGTACAGGCACTGACGATGACGAGGGGCAGATGCCGGGTCCGTGGATCGGAACGCAGCCGCGCGGCGGTCCGCAGCCCGTCGAGGCGGGGCATCACGACGTCCAGGGTGACCGCGTCGGGCCTGACCTGGTGCACCACGTCCAGGCATTCGGCACCATCAGCCGCGGTCACGACCTCGAAGCCCTCCAGCTCGAGGTTGACCCTGATCAGTTGCCGGATGACCTTGTTGTCGTCCACAACAAGCACGCGGCCGGGCACGCCTGACACAACTCGAGAGTAGGTCGAGCGACACCGCCGCGTCCGGGTTTTCCCCACTTCCGCCCCGTGCGGGCGAGTCCGAGGTGACGCCGGGGACAGACGATGCGGATGTGCCGCCTCCGGCGCCCACGAAGGCAGGGAAATACCTGTTCATGGGGAGCCCGTAGGAGCTGGTAGGGTTCTACCCGTCGCCACGCACCGCGTAGCGGACGCCCCCGTAGCTCAGGGGATAGAGCAACGGCCTCCGGAGCCGTGTGCGCAGGTTCGAATCCTGCCGGGGGCACTTCGCTTCGACCAGCTCGATCTAGCGGTTGACCAGCGCTGATGCCTTGAACAAAGAGCCGGACTCAGTCTCACTGAGTCCGGCTCTTTGTTGTTGCTGCGCGCTGATCGCGATAGACCTGCGATAGAGGGACCGTCTGGCCTCAACTCGGAGACTGCTCAGGCGGCTCCTTGAGTCGATCAACGTCAAGCCAGAAGAGGTTCCTCATCCGCTCGTAGTCGTAGAAGCTTCCCTGCGAGTCTCGCCGTACGGTCAGCAGGTCGTGCTTCTGCAGCTCCTTGGTTGCCTTGGTCCAGGTGTCGTGGGAGAGGCCGTAGAGCCGACGCCTCTCTGTCGAGACGTACTGGGGTTCACTGTGGCCGCCCAGCGCATCCATGAGAACAAGCAGCAGTGCGATCGCTGTCGGTGACAGCTCCAGCACCCAGCCTTCCGTCCAGAACTCCACAGGCACTCGGATATACCGGCCTTGCTCAATGGGGCGGACATACTCGCGCCCGTTCCCATCGGCGCTGCGCAGAGTGATCGCAGGCGGACCACCCCAACGCGGGGTCAGCTTGATGAGTTTGTTGTCCGCAAGCCACTTCAGGCCGCGCACCACGTTCCGATCGCCCTTCGTCGGATCCAGGGCCAGCAGCTTCGCCCACGACTTCGGCTTGGGCGGCGCCTTGAGATCGAAGGGCTGCCTCGTAGCCATCATCGTGATGCACATGTAGAGCCGAAGCCTGACAGAGCCCCCGCGGCCGCCTTGAATCATGCGAGCCAGCGGTGCGGCACGCCCTTGCCCCGCCTTGGCGGTGACGAACTCCGGCGGAAACGGCACCACGGAGCGCTTAGACCTTGTCGCTGCTCCCCGCAAGAGATCTATCGCATCGGCGCGCAGGTCGGGATTCTCCAAGATTTTTTACCTTCCTGCAGGAGAAACAGGGGTGCGGGGGTACCGGGGTCCGGGGGTCATGGCCGTTCTTCCTATAAGGATTCCAGCACAGCCCTCAAAATGCAGCAGCACAGCTGCAAAATAGGTACAGCGAAGGGGACAAAGCCTCCCTGCATTAACGCAATAACCCTCCTTCACAAACGCGCTACAGCCCATTTGACCTGCGTCTTTACCTCCTGAGAGCCTCTCTGCATGGGTAGCGACCGCCAGATACCTAGTCGCTACGAACCCCTGAATCCGTTCGAGAGGACCTACGCATCATGGCCAACATCGACACGTCACTCCGTGGTCTCTGGGCAGCGATCATCATGACCGTCTCCCTGACCATCGCCATTGCTACTACAGGCATCTTTTGGAGCACCGGCATGCAGGTGTCCGGGGCCCTGGCAGCAGGTGGCACGGCCTTCATGGGCGCCGCCGCACTTGGGATCACAGTTCGAAGGTTCGTCGCCGGTTGATCGACGAATGTGCCTTCACTCTGCCTGGACCAGTGCGGCTCGTGAGGCACAGCATGCTCCCCCGCCCAGCAGTGAATGCCAGGCAACGGCTCGCAGCCGGCATTCACTGCATCGGCAACCAGGGGGAAGGCTCAGTTACCACCTCGCTCCTCTTGCCAGTCGAGTTCTTTTTCGATCTTCTTGTTCATGGCCTCCTCCTGGCCGTAGATACATCCCTCGTAGACGCGGTGGATCACCTCGGGCGAGTTGCCCACCCGACGGGCGACTTCGGCCACGGGCACGCCGGCGTTCAGCCACGTGGTGATGCAGGTGTGCCGCAGGTCGTACGGGCGTCCCCCGAGGATGGATGCCTGAAGGTCCGGCGGAAACGCGTACTCCCGAGCGTCCCGCCACACGCGCCAATAGGTGCTGCTGCCCACGAGACCGCCCCGCTCGTTCGTGAAGAGCCGCCCGTCCTTGGCCGTGCCGAACTCCTTCAGGTGGGCACGGAGCATGGCCACGAGCGGCGGAGGGATCGGGACTGGCCGGTCTTCCTTGGCCTCCCTCGACTTCAGACCGCGCTTGTCGTGTCGCTCTCCGCTGTCTGTCCACTGCTTGCCAGACACGGGGTGCGTGTCGTGGAGCGTCAGAACGCCCCACCCCTTCTCTGGGAGGAAGCAATCAGCCTTCCTGAGGCCCACAGCCTCACTGGGGCGGAGCCCCGCG
Organism: Streptomyces sp. NPDC050658; assembly: GCF_044457025.1. Classification (NCBI taxonomy): domain Bacteria; kingdom Bacillati; phylum Actinomycetota; class Actinomycetes; order Kitasatosporales; family Streptomycetaceae; genus Streptomyces; species Streptomyces sp. NPDC050658. Next base: position 65,470 of record NZ_JBITGM010000005.1, read on the forward strand.
AAGTACATGACCGCGTAGAAGCTCACCAGGCGCCGGCCCTTCTTTCGGTCCCATGTCCCGACGTACGAGACCGAGGCGAGGAGTTGAGCAGCCTGCGTCTTGTTCACGAGAACACGGGGGTCCACACGGTCCGATGAGGAACTCTTCACCTTCTTGAGGGCGGTGAGTGGGTTCTCTGTCAGAAGCTTGCGCTCGATGGCGTATTCAACCGCCGTGTTGAGCGCGCGCCGACGACGGCGGGAGGTCTCCCCCGCCGCGGGGGTGCCGTCCAGTTTGAAGGAGATCCGATACTGAACGTCGCGGAGAATCTTCGGGTCTTCCAGCGAGGAGACGGGAAGCGATTTCTTGGAGATCCACCCGTAGGCGTCTTCAAGTTCCTCCGGCGGGTCAAGTTCGGCGTTCTTGGGAATGACAGCCCATCGGAAGGCGAGGCGCAGCTCTTCCGGTGACGGCATCTTCTGTTCCTGCTCCACCAGGGCCAGCGTCACCGCTGCGAGCCCGTCGGCGATTCCCTCACGGGTCTTGGCCGCAGCGGTCGGCCAGCGCATCGCCATGTACTCGCGGCAGAATGCGAACCAGGGAAGTTCCTCACGGGCTTGCTCCGCACTCGCCTCGGCCCGTACCTCGGATTCAGGCAGCCCGTCCGCGATGCGGAATGCCTCGCCACGGCGCATTGCCTGCCACAGTTCAGATCTACGGCTCTCCGCGAGAGCCACCGTGGCGAAGGTGGCGCTACTGACCTTTCCTCCGACTTTCCAACGGAGTTGGTAGGGGCGGGTCTTGCTTTGCGCCTTGGTCACTTTCCAGAGGCGCACATCGAGCGAAAACCCGTCCGGGGCAGGGCGGTTGTTCTGCTCGGCCCCGTTGTCGGTGTCTTTCGTCACGCGCTCTCCTCCAGCGTCTGGAGCCACCGACTCAGCTCGGACCGGCGAATGCGCACTGCGCCGTTCGGGAGCTTGATGGACTTCGGGCCCTTCTTGTACTGCCGCCAGCGGTAGAAGGTCGCTCGCGGTACGCCTATCTCTTCGATCACTTCGGGGATGGTCAGCATCTCGTCGCGGGGCTTGGCCACGACTCCTCCTTGGGCGAGAGAGCAAGGGAAGGTGGTGGGACCAGCCGAGAGCCCGCCACAGAAACCACGAAAACCACAGAAACCCTGGATTGGTGGGCTGACCTGCGGTGATGCCGCACGGTGGGGGCTGCCACAGAAATCGCGGAAAGTTCCACAGAAATAGGCGGCCGGACCGGCGCTGCCGGTGCCGGGCTATTTCTGTGGCTTCTCGGTTGGTTTCTGTGGCAGCACTCCGCAAGCCCCTGCCGGGGCTGTCTGTGCTGGTCAGGGGCTTGCCGGGGTTATTTCTGTGATTCTGTGGTTTCTGTGGCGGGGGTCAGGCGGTCGGGTCGGTCAGCCGGGGGTGGATGAGGTAGCGGGGGGAGGGCGGCCGGCCGCGTCCTCCGGTGCGCTGGACGGCTTGGGCGCGCACGTAGCCGTGGTCTTCCAGCAGGGCCAGCACGGGGTCGAGGTCGTTGGCGGTGCGGAACTCGGAGCGGGAGAGCTTGACCATCAGGTCCCGCTTGCTGACCTCACGCCACCCGTGGGCGTGGAGTACTTCCAGCACGGTGCGGGCGCGCTCGACGATGCGGTCGGCGCCCATGGAGTCGAACGCGGCGAGGCTGTGGCTGATGAAGTACTCCGCCAGCCCGATCGCGTCGCGCATGGTCGCTTCCGCCACGGGCACCATGTGCCCCTTGGTGAGGTGTTCGGCGAGGTGGAGCAGGGCGGCCATGCGCGCGGTGGCGCCGACCAACTTGCCGCCCCAATCGCCGATCTGGCCCATGATGCCGCCGCAGGCTTCCAGCATCGGTTCCACGCGCGCCTGAAAGGCTTTCAGGGCGGCGACCGCCTCGGGGGTGAGCTGGATGAGGGCCGGATCGGTCCACTCGGCGAGGAACAGCGTCAGGTCGAGGACGTGACGCCGGTAGGTCTCCATCACCTGCTCGGGGATGGGGTCCGGCTCGATCTTGCGGCGGCCGACCAGCGACTCGGGAACCGAGTAGAGGAACCTGCCGAGCAGGCCGCGGCCCTTGAACCCGTCCTGACGTCCGATGTCGTCCAAGACCTGCGGCTGCACGCACAACCCCATGGTGAGGGCGGGGTGTTCGATGTATTCCTCGCGGGTCTGCCGGTCGACCTTGAGCCGGTCTCCGGCATGGCCTTTGAGGAAGACGCCCATGTTGGGCTTGCCGGAGTAGCGTCCGGCGATGATGTCGAAGATGTCGCCCTCCGCGGACATGACGGAGATCCGGCCGCCCTGCTCCGCCATGCGGGAGGTGACCGTCTCGGCGGTGGTGTCGTCGGCGAGCAACTGTGGTTTGGCCGGCACGCTGACGCTCTCCGCGGTCTGCGCCAGCGCGATCGCCGTGGAGACCAGTTCATCGCGCTCGTCCGCGCTCGCGGATGCCGCCTTGGCGGTGGCCTTGTCGGCTGCCTCCTTGGCGAGCCGTGCGGTCATCTCGGCTTCCACGATGGCCGGTTGGGTCAGCGTGCGGAGCTGCTGTTCGGCCTCGTACAGCGGGTCGGTGAGCAAGCCGAACACGGCGGATTTGCGGTTGGCGGGCGGCAGGGAGACGACGACGTAGAGGTTGGTGGGCTCGCGCCAGTGCCCGCGCACCTGCACCACTGCCCTGCCGCCCGCCGCGGTGGCGAGCACGGACAGTGCGATGCATCCGGCGAGGTCGACGGGGGTCTGTGTCTCCTCGGCGACCGCGGCCACGAACTCTCGCAGCCAGCCCGGCAGCGAGGCGGTGGGGAAGGGGGCGAGCTTGCGGGGTCCGGCGAGGGGGACGGGGTCCTCCCACACGGGTGCGGGCGGTTCGTCGAGGGTGGGCAGTCCGGCCCACAGGTCGGTGCTGTCCACAGGCTGTGCGGTCATGAGACTGTCCTCCCTTCGGTGGGATCGCCGGTGTGCGGGTCAGAGCCGAGAGCAGTGCGGACGCCTTCGGCGACGTTCCTTCGGTCGCCTACGGTGGCCCGTGGAGCGGCCTGTGTGGCGTTCTGACGTTGTTTCGGGGGATTGAAGGGCTTATAGGTCATGCGGCGCCCCTCTCGGCCGCGCTGAGGCCGTTGGTGACCGCGCGGCGGGCGTAGGGCTCGGGGACACCTACCGAGACGGCCGCGGCCACGATCTCTTCCCCGATGGCGTCCAGTCCGCACGGGCCGGGGCATGCGGTGTGCTGTGCGGCGAGGAACCGGGCCACGCCGAACGCCTGTGATCCGGCGCCGGATTCGACGCGGGAGCGCACGAGGGTGAGGCCGCGTTCCAGGCCGGTGCGGACGTAGCCGTCGGTGTGGCGGCATCCGGTGGCAACCGTCCGGTCCCACGTGGCGCGCTCGGGGAGGGAAGAGACCACCTCCCCGCGGGCGGGGGTGGTCTCTTCCCTCACCAGCAGAGCGCGGACGGCCGGCGGCAGATCGGCCATGCGGCCGGCGCCCGGACCGAGCCAACGGGCGTACGACATCAGGGACTTGATGTCGACGCCCGACCGGACCGCGTTGTGCGAGCCCATGACGCCCCGGTAGAGCCAGTGCTCACCGCGCGTCGTCGCCACCGTTCGGGTGGCGGGCAGGGTCTCGCGGGCCCAGGCGACAGCCCGCCCGTTGTCGAGGTCGACCACGGTCAGCCCCGCCCCTCCGGGGTGGTAGCCAACACAGACCGCCCGCTCCCAAGCCGCCCCCCACAGAGGGGAGACGACGACGTTCCGGTCGGCGGTGGCTGCCGCCCACGCGTGGCAGGGGGCAGGGCATCGGCAGGCGCCCGCGCGCTTCATGTTCGGCCGGCCGCCGCACGCGTTCTTGGCGCACGCACGGCAGTTCCCGAACGGCACCTTGCCCTGACGTAGCGGCAGTACCGGCACACCGGCCACAGCGAGTTCAAGCGCGGTGAGCAGGTGGGAGCGGGTGGCGGTCATGCCGCCCTCCCTTCCAGGCGCGCGGGGACGTGTGCGCCCAAGAGCAGGCCGTAGGCGTGGTGGGCCTGTTGGGGCACCACGCCGTTGCCGAGGATCTTCAGTTGTTCCCTGCGGGGGATGTCGGGCACACCGGTGACCCAGCCGGCGGGGAGCCCCATCATCCACTCGACGAACTGAGGGGACAGGCGGCGGTTGCCGCGGGTGCCGGGTTCGGTGGGCAGGGGTGCCGGGCGCCCCAGGACCCGCTCCCATCGACGAATCGCCAACTCGTACTTGCCCCACTCCTGATCAAGCTGTTCGGGCTGCCAGGACCGGGGTGCCTCGCTCCACGTGCGCAATTCTCGCGGAAGGGTGCCGTCTGCGATCTCGATCGCCTGCTCCAACGAGGGGGCCGAACGGGAGCGCCGTGCCATGGCCGACCGCCGGCTGGTGCGGTCGGCGGCGGCGCGCGGGGTCGGCAGGAGGTGTACGACGGCTCCGGGCAGGTAGTAGTTGCCCTTCGCGTCGCGTTGGTTGGGTCCGCCGTGCGGTCCGTCGGACGCCTTAGGGGTGGGCAGGAGGCTCAGTCGGTGGGCGGGGGCAGCTTCGTGACGGCGGTGCGCAGGTTCAGTCCGCCCCTGCGGTTCGGCGATGTTCCGGGGCCGCCAGTGCCGTCCGAGCTGGTCGGGGTCGGCATCAGCGGGATGGGCAACTGCGAACCAACGATCCCGCGGGTGCGGGGCGCCGACCTCGGAGTCACCAGCTCGTAGACATGTCCACCGCGCGTCATACCCGAGCGCGGCCAGGTCTTGGGCGACGACGTCCAGCCCCCGCGAGCGGAGCGCCGCCACGTTTTCCAGGAAGACGACGCTCGGTCGAACGACGCCCACAGCCTGAGCGACGTTTTTCCAGATACGCGACCACTGGCCATTGATCCCGTCCTTTCGTCCAGCGTTGGAGATGTTGCGGCAGGGGAAACCGGCGCCGATCACGTCGGGCGCGTGCACATCGCGGACCTGGTCCCAGTCCACGGCGGTGATGTCCCCGAGGTTGGGCACCCCGGGGTGGTGCGCGGTGAACACCTTGGAGGCGTGCGCGTCGTTCTCCGCGAACGCGACCGGCTCACCGCCGGTCCCGGCGCGGATCGCCTCTTCGAGCCCGCCGTAGCCGGCGCACAGCGCCAGCAGGCGCGGCCGGGTCTGGTCTCGCCGGATGGGGGTGGGTTGGGTCATGCTGGGGGTCTCCTGTTTCTGTCGAAGGGACGGAGAACCGGGGCGGTCGCGGTCTTTGGCGAGAGGCGACCGCCCCAGCCACAGCTACTGCTCGGCGCTGAGCGAGTGGGCGTACTGCTGGCGGACGTAGGCGCGCGGGTCGTAGAACGGGCCCGCCTGGTCCATGTCCAGCAAGAACACGGCCGCCGCGTCAGCGGTCGCCGTGGCGTCACCGTCCGGGGCGTCGGGCTCGTCCAGGAGCGCGATGCGGTCCAGCAGCGCGGCCTTGCGCAGGTAGAAGTCACGCCCCAGCTCGGTGAAGCACTCGCTGTGGGCGAGGGTGCGCGCGACCCAGCCGATCTCGCTGTTGATGCTGGGGGCGCTGGCGTACGACTCCTCGGGGGTGGGCCAGGATGCGGTGGGCTCTGCGTCGGCGGGCTTGTACTCGGCACGGGCGTAGAGGCGGTTCCGCTTGCGGTCACGGGAGGGGTAGACACTCACGGTGCCGGTCGTGAACGTGCGGTCCAGCGCGGCGACGATCGGTTCGGTGTCGGCGGGGTCGCAGATGATGCGGATCTCGAACATGGCTTACTGCTCCTTGCTGGTCTCGATGGCGGGCAGGTGCGGCAGACCCGCGGCCTCGACGGTCCGAGGGTCGAAGCCGGGCAGCGTGGCGCGGGTGACGAGTGCCTGCGCGAGCTGTTCGGCGTAGGTGGCACCGGTGCGGGCCACCTCGATCTGTGTCGTGGCGCGCAGGGTCTCGACGCGCTCGACGTGGGCGTACTTCTCGCGCCGCTCGGTCATGTCCCGCTCGTGGGCGACGCGCTCGCGCCGGTCGGTGCGCCAGTAGCGGGCGGCGAGTCCGTAGGCGCCGGCGGTGGCCAGGGACCACAGCAGCAGCGGCAGCGACAGTCCGTCGGAGTATCCGGCGACCCCGGCGAAGGCGAGCGCGCCGGACGCGGCGAACGCGGTCCCGACGAGTACGGAGTCTCCGGTGGCGTTGCCCGCGACCACACCCGCGGCAGCGGCCCCAAGGGACAGCGCGGCCATGAGTACGGCGTTGCCGACGGAGTGTTCGGCGCCGTTGGCGTTCCAGATCCGGGCGAGTGCGAGCACGGTCGTGGTGGCGATGGCGGGTGCCGCCTTGGGCGCGGCAGCGGCGAGCCAGTGCCGGGCGGTGGTGGGGTCGTTCACGAGGATCTCTCCTGTCACTTGCCGAGGGCGGAGAGGGCGTCTGCGGATGCCTGCACGAGGTTGTGGATGGGCTCGTACGCGCCGGTCCCGGCGGCGAAGAATCCGAACAGGAAGAGCGCGACGGCGGCGCCGCCTCCGGCGGAGCGGGTCTTGACGGCGAGGGCGGATGCGGCGCCGAACAACAGCACGGCGGAGATGTTCAGGATCATCAGGAGTCCTCCGGACGGGCGGGGTTGGTGAACCGGGCCTCCATGTCGGTGGCCAGGCGCTGGAGGTCGGCGACGATGAGCGGCGCCGTGCGGAGGCGGGCTTGTGAGTCGGCGGGGAGGAAGTCCGCCGTTTCGTCGCGGCAGATGATGACGGGCGGCTGACGACGTTCGGGGTTGTGGGTCATGGCTGCTCTCCCGGGGTCAGTTGGCGGTGCCGGCGCGGTAGATGCGCGCCCAGCGGTTGTAGAGCCAGCGGCCGGCGCGGATGCGCTTGCCGGTGGCCTTGCACCGGCGACAGTCCTTGCCGCGCTTGAGGCGTCCCTTGCGGTCGGTCTTGAGCGCATGGCCCATGCCGCGGCACTTGCGGCAGTTGCCGAACGGCGAGGCCGCACACACAGCGGCGTAACACAGAGTCACGCCGAGAAGGAGAGTGATAGCGAGCAGGGTGAAGGCCATGAAGCGCCCTTCCAGGCGGGTTTCAGGGGTTTCCGCAGGTGGGCCGCTATGCGCTAGCGGCCTGATCAGCGCGGGTTTGGGGCGCTATCGGGGCCGCTATCGATAGCAGGGTGTGGCGCTATCGATAGCGGCCCCGGAGACTCAGCTCGCGTCCCGCTTTCCGTCACGCTCCGCTATCGCTGCGGTGATGTGGGTGCGGTCGATGCCGCGCTTGTTGGTGAACTTGCCTTCGATGCGGCGGCCCACCTGGACGGTGGAGACGCCGCGCGGCTTCAACGCGGCGGCGAGCGCGTCGGAGTCCCATCCGTCGTAGACCTCGGGGCGCAGTTCGGCGAGCCGCGCGACGACGGTCTCGGACCACGCCTTGGTCTCCTTGGCGGGGACGACGGCGAGGATGTCGGCGAGCAGGTCGTAGCCGGTGCTCGTGTCCGTCTCCGGCTCTTCCCCGAGCGCGTGCCCGGACAGTAGTCCGGCCTGCTCACGGGCCTTGCGGGCGCGGGCGGCGATGCTGTCGGCGCCGGGTCCGTCGACGTAGACCGAGCCCACGATCCGGGCGTCGGAGCCTTCACCCACGAAGTAGTGGATGCCCTTGTCGCCCCAGGCGAACATGGTCGCCCGCACGCCCCGCTTGTAGGCGGACGTGCCGAGCACCATGTCGTTCTCCAGCTGGCCCATGACCTTCAGGCACCAGCGGGCCGACGCGTTCGCGCTGATGCCGGTGGGCAGCGCCTTGGCGTCCGGCCGCTGGGTGGCGAGCAGGAGCACGATGCCGGTGGCCGGACCGCGCTTGACCAGGTCGGTTGCGATCTCCTCGAACTCGTCCTTGTGCTTGGGGTGTTCGAAGAGGACCTGGCACTCGTCCACCCCGATCACGATGGGGTGCAGGCCAAGGGAGCGCTTGTCGGCGAGTTCGCTGGTCACCTTCGACTCCGGGCAGATGTCCCGCGGAAGCGAGCGGATCACCTTCGTGCGCCGGCGCAGTTCCTCGCGCAGCGCCCGGAAGTCCTTGAGCGCGTACTCGATGGCGTCGTCATCGTCGCCCGCGGCGTGCCGGTGTGAGACGGCATTGCCGACCGGGTCCAGGTCGCCGGTGCCCTTCATGTCGTAGGTGTGCAGCTCGGCGCGCGGGTCCAGTGCCGCAATGAGCAGCAGGAGGCGGAGCAGGAACGTCTTGCCCATGCGCGGGATGGCGCCGATGATGCCCGCGATGTACATCAAGGTGACCTCGACCCAGCGTCCTCGCTGGTCGGTGCCGTAGGCGACGGGCTTGAACAGGTTCACCGAACCGCTGGTCAGCAGCGGCCACTTGGGCTTGCGGGAGGTCGACATGTCCTGATCGCCGACCCACAGCACCAGGTGTCCGGTGTGCTCGTTGGGGACCGCCTCGGGCCACACGCACCCGAGTGGCCGGCGCAGGCCCGAGGCGAGCCGGTCGCGCCGCTCGATGACGTCCGTGACCGTCACGCCGTACGGGAGGTTGCCCTCCGCACGCCACCCCGGACCATCGCGCGTGATCGGGGCGGTGAACTCGAAGCCATCCCGTCCCTTGCCCTGTGCCTGGTTGATGGCGGGGATGCCGAGCGAGCCGAGCGCACGCAGCACGATGTCCGAGGTGAGCTTGACCGCCTTCGGGAGCTCCACCGCGCGGTGGATGACCGGGTCGTCCGCCTTGCGGCCGGCGAACCCGAGCGCCATCACGACCGCGCTCACCGACACCGCCTGAAGCCAGTCGGGGGCAAGCACGTACATGGCGAGCGCGGAGCCGAGCCCGACGAACATCGCGAGCACGGCCACCAGGGTCCGGAGCCGGACCCGACCATCGCGCTGCCGCGACAGCTTCAGGTACTCGACCGCGTCCTCACGTCGGACCGCGGCGAGTCGGACCGGTTCGCCCTCGCGGTCGGCCACCCACCGCAGGGTGCCGCCCAGGAACTTCGCGGCCCCGGACGGAGCCTGAAGCGTGAGCCGCGCGGCGTAGACCGGCGTGCGAAGCGCGTGGTAGCCGACCGAGTGGGCGTAGTGGCGGGCCACCCATCCGGTGGCGGTCTTCAGCTCCGCCGTGGACTTCAGCCACGCCGGAACGACGTCCCGGCGCTGCGCGGCGAGCAGCCGACCGAGGTAGCCCGGACCGGCCGCCTTGGCGGTCGGAAGGTCGACCAACCGGCGGGTGGTCGGGTCGCCCGACTCGGCAGCCGACCGGCCGCTCTCGGGGTCGGCCGACGGGTCGGAGTCGGGTCGGGTGGTCGGGTCGGCCGACTCGTTGCGGGCCGATCGAGCCTTGTCGAGGTCGACCACCTCGCCCCCGGAGTCAGCCACCATTTCGGCTTCCAGCCGGTTGAAGAGTTCGTTGTCGTCGTCGGGGTGCTTCACTGAGATTCCTTCCACTTTCGGGTGAGAGGGAGAGCGGGTCCGGCCGACGCTGTAGGAGGTGAGCGGCCGGGCCCGTGGGGTTACATGCCGGGCGGGAGCGCGCTGCCGTCGGAGAACTCGAAGACCGTGACCAGGACTTCAAGGCCGGGGTCGTCGACGTAGGCAACGCGGGTGTAGACGACCGTCAACGGGGTGCCATCACGGCCGATGGTCGGATAGGCGCGGACGTCGTGGCCCCAGGCCCGGCGTCGGCTGACCTCGAACCGGGCGTAGGACGCCGGGATCACGCCGTGCACGCCGAACTTGCTGCCGGACAGGCAGACGACCCGCGCCGAGTCGGCGGGTAGCGGCCGACCGAGCGAGTCACCCGAGCCGCGGAAGAGACGGGTGATCCGTTTCAGGTTCACCACCAGCTCGACTTCCTCTTGGGCACGAGGTACGGGCAGCCGTTGTTCATGTGGTCCAGGCACGGCTGGCAGTCCTCACGGGGGCGGAGCCTGCGGTGGATGCTCCGGTCGTGGGCGTGCTGCCAGCACTGCGGGCACTGGCCCGGAGGCGTCTCCTTGGCGGCCATGGTCACCACCACCCCGAGGACTTCTTGGCGGCCTTGGCGGCGGCGGCCTCATTGACGATCCGCTGCCGCTCGCTCTGCAACGCGGTCAGCTCCCCGGTGAGCCGGGACTGCACCGACTGCCACAGCGTCTCCAACTTCCGTTCCGCGCGGCCGGTGCTCTTGCCTCGCACGACCTTGTACGAGCCTGCGGCGAGCGCCCGCATCACCGCCCGCCGCTCCTGACCGGTGAGCGGCCACATCTCTTCCTTGCGGACCGCTTCGAGCTTGCGTTCCGTCTGCCGGATCTCGCGGTCCAGGCGGCTGGTGTTGGGCTTGGCCATGGTTAACCCCTCCTCGGGGTGTCGGGGAAGGCGCAGGGCACGCACATGCCGATCGAGGTCGGGATGACGTATCCCGCATCGGTGCGGCACTGCGGGCAGGTGCGGCGGGCGCACATCGCCTTGGCGAGCGCGGCCCGCTTGCCGGGCGTCATCGGCCGGACGGGCTTGGCGCGGTCGATGCGGTAGAGGTAGGCGACCAGCGGGCCGCGCCGGTGGCGCGGGCGCAGCACCTGAGCCGCGATCGGCTGACCGCCCGGACGTAAGCCGCGGGCGCGCAGTTGGCGGCGCGTGGCAAGCCCGTCGGGGGCGTAGCGCCACGGGTAGGTGGGGATGCCGTACTGGCTTCCGGCCGGGTCGTAGCACTTGGCGAAGGCCGCGGGCATCAGGCGGCCTCAGCCTCGGTCGCCTCGCCCTCCGCGTCGTCCACGGAGTGCAGCGGGCGGCCCTCAGCGCGCTCGGACTTCAACGCGTCGCGCAGTGCACGGGCGTTGGTTGCCGAGCAGTGCACTGCGGTGCGGATGCGGTCCGCGGTCAGCTCCGCCTCGGTCCATTCCGCGGTGAGCGTGCGCGCCTCGGTCAGCAGCTCCTCGAAGGTGCGCTGTGCCTTCGCCTTGGCCTTGGTCTTGGTGGCGGGCTGCCGGCGGGGGCGCGGCTTGGGGTCGGCCGCAGGCGCCGGCGGCTCAGCCGGGGCGGGGGTGGTCTCTTCGGTGGCGGGGGCGAGGTCGCCCATGCGCAGCATCACGCGTTCGCGGCGCGGGGTCTTGGACCGCCACTTGCGGCCGTACTGCTCGCGCAGGTCGGCGCGGGCCAACTGCCGTTCCTTCTCCCGCGCCAGTGCCTCGGAGTAGGAGGTGACCTCCCACAGCGTCATGCGGCGCCACAGCGCGAAGGTGGAGGGGAAGGCGAGCAGCCAGCGGGAGAACCGGATCTTCTCCATCCGTCGGCCGGTGGCCGCGCCGATCCGCACGGCGTAGATGTGCGCGCCGATCTCGGAAAAGACCACCCACAGCAGCGGCATCGTGCCGTGGGCGACCTTGGCCGACAGGGAGTGTCCGGCCGCGATGTTCAGCCCGCACGTGATGAGCGTCAGCGCCCAGGGCACGAACCGCACCCACGCGAGCGCCATATCCATGCGGATCAGCAGCAGGTTGGCGACGGTGAAGACCGGAATGGCCACGTCGATACCGACCGGCAGCATCCACGGCGAGGTGAAGCCCCAGCTTGCAGCGGCAGCGGACACCGCATCGAAGGAGGAGATCAGTCCCAGCGCGCCGACCGCAGCGGCGGCGAGCGCGCCGATTCCGGCGAGTCCCAGCTCCGGGCGGGTCAGCGGCGGCACTCCGGGCGCGGGCGTTTCGGGGGTGGTCGTCATGCTGTGGCCTCCGTTCCGCCGGACGTACCGGGGCGGCCGGCACGGCGGTTGTTGACCGTTCCTGTCTGCGGGGTGAGGTCCAGAGCCGTCAGCCAGTCGGCGCCGGAGCGCTTGGCCGCGTACATCTGCTCATCGGCCAGGCGCAGCAGCGTGGACAGGTCGACATCGTCCGTGCGCGGGTCGTAGGCGACGGCGCCGATGGAAGCGCCCACGGCGAGCGTGTGACCGTCGACGCTCACCGGCTCTTCGATGGCTCGGGTCAGCTCATTGAGCGTCCAGGACAGATCCGCGAGGCTCAGCACTCGGGCGACAGCCGCGAATTCGTCGCCCCCGAGGCGGACCACCGTTGCCAGGTTGACGGCCGCCCACTCGGTCAGCCGTCGGCCGGTGGCCGCGATGATGACGTCTCCGGCCGCGTGCCCGTGGGTGTCGTTGATCTCCTTGAACTTGTTGAGGTCAATGACGTAGACCGCGCTGCGACCACCCGCCAGCACCTTCGTGGCACGCTCGGCGAACGCGTCGCGGGTGAGCAGGCCGGTGAGCGGGTCACGGCGGGCGGCCTCGACGCGGTGGCGCAGGCGCAGCGCATGCAGGGACCAACCGGCCGCCATCGGCACTCCGGCCGCAGCGGCGAACAGCAGCTCACTCATGCCGCACCCCCCTTGCGTGCAGTGCGCCGGCGAGCGGGGCGGACCAGGGGGACGACGTCGAACAGGTCCGGGTTCTCCTCGATGACCTGCGCCGCGATGCGGACCAGGTCGTCGGGAAAGTTCGGGTTGTCGGCGAGGATGTCGCGCGCCGCGTCCTCACGGGCGGCGCGTTCTTCGTCCGTCTCGCCCTCGACCCCGAGCCACAGCTCAACGGGGGTACCGAGGGCGAGCTCCGCGAAGTCCTCGGCAGAGATGGCCTGTTGGCGGCCGATGTACGTACGCATAGCAGTTCTCCTGACATCGAAGGGATGCCGGGGCAGTCGCGGTCTTTGGCGAGAGGCGACCGCCCCGGGAAGACGAGACCGGACCGCGTACGCGGCCGGGGGCGCGGCTACGCCGCAGTGATGGTCAGCGGTTGCGGACGCGGCCGGAGACGGTGTTGGCCGACACGTTCAGGTGCCGGGCGCCGGAGATGCGGACGTCGCCGGAGACGCTGTTGGCGCTGACGTGTCCGGCAGCGCCGCTGGTGGCCTGCACGGTGATGTCGCCGGAGGTGGTGCCCAGGGTCGCGCCGCGGCCGTCGTACAGGTCCACGTCGACGTCACCGGATACCGACTGTGCGGTGATCTGGTCGGTGACGCGGCCGGCGTGGATGTCGCCGGAGGTGGTGTTAGCCCGCAGTTCTCGGACGCCGTCGGCGTCCAGGTCGCCGGAGACGGAGCGGAACTCGATCCGGTCGACGTAGCCGAAGACCGCCGCGTCGGCGGACTGCGAGACCACCGCGATGGAGGAGCGCGGGGGCAGGCACACCGTGGCCTCGATCGGGCTGACGGTCTGCATGCTGTTCGTGCCACCGGAGACGACGCGGCCGTTGATGATGGTCATGCCGGTCACCGAGCCGTGGACCGTGCCGAAGTTCTGCACGATGCGGTTGCCGCGTCGGCTCTGCACCATCACGTTGCCGGGCATCTCCGGCACCTCGATACCGAATGCCTGCCCGTTCTGCGTGCTGCGGGCGCGGTTCACGGCGTCGGCCGCCGGCCCCGTGGCGTCGTCGGTGCGCAGGACCACGCGGGCAGTCGTAAGGCTGTCGATGACCTGGACTCGGACGCTGCCGACCGGCAGCGAGATGCCCAGCACGATCGGGCCGGAGGTGTTGGAGTCGAAAACGCGCTCGGTCATGGAAGAGCTCCAGGAAGTCGATGGGACGTGCGAAGTGCCGGGGTAGTCGCGGTCCTTGGCGAGAGGCGACCGCCCCGGATGAGACCCCGAGCCGCGCATGCGGAGGGGTAGCGCCCCGTCCGGGAGTCGAACCCGGCTTGCCGTCGGGGCTGTTGAAGGGGCAGGACGTCAGCGCTGGACGACCGGCTTGCCCAAGTCGCGGTGTCGGACGCTGACGGAGTGCCCTGCCGCGGTCAGCCGCTCAGCGAGTGCGCGAGCGAAAGTGGGGGCGCGGTGACGGCCGCCGGCGCATCCGTCGGCGACGGTGACCGTTCCGGCGCCTGGGCCAGAGGCGAACGCGGAGACCGCCGCGGCGGTGGCCTCGACCAGGTCCGTGATGCCGGGCGTGTTGAGGACGGCCGTGCGGACCGGCTCGTCGTCGGCAGTCATGTACCGGAGTTCCGGCGACACGTGCGGGTCGCGGAAGTGGTGGCGCAGGTCGATGGTCAGGTGTGCCGTGGGCGGCTCGGCGTGCAGGTAGCCGAACGAGACGATCTCAACAGCAGCGCTCATGAGTACTCCCGGGAAGCGAAGGGGCGTTCCGGCTCCCCTCAGCCCCGCTCGTGCGAGACGAGCGGAGGAGGCAACCGGCCGCAGGCAACTGCGGTGGCTAAGTGGTCTCGTTTCGGGGACGCGGCTGCCGGATCAAGGAACAGCTCGCTAGGGCCCCGTTGTAGGCAGAGACCTGACCTTTCGGTCTGCCATCCGGACTGCCAAGGGATCGCCTAAAACAGGCGACTGTCCGGTGCCCTCCCCCCGTCCAACGCGGGGCTCCTGGTCGTGCGCCCGCTCGGTTCGCTGACGCGACCCGAGCAAGAGGAACATGTATTACATGTTCCTCATCTTGCAGAGAGAGGTTCGCTCCGTCAAGCCCTTCGGCTGTTGGAGGTCTGCGAGCCCCTCGCGCTCGATGTACCTACAGACTGGCGTCGGCAGCGACGACGTTCGACTTCGCGGTTGCGCGGCTCAGGTCGTTCTTAGCTACCGTGAAGTCGAACCAAGTCGTCCCAAGAGGTGGGAGGTTGGCATGGCGAACGAGCGACTACGCGGCGCGATAGTGGACTTGGGCCTGACGCTCGATGAGGTCGCCGAACGACTCGGGGTCGCGGCCAAGACGGTCGAACGATGGATCAACGAACCTGAGCGCAAGCCATATCGCCGCTTCCAGTTCGCAACAGCATCGCTGTTGAGGTGCGAGGTGTCGTACCTGTGGCCGGATGAGCGCACGTCAGCTGAGGTCGCGGCCGCTGGCAACGCGGAGTTGGTCAGGCTCTATCCGCACCGGTCCGTCGTGATGCAAAACCTCTGGACGAACCTCTACTCCAAGGCGACCCGTCAGTTTGACCTGTTGGTGTACTCCGGGTTCTGGCTCACGGAAGACGCGTCGTTCCACCGCATCGTGAAAGAGAAGTCAGCCGACGGAGTGCCCATCCGCTTCATCCTGGGAGAGCCCACGTCGCCGGCCGTGGCGGTGCGCGGCGAGGACGAAGGGATCGGCGCGGCGATGGCTGGCAAGATCCGGAACGCCCTCATCAACTACGGCCCGCTCTTCGGCCTCCCCGGAGTGGAGTTCCGGCTGCACGGTACGACCCTCTACAACTCCATCTACCGGGCCGATGACGAGATGCTGGCCAACGGGCACCTCTACGGCGTCGGCGCCTACATGGCCCCCGTGCTGCACCTGCAACGCGTGCCCGGCGGTGAACTCTTCGACGCCTACGCTGAGAGTGTTGAGAAGGTCTGGGAATCAGCCCGCCCGATCTCTTCACCTGCCGATTGGGAAGGCACTGCCTGATGAGCCGCATCGACTACTTCCGCGACCCGGACGCCCCCCAGGCCAACTCGGTGGTGCCCTCGGTCACCGCGGTCGTCCGAGACGACGCGGGGCGGTTGCTGCTGATCCACAAGACGGACAACGATCTGTGGGCACTGCCCGGTGGTGGCCACGACATCGGCGAGCGCATCGGAGACACCGCCGTCCGTGAGGTCGCGGAAGAGACCGGCATCGACGTCGAAGTAGACAGCATCGTGGGGCTCTACACCGACCCTGAACACGTGCTTGCGTACGACGACGGAGAAGTCCGGCAGCAGTTCTCCATCTGCTTCCGAGCCCACCCAGTCGGCGGCTCCCTGCGTACGAGCAGCGAGTCAAAGGAGGTCCGCTGGGTCGACCCAACGGACCTTGATGGGCTGGACATTCACCCGTCGATGATGCTGCGCATCCGCCACGGTCTCGATGACACGCGGCGGGAGCCCTACATCGGCTAACTGTCAGCAGAGACCTGCGCCAACCGGCCCTCAACACGCTTCGCCGCCGCGTGGATCTCCGGGGCCGCACGCTGGATGAACCGCCCGACGATCGTGTCCGGACCGTACCGGTGCACGATCTCATTCAGCCGCTCGGTCGAGGTGGTCGGCGTCCCATCGGGCGTCGTCGTCATGTCGCAGTACAGCAAGGCATCGACCAGGTCCGGACGCTCTAGCTCGAACTCTCCCTCTAGCTCTTGCCTCAGCCCGCGTTCCTCTGCTTCCAGCAAGGCGCAGGAGTGGTGGGCCACAAGGCGAACAACCCGCTCGTCTGCCTTCTCCTGGTCTCGGAGGAACCGCGCACCGTCCAAGGGGTGAAAGCCGGTCGTGGCGATGGCCGGCGAGTACCCGATGTCATGCAGCACCGCAGCGGCTTCCAGCAACTCGGCATCATCACCCATGATCGGGCCCAAGGAGCGAGCACGCTTTGCGACCCCCAGCGAGTGCGCCCACCGGCGCGGGAGCGGATCGGACAGCAGCGATTCGGAGAGCGAGTACGCCCACTCAGTCAGTCCCATGGCGGCCAAGACTACGGCCGGATGGTGGGCGTCGGGAGGGCGCGCACCGTTCGCCCCCTGCCGTGGACGGTGGCGAGCAGGCCGTTTCCCTCCATCTGAGCAAGAACACGCCGCACGGCAGTCCGGGAGGCTCCGAACCGCTCGCACAGCTTCGCCTCGGACGGGTATGCGTCGCCAGCCAACAGCGAATCCTCGGCGATCAGGTCTGTCATCTTCTCAGCGAGGGAGCGTTGGTCACCGCCCCGGGCGACGCGCCATCCGATGCCCGGAGCCGACACAACAACGCCATCAGCTTCGAGCACCTTGAGGGCACGGCGAACGGTGTTGCGGGAGACCCCGTGGGAGCTCATCAGAGCGGCCTCTGACGGCAAGGTCTCACCGATGTCCCCCGACTCAATCTGCTGACGCAGCGATTCAGATACCTGCAAGTACGTACCTCGCGGACTGGCCTGCGGCACGTGGCTTCCCCTTCCTCGGCCTCACCAACGTCTTCCAGCGCTGAATGTACGGTTCCAGCTTCCCACGCTAGGGGCGTCAGTTGTTTCCGAGCCCTCCATCACTCCCGTGATCAGGGTTCCTCGCTGAAGCCCGAAGTGCTTCACCCGCCGTTCCACTCTGCTCCCGCACCATCTGTCAATGGGTTACCCAAAGAACGAAAAAGCGCTTCGACCGCCCCTGTTGACACATCACGGTCCACTTGCTCGTTCGTTACGATTCCTCTCGGTGAAGCAACTTCATCTTCGATCGGATCAGGGTCGTCCTCGTAAAGCAAACGGTGGCTCCGAAGAACTCCCCGCGACTCCGGCAGGACACTGTCAAGTAGCGTCTCAAGGTCATCAAGAATTTGCACCCAATTAGATCCGCCTGGAGCATCCTCAATCCGAGAGCCGAGTTCCTCATCGAGCGCCTCCAAGTGAAATACGGAAGCAGCCGCCTCATGAAATCCAAGATCCTCAAATAGGTACGTGGACTCTATAAGGACATCGACGAGACCAGTCCAGTACTCGCCTGGACCGAACACCCGAAGATCCTCCGCATCCCAAGTGCCCCAAACCTCTCGGATTGCACCCCGCAGCGCTTCAATATGGAAAGACCAGGGAGCTTCAAATTCCCTAAACAGTGTCACATTTCGAAACGCATGATAAATCTGCTGGACCGCATCCATGGACTCGTGGAACGAGCCCGGATCTGTATCCCTCAGCAGGCCCATGAGTTTACCAATGTTCAACTCAAACCAACCGTCAAGAGCAAGTTCGCCCACCTCTTTTCCGGCGTAGCGGTCTGCTTGATAGACGACGATCTCGGCAAATGTAGAAAGCAGGTCGACAAAGACATCCGTGGGCAGAGTGAGTACGCCCCTCGGGACGACATTGACGCCCTCAAGTCGTCGATCCCACATCATACGCATTGAGATCAAAAGCGGCTGGGCACACTCGTCCATAGAAGCCCGCAGAGAATCATTTTCTAGGGAAAACAGAGAAGGTTGATACTCAAGCTCCGGCGCCCTCCCTCGATCGCACATGAGCTTTAGATCATCGAAAGAATCGGCGTGCTTGATCAAGTCAAGACAGACGAGTGACTCACGCGCAATAAGCCCGATTAGAAAATCTCGCTGACTCGGGTCAGCGAGAGTAAAAACATCGTATCCACTCACATATGAGCGCTCAATCCATGTGCCAACTAGCCGACTAATCGCATTCCAGAATTCAGTTGGCGAATAGTCATGGAGACGCGCAGTCAGTCTCTCACGCCTCACCCCCTGCGAGTCCGAGACAGCAAGGGTGGACAGCAGCAGCTGCTCAAGGGGCGAGAACGTGTTGAACGATGTTTGCCAAACCTGCTGCGGATCGTCGAGCGCGTCGTGAAGTTCCTTGACGAGCTGATGCCCCGACGTGAAATGACGCCTAGCTGTAACAAGCTCAACTATGCGGGGAGAGTAGTTTTGATGAGCGGATACCGCCCTCCACCAATCACCATTCGCCAGCTCTCGCCTAGCGCACTCGTCCAGCACGGCAAGATTCACGTGGTTGAAGAGAATCCGCGACTTCACCTCTGACGTGAGGCGCTCCACCGCGACGACCGAAGTCGGCATATGCTCCAGCAGCATACTCGTGGCGTCACTGAAACGCCGCGTGTCGTGAAGCACTTGCGATCGGCTGGTTACCACAGCAACCTTGCCTCTGGCGACAAATCCATTCGCAGAGACGTTCTTCTCCAGAATCGACGTCAGGAACTCAGCAAAGTCTTTGTCGTGATGACTGGTAGCGTGGTCGTGCAGTCGAGTTTGCCCCCACGCATCATCGAAGAAGAATATGGTCGGAGTGTCGTCTTCGAGCCACTCCCACCAGTTGTCCACAGTTCGTGGATCGACAATAACTCGATACCCTCGCCTCCACCACTGCAAGATTAGGTACTCTGCGACAGCGGTCTTACCAGCGCCGGGCGAACCGGTCAGGAGTACCACGCCCGTGGATTCCAGTGCCTTATCTGCCCGCTCACAGGCCTCATGATGAACGAAGCGAAAATAATTCTGCTCAATGCGTCGCGCTCTCGACTGCCCCCGAAAAAATACACCTCCTGCAACCATTTCCTTAATCGCAACCGAGGACTTGAGCCACAGCTTGAAGTGCCGGCGCTCCATCTTGGGATGCAACGCAAGAAGCGCGTTGAGCCATCCTCTGCCATGGACCTCAACCGTCGCAGCACATCCTGCAAAATCGGCCCGCAGCTCCTCCTCGACACCTGGAGTGATGTCCGCAGATGTGACGAATATATACCGTTGAATGGAGCTTTCGGATCGTGACAGCTTTTCCCGCTCTTCTGCTGCCAAACTCTTCAACCTTGCCCGCGAGGCGTCCGGCGTATGCTTGCACTGGGCAATGTGAAGCAGGCCATCCTTACGGGCTTTGAGATCGATCCCCCCGTCGGGACCTACTCTGTATGTAGAAAACGGAAAACCTTCATGCACGGAGAGCAAGTCTCGGATTAGCACTTCAAAGTCGTAGGGGGAGAGGTCCTTGAAGTCGTAGTCAGGTGAGGTCACTAGGCGCCCTCCCCCTCCGCGTACCGATGCCACACACTGCTTCGCTCCAACGTCCCGACTCTCATCCCTGTGCCAGCCGGCAAGGACGGGCTACCAGCCGACCCCCGTCGACGAACCCACAGAGCACTGACACACAGCGTGCTCTGAGCTCATGCGAGCACAGCATGCCCCGCGGAGACCGGGTCCGTGCACGGTATGCGATAGGGAATCGGTCTCGCGAAGCTGTCAGTGAACGTTTTCGCAGGTCAGCAACGCCCCGGCCAGCTACAGGGGCATGCCCTCCGGAGCCGTGTGCGCAGGTTCGAATCCTGCCGGGGGCACCTTGTAGTAGGTGCCTGAAGACCCCGCCATCAGCGCTTTCGCTGAGTGCGGGGTCTTTGCGTATGCCCAGGCGAATGCCGCCGCAGGAAGCCGCTTACCGGTGATCACGCACTGGCGACGTAGTGACCTTGGTGGGCTGCGCCCCAGATTCGGCGGGCACGGAACTGCCGCGTCGCTTCCACTGCAGCCCACCGTTGCCGATCCAGGGCAGGGCGCACGTTCGTTTGCCACTGGGCATACAGCCTTCACGTGTCGGCGCGTCTCGGGGCACGGTTCCGGCCAGACGCGAGGCCGGCCACCGCCCGCCGCGGACCGCCCAGGTCCAGGTCAGCGGGGCTTCCTGTCGTCGCCCTGCGCCACACCCCGTCAGCCATCAGGTGAATCAGGCCACTTGACCTTCAATCCTGTTGCGTATGCAACGCCCGAGGGGACAGTATGTTCGATACGCTTACGTGGCGTGAGTGGCGCATGCGCATGCTGTGACGGATGAACTGCCGCTACGCAGCGGACAATTGGGGATACACGGGGGTGGATTCGTGAAGTTCGACATGGGGGACACGACTCTTGCGGTGCTGGGGAAGAACACCGTGGGGTCCAGCGACGATCTGGGCACGCTGATCAGTCTGCTGGTGCAGGCGGCCGAGCCGCTGGAGGGGAAGTTCAACGGGGCGGGCAAGGCGACGTTCGACTCGTTCAAGTTGCGTGCGGACGAGATCACTTCGGATCTGAACGGGGCACTGTCCTCGATCCTGGGCGGCCAGGCCGGCATGGACACCGCCTTCGGCTCCGGTGACCAGGAGCAGTCCGACAACGCCCACCAGAACATGGGCTCCGCCAACTTCGAGGCCGCCCGCTTCTCCGGCTGACCCGGACACCACTTCTCAGGCTTTCAGGGGGATTTCACCATGGCTGGAAACCAGGACCGCCGCTCCTACGACACCGGCGCATCCGCCGACGTACAGGGCGGACTGCAGATCATCATCGGACAGCTGGAGCGGGTCCTCGGCGACCGCGACCGCGCGGTGAAGGCCGCGATGGCCGACTACCAGGCCGACGGTGTCTCAGACGACTACCACGGCAAGGAAGTCCGCTGGAACAAGGCGGCCAACGAGGTACGCGAAATCATCCGCCTCGTGCGCACCACGCTGGAGCAGAACGACGGCACCGCCCAGTCGACGCTCGCGCGGGCGCGGGCCGCGGTCGACAACATCGGCTGATTGACGGCGTAGAGCGGCTGGGCTGAATTACGGGGATCAGTAGGGGGTTTGGCATGCCTGCGTGGGACATTTCGCCGTCCGGGGTGGACTCGGTGACGTCGCTGGTGGGGCTGGCGATGGACGACGTGGCCAAGGACGTCAAGGCGTACGGGACCGACGCCAAGAGTGCGGCCACCTCGGCCGGCACCATCAGCTCGGGGTACTGCGGGGACGTCCCCGTCGGTCCGATCGGTATCGCGATGGCGCTGTTCGTGGACAGGACCGGGGAGGATGTGCTCTTCCTCGGTGCTCGGGCCTCGAAGTCGGTGAACGGGGCCGTTGAGGCGACCAATCACTATGTGGCCGGGGATCTGGAGCAGGCCGCGACCGCGCAGCGCAACGCAGAGAAGGCCCCCGACATGAAGGCCCTTCTCGCCGACGCCCGCAAGAAGGGCGCCGACCAGTGAAGATGATCGAGCCCGGGGGCATACCGCAGTTCACCGGTGACTTCGAGCAGCTGGACAAGGACGTTTCCGCGCTGCGCAGCGACGCCATCGGTATCCGCAACGGCGGGGCCGATGTGCACTCCCGCTTCCAGATGCTGGGGGCGTACTACACCGCGCCGGAAGCCGACGATCTGTTCGCCACCACCCAGCCGGTGATGGACCGGGCCGACACCTTCGCCGCGGATCTGGAGACGGTGGCCGACGCGCTGGACACCTTCTCCAGCGAGGCGCGCCCACTAGCCAAGCGTCTGGAGACGCTGGAGGCCGATGCCAGGGCGTTCGTCGCCAGTATTGAGGGCGACGAGGACTGGCATTACGACGGCGACAAGACCGACCGCAACAACGAGCTCATGGACGACGTCGCCGTCACCAAGACCGCCTTCGAGGCGGCCGAGCGAAGGGCCGCGACCAAGATCTCGGCGATCGTGGGCGGCCCGAGGTTCATCGAGGACGACGGCAGCCACAAGGCGACGAAGAAGACCGTGATGTACGGCTACGACGCCGACGTCCTCAAGCAGGCCAAGGAACTGCCGTGGGGCAGCCACGTCAGCGAGTCCATCCACGCGTGGGAGATCCACCGGCATGTGAAGCATTACGTGTGGGACGGCTTCATCGTCGGTGGCGGTGGGGCCGCCCTCGAAGGCCTGGGCCACCTGGTCGGCATCGGCGGCTCGGCCAAGGATGCCTGGAGCGGCCTCGGCGATGTCGTCAGCGGCATCGGCCAGTACACGATGACTCCCGTCGACTGGGCCCTGGACCACACGATCGGCCCGGACGAGGAGAGCGCCACGGAGAAGCGGCAGAAGACGGCCGCCCGTGAGTTCTTCAAGGGCATGGTTGCCTGGGACCAGTGGGAGGAGCACCCCGTCCAGGCCGCGGGGACCGCCACCTTCAACGTCCTCACGCTCGGCGCCGGCCCCCTGGGGGCTGCTGCCAAAGGCGGCAAGGCCGGGGCGGCCTCGAAGGCCGCCGGCGTCGCAGCGAAGATCGGCACCTACGCCGACCCGCTCTCCGCCGGGCTCACGGTGGGCGGCAAGGCCTTCAGCAAGCTGCCGAGCGTCGCCGACCTCACCACCCGCGTCCGCACCGGCGCTGACGCCGCGCCGGAGTTGCAGCGCGTACACAGCGACCTCGAGTTCGACGGCTCCAGGGTCCGCGTCGAGGACGGCAAGTTCATCCGGGTCGACGCCGAGGGCCGCCGCATCGAGGACACGGCGCCAGAGGAGCTCTCGGCAGCCGAGCGGGCTTCGGAGGGATCGCCGGGCCGGCGGGAACCGGCGTTGGTGGGCGCCGGGGCCAGAGGGCCCGAGGGTGCGGCCGCTGCGGGGAGGGATGTTCCGCCGGAAGCGGGCCACGGGGGTTCGCCTCACAGCACCAGTGTTGACGATCTCGCCCGCGGTTCATCCGGCGGATCCCAACCGCCCAGTGGCCGCGGGGCCGGGGCGGGGAACGGACTGCCGGACGATTTCGGCCGCGTCGGTGATGACGCAGCCACGCCGGGCAGTCAGGCGGACAACGGCGCGGGAGCTGCCGACGATGGGCAACCGCCTGCTCGGGAACGAACTCCCGAAGAGCAGAAGAAGGTCATCGCGGAGCAGATCAGGAAGGCGAACGATCCGGACCAGACTTGGTTCGAGAGGAACTACCGCTCCGACGGTCACCGCAAGAGCATCAAGACGCTCGACGAGAACGGGGATGAGCTGCCGATCCTGGCCAAGGACTCGGACGGCAGCTGGATAGCCAAGGACTCGCTGCCCCCGAAGCCGGGCGCGAAGAGCACGCTCGACCCCAAGAGTCCGTTCACGCGCGATTCTGTTCCCGACGGTGAGATGAGCCACCTCGACGAGGCGGCATCGAACCGCAAGGTCTCCAACGCCCTGACCAATGCCGAGCGGGCGTTCAAGGAAGATCCCTCCGCCAAAAACCTGGCGGAGCTCAACAAGGCGCAAGACGCGTTCGACGCCCAGATGCCCGGAAGACCCAACAACAGCTCGATAGCCGAGGCGCTCGGTGAGCAGGCGGCCATGCGGCACGTCATCCCCAAGGCTTTCACGGACGCCCAGTGGATCGATTTGCCGAAGACGCCCAACGGCGCGAACATGTTCGACCAGCTGTACCGGCTCGACGACGGAACGCTCGTCATCGCCGAGGCCAAGGCGCCGAAGGCCAAACCGATCTGGCGTAAGGGGGCCGGCGATGCGGAGGGCTGGATGGTTCAGCAGGGCACACGACCGTACATCGAGACGATCCTTTTCCAGATGGAAAGGAAGTCGGGACTCATGGCGCGAGACAGCGCTGGGAACGTGGTGCGGGACAGCGCAGGCAATCCAGTGACGAACCTCGACATCGCGAACGAGATCTCCGATGCCCTGGAAGCCGGGAAACTGAAGTACGTCATGGTGAAGGCCACGGAGAACCCAGGTACCTACGCTGGTGCGAAGCTGGAGCACTTCGAAATTGGATGAGAGGCGAAGAAGGTCCTTGGTTACGCACATTTCCCGCCACGAGTACCCTGCCAGCCTTGCAGGCGACATCGACACGGCAGCGGGCCTGAAAGGGCTCGCGAAGCGTGCTGACGAGATGTTGGAGCGGATCGAGCGGTCGGACATGTCCCGACGGCGAGTGTTCGATACGACGCTGATCCTGGCCGAGACGCGATGCAAGCTGGACCCGGACGCTGAGGAGTTCGAGACCTGGGAAGCGTGGGTCACGGCCATGCAACTGGGCTCCGCGCGGTTCGCCATGGCCACCGCGCCTGAAGGCAGCACCGTGACGTGCAGGATCAAGGAGAAGGAGTGGCACCTTCCCGCTACCGGGACCCAGCCGAACGTAAACGCCAGCTCCTGGATCAAGGCCTTCTACCTTGCACTGATCTGCCGTGAGAACGAGCGGCTGAGCGAGCTGGCCCAGGTTCCCGTCGCTCTGCTACGCGAGTCGGGCGCGACGTTCGATGAGTACATCTACTCCTGGGTCGAGACCCTCCAACGCTTCTGGCTGGGGCAGGAGGGCGTGAGCACCCACCTGGTGGCCGCCGTGGACGGCACCGGCCCGGATTCAGCGCAGCACGCCGACCAGGAACTGATGTCGTTCGTCCTGTATCCGCCGATCATCCTGTTCTACCGCTACCTGCGCGGGGACCACGCCCAGTTCAACGAAGCCCTCGTGGACGCGATCAAGTGGCACAAGTCCTACTGGAGCGGGGACGACGACCGCGCCATGAGCAGCGAAGGCAACGTGGCCCTCGGCCCGCTCGCCATCGCCTGCCTCGCACGCGACCGAGGCTTCCCGATCGAGGTGGACTCGGAGTACCTGCCGAAGGCGTTGCTGGACTTCGCCTGGGCGGGCGAGATCGACACCTGAGCTACCCGCGGGGCCTCGCCACATGCCGGAATGGCATGGCTGACTCGCTTCCGCCCTGCGGACGCATGTTTGTGAATTGGCTCAACAGAAGCGGATGACGTGGCAGCCCAGGATTACGACAGTCAGTTGCTGGAGTCGGTGTCGGTGCGGCGTCGACGACTGCGGGATGCCCTGTTGTTCGGGTCTCAGCGGCAGCGGCGAACGGCCGATGAACGGTTGGGAAAAGTGTTCGCCGGAGTCGTGATTGCCGCAGTGCTGTGTGCCGGATGTGTGGGGTGGTCGTTCATTTCGCATCGGCTTATCGGGAAGAGCCCCTACAGCTCCTCCGTTCCTTCTTCCTCTCCGTCAGCACCGACCCCCTCACCCTCCATAACACCTTCCTCTCGATGATAGGTTCGAACGCGTGATATCTGCGGGGCCGTTGAGCCGCACGAGCGGCACGAGTCGTACGGCCTTGAGCCGGGTCACTCTGGTCGGTGAGCGGCGGCGGGTGGATCTTGTTCTTCCCTCTCAGGAGCCGGTCGGGCTGCTGCTTCCCGAAGTGTTGCGGCTGCTCGATGATCAGGCTGCCGGTCGACCCATGTTGCGGCATCTGGTCACCGCGGACGGTTCGGCCCTGGCGCATGACAGCACGCTGGAGTCCGCCGGGATAGCGGACGGTGCCGTGCTGCGGCTGGTGCGGGCCGAGGATGCGCCGTCCGCGCCCGTGGTGCACGACGTCGCCGATGAGGCCGCCGATGATCTGGACGTGCGGGCTTGGAAGTGGGGGCCCACCGCGCGGCGGGTGGTCGCCGGGCTTGCCACCGTCCTCTGGGCCCTCGTCGCCGGAGTGCTGGCACGCGGCGAGTTCGCGTTGGGGGACGTGGGCAACGCCCTGGTGGGTGTTGCCGTTCTGGCCTGTGTCGCCGGGGTCGTGCTGGGGCGTTTGGAGCGGCGGGGGCTCTCCGCCACGCTGCTCGTCGCCGCCGGGGCCCTGGGAGCGCTCGGGGCCTGGACGTCGGCCGATGCCCATCACTGGTCCGGTGCGATGCGGTTGGCCGGGGTTGGCCTGGCCGTGGTGCTGGTGCTGCTCCTCCTGGGGTGGTTCTCCCCGTTGGGGCGGGGCGGGTTGATCGGGGCCGCGGCCCTGCTCGGCTGCCTCGTCTTGTGGGAGGCGTCCGTCGTGTTGCAGGACGGGGCACGGACTGCGGCCGAGCAGGCCCGCGTGGGTTCGCTGCTCGTCCTCGTATCCCTCGTCGTGCTCGGCGTGCTGCCCCGGCTCGCGCTGATGGCGTCCGGTCTTTCGGGGCTTGATGACCGGCGTTCGGGCGGGGCGTCGGTGAGCCGGTATCGGGTGGGTGCCGCGTTGGCCGCGACCCATCGGGGGCTCGCGATCGCCACGGTGGTCCTTGCCGTCTCGGCCGCCGGCGCCGGGATGCTGGTGCTGCGGGAGCCGACCGTGTGGACCGTGCTGCTGGCCGTGGTCACCGCGATCGTGCTCGCGCTGCGGGCGCGGGCCTTCCCCCTCGTCGCCGAGGTGGTCGCGTTGTTCGCCGCCGCCGCGGTCGTCGTCGTCGCACTCGTCGTGGTGTGGCTGGAGCGCTCCCCTGCCGCCGGGCCGCTGGCCGTGCTCGGCGTGCTCGCCCTGATTCCCCTCGTGGTGCTCGCGGTTCAGCCGCCGGAGCATGTGCGGGTGCGGCTTCGCCGTTTCGGGGACGTCCTGGAGTCGGTCGGCGTGATCGCGATGCTGCCGCTGGTCATCGGGGTGTTCGGTGTGTACGGGCGACTGCTCGGCACCTTCGCGTAGGGGTGTGGCATGGCTCAGGGAAGCGACAGCGACTGGCAGCGCGACGTACTGCGGGAATTGGGGGCCGCTACGCCGGTAAGGCCTTCCGTTTCGGCGGAGTCCACTGCCGTGCTGCATCCGGGGGCCTCCGAGTCCACACCGGAGCGGGAACGCACGCCGACGACGCCCCGTCCACCGGCTCCGGTCCGCCCGGCGCCACGCGATCCTCGTCTCCCCCTGCCCACCCCTGAATCCGTCCCGACCGTCGACCCCCGCCTGGCCCACGCCCTGGGCCGCCCCCAGCACGGCGACTCCGCGGTGCGGCGCACCGGACGCTCACTGCGCAAGCTGACCGCGTCGGCCGGTCAGGAGGTCGCCGAGCAGACGCGGCTCGCCCACGAGGTGCAGCAGCCCGTGACCACGGGGCGCGTCATCGCGGTGACCTCCATCCGTGGCGGGGTGGGCAAGTCGACCGTCTCCGCGCTCCTTGCGCGGACCTTCAATCACTACCGGCACGACCCCGTACTGGCCCTGGAGGCCGATGCCGCGCTCGGCACCCTCCCGGTCCGGCTGGGTGCGGAGTCCGTGCGCTGGGCCTGCGCCGATCTCGCCCCCGTCCTCAGCCCGGCCATGCAACTCACCGACGTCACTGGCTATCTGGTGCCGGTCGCCGACGGCGGCTGGCTGCTGCCCGCGAGCCAAGGACGCGTCGGCGCCCCCCTCGACGTATCCACCTACCGCACCGTCACCCTCGCCCTGCGCCGCTACTTCGCCGTCACGGTCGTCGACTGCAAGAGCCTGCCCGGTGAGGTGGCCCGCACCGCGATGGACACCGCCC
Organism: Streptomyces sp. NPDC050658; assembly: GCF_044457025.1. Lineage (NCBI taxonomy): Bacteria > Bacillati > Actinomycetota > Actinomycetes > Kitasatosporales > Streptomycetaceae > Streptomyces > Streptomyces sp. NPDC050658. The sequence continues at coordinate 92,849 of NZ_JBITGM010000005.1, forward strand.
ACGCCCGTGTCGTCGTCGCCCCGATGACCGCCGAAGGCGTCGGCGGCACCCGCGTGGTCCTGGACTGGCTGGCCCAGCTGCCGCACTCGGCCCTGGCCACCACGGTGGTCGCGCTGTCCGCCAACTCCCCTGATACGACCCTGGATTTGAAGACGGCCGCCGCGCATCTGCGGGAGACCGGGGTGGCCGTGGTGCCTCTCCCGTACGACCGTCATCTGGCCCAAGGAGGCCCCATCCACACCGGCATGCTCGGCCAGCACTCCCGCGAGGCCGCCGTCCAGCTGGCCGCCGAGGCGATGGGGCGGGCGGTGCGGGTGCGATGACCCACCGCCTCGTCCACCGCCCGGCCCGCTCCAGCCGCCCGCTGGCCGCCGCCCCCGAGCGCACCATCGAGCCGCCGCCCAACCTGCCCGAGGGCAAGTTGGGCAACGCCGCGACCGCCCTCCTGCCCATGGCCGGGGTCATGGGCTCGGTCGTGATGATGACGGTCATCCGCAACAGCCAGTTCGCCGCCGTCGGCGCGATCGTCCTCGTCTTCGCCCTCCTTGGCGCGGTGGCCCTGTTCCTGTCCCAGCGCGGCAAGGCCCAGCGCACCCGGCGTACCCAGCGCGAGCGGTATCTCGAGTACGTCGAGGAACAGCGCGAGGAACTGGGCGCGGCCGAGCGGGAGTTGCGGCGCCAGGCGCGGGTTCTCAATCCGCCGCCGACCGCACTGTACGACCTGGTGCGCGACCCCGCCCGGCTGTGGGAGCGGCGACGCCTGGACAGGGACTTTCTGCGGGTGCGGCTCGGTACCGGGGACGTACCCGTACAGCAGTTGGTGATCGGGCAGAACTCTGGCAGTGGCGTGCTCACCCCGCCCGACCCGTTCATGCTGAACGAGGCGCGGGCGTTGCAGCACCGGTTCACCACCGCCACCGACTTCCCGCTCACCGCCCCGCTGGACCGGGCCGGCAACGTCAGCGTCATCGGCGACCGGGACGGTGTGCTGCGCGTCGCGCGCGCCCTGCTGGTCCAGGCCGCGGTCACGCACGCGCCCGACGACGTCGCCATCGCCATCGCGGTCTCGGGTGACCAGCTGCCCGCGTGGGAGTGGGTGAAGTGGCTGCCGCACGTCCTCGATCCGCTGCAGGACGACGGGCCGGTCGCCGCCCGGCGGATCGCGCCGGGCCTGGAGCAGCTCGCCCGGCAGTGCGCCCCGGACCTGCGCCGCCGCGCCTCCTACGCCGCCGAAGTCCGCCGGGGTCTGTCCGACAAGAACGCCCTGCGGATGAACGACCGGCTTCTGGTCGTCAGCGACTGTCATGGGAGTACGGCCACCGAACTACCCCGCCCCGATACGGCCGTTGACCTCACCAGCATGGGCGTGACCGTGCTGCATCTGCTCGAACAGCAGGTGCACGAACCGGACCAGGTGTCCGTGCGGATCACCGTCGACGGCGACCGTGTCACGGTCGAGGACCTGCGGATGCCGGAGAACGCCGGCGCCGCGGGGACGTCGGACGCGGTCGGCATCGCGGGCGCCGAGGGCCTGGCCCGCATGCTCGCCCCGCTGCGCCTGTCGGCCGAGTCCGCCACCGAGGGCACCCCCATCTCCGGTCCCGTCGACTTCCCCACTCTGCTGGGCATCGACGACCCGGCCGACCTCGACCTGAAGCGACTGTGGTCGCCTCGCGGCGAGCGGGACTTCCTGCGCGTACCCATCGGACTCGACGACCGCCACCAGCCGGTGCTCCTCGACCTGAAGGAATCCTCCGAACTGGGCATGGGCCCCCACGGGTTGTGCGTCGGCGCCACCGGCTCCGGCAAGAGCGAACTCCTTCGCACCCTGGTCCTGGCCCTCACCGCCACCCACTCCCCCGAAGACCTCGCACTCGTCCTGGTCGACTACAAGGGCGGCGCCACCTTCGCCCCCTTCACCCACCTCCCGCACGTCGCAGGCGTCATCACCAACCTGGAGAACCAGGCCGGACTCGTCGAACGCGTCCACACCAGCCTGGCCGGTGAGGTCAAGCGCCGCCAGCAGGTACTGAAGGACGCGGGGAACGTCGCCGACATCGGGCACTACGCCACTCTGCGCGCCAAGCAGCCCGAACTCGGCCTGGAGGCCCTGCCCCACCTCTTCGTCGTCATCGACGAATTCGGCGAACTCCTCACCGCCAAACCCGACTTCATCGACCTGTTCCTCTCCATCGGCCGCATCGGCCGCTCCATCGGCGTCCACCTGCTGCTCTCCAGCCAGCGCATCGAGTCCGGCAAGCTCAAGGGCCTGGAGACCTACCTCTCCTACCGCCTCGGCCTGCGCACCTTCTCCGCCGACGAATCCCGCACCGTCCTGGACACCACGGACGCCTTCCAACTGCCGCCGCTGCCGGGCTTCGGCTACCTCAAGGTCGACACGTCCACGTACGAACGCTTCAAGGCGGGCTACGTCTCCGGCGCCCACCGCGGCCCGGCCCTGCGCGAGCAGTCGGACGCAGAGCCTCTCGCCTGGGTCTACCCCACCTTCAATACGGGCCAGGACGCCAATCCCGGTGCGCCGGAAGAACCTTCGACGCGGGAGCGCGAGACCGGCCCGACCGTCCTGACGGCCATGGTCGACCAGCTGTGCGCCGCCGCCCCTCCGGTACGCCGCATCTGGCTGCCCCCGCTGCCCGATGCCGTCACGCTCGACTCGGCCGCCGGGCCCGTCCTGGCCTCCGAGCGCGGACTGCACCTCGCCGACAGCTTCGGCGCCATGCGCGTGCCGCTGGGCGTCCTCGACGATCCGGCCAAGCAGTGGCAGCAGCCCTGGGTCCTGGACCTGACCGTCGCCGGAGGCCACGCGGCCGTCATCGGCGGCCCGCAGTCCGGCAAGACCACCCTGCTGCGCACCCTCGCCCTCTCCCTGGCCCTGACCCACACCCCGCACCAGGTCGCCGTCTACGGCCTTGACCTGGTCGGCGGCGGACTCTCCGCGCTGTCCGGCCTCCCCCATGTGGGCGGGATCGCGGGGCGCGCCGACTTTGAGCGCGCCGCCCGCACCGTCGCCGAGGTCCGCGCCCAACTCGCCCTGCGCGAAGAGCTTTTCCGCGAGTACGGCATCGACTCCGTCGACCAGCTGCGCCACCTGCGTGCCCAGGGCAAGCTGACTGAACTGGGCTCCACCGACATCGTGCTGTTCATCGACGGCTTCGGTGCCCTGCGCGACGAGTTCGCCGAGCTGGACGACACCGTCGCCGATCTCCTCAAGCGGGGCAGCGGCTACGGCATCCACATCGTGGCGGGCATGCTCCGCTGGAACGACGTACGCATCGCCACCCAGTCCCTGTTCGGCACCCGCGTCGAGCTGCGGCTCAACGATCCCTCCGACTCCAGCATCGACCGCAAGCTCTCCGAGACGCTCAGCGCCGACACCCCCGGCCGAGTCCTGACCGACGCCAAACTCTTCGCCCACACCGCCCTGCCCCGCATCGACGGCCGACCCTCCACCGGCGACCTGGGCCCCGCCCTGGAACGCGCCGCCCGCACGCTGCGCGCCAGTTGGCACGGCGAACTCGCCGCCCCCGTACGCGTCTTGCCCACCGCCCTGCCCGCCACGAAACTCCCCTCACCCGCCACCGAACCCGCCCGCATACCGCTCGGCGTCGACCAGGACGCCCTCGCCCCCGCGCTCCTGGACCTGTTCGGCACCGACCAGCACCTGCTGATCCTGGGCGACAACGAATGCGGAAAGACCAACCTGCTCAAGCTCGTCTCCCGGCAGCTCATCGACCGCCACGGCGACAAGGACCTGGTCTTCGGCGTCTTCGACCCGCGCCGCGGCCTGCGCGGAGTCATCCCCGAGCCCTACCGCGGCGGCTACGCCCACAACGCCAAACTCGCCGCCGCCCTCGCCACCGGCATCGCGGGCGAGCTGGAGAAGCGCCTGCCGGAAACCGCCGACCCGGACACACTCACCGACGGGCCCGCCTTCACCGGCCCCCGCATCGTCATCCTCGTCGACGACTACGACATCCTCACCACCGCGGGCCAACAACCCCTGGCACCCTTCCTGCCCTACATCTCCTCCGCCCCCGACATCGGCCTGCACTTCATCGTCACCCGCCGCGTCGCCGGAGCCTCCCGCGCCCTCTACGAACCGTTCCTCACCACCCTGCGCGAAACCGGCACCACAGCCCTCCTCATGACCGGCGACCGCACCGAGGGCCAGCTCTTCCCCGGCCTGTACGCCTCCACCCAACCCCCAGGACGCGGCACCCTCATCCGCCGGGGCCGCCGCCACCAACTCATCCAGACCGCCCTCGCCGAAGAGGCAGCACAGGCAGCAGAGACCGACACGGAGACCCAGCTACCGTGACCAAGGACGTCATCGCCCTCACCCCCAAGATGCCCGACATCAACACCCTGCTCGCCGGGCTCTTCGCGGGCGGTCCCGACCTCGGCATCGGCTCAGTCGCCGAGGGGGCCGTCGTGCAGCTCTGCACCCCGAACGGCCGCCCGCTCGTCTCCGTCGAATCGCCCCTGCTCGTCCGGGTCCCCGGCGAGGCGCAGCGGCTGCTCGGCGCCGAAGTGGCCGCCCCCGACGGGCCGTTCTGGTGGACCGAGGCCCGCGCCACCACCGCCCTGGAAGAAGGCGAACGCCTCGCCGGCTCCTTCGCCGGACGCCTGGCTGCCGTACTCGGCGGCACGGTCTGGCCGCCGGATGCGGCCCACACCGACGTCGTCCCGCTCACTCACGAAACCGCCACCGCCACTCCGGCGCCGGACTCGGCACCGCCCGCGGTCGACGTCCTGACCGACAAGGCCGCGGTCGTCATCCAGGACCGTCCCGTGGTCGCGATGACCAGCTGGCTGGCCGACGCCCTGCAGACCGCCGCCGCCGGCGACCTGGCCCTGCAGATCGTCACCCCACCCCACACCCGCCTCACCCTCCCCACCCGCACTGCCCTGCACGGCCACCCCAACCGCTGGGTCGTCCAGGACCCCGATCACGGCTACTACGACGGCCTCTCCGGAGCCGTACTCCACTGGGATCAGGGTCACTTCACTCCAGTGAAGTCCGCTGAGGGGAGCCCCCGGCTCGCGGAGGCCTTCAAGCCCGACCCCGCCTCGGACGCCGCGGGAGAACGCCAGCTGGTCCTCTCTCTCCACACCACCCACCCCGCAGACGAAGAGCTCCAGCTCGGCGGGGCCCTGGAAGCCTCCTGGCAGACCCTCACCGGCGCCCCACCGTCCGGATGGTGCACCGCCGAACCCATCGCCCTGCCCTGGTCCCGGCGTCAGCTGACCGAACTGGCGCGCGCCCGCGCCCAGAAGAACACCCCCACCTGGCTGACCACGATCGGCACCCCCGACCGCCCGGCCGTCGCCACCACCCGCGTCACCCACACCCCGGCAGGCGTCGAGGAGCACATCACCCTCGCCCTCGGCTATGACGCCGACGAGGTCCCACCCCTGGACGCCGTCGCCCCGCTGGCCGAGACCCTCGCCACCGAGCACGGCCTGACCTCCATGCTCACCACACTCCGCGCCGCCCGCCGAGACCTCACCGTCCCGCCCCGCTTCGAGGCACCGCCGGTCCCGCTCTCCTTCACGCTCGGCCCGGACGACGTACACGACATCGGCCTCACCCACGCCGGCCGCCCGCCCCTGAGCCTGCGCCCCGTCCAACTCGGCCCCGCGGCGCGGCCCGCACTCCACTACCCCCTCGGTGACGGCACGGGCGGCGAAGCCTGGACCGTACTCCAGCAGCTCGCCCAGCACCTCAAGGCCGGCTCGGGATCGGGCGCCTTGTAGCAAGCGCCGGAAAAGACCCCACCCTCAGCCGATCGTTGATGATCGTTGGTGATCGCTGAGGGCGGGGTCTTCTTCTTCGGCTTTCGGTCGGGGAGAGGCACCCGGGGGAATGGTGCCTCTCCCTGCTCGGCCGGCCAGCGCCGTGGCCTGCTCGTATCGTCGAGGAGGGGGGTCGTGGGCGAATACCCCTATGTGACCCCTATGTGGCGGACAACCGTTCGGATGTGGCCTTGATCGGGATACCTCTTCCCACCGTCTCCCGAGCCGTACCCGGTCCGCATCCGGTTCATGCCCGGTCAGTACCCGGCCTCTCCCCCTCCCCCACCTATTACCCGTCACATTCCTTATGCGCAGGGCCCGTTAGGGGGTTCATAACCCCACTTAGGGGTTGTCCGGCATCCCTCGTAAGAGCAGCATCGCATTCAGTCGTTATACGGGAAGCGGTAACGGCCGTGCCGAGGATGCGGAAGGTGTGCGCTGATGAGTGGCAAGGTCGGCGAATCGGACAAGTGGGTCAGGAGATTTCATCCTGCACCTGATGCCGAGACTCAGTTGGTGTGTCTTCCGCATGCCGGCGGGTCCGCCAGTTTCTTCTTTTCCGCTTCCCGGGCCCTTTCGCCCGATGTCGATGTCCTTGCCGTGCAGTATCCGGGGCGTCTTGATCGGCGTACCGAGGCGTTCGTCGATCGGATCGATGCGCTGGCCGGGCACGTTGCCGACGCGCTCATGCCCTTCACCGAGCGGCCCCTCGCCCTCTTCGGGCACAGCATGGGTGCCCTGCTCGGGTTCGAGGTCGTCCGGCTGCTCGAGGCTCGTGGGGTGCAGCCCATCGCCCTTGTCGTGTCCGGGCGGCGGGGGCCCGACACGTACCGGGACGAGGCCCATCATCTCAGCAGTGACGCGGAGTTGATCGCCGAGGTCGCCTCACTCAGCGGCACCAGTTCCGCCGTCCTCGACAATGCCGAAATCGTGCGGATGGCGCTGCCCGCCATCCGCAACGACTACCGGGCCGTCGAGACCTATCGCTTCCCCGGCGGGCCGCTCGTGTCCGCCCCCATTTACGCGCATGTCGGTGAGAGCGACCCGAAGGCCACCCTCGACGAGGTGCGTGCCTGGGCCCGGCACACCACCGGAACTTTTGAATTCCACACGCATCCTGGCGGGCATTTCTATTTGAGCGCACCTGAATCCACGGTCGTTCCGTTTCTCGCCCGTCTGATGTCTTCCGTTTCGCGTTCGCGATGATCACCCAGCAGAGGACTGACAGCATGACACTGACGCTCTCCGTCGGCCGGCGGATCCGGCTGGAACAGATCGAGACCGCCGCGAAGAATTTCACCCCGGTGGAGATCGACGACACCGTACGGCAGCGGGTCAAGGAGTCCCGCGCGACGCTGGAGCGGTTCGTCGACGACGGTCGCGTGGTGTACGGGGTCAACACCAGCATGGGCGGGTTCGTGGACCACCTGGTGCCCATCGCCAAGGCTCAGCAGTTGCAGGAGAACCTCATCAACGCTGTTGCCACCAACGTCGGTGCGCACCTTGACGACACCGTCGTGCGCGCCATCATGCTGGCCCGCATCGTCTCGCTCTCCCGTGGCAACTCCGCCATCACCGAGGCCAATCTCGACAAGCTCATCGCCGTCTACAACTCCGGCGTCGTCCCCTGCGTACCCGAGAAGGGGTCCCTCGGCACCAGCGGGGACCTCGGGCCGCTGGCCGCCATCGCCCTCGTCTGTGCGGGGCAGGGCCGCGCCCGCTACAAGGACGAGGTACTGCCCGGCGGCGAGGCGCTGCAGCGCGTCGGCATCGAGCCCATGAAGCTCAGCTTCAAGGAGGGCCTCGCGCTGATCAACGGCACCTCCGGCATGGTCGGCCTCGGCGGAGTCGTCTTCGAGCGCGCCCAGCGGCTCTTCGACCTGTATCTGCAGGTCTCCGCCCTCTCCGTCGAGGGTCTCAGCGGCATGACCAAGCCCTTCGACCCCCGCGTCCACGCCCTCAAGCCGCACAAGGGGCAGCAGAAGGTGGCCGCCTATCTCTGGGAGGCCCTGCGGGACTCGCGTCTCGCCGTGCTGGAGGCGGACACCGAGGCGCTGCTGTCCGAAGAGATGGACGACTCCGTGAAGGCCGGGTCGCAGTCCATCGAGGACGCCTACTCGGTGCGCTGCACACCGCAGATCCTCGGGCCCGTCCTCGACTCCCTCAGCAACATCGGCGACACCCTCGCCGACGAGCTGAACTCCTCCAACGACAACCCCCTCGTCGTCCCGGACGAAGAGGACGTCTTCCACAACGGGCACTTCCATGGGCAGTACGTCTCGATGGCCATGGACCATCTCGTCATCGCCCTCACCACCCTGACCAACCTCGCCAACCGGCGCGTCGACCGCTACCTCGACAAGAGCAACAGCAATGGTCTTCCCGCCTTCCTCTGCCGGGAGGACCCGGGGCTGCGGCTCGGGCTCATGGGCGGGCAGTTCATGACCGCCTCGCTGACCGCCGAGACCCGCGCGATGTCCGTGCCGATGTCCGTCCAGTCGCTCACCTCCACCGCCGACTTCCAGGACATCGTCTCCTTCGGGTTCGTCGCCGCCCGGCGCGCCCGGGAGGTCCTCACCAACGCCACGTACGTCGTGGCCTTCGAGCTGCTGTGCGCTTGCCAGGCCGTGGACATACGAGGGACCGAAGGGCTCTCCAGCAGCACCCGCGCGCTCTACGAGCGGACCCGCGAGCTCGTGCCCTACCTCGATCACGACATCACCATCACCGACTACGTCGAGGCCATCGCCCGGGAGATTCTTGTCTGAGGTCTGAGGTCTGACATCTGAGGAGTCGTCAGAACGTTCTGGCTCAGCCCTAATTGGCTGTTCTTGAAGCCGTACGTCCGCAGCTCGTGGGCGTACGGCTTCTTCGTGATCCCGCCCCACTCCTCCCCCTCCCCCTCCCCCCTCCGAATGGATGTGTTGCCGCCATGACCACCGCCGCCCCCGCCCGCTTCTCCTACCTCGGGCCCGAAGGCACCTTCTCCGAAGCCGCCCTGCGCACCCTCCCCGAAGCACGGACCGCCGAGTGCCTTCCGATGATGTCGATACCCGCCGCCCTCGACGCCGCGCGGGCCGGCGAGGTCGACGCCGCGCTCGTGCCCATCGAGAACTCCGTCGAGGGCGGGGTCACCGCCACCCTCGACGAACTCACCTTCGGGCAGCCGCTGATGATCTTCCGCGAGGTGCTGCTCCCCATCTCGTTCGCGCTGCTCGTGCGCCCCGGTACGCGGCTCGCCGACGTGAAGACCGTGACCGGGCATCCTGTCGCCCAGCCGCAGGTGCGCCGCTGGCTCGCCGAACACCGGCCGGACGCCGTCTGGGAGTCGGCGGCATCCAACGCGGACGGCGCGCGCATGGTGCAGGAAGGCCGTTACGACGGGGCCTTCGCCGGTGAATTCGCCGCCCCCATCTACCACTTGGAGCCCCTGGTCACCGACATCCACGACCGGGGCAACGCCCAGACCCGGTTCATCCTCGCCGGCCGGCCCGACCGGCCCACCGCCGCCACCGGCGCCGACAAGACCTCCCTCGCGGTGTGGCTCACCGACGACTATCCGGGGGCGCTGCTCGAACTGCTCCAGGAGTTCGCCTCGCGCGGAGTGAACGTCGTACGCATCGAGTCAAGGCCCACCGGCCGCGGCATCGGGCACTACAGCTTCTCCGTCGACTGCCAGGGGCACCTCACCGAACGGCGGGTCGGCGAGGCGCTGATGGGGCTGAAGCAGATCTTCCCCAAGGTGCGGTTCCTCGGCTCCTACCCGCGGGCCGGGGAGGCCGTCGGCGCCCCGGAACCGGACGACGAGCTGTCTCAGCTGACGTTCATGGCCGCCTCCGACTGGCTCGCGCGGTGCGTCGCCGGGCGGGTGTGACGCGTAGAGACATACAGGCAGGGGGGAGGCCGTACGCCCTCTCGGCGTACGGCCTCCCCCGCTCTCCGCCGTCTCAGTCCGTCGCCGAGCGCTGCGCCGCCCGCAGCAGGTCCGCGATCCCCATGCTCTGGATGTCCGCCCCCTGCTCCGCCTCGCCCTCCGGAGCGCCGGCCCCGTCCTCGTCCCGTACACCCTCGTCGGCAGCCGCCGCCAGCCTCAACAGCTCGTCCAGCAGGCCCGTTTCGCGCATCCGGACGATCGGAATGGAAGCCAGGGTGTCGCGGATGGCCTTCTCCTCGTCGTCGGGTGCGCCGAGCGCCGCGCTCTCCGGGGCCAGCTCGGACAGCAGGTACTGGGCGAGGACCTGGGGGTCCGGGTAGTCGAAGACCAGCGTCGCGGGCAGTCGCAGGCCCGTCGCGGCGCTGAGCCGGTTGCGCAGTTCGATCGTGGTCAGCGAGTCGAAGCCGAGGTCCTTGAAGGCTCGGTCCGCCTCGATCGCGCCGCCTCCGGAGTGTCCGATGACCGCGGCGGCGTGCTCGCGGACCACGTCGAGCAGCAGCTCGCCCCGCCGCTCGTCGGGCAGCGCGGCAAGGCGTACCGACAGGGGTTCCTCCGCCGCCTGCTCGTTTCCGGAGGACACCGCCGCGGCTCTGACCGCTCGCCGCGTCGGCACGCGGACCAACCCCCGGTAGATCGGGGGCAGTTCGTCGCCCGACGCCGCCGCGAGCGCGTCCAGGTCCATCGGCAGGGGCACCAGCGCGGGCTCGTCGAGCGTGGCCGACGCGTCGAACAGGGCTAGCCCGGTCTCGGCGGTGAGCGCCTTGGCCCCCTTCTTCTCCATGCGCCGCAGGTCCGCCTCGGTCAGGTCGCCGCCCATGCCGGCACCCGTGCCCGCGCCGTCGCCCGCGCCGTCCAGTGCCCACAGGCCCCAGGCCAGCGACTGCGCGGGCAGGCCCTGGGCGCGGCGGTACTGGGCCAGGGCGTCCAGGAAGGCGTTGGCCGCCGCGTAGTTGCCCTGTCCCGCGCCGTCGACCACGCCGGCGGCCGAGGAGAAGAGCACGAAGGCGGCCAGGTCGGCGTCGCGGGTCAGCTCGTGCAGATGCCAGGCCGCGTCCGCCTTGGGCCCGAGGACCCGCCCCACGCGCTCCGGGGTCAGCGCCCCGAACACGGCGTCGTCCAGTACTCCGGAGGTGTGCACCACCGCCGTCAGCGGATGCGCGTCCGGTACGCCGTCGAGCAGCTCGGCCAGCGCGCTCCGGTCGGCCACGTCACAGGCGGCGACACGGACGTCCGCCGCCCCCGACTCCCTTAGCTCCTGCACGAGTTGGCCGACTCCGGGAGCGGTGTCGCCGCGCCTGCTGACCAGCAGCAGCCGGTTCGCCCCGTGCCGGGTCACCAGGTGGCGGGCCAGGCGGGCGCCCAGGGCTCCGGTGCCGCCCGTGACCAGGACCGTGCCGTCGGGGTCGAGCCGCCGGGGCATGGTCAGGGCCAGCTTTCCGGTGTGCTTGGCCTGGCTGAGGTGGCGGAACGCGTCCGGGGCCCGCCGCACGTCCCATGCCGTGACCGGCAGCGGCCGCAGCGCCCCCGACTCGAAGAGCGCCATCAGCTCGCCGAGCATCTCCTGGATGCGGTCCGGGCCGGCGTCCATCATGTCGTACGCCGTGTAGACGACCCCCGGGAACTGTTCGGCGATCTCCGCCGCTTCCCGCAGATCCGTCTTGCCCATCTCCACGAACCTGCCGCCCCTGGGCAGCAGCCGCAGCGACGCGTCGACGAACTCCCTTGCCAGCGAGTTCAGTACGACGTCCACGCCCCGGCCGTCCGTGGCGTCCAGGAACGACTCCTCGAAGTCGAGCGTCCGGGAACCCGCGATGTGCGCGGAGTCGAGACCGAGGCCGGTCAGCGTCTCCCACTTGCCGGGCGACGCCGTGCCGAACACCTCGGCGCCGAGGTGCGCGGCGACCTGCACGGCCGCCATGCCCACGCCGCCCGCCGCCGCGTGTACGAGCACCCGGTCGCCGGGGCGGGTCGCCGCGAGGTCGACCAGGCCGTACCAGGCGGTGAGGTAGACGAGCGGCACGGTCGCCGCCTGCTCGTAGGTCCAGCCGCCGGGGACACGGGCGAGGAGTCGCCGGTCCGTCACGGCCACCGGGCCGAAGGCGTTGGTGAAGATGCCGAGCACCGGATCGCCCGGCCTCAGGTCCGTCACCCCGGAGCCGACCTCGATGACCGTGCCCGCGCCCTCGCCGCCGATCTGGCCGCCGCCGGGATACATGCCGAGCGCGACGAGTACGTCACGGAAGTTCACCCCTGCCGCGCGGACCGCGACCCGCACCTCGCCCGCCGCGAGCGCCGCTCCCGGCTCGTCCGCCGGCACCAGGGCCAGGCTGTCGAGGGTGCCCGCGCCGCTTCCGGTGGCCTCCAGCCGCCAGTGCGCCGCGTCGTCCTGCGGGGGCACGAGGCCGGTGCCGGAGGCCGCGGTGCGCAGCCGCGCCGCGTAGACCTCGCCGCCGCGCACGACGGCCTGCGGCTCGTCCGCCGCGATGACGCGGGGCAGGGCGCGCACCGCGTCGTCAAGAGCTTCCGCGCCTGCCGTGCCTGCCGTGCCTGCCGTGCCTGCCGTGCCTGCCGCACCTTCCGTGCCTGCCGCGTCCAGGAGCAGCAGCCGGCCGGGCGCCTCGGACTGCGCGGCCCGCACCAGGCCCCACACCGCCGACGCCGCGAGATCGGTGACGTCCTCGCCGTCGAGGGCCACCGCACCGCCGGTGAGCACGGCGAGCCGCGCCGCACCGAACCGCTCGTCGGCCAGCCAGGACTGCACGGCACCGAGCACGCGAGACGTCAATTCGCGCGTCTCGTACGGGACTTCACCGTCGCCCCCGGAGGCGGAGAAGAGAACAGTGGCGGGCAGCGGCAGGGTGCCGGACTCGACGGCCGTACCCAGCGCCGCCAGGTCGGGGAACCAGTCGGCACCCCGCTCCTCGCCACCGACCCAGGCGACGGCAACCCCGTCGGCCGACCCATCTGCCTGCCCGTCCGCCTGCCCGGCAGCCGCCGCAAGCGGCTCCCACGCCAGTCGGAACAGCGAGCTGTCGAGCGCGGAAGGCTCCGCCAACTGCCCTGCCGACACGGGCCGTCCGACCAGAGAACGTATCGAAAGGACCGGCCTCCCCTCACCATCAGCGAGCCGCATCGACGACACGTCGGAACCGGCCTCGCGGCTCAGGCACACCCGGAGCGTCGCGGCCCCGCCGGCGTGCAACGACACCCCGCCCCACGAGTACGGCAGCAGCGTCTGACCGCCGTCGTCGAGCAGCGCCTCCGCGTGCATCGCCGCGTCCAGGAGCGCGGGGTGCAGCCCGAACCGGCCGGCGTCGGCGCCGTCGGGCAGCGCGACCTCGGCGAAGATCTCCTCGCCGCGCCGCCAGGCGGACCGCAGGCACTGGAAGGCCGGGCCGTACGCGTAACCCCGGCCCGCGAGCCGCTCGTACGCATCCGTCACGTCCACCGCCTCGGCGCCCGCGGGCGGCCACTGCGCGAGGTCGGCCGCCGGTTCGACGAGCCCGGAGGTCAGCGTCCCTTCGGCGTGCCGGGTCCAGCCCTGTCCGGGCGCCGCGTCGCCGGGCCGCGAGTGGACGGTGACCGAGCGGTCACCCGCCTCGTCGGCGGCGCCCACGACGACCTGCACGGCCACACCACCGCGCTCGGGCAGCAGCAAGGGCGCCTGCAGCGTCAGCTCCTCCAGGACGTCACAGCCGACCTCGTCACCCGCGCGGATCGCCAACTCCACGAGCGTGGTCCCGGACACGAGGATCTTGCCGAGTACGACGTGGTCGGCGAGCCAGGGCTGGGTCTGGAGCGAGAGGCGTCCGGTCAGGACCACGCCACCGGTCTCCGCCAGCGTGACGGCCGCGCCCAGCAGGGGGTGATCCGCGCTGTCCTGGCCGATCGACGCCGCGTCGCCGGTGGTGGCGGGGGACTCCAGCCAGAAACGCTGACGCTGGAAGGCATAGGTCGGAAGATCCACGTGAGGGCGTTGTCCACCGCCGAAGAACGCGGACCAGTCCACGGGTACGCCGCGCACGTGGGCCGACGCCAGTGCGGTCACCGCCTGACGGGGCTCGTCGCGGCCCTTGCGCAGGAGCGGATGGAAGACCACGTCGGAGGCGCCTGACGGCAGGCAGTCCTGGCCCATCGCCGAGAGCACGCCATCCGGACCCAACTCCACGAACGTCGACACCCGTTCGGTGAGTAGTGTCTGGACGCCGTCGTGGAAACGGACGGCCTCGCGGACATGCCGCACCCAGTACTCCGGCGACGCCAGATCAGCAGCCGTCGCCAACACACCCGACACGTTCGACACCACCGGGATACGAGGTTCGGCGAACGTCAGACCCTCCGCAACCCTGCGGAACTCGTCCAACATCGGCTCCATCCGCGCCGAGTGGAAAGCATGACCCACATTCAGCCGCTTCACCTTCCGACCCCGACCCCGCAACACCTCAGCGACCGCATCCACCGCCGCCTCATCACCCGAGACCACAACCGCCGAAGGCCCATTGACCGCAGCGATGCCCACCCCCTCGGACAGAACCTCGCGAACCTCATCCTCAGTCGCCTGCACCGCCGCCATCGCACCACCAGCAGGCAACGCCTGCATCAACCGGCCCCGCGACACCACCAGCCGAGCCGCATCGGGAAGCGACAGCACACCAGACACATGCGCCGCCACCAGCTCCCCCACCGAATGCCCCAGCAGGAAATCAGGGCGCACACCCCAGTGCTCCATCAACCGGAACAGCGCCACCTCCACCGCGAAGAGCCCCGCCTGCGTGAACTCCGTCCGATCCAGGGCCTCTTCATCACCCCACACCACATCCCGCACCGAACCGTCGCCGCCCAGGTGCACCTCCAGCTCCGCACACACCGCATCAAAAGCATCGGCGTACACAGGGAAGGCCTCATACAACTCCCGGCCCATCCCCAACCGCTGACTCCCCTGCCCCGTGAACAGGAACGCCACCAGACCCCGAGACACGCTCCCCCGCACCACATCCGCCGACTGCCCGCCCTCGGACAGTGCGGTCAGGCCGCGTACGAAGTCCTGGGGGCGCTCCCCGACCACCACCGCGCGGTGGTCGAGGGCCGCGCGGGAGGTGGCCAGTGCGTGGGCCACGGTGGCCGGTTCGGTCGTCGTGGGGTCGGTCGCGGACCAGAGGCGGGCCGCCTGGGCCCGCAGGGCCTCGTTCGTGCGGCCGGAGAGCAGCCACGGCACCGGCGTGGTGGCGGGGGCGGGGGCGGGCCGCGCCTCGACGGGCTCGGGCGTTCGGGGCTGCTCCAGGATGATGTGCGCGTTGGTGCCGCTGACGCCGAACGAGGAGATGCCGGCCCGCAGCGGGCGGCCCTCCGTCTGCGGCCACTCCTGTGCCTCGGTCAGGAGCCGGACGCCGCCCGCCGACCAGTCGACCTCGGGGGTCGGCTCGTCGACGTGCAGGGTCTTCGGCAGGATGCCGTGCCGCATCGCCTCGACCATCTTGATGATCGCGGCGGCTCCGGCGGCGGCCTGTGCGTGGCCGATGTTCGACTTGACCGAGCCGAGCCACAGTTCGCGTCCTGCCGGGCGGTCCTGGCCGTACGTCGCGAGCAGTGCCTGCGCCTCGATCGGGTCGCCCAGCTTCGTGCCCGTGCCGTGCGCCTCCACCGCGTCCACGTCCGCCGGGGTGAGGCCCGCGTCGGCGAGGGCCTGGCGGATGACGCGTTCCTGGGAGGGGCCGTTCGGGGCGGTGAGGCCGTTGCTCGCGCCGTCCTGGTTGACCGCCGAGCCGCGGACCACCGCGAGGACCTTGTGGCCCAGGCGTTCCGCGTCGGAGAGGCGCTCCACGAGGAGCATGCCGACGCCCTCGGACCAGCTCGTGCCGTCGGCGGACGCGGCGAAGGACTTGGAGCGGGCGTCGGAGGCGAGCCCGCGCTGCGCGCTGAAGTCGACGAACGTCTTCGGGGTGGACATGACCGTCACGCCGCCCGCGAGCGCCATCTCGCACTCGCCGGAGCGCAGCGCCTGGATCGCCCAGTGCAGCGCCACCAGGGAGGAGGAGCAGGCCGTGTCGACGGTGACGGCGGGGCCTTCGAGGCCGAAGGTGTAGGCGAGCCGGCCCGAGGCCATGGAGCCCGCGCTGCCGATGCCGAGGTAGCCGGTGAGTTCCTCGGGCGCCGCGGCCAGGCGTGTCGCCCAGTCGTGGTACATCACGCCCGCGAAGACGCCCGTGCGGCTGCCGCGCAACGACAGCGGGTCGAGTCCCGCGCCTTCGACGGCTTCCCAGGTGGTCTCCAGGAGCAGCCGGTGCTGCGGGTCCATGGCCAGCGCCTCGCGGGGGCTGATGCCGAAGAGCGCGGGGTCGAAGTCGGCGGCGTCGTAGAGGAATCCGCCCTCGCGGACATAGCTCTTGCCGGGCTTTCCGGGCTCGGGGTCGTAGAGGTCGTCGACGTCCCAGCCGCGGTCGTCGGGGAACTCCGCGATGCCGTCCTGGCCCTGGGCGACCAGCCGCCACAGGTCCTCGGGGGACGCGACCTTGCCGGGGAAGCGGCAGGCCATGCCGACGATCGCGATGGGTTCGTCGGCGGCGGCCACTGTGGGCAGCGGGGCCGCTGCGGCTTTCCCGGTGTCGAGGGCCTTCGCCTGGATGTACGCGGCGAGCGCGCGGGGCGTCGGGTAGTCGAAGACCAGCGTGGCGGGCAGCCGGAGGCCGGTCGCGGAGTTGAGGGCGTTGCGCAGTTCGACGGCGGCGAGGGAGTCGAATCCGGCCTCGCTGAAGGCGCGGTCGGGGTCGACGTCCTGCACGCCGTCGTGCCCGAGGGCCTCGGCGACGCGCACCCGGACCAGGTCGAGCACGGCCCGGTCGCGTTCGCCGTCGGAGAGTCCGGCGAGCCGTCCGGCCAGCGCGGAGGTGGCGTCGGCGGTGCCGTTGGCGGCGGTCCTGCGGGTGGCGGGGGCGGCGGGGAGCAGGGTCCGCAGCAGTGCGGGGACGGCGTCGGTGCGGCGGCGCAGGGCCTTGGTGTCGACGGCCAGGGGCAGCACGCAGGGGGCGCCGAGGCCGAGTGCCCGGTCGAGCAGGGCGAGGTTCTCGGCTACGGAGAGCGCGGCGAGGCCCGAGCGTTCGGCGCGGCGCAGGGTGGTCTCGTCGAGGCGGGCGCCCATGCCCCCGGCGCCGCCCCAGAGTCCCCAGGCGAGGGAGGTCGCGGGGAGTCCCGCCGCGTGCCGCCGCTCGGCGAGGGCGTCGAGGAAGACGTTGGCGGCGGCGTAGTTGCCCTGCCCGGCCGCGTCCAGGGTGCCGGCGCCGGAGGAGAACAGCACGAAGGCCGTCAAGTCCGCCATTTCCGCGGTCAGTTCGTGGAGGTGCCAGGCGGCGTCGGCCTTGGGGCGGAATACGTCGTCCACGTCCCGGGCGGTCAGCGAGCCGACCAGGCCGTCGGCGACGGTGCCCGCCGTGTGGACCACCGCGGTCAGCGGATGCTCGGCCGGGACGGAGGCGATGAGCGCCGTGAGGGCGTCCCGGTCGGAGACGTCGCAGGCGGCGAAGGTGACCTCGGCGCCGGATTCGCGCAGCTCGGCGCCGAGTTCGGCGGCGCCCGGCGCTTCGGGGCCGCTTCGGCTCGCGAGGAGCAGGTGGCGTACGCCGTGTTCGGTGACCAGGTGCCGGGCGACGTGGGCGCCGAGGCCTCCGGTGCCGCCGGTGATCAGGTGGGTGCCGGTGGGGTTCCAGGGGGCGGGGCGCGGGTCGTCCGGGACGGGGGCGTGTTCCAGGCCCGGCGTGAGGACGGCTCCGTCGCGCAGGGCGCACTCGGGTTCGCCGGTGGCGAGGGCGGCGGCCAGGGTGTCCGCCGTCAGCGGGGCTTCGGTGGCGTCGGGGTCGGTGTCGACCAGGACGTGGCGGCCGGGCTGTTCGGCCCGCGCGGCGCGCACCAGGCCCCAGAGCGGTGCCGTCCCGGGGTCGGACTGTGCGCCGGGCGCTGTCGCCACGGCACCCGATGTGACCACGGCGAGGCGTGCCGCCGAGAAACGGTCGTCGTCCTGCCACTGCCGCAGCAGGTCGAGGAGGCGGGTGGTTGCGGCGCGGGCGGCGGTTGCGGGAGAGCCCTCAGCCGCCGGGGCCGCCGTGAACGGCGCCACCACCACATCCGGTACCCGCGCACCCCCCGTGATCGCCTCGCCCAGCGCCGCGAGGTCCGGGTACCCGGACATGCCCGCGCCGGGCTCACCGGCGCCGAGCACCGCCCAGTTGCCGGGGGCCGTCACAGCGGGGCCGTCGAAGGGTGCCCACCGCACCCGGTACAGCGTGTCCTGCCGCGTACGGCGGGTGGCGCGCAGGCTGTCGTCGGTCAGCGGGCGTACGGCGATGGAGCCGACGGAGGCCACGGGTGCGCCGGTGGCGTCGGCGAGGACGGCGGTCACCGAGTCGGGGCCGAGGCGGGACAGGCGTACGCGGAGGGAGGTGGCGCCGGAGGCGTGCAGGGCGACGTCGCTCCAGGCGAAGGGCAGGCTGGTGCCCTGCTCGGCGCCGGGCGCGGTGAGGAAGGCCATAGCCTGGAGCGCGGAGTCCAGGAGCGCGGGGTGCAGTCCGTACCGCTCCGCCTGCGCGCCGGTCGTCAGCTCGGCGAAGGCGACCTCGGCGAGGACGTCGTCGCCGTCGCGCCAGACCGCCCGCAGGTTCTGGAACATCGGCCCGAACTCGTAGCCGTCCGCGGCCTGTTCGGCGTACAGACCGGAGATGTCGACCGGCCGTGCGCCCGGCGGCGGCCAGGCGCCGGAGAGTCCGTCCGGCTCCGGCTGCCCCGGGTCGGCCGGGGCGAGGGTGCCGGAGGCGTGCCGCTCCCAGGCGTCGTCCTCGTCGGCGCGGGCGAAGACGTCGACGGGCCTGCGGCCGGACGCGTCGGGCGCGCCGACGGCGACCTGGAGGGTGATGTCGCCGCTGTCGGGCAGCGCGAGCGGGCTGTGCAGGGTGAGTTCCTCAAGGGTTCCGCAGCCGACCTCGTCCCCGGCGCGGACGGCGAGCTCCACGAACGCGGTGCCCGGCAGCAGCACCGTGCCGGAGATGACGTGGTCAGCGAGCCAGGGGTGCGAGCGGGCGGAGACGCGGCTGGTGAGGACGGAGCCGTCGGACCCGGCGAGGCCGACGACGGCGCCGAGCAGGGGGTGGTCGGGCCTGCCGAGGCCCGCGGCGCCGACGTCCGCGTCCGTGCCGGGGTCGAGCCAGAAGCGGCGCCGCTGGAAGGCGTACGTGGGCAACTCGATGCGCCGGCCGCCGTGCCCGGCGAAGAACGCGGCCCAGTCCACCCCAGTGCCCCGGACATGCGCGGCGGCAAGGGCCGTGACCAGCTTGCGCTCCTCGGCGCGCCCCGCCCGCAGCACGGGTGTGAACACGGCGTCGGAGTCTTCGGGCAGGCAGTCGCGGCCCATGCCGGAAAGGACGGCGTCCGGGCCGAGTTCGAGGTACGTGGTCACGCCGTCGGCGGCCAGCGCCCGCATCGCGTCGAGGAACCGCACGGGCTCGCGCACATGGCGTACCCAGTACTCGGCGTCGAACCGCGCGTGTTCCCCGGTCAGCGCCGACACGACCGGGATGCGCGGCGCGTGGTGGGTCATCGCGAGGGCCAGCTGCCGGAACTCGGCGAGCATCGGCTCCATGAGCGGCGAGTGGAAGGCGTGCGAGGTGTTCAGGCGCTTGTGCCTGCGGCCGTCGAACGCGGCGAGCACGGCGGCCACCGCGTCCTTGTCGCCCGAGACGACCAGGGCGGAGGGGCCGTTGACCGCCGCGATGCCGACGCGGTCGGTGAGGTGCGGGGTCACCTCGTCCTCGGTGGCCTCCAGGGCGACCATCTCGCCGTCGGCGGGCAGCTCGGCCATCAGCCTGCCGCGCGCGCCGACGAGCAGCGACGCGTCCTCCAGGGAGAGGACGCCCCCAGCGTGGGCGGCGGCCAGCTCACCGACGGAGTGTCCGGCGAGGCGGTCGGGGACCACGCCCCAGGACTCAAGGAGCCGGAACAGTGCGACCTCTACGGCGAACAGCGCGGCCTGGGCGTAGTCGGTGCGGTCGATGAGGTGTGCGTCGGCCGTGCCCTCGTCCGCGAACAGGACGTCCAGGAGGGGCACTTCGAGCTGGATGTCGAGGTAACCGGCGGTCTCGTCCAGGGACTTGGCGAAGACGGGGAACGTCTCGTAGAGCTCCTTGCCCATGCCGGTCCGCTGGCTGCCCTGCCCGGTGAAGAGGTGGGCGAGCCTGCCGCCGGGGGCCGTGCCCCGCAGTACGGCGGCGGAGGTGTCGCCGTCGGCGAGCGCGGTCAGCGCGCGCCGGGCCTCCTCGTCGTCGGCGGCGACGAACGCGGCGCGCACGGGCAGGGCCGCCCGCGTGGTGGCCGCCGAGTACGCGAGGTCGGCCACGGACACGGGCTGCGCGCCGTCGAGCAGGGCGCGCAGCCGGCGTGCCTGGTCGCGCAGGGCGGCCTCGCTCTTCGCGGACACGACGACGGGGGCGGGGGCGACTCGGTCCGCCGGCTCCGGCTCGGCCCCTTCGATGTCGTCCGTCGGCGGCTGCTCCAGGATGACGTGGACGTTCGTGCCGCTGACGCCGAAGGAGGAGACACCGGCGCGGCGCGGCCTGTCCTCGGCGTCCGGCCACTCCTGAGCCTCCGTCAGGAGCCGTACGGTGCCCGCCGACCAGTCGATGTGCGGGGACGGCTCGTCGACGTGCAGGGTCTTGGGCAGCACGCCGTGCCGCATCGCCTCGACGACCTTGATGATGCCGGCCGCGCCCGCGGCGGCCCCGGTGTGCCCGATGTTCGACTTGACCGAGCCGAGCCAGAGCGGGCTCTCGGCCGAACGGCCTTGTCCGTAGGCGGAGATGAGCGCCTGCGCCTCGATGGGGTCGCCGAGTTTCGTGCCGGTGCCGTGCGCCTCCACGGCGTCCACCTCGGTGGCGCTCAGGCCCGCGTCGGCGAGCGCCTGGCGGATCACCCGGCGCTGGGCGAGGCCGTTGGGCGCGGTGAGTCCGTTGCTGGCGCCGTCCTGGTTGACGGCGGAGCCGCGCACGACCGCGAGGATCCGGTGTCCGTTGCGGCGGGCGTCCGAGAGGCGTTCCAGTACGAAGACGCCCGCGCCCTCCGCGAAGTTGGTGCCGTCGGCGGCCGCGGCGAACGCCTTGCAGCGGCCGTCGGCGGCGAGGCCGCGCTGCCGGCTGAACGTGGTGAACGTACCGGGACTGGTGATCACGGTGACGCCGCCGGCCAGTGCGAGGGAGCATTCGCCGCGGCGCAGCGACTGCACGGCCAGGTGCAGGGCGGCGAGCGAGCCCGAGCAGGCGGTGTCGACGGTCAGGGCGGGGCCTTCCAGGCCCAGGGTGTAGGCGACGCGGCCGGAGACGACGCTGGGCGCGGTGCCGGTCATCAGATAGCCGTCGAGTCCGTCGGGCGCCTCGTGGACGCGGGGTCCGTACTCGTGCGGTTCGACGCCGACGAACACCCCGGAGTCGCTGCCGCGCAGCGGGGCCGGGTCGATGCCCGCCCGTTCAAGCGCCTCCCAGCAGGTCTCCAGGAGGAGCCGCTGCTGGGGGTCCATCGCGGTGGCTTCCTTCGGGCCGATCTCGAAGAAGTCCGCGTCGAACTCGGCGGCGTCGGGCAGGAATCCGCCCTGGCGTACGTAGCTGGTGCCGACGGTGGCCGGGTCGGGGTCGTAGAGCTTGTCCAGGTCCCAGCCGCGGTCGTCGGGGAAGCCGGTGATGACGTGGGTGCCTTCGGCGACCAGGTTCCAGAGTTCGCCGGGCGAGCGGACGTCTCCGGGGTAGCGGCAGCCGATGCCCACGATGACGACGGGCTCGTCGTCGACTCCCTTGGCCCGCACGGGGATCGGGGTCTCGTCCGCCTCGGGGAGTCCGAGGAGTTCGGCGCGCAGATGCCGGGCGAGCGCGGCCGGTGTCGGGTGGTCGAAGCCGATCGTGACGGGCAGTTCGGTGCCGGTGCGGGCCACCAGGCGGGAGTGCAGCTCCACCAGGACGAGCGAGTCGAGCCCCAGGTCGCGGAAGGCGCGCTCGGCGTCGACCGCGGGGTGCGGGTCGCCGGGGCGGGCCTTGCGCAGGGCGGCCGCCGCCTCCGCGCGCACCAAGTCGAGCAGGACGCCGTGCTGCTCGGGGGCGGACAGCCCGGCGAGGCGCCGGATGTTCAGGGGCTCACTCATCTGCGTACTCCATACAGGGGCTGGGGCGGCTCGACGACGGGGCCACGGGGCGGGGGCGGCTCGACGACTGGGGCCGGAGGACGGGGGCGGCTCGACGACGGGGGCCGCGGGGCGGGGGCCCGCGGCGGCCGGGGGCTACGGACGGCTGGTGACGCGGTCCGCGAGCGCGGCGCGGTCGGCCTTGCCGTTGACGGTGAGCGGGATCTCGTCGATGACCGCGATGTCCTGCGGCACCATGTACGCGGGCAGCGCCTCGCGGCAGAACTCGCGCACCAGGTTCCTGTCGAACGAGGAGGCCGCCGCCGGGTTCATGGCGACGAAGGCGTGCAGGGCGGGGTCCTGGCCGTCCCGCGGCACCAGGAGTGCGACGGCGACGCCGACGCCGGGGAATTCCAGGAGCCGCCGCTCGATCTCCTTGAGCTCGACGCGGTTGCCCCTGATCTGCACCTGGGAGTCGACGCGGCCGCGGAAGTACAGCTCGCCGCCGGCTCCCCGGTAGGCGAGGTCGCCGCTGCGCAGCACGAGCCGGCCGGAGCGCGGGTCGAGCGGGTCGGGGACGAGTGCCCGGCCGGTGGCCTCCGGGTCGTCCCAGTAGCCGGTGAACAGGGAGGGCGCGCGGAGGTAGATCTGCCCGTCGACGCCGGGCTCGGTGACGGGGCGGCCCGCGTCGTCGAGGAGGGTGGCGTCGAAGCCGGGCAGCGGGAAGCCGATGGAGAGCCGCTCGGTCTCCTCGGGGAGCGGGGACGGCACCTCGGTGAAGGAGCAGGCCATGGACTCGGTCGCGCCGTAGCCGTTGGTGATCCGCACCTTGGGCAACAGGCCCTGGAGGCGGCGCAGTTCGGGCAGCGGGAAGTCCTCGCCGGTGAACAGGACGCCGCGCAGCGCGTCGAGTCCGGCCAGCATCTCCGGTTCGTGGCGCAGCACCGGGCGCCAGATGGAGGGGACGCCGTCGACCTGGGTGACCTCCGCCTCGCGCAGGAAGGCGAGGAAGCGGCGCGGCCAGTTGAGTTCGCGGCGCGGCACCGGCACGAGCGTCGCGCCGCTGCCGAGCGCGAAGCCGATGTCGAAGAGCGCGAAGTCGAACTGGAGCGGCGAGGTGGTGGCGACCCGGTCCTGCGGTGTCAGGAGCCCTTCGCCGAGGAGCGCGGTGAACAGCGCGATGACGGAGCGGTGGCTCATCACCACGCCCTTGGGCCGGCCCGTGGTGCCCGAGGTGAAGATGATGTACGCCGCGTCGGTGTCCACCACCGTGTTCCGGTACCGGACGCGGGGCTCGGGGGCCCGCTCGACGAGGACCCCTTCGGGACCGAAGCGGGCGGTTGCGACCGGCTCCGGTATGCCTTCGCGGCAGCCGTCGGAGGCCTGGACGAACAGCGCGGGTTCGGCGGCGTCGATGACCGCGATCAGGCGCTTGGCGGGGGTCTCCGGGCTGACCGGGATGAACGGCAGGCCGAGCCGGGCGCAGGCGAGCAGCATCGCGACGGCCGACGCCGAGACGTCGGACTCCAGGACGACACGGTCGCCGACGTCGAGGCCCAGCTTCGCCAGCTCGGCGGCGTACGCGTCGACGCGCTCGGCGAGCCCGCCGTAGGTCACCGTGACGAGGCCGCCGGCGGCGTCCCGCTCGACGACGGCGGGCCGGTCCGGTGCATTCGCTCCGGCAGCCAGCAGAAATCCGCAGATATTGCTGCTCACCTGAAATCCCCCTTGACGGCCTGCACTGCGCTGAGGCCCTCTCCACAGTGAGACGGCAGTGGAATTCCTAGCATGGCGGGATCGGGAGCGGCAAGGTTCGCATTGTGGGCGGCGGCCGAAGTTAGGGGGCCCTAGGGGTTCTGGCTGCATCACCCGTTCAACAAGCTTATCCATATGGCGATCGACTTCAAGGCAGGCGAACAAACAGAGACGGGAACGAACGGCGCAAGAGCCTCGGCAATGGTATTCCCGGGAATCAGTGAAGTCCCTTTCGATAAAGTGGCCAAGTTTCTGCTCATCAATCCCGCGGCGCGTGGTCTGACGGCGGAGGCCGACGAGATTCTCGGGTACTCGCTCGTGGAGCGGTGCCGGGCCACCGAAGACCCCTTCTCGGAATACTCGCGGGTGGCTTTCCTGGTGAGTTGTCTGGCTCTCGCGCGGTGGGCCGAGGACGAGCTCGGCGCCGAACCGGAGGCGTGTGTCGGCCCGAGCTTCGGCGGCACGCCCGCCGCGGTGCACGCGGGCTCCCTCGCCTTCGCCGACGCGGTGCGGCTCACCGCCGGCTGGAGCCACCGCCTGGACCGGTACTTCGCCGAGCAGTACGGGGACGTGGTCACCCAGTCCTTCGCGCGGGTGCCGTCGCAGGCGCTCGACGAGGTGCTCGCGGAGCTGACCGCCGAGGGCGAGTGGTACGACATCGCCTGCCGGGTCGACGAGGACTTCCACATGCTGTCGCTGCGTGAACGCCGGGTCGACTGGCTGCGCCACCGGCTGCGCGCGATCGGCGGGCTCGCGCTCTACACGATGCGGCCGCCGATGCACTCGCGGGCCTTCGGAGAGCTGCGCGACGACATCGAGCGCACCCTCTTCGACGGCCTGGAGTTCGCCGATCCGCGGCTGCCGGTCGTCTGCGACCACGACGGGAAGCCGCTGCACACGGGCGACGAGATCAGGACCATGCTCCTGGACGGGATCGTCCGGGCGGTGCAGTGGCCGACCGCGCTCGACACGTTGCGCGGACGCGGTATCGGCACCCTCTGGGTCGCGGGCCCGGACAGCCTCTGGGGCCGGGTGCGCGTCGCGACCCGGAACTTCGACGTCGTACAGCTGACACCGGAGAAGGCACTCGCGCCGCGCCGCAGGAAAACCGCCGCATAGAGCGCGCGGAAGTTTCGGAAAACGTCTGGGAATACAGGTGAGCACCGCCGTGGAAACGGCGGTGCTCCGGGTCAGGCGGCAGCGGAGACGATGGTGGAGACGGTGCCCCAGAGCGCGGCGGGAGTGGCGAAGTTGTCGATGTCCATCGCGTCGTCGACAAAGCGGACGCCGAAGGTGTCCTCGAGTTCGGCGAGCACTTCCACCATCGCCATCGAGTCAAGTCCGAAATCACGGAGAACGAGGTCGGGGGTCAGCGGTTCATCGGCCGCGAGGGACGGCAGATTCCGGCGGAGTATTCCTTCGAACTGGTCGTTCCACATAGCGCCTCCAGAATCGTCGTACACACGATCAGGCCGTCAGGCTAAACCCCGGCACCGGGTACTCCCCTACCCCTAGCGCCCCCTCTTTCGCTGGAGAGCTGATGCACGTCACCGTCAAGAACTCCCCGCAGGAACGCTTCCTGCGGGGCCTCGCCACGTCGCCGAAGGGCACGGCCCTGCGCGTCGGCGCCGACCTGTTCGGCTACGAGCACCTGCACGAACTCGCGCTGCGCTGGTCCGGCGCGCTCCTCGCGGGGCTGCCCGAGCCGCCGAGGGCGATAGGGGTCCTCGCGCAGAAGGGCATCGAGAGTTACGCGGGCATCCTCGCCGCCCTCTACACCGGCGCCGCGGTCGTCCCGCTGCACCCCGGCTTCCCCGCGTCCCGTACGCGGCGGATGCTGGCGGCGTCGGGCGTGGACGCGCTGATCGCGGACCCGGCGGGGCTCGCGGCGCTCGCCGACACCGGCGTGACGGACATTCCGGTGCTCGCCCCGGGTGATGCCGGCGCGACCGGCGCCGCGTTCCGGCTGATCGAGGCGGACCCCCGGCGCGCGCTGGACGCGCCGCGCCCCGTGGGCCCGGACGACCCGGCCTATCTGCTCTTCACGTCCGGTTCGACGGGACGCCCCAAGGGGGTGCCGATCAGCCACGGCAGCCTCGACCACTACTTCCGGCTGATGGACCGGCGTTACGACTTCACTCCCGACGACGTCTTCTCGCAGGCCACGGAGGTGAACTTCGACTGCTCCATGTTCGACCTCTACTGCGCCTGGGGCGCGGGGGCGAGCGTGCACGCGGTGCCCGGACGCGCCTATCTGGACCTGCCGGCGTTCCTGGCCGAGCGGCGCATGACCGTGTGGTTCTCCACGCCGAGCAGCATCGCCGCGGTGCGCCGCAGGGGCGGTCTCAAGCCCGGTTCGATGCCGACGCTGCGCTGGAGCTTCTTCGCCGGTGAGGCGCTGCTCTGCGCCGACACCGCCGACTGGCAGACGGCGGCACCCGGATCGGCGGTGGAGAACCTCTACGGGCCGACCGAGCTGACCATCACGATCACCGGGCACCGCTGGGATCCGGAGCGCTCACCGCGGCTCGGCGTGAACGGTGTCGTACCGATCGGGGCGGTGCACGCGGGGCACGACATCCTGCTGCTCGGCCCGGAGGGCGTGGCCTCCGGGGACGACGGCGAGGGCGAGCTGTGCGTCACCGGTCCGCAGATGTCGGCGGGCTATGTCGACGCCGAGGACAACGAGGGGCGGTTCCTGCACCACGCCGGGCGCACCTGGTACCGCACCGGCGACCGGGTACGCAGGCTGCCGGACGGCGAGCTCGTCTATCTGGGCCGTGCGGACAGCCAGGTGCAGATCCAGGGCTGGCGGGTCGAGCTGGCCGAGGTCGACGACGCGATCAGGTCCTGCGAGGGGGTGACCGACGCGGCGACGGTGACCCGGCCCGCGGCCCACGGCACCGAGCTGTTCGTCTACTACACGGGCGTCCCGACCTCGCCGGCCCTGCTGACCAAGCAGGCGCGCGAGGTGCTGCCCAGCGGTCTGGTGCCCCGGCACTACCGGCACATCGACGAGTTCCCGCTGAACCCGAACCGGAAGATCGACCGCAGACGGCTCGCGGCGGACGCCCTGGTGCACTGAGCCTCCGCCGCAGGGGGCCCCGCGTCGCCGCTCGGGCCCCGTCGCGCGGCCTCCGCTCACGCGCGGGCCTCCGCTCAAGCCGTGACGGAGGCCCGTGCGGCGACGCGGGCGGCGATGCCGTCCATGACGCAGCGCAGGCCGAACTCCTCGCCGTCGGCGGCCGTCGGGTCGAAGGCGCCCGCCGACATCGCCTCCATCAGGGCGGGGTAGTGGTCCCCGTGCTCCCGCAGGACGCTCACGGCCACGGCGTCCCACTCCTCGTCCGGGACGCCGGCCTGGTCCTGCTCGGGCTCGGCGGCGGGCGTGCGGTGGTTCCAGCTCTGCACCAGGCCGGTGAGGGTGAAGACGACGTCGAGCTTCTCGGCGCCGGTCAGCCCCGTGTCGGCGAGGGCGGCGACGGCGGCCTCCAGCCACTGCGCCTGGTTGGGGCCCATCAGCCGGGGCCGTGCCGCGAGCTCGAACATCCACGGGTGGTGGTGGTGGACGTCCCGGAAGTCCCTGGCCCACTTCTCCAGCTTGGGACGCCAGCCGTCGCCGAGGTCGCCGAGGCCGGGGGCGCCGTCGAGCGCCGCGTCCAGCATCAGGTCGATCAGCTCGGCCTTGCCCGGCACATAGCGGTACAGCGACATCGTGGTGAAACCGAATTCACTCGCGACGCGCTGCATGGAGACGGCCGACAGGCCCTCGACGTCCGCCACCTCGATGGCGGTCTGCACGATCCGCTCGATGGAGAGTCCCGGCTTGGGGCCACGGCTCGGCCGTTCGCTCTCGCCCCACAGCAACTTCGTGCTGCGGGCGACTCCACGAGGTGCGCCATTCCTTCCCACAGACATCTGCACTCCCGGCGCTCAGTTCCGCGGCCCTCCGACACACGGATGCTTGTGAAATGTGCTCATGGACCATGGTCCACTCAGACTGTATACACGACAGACAGTCGGCGGGGGACTTCTCGGGGGGTACGTCGCAGGGTACCAGCGGACGCGGTACGGAGCCCGGTCCGCGCGACGGTCCGTACGGTGTGCGCGCCCCCTAATGATGGCGGGCCGCCCCCTATCGGAGCCTTGTGCGAACCTGAACCGACGGCCCGCTCAATAGCCTTCATCGCATGGCTAATCAAGTGGAATGCACTCCCGAACTGCTTTCCTACGTCCGTGAAATATCGCTGCGGGACGACCCGGTCCTCAGCGGCCTGCGCGCGGAGACCGGCGCGCTCCCGGCCGGTCACGCCCTGCAAGTCATGGCGGAGGAAGGCCAGTTGCTCGCACTCCTGGTCGGGCTCACCGGGGCGCGCACGGTATTGGAGATCGGCACCTTCACCGGTTACAGCACGCTCTGCATGGCCCGCGCCCTGCCGCCCGCCGGACGGGTCATCACCTGCGACATCACCGACCGCTGGCCGGACATCGGCAGGAAATACTGGGAGCGGGCCGGGGTCGCGGAGAAAATCGACGTACGTATTGGTGACGCGATCGAAACGCTCGGCAAACTGACCGCCGAACTGGGCGAGGAATCCGTCGATCTCGCATTCATCGACGCGGACAAGGCGAACTACCCGGCGTACTACGAGGCGGCGCTCGCATTGCTCCGCCCCGGCGGTCTGGCCGTCGTCGACAACACGCTGTTCTTCGGCCGGGTCATCGACCCGGAGGCCCAGGACCGGGACACGGTCGCGGTGCGTGAGCTCAATGCGCTGCTGCGCGACGACCACCGGGTGGAGATCTCGCTCCTCCCGGTGGCCGACGGTGTCACGCTGGTGCGCAAGTCGCAGGGCTGAGCGGCGACGGGCCGCGCTGCCGCCGTGCTCCGGTTCTCCCGTTACGGCTGGGGAGCCGGAGCCGCCGCGGCGAGGTCCACCGCGGTGAGCCGGAGCGTGGTGGGCGCCTCCTTCGGCTCGGGGCGCAGATGCAGGTGCTGCACCTCGGCCGTCCCCGGCCCGCCGTCGCCGAGCGCGGCGAGGCAGTCGCACGGCTCGTCGGCGAAGCCCGCGAAGCGGTAGGCGATCTCCATCATGCGGTTGCGTTCGGTGCGCCGGAAGTCGGCGACCAGATGGACGCCCGCTGCCGCCGCCCGGTCAGTCAGCCAGTTCAGGATGACCGTGCCGGCGCCGAAGGACACCACCCGGCACGAGGTGGCGAGGAGCTTCAGGTTCCACACCCCGGGCCTGCGCTCGATGAGCAGGACGCCCACCGCGCCGTGCGGGCCGAACCGGTCGGCCATCGTCGTGACGAGTACTTCGTGGTCCGGGTCCGAGAGCAGTGCGCGCAGCGCGGCGTCGGAGTAGTGCACGCCGGTCGCGTTCATCTGGCTGGTGCGCAGGGTGAGTTCCTCGACGCGGGAGAGCTCGTCGGGCCCGGCGCGGCCGATGGTCATCTCCAGCGCGAGGGAGCGCAGGAACTCCTCGTCCGGGCCCTTGAACTCGGACTGCTCGGCCTCCCGGCGGAAGGTCGCCTGGTACATCTCGCGGCGCCTGCGGGAGTCGACGGTCACCGTGCCGGGGGTGAACTCGGGCAGGTCGACGAGGCCCAGTGCCTGCTCGGCGGGGTAGCAGCGCACCTCGGGCAGCCCGAAGGCCACCTCGGCGCGCTCGGCGGGCTGGTCGTCGATGAAGGCGATGGTGCCGTGTGCGAACTTCAGGCGCTCGGCGATCGCCGCCACCGACTCGGACTTGGGTCCCCAGCCGATCCGGGGCAGCACGAAGTACTGGGCGATGCCCAGTTTTTCCAGCCGCTCCCAGGCGAGGTCGAAGTCGTTCTTGCTGGACACGGACTGCAGGATGCCGCGCGAGTCGAGGGTGCTGATCACCTCTCGTATCCCGTCGGGCAGCTCCACGTCGCCGTCCTCCAGCAGGGTGCCCTGCCACAGGGTGTTGTCGAGATCCCAGACCAGGCATTTCACCAGGGTCGGACGGTCCGCCACGCTTCCTCCAGAATCGGGGCCAGAATCGGTGGTTGGTTCATCTCGATGCGGTGAGGGCGTGCCGGGCAAGGATCGTCTGGCAGATCTCATTGCTCCCCTCGATGATCTCCATGAGCTTCGCGTCCCGGTAGGCGCGCGCGACCACATGGCCGTCCTGGGCGCCGGCCGACGCGAGGACCTGGACGGCGGACGCGGCGCCGCGTGCGGCGTGTCCGGCGCTGGTGTGCTTGGCGAGGACGCTCTCGATCACCATGTCCGGCGATCCGGCGTCCCAGCTGCGGCTGGCGTGTTCGCAGACGCGGGTCGCGGTCTGCTCCGACACCAGGAGTTCGGCCAGATGCCGTGCCACCAGCTGGTGTTCGGCAAGGGGTTTGCCGGACTGCCGGCGTCCCGCGGCATGCCGGGTCGCCGCGTCGAGGCAGGCGCGCAGGATGCCCACGCAGCCCCAGGCGACCGACATCCGGCCGTAGGACAGCGCGGTGGTCACGACCAGGGGCAGCGGCAGCGCGGTACCGCCGAGCAGGTTCGCGGCGGGCAGCCGTACCGCGTCGAAGCGCAGGTTGGCGTGGCCGGCGGCGCGGCAGCCCATGGGGTCGGCGACCCGTTCGACGTGGACGCCGGGTGCGGTGGCGGGCACGGCGGCGAAGGCGACGCCGTCCTCGTGGCGGCCCACGATCAGGAGCAGATCGGCGTAGGCCGCTGCGGTGACCCACTTCTTCTCGCCGTCGAGGACGATCTCGTCGCCGTCGCGGCGGATCTCGGCGGCCATCGCGGAGAGGTCGCTGCCCGCGTCCGGCTCGCTGAACCCGACGGCGGCGAGCCGCCCGGAGGCCAACTCGCCGAGGTAGAGCCTGCGTTGCTCAAGGGTGCCGAGCCGCTGGACGGTCCAGGCCGCCATGCCCTGCGAGGTCATGACGCTGCGCAGGGAGCTGCAGAGGCTGCCCGCGTACGCCGTGAACTCGCCGTTCTCCAGGCTGCTCGCCCCGATTCCGCCGTACTCGGCGGGCACTTGGGCGCAGAGGATGCCCTGGGCGGCGAGTTTGCGCAGCACCTCGTCGGGCAGCAGGCCCGCGCGGTCCCAGGCGTCGGCGTTCTCCCCGACCAGGTCGCCGAGGAGGGCGCGGGCCGCCGTGAGCCGGTCAGACATCGCCGGCCGAGGCGTCGCGCAGGCCGAGCACCAGGGACGTCA
Source organism: Streptomyces sp. NPDC050658 (assembly GCF_044457025.1). NCBI lineage: Bacteria > Bacillati > Actinomycetota > Actinomycetes > Kitasatosporales > Streptomycetaceae > Streptomyces > Streptomyces sp. NPDC050658. Next base: position 123,687 of record NZ_JBITGM010000005.1, read on the forward strand.
TGCGCTGCACGGTGCGGAAGTTGTCCAGCTTGAGGTCGGGGCCGACGATGGCGACGGCGTACGTGCCCTCCAGGTGGACGACCAGCTCCATGGCGAACATCGAGGAGACGAGTCCGGACGCGAAGAGGTCGTGGTCCGCGGTGATCGAGGTGCCGAGCTTGCCCTCCAGGTGGCGGAGCAGTCCTTGCTCGATGCCCTCGGCGGTCAGCGGGGCGCTCTCGCTCAACTGGTCAGTCACGGCTTTGCCTTTCCGTAGTCGTAGAAACCGCGGCCGGACTTGCGGCCGAGGGAGCCTTCGCGCACCTTCTCGACGAGCAGTTCGCTGGGGCGGCAGCGCTCGTCGCCGGTCCGTTCGTACAGCGCGTTGAGGGCGTCGACGAGGTTGTCGATGCCGATCAGGTCGGCCGTGCGCAGGGGGCCCGTCGGGTGGCCGAGGCAGCCCTCCATCAGGCGGTCGACCGCCTCGACGGAGGCGGTGCCCTCGGCTACGACGCGCGCCGCGTCGTTGATCATCGGGTGCAGCAGCCTGCTGGTGACGAAGCCGGGGGCGTCCGCGACGACGACCGGCTCGCGCCCCGCGGCGGCGAGCAGGGCGGCGACGGAGCTCATGGTGGCCTCGCTGGTGCGCGGGCCCCTGATGACCTCGACCATCTTGATCAGGTACGTGGGATTCATGAAGTGGGCGCCGACGAGTTCGCCGGGGCGGGCCACGGAATCGGCGAGTTCGTCGATCGGGATGCCCGAGGTGTTGGAGATCAGCGGGGTGCCGGGGCGGACGGTTTCCGAGGCCTCGGCGAGCGCCTTTGTCTTGACGTCGGTCAGTTCGGTGACGGCCTCGACGACGGCGGTGGCGTCGGCGATTTCCGTGACGGACTGAGCGGTCACGAGTTCACCGGGCGTGCCGTCGGCGGGCAGCGCCCCCAACAGCTGGGCGTGCCGCAGCTGTTGGCGGATGCGCGGCCCGGCCGCTTCGAGCGCCGCCGCGCTGGTGTCGATCAGGACGACGGGGATGCCGCGTCCGATGGCCATGGTGGCGATGTTCCCGCCCATGACGCCCGCTCCCAAGATGGCGAGCCGGTGTTCTGCCTGCGCTGTCGCCACCGAACCTCCAAGCCTCCGCATAACTGCTTTCCGGTCAATTCATCGGTGTCTATACCGATGAAGACGGTACGGAAATGGCTGATCGCCGGGCAACCCCTAGAGATTGCCGGAACCCCCCTATGTTCAGGGAATTCGCGAATGAAATGCGGCGTGCCGGGGGCGCCTTTGCGGTCGATTCCGGTACGACTGCACGGCGGACCCGGCACGGCTCGATCCGGTGCCCCGCGGGGCGCTGACCCCCGTCCGCACACGTGTCCCACCCCCTTGACAGGGCCTCGACCGGGGCACTCGTTGACACCTCGGCGAGCATTTGTGTATAACATAAACACCAACGTCTGCGGCGTATACAGTTTGCGCCGGGAGCACACACGGAGAGCAGAAGATGACCGATCACCTGGGCGGGCAAAAGACAGCCGAACGCCCCAATCTCAGCCCGGCACGGCGCTGGTTCGCGTTGGGTGCCCTCTGTCTGGGCGCGCTGGTCATCAGCGTCGACCTGACGGTGCTCCAGCTGGCCATCCCGTCCGTGACCGAGGACCTGTCCCCCACGTCGACCGAGATCCTGTGGATCGCCGACATCTACGGCCTGGTCATGGCGAGCATGCTCATCACGATGGGCATCGTCGGTGACCGCATCGGCCACAAGAAGCTGATGCTCATCGGCGCGTTCACCTTCGCCGGTGCCTCGGCGCTCGCCACCTGGTCGCCCAACGCGGAGCTGCTCATCGCGAGCCGCGCACTGCTCGGCGTATCCGGCGCGACGATCTACCCGACGACGCTCTCGATCATCCGGAACGTCTTCACCGACCCGAAGGAACGCACCGCCGCGATCGGCATCTGGACCGGCATGATCAGCGGTGGCACCGCGCTCGGCCCGGTCATCGGCGGCCCGCTGCTCGACAACTTCTGGTGGGGCTCGGTCTTCCTCATCAACCTGCCGCTCATGGGCCTGCTCATCGTGACCGGCATCATCCTGCTCCCCGAGTCGCGCAACCCGAACGCCGCCCGCCCCGACATCCCCAGCATGGTGCTCTGCGCGCTGGGCATCGTCGCGGTCGTGTACGCGGTGCAGGAGTCCGTCCGTGACGGCTTCACCGAGCCGAAGATCCTCGCCGCCCTCGCCATCGGCATCGTCGCCCTCGCCCTGTTCGGCTTCCGGCAGACGCGCCTGAACCAGCCGATGGTCGAGCTGAAGCTGTTCCGCAACCGCGCGTTCTCCGGGGCGTTCATCGCCAACGCCTTCACCATGTTCGCGTCGGTCGGTGTGCTGCTCCTGGTCAGCCAGTACCTGCAGTTCGTCCAGGACTGGTCGCCGCTGAAGGCCGCCCTCGGTCTGCTGCCGCCGGCCGGTGCCGGCATGCTCTGCGCCCCGCTGATCGGCGCGCTCATCCCCCGCTGGGGCCAGGCCCGCGTGGTCGCGCTCGGCCTCGGGCTGCTCTCCCTGGCGATGGTCCTCTACAGCCGCGCCGGTGCCGACTCCGACTACGTGACCGTCCTGATCCCGACGATCGTGCACGGCGCCGCCGCGTCCTGCATCTTCGCCTGCACCGTCAACATCATCGTGAACAGCGCGCCGAAGGAGAAGTCCGGTACGGCCTCCGGGCTCGCCACCACCGGCGGTGAACTCGGCGCCGCCATGGGCATGGCCGTACTCGGCACCATCCTCAACAGCCTGTACCACAAGAACTTCGACACCCCCTCGGGGCTGACCAAGGAACAGGCCGAGCAGGCCGGCGACTCCATCGGCTCCGCCATGCAGGTCGCCGCCCAGTCGCCGGGCCAGGTCGCCGAGCAGATCACGGAGTCCGCCAAGGCCGCCTACGCCGACGGCATGCAGGCCGCCGTCCTGGTCAACGCGGGTGTGCTCGCCGCGATCTGTCTGCTCACCCTGATCACCCTGCGCGGACTGCCCAGGGTGTTCACGGACGAGCCGGCCGAGGAGACCGGGGCCCAGCCGGCCCAGGGGGCCGAGCTGCCCACCGCGCGCCTGACCCCCGACGAGTCGCGCGCACGCTAGCGAAGGGCGACCCGCCGCCCGCACCCCCGGTGCGGGCGGCGGCGCCATCCGTACTGATCGTGGAAGGCCAAAACTGTGACTGTGGGTAGGTTGATTCGCTTCGATGCGGCCCGCGGGTACGGATTCATCACTCCCCAAGGCGGTGGGAGCGACGTTTTCATGCACGCGAACGAATTCCTTTCCGACGATTCCCTCCTGAAGCCGGGAAGTCTCGTGGAATTCGAAACCGTGGAGAGTGAGCGTGGCATCCGGGCGATCGACGTGCGCCACATCGGCGGCAGCGAACCGGACCGCGTGACCGCCCCTGTCGTCTCCGACGCGCTCACCATCTCCGAGTTCCTGCGCGAGGTGACAGATCTGATCATCGAGGGTGCGCCCACCGCCACGGGCCAGCAGATCGTGCAGATCCGCGAACGCTTCAGCCAGGCGGCGCGCAGCCACGGCTGGGTGCTCGACTGACCCGAAACTCCCCCTAACCCGGCCGTGAAAACGGGGTTAGGGGGTCTCTTCCCTTTTCTCGTCCGGCCGCCCGGCGATAGGAAATCCATAGCCGAAGGCTTCCGAGGGCTTCCGAGAAATGTGGCAGGAGAACCATGAACCGGGTAGCAGGAAAAGTTGTCGTCATCACCGGCGCGGCGCGAGGTCTCGGCCGCAGCCATGCGGTCCGGCTCGCGGAGGAGGGCGCCGACATCATCGCGCTCGACGTCTGCGCCGACTCCGCCAACGCGGAGTACGCGGGTGCCACCCCCGCCGATCTGACGGAGACCGTCCGGCTCGTCGAGAAGGCGGGCCGCCGCGCGGTCGCCCGCACCGCCGACGTACGCGACCGGGCCGCCCTTGAACAGGCCGTCAGCGAGGGCGTCGCCGAACTCGGCGGCCGCCTCGACGTGGTCGTCGCCAACGCCGGCATCAACCCGATGGGCGCCGACAAACCCGTCAGCGCCTTCACCGAGACCGTCGACGTGAACCTGGTCGGCACGCTGAACACCGTGCACGCGGCCCTGCCGCACCTGGGCGAGAACGCCTCCATCGTCCTGATGGGCTCGGTCGCCGGTCTCCTTCCCCGGTACGACGGCAATCCGGGCGCGGGCCCCGGCCCCGCCGCGTACGCCTTCTCCAAGCACGCGATCTCCGAGTACGCGAACTGGCTCTCGGTGCAGCTCGCGCCGTCGGGCAAGCGGGTCAACGTGGTGCACCCGACCAATATCGCCACCGACCTGCTCAAGAACGAGGCCGCGTACCGCACCTTCCGCCCCGACCTGGAGAGCCCGACCGCGGCGGACGTGGAGATGGTCTTCCAGATGAGCCACGGCATGCCGATCGCCTATCTGGAGCCGAACGACGTGTCGCACGCGGTGGTCTACCTGGCCTCCGACGAGTCGCGCTACATCACCGGCGCCCAGCTCAAGATCGACGCGGGCATGATCGGCAAGATCGAGGCCGGCTTCCGCATGGGCGGCTGATCCACCACGTACGGAACACGCGAAGGCGCCGGGGCGGTCGCATCCGCCCCGGCGCCTTCGCGTTGTGCCCGCGGTGACTACTCCTTGACCTGGAGCGGCAGGTACTCGAAGCCCTGCAGACCGGTGGCCGTGCGGCGCTCGGTCACTCCCGCGACATCGATCTCGGAGAAGCGGTTGATCATCTTGGGCAGGATGACCTGCGCCTCCATCCGGGCCAGGTTCGCGCCCAGGCAGTAGTGCGCGCCGCCGCCGAAGCTGACGTGCGGGCCCTCGCTGCGCGTCAGGTCGAGCCGGTCCGGGTCGGTGAACTGCGCGGGGTCGCGGTTCGCGCCCGCCGTCATCAGGAAGATGAGCCGGCCGTCGGGGATCGTCTTGTCGCCGAGCTGGATGGTCTCCGAGGTCAGCCGGATCGTGCCCGCGATCGGCGTGCCGTGCCGCAGCAGCTCCTCCACCGCACCGGGCGTGATCTCCGGCTTGTTCCGCCACAGGGCCAGCTGGTCACGGTTCTCGAGAAGCGTGTAAAGACCCATGCTGATCAGGTTGGTGGTGGTCTCGAAGCCCGAGATGAAGAGGAAGGTGGAGAGCGCCATCAGGTCCTCGTCGCTCAACTGGCCGTCGTCCGTGGCCTTGAGGAGCGTCGAGATGAGGTCGTCCTGCGGCTTCTTGCGGCGCTCCTTGAAGATCTCCTCGAAGTGCCCGCGCAGCTCCATCACCGCGACATCGGCCCGCGCGAGCTCCTCCTCGCTGTAACCGCCGCCGCCCCAGACCCGGGTCCAGTCGTTGGCCAGGTCGTAGAACATCATTCCCTGCTCGTCGGGAACGCCGAGGATCTCGCTGATCACCGAGACCGGGAAGGGGCTCGCGACCGTCTTGACGAGGTCCACCACCGTGCCGCCGCTCGCCTTGTCCGCGAGGTCGTCCAGGTGCCGGTCCGCGAGCCGCTCGATCGAGGCGCGCATCTGCTTGATCAGCGCCGGCGAGAAGAGCGAGGCCGCGAAGTCCCGGATACGGGTGTGCTCCGGCGGGTCCAGGGTGACCATCGCGCGAAGGAGCAGCCGCAGCGCGTCGTGCTGCTCCCAGTCCTCACGGCGCTTGGTGAAGCCGCGGGTGCCGTTGCGCATGCTCGGCATCTTCGCGGCGGCGGACACCTCCTTGTAGCCGGTGATGGCGAACGCCCCGAGCGTGGTGCTCTCGTATACGCGGTTGATCTTGCGCAGCGATTCATAGAGGGGATAGGGATCCACCGGCTGGGGCGGGGTGCCCAGCTTCATAATCGCCTCTTCTGCCTCCTGAATGGCGGCATCAGATATCGACATCACGGACTCCGATCTCGGCAGGACCTTTTTCCCGGCGGGATCGCTTCCCGACGGAACGGAATTGAATACCTGTCGGAAAGGCTATGGCGCCCGCCCTGGACCCCCTACCCCTAAGCTCCCCTAAGCTCCCCGGGTGTGCGGTCAGACCGCTCCCAATTCGTCGTCGATGGCCTCGAATAGCTCTTCGTACGAAGCGGATTCGTAATCGTCGGCAGGCGTCTGCGACGCCGCGCCCGCGTCGGCGTCCCGCCATTTCCGCAGCAGGGCGTCGAGCCGGGCCGTGACCCGGGAATGATCCCGGTCCGCCAACGCCGCCCCGGCCAGGGCCGCTTCGAGCCGGTCCAGCTCCGCGAGCACGGGCTGCGCGGCGTTCCCCTCTGCGGGCGCCGCGAGTTCGTCGATACGGCCCGCCACCGCCTGCGCGCTGGGGAAGTCGAAGACCAGGGTCGCCTCCAGGGGCAGCCCGGTGGCCGCGCGGAGCCGGTTGCGCAGCTCGACGCCGGTGAGCGAGTCGAAGCCCAGCTCCTGGAACGCCCGCTCGGGGCGCACCGCTTCGGCCGACGCGTGACCGAGGACCGACGCCACCTGCGTACGCACCAACGTCAGCACGGTACGCATCCGCTCCTCCGGCGAGAGCCCGGCGAGGCTCTGCACGAACCGGTCCGGAGACACCCCTCCGGCGCGGGCCGGCTGCCGGGACGGCGCGGGGACGAGACCGCGCAGCAGCGCCGGGGTCTGCTCGGCCGCGGCGGCGCCGGCCCTCGCCTGCGCCCTGAGGGCACGGGCGTCGAGCCGCAGCAGCACGGCATCGTCGTCGGCGCCGCCGAGCACGGCGTCGAAGAGCGCGAAGCCCTCGTCCCTGGTGAGCGAGGGCACGCCCTGCGCGGCGAGGCGCCGCCGGTCCTCGTCGCCGAGTCCGGGCCTGGCCTCCCAGGGCCCGAACGCCATGGACGTGACGGGAAGTCCACGCGCCCTGCGGTACGCGACGAGGGCGTCCAACTGGGCGTTGCCCGCCGCGTACGCCGCCTGCCCCGCGGCGAAGAGGGTGCCACCGGCGTCGGACAGCACGACGAAGGCGGTCAAGTCGGCTGATTCCTGGGTCAGTTCATGCAGGTTCCAGGCAGCGTCGGTCGCGGGACGCAGCGCGGCGTCCAACGCGTCGGGCCGCAGGGATCCGATGAGCCCGTTGGCCGCCGGGGGCACGATGTGCACGACAGCGGCGAGGGGGCGCTCCGGGGGGATGCCGGCGAGGAGGGCGGTGAGGGCCTCGCGGTCGGCGGGGTCGCAGGGGGCGACTTGGGGGGTGGCGCCGAGGGTGGTGAGGTCGGTGAGGTCGGCGAAGCTGTGAGTTTCACCGCTTTCACGGCTTTCACGGCTTTCACTGTTGTCGGCGGGCGCGTCGCCGCCGGTCAGGAGGAGGTGGCGTACGCCGTGTTGCGTCACGAGATGCCGGGCGACCTCGATGGCGAGCGGGCCCGCACCGCCGGTGATGAGGACGGTGCCGTCGGGGTTCGGGGCCGCGGGGGCGTCCGACGGGGCCGGGGCGTCGGGCGCGGGGACTCGGACGAGCCGGGGCACGCGCACCTGTCCGGCGCACAGGGACAGTTCGGGTTCGCCGGTGGCGATGGCCGGGGCGAACTCTGCGGGGAGGTGGTCATGGTCGTCGGCCGCGAGGTCCACGAGGTCCACGAGGACGAAGCGGCCCGGATTCTCCGCTTCGGCCGCCCGGACCAGGCCCCATACAGGGGCGTGGCGCAGGTCGGCTCCGTCGGTGACACCACGGGTGACGACGACGAGCCGCGCTGCGGAGGACCGCTCGTCGGCCAGCCAGGACTGGACGGCCTTCAGGGCTTCGCCGGGGGATTCGGGGCAGTGGAGGAGGGTGTGGGCAGGGGTCGTGACCTCGGTGGTGAACTCGAGGAGGCCTGCGGACTCGGGGAAGCTTGCGGGCTCGGGGAGTTCGGCAGTGTCGATCAGCTCGGCGAGTTCGCCGAGTTCGCCGTACTCGGCGAGTTCGGCGACTTCCCCGAGTTCGACCCGGCCGTCGGGCTCCTCGGTGGCAAGCCCCTCGACGGTCAGCGGCTGCCACTCCACCCGGAACAGGGCACCGCCGATGCCGTCGAGGCCGTCGAGCGCCGTGCCGAGCTGGTGCGGCTCGACGGGACGCCACGTCAGCGCGGCGGCGGACCCCACGGGCCGGCCGTTCTCGTCGGCCAGCGTCAGCCTCGCGTCGTCGCCGCCTCCCGCCGAGATGTGCACCCGCAGGGAGGAGGCTCCGGTCGCGTACAGAGTGACGTCGCGCCATGACGAGGCGAGCACCATGGTTGCGTCGTCCCCGGCCGCGAGCCACGGCTGCGTCGCCGCGTCCAGGAGCGCGGGGTGCAGGCCGAACCGGCCCGCGTCCGCTTCCGCCCCGTCGGGCAGGGCGACCTCGGCGAAGATCTCGTCACCGCGCCGCCAGGCGGACCGCAGGCACTGGAACGCCGGGCCGTACAGGTGCTCCCGGCCGAACAGCCGGTCGTACGCACCGTCCACGTCCACCGGAACCGCACCGGGCGGGGGCCAGGCCACGAGATCGGCGGCCGTTCCGGCGGGCGCTTCGGAGACGCCAGCGCTCAGGACGCCCTCGGCGTGCCGGGCCCATTCCTGTTCTGCCGGGGAGTCCTCACTGCGCGAGAACACGGTGAAGCCGCGCCGCCCGGATTCGGCGTCAGCCGCCCCCACCATCACGTGCAGCTGAACACCGCCGCGCTCGGGCAGGATCAGCGGCGCCTTCAGCTCCAACTCCTCGACGAGACCGCAGCCGACCTGGTCACCGGCGCGGACCGCCAACTCGACGAAGACGCTGCCAGGTAGTACGGCGGTCTCCTCCAGTCGGTGATCCGCCAGCCAGGGCTGGGTCTGGAGCGAGAGGCGTCCGGTCAGGACCACGCCGCCGGTCTCGGCCAGCGTGACGGCCGCGCCCAGCAGGGGGTGATCCGCGCTGTCCTGGCCGACCGCTGCCGCGTCGCCGGTGGTGGCGGGGGACTCCAGCCAGAAACGCTGACGCTGGAAGGCGTAGGTGGGCAGGTCCACGTGGGGGCGCGGGCCGCCGCCGAAGAACGCGGACCAGTCCACGGGTACGCCCCGTACATGGGCCGATGCCACTGCGGTCACAGCCTGGCGGGACTCGTCACGGCCCTTGCGTAGGAGCGGATGGAACACCACTTCCCCGTCGGAAGCGGTCGGGGGCAGGCAGTTCTCGCCCATCGCGGAGAGCACGCCGTCCGGGCCCAACTCCAGGAAGGTCGTGACTCGTTCGGTGAGTAGTGTCTGTACGCCGTCGTGGAAACGGACGGCCTCGCGGACATGCCGCACCCAGTACTCCGGCGACGCCAGATCAGCCGCCGTCGCCAACACACCCGACACGTTCGACACCACCGGGATACGAGGTTCGGCGAACGTCAGACCCTCCGCAACCCTGCGGAACTCGTCCAGCATCGGCTCCATCCGCGCCGAGTGGAAGGCATGACTCACATTCAGCCGCTTCACCTTCCGACCCCGGCCCCGCAACACCTCAGCGACCGCATCCACCGCCGCCTCATCACCCGAGACCACAACCGCCGAAGGCCCATTGACCGCAGCGATACCGACCCCGTCGGAGAGGACCTCGCGGACCTCGTCCTCCGTCGCCTGCACCGCCGCCATCGCACCACCAGCAGGCAACGCCTGCATCAACCGACCACGCGACACGACCAGCCGAGCCGCATCCGCCAGCGACAGCACACCAGACACATGCGCCGCCACCAACTCCCCCACCGAATGCCCCAGCAAGAAGTCCGGCCGCACACCCCAGTGCTCCATCAACCGGAACAGCGCCACCTCCACCGCGAAGAGCCCGGCCTGCGTGAACTCGGTGCGGTTCAGGGCCCGTTCATCAGCCCACACCACATCCCGCACCGAACCGTCACCGCCCACGTGCGCGTCCAGCTCCGCACACACCGCATCAAAAGCATCGGCGTACACAGGGAAGGTCTCGTACAACTCCCGTCCCATCCCAAGGCGTTGACTCCCCTGCCCCGTGAACAGGAACGCCGTGCGCCCTCGGGCCTCGGCCCCACGTACCTCGCCCAGACCGTCTGCCAGGTCCCGCAACCCCTGGAGGAGTTCCCCCCGGTCGGCGCCGACGACTGCCGCGCGGTGCTCGTGCCGGGCTCGGGAGGTGACCAGGGCGTACGCGATGTCCGCCGGCTCGGCGTCGGCGTGAACCGTCAGCTGAGCGGCGACTCGGGCCGCCTGCTCCAGGACGCCTTGCTCGCTCTTCGCCGAGATCACCCACGGGACGATCACGCCGGGCGCAAGCCCAGGGACCTTGTCCGTCTCAGGAGTGTCAGCCGTCTCAGTCGGCGATATCTCTTCGAGGATGACGTGGGCGTTGGTGCCGCTGATCCCGAAGGACGAGACTCCCGCGCGGCGCGGGCGACCATCGGCCTGCGGCCACTCGCGCGCCTCGGTGAGCAGTTGAACATTTCCCTCCGTCCAGTCCACCTGCGTGGACGGCGCGTCGACGTGCAGGGTCTTGGGCAGGACGCCGTGCCGCATCGCCTGCACCATCTTGATGATGCCGCCCACGCCCGCCGCCGCCTGCGCGTGACCGATGTTGGATTTGAGGGAGCCCAGCCACAGCGGGCTGCCCTCCGGGCGGTCCTGGCCGTACGTCGCCAGCAGCGCCTGCGCCTCGATCGGGTCCCCGAGTGTCGTGCCGGTGCCATGCGCCTCGACCGCGTCGACATCAGCGACCGTGAGGCCCGCATTCGCCAGTGCCTGGCGGATGACGCGACGCTGCGAGGGGCCGTTCGGCGCGGTCAGCCCGTTGCTCGCGCCGTCCTGGTTGACGGCGGAACCGCGCACGACCGCCAGCACGGGGTGCCCGTTGCGCCGCGCGTCCGACAGCCGCTCGACGAGCAACATGCCTACGCCCTCGGACCAGTTGGTGCCGTCCGCCGCGTCCGCGAAGGACTTGCAGCGGCCGTCCCGTGCCAGGCCGCGCTGGCGGCTGAACTCCACGAAGTTCTCCGGCGTCGCCATCACGGTGGCTCCGCCCGCGAGGGCGAGCGAGCACTCGCCCGCGCGCAGTGCCTGGATCGCCCAGTGCAGTGCCACCAGCGACGACGAGCAGGCGGTGTCCACCGTGACCGCAGGGCCCTCGAAGCCGAAGTTGTACGACACCCGGCCCGAGGCGATCGAGCCCGCGGCGCTGCTGTAGGTGTAGTCGTGGTACATCAGCCCGGTGAAGACACCCGTGTCGCTGCCGTGCAGGGACGCCGGGTCGATGCCGGCGCGCTCCATCGCCTCCCAGGACGCCTCGAGCAGCAGACGCTGCTGCGGGTCCATGGTGAGCGCCTCGTTGGGGCTGATCCCGAAGAAGTCCGGGTCGAACTCGGCGGCGCCGTAAAGGAATCCGGCCTCGTTCACATAGCTGGTGTCCGGTCGGCTGCTGTCGGGGTCGAAGAGCTGCGCGGTGTTCCAGCCCCGGTCCTCGGGGAACGGTGCGATGCCGTCACTCCCCTCGGCCACCAGCCGCCACAGGTCCTCCGGCGACTCCACGCCGCCGGGGTAGCGGCAGCTCATCCCCACGATCACGATCGGATCGTCGCCAGCGCCGCCGCCGGACGTCACCGTACGTGCGGCCACCGCCGCACTCTCGTCGACCGAACCGGACACCTCAGCGAGCAAGTAGCGGGCAAGGACCAGCGGGGACGGGTAGTCGAAGATCAACGTGGCGGGCAGCCGCAGGCCAGTGGCCCCGCCCAGACTGTTGCGCAGCTCCACCGCCGCCAGCGAGTCGAAGCCCAGGTCCCGGAAGGCCCGGTCCGCCTCCACCGCATCGGCGGACGCGTGGCCGAGCACCTCGGCCGCCTGCTCCCGCACCATCAGCAGCAGCGCGCCCTCCCACTCCTCCTCAGGCAACCCCGCGAGCCGCCTGCGCAAGGAGCCCGCGTCCTCCCGCGCACCGGCCGCACTCCGCCGCCCCACCGGCACCAACCCCCGGAACAGGGGTTCAAGCGTCTCCGCCTGTGATCGCAGGGCCTGGAGATCGAGCCGTACGGGTACGAGGGCAGGCCGGCCGCAGACGGCTGCGGCGTCCAGAAGAGCGAGGCCGTCCTCGGCGGACAGGGGGAGCACGCCGCCTTGCGCCATACGGGCACGGTCCGCGTCGTCCAACTGACCGTTCATGCCATCGACTTGATCCCAGAGCCCCCAGGCGAGGGACTGGGCCGGGAGGCCTTGGGCGCGGCGGTGGGTGGCGAGGGCGTCGAGGTAGGCGTTGGCGGCCGCGTAATTGCCCTGGCCCGGCGTGCCCATCACCCCGGATGCGGAGGAGAACAGGACGAACGCCGTCAGCGGCATGTCCTGGGTCAGCTCGTGCAAGTGTCGGGCCGCGTCCGCCTTCGGGGCGAGCACCGTGGCAAGGCGCTCGGGAGTCAGAGACGTGATCACGCCGTCGTCCAGGACACCGGCCGTGTGCACGACGCCCGTCAGGGCGCGACCAGCCAGCAGGGACGCCACCGAATCCCGGTCCGCGACATCGCAGGCCGCGACCTCGACCTCAGCACCCAGCTCTTCCAGCTCCGACACGAGAGCCGACGCCCCCGGAGCCTCCAGCCCCCGCCTACTGGTCAACAGCAGACGTCGTACGCCATGAGTAGCAACCAAATGCCGGGCCACCAACGCACCAAGCGCCCCCGTACCACCCGTGACCAGCACCGAACTCCCCGGCCCGAACACACCCTGTCCGTCGGCCTGTTGAGCAGACACCCGCCCCAGCCGCGCGCCGTACGCGACACCATCGCGCACCACCACCTGCGGCTCCCCCGTACCGACGACCAGCGCCAGGTCGGACTCGTCGGCGTCCGCGAGGACGATGCGGTCCGGGTCCTCGGCCTGCGCGGACCGCACCAGGCCCCACGCCGCCGCGCCGGCCAGGTCAGGGACGTCCTCGCCGTCCAGGCCCACCGCGCCGCGCGTCAGCACGACCAGCCGCGCGCCCGCCGCCTCCTGCTTCTCCGCCGTCCAGGCCTGCACGGCCTCCAGGACCCGGCCCAGCTCACCCTGTACGTCGTCGCCCCCACCGCACCGCAGCACGGTGACGTCGTCCCCAACTGCCGTACCGGCAGCGGAAACCGGCACCCACTCCACCTGGAACAGGGAACCGTCACCCGGCTCCGTACCGGCAGCGGCCAACTGCTCCGGAGCGAACTCCCGCAGCGTCAGGGACTCCACGGACAGCACGGCCCGCCCGCTCACATCCGCCGCCGCCAGCGACACCACGCCGTCCCGCAGCGACCGCACCCGCACGCGCAGGGCCGAGGCGCCGGACGCGTGCAACTCCACGCCGCTCCACGAGAACGGCAGCATCACCCGCTCCCCCGCCACGCCACTCAGCGCCATGCCGTGCAATGCCGCGTCCAACAGCGCCGGGTGCAGCCCGAAGGCCTCAGCATCCACCCCCTCCGGCAGCGCGACCTCGGCGTACACGTCGTCGCCCGACCGCCAGGCGGCGCGCAGCCCCTGGAACACCGGCCCGTAGTCGAGGCCGACCTCGCCGAAACCGTCGTACAGATCCGCGACGTCCACCACCTCCGCACCCACCGGAGGCCACTGCCCCAAGTCGAACGAAGGCTCCTCGGCACCGCTGCGAGCCAGCACGCCCTCCGCGTGCCGCACCCACTCCCGGTCGCCCTGACCGTCATCGAGGCGGGCGAACACGCCCACCGGGCACCGGCCCGCGGCATCGGCCTCACCGACGACCACCTGCACGGCGACACCGCCACGCTCGGGCAGCACCAGCGGAGCCTGCAACGTCAGCTCCTCCACCACACCACAGCCGACCTCGTCACCGGCCCGGATCGCCAACTCCGCGAATCCCGTACCGGGGAACAGGACCAGCCCGCCCACAGCATGATCCGCCAGCCAAGGCTGACCCTGCACCGACAACCGCCCCGTCAGGACCACACCACCGGACCCCGCCAACGCGACCGCCGCACCCAACAGCGGATGCCCGGCACCATCCAGACCGGCCGCCGAGGCGACACCTCCGGAACGCTCCCAGTACCGCTCGTGCTGAAAGGCGTAAGTGGGCAGGTCGACACGCGGGCGCGAGCCACCGAGGAACTGCTCCCAGCCGAGCGAGACCCCGCGTACGTAGGCCGATGCCACTGCGGTCACAGCCTGGCGGGACTCGTCGCGGCCCTTGCGCAGGAGCGGATGGAACACCACGTCGGAGGCGCCTGACGGCAGGCAGTCCTGGCCCATCGCCGAGAGCACGCCGTCCGGGCCCAACTCCAGGAAGGTCGTGACTCGTTCGGTGAGTAGTGTCTGTACGCCGTCGTGGAAACGGACGGCCTCGCGGACATGCCGCACCCAGTACTCCGGCGACGCCAGATCAGCCGCCGTCGCCAACACACCCGACACGTTCGACACCACCGGGATACGCGGTTCGGCGAACGTCAGACCCTCCGCAACCCTGCGGAACTCGTCCAGCATCGGCTCCATCCGCGCCGAGTGGAAGGCATGACTCACGTTCAGCCGCTTCACCTTCCGACCCCGGCCCCGCAACACCTCAGCGATCGCATCCACCGCCGCCTCATCACCCGAGACCACAACCGCCGACGGCCCGTTGACCGCAGCGATGCCCACCCCGTCAGACAGAACCTCGCGAACCTCATCCTCAGTCGCCTGCACCGCCGCCATCGCACCACCAGCAGGCAACGCCTGCATCAACCGACCACGCGACACCACCAGCCGAGCCGCATCGGGAAGCGACAGAACTCCGGCGACATGCGCCGCCACCAGCTCCCCCACCGAATGCCCCAGCAAGAAGTCCGGCCGCACACCCCAGTGCTCCATCAGCCGGAACAGCGCCACCTCCACCGCGAAGAGCCCCGCCTGCGTGAACTCCGTCCGATTCAGGGCCTCTTCATCACCCCAGACCACATCCCGCACCGAACCGTCGCCGCCCACGTGCGCGTCCAGCTCCGCACACACCGCATCAAAAGCATCGGCGTACACAGGGAAGGCCTCATACAACTCCCGGCCCATCCCCAACCGCTGACTCCCCTGCCCCGTGAACAGGAACGCGAGCTTCCCCTCCGCGACCCTGTCCCGGACCACCCGCGCCGACGACTCGCCGCGCTCCACCGTCCCCAGTGCTTCGAGAAGCTCCGCGCGGTCCTGGGCGAGGAGGGCCGCGCGGTGCTCGAAGGCTGTGCGGGTGGTGGCCAGGGCGAGGGCCACGTCGGCCGGGGGCTGCTCCGGGTGGGCGGTGAGGTGGGCGCGCAGACGGGTTGCCTGGTCGCGCAGGGCGTCCGGGGTCTTGGCCGTGAGCGGTACGGGGAGGAGTGGCGGGGTGTCGCCGCCGGTCGGCTCGTCCGAAGGAGCGGGCGCCGGGACCTGCTCCAGGATCAGGTGCGCGTTCGTGCCGCTCGCGCCGAACGACGAGACGCCCGCTCGTCGCGGCCGCCCGCCGGTGTCCGGCCAGGGGCGGTTCTCGGCGAGCGGGCGTACCGCGCCCGCCGTCCAGTCCACGTGCGGCGACAGCTCGTCCAGGTGCAGCGAGCGGGCCAGCGTTCCGTGCCGCATGGACTCGATCATCTTGATGACTCCGGCGACACCGGCCGCGGCCTGGGTGTGCCCGAGGTTCGACTTCAGCGAGCCGACGTACAGGGGGCTGCCCTCCGGGCGGTCCTGGCCGTACGTCGCGAGCAGCGCCTGCGCCTCGATCGGGTCGCCCAGCTTCGTGCCCGTGCCGTGCGCCTCCACCGCGTCCACGTCCGCCGCCGTGAGGCCCGCGTTGCTCAGCGCCTGGCGTATGACGCGCTGCTGCGAGGGGCCGCTGGGCGCGGTCAGGCCGTTGCTCGCGCCGTCCTGGTTGACCGCCGAGCCGCGGATCACGCCGAGCACGGGGTGGTTGTTGCGCCGTGCCTCGGAGAGCCGTTCCAGGAGCAGCATGCCGACGCCCTCGCCCCAGGCCGTGCCGTCGGCGGCGGCCGAGAACGGCTTGCAGCGGCCGTCGGCGGCCAGGCCCCGCAGCGAGCTGAACTCGACGAACGTCTGCGGGGTCGACATCACCGTCACACCGCCCGCGAGCGCCAGCGAGCACTCGCCGCGCTGCAGCGCCTGCATCGCCCAGTGCATCGCCACCAGCGAGGACGAGCACGCCGTGTCGAGCGAGACGGCGGGGCCCTCGAGACCGAGGGTGTAGGCGACGCGGCCCGAGACGAGGCTGCCGTTGCCGCTGTTCGTGCCGTAGTCGTGGTAGATCACGCCGGCGTAGACGCCGGTGCGGCTGCCGCGCAGGGAGGCGGGGTCGACGCCCGCGCGCTCGATCGCCTCCCAGGACGTCTCCAGGAGCAGCCGCTGCTGCGGGTCCATGGTGAGTGCTTCCCGCGGGCTGATGCCGAAGAATCCGGCGTCGAACTCACCGGCGTCGTAGAGGAATCCGCCGTCCTTGACGTACGTCCTGCCGGGCTTGCCCGGTTCGGGGTCGTACACCTCGTCGAGGTTCCAGCCGCGGTCGTCCGGGAAGCCGGAGATGGCGTCCGTGCCGTCCGCCATGAGCCGCCAGAGGTCCTCCGGGGAGGTCACGCCGCCGGGGAAGCGGCAGGCCATGCCGACGACGGCGATGGGTTCGGCGGCTGCCGACAGCAGCCGGTTGTTCTGCTGTCGCAGCCGCTCGTTCTCCACCAGCGAGGTGCGGAGCGCTGCCACGACCTCCTCGACGGATGCCTCCATGGCGATCTTCATCCTTTGCTCGAACGGGGTGCGTAAGAAGGAAAGAGAGGGCGTACGGCGGCGTCAGCCGAGGCCCTTCAGGAATTCGAGCAGCACTTCCCGGAATCGCTCCGGCTCTTCGAGATTCGGTACGTGGCTGGATTCCTCGAAGATGTGCCGGCGGACGTCCGGTATCAGCTCCTGGAAGGGCCGGACCGTCGCCTCGGTCGCCTCGTCGTGACGCCCGGAGAGCAGCAGCGTGGGGACGTCGATGTCCGCCGCGCAGTCCGTGACCGAGAAGTCCCGCAGGGTGCCCGTGACATGGAATTCGGTGGGGCCGTTCATGGTCCGGTAGACCGTGGGATCGTTGTAGATCTCCATGAAGGTGGCCATGTACTCGCGGGGCCAGGGATCAAGCCGGCAGACGTGCTTGGCATAGAAGACGAGCGCGGCCTGGAAGTACTCCTCGCTGTCCGTCGTTCCCGCCTCTTCGTGGCGCCGGAGCGTCGCGTCGACTTCCGGCGGGAGCTGGGCGCGCAGTGTCTCCATTTCCTGCCGCCAGAGCGGATAGGAGGCCGGGGAATCGGCGAGCACGAGTCCGCGCAGGCCCCGCGGCCTGCCCGCGGCGTGTTTCGCGGAGAGCACGCCGCCCCAGGAGTGGCCGAACAGGACGTAGTCGTCGGCCGCCCCGATCCGCCGGAGGAGGTTGTCCAGCTCGTCGAGGAAGAGGTCCACGGTCCAGAACTCCGGGCCCCTGTCCGGCAGATGGGTGGAGCCGCCGTTGCCGATCTGGTCGTAGTGCACGACCGGCCAGCCTTCGCGGGCGAGTTCGGTCAGATTGATCAGCGAGTCGTGGGTGGCGCCGGGTCCGCCGTGTACGACGACGAGTGCGGGCCTTGTGGAGCGCAGATCGCCCGTCACGCGGTACCAGGTCTCGAACTCACCGAATGGCACGGTCCCCTTGGCGTCGGGAGCCAGCGTCATTCCAACCACCTCAATCGACTCGGCACAGCCTCTTCGTGACAGTAGTGAGGCGGGGGCGGCCTGGAAGCCCCTAAGGTCTCCGGACCGCCCCCTACCTTTCCTGCCTGGCCGTCACGGCGATTCCGCCGCCGTCACGCCCTTTCCCCGGCCGTCACGCCATGGAGCCGAGCCACTCCTCGATCATCCCGGCCGTCGACTCGGCGTCCTCCTCGACAATCGTGAAGTGATTGCCCGGCGACATGCGCAAGGTGTGTTCCGGGCGCCACGGCAGCGCGCGCGGGAAGTCGCCGGGACTCCACTCCGTGTCGGTGTCGGGGATGAAGCTCTTGTCGGCACTGATGAACAGGACCGGCGCCTCGATTCCCTTCTGGTGGAACTCCGGAAGAAGATGGAAGTAGCGGCTCATCGCCGTGAGTTGCGCGCTCGTGTAGGGGCCGAAGGTCTCTTCCATCTCCAGCATGCGGTACGTCATGTGCTCGAATCCCGACTGCATTCCGTTGTCCTTCACGGAATAGGTGTCGAGGAGGACGACACCGGCCGGCTTGATGCCCATGACCTGTTCGAGATGGTTCGCCGCCCCGTAGGCGAGCAGGCCGCCGGACGAGTAGCCGACCAGGACGAACGGCTCGCCCTGCGCGGTCCGGGCGACACTCTCCGCGACCGCCTCCACCGCCGCGTCGCCGGTGACGGGCACCGGCTCGTCCATGCCGAAGCCGGGCAGTTCGAGGCCCGACACCTTCCGGTTGCCGCGGAAGGCGGCGGCGAGCCTGGCGTGCTGGATGACACCGCCGGCCACCATGGGCGTAGTGACACAGATCAGCCGGGGGCTCTCCGGCCCGTCGGCGAGCAGGGTCGGCTCGGGGAACCGGTCGAGCTGGTCCTTCGCCGTGAACTGCGGGCGCAGATCGGCGACCGCCCTGAGCATGGTGAAGCTCTTGGGGATGTCTCCGCCGCTGAGCACCGCCGTACGGAACAGCGCGCTCAGGGTGTCGGGCGCCCCATGGCCGCCGCTCCCGGTACCCGCGCCGGCCGTCGGCGCCGCGCTTCCGGAAGTCTGCGCCGCCGGTGCGGCGGCCAGTGCTTCCAGGATCTCGCGCGCGAGGGCAGCGGGGTTGCCGCTGTTGAAGACCGCCATGGGCGGCAGTTGCAGCCCGGTGGCGTTATTGAGGTTCTTGCGCAGCTCCAGCGCGGTGAGCGAGTCGAAGCCCGACTCCAGGAAGCCCCGGTCGGGGTCGACGGCACTGCTGTCGCTGTGTCCGAGCAGCGCGGCGGCGTAGCCGAGCACCACTTCCCGCACCTCGCGCTCCTGGTCCGCCTCGGAGAGCCC
Source organism: Streptomyces sp. NPDC050658 (assembly GCF_044457025.1). NCBI lineage: Bacteria > Bacillati > Actinomycetota > Actinomycetes > Kitasatosporales > Streptomycetaceae > Streptomyces > Streptomyces sp. NPDC050658. The sequence goes on from NZ_JBITGM010000005.1 coordinate 142,647, forward strand.
GGCCAGGCGCTTGCGCAGCGAGTCCGCGTCCGGCCGCGCCGCCGACGCACTGCGCCGTACGGCGGGCACGAGCCCCCGGAACAGCGGGGCGAGGGAGTCACCAAGGGCCCGCAGGGCCGAGACGTCCAGGTGGACGGGGACGAGGGCGGGGCGGTCCTGCGCGACCGCCGCGTCAAGGAGGGCGAGCCCTTCCTCGCTGGCCAGCGGCCGCACACCGCCCTGCGCGAGCCGCGCCCGGTCCGCGTCGTCCAAGTTGCCGGTCATGCCGCTGACTTGATCCCAGAATCCCCAGGCGAGGGACTGGGCCGGGAGGCCTTGGGCGTGACGGTGGGTGGCGAGGGCGTCGAGGTAGGCGTTGGCGGCCGCGTAATTGCCCTGGCCCGGCGTGCCCATCACCCCGGACGCGGAGGAGAACAGGACGAACGCCGTCAGCGGCATGTCCTGCGTCAGCTCGTGCAGATGCCGGGCCGCGTCCGCCTTCGGGGCGAGCACCGTGGCAAGGCGCTCGGGAGTCAGAGACGTGATCACACCATCGTCCAGGACACCGGCCGTGTGCACGACGCCCGTCAGGGTGCGCCCAGTCAGCAGCGACGCCACCGAATCCCGGTCCGCGACATCACAGGCCGCGACTTCAACCTCGGCGCCGAGAGACTCCAGCTCCGACACGAGAGCCGACGCCCCCGGAGCCTCCAGCCCCCGCCTGCTGGTCAACAGCAGACTGCGTACGCCATGAGTGGCAACCAGATGCCGGGCCACCAACGCACCCAGCATGCCCGTACCACCAGTGATCAGGACAGCGCTCTCCGCCCCGAACACCCCATCACTAGAAAGGACTTGAGCATCCGTGCGGGTCAGCCGCGCCGCGTACGCCACACCCTCCCGCACGACAACCTGCGGCTCCCCCGACCCAAGGATCAACCCAAGGTCAGCCTCATCGGCATCCACATCAGCCAGCACAATCCGATCCGGATCCTCCGACTGAGCCGACCGCACCAACCCCCACACAGCCGCACCCGCCAAATCGCGGACATCCTCACCCTCAAGCGCCACAGCACCCCGAGTAAGAACAACCAACCGACCCGACGAAGAACCCCCCTGCAACGCCTCAAGAACCCGGCCCAACTCACCACGAACATCACCGCCACCACCACACCGCAACACAGCCACGTCACCATCAACTGCCGCAGCCGCAGCGGAAACCGGCACCCACTCCACCCGGAACAGACTCCCCTCCCCGGCCGCCCCACCCGCAGCGGCCAGCTGTTCCGGAGCGACCTCCCGCAGTGCCAGTGAACCCACCGACACCACCGGCCGGCCCGCGGCGTCCGCGGCGACCATCGAGACCGCGTCCGGGCCCGCGGGCGACAACCGGACCCGCAGCACCGAAGCCCCGGAGGCATACAGCTCCACGCCGCTCCAGGAGAACGGGAGCAGCAGCCGGTCACCCGTGGCGCCCGGCCGCAGGCTCATCCCGTGCAGCGCCGCGTCGAGCAGCGCCGGATGCAACCCGAAGGCGCCCGCCTCCGTGCCCTCCGGCAGGTCGGCCTCGGCGTACACGTCGTCCCCGAGCCGCCAGGCAGCCCGCAGGCCCTGGTACACCGGCCCGTAGTCGAGCCCGACGTCGGCGAAAGCGGCGTACAGATCGGATACGTCGACGGACTCGGCGCCCGTCGGAGGCCACTGCGTCAGGTCGAACGAGGGCGCGTCGGTGCCGGGGGCCAGCAGGCCCTCGGCGTGCCGCACCCACGTGCGGTCGCCCCGGCCGTCGTCGCCGCGCGAGAACACGGACACCGCGCAGCGCCCGGCGTCGTCGGGCTCACCGACGACCACCTGCACCGCGACACCGCCCTGCTCGGGCAGCACCAGCGGGGCGTGCAGCGTCAGTTCCTCCAGCGTGCCGCAGCCGACCTCGTCGCCCGCCCGCACGGCCAGTTCCACGAGGGTGGTGCCGGAGGTGAGGATGTTGCCGAGTACCAGGTGGTCGGCGAGCCACGGCTGGGCCTGCACCGAGAGGCGGCCGGTCAGGACCACGCCGCCCGAGTCGGCGAGGGCGACGGCCGCGCCCAGCAGCGGATGGTTTGCGCGGTCCAGGCCCGCGGCCGCCACATCTCCGGCACCCGCGCCCGCCGCGGACTCCAGCCAGTAGCGCTGCCGCTGGAACGCGTACGTCGGCAGCTCGACCCGCCGGGGGCGGTCGAGCGCCCCGCCCGTGCCCCGTCCGGCGAAGAACGGGGTCCAGTCCAACTCGACGCCCGCCACGTGCAGTTGGGCGGCCGAGAGCAGGAAACGGGCGAGCCCGCCCTCCTTGCGGCGCAGGGAACCGCACGTCACCACCTCGGCGTCGGCGGTCTCCTCGATGCCTCCCGTGAGCACCGTGTGCGCGCTGGACTCGACGAAGACGCCGAAGCCGTCCGCGACCAGCGCGTCGACCGTCGGCTCGAAGAGGACGGTCTGCCGCAGGTTGCGGTACCAGTACCCGGCGTCGAGCGCCTCCGTGTCGAGCAGCGCGCTCTCGACCGTCGAATAGAAGGGCACGGCGGCCGAGCGGGGCCTGATGGGCCCCAGGACCTCCAGAAGCTCCTCCTCGATGCGCTCGACGTGCGCGGAGTGCGAGGCGTAGTCCACCGGGATGCGACGGGCCCGGACGCCTTCTTCCTCGTACGCCGCCACCAGCGCGCCCACGGCTTCCGCGTCCCCGGAGACGACGGTCGAGCCCGGGCCGTTGACGGCGGCGATGCTCAAGCCCTCGCCGATCCGCGCCTCGACCTCGGTCACCGGCAGCGGGATGGACGCCATGCCGCCCAGGCCCGCGAGCTCGCGCCCGATCACCTGGGCCCGCAGCGCCACCACGCGCGCCGCGTCCTCCAGGGAGAGCGCGCCGGACACCGCCGCAGCCGCGATCTCGCCCTGGGAGTGGCCGATCACCGCTCCCGGCCGGACGCCCGCCGCACGCCACAGCTCGGCGAGCGACACCATGACCGCCCAGGTGACGGGCTGGATGACGTCCACGCGGTCCAGTTCGGCGCGCGAGGAGAGTATCTCCGTGAGGGACCAGTCGACGTGCGGGGCGAGCGCCTCCTCGCAGCGTGCCATCGACTGGGCGAACACCGGGGATTCCGCGAGGAGTTCGGCCCCCATGCCGACCCACTGGGTGCCCTGCCCCGGGAAGACGAAGACGGTCTTGCCGAGGGTGCGGGAGGCCGTCCCGCCGACGAGTTCGGGGGACGGGGTGCCCGAAGCCAGCGCGGTCAGCGCCGACTTGAAGCCGTCGATGTCCTGGGCGACGAGGACCGCGCGGTGATCGAAGTGCGCGCGGCCGGTGGCGAGGGAGTAGCCGATGCCGGCCAGGTCTGCTGCAGGGTCGTTCACCCGGTCGTTCACCGGGTAGTTCCCCCGATCACTCCCCGCCTCACCACGCTCCACATACGCGAGCAGCCGCTGAGCCTGCTCACGCAGCGCGGACTCGTTCCTGCCGGACACGGGCCAGGCGACGGGGCCGGGCTCGACGGGGTCGGGCTCGACCGGGTCACCGGCACCAAGCGCCGCCGACGCCGGGATCGCGGGCCCTTCTTCGAGGATGACGTGGGCGTTGGTGCCGCTGATCCCGAACGACGAGACTCCCGCACGGCGCGGGCGGCCGTCGAGCCGGGGCCAGTCCCGCGCCTCGGTCAGCAACTCGACGTTGCCTTCCGTCCAGTCCACCTCCGTGGACGGCGCGTCGATGTGCAGTGTCTTCGGCAGCACTCCGTGCCGCATGGCCTGCACCATCTTGATGATGCCGCCGACACCGGCCGCCGCCTGGGCGTGGCCGACATTCGACTTCAGCGAGCCCAGCCACAACGGCCGGTCCTCCGGACGGTCTTGTCCGTACGTCGCGAGCAGCGCCTGCGCCTCGATCGGATCGCCCAGCCTGGTGCCCGTGCCGTGTGCCTCCACGGCGTCGACATCGGCCACGGAAAGACCCGCGTTCGCCAGCGCCTGACGGATGACGCGACGCTGCGAGGGACCGTTCGGCGCGGTCAGCCCATTGCTCGCACCGTCCTGGTTCACCGCCGAGCCGCGCACGACCGCCAGCACGGGGTGCCCGTTGCGCCGCGCGTCCGACAGCCGCTCGACAAGCAGCATGCCGACGCCCTCGCTGAATCCCGCGCCGTCCGCCGCGTCAGCGAACGCCTTGGAGCGCGCGTCGCCCGCGATGCCCCGCTGGCGGCTGAACTCGACGAACATCTCCGGCGTCGCCATGACGGACACACCGCCGGCGAGAGCGAGCGAGCACTCGCCGGAGCGCAGCGCCTGTGCCGCGAGGTGCAGCGCGACCAGCGACGACGAGCAGGCGGTGTCGACCGTGACCGCCGGGCCCTCGAAGCCGAAGTTGTAGGCGACCCGGCCCGAGGCGATGGCTCCGGTCGCGCTGTTGTACGTGTAGTCGTGGTACATCAGCCCGGCGAAGACACCGGTGGCGCTGCCCTTCAGCGTGGCGGGGTCGATGCCCGCCCGCTCCATCGCCTCCCAGGACGCCTCGAGCAGCAGACGCTGCTGCGGGTCCATGGTGAGCGCCTCGTTGGGGCTGATCCCGAAGAAGTCCGGGTCGAACTCGGGGGCGTCGTAGAGGAACCCGCCCTCCTTGACGTAACTCGTCTCGGGACGCTCCCTGGTCGGGTCGTAGATACGCTCGATGTCCCAGCCGCGGTCCCGCGGGAACTCCGAGATCGCGTCGACGCCGTCCGCGACGAGGCGCCACATGTCCTCGGGCGACGCGACGCCGCCCGGATAGCGGCAGCTCATCCCGACGATCACGATCGGGTCGTCGCCCGCGACCGCGACGGAGGCGGGAACGAGCGCCGCGCTCTCGTCCACGGCGTCGGAGAGTTCCGTGACAAGGTGCCCCGCGAGCGCCTGCAGCGTCGGGTAGTCGAAGACGAGCGTGGCGGGCAGCCGCAGCCCGGTGGCCGCGCTCATCGCGTTACGGAACTGCACCGCCGCCAGCGAGTCGAAGCCCAGGTCGCGGAAGGGCAGCGAGGCATCGATCGCCTCGCCCTTGGCGTGCCCGAGGATGGCCGCGGCCTGAGTACGGGCGATCTCCAGGAGCACCGACTCGCGCTCCCGCTCCGGCAGCCCGGCGAGCCGCCCGGCAAGGTCCGACGCGGCGGCCGCCCCGCCCTCGGCGACCCGGCGGAGAGGGCCCCGGACGAGTCCGCGCAGCAGATGCGGGATCTCGGCCCCGGCCGGTGCGCGGAGGTCGAGACGGACAGGGACGAGGGCGGGGCTGCCCTGCGAGACGGCCACGTCAAGGAGCGCGAGTCCCTCCTCGGTACCGAGGGGGAGCACGCCGCCCTGCGCCATCCTGGCCCGGTCGACGGCCGCCAAGTCACCGGTCATGCCGCTGACTTGATCCCAGAGCCCCCAGGCGAGGGACTGGGCCGGGAGGCCCTGGGCGCGGCGGTGGGTGGCGAGGGCGTCGAGGTAGGCGTTGGCGGCGGCGTAGTTGCCCTGGCCGGGCGTCCCCATCACCCCGGACGCGGAGGAGAACAGGACGAACGCCGTCAAGGGCATGTCCTGGGTCAGTTCGTGCAGGTGGTGGGCGGCGTCCGCCTTCGGGGCGAGCACCGTGGCAAGGCGCTCCGGGGTCAGGGAGGTGATCACACCGTCGTCCAGGACACCGGCCGTGTGCACGACGCCCGTCAGGGTCCGACCTTCAAGGAGAGCCGAGAGCTGACCCCGGTCCGCGACATCACAGGCCGCGACCTCGACCTCAGCACCCAGCTCTTCCAGCTCCGACACGAGAGCCGACGCCCCCGGAGCCTCCAGCCCCCGTCTGCTGGTCAACAGCAGACTGCGTACGCCATGAGTGGCAACCAGATGCCGGGCCACCAACGCACCCAACATGCCCGTACCACCAGTGATCAGAACGGAACTCTCCGCCCCGAACACACCCTCAGACCCACCCGATTGACCCGAAACACGAGCCAGCCGCGCCGCGTACGCCACACCCTCCCGCACAACAACCTGCGGCTCCCCCGACCCAAGGATCAACCCGAGATCAGCCTCACCGGCATCCACATCAGCCAGCACAATCCGATCCGGATCCTCCGACTGAGCAGACCGCACCAACCCCCACACAGCCGCACCCGCCAAATCGCGGACATCCTCACCCTCAAGCGCCACAGCACCCCGAGTAAGAACAACCAACCGACCCGACGAAGAACCCCCCTGCAACGCCTCAAGAACCCGGCCCAACTCACCACGAACATCACCGCCACCACCACACCGCAACACAGCCACGTCACCATCAACTGCCGCAGCCGCAGCGGAAACCGGCACCCACTCCACCCGGAACAAGGAATCCGACGCCCCGTCCCCGCCCTCGCGCGCCCCGGCGAGCTGCTCCTGCGAAACCTCCCGCAGTGCCAGCGAGTCCACCGACAGAACCGGGCGGCCGGCGGCGTCCGCCGCGACGACCGACACCGTGTCCGTCCCGGCAGGGGACAAGCGGACCCGCAGCACGGAGGCCCCGGACGCGTGCAGTTCCACGCCGCTCCACGAGAACGGCAGCAGCATCCGCTCGCCCCCGGCGCCCGGCCGCAGGCTCATCCCGTGCAGCGCCGCGTCGAGCAGCGCCGGATGCAACCCGAAGGCATCCGTCTCCGTGCCCTCCGGCAGCGCCACCTCCGCGTACACGTCGTCCCCGAGCCGCCAGGCGGCCCGCAGGCCCTGGAACACCGGCCCGTAGTCGTAGCCCTGGTCCGCGAGGGCCTCGTACGTGCCCTCCAGCGGTACGGGCTCCGCGCCGGCCGGCGGCCAGGCGCTCAGGTCGTACTCGGGCGCCTGGCCCGAGGGTGCGAGCAGCCCCTGGGCGTGGACGGTCCACAGTGCGGGGCCGTCGTCCGGGCGGGAGTGGACGCTGACGGTGCGGCGGCCGGACGCGTCCGCCGCGCCCACGGCCAGCTGGAGCTGGACGGCGCCGTCCTCGGGGAGGACGAGCGGGGCGTGCAGGGTCAGTTCCTCCAGGGTGCCGCAGCCGGCCTCGTCGCCCGCGCGGATCGCCAGGTCGACGAACGCGGTGCCCGGAAGGAGGACCGTGCCCCACGCCGCGTGATCGGCCAGCCAGGGGTGGGTGCGCAGGCTCAGGCGGCCGGTGAACAGGTGTGCGTCGCTGTCGGCGACCGCCACGGCGGCGGCGAGCAGCGGATGGTCGACCGGAGTCTGGCCGAGGTCCGTCGCGTCGGCGAGTTCGGCGGGCGCCTCCAGCCAGAAGCGCTCGCGCTGGAAGGCGTACGTGGGAAGGTCGACCGTCTCGGCTCCGGTGCCGGCGAAGAACGCCGACCAGTCGACCGGGGCGCCGCCGACATGCGCTTCGGCGAGCGACAGCGCGAAGCGGCGCAGGCCGCCCTCGTCGCGCTTCAGGGACTCCACGGAGACCGCGTCGGCGCCCGTGTCCTGGAAGGTCTCCTCCAGGCCGGGCCTGAGCACCGGGTGCGGGCTGGACTCGACGTAGAGGGCGTAGCCGTCGGCGACGAGGGCGCGGGTCGCGCGCTCGAACTCGACGGTGGAGCGGAGGTTGCGGTACCAGTAGTCGGCGTCGAGGTCCGTGGTGTCGGTGACGCGGCCGCCGGTGAGCGTCGAGTAGAACGCGACGTCGGTCGGGCGGGGCGTGACGCCGGCGAGTACGTCCTCGAGTTCCGTCTTGATCAGGTCGACATGGGCGGAGTGCGCGGCGAAGTCGACGCCGGGGATCTGCCAGCGCATGGCACCCGCCTTCGCCAGTACGACGCCGAACTCCTGAAGTGCGTCGGCGTCGCCGGAGACGACCACGGCGCTCGGCCCGTTCACGGCCGCCACCGAGAGCCGTCCGGCGAAGGGCGCGAGGTGTTCGCGTACCCACTCCTCCGACTTGACGACCGACAGCATGCCGCCCTTGCCCGCGATCGCCGTCAGGGCCTTGCTGCGCAGTGCGACCACGCGTGCGCCGTCCTCCATGGAGAGCGCGCCCGCCACACAGGCGGCGGCTATCTCGCCCTGCGAGTGGCCCACGACGGCGTCGGGCCGCACGCCCAGTGCCCGCCACAGTGCCGCGAGGGACACCATGACCGACCAGAGCGCGGGCTGCGCCACGTCCACCCGGTCCAGGGTGGGCGCGTCGGGGCGCTGTTCCAGGACCGAGCGCAGCGACCAGTCGACGTGCGGGGCCAGTGCCCGCTCGCACGCGTCGATGCTGTCGGCGAACGCCGGGGATTCGGCGAGGAGTTCGGCTGCCATGCCGTGCCAGTGGGAGCCCTGGCCGGGGAAGACGAAGGCCGTCCTGCCGGATGCGGTGCGGCGTCCATGGACGAGGCCGAGGCCGGAGGCGGGCTCGTCGGCGCCCAGCGCCTTGAGGGACGCGAGGAAGTCGTCGCGGTCGCCGCCGATCACGGCCGCCCGGTGGCCGAAGCCCGCGCGGGTGGCGAGGAGCGAGTGCCCGATGTCGACGGGGCTCAGCTCGGGGTGGAGTTCGGTGTGCGCGGCGATGCGCAGCGCCTGGGCCCGGAGGGCTTCGCGGCTCTTGGCGGAGAGGATCCAGGGGACGAGGGTTCCGTCGGCGGCGACCGGGGCCGGTGCCTGGAGGGCGGGCTCGGAGTCCGTGTCCGCGTCCGGGGCCGGATCGGGCTCCGCGACCGGCTCCGCGACCGGCTCCGTGGCCTGTTCGAGGATGACGTGGGCGTTGGTGCCGCTGATCCCGAAGGACGAGACTCCCGCACGGCGCGGGCGGCCCTCGGGCTCCGGCCAGTCGCGCGCCTCGGTCAACAGCCGGACGTTGCCCTCCGACCAGTCCACCTGCGGCGTCGGCTCGTCCACGTGCAGCGTCTTGGGCAGCACGCCGTGCCGCATGGCCTGCACCATCTTGATGATGCCGCCGACACCGGCCGCCGCCTGCGTGTGCCCGATGTTCGACTTCAACGAGCCCAGCCACAGGGCCCGGCCCGCGGGACGCTCTTGTCCGTACGTCGCCAGCAGGGCCTGCGCCTCGATGGGGTCGCCCAGCTTCGTGCCGGTGCCGTGCCCCTCGACCACGTCCACCTGGTCGGCGGAGACCCGCGCGTTGGCGAGGGCCGTGCGGATCACCCGCTGCTGCGAGGGACCGTTCGGGGCCGTCATGACGCTGGACGCGCCGTCCTGGTTGACGGCGGTGCCACGGACGACCGCGAGGACGGGGTGGCCGTTGCGCCGGGCGTCCGAGAGCCGCTCCACGAGCAGCATGCCGACACCCTCGGACCAGTTGGAGCCGTCGGCCGCGCCCGCGAAGGACTTGCAGCGGCCGTCGCGTGCCATCGCCTTCTGCCGCGAGTACTCGATGAAGGTCTCCGCCGTCGCCATCACCGCGACACCGCCGGCGAGCGCGAGCGAGCACTCGCCGGACCGCAGCGACTGCACGGCCAGGTGCAGCGCCACCAGGGACGACGAGCACGCCGTGTCCACGGTGACGGACGGGCCCTCGAAGCCGAACACGTAGGAGACCCGGCCCGAGGCGACCGCGCCCACATTGTTGTTGTAGAGATAGTCGTGGTACATCATCCCGGTGAAGACGCCGGTGCGGCTGCCGCGCAGCGTGCCCGGATCGATCCGCGCGCTCTCCAGGACCTCCCAGGACGTCTCCATGAGCAGCCGCTGCTGCGGATCCATCAGCAGCGCCTCGTTGGGGCTGATCCCGAAGAACCCGGGGTCGAACTCGGCTGCCCCGTAAAGGAATCCGCCCTCGTTCACATAACTCGTGTCGGGCCGTTCCTGAAGCGGATCGTAGAGCCGCTCCACGTCCCAGCCGCGGTCCGTGGGGAATACGTCGATGGCGTCGGTGCCCTCGGCCACGAGCCGCCACAGATCGCCCGGCGACGCGACGCCGCCGGGATATCGGCAGCTCATGCCGACGATGGCGATGGGTTCGCGCGCGGCGGCGGTCAGCTTCTGCTGCTGCGCCCGCAGGCGTTCCGTCTCTTTGAGGGAAGTGCGAAGTGCGGTTACCAGCTTCTCGTTTGACGTCGTCATCGCTATCGCTCTCTCACACTTCTCGTATCTCGTCCTCGATGCCAACGCCATCGAGAGCCATGGTGATCAGGGAATCCGCGTCCATCTCGTCGATCGCCGCCGAGTCCTGCCCGGTGGGGCTCCCGAGACCGGCGACTCCCGCGAGGCCGTCGAGCCCGGCCCCGGACCCGGCGGAGACTCCGGCGAGTTCGAGCAGCGCGTCCATCAGGCCCGCGTCACGGAGCCGGGTCATCGGAATGGCCTGGAGGATGCGGCGCACCTCCTGCTCGGTGTCCGCGCCCGCGCCGCTCCCCGCTTCGGGCGCCAGTTGCTCCAGGAGGTACGCGGTCAGGGTCCGGGGATTCGGGTAGTCGAAGATCAGCGTGGTCGGCAGCCGGAGCCCGGTGGCCCTGCCGAGCCAGTTCCGCAGCTCCATGCCGGTGAGCGAGTCGAATCCCGAGTCCAGGAAGCCCCGGTCGGGGTCGACGGCACCGCTGTCGCTGTGCCCGAGCAGCGCCGCGGCCTGCCCGAGCACCAGCTCCCGCACCTCGCGCTCCTGGTCCGCCTCGGAGAGCCCGGCCAGGCGCTTGTGCAGCGAGCCTGCGTCGGGCCGCGCCCCCGAGGCACTGCGCCGGCCCGCGGGGACGAGGGTGCGGAAGAGCGGCGGCAGCGCGTCGGCCTGCGCACGCAGCGCCTGGAGGTCGAGGCGGATGGGGACGAGCACGGGGTGCCGGTACGAGGCCGCCGCGTCCAGCAGGGCCAGGCCCTCCTCTGTGCCCAGCGGGATGACTCCGCCTTGCGCGAGCCGCGCCCGGTCGGCGTCGGCCAGCTGGTCCGTCATGCCGGTGGCCTGGTCCCAGAGTCCCCAGGCGAGGGACTGGGCGGGGAGGCCGTGGGCGCGGCGGTGGGTGGCGAGGGCGTCGAGGTAGGAGTTGGCGGCGGCGTAGTTGCCCTGGCCGGGCGTGCCCATCACCCCGGATGCGGAGGAGAAGAGGACGAACGCCGTCAGGGGCATGTCCTGCGTCAGCTCGTGCAGATGCCGGGCCGCGTCCGCCTTCGGGGCGAGCACCGTGGCAAGGCGCTCGGGAGTCAGGGAGGTGATCACACCATCGTCCAGGACACCGGCCGTGTGCACGACGCCCGTCAGGGCGCGGTCCGCCAGGAGAGCCGAGAGTTGTCCCCGGTCGGCGACATCGCAGGCCGCGACCTCGACCGAAGCACCGAGAGCCTCCAGCTCCGATACCAGGGCCTCGGCCCCCGGAGCCTCCAGCCCCCGCCTGCTGGTCAACAGCAGACTGCGTACGCCATGAGTGGCAACCAGATGCCGGGCGACAAGGGCCCCCAGCATGCCCGTGCCACCAGTGATCAGAACGGAACTCTCCGCCCCGAACACACCTTCAGACGCGCCCTGTTGACTTGAAACGCGGGCCAGCCGCGCGACGTAGAGATGCCCGTCCCGTACGACGACCTGCGGCTCCCCCGATCCAAGGATCAGTCCAAGGTCAGCCTCATCGGCATCCACATCAGCCAGCACGATTCGATCGGGATCCTCCGACTGTGCCGAGCGCACCAGGCCCCACACCGCCGCACCCGCGAGATCACGGACATCGTCACCCTCCTCCAGTGCCACCGCACCCCGAGTAAGAACAACCAACCGCCCCGACGAACCCCGCAGAGCCTCCAGCACCCGGACGAGTTCGCCTTGTACGTCGCTGCCGCCGCCGCACCGCAGCACGGTGACGTCGTCCCCGACCTCCCGCGTCCGCACGGGCGTCTGCACCCACTCCACCCGCAGCAGCGGCTCCGGGCCCCCGCCGCCCGACCGTGCCGCGGAAATCTGCCCCGCGGTGATCTCCCGCAGCGCCAGCGACCCGACCGAGACCACCGGGCGGCCCCCGGCATCGGCGGCGACGACGGACACCGCGTCCGTGCCGGCCGGAGACAACCGGACCCGCAGTACCGAAGCCCCGGACGCGTGCAGCTCCACGCCGCTCCAGGAGAACGGCAGCATCGCCCGCTCCCCCGCGATCCCGCTGAGCGCGATGCCGTGCAGTGCCGCGTCGAGGAGCGCCGGATGCACCCCGAAGGCTCCCGCCTCCGTGCCCTCCGGGAGCGCGACCTCGGCGTACACGTCGTCGCCCGACCGCCAGGCGGCGCGCAGCCCCTGGAACACCGGCCCGTAGTCGAGGCCGACCTCGCCGAAACCGTCGTACAGATCGGCGACTTCGACCGGCTCGGCGCCCGCCGGAGGCCACTGGCCCAGGTCGAACGCGGGCCCTTCGGCGCCGCTGGGAGCCAGTTCGCCCTCCGCGTGATTGGTCCACTCCCCGGCGTCTTCGCCACGCGAGTACACGTTCACCGGACGCCGACCCGTCTCATCGGCTTCACCGACGACCACCTGCACGGCGACACCGCCACGCTCGGGCAGCACCAGCGGAGCCTGCAACGTCAGCTCCTCCACCACACCACAGCCGACCTCGTCACCGGCCCGGATCGCCAACTCCGCGAACCCGGTGCCGGGGAACAGCGGCACGCCGCCGACGGCGTGGTCCGCCAGCCAAGGCTGACCCTGCACCGACAACCGCCCCGTCAGGACCACACCACCGGACCCCGCCAACGCGACCGCCGCACCCAACAGCGGATGCCCGGCACCGTCCAGACCGGCCGACGTGACATCGCCCGAGGTCACGGGGGCCTGCAGCCAGTACCGCCGACGCTGGAAGGCGTACGTCGGCAGTTCGACCCGGGGTCGACCGGCGCCCAGGACCTTCTCCCAGTCGACCGGCACACCGGAGACGTGCAGCCGACCTAGCGCGGACAGCAGGCCGAGCGCCTCGCGGTCCTTGCGGAGGACTGGCACGACCAGCGCCTCGTCGCCCTCGATGGACTCCTGGGCCATGGCCGAGAGCACCCCGCCCGGACCCAGCTCCACCCAGCGCGTCACGCCCTGCGACTCCAACTGGCGTACCCCGTCGGCGAATCGCACCGCCTCCCGCACATGGCGCACCCAGTACTCGGCGCAGGCCACGTCGGCCACCGCGCCGGTCACGTTCGACACGACCGGGATGCGCGCATCACCGAAGGTCAGTGCCGACGCCACGCGTCCGAACTCCGCCAGCATCGGCTCCATCAGCGCCGAGTGGAAGGCATGGCTGACCACCAGCCGCTTGGCCTTCCGGCCGCGCGCCCGCAGCGTGTCGGCGATCTTCTCGACGGCGGCTTCGTCGCCCGAGACCACCGTCAACGACGGACCGTTGACGGCGGCGACACTGACACCATCGACGAGCAGTTCGCGTACTTCCTCTTCGCCGGCCTGCACCGCCGCCATCGCGCCACCGGCGGGGAGCGCCTGCATCAACTTGCCGCGTGCCGCGACGAGTTGTGCGGCATCGGCGAGCGAGAGCACGCCGGACACATGGGCCGCCGTCAGCTCGCCCACCGAGTGGCCGGCCACGAAGTCGGGGCGCACGCCCCAGTGCTCCATCAGCCGGAACAGCGCCACCTCCACCGCGAAGAGCGCGGCCTGAGTGAACTCCGTCCGGTTCAGGGCCTCTTCATCGCTCCAGATCACGTCCAGCAACGAACCGTCGCCGTCCAGGTGCGCGTCCAGCTCCTCGCACACCGCGTCGAAGGCATCGGCGTACGCAGGGAAGGTCTCGTACAACTCCCTTCCCATTCCGAGGCGTTGGCTGCCCTGCCCCGTGAACAGGAACGCCGTGAGCCCCGGAGCCACCGTGCCGAGTACGGCGTCCGGACCCTCCTGCCCCTCGGCGAGCGTCCGCAGCCCCTGGAGCAGATCGTCCCGGCCCGCACCGACGACCACCGCCCGCCGCCCGAACCGCGCACGCCCCTGCGTGAGGGTCGACGCGACGCTCAGCGGGTCGAGTCCGGGACGATCGCTCACGTACGAGGCGAGCCGCTCGGCCTGCTCCCGCAACGCGGCGTCGTTGCGGGCGGACAGCAGCCATGCCGTCGCTGTCTCCGTCTCCGTCTCCGTCTCCGTCTCCGTCGGCTCCTCGGTACGCGGTTCGCCGCTCGGAACGGAGAGCGCCGGGCCCTCCTCAAGGATCACGTGGGCATTGGTGCCGCTGATGCCGAACGAGGAGACTCCCGCGCGGCGCGGGCGCCCGTCGAGCTGCGGCCACTCGCGCGCCTCGGTCAGCAGCTCCACATTCCCGGCCGCCCAGTCGACCTGAGGGGTCGGTTCATCGACATGCAGGGTCTTGGGCAGCGTGCCGTGCCGCATCGCCTCGACCATCTTGATGATGCCGCCGACGCCTGCCGCGGCCTGGGCGTGGCCGATGTTCGACTTGAGGGACCCGAGCCACAACGGCCGGTCCTCCGGACGGTCTTGTCCGTACGTCGCGAGCAGCGCCTGCGCCTCGATGGGGTCGCCGAGTGTCGTACCGGTGCCATGCGCCTCGACCGCGTCGACATCGGCCACGGAAAGACCCGCGTTCGCCAGCGCCTGACGGATGACACGACGCTGCGAGGGACCGTTCGGCGCGGTCAGCCCATTGCTCGCGCCGTCCTGGTTCACGGCCGAGCCGCGCACGACCGCCAGCACGGGGTGCCCGTTGCGCCGCGCGTCCGACAGCCGCTCGACCACCAACATGCCGATCCCCTCGGCCCAGTTGGTGCCGTCCGCCGCAGCCGCGAAGGACTTGCAGCGGCCGTCCCGCGCCAGGCCGCGCTGGCGGCTGAACTCCACGAAGACCTCGGAGGTCGCCATCACCGCGACACCGCCCGCGAGCGCCAGCGAACACTCGCCGGAACGCAGCGCCTGGATCGCCCAGTGCAGCGCCACCAGCGACGACGAGCACGCGGTGTCGACGGTGACGGCGGGACCTTCGAGCCCCAGGCTGTACGAGACGCGGCCGGAGGCGATGGCTCCCGTGCTGCTGTTGTACGTGTAGTCGTGGTACATCATTCCGGCGAAGACGCCGGTCCTGCTGCCCTTGAGCGAGCCGGGGTCGATGCCCGCGCGCTCCAGCGCCTCCCAGGACGCCTCAAGGAGCATGCGCTGCTGAGGGTCGATGATCGGCGCCTCGTTGGGGCTGATGCCGAAGAAGTCGGCGTCGAAGTCGGCGGCGTCGTAGAGGAATCCGCCCTCGTTCACATAACTGGTCTCGGGGCGCTGGGCCGTGGGGTCGTAGATGTTCTCGACGTCCCAGCCGCGGTCCTCGGGGAACGGCGCGATGCCGTCGCTCCCCTCGGCCACCAGCCGCCACAGGCCCTCCGGCGACTCCACGCCGCCGGGGTAGCGGCAGCTCATGCCGACGATCACGATCGGATCGTCGGCGCCGTCGGCCGTGACCGCGGACGCGCCCACCGCGGCGACCTCGTCCACCGATCCCGACACCTCACCCAGCAGGAACCGGGCGAGGACCAGCGGGGACGGGTAGTCGAAGACCAGCGTCGCGGGCAGCCGGAGGCCGGTCACGCCGCCCAGGCTGTTCCGCAGTTCGACCGCGGCGAGCGAGTCGAAGCCCAGGTCACGGAAGGCCCGGTCCGCCTCGACCGCGTCAACCGACGCGTGGCCGAGGACTTCGGCCGCCTGCTCCCGCACCATCAGCAGCAGCGCGCCCTCCCACTCCTCCTCAGGCAGCTCCGCGAGCCGCCTGCGCAGGGAGTCGGCGTCCTCCCGGGCACTCCCCGCCGCACTCCGCCGCCCCGCCGGCACCAGCCCCCGGAACAGCGGGGGGAGGCTGTCGGCCTGCGCCCGCAGCGCCGGGACGTTCAGATCCACCGGGATGAGCAGAGGCTCGGAGGCTGCCGCGACAGCTGCGTCAAGCAGTACGAGGCCGTCATCGGCGGAGAGGGGGACGATGCCGCCCTGCGCCATCCTGGCCCGGTCCGCGTCGCCCAGCTCCCCTGCCATGCCGCCGTCTTGGTCCCACGGTCCCCAGGCGAGGGACTGGGCCGGGAGGCCCTGGGCGCGGCGGTGGGTGGCGAGGGCGTCGAGGTAGGCGTTGGCGGCGGCGTAGTTGCCCTGGCCGGGCGTGCCCATCACCCCGGATGCGGAGGAGAAGAGGACGAACGCCGTCAGCGGCATGTCCTGGGTCAGTTCGTGCAGGTGGTGGGCGGCGTCCGCCTTCGGGGCGAGCACCGTGGCCAGGCGCTCCGGGGTCAGGGAGGTGATCACGCCGTCGTCCAGGACACCGGCCGTGTGCACGACGCCCGTGAGGGTCCGACCTTCAAGGAGAGCCGAGAGCTGACCCCGGTCCGCGACATCGCAGGCCGCGACCTCGACCTCAGCACCCAGCTCTTCCAGCTCCGACACGAGGGCCGACGCCCCCGGAGCCTCCAGCCCCCGTCTGCTGGTCAACAGCAGACTGCGTACGCCATGAGTGGCAACCAGATGCCGGGCCACCAACGCACCCAACATGCCCGTACCACCAGTGATCAGAACAGCGCTCTCCGCCCCGAACACACCCTCAGACCCACCCGATTGACCCGAAACACGAGCCAGTCGCGCCGCGTACGCCACACCCTCCCGCACAACAACCTGCGGCTCCCCCGACCCAAGGATCAACCCAAGGTCAGCCTCATCGGCATCCACATCAGCCAGCACAATCCGATCCGGATCCTCCGACTGAGCAGACCGCACCAACCCCCACACAGCCGCACCCGCCAAATCGCGGACATCCTCACCCTCAAGCGCCACAGCACCCCGAGTAAGAACAACCAACCGACCCGACGAAGAACCCCCCTGCAACGCCTCAAGAACCCGGCCCAACTCACCACGAACATCACCGCCACCACCACACCGCAACACGGCGACCGACGAGTCGACATCCCCGGCACCCGGCGAAACCGGCACCCACTCCACCCGGAACAAGGACCCGCCCCCGCCCCGAGCGGCCCCGGCGACCCCCTCTCCCGAAACCTCCCGCAGCGCCAGTGAGTCCACCGTCACCACCGGCCGGCCGACCGCATCGGCGGCGACCAGCGACACAGCGTCCGTCCCGACCGGCGAGAGCCGGACCCGCAGCACCGAAGCACCGGACGCGTGCAGCTCCACGCCGCTCCACGAGAACGGCAGCATCGCCCGCTCCCCCGCCACGCCACTCAACGCGATGCCGTGCAACGCCGCATCGAGCAGCGCCGGATGCAACCCGAAGGCGCCCGCCTCCGCACCCTCCGGCAGCGCCACCTCCGCGAGCACGTCGTCGCCCGACCGCCATGCCGCCCGCAGGCCCTGGAACACCGGCCCGTACTCAAGGCCGGTCGTCGCCAAGTCCGCGTACAGGGAGTCGAGTTCGACGGGGTCAGCCCCGACCGGCGGCCACTGCTCCAACGACGAACCCAGATCCGCCGCATCGGCACCTCGCGACCCGGCCGCCGCCAGTGCTCCCGCCACCAGTGCGCCCGTCGCCAGTGCTCCCGCCGCCAGTGCTCCCGTCGCATGCGTGGTCCACTCCGCCGCGTCTTCGCCGCGCGAGTACACGTTCACCGGGCGCAGTCCGGTGCCGTCCGGTGCGCCCACGGCGACCTGCACCTGGACCGCACCGCGCTCGGGCAGCACCAGAGGGGCGCGCAGGGTGAGCTCCTCGACGCGGCCGCAGCCCACCTGGTCGCCGGCGCGGATCGCCAGTTCGGCGAAGGCGGTGCCGGGTACGAAAATGCTGCCGAGTACGACGTGGTCGGCGAGCCACGGCTGTGCCTGGGCCGAGAGGCGGCCGGTCAGGACCACCGCGTCGGAGTCCGCCAGGGTGACCGCCGCGCCCAGCAGCGGATGGTCGGCGCGGTCCAGGCCCGCCGCCGCCACGTCGGCCGCGCCCGCCTCGGGCCGCAGCCAGTACCGCTCCCGCTGGAAGGCGTACGTGGGCAGGTCGACGGGCGCCCTGCGGGGGCCGAAGTACGTCTCCCAGTCCACCGGCACGCCCCGCACATGCGCGGACGCCAGAGCCGTGAGCGCCTGCGGCACCTCTTCCCTGCCCTTGCGCAGCAGCGGCACGAACGCGATGTCCGTGTCGGTGTCGCCCGTGAGGCAGTCCGGGCCGAGGCCCGAGAGGGCGGCGTCCGGGCCCAGCTCGACGAACGTCGTCACGCCCTCCTGCTCAAGGCGGCGCACCCCGTCGGCGAACCGCACCGCCTCGCGCACATGGCGGACCCAGTACTCGGGGGTCCGCAGGTCGTCGCCGGTGGCGAGGGTGCCCGTCACGTTCGACACGACGGGGATGCGGGGTTCGCCGTAGGTCAGTGCGGACGCGATCCGCCGGAACTCGTCGAGGATGGGCTCCATCAGCGGTGAGTGGAACGCGTGCGAGACGCGCAGCCGGGTCGTCTTCCGGCCCGCGTCGGCGAGCCGCGCCGCCGCCGCTTCCACTGCCGCCCCGGTGCCGGAGATCACCACCGACTCGGGGCCGTTGACCGCGGCGACACCCACGCCCTCGCCCGCACCCTCGCTCTCTCCGAGGAGCTGAGTCACCTCCTCCTCGGAGGCGCGTACCGCCATCATCGCCCCGCCCGCAGGCAGCGACTGCATCAGTCTTCCGCGGGCCGCCACCAGTCGCGCCGCGTCGGTGAGGGAGAGCACGCCGGACACGTGGGCCGCCGTCAGTTCGCCCACCGAGTGGCCGGCCACGAAGTCGGGGCGCACGCCCCAGTGCTCCATCAGCCGGAACAGCGCCACCTCCACCGCGAAGAGCGCCACCTGCGTGAACTCGGTGCGGTTCAGGGCCTCTTCGTCGCTGCCCCAGATCACGTCACGCAGCCGACGGTCGCCGTCCAGGTGCGCGTCCAGCTCCTCGCACACCGCGTCGAAGGCATCGGCGTACGCAGGGAAGATCTCGTACAACTCCCGCCCCATTCCGAGGCGTTGACTGCCCTGCCCCGTGAAGAGGAACGCCGTCAGGCCGTCCGTCGCCGTGCCCGTCAGGACGCCCGCGCGCGAGGTGCCCGCCGCGACCGCCGCGAGCCCTGCCAGCGCCTCCGCGCGGTCGGCGGCGAGGACCACGGCCCGGCGCTCCAGCGGCGAGCGCGTCGTGGCGAGGGAGTAGCCGATGTCCGGTACGGAGTGGGCGGCGCCGGCGTCATCGGCGTACTGGGCCAGAGTCGACGCCTGGGCGCGCAGGGCGTCCGCGCTGCGGGCGGAGACCAGCCACGGGACCGGCGCGCCGGCGGGCGGCCCGGACGGCTCGGCCTCTTCGGACGCGGGCTCCGCGGGGGCCTCCTCCACGATCACATGCGCGTTCGTGCCGCTGACGCCGAACGAGGAGATGCCGGCCCGGCGCGGGTGGTCCGACTCGGGCCAGGGGCGGCCCTCCGTCAGGAGTTCCACGGCGCCCGACGCCCAGTCGACCTCCGACGAAGGCGCGTCCACGTGCAGGGTCTTGGGCAGGACGCCGTGCCGCATCGCCTGCACCATCTTGATGATGCCGCCCACGCCCGCTGCCGCCTGCGCATGGCCGATGTTCGACTTGAGGGAGCCCAGCCACAGCGGGCTGCCCTCCGGGCGGTCCTGGCCGTACGTCGCCAGCAGCGCCTGCGCCTCGATCGGGTCCCCGAGCGTCGTGCCCGTGCCGTGTCCCTCGACCGCGTCCACCTGCGCTGCGGAGATCCGCGCGTCGGCGAGGGCCTGGCGGATCACCCGCTGCTGCGAGGGACCGTTCGGCGCGGTCAGGCCGTTGCTCGCGCCGTCCTGGTTCACGGCCGAGCCGCGTACGACGGCGAGTACCCGGTGGCCGTTGCGGCGCGCGTCCGAGAGCCGCTCCACCAGGAGGAGTCCGACACCCTCCGCCCAGCCGGTGCCGTCCGCCGCGTCCGAGAACGCCTTGCAGCGGCCGTCCGGCGCGAGGCCGCGCTGGCGGCTGAACGCGACGAACGCCGCGGGCGTCGACATCACCATGACGCCGCCCGCGAGCGCCAGCGAGCACTCGCCGTTGCGCAGCGACTGCGCCGCCAGGTGCAGCGCGACCAGCGACGACGAGCAGGCCGTGTCGACGGTGAGCGTGGGTCCTTCGAGGCCCAGCGCGTACGCCACCCGGCCGGAGAGCACCGCCGGGGACACCGACGTCGACATGTACGCCTCGGCGGCCTCGGGCGCGCGCAGCAGGAGATCGCCGTAGTCCTGGATGCCGGAGCCGACGAACACGCCGACCGGCTTGCCCCGCATGCCGCGCGGGGCGATACCGGCCCGCTCGAAGACCTCCCAGGACCCTTCGAGCAGCAGCCGCTGCTGGGGGTCCATCGCGACGGCCTCGCGCGGCGAGATCTCGAAGAAGGCCGGGTCGAAGTCGCCCGCCCCGTCGATGAATCCGCCCTCGTGGACGTAGTTCGTACCCTGCTCCTGGAGGTCCCAGCCGCGGTCGTCGGGGAAGTCCGCGACGCCGTCCCTGCCCTCGTCGACCAGCCGCCACAGGTCCTCCGGCGAGCGGACCCCGCCGGGGTAGCGGCAGCTCATCCCGATGATCGCGACGGGCTCCGGCTCCCGCGCCTCGGCCTCCTGGAGGCGGCGGCGGGTCTGGTGCAGATCGGCGGTGACCCGCTTGAGATAGTCGAGGAGCTTGTCGTCAGTCGGCATCCAGGCCTCACAGCTTTCTCAGAGAACGACCCGTCGCCGTCAGGCCGAGCCGAGTTCCTTGTCGATGAACGCGAGGACGTCCTCGGCGGACGCGCTCTCCAGGACGTCGCTCACATCAGCCGCGTCCGGTCCGCCGAGCCGCTCGTCGAGCGTCGCCACCAGGGCCTTGAGCCGGGCGGTGACGCGGTGGGCCTCGATCTCCTGCGCCGGGAGGCCGGAAAGGAGCGCCTCGACGCGGTCCAGCTCCGCGGTCACGGGCAGGACCTGGCCGCCGGTGCCGCGGCAGATCTCGTCCCACAGGTAGCCGGCGAGCGCCACGGGCGTGGCGTAGTCGAAGACGACGGTGGCCGGAAGGCGCCGTCCCGTCGCCCGGTTCAGCTGGGTGCGCAGCTCGACGGCGGCCACGGAGTCGAAGCCGAGGTCCTGGAAGGCCCGCTTCGGCTCGACGGCGGCCGGGCCGTCGTGGCCGAGCACGCCCGCCACCGTGCGGCGCACCAGGTCGAGCAGGGTCCGCCGCTGTTCCGCCTCGGGCTTCCCCGCGATGTCGGCGAGCGCGCCCCGCTCCGGTCCTTCCGCGCCCCCGGCGGTGTCGCCGCCGTCCAGGGCCGCCCGTACCTCGGGCAGCGCGTCGAGCAGCGGGCGCGGTCCGGACAGGGTGTACGTCGGCGCGAAGCGGGCCCAGTCGAAGTCGGCGACGACCAGATGGCTCTCGTCCCGGACGATCGCCTGCCGCAGCACGTCGAGCGCCTGCCCGGGGTCCATCGCGGGTGCGCCGATGCGCCGCATGAACGCGCTGATCTCCGCGTCGACCATGCCGCTCTCCAGGGCGCCCCAGGCGATCGAGGTCGCGGTGAGCCCGCGGGCCCTGCGGCGGTGCGCGAGCGCGTCGAGCACGGCGTTGGCGCTGCCGTACGCGGGCTGTCCCGCGCTGCCCCAGACGGCGGCCCCGGAGGAGAACAGCACGAAGGCCTCCAGGGGGCGGTCCGCGAGCAGTTCGTCGAGGACGAGCGCGCCGCCGATCTTGGCGTGGCCGACCTCCGCGAACTCCTCCAGCGTGGTCTTCGGCAGCGGGGCGTCGAGCTGGATGGCACCGGCCGCGTGCATCACCGCCGTCAGCGGGCGGTCCTCGGGGATGGCCGCGAGCAGCCGCCGTACCGCTTCCCTGTCGGTGACGTCACAGGACTCCGTGGTGACCTCGGCGCCCAGGGCCGTCAGCTCGGCCTCCAGTTCCGCGACACCGTCGGTGGCGCGGCCCCGCCTGCTCGTGAGCAGCAGATGCCGGGCGCCTTCGCGGGCCAGCTTGCGCGCCAGATGTGCTCCTACGCCGCCGGTCCCGCCGGTGATCAGCGTCGTACCGGTCGGGCTCCAAGTCGCCTGGGTGGACTGGCCGTTGGACTCCGCGCGGACCATGCGCCGCCCGAAGATCCCGCCGGGGCGCAGGGCGATCTGTTCCTCGGCGACCTCACCGGACAGCACACCGCAGAGGTGCCGCAGCGTCTCGCGGCCGATCTCTTCGGGTACGTCGATGACGCCGCCCCAGAAGTCGGGGTGATCCAGCGCGAGCGCGGCGGAGGCTCCCCAGATCCCGCTCTGCGGCAGGCTGCCGACCTCCGCGTCGGAGTCGACCGCCACGGCGCCGGACGTCAGGCACCAGAGCCTGGCCGATCCGCTCCCGGCCTCGTCGAGCGCCTGCACGAGGGCGATCGTGGCGGCGGTGCCGCGCGAGAGCGTGGAGTGGCGCGGGTGGGCGCGGTCGTCGAGGGCGAGCAGGGACAGGACTCCGGCGGGAGCCGTCCCGGAGGTGTGCGCGCGGAGCAGCCGCAGCACGTCGGAGCGGTCGGCGTCGTCCGGCAGCTCGACGGTGACGACGCGGGCTCCGTGCCCGGCGAGACCGTCGAGGACTGCCGGGATTCGCCGGTCGATGCCGTCTTGGGCGGGCAGGACCGCGAGCCAGGTGCCGGTCAGCGTGGGCGCCGCCGGAGCTTCGGCCGCGGCCCAGGCGAGGCGGTAGCGCCAGGAGTCCGTGCCCTGCGGCCCGGCATCGGCGGCCGGCGCGGGGTCGGCCGTCTCCCAGTAGAGCTTGCGCCGGAAGGCGTACGTGGGCAGATCCACCCGCGCTCCCTGGCCGCCGAAGTACGACCGCCAGTCCACCCGCACGCCCCGCACATGCGCGGACGCCAGGGCGGTGACCGTCTGGCGGACCTCGTCGCGGCCCTTGCGGAGGAGGGGGAGGAAGGCGATGTCGTCGGTGTCGCCGGGCTCGTCGGTGTCGCCGCTCAGGCAGTCAGGGCCCATGCCCGAGAGCGCGGCGTCCGGCCCCAGTTCGACGAATGTCGTCACGCCCTGCGCCTCCAGGAGCCGCACCCCGTCGGCGAACCGCACGGCCTGCCGGACGTGCCGGGCCCAGTGGTCGGGGGACGCCAGCTCCTCGGCGGTCGCCAGGGCGCCGGTCACGTTCGAGACGATCGGGATACGGGGTTCGGCGAAGGTCAGCCCTTCCGCGACGCCGCGGAACTCGGCCAGCATCGGTTCCATCCGCGCGGAGTGGAACGCGTGGCTGACGTTCAGCCGCTTCACCTTGCGGTCCCGCGCCCGCCATACGTCGACGAGCGCGGCGACCGCCGACTCGTCACCGGAGATCACGGTGGCGGACGGCCCGTTGACGGCGGCGATGCCCACACCGTCGGTCAGCGTCTCCCGGATCTCCTCCTCGGTGGCCTGGACGGCCGCCATCGCGCCGCCTGCGGGCAGCGCCTGCATCAACCGGCCGCGCGACGCGACCAGTTGGGCCGCATCCGCCAGCGACAGAACTCCTGACACATGCGCCGCAACCAGCTCCCCCACCGAATGCCCCAGCAGGAAATCGGGGCGCACACCCCAGTGCTCCATCAACCGGAACAGCGCCACCTCGACGGCGAAGAGCCCCGCCTGCGTGAACTCGGTGCGGTTCAGGGCCTGTTCATCGGTCCAGATCACATCCCGCACCGAACCGTCGCCGTCCAGGTGCGCGTCCAGCTCCGCACACACCGCGTCGAAAGCATCGGCGTACACGGGAACCGATTCATACAACTCCCGGCCCATCCCGAGACGTTGGCTCCCCTGCCCGGTGAACAGGAACGCCGTGAGCCCCTCGGTCGCGGTGCCGCTCAGCACGCCCGGACGCCAGATTCCGTCGGTGACCGCCGCGAGGCCGCCCAGCGCGCTCTCCCGGTCGTCGGCGAGGACCACGGCCCGCCGTTCCAGGGCCGTGCGCGTCACGGCGAGCGAGTAGCCGATGTCCGGCAGGGAGTCGGCCGCCCCCACTCCGTCCGCGTACCCGGCGAGGCGGGACGCCTGGGCGCGCAGGGCGTCGTCACCGCGCGCCGAGACCAGCCACGGGATCGGGGCGCCTGCGGGCGGACCGGACGGTGCGGGGTCCTGCGACTCCGCCTCGGCAGCGGCCGGCGCCTCCTCGACGATCACATGGGCGTTCGTGCCGCTCATGCCGAAGGACGAGATGCCCGCGCGGCGCGGGCGGCCATCGGTGCGCGGCCAGTCCCGTGGCTCGGTGAGCAGCTCCACGTTCCCGGCCGACCAGTCGACCTGGGGTGTCGGCTCGTCGACGTGCAGGGTCTTGGGCAGCAGGCCGTGCCGCATCGCCTGCACCATCTTGATGATGCCGCCCACACCGGCCGCCGCCTGGGCGTGGCCGATGTTCGACTTGAGGGAGCCCAGCCAGAGCGGCCGGTCCTCCGGGCGGTCCTGGCCGTACGTCGCGAGCAGTGCCTGTGCCTCGATCGGGTCGCCGAGGACCGTGCCGGTGCCGTGTGCCTCCACCGCGTCGACGTCGGCGGAGGTCAGGCCCGCGTTGGCGAGGGCCTGGCGGATCACCCGCTGCTGCGAGGGGCCGCTGGGCGCGGTGAGGCCGTTGCTCGCGCCGTCCTGGTTCACGGCCGAGCCGCGGATGACGGCGAGAACGGGGTGGCCGTTGCGCCGGGCGTCCGAGAGCCGCTCCACCAGGAGCATGCCGACGCCCTCGCCCCAGCCGGTGCCGTCCGCGGCGGCCGCGAAGGACTTGCAGCGGCCGTCGGCGGAGAGCCCGCGCTGGCCGCTGAACGCGATGAAGGCCTCGGGGGTCGCCATCACGTTCACGCCGCCGGCGAGCGCCAGGGTGCAGTCGCCGGAGCGCAGTGCCTGGATCGCCCAGTGCAGGGCGACCAGGGAGGACGAGCAGGCGGTGTCGACCGTGACCGCGGGGCCTTCGAGGCCGAGGCTGTAGGCGATGCGGCCGGAGGCGATGGAGCCCGTACTGCTGTTGTAGGCGTAGTCGTGGTAGACCATGCCGGCGAAGACGCCGGTCCTGCTTCCCTTGAGGGAGGCGGGGTCGATGCCGGCGCGCTCCAGGACCTCCCAGGACGTCTCAAGCAGGAGCCGCTGCTGCGGGTCCATCTCGCGCGCCTCGTTGGGGCTGATCTTGAAGAACTCGGCGTCGAACTCCCCCGCCTCGTGCAGGAATCCGCCGTGCCGGGTGTAGCTCCTGCCGGGGGTGCCGGGCTCCGGGTCGTAGAGCCGCCCGGTGTCCCAGCCGCGGTTCTCCGGGAAGGGCGAGATCCCGTCGGTGCCTGTGGTCACCAGCTCCCACAGTTGCTCCGGCGAGCTCACCTCCCCCGGAAAACGGCAGCTCATGGCGGTGATGGCGATCGGTTCCGTGTTCCGCGTCTCGATGTCGTGCAGCCGGTGCCGAGCCTGTTTCAGCTCTACCGTGGCACGCCGGAGATAGTCACGGACCTTGTCATCGTTCACCGCCGACACCCATCAATCCTTTGAGATCTTGGAGATTCGCGAATCCGCCGGGATGCGCGTCAGGCGCCGGCCAGCAGCGACCGGACGGCGGCCACGGTGAGGTCGACGTTCTCCTGCGCGGACACCTTGCGCAGCTCGTCGGACATGCACTCCACCGACAGCGGGACGTCGATGCCGCGCGAGTCCAGGTGGCGCAGCAGGCCGAGCAGGTCGAACTCGCCCTGGCCGGGCAGCTTGTTGTACGTGGTGCAGTCGTCCTGGCGGGATCCCTGCGGCTCGGCCGCCGCGTCACGCAGCTCGACGCCGAGGAAGTACTTGGCGGGGAGCCGGTCCAGGGCCTTGTAGTTGTCGGGGTCGCGGAAGAAGTGCCAGCAGTCGATCATCAGGCCGGTGTTGGGGCGGTCGGCCGCGATGAGCAGGTCGATGGCCTCGGTGTAGCCGAAGCCGGGGTTGACCGTGACGGGCTCCAGGACCATCTGGACGCCGTGGCCGGCGGCGCGGTCGCAGACGCCGGTGAAGCGCTCGACCAGCTCCTCCTTCGTGGGCATCTCGGTCGGCGTCATGACGAACGTCTTCAGGTTCGTGATCTCGAAGGTGTCGCAGATCTCGTACAGACGGTCCTCCATCTGCCGGGCCTGCTTGCCGTAGTCGCCGCCGAAGTGCCAGCCGTAGTGGCCCATCAGCTCACCGAAGCGCACCCCGTGGTCCTTGAGGATGGCCTTGATGTCGTCGGCGGAGCGCTCGGCGAGGAGGGTGTCGAATTCGCTCGCGTCCATTCCGAGGTCGGCGATTCCGTCAGTCGCGGCAGCGGCGACGCGCTCCTCGAAGGAATAGCGCGAGGGCTCCCCAAAAGGGACACCGAGCATGTGAAGACACGTCAGCGAGACGGGCTTCAGATCAAGCATGCTCATCGTTGATCGACTCCTTTTCGTGGTACGTGCGGTGTACTTGTCCGAGCCCTCGGCACAAGGCTCCTGAACTGCCGCCCATTCAATACGCGACGCGCTGGGCCGCACCACGGGGTCCGCCCCCTAAGAACCGTCAACTGCCCCCTAACCATGGGGTCATGGGGGCCGATCACCTTCCTTCTCGCGACCTCGGGCCCGTAGCATCGGCCGCCGTTGCAGTCCTTCTCGAAAGGCGCGGAATGAACACCCTGACGACGGAACGTGTCCAGGCGACAATCAACCATCTCTTTGCCGACCAGGAAGTCGTCGAAGGACCGGCGACGGCGGAACTCATCGCCAAGAACCGGCCGATCGACGATTTCACGCACCAGGAACAGACCACGATGCTGTCCGGTGCCTACCTCGCGATTCCGCGCGAGTGCGGTGACTTCCTCTACCAGCAGGCCCGCGCCCGCAACGCCAAGCGCATCGTCGAGTTCGGCACCTCGTTCGGCATCTCCACGGTGTTCCTCGCGGCGGCCGCGCGGGACAACGGCGGCGAGGTCATCACGTCGGAGTGGCACGCCGACAAGGCCGCGACCGCCCGCAAGAACATGGCGGACGCCGGCCTCGACGACATCACCGACGTGCGCGACGGTGACGCCCTGGAGTCGCTCGCGAACCTGCCGGGCCCGGTCGACATGGTGTTCCTCGACGGCTGGAAGGACCTGTACCTGCCGGTGCTCAAGGTCCTGGAGCCGCAGCTCGCGCCGAACGCCCTGATCATCGCCGACGACATGGGGCTGTTCCCGCAGCAGGCCTATTTCGACCACGTGCGGGGCGGCAACTTCGTCTCGAACCTGATCAACGTCGGCGACGGCATGGAGGTCTCCACGTATATCGCGTGACGCGTGGGCGGCTTCCGTCGCGCGTTTCTTCCCGGACAGCAAGCAGTGGCCGGTACCGGATCTCTCCGGTACCGGCCACTGCTTTGCCGGGTCCGCCCTACGCCAGTTCGGCGGCGTCGGCGTGGAATTCCACGGGGAGTTCCTCGCGATTCCTTATCTTCAACTTCCGGTACACACGGGTGAGATGCTGCTCGACGGTGCTGACCGTGACATAGATCTTCGCGGATATCTCGCGGTTCGAATAGCCGCTCGCGGCGAGGATCGCCACCCTGCGCTCGGAGTCGCTCAGTTCCGCGAAGTGGTCGTCGGGGACGACGCAGGAACTCTTCCCCGAGTGCCCCGGATTCGCCGGGGAGCCCGGCAGCGAACAGGCCGCCATGAAGGACTGATGGCCGTCGTCGGCGTGGCAGCCCTTCGCCGTGCGGCGCGCCCTGCGGGCCGCCGTCCGCGCCTGCGCCTTGTCGCCGAGGGTCTGGTAGGCCTCGCTCAGGTCGACCAGTGCGCGGGTGCTCTCGTAACGGTCGTTGCTGAGCTGCAGTACGTCGAGGGCGTCGGCCAGGACCGAGGGGCGTTCGTGCACCTCGCGCACCGCGGCGAGGGAGCGCAGGGTGATACCGCGGGTGCGGGTGAGGCCCGTACCGACCTTGGCTAGCTGCTCGTCGATGAGCCGGGCGGCGCGTTCCCGGTCGCCGATCCGCAGCCAGGCCTCCGCGGCGCCGGTGCGCCAGGGGGCGAGGGCCGGGGTGTCGATGTTCCAGTGGTCCATCCGCTCGCCGCAGGCCAGGAAGTCGGCGAGCGCGGCGTGCCCGCGGTTGCAGGCCAGGTGGTGGCGGCCGCGCGCGTAGAGGTAGTGCAGGCCCTGCCGGGTCTCGAAGAGCGCGGGGTGCATGGGCCGGGTGAGATAGGCGGCCGCCTCCTCCAGGTTGCCGGTGGCGGTGTGCGCCTCGACCAGCACGGACAGCGGCATCGCGGCCGCCTCGCCGTACCCGCACTCGGTGAAGTAGGCCAGCGCCCGCTCGGCCAGCGCGATCGCCTCGTCCATCTGCCCCCGGCGCAGCGCGACCTGCGCGCTCAGCGAGCGCAGCCAGGACTGCCAGGCGGGGGTGTCGTCCTCGCGGGTGCCGGCGAGGAGCCGCTCGCACCAGTCGGCCGCGGTGTCGATCAGGTCGGCGTAGACGAGGGACTGGATGGCGAAGGCCACCCCGTCGAACGAGCCGTGGGCGACGCTCTCGTCCTGCAGCACCTGCTCGGCCAGCGCGATGGTGTGCTCGCCGCCGGACTGGGCGAGCACCGAGGAGAGGCAGCGCACGGCGCGCAGCGCGGGCGAGTTGGCGGGTGTGCCGCGCCGGGCGGCCTCCGGGACGACTGCCTCCAGGCGGGGCAGCACGGCCGGGTAGTTGGTGGCGACGAGCAGTTGGGTGAAGCGCCACTCGGCGCCGAGCGCCGCGGCGTCGTCCCGGTCGGCGACGTACTCGACGATGTCCATCGCGTCGTCGAACCGCAGATACTCGAAGAGCGAGCAGGCCAGGCGGAGCGCGTCGGCGCCCGTGAGGTTGCCGGCCAGGATCGGCGCCTTGAGGGAGAGGAAGCGCTCGGCGGAGGAGAAGGGGTCGACGAGTCCGTAGAGCGCGGCGGTGCGCGCCTTGATCGCGTACTGCTGGTTGCCGTCGGAGCAGCACTCCTCGGCGAACCGCAGATAGTCGATGGCCGAGCGGATCTGGTGCTGTTCGAGGGCGGTCTGTACGGCGCCGAGCAGGATCGGCAGCATCCAGTCGTGCCGTGCGGGGCCCGCGGCCATCAGATGCCGGACCACCGACCGGGAGGGTTCGCCCTCCTCGTGCAGGAGTTGGGCGGTGCGGTGGTGCAGATGGGTGCGCTCCTCGCCGGACATGCCGCCGAGGATCGCGCCGCGGGTGGCCTTGCGGTGGCGGAACTCCAGGCCGTTGGTGATGCCGGTCTCGGTGAGCTTGTCGACGATCTCGCGGGTCACGCCCATGCCGATGCCGGTGAGCCGGCTCAGCCGGCGCAGGTTGACGGAGCCGTCGAGCATCGCCAGGGCATGCGCTACACGCGTAGCGTTGCCACCCATCCGGTGCAGGCAGATCAACACGGCCTCGCGGAAGCGGGCGCCGGGCGCGCCGGCGGGTGCCGGGGGCTGTTCGCCGGCCGCGCCGCGGGGGTGGGCGGTGCCGCAGCCGCAGGGCGGGCCGTCCTCCAGGAGCGCGGCGGCGAGCAGCGGGTTGCCGCCGGTGAGTTCGTGGATACGGGCCGCGGCGGCGGAGGGGGTGCAGCGGGTCCTGCCGACGACCATGCGCTCGATGTCGTCGGTGCTCAGCGGGGCGACCCGGATGCGCAGGACGTCGGGGCGGTAGATGAAGTCCTGCAGGACCTGGAGCGGGGCCCGTTCGACCTGCGACTCCCAGGCGAAGACCAGCCGGAGCATTCCGGATGGCAGCCCGTTGGCGAGGTACTGGAGACAGCGCAGCGACTCCATGTCGGTGTGCTGTACGTCGTCGACGGTGATGAGAACCCTGCCGCGCCCGGCCAGCGCCGCGATGACCGCATAGACCTCTCGGGCGACGTGAATGGGGTCCTTGCGGAAATCCGGGGTGCGTACTCCGCCGTCCGGAACGGCGGGCGCCACATGCCCCAGGGAATCGAAGAGCTTTCCCAGGACGGCGTACGGAAGAGTTTTCTCGTCACGCGAACTCACGGCGCTGAGAACGGTCACGCCGGAAGCGGCGGCCCGTCGGCTGAAGGAGCGGAGCACCGTGCTCTTGCCCATCGCAGTAGGGCCGCTGATCACAGCGATATTGCTCGCCCCCACGGGCGTCTCGCTCAGAATGGAATCAAGCTGACCGGAGATTTCTTCACGCGCTACCAACAACACTGACGTGCCTCCAGAGTCCAACACCGCGAAATACAGGATGTTGCGCCTGCTCAGTCATTCATGAAGGGCAGGTCCACTCAATTTCAGAACGTTCGGCTCCACCTGTTGAGGGAGCTCGGTCGACCATGGCGTCAAGCGGCGGCAGGCCCGCCGTCGGGCAGCACTGAATTCCGCACGCCAGGAAGGATGCGCTGAGGCATGAACCGATTCATCAATTTCCCCCGTAATCCACGATGTGGAAGGTGCGCAACTGCTCTCGACTGTCTTGTCAAGTACCTTGCGCAACAGCCGGAACGCTACGTCCACGCACCAGACAGGCCAACCCCTACCCGGCTCACACCCCACCCCCCTTACACCCCGACGGGGTGCTGATCGCCTTAGGGGGGCGCCCCATAAAGCCGCTGGCCAGCCCTGCGGCGGGGGAGCGGGGCGGTGCAGCGGGGGCACCCCCCTAAGGCCTGCACTCGACAGTTGACCCAACAACTACGGGAACTGGCCACTCCGCTTCTCTTTGCTGATTCTTGGTCTTGACATTACAGATCACGCTTGACTGGACCACCTACGGAGCGAGTACTGTATGAGTCGCACACAGTTTCGCTTCGTATACTGTTCTGCCGCGCACCCCAGCTGCTCGCTCACGCGCGGCGGCACGGGGATCTTGCGACATTTTGCGCGAAATCGCCAGGTCGGGACCACGGGGGTTGCGGCATTGCCTGAAGAACGCGAACGAATAATCAGCCAACTCCTGCACCTCCTCGACGGCAGTGAAGGCAGAAAACCCACAATCGCCACGCTGAGCGGCATCACCGCAATGGGCAAGAGCACTCTCTTGCACACGCTCTTCGAGCGCGCGGAATCTCTTGGTGTCACGGTGTTGAACGTTGCGGGTACACCGGAAGATCAAGGTGTTCCGTTCGCGGCCTTTGAGCGGCTCCACAGGTCGAGCGGTGATTCCCTGTTCGCACCGGCCCCGACGGCCGCGGAGGCCGGCCCGCCCGGCGAGCTGTCGGCGGCGGCGCGCGAGACCTACCGGTCGATCGTCGAACTGGCCAGGCGCGGTTCCGTGCTGCTCACCGTCGACGACATCCATTACATGGATGCTTACTCCCTCCAGTCCCTGCGCCGCCTCGCCCAGGGCCACTATCCGCACCCGCTGGCGATCGTCTGCACCTGGAATCCGCCGCTGAACCGGAAGCCGCTGCCCTTCCTGGAGGAGTTGCTCTACGAATCGTCGGTACGGCGATTCCGCTTGGACCCGCTGTCACCGGCCGAGATCGCGGAGTGGATCGAACGGCGCTGCCCCCTGCGGGAC
This sequence comes from Streptomyces sp. NPDC050658, assembly GCF_044457025.1. Taxonomy (NCBI): domain Bacteria; kingdom Bacillati; phylum Actinomycetota; class Actinomycetes; order Kitasatosporales; family Streptomycetaceae; genus Streptomyces; species Streptomyces sp. NPDC050658. The sequence continues at coordinate 173,950 of NZ_JBITGM010000005.1, forward strand.
ACCGGGGACACCAGAGACGCAGAGGAGACGGCCCAGGAGTACCACCGGCTCACCGGCGGCAGCCCCCTGCTGGTGGACGCCCTGCTCACCGAGACGGCAGGACGGTCGCCGCGGCCGGCCGACCGGGACCGCCGCGTCCTCCAGGACGCCGTGCTGGCCTGTCTGCACCGCGCGGGACCGCTCGCCCTCCGGGTCGCCCGCGGGATCGCGCTGCTCGGCGTCTCCGCGGACCTGCATCTGCTGCCCCGCCTGATCGGCGTCAGCGTCCTCGTGGCCCAGCAGGTGGCGGGCCGCCTCCAGGACATCGGCGTACTGGAAGGCACCCGGTTCCGCTGCCCGGACGTACCGAACGCGGTGCTCGACAACATGCCGCTGAGCGAGAACGCCGCGCTGCGCCACAAGGCCGCCCGATTACTGCATGACGACGGCGCCTCCGCCGAGACGGTCGCCCGGCATCTGCTCCTGGCCGGCCAGCCCGGCGAGGAGTGGGCGGATCCGCTGCTCCAGGAGGCGGCCTTCAAGTCGCTGCTCAAGGGCGAGCCCGACCTGGCCATCCGCTATCTCACCCTGGCCGGCGAATGCTGCGGCGACGAACGCGACCTGAACATCATCAAGGTCCGCACCGCGCTGATCCACTGGCTCAGCGACCCCGCCGCCGCCCAGTCGATGTTCGCCACCCTCAGAAGACCGATCCTGGCGGGCAAGGTGCGCCAGCAACAGGCCGCGAACGCCGCCGAGATCATGCTGTGGAACCTCGAACTCGACGAGGCCGGCGAGGTGTTGGAGCACCTCTTCACGCACACCGACAGCCCCGCGGCGGGCCCCCACGAGGAACTGCTCTCGCTGCAGCACCTCGTACGGGCCAGCTATCCGGGCCTGACGCTGCCGGTGCCCGGCCCCGCGCGGCCGGGCCCGGACTCCGGCACGCTGTCGGGCACGGAGTCCGGCACGATCATGCCCACGCTCTGCCCCACCGAACTGCGCTCGGCCCACGCCCTGTCGGCCGTCCTGTCCCGGCGGGCCAACGAACACACCCTGGCCCAGGCCGAGCAGGTCCTGCAGGGTGCCGGTCTCTGCAACAGCTCGTACCGCGCCATCTCGGCGTCGATCCTCTCCCTGATCTACGCCGACCGCGCGGAGTCGGCCGCCGCCTGGTGCCGGCACTTCATGGACGAGGCGGTGCTGCTCGCCTTCCCCACCTGGCAGGGCGTGATCGCCGCCATGCACGCCCTCGCCTCGTTCCGCCAGGGGCACCTGAACACCGCCGCCACCCAGGCGGAGCTCGCGCTCAACCGGGTGGCGGGCCTCGAACTGAACGAGAGCTCCGCGCTCGCGCTCAGTGTGCTCGCCGACACCTACACGGCGATCGGCAACCACGAGGCGGCGGAAACCCTCTTCAACCGCCCCGTGCCGCCCACACTGCTGCAGACCCGCGTGGGACTGCACTACCTGCACGCGCGCGGACGCCACCAACTGGCCGTGGGCAGGCGGCACATCGCCCTGGCCGACTTCACCGCCTGCGGCGAGCACATGGTCAAGTGGGACATCGACAGCCCGACCCTGGTCCCCTGGCGGGCCGAGGCCGCGGCGACCTGGCGGCGCCTGGGCCGCGCCGACCGCGCGGCGCAGCTGCTCCAGGAGCAGCTGACGATCAGCTCGGAGCTCGACCACCCGCGCGCCCGCGGCCTCGCGCTGCGTACGTACGCGTCCATCTCGGCGCCCGCGGACCAGCCCGCCCTGCTCGAAGAGGCCCTGGACATGCTCCAGATCAGCGGCGACACCTACGAGACGGCGCGGGTCCTCGCCGATCTGAGCAAGGCCTACCAGCGGATCGGCGAGCGGAACCAGGCGCAGTCCTTCGCACGCAAGGCCCGCCGGCTCGCCCAGCGCTGTCACTCCGACGAGCTGCGGCGCGAGGTCGAGTCGGCGGGGCTGCCGCTCGGCCAGGACCACGAGCCGGACGAATACTCCGCGCTGTACCTGCCGGTTCTGGCCAAACTCAGCGAATCCGAGCGGCGGGTCGCGATTCTCGCGGCGCAGGGGCGGACCAACCGTGAGATCGCGGCGAAGCTCTATGTCACGGTCAGCACGATCGAGCAGCATCTCACCCGCATCTATCGGAAGATGAATATAAGGAACCGCGAGGAACTCCCCGCGGAGTTGCAGCGGGAGAAACTCCCTTCCTGACATTCCGCACTTGCGCACTTCCGTGCCGACATAATTCTGACACTTCCGCGAATTCATAGGGGTGTCGTGCGCCCCGGACCCCTGTCCGGGGCGCACGGCACCCCTTCCGACCCCTGCCCACCCCTGTTCGCGCAGTGGATCGTTGACACCCCGAGCGGCTCTGTGTATAAGATATACTCAAGCATCTACGGCATACACAGTTACCTCTGGGGCGGCCGCACCGCCCGACTTCACACTGGACGGCACACACATGTGGAATGACGAATTGCATGTCGAGGCGGATGTCACTCAGGCCGCCGTTTGGGCACGATGTGTCGATGTGGCGACGTGGCCCGACTGGAACCCCGGCCTGGAGAAGGTGGAGCTCGAAGGAGCCTTTACCGCGGGGCAGAACGGCGTGATCTTCCGCGCCGGAGCAGGCGAGATACCGTTCAGCCTGCTCTCCGTGGTCGACGGGGAGAGCTTTGTGGTCGAGTCCCCGATGGACGGCGGAATCGTGCACCGCATCGGCTGCCAGGTCACGGCGCTGCCGGGCGGCGGCAGCCGGATGACGCACAAGGTCGAGCTGGACGGCCCCGGCAGCGACGAGCTGGCCGCCGCCATCGGCTCCGAGCTCTCCAAGAACCTCTCGACGGTCGCCGAAGCCCTGATCAAGGCCGCTTCCTGAACAAGACGGCCCCCTGAACAAGACGGCGCCCTGATCACGGCGGCTTCCGTCTGAAGCCTCCCCCTAATGCGCACCGGTCACCGCATCCCCCGCCGTTGACCGGCGCCACTGGAGCCCCTGCCGACTGCCCGGCAGGGGCTCCACCCTTTCACCGCACGCGCCGCACCGGCGGCAGCTCGTACGTCCCGTCGAAGACGGCGGCCCGCGGCGTGTACATCCGCAGCACCGGCCGGAAGGGCCCCTCGGGAGTGGGCAGCCAGTTCGCCGCCGAGACCTCGTCGTCCGGCCGCCCGGCCTGGAGGGTGACCGTGAGCGAGCCGTCGTCGCCGTACACGAGACCGGGGGTGCGGTCGCCGACTGAGTAGCGCTCGGCGGGATTCGCGACAAGGTGGTAGTCCGGTACGTCGTACATGGTGACCGACCAGAACGCGTCGACGGGCGGCGGCTTCTCGAACCGCAGCGTGTAGGAACGCGAACCGTCCAGCGGCTCGCCCTCCTCGTCGACCCACGTCATCGCGTACGCCGCCTCGTAGCCGTGATTGCCCCAGAGCCCGGCACGGGCCGCGGCCGCCCGCACCTCACGCCCCAACTCCCGGTCGGTGTAGACCCATTGGGGGTCCTTGAGGGTCCCGACCTCGAAGTAGTCGGCGTTGAAGTCGAAGGAGTGATAGGCGAGCCGCCAGCCGTTCTGCTCCGGGCTCCGGCCGTCCCGGGTGGCCTGCTCGACCTGCTCCTTCCCCGCGGCGAAGCCCGCCCGCAGCGCCTCGACCAGCTCGGGCGCGGCCTGTGCGTACGGGCTCTGCACCTCCAACAGGCCCAGCGGGGCGAACCGCCGCTGGTACGCGACGTCGGGCGCCGCCGGCGGGAAGGCCGCCATCCCCGACCGCAGCTTCTCGTAGAACCGCAGCTCCGGTTCGCCCTCCGGGGTGTACGCGTAGGCCGGAAGCCCCAGCGACTCCCCCGACGCCGTCCAGTACGGCTCGAGCAGCGTCGCCTCCTGGAGCTCGCGCACCGCCGGCACGTCGTACGGGCCCGCGCACGCCCAGCGGCCCACGATCGAGGCCACCATCGTCGGCACCGAGATCCGGGTGGCGCCCGCCGGCACCGGCTCGTCCCAGCCGGGCGGCGTCAGCAGGAAGCTCGCCGCGCCGGTGCCGGTCGCGCGGCGGCCGACGTACGCGAAGTTGTTGGTCCAGGCGTCCACGAACTGCAGGACGTAGTAGCGGCCGTCGGTGTCCGGCACGGTAAGGAGCAGGGCGCCGCCGGACAGGTCGAGCTGCGCCATCGAGTAGAGCGTGTCGTTGTTGATGGTCACGAAGGTGTCGTCGGGTCCCGCGAGCCCGCTGCCGTGGCTGAACTCGTTGAACGGGGCGGGCGGGATCACGCCCATGCCCTTGCGGGTGAAGCGGTCGACCTCGTCGAGCCCGGCCACCATCGGAAAGCCGTACACGTACGCCTCGGTCGCCAGCGCCTGCAGATCATCCGTCATCCCTGCCGCCTTCGGTCGCCGCTCGTACGGGGTGTACTCACTCGGGGGTGCCCGGCGCGGCCTGGTCCCCGTAGCGGCGCTCGAACTTGGCCACCTGTCCCTCGGAGTCCACGACGCGGGCGCGTCCCGTGTAGAAGGGGTGGCTCTCGGCGGAGATCTCCACTTCCACCAGCGGATACGTCTCGCCGTCGTCCCACTCGATCGTCTGGTCGGTGGCGGCGGTGGACCGGGTGAGGAAGGCGTAGCCCGCGGAGCGGTCGCGGAAGACCACGGGGCGGTATCTGCTGTCGTTCTCGTCCTTGGTCATTCCTCCAGGGTTGCCCTGGGGCGCCGTACTGGCGAGCCGGGGGCGCCAGGCGGAGTACTCAGCCCGTTCCGAGTAGCCGGGCGGATGTGCGGGGCGGGGTGCCGCGCCGACGCTTGCTGCCATGACATCCATCCCGGTACGACTCAAATGGGCAGCCCTGCGGACCCTGTTGGGCACGGTGGGGCGGGCCTCGAAGGGGATCCGCGTCGGATTCCGGCACGGCTTCGACAGCGGCTCGATGCTGGACTACGTCTATGTGAACCGGGCGCAGGGCGCGCTCGGCCTCGGCCGGCTCATCGACCGCGGGTATCTGAACGCCGTCGGGTGGCGCGCCATCCGGGCGCGGCGGGAGCTGCTCCAGGAGATCCTCCGCTCGGAGATCGAGCGCCGGCCCCGGGGCGAGGTGTTCGTCCTGGACGTGGCCGCGGGCCCCGGCCGCTACCTCCAGGACCTCGTCGCCCCGTATCCGCCGGGCCGGGTGCGGGTCCTGTGCCGGGATCTGGCGGGCTCCGGGCTGTGGCAGGGGGAGCGGCTCGCGCGGGAGCGTGGCCTTGACAACGTCGCGTACGAGATGGGGGACGCGTTGGCTCCGCGGATGCCGGCGGAGGGGGCGCCGGACGTCATCGTCGTCTCGGGCCTGTACGAGCTGCTGCTCGACGACGCGACGATCCGCGCCTCGATGCAGCGCCTGCGGTCCCTGCTGGCGCCGGGCGGCACGCTGGTCTTCACCACGCAGACGCACCACCCCCAACTGGACTTCATCGCGAATGTCCTGCCGAACCGGGAAGGGCACCTCTGGGTGATGAAGTGCCGGTCCTCCGACCAGACGGAGGAATGGGCGAGGTCGGCGGGCTTCGAGGGCGTCACCACCCGGCGGGAACAGGTGGGCCTGTTCACGGTGACGGTTGCTACGGCGTAGGGCTTCTGTCTGCGGATTCGTCGTGGCTGGTCGCGCCCCGCGGCGGAGCCGCAAATGTCACAGCCCCGCGCCCCTTCGGGGCACTACCCGCAGCGCGCGACGAGACGCGAGGGGACGGGTCGGTATGTCCGCACGGAGCACGGCACGCAGGCCTCCCGAGCCGAAGCAGTAACGGGGCTTGCAGGAGATGGCGAGTACGGACATACCGGCACGGCCCCGCCCCACAACCGCACCGCACCGCAGACTGGGGCCGGAGTCGGTCCCAAGGGTTGGGCTGTTCGCCCATCAAAGCGGTACGCGAGCTGGGTCGAGGGCGCTCCCTCACGCCGAACTCCGCCTCTTCGCCGTCGTCTTCTTCCCCGTAGCCGTCTTCTTCGTGGCCGTCGACTTCTTCGCGGCCGTCTTCTTCGTGGCCGTCGACTTCTTCGCGGCCGTCTTCTTCGCAGCTGCCGCAGTCGACTTCTTGCCCCCCACCTGCTTCGGCTCCGCGGCGGCCCGCTTGCGGCGGGAAGCGATCGGGGTCACGTCCGCCGAACCCCCGTCCTCGCCGCGCGCGCTCTTCGCCGCCCGCACGCTGCTCTCCAGCGCGGCCATCAGGTCGATCACCTTCCCGCCGCCCGCCTCCCCGGCACCCGCGGGCTCCGCCGGAGCCCCGCCCTCCGCCTTCGCGGCGATCAGTTCCTCGACCGCCGTGCGGTAGTCGTCGTGGAGGGTGGAGATGTCGACCTCCCCGAGGGTGTCCATCAGCGCGTCCGCGAGGTCGAGTTCCGCGTCCCGTACGGTGACCCGGGTGTCCGGCGCCACTCCCTCGGGCGCCCGCACCTCGTCCGGCCACAGCAGGCCGTGCATCGCGATGACGTCGTCCACCACCCGCAGCATCCCGAGGCGTTCCTTCCCCCGCAGCGCGAACTTGGCGATCGCCACCTTCTGGCTGCGCTTCAGCGCCTCCCGGAGCAATGTGTACGGCTTGGCGGCGGGCACTCCATTGGCCGAGAGGTAGTACGCCGCGTCCATCTGCAACGGGTCGATCGCGTCCGCCGGCACGAAGGCGACGATCTCGATCGTCTTGGCGGTCGGAATCGGCAGCGAGGCCAGATCCTCGTCCGTGATCGGGATCATCGACCCGTCCGCTTCCTCGTACGCCTTGCCGATCTCCGCGGACGTCACCTCCTTCTCCTCCAGCTCGCACACCTTGCGGTAGCGGATCCGCCCGCCGTCCTCCAGATGGATCTGCCGGAAGGAGACCGAGTGGCTCTCCGTGGCGTTCACCAGCTTGATCGGGATGCTGACAAGACCGAAGGAGATCGCACCGTTCCATATGGATCGCACGTAAGGCACCTCTCAACCGAGCCAACCGAGCCGAAAACCGCTTTCGGGTGGTTCATCCGCTTTCATGGGATTCTCATCGTATGACGCCGATCACCGAGGTGGAGGGGCGGCGGCTGGCCCTCAGCAATCTGGAGAAGGTGCTGTACCCGGCCACGGGCTTCACCAAGGGCGAGATGCTGCACTACTACGCCAGTACGGCGGGCTCCCTCCTCGCCCACCTCTACAACCGCCCGGTCTCCTTCCTGCGCTTCCCGGACGGCCCCGACGGCCAGCGCTTCTTCGCCAAGAACGTCCCGCCGGGCACCCCCTCCTGGGTCCGCACCGCCGACGTACCGCGCTCGGACGGCAACGCCCGGCAGATCGTCGTCAACGACCTCGCCACCCTGATGTGGGCGGCCAATCTCGTCACGGAGTTCCACACCCCGCAGTGGCAGGCCGACGCCCCCGCGATGGCCGACCGCCTGGTCCTCGACCTGGACCCCGGCGCCCCCGCCACCGTCGTCGAGTGCTGCCGCGCCGGACTCTGGCTGCGCGACCGGCTGCGCGCCGACGGACTGCACGTGTACGCCAAGACGTCCGGCTCCAAGGGCCTGCATCTGCTCTGCCCGCTGGAACCGACGCCGTCCGACGACGTGACGGCGTACGCGAAGGCACTCGCCAAGGAGGCCGAGCGCGCACTGCCCGCCCTGGTCGTCCACCGGATGGCCCGGAACCTGCGCCCCGGCAAGGTCTTCGTCGACTGGAGCCAGAATGCCGCCGCGAAGACGACCGCCACCCCCTACACCCTGCGCGCCCGCCACGAGCCGACCGTCTCCACCCCGGTGACCTGGGCGGAAGTCACGGACTGCGGGTCTCCGGAGCAGCTCGTCTTCCGGGCGGGGGACATCGCGGCCCGATTGCTCCGTTACGGCGATCTGCTGGGCCCGCTGATCAACGCGAACCGCGCACGGCCGCTCCCGGCGAAGGCGTCGGCATGATCGGCCTGCCGGTCAAGGTCGCCCTCGCCGAGTCGGTCACCTCGCTGCCCGAGGGCGGCGGCTGGGCGTACGAGCCCAAGTTCGACGGGCACCGCCTCGTCGTGATCGTCGAGCGCCGCCGGGTGATGCTGCAGGCCCGGTCGGGCCGGCTGGTCACCACCGCGTTCCCCGACCTCGCCGAGGCCGCGCGGCGGCTGCCCGTGGGGACGGTGCTCGACGGCGAGGTCGTCGTCTGGTCCGAGGGGCGGATCGACTTCGGGGCCGTGCAGCAGCGGGCCAACGCGACCCGCGCGCGTGCCGCTCTGCTCGCACGCGATCTGCCCGCCTCGTACGCAGCCTTCGACCTGCTCGCCGAGGAGGGCGAGGACCACCGGGCCCGGCCGTACGAGGAGCGGCGCGCCCACCTCGTACACCTCCTGGACCCGCTCGGCCCGCCCCTGCAGCCCGTACCGATGACGACCGACCGCGAGACCGCCCTGACCTGGTACGAGGCGCTGACGGACACCGGCGTCGAAGGCCTGGTGGTCAAACGGCTCGACGGGGCCTACCGGGGCGCCACGCGCGCGTGGCTGAAATTGCGGCACAGCGACACCAGGGACGCGCTGGTCGTCGGGTTCACGGGGAGCAGGGCCCGGCCGCAGGCGCTGGTCCTCGTACTGCCGGGGGACGGCACGCCCGTGGTGTCGTCCCCGCTGCCTCCCGCGCTGCGGACGGCCGCCGCGGCGGCGCTGCCCGACCCGAAGGGCGAGGGGACGGCCGTGGCCATCGGCATCGGCGAGGTCACCTACGCCGCGCTGCCGGCCGAGCCGCCCGTCACGGTGGAGGTACGGCAGAACACGACCCGGCACGCGACAGCGGCGGTGGTCCGCTTCCGCTGAGCACACCCGAGCGCTTCCGTGACCGGCATCACATCTAATCAAGTTTGACTAGCGACGGATTCGAGCATACCTTCCTTCGTACGTAGTCAAGCTTGACCAGACGAGGAGACCGAGTGACCTTTCTGCCCGAGACCGGATACGTCCCGACCGACGAGGACCGCGCGAGCCTGACCGCCTGGTTCGCCGAGTACGACGCCCACAGCGCCAAGCGCGACGTGCAGCGCATGGCCGATATGGCCGTCTTCCCGCTCAACCTGGTCAGCGACGACTCCGCGGGCGACGGCCGCTCCGCTCAGTGGGACCGGGAACAGTTCGTCGCGACCATGACGCACGTGATGGGAGACGGCGGCGAGGACATCACCTTCGAGTCCACGCGCACGCCCGTCTTCCTCTCCCCCGCCATGGCCGTCGTCTTCACGGACTCCGTGATGACGGCGAACGGCGAGACGCAGCAGCTGCGGTACGCCGACATCCTGGTGAAGCGGGGCGGCGCCTGGGCCTTCCAGACGATGATCCAGGGCGGCTGGGGCGACAACCTCTGAGACCGGCGGCCGCCGGCACCGAGGAGGACGGGCTAGAGCCGCAGCCAGGTCCGGCGGTCCCGCGCCATCGCGTGCAGCGCCTCCACGTCGGCCGGTTTCAGTACGCCGCCGGTGCCCGCGAGCGCGGAGACCTCCCCGTCGCGCACGATCCGCACACCGCGCGGCGGCGCCGTCACGCCGAGGTCCGACGCACCCGACACGGCGAGCACCGGGCGGATCTCGGCGGTCAGCGCGAAGGAGGCCCGGTCCGCGTCGGCGCGCAACTCACGCAGGAGCGGGCGCGGGTCCCCGCGGCCGACCGTGACCATCGGGTCGGCGACCCGCACCCGCTGCTTGCGGGCCGGCACCGTATGGACGCCGAAGAGTCCGCCGGGGCCGATCAGCAGGTGGTGGATGCGGGCGCCGCCGGGCAGCGGTACGGAGTGCAGGGTGTGCCAGCCCCCGGCCTCCAGGCCGTCGAGCACCCCGCCGATGGCCTGCTCGGCGGCGAGCGCCCGGCGCCGCGGGTCGGCGCGCAGCCTGCGCGTGGTGGCCGGGTCGCGGTCCAGGGCGATGAGCAGGGCCTCACCGGGGCGGTTCGGCGCGAGGTCGTCGTCCGGGTGGAGCGCGAGGCGGGACAGCTCGGCGGGGGTCGGGACGGGCGGCGGGCCCACGGAGTAGCCGCCGGTCAGGAACGGCGCGAGGACGTGCAGGACGTCCTGCCTGCGGGCCTCGTTCAACAGATTCACGCGGGCCTGGTCACGGTCGTACCAGGCCACGTTCCTGCCGTCCGCCAGGCAGACGTACAGCCGCTCCTGTCCGTGCCGCCAGGCCGGTATGACGCGCAGTCCGCTACTCATGCGGCATCACCCCATCGACCATGGGACCAGCCGGGGCATGCCTTCGGCAATATGCGGGTCGGCCCGTAACAGCACCGCTTCCGCGGTTACGCCCCGCCGTTACAAAGCCGCCGAATTACCGCAATAGCGGACACCTAACGTCGTGGGCGACCCTCCCGCCCACGTTAGGAATCCCCCGTGAGCACCCCCACCGAAGAAGCCTCCGCAGGAGCCTCCGCGCACGAAACCACCGCCGGGCCCCGCCACACCGCCCGCCTCATCGCCGCCGCCGCGCTGACCGCCGCGCTCGGCGCCGGACTGATCGCCTGCGGCCAGGGCTCGGGCTCCTCCCCCGCGCCCGACGTGAAGGTGAGCAACGCGGCCGCGGCGCCCGCCGCCCGGACACCGGCCCCACTGGAGAAGTCCCGCCCCACCGGGCTGCGCATCCCGACCGCCGGGGTCGACGCGACGTCCATGCTCGACCTGGGCGTGGGCGCCGACGGCGCGCTCGACGTGCCGCCCGCCGACAAGGCGGACGAGCCGGGCTGGTGGACCGGCGGCGTCACGCCCGGCGAGAAGGGCGCGGCCGTGCTCGTCGCCCACTACGACACCGCGAAGGGTCCCGCGCTGATGAAGGATGTGGCGAAGGTGAGAATGGGGGACACGATCGAGGTGCCGCGGGCCGACGGCAGCACCGCGACGTTCGAGGTGCGGGAGATCCAGCAGGTGAGCAAAGAGGACTTCCCCACCCATAAGGTGTACGGGGCGACCGACCGGCCCGAGCTGCGCCTGCTGACCTGCGGCGGCCCGATCAGGGACGGCCACCGCACCGACAACATCATTCTCTACGCCGATCTCGTGACGTAGCCCCAACCAGCGCCGTGGTCGCGCCGCCGCACGGGCGGCCCGCAGGCAGGCAGGAGTGCAGTGAACCGGAGCCGTCTCGCGCTCGCCGCCGCCCTCACCCTGTCCGCCGTCCTGCTGGCCGGCGGCTGCGGTGATCCGGGCGATCTGCGCAGCGCGGGACCGACCCCGACGGCCGACGGGCCCGCCCGGCTCTGGCCCGAGCTGCCGCCGCCGTCCAAACCCGCCGAGGACTACGGCGTCATAGAGAGCTTGCCGGTCACGGGCGTCGACGTACCCGACGGGGATCTGCACAAGGTCGATCCGGCGACCGTCGCGAAGACCGACTTCGACGAGAACCCCGGGCTCTACAGCCGCTCCGACGCGGTCTACAAGGAGACCCTCCAGCGCCTGCGGACCTGCGGCCACGCCGACGACCACTGCCCGGTGCTCAAGGCCTACTACCGCGACCTCACCGGCGACGGAAAGGACGACCTCATCGTCGGCATCCGGCTCGCCAAGGGGCACGACGAGAATCTCGCCATCCGCGCCTACGCCATGGAGAAGCGGCGCCTCACGCAGATCATGGAGACGGGGGACGCGGTGCTCGGCGTCGAGCTCGCCGCCCGTGACGTGGTCATCCGCGCCGTCTCCAGCCAGCCGGGCTACGAGTACCGCACCGTCTGGTCCTGGGACTCCCACCAGAAGACCATGCTGCCGACGAGCGACGAGATCGTACGCTCCCCGAACGCGCCGACGAAGACCCCGGCCAAGCCCGCGAAGCCCTCCCACTCCCCCTCCCCGAGCGGCACCGCATGAGTCACCGTCAGCCGCGCGGGCCGCGGCTCCCCGCCTGGACGGCGACCCTGACCTGGAAGGCCGCGGTCTTCATCACCGTCATGTGCTGCGCACTCGCCGCGCTGCTCGGCGCACTCGTGCACGTCTCGGTGACCAACCAGACCGTGGGGCAGGCCCGCGAGCGCGCCCTGATCCGGCTCGACGACGTCACCCGGGCGTACGAGGCGGGCGACGGGCTCGGCCCCGGCGCGGGCATCGACCCGCCGAGACTGCCCGCGCGGCTGCGGGAGCTGGCGGCGGACGGCGAGCGCGGGACGATGGTCGGCGCACACGAGGACCGGCCGACGATGTGGGCCGCCGGGCCCGCCGACCACGGCCGGGCCATCGCCGTCGAGGTCGACTACGCGCAGGGCGCCCGCACCATCGACGGGCTCGACCGGGCGATCCTCGGCTCCTCGGTGCTCGCGATCGGGGCGACGCTCCTGGTCGGGGCGTTCGCCGTGACCCGCGTGACGCGCCGCCTGCACCAGACGGCGACGGTGGCCCGCCGGATCAGCGCGGGCGACCTCGACGCCCGGGTGAACGACCCGCGCACCCAGGGCCCCGCACGCCATCAGGACGAGGTGGCGGCGGTCTCCGGCGCCCTCGACACGATGGCGTCGTCGCTGCAGAGCAAGCTGACGAGCGAGCAGCGGTTCACCGCGGACGTGGCGCACGAGCTGCGCACCCCGCTGACCGGGCTGCACGCGGCGGCCGAGCTGCTGCCGCCGGGCCGCCCCACCGAGCTGGTGCGTGACCGGGTGGCGGCACTGCGCACCCTCACCGAGGACCTCCTGGAGATCTCCCGGCTCGACGCGAAGAGCGAGCGCGTCGATCTGGACGACCACCATCTCGCCCCACTGGCCGAGCGTGCCGCGCGCAGTTCGGGGGCGGGCGCCGAGCTCGTCGTCGTACGCGACGTCTGTGTGCTGACCGACCGTCGGCGACTGGAGCGGGTGCTCGGGAATCTCCTCGCCAACGCCGGGAAGTACGGGCGCGCGCCCGTCGTGGTGACGGTCGACGGGCCCGTCGTCTCGGTGCGCGACCACGGCGACGGCTACCCGGACTACCTGGTGGAACACGGTCCGCAGCGGTTCCGCACCGAGGGCACGAGCAAGGGGCACGGGCTCGGTCTGACGATCGCGCTCGGCCAGGCCGCGGTGCTCGGCGCGCGGCTCACCTTCGCGAACGCGCCGGACGGCGGCGCGGTGGCGACGCTGACGCTGCCACACGACGGGACGGCCGGGAGCGGCGACAAGGGTGCCGACGGGGCGGCTTGACGGGCGGTTTGACGCCGCGTGACCTTTTGCGTGCGCAGGGTGTCACTTTTAGTGTGAATTGCGGCCTATGGGTCGTGTTGGTCCTGCCCCACGCGCAGTGCACCTGGTACTGCCCCACACAGAGGAGACCCCCATGTCCCTTCGGCCCACCGCGACCACCACCCGCCTCGGCATACTCGCGGCCGGCGGCGCGCTCGCCGCACTCACCCTGACCGGCCCCGCCTCCGCGGCCGACGACGCCGGCAACAACCACCCACAGGTCTACAAGGGCCGGGTCACCGCCAAGACGGGGCTACTGCTCCGCACGGCGCCGACGCGCGGGAGCGAGGTGATCCGCACCGAGCCGTACGGCGCGATCGTCACCATCTTCTGCAAGACGACCGGCGACCACGTGAACGGCAACGACCGCTGGTATCTGCTGACCGACGGCACGTGGGCCTGGGGCGCCGCGTACTACATCCAGAACATCGGGCCCGCACCCCGCTGGTGCTGACATATCTTCAGCACACGTCCAGCACACGGTGACATAAACGGACATTGGGGCCTATCGCTTGCTACGTTCCGGGCATGACCGGAACAACAGTGGGCTCGGCACCTCCCTCCGTACCCGCTGTTCGCGTCCCCCGGCGCCGTGGCACCGAACTCGCCCTGATCGTCGTGGCCGTCCTGCTGTCGGTCTACGGCTACTGCGATGTCGGCCTCGCCAAGAACGGCTCCGTCCCGCCCGGCGCCGCAGGTTACGGCGCCGGGCTCGGGGTGCTCGCGCTCCTCGCCCATCTCGCGGTCCGCCTCCGCGCGCCGTACGCCGATCCGCTGCTGCTGCCGATCGCCGTGCTGCTCAACGGCCTTGGTCTCGTCCTCATCTACCGGCTCGACCTGGAGACACCGGGCGACGAGGCGGCGCCCACGCAACTCGTCTGGTCCACCGCCGGCGTCGCGCTCTTCATCGCCGTCGTCGTGTTCCTGCGCGACCACCGGGTGCTCCAGCGCTATGCGTACATCTCCGTGGTCTCCGCCCTCGTCCTGATGATCGTGCCGATCTTCTTCCCCGCCGTGAACGGCGCCCGGATCTGGATCAGGATCGGCGGATTCTCCATCCAGCCCGGCGAGTTCGCCAAGATCCTCCTCGCGATCTTCTTCGCCAGCTATCTGGCCGCCAACCGCAACGCGCTGGCCTACACCGGCCGTACGGTGTGGAAGCTGAAGCGCCTCCAGCTGCCGACCGGCCGGGTGCTCGGTCCGCTCGTCGCGATCTGGCTGCTCAGCGTCGGCGTCCTGGTCCTCGAACGGGACCTCGGGACCTCGCTGCTCTTCTTCGGGCTCTTCGTGATCCTGCTGTACGTCGCGACCGGGCGCACCGGCTGGATCGCGGTCGGCCTGCTGCTTGCCGCGCTCGGCGCCTTCGCGGTCGGCTCGCTCGAACCCCATGTGCACAGCCGGGTCGAGGACTGGCTGCACCCCTTCGCCTCCATCGACGCGGGCGAGGGCCCCAACCAACTCGCCCAGTCCCTCTTCGCGTTCGCGGCGGGCGGCATGCTCGGCACCGGGCTCGGCCTCGGCCACTCCATCCTCATCGGCTTCGCCGCGAAGTCCGACTTCATCCTGGCGACGGCGGGCGAAGAACTGGGCCTGGTCGGACTCACCGCGATCTTCCTGCTCTACGCCCTGCTCGTGGAGCGCGGCTTCCGTGCCGGGCTCGCACTGCGGGACGCGTTCGGGCGGCTGCTCGCGGTGGGGCTCGCCTCGATCGTGGCGCTCCAGGTGTTCGTGATCGCGGGCGGCGTGAGCGGGCTCATCCCGCTGACCGGCATGGCCATGCCGTTCCTCGCGCAGGGCGGTTCGTCGGTCGTCACCAACTGGATCATCGTGGCGCTGCTGATCCGGCTCAGCGACTCGGCCCGCAGCCAGCCCCTCCCCCAGGAGCCGTCGTGACCCGGTACATCCGCCATGCCGCCGCGTTCTGCGCGCTGCTGCTCATCGCCCTGCTTGTGAACGCGACCCGGATCCAGGTCGTGCAGTCCGGCTCCCTGGACGACAACCCCGCCAACCGCCGCCAGGCCATCACCCGCTTCGACCAGCCGCGCGGCGACATCATGGTCGACGACCGTCCGGTCACCGGCTCCAAGGACACCGGAGAGCAGCTGCGCTATGAACGGACGTACAAGAACGGCCCGTTGTACGCGCCCGTCACCGGCTACGCCTCGCAGGTCTACGGCACGACGTTCCTGGAGAACGCCGAGGACGACATCCTCTCCGGCACCGACCCGATGCTCGCCCCGCTCCCGCTGTGGAACGACATCAGCCGCGAGCAGAACCCGGGCGGCAAGGTGCGGACGACGATCAGGGCGGCGGCGCAGCAGGCCGCGTACACGGGGCTCGGCGGGAAGAAGGGCGCGGTGGCCGCGATCGAGCCGGCCACCGGGAAGATCCTCGCCCTGGTGAGCACGCCTTCGTACGATCCCGAGCGGCTCTCCGGCACCAGCGAGTCGGTGGCGAGGTCCTGGGCGTCGCTGAACGGCAGTGCCGACAAGCCGATGCTGAACCGGGCGATCCGGCAGACGTATCCGCCGGGTTCGACGTTCAAGGTGGTGACGGCCGCGGCGGCGCTGGACGCGGGCAAGGTCACGGACCTGGACGCGGCGACCAAGTCCCCGAACCCGTACACGCTGCCCGGCACCACGACCGAGCTGACGAACGAGGTGGAGGGCTGCACCAACGCGTCCCTGAGGTACGCCTTCGAGTGGTCCTGCAACACAGTCTTCGCCAAGCTTGGTGTGGACACCGGCCTGGGCGACATGGTGACGACGGCGCGGAACTTCGGCTTCAACGACGCGGACCTGAAGATCCCGTCCTCCGTCTCGGCCAGCAACTTCGACACGGAGATGGACAGGGCACAGC
This sequence comes from Streptomyces sp. NPDC050658, assembly GCF_044457025.1. Taxonomy (NCBI): domain Bacteria; kingdom Bacillati; phylum Actinomycetota; class Actinomycetes; order Kitasatosporales; family Streptomycetaceae; genus Streptomyces; species Streptomyces sp. NPDC050658. The sequence goes on from NZ_JBITGM010000005.1 coordinate 189,921, forward strand.
TGGCGCTGTCCTCCATCGGCCAGTACGACACCCGGGCGACGCCGCTCCAGATGGCGATGGTCTCGGCGGCGGTCGCGAACGGCGGCTCCGTCAAATCCCCCTATCTGGTGGACAGCACGACCACCGACGACGGCGACGTGGTGTCCACCAACGGCACCAGGACCCTCCAGCAGGCGATGAACCCCGCGACGGCGATGCAGCTGCGGGAGCTGATGACGGACGTCGTCGAGGAGGGCACGGGCACGAACGCGGCGATCCCCGACGTGACGGTGGGCGGCAAGACGGGCACGGCCCAACACGGCATCGGCAACTCCGGCACTCCGTACGCCTGGTTCATCTCGTGGGCCCAGGCCACCGACGACCCGGAGCCGTCGGTGGCGGTGGCGGTGGTCGTTGAGGACGCGGCGGCGGACCGGGGGGACATCAGCGGGGGTGGGAGTGCGGCGCCTGTCGCGAAGGCGGTCATGGAGGCGGTGATCAGCGGCGGTTGAGCCGGTCAAGGTCGTCCGACACCCGTCCGCCACAGCCGTCGGAGCATGCCGCGCCGCCCGCCCGTCCAGTGACCGCCGCCCGCCGTGTCGGCCTCAGTCCGCGGCCTCACCCGCGGCGATCGTCTCCGCGACCTCCGCCACCCGCTCGCCTTCCTCCGCGGCGAACCGCTCCGCGTCCAGCTTCTCCGCGATCTCCTCGTCCTGGGCCATCAGCTGGTCGAGGTTGGCGTTGCCCATCTCGAAGACGCCCATGTCGACGTAGGCCTCCTGGAGGCGCTTGCCCCACAGGCCGATGTCCTTGACGCAGGGCACGATGCGGCTGAAGAGCAACTGCCGGAACAGGGCGAGGAATTCGGAGTTCTCGGTGTACTCCTCGGCCTCCGCCTTGGGGATGCCGAAGTTGTCCAGGACCTCGACGCCGCGCAGCCGGTCCCGCATCAAGTAGCAGCCCTCGATGACGAATTCCTCGCGCTCGCGGAGTTCGGCGTCGCTGAGCTGCTTGTAGTAGTCGCGCAGGGCCATCCGCCCGAAGGCCACATGCCGGGCCTCGTCCTGCATGACGTACGCGAGGATCTGCTTCGGCAGCGGCTTGTCCGTCGTGTCGCGGATCATGCCGAACGCGGCCAGGGCGAGCCCCTCGATGAGCACCTGCATGCCCAGATACGGCATGTCCCAGCGGGAGTCGCGCAGGGTGTCGCCGAGGAGTGACTGGAGGTTGTCGTTGATCGGGTAGAGCATGCCGATCTTGTCGTGCAGGAAGCGGCCGTAGACCTCCGCGTGCCGCGCCTCGTCCATGGTCTGGGTCGCGGAGTAGAACTTCGCGTCCAGGTCGGGCACGGACTCCACGATGCGCGCCGCGCAGACCATCGCGCCCTGCTCGCCGTGCAGGAACTGGCTGAACTGCCAGGAGGCATAGTGCTTGCGCAGCTCGCCCCGGTCGCGCTCGTTCATCTTGTCCCAGTGCCGGGTGCCGTAGAGCGACATCGACTCGTCGGGGGTGCCGAGCGGGTCGAGCGGGTCGACCTCCAGGTCCCAGGCGATGCGCTTGGCGCCGTCCCACTGCTTGTCCTTGCCCTTCTGGTAGAGGGCGAGGAGACGCTCACGTCCTTCGTCGTACTCCCAGCTGAAGCGGGCCGCGCCATTCGCCGGTATCTGCCAGATGGTGTCGTCGGGTACGTGCGTATACAGCTCCTGCGTGGACACAGACGGCTCCTAGGGGTGGCCTTGATCGAACCTCGTGTTCGCCAGCGGACTTGCTACGTCGGTGCACTCGCCCCCATGGGCAGGCTCACACGCTTCCTGACGCCGGGTCAACAAGTCGTGCGCAAGGGATTGACGGCCTTGCTGACAGGCAGTCTCATAAGTCGTGACCGCCGGTAAGTGTGCGTAAGTGCGACGACGAGGCAGGGGCACAGCCATGACGACCATGACGGAGGACGCGGCGCTCGAAGGCCTGCGGGACGCGCTCGGGCTGCTCAAGGACCGCGAACAGGTGGCCGAGCGGCTGCTCGACTCGTCCGCCAAGCACTCCTTCGACCCCGACAAGGAGCTGGACTGGGAGTCGCCCTTCGAGGAGGGCAAATGGTTCTGGCCGCCGGAGCTGGTCTCCCTGTACGGCACCCCGATGTGGCGGCGGATGAGCGAGGAGCAGCGCATCGCGCTCTCCCAGCACGAGGCCGCGGCCCTCGCCTCGCTCGGCATCTGGTTCGAACTGATCCTGATGCAGCTCCTCGTACGACACATCTACGACAAGCCGGCCACGAGCGCGCACGTGCGGTACGCCCTCACGGAGATCGAGGACGAGTGCCGGCACTCGAAGATGTTCGCCCGCCTGATCACACGCGGCGACGCGCCCTACTACCCGGTCAGCACGATCCACCGGAACCTCGGCCGCCTCTTCAAGACCATCTCGACGACACCCGGTTCGTTCACGGCGACGCTGCTCGGCGAGGAGATCCTCGACTGGATGCAGCGCCTCACGTTCCCCGACGAGCGCGTCCAGACCCTCATCCGGGGCGTCACGCGCATCCACGTCGTGGAGGAGGCGCGCCATGTCCGGTACGCCCGTGAAGAGCTGCGCCGCCAGATGGTGACCGCGCCCCGCTGGTCCCAGGAGTTCACCCGCCTCACCTCGGGCGAGTTCGCCCGGGTCTTCTCCATCGCCTTCATCAACCCCGAGGTCTATACGAACGTGGGCCTGGACAAGCGGGAGGCCATGGCCCAGGTGAAGGCGAGCGGCCACCGCCGCGAGGTGATGCAGACGGGCGCCAAGCGGCTCACGGACTTCCTTGACGACATCGGGGTGCTGCGGGGCGCGGGCCGGCGGCTGTGGAAGAGCTCGGGGCTGCTGGCGTAACTGGGCGGGTACGCAGGGTTCGCAGGGTTCTGGGCGCTTGTTCGACAGGCCGGATACGCTGCGGGCATGACCTCGCCTGCTGCTCCCACCCGCGCGTACCGGCGGCTCAGCGTCGAGGAGCGGCGGCGGCAGCTGCTCGAAGCCGCCCTCTCCCTCTTCGCCGTGCGCGCGCCCGACGAGGTCTCGCTGGACGACGTGGCGGAGGTGGCCGGGGTGTCACGGCCGCTCGTCTACCGCTACTTCCCGGGCGGCAAGCAGCAGCTGTACGAGGCGGCGCTGCGCTCGGCGGCCGACGATCTGGAGCAGTGCTTCGCCGAGCCGCCGGACGGCCCGCTCACCCGGCGCCTGGGCAACGCGCTCGACCGCTACCTCGCCTTCGTCGACCAGCACGACGCGGGGTTCAGCGCGCTGCTGCAGGGCGGCAGCGTCGTGGAGACCTCGCGTACGACGGCGATCGTGGACGAGGTGCGCCGGACGGCGGCGGAGCACATCCTGACCCACCTGGAGGTCGCCGGCGCCCACGCGGGCCCCCGGCTGCGGATGACCGTACGGATGTGGATCACCTCCGTCGAGGCGGCCTCGCTGATCTGGCTGGACGAGGAGAAGCAGCCGCCGCTCGACGAGCTGCGGGACTGGCTCGTCGAACAGTTCATGGCGGTGCTTGTGGCCGCGGCGGGCCGCGACCCGCAGACGGCGGAGGCGGTACGGGCCGCGCTCGCCATGGAGCCCCCGGACGGCCCCGCGGGCTCGCTGGCGCGGCGGGTGCTGCCGGTGGTGAGCGATGCGGCGCACCTGCTGTGAGCGGGTGGGGCGGCGCACCTGCTGTGGGCGGGTGGCGCGGGCGGCTGTGACACTGGTCCGGTGAAGAGCGAAGACACCCCCTTCGTGGGTGGCCCCCTGGACGGCCGCGTCCTGCCCATCCTGCTGGGCCCCACCGGCCACCCGCCCAAGGTGTACCGCGTCCCGGTCCCGGACGAGGCGGGCGGCGAGCCGACCGTGCTCGTGTACCGACGGGTGGCGAAGGCCGCGGGCAAGCGGCTCGGCCTGCATCCCGGCTGGAAGTACGAGTACGACCCCGAGGGCGACAAGGCCGGGTCCGGCCTGAAGTGGCCGTGGTCGAAGCCGGGGGCCTAGCCCCGCTCCGGGCAAGCCCGCCGCGCCGTGCCGCCCTGGACGAGTGACCCCGTTGCGCCAACCCGCCCACCGCCCGGAGGCGGGCCCGCGCACCGGGGCCGATGCTCGCCGTGCGGGCCGGACGGGCCGCCCGCGCGGCGGAGGTGATGGGATGTCAGGCAGGCTGCTGCTGCGGTGGTTCGGTACGGGGGCGACGGTGGGCGCACTCCTGGCAGCGACTCCCCCCTCGTACGCGGCTCCGGGCCCGGAAGGACCGGGCGAGCGCTCGGTGTCCCAGCTCCTGACCGACCTTCAGGGCCTCTACCAGAACGCGGAGGACGCCACGGAGACGTACAACGCGACCGAGGAGAAGCTGAAGAAGCAGCGCACAGAGGTCGCCCGGCTGAACCGGGGCCTGGCCAAGGCGCGCGCCTCGGTACGTGACAGCAGGGGCGACGCGGGCCGTTTCGCCCGCCAGCAGTACCAGGGCACCTCGGACTTCTCTCCCTACGTACGCCTTCTGCTCGCCCGCAATCCGCAGCAGGCGCTGGACCAGGGCCATGTGCTCGGCCGGGTCGCGGCGGAGCGGGCGGCGGCGGTGGACCGGCTGGTGGGCGGCGAGAAGAAGGCGGCGGGGCTTGCGGCGGAGGCGAAGGGGGCGCTGGCGGCACAAGTCGCCCTGGCGGAACGGCAGAAGAAGAACCGGGACAAGGTGAAGGGCCGGCTCAAGGAGGTGGAGGACCTGCTCGCCTCACTGACCGCGGAGCAGCTGGCGGAGCTCGCGCGGGCGGAGGAAAAGGGGATGGCCGAGGCCCAGCGCGAATTCCTGGCGTCGGGCGCCCTGAGCGGTTCACCGGCAGCGGCACCGTCGCGCCGCGGCAACGCGGCTCTGGACTTCGCCGTACGCCAGATCGGCAAGCGGTACGAGTGGGGCGCGGAGGGCCCGAAGACATACGACTGCTCGGGCCTCACCTCCCAGGCCTGGGCAGCGGCAGGCGAGCCGATCCCCCGCACGTCACAGGAACAGTGGGCGGAGCTGCGCCGGATCCCGCTGGAGAAGCTGCGGCCGGGCGACCTGGTCGTCTACTTCCCCAAGGCGACACACGTGGCGATGTACCTGGGCGACGGCATGGTGATCCAGGCCCCCCGCCCCGGCTCACGGGTCAAGGTCTCCCCCATCGCCGCAAACCCCGTCCACGGCGCGGTCCGCCCCGACCCCGGCGCCAAGCCAATGCGCGGCTACAAGCCCCCGAAGCTGCCGCGGGGAGCGAGGGAGGGCAGCGACGAGGGGGTGTCTACGGCGCGGCCTTGATGCCGGCGGGCGGGCCGCCGGGGTGCATCCCTCCTGCGCTCAGTCGGCCCCGCCCAACCCCCACCCACCCGCCCCCACCTGAGCTGAACTGCCGTCGCCGGCACGGGTGGAGGCCCAGCGTGGGGCTGGGTAGGGCGGCTGCTTTGGGTGGCCCGGTGTCTTCGATCGGCGCCGGGGCCGCCCGGTGCTCCGGAGTATGGCGGTTCCGGCGCCCCTGTAAAGGGCGCTCCTTCGTCGCGTCGGCTTCGCCGATTCCGCTTGCGCTCCACCCTTGACAGGCCCACCTCCACCGCAGAGACCTTCTTGACCGGGCGGCCACGGGAGGGGACTCACGGGAGGGACCGGTCCGGTGCCCGGTCTTCATGCCGTCTGCGGACTGGTTCGTTTCAGTCTCGGTCACACAGAAGGGCGCGGCCCGGCAGGCACCGGCTTCGCTCCGGCGGCCGGGCCGGTCGTCGCGCCGTCTGCGGACTGGTCCGTTGCAGGCGCCGCCAGATGGGAGGAACGGGGGTGCGCGGCCGGTGCGGGGATGGGTCCCGGTTTCGTCAAGCGTCCACCGACCGGATCTTCCGGGGCGCACGTCACACAGAGAGGGCGCCGCCCGGCAGGCGGGGAAGCTCCGGTGGCGGTGCCGGGTGGTGGACGTCGCGTGGCCGGGGGCCGGGGGTCGGTGGCAGAAGCTGGGAGGGGCGGCGCGATGAAGGGGAGGTGGTCAAGGCGTGTGTGACTGGCGGGGTCTTGCAGCCCAACCCTCATCTCGACATATCGGTCATCTCGGGTGCCGGGAGAGGGAATTCGGGGAGGGATACGAGAAAGTCCCGCCGATTGGGGGGTGGGGGCGGCGTGTCGTGGGATTTTCCTGCCAACAAGCCTCTCCAGCCGCCCTTTTGGAAGATCCAGTCGGCAGAAGGAGACACTTGACGAAGCCGGGGCCCACCCCCGGACCGGACGCACACCCCCACCGCTCCCAACTAGCGGTACCTGCAACGGACTAGTCCGCACCCGGCAGGACGGCCGCCCCAGGCTCCGGGGCGGAGCCGGCCTGTCGGGCCCCGCCTTCACCGAGTGGGCGAGCTGCACCGGACTAGTCCGCACCCGGCACGAAGACCGAACCGCCCTGCCGGTCCCTCCCGTGAGTCCCCTCCCCTGGCCGCCCGGTCAAAAGGGTCACTGCGGTGGAGGCGGGCCTGTCAAGGGTGGAGCGCAAGCGGAATCGGCGAAGCCGACGCGTAGCGCAGCGAAGCGCCCTTTACAGGACCGCCGGAACCGCCACACTCCCCAGAAGCCGGGCGGCCCCGGCAACCATCGAAGACACCGGGCCACCCCCACGCAGCCGCCCCCACGGTTCACACCCGCGGGGCAGTCGTGCCAGGAACGGCAGTTCAGCCCAGGCGGAGCGACTCGGAGCAGGGGCATGGCAGCCCCGGGGCCGTGCGCAAAGTGCCGGTCCGCTGGGACGCTCGCCAGGAACCCGGCGGCGCCCCGCAGCCGCCAGTGATCAAACCCCGGCCCCGCCCCGCGCGGCGAAGCTCACTCCCCGCTCAGCGAAGCCAGATAGGCCCCTGTCTTCTCCGGCTCGTAGAAGAAGTTCTCGAAGTCCGCCGGGTTGTTGAAGCCGTTGGCGAAACGGTCCGCTGCCGGCTGGAGCTGGCCCGCCGCGCCGATCAGGTTCAGGACGTGCTCCGGCGGCGGCGCCAGCATCGTGTTCGTCCACTTGGTGACGTGCTGCGCCGTCTCCCAGTAGCGGTCGAACGTCGACTGCATCCACGCCTCGTCGAACTCCTTCTGCCCGTTCTCGATGATCGAGGAGAGGTACGAGGCGGCGCACTTGGACGCCGAGTTGGAGCCCTGGCCCGTGATCGGGTCGTTGGCGACGACCACGTCGGCGACGCCCAGGACGAGGCCGCCGCTGGGCAGCCGCCCGATCGGCTTGCGCACCGTCGGCGCGTACCGCCCACTCAACGTGCCGCCCGCGTCGGTCAGTTCGACCTTGGTGGCACGGGCGTACTCCCACGGCGTGAACTTCTCCAGGAGCTCCAGCGTCAGCGCCAGGTGCTCGGAGGGGTCCTTGACGCCCTGGAAGACGTCGAGCGGACCGCCCGGGACGCCCTCCCAGAAGAGGATGTCCGCGCGGCCGGACGTCGTCAGCGTCGGCATGACGAACAGCTCGCCGACCCCCGGCACCAGGTTGCACCGCACCGCGTCGAACTCGGGGTGCTCGGGGCGCGGGCCCATCCCGTGGACGTACGCGACGGCGAGCGCGCGCTGCGGGGTGTCGTACGGGGAACGGGACGCGTCCCGCTCGAACATCGACACCAGCTCGCCCTTGCCCGCCGAGACGAGGACCAGGTCGTACGTACGGGAGAAGTAGTCCAGGTCCGAGACCGCCGCGCCGTGGATGACCAGCTGGCCCCCGCGCTGCGCGAACGTCTCCATCCAGCCGGCCATCTTCACGCGCTGGTCGACGGACTGGGCGTACCCGTCCAGCTTGCCGACCCAGTCGATCACGCGAGACGAGTCCGGACCCGCGACCGAGACACCGAGGCCCTCGATCTTCGGGGCCTGGGACTCCCAGAAGTTGGCCTGGATGTCGCGCTCGTGCTGCAGCGCGGTGTCGAACATGCACTGCGTGGACATGACCCGGCCGGACCGGACCTCGTCCGCCGTGCGGTTGGACATCAGGGTGACCTCGTACCCCTGCGACTGGAGTCCGAGAGCGATCTGGAGCCCGGCCTGACCGGCTCCGACGACGAGTATCTTCCGCATGCGGCTGCTTCTCCTACGTACTGAAAACTGAGGGCCTAAAGCTGAGGCCGATAGACCTGACGCCTGAAAACCTGACGCCTGTAAACCTGAGGCCTGTAAACCTGAGCCCTGAAAAGGTGAAGGCTAAACCTATTCGGGCGTTGCCTCCAGGGCATGGCCGACCAGCGCGAGCAGCGACTCGATCACCGAGATCCGCTGCCGTGCGTCCATGATCAGCACCGGTATGTGCGGCGGGATCGTCAGCGCCTCACGGACGTCCGCGGCCTCGAACTCCTCTGTGCCGTCGAAGTGGTTGACGGCCACGATGTACGGCAGACCGCAGCTCTCGAAGTAGTCGAGCGCGGGGAAGCAGTCGGGCAGGCGGCGGGTGTCCGCGAGGACCACCGCGCCGATCGCGCCGCGCACCAGGTCGTCCCACATGAACCAGAAGCGCTGCTGCCCCGGCGTACCGAAGAGGTAGAGCACCAGGTCGTCGTCGAGCGTGATCCGGCCGAAGTCCATGGCGACCGTGGTCGTGGTCTTGTCCGGCGTCGCCGTGAGGTCGTCGGTGTCCTCGCTCGCCTGCGTCATCAGCGCCTCCGTCTGGAGGGGCGTGATCTCGGAGACGGCGGTGACCAGGGTCGTCTTGCCGACGCCGAAGCCGCCCGCCACGACGATCTTCGTCGCGATCGGGGCACGGCTGCGGTCCGTCTGCCAGGCCTGGAGGTTCTCGTCCGGGTCGGGGCCCGGGTGCCGGAGTTCAGAGACGGCGGAGTCCACTGAGCACCCTTTCGAGCAGTGCGCGGTCCGGCTGTCCCGGGCCGTGGCCCGTTCCGTACACGCGGATCTTTCCCTGGTCTGCGAGGTCGCTGAGCAGTACGCGGACCACGCCGAGCGGCATCTTCAGGAGCGCGGCGATCTCCGCGACCGTACGCATCCGGCGGCAGATCTCGACGATGGCCCGCAGCTCCGGCATGACGCGGGTGGAGAGGTTGCCCTGCGGCAGTTCGAGGCGCTCCTCGGGGGCTTCGAGCGCCGCCACGAACGTCTCGACGAGCAGGACGTGGCCGAAGCGGGTACGGCCGCCGGTGAGCGAATACGGGCGTACTCGCGCGGGTTTGCGGTCGCCGCCCCGTTGGGGCAGCTTGCCGGGCTTACTGCTCATCGGAGGCTCTCCATCGACTGGCGCAGCTCACTGCGGAGTTCGGGGGTGAGGACATGCCCGGCACGGCCGACGAAGAGCGCCATGTGGTAGGCGACGACGCTCATGTCGCAGTCCGGGGTCGCGTGTACGCCGAGCAGCGAGCCGTCGCTGATCGACATGACGAAGAGGCTGCCCTCCTCCATCGCGACGACGGTCTGTTTGACCGCTCCGGCGTCCATCAGCTTGGAGGCGCCGATACAGAGCGAGCCGAGGCCGGAGACGATGGTGGCGAGGTCGGCGCTCGAACCCTTGGGCCCGGCGCTGTTGTCCACCGCCGCCTCGTTGTTCCTGGCCGGGTCGGAGGAGAGCAGGAGCAGCCCGTCGGAGGAGACCACCGCGACCGAGAGCAGACCTTGCACCTCCTCGACGAGATTCGTCAGCAGCCAGTGCAGGTTGCGGGCTTCGCTGCTCAGTCCGAACCCGGTGGCGGTGCCACCGGTGGCCGAACTGGGCGAGCGCATGGGCGCAGTCAACTGCTTGCCTCCTCGACTGATTCCCCCATGTTTTCGGTACGTGCGGTGCTGGTGGTGCCAGTGGTGCCGGTGGTGCTCGTGGTGCTCGTGGTGCTTTCGGTCTTCTCGGTACGTTCCGTCAGCTCGGCCGCTACGTCCCGCCGCCCGCTGATCGCCCCCTGGTGGAACCCGCCGAGCCGCTTGCGCAGCGCCTCGGCGTCGACGGCCCCGCCCCGCGGCTTGGGCACGGTCGGCTCGGGCGCGGTGATCTTCGGCGTCCGCTTGGGCAGCCCCTTGTCGGTGACGCGCTCCCACTTGGGTTCGGCGGGGGCTTCAGGCTCAACCGCGGCCTCTTCGGACTCGGGCACGGCCTCAGCTGCGGGCACGGCTTCAGGCGCGGGCACGGCTTCAGCTGCGGGCTCGATCTCGATCTCGGCCTCGGCCTCGGCCTCGGCCTCCGGCTCGCCCTCGGTCGCCGGCCCCTCGTCGACGGCCGGAGGGACAAGCTCCAGCGTCGTTTCCGCCTCGGCTTCCCGGACGGCCACTTCCGCGGCGGCAATCAGCGGATCGGCACCGGAAGCAGCCCGCCCAGGAAGGACGTTGGAGTTCGCCTCGGCTTCAGAGCCGGGAAGGTGCACAGAAGGCGCCGCCCCCGCACCAGGGACACTCACCGGCGGCGGCGCGACCGCGGGTGCGGCGGCGAGGATGGACTTGGGCAGCACGACGACCGCCGCGACACCCCCCTGCTTCTGCTCGCGCAGGCGAACCCGCGCCCCGTGCCGCGCGGCGAGCCGCGCCACGACGTAGAGGCCGAGCCCGAGCCCGTCCCCCGCCTCCTGGTCGTACGCGTCGTCGGGACTGAAGTCCGCGAGCCGGGCGTTGAGCTCGGTCATCCGGTCGGGGGTGACCCCTATGCCCTCGTCCTGGACGGAGAGCATGACCTCGCCGCTCTCCAGGAGCCACCCGGAGACCTCCACGGACGCGTCCGGCGGCGAGAACGAGGTCGCGTTCTCGAGCAGTTCGGCGACCAGGTGGCTGATGTCGTCCGCGGCGAACCCGGCGACATGCGCGTGCGGCGGCAGCGTGGCGATGCGCACCCGCTCGTACCGCTCGATCTCGGAGACGGCCGCGCGTACGACGTCGACGAGCGGGACGGGTCCGGGGTGCTGGTGTCCGTGCTCGGCACCGGCGAGGACCAGCAGGTTCTCGCTGTGCCGGCGCATGACCGTGGCGAAGTGGTCGAGCTTGAAGAGCGTGGCGAGACGGTCGGGGTCCTGCTCGCGGTCCTCCAGGTTCTCGATGACCGCGAGCTGCCGCTCGACCAGGCCGAGCGTCCGCAGCGCGAGGTTCACGAACGTGCCGTGGATGGACTGCCGCACCCGCTCCAGGTGGGCGGCGGCCTCGGCCAGTTCGCCGCGCAGCTTCTCCCGCTCGTCGGCCATCGACTGGCGCTGCCCGATGAGGTGCTTGCGGTCGGCTTCGAGCGTGGTCAGCCGCTCGGTGAGGGCGGCCGCGTGGCCGTGCAGCGCGTTGACGGACCGTACGACCTGGGCGAACTCGTCGTCGCGGCCGGTGAAGCGGATGGGCTCCTGTGGCGCGGGCTCGCCCGCGAGGCGGGCGGAGCCGATGCGCAGGACGGCGAGCGGGCGGGTGAGCGTACGGGCCATCGCCATCGTCATGCCGACGGCGACGAGCAGGGTGACGCCGACGAGGGCGACGCGGATCTCCAGCGCGGTGACGTCGTCGTCGCGCAGCTTCTCCAGGTCCTTGGTGCGCTTGACGGTGAGCGAGGACTCGGCGCCGCGCATCATCTCGATGCGGGCGGAGAGCGCGGCGTCGAGCTTCCTGGGGTTGTAGCCGCGCTCGGCGGTGGAGAGCGTGGGCTGGTCGGTGAGACGGGCCAGGTACTTCTCGGCCGTGGTCACCTCGTTGCCGGTGACCGTCGAGTCGTACGTGGCACGGGGGCCGTCCGCCGCGGCGTCCCGGAAGTCCGCGAGGGCGGCCTGCTCACGGAGGTTGGCGCGCTGGGCTGCGGCGGTCAGCCCGTCGCGGGCCTTCTCGTCGGCGGAGGACTCGTCGACGACCGTGGTGGGCAGACCGGTGACGGGGTCGACGGCGGTGTTGCTCTGCGTGGAGCGGGGGACGGCGAGGGCGGCGAGGAGAAGTCCGCGGGCCCCGGCGGCCTGCTCGACGGCGTGGTCGAGGTCGGCGAGGGCGTAGGCGCCGGTGCCCGCGCGGGGCGGGGTCTGCTCGGCGAGTTCGCGGGTGAGGGTGTGCAGTTCGGTGATGACGTCCGAGTACGCCGTGTGCGCTTCGAGAGCGGTGCTCTTGCCGGTGAGCGCCGCTCTGCGGACGGAGGCGATGTCGGCGAGATCCTTGCGGAGCGCGGCCGGGGCATCGGCGGTGCGCAGTTCGTCGATCTGGCGGTCGACGCGGGCGCTGCGGCTCTCGGAGAGCCCCTTGCCCCGCGGGCGGCCCGCGGCGATGTACGAGGTGACCTCGTCGCGCTCGTCGGCGAGGGAGTGGCCGAGGGAGACGGCCTCCTGGGTGCGCTCGGCGAGCGTGACCAGACGCTGGGCGTCGCTCAGTTGCCCGGAGGCGGCCACGATGGCGGGCGCCCCGGCCCCGGCGATCGCGGCGGCCACGACGGCGACGGCGACCATGAGGCGGTTGCGCACGCGCGCGGTGGGCTTGGAGTTGACGGACTTCGCGGGCGGCGCGGGAGTACCGCCGCCGCTGTTCGCCCCGTCGGGAGCGGGCACGCCGGGGGCCTGCCCGGCCGTCGGGGCCTCGCCCGCCGACTGCTCCGGCACACGCTCTGTAGGGGTGGTCGCGCCCGGCGTGGCCCCGTCAGAAGCCGTCTGCTTGCCTTTGCGCCGAGGCCGCATCTTCTGCACCGGTGCTCGCATTCTTGTTTTTCGTCTGCCCATGGGCCGGGTGACGATCCGTCAACACACGCGCCCCCGGTACGGCTCCTGACCCTTTCAGTGCCGATGAGTGGCGGTCGCGCATCGCCTGCCTGGCCACCCGAAGGAGTGAACATCGGCGGGGAGTTGGCGAGCAAGTCCCGAGTTGAACGATTCGGGCCCGCCACGGTGCGCCGGTTGGACGTCGCCCGCAGGCTTTGGCAAGATGCGCGGCCACACGCCGCCGGAGTTGATCATTCCGGCCGAAATCCGGCGTCTGACCTGCTGGTCCGGGCCAATCGACGGTCATTTGCAGCCCTCCGATGACCTTGTGAAGGCCTCGTGCAGACTGGCTGGATGCGCATCGAACTCGCCACCGAGCCCGGCGACCCCGCACGCCCCAACGAGGACTATGCCGCGGTCATGCTTCCCGCATCCGGACAGGGCGGTTCACTCGTCCTCCTGGACGGCGTGACTCCGCCGGCCGGGGACGACGGCTGTCTGCATTCCGTCCACTGGTTCACGGCGCGACTCGGCGGCACGCTGAGCGAACTGTCCGTTTCGCGGCGGGATATGACGCTCACTGAGATCCTCGGGGCCGCGATCACCCGCACAGCGGCGTCACATTCTCAAACCTGTGACCTTTCTCACCCGCGTACGCCTCAGGCCACGGTGGTTCTCGCGCGTTGGGACGACACCCGCGTCGAACACCTGGTCCTCTCCGACTCGGCCCTCCTCCTCGCCTCCCCCGCCGGCCGGGTCACCCCGGTCCTCGACGACCGCCTCGCCCGAATCCCGCGGTCGGTCCGCAGGAGCGTCCCCGCGATCGAGGCCCTGCGCAACGCGGAGGGCGGCTTCTTCACGGCGGCGGCGGACCCGTCGACGGCGACCCGCGCGGTGACGGGCGAGAGCCCGCGCGCCGAGGTGACGGCACTGGCGGCCCTGACGGACGGCGCGGGCCGCTGGGTGGAGACGTTCGGGGAGGGCGACTGGACGGACTGCTTCACCCTGCTCCGCAAGGAGGGGGCGCAGCGGTTGGTGGACCGGGTGAGGGAGCTGGAACGCCGGGACCCGGAGGGCAAGGAGTTCCGCCGCGGCAAGTGCCATGACGACGCGGCGGCGGTGTACGCGGAGTTGTGACTGGGGGCGCCCGGGCACCGCAGCGCCCCCGCCCCTCAGCAGCTTCCCCTCAGCTTCCCCTCAACTACCCCTCAGCCGAAGAATTCAACTGATGCAGCAGCCGGGCCAGCTCGGCGACCTCACTCCGCTCCCACCCGGAAAGCTGCCGGACGTACCGCTCGCGCCGAGCCGCCCGCACCGTACGGAACCGCGCGCCCCCCGACTCCGTGAGATGCACCAGCCACGCCCGGCCGTCCGCGGGGTCCGGCTCGCGGGCGACGAGGCCCAACTCCTCCAGGGCCCGCAGCTGACGGCTCATCGTGGCCTTGCCGACGCCGATGTAGGCGGCAAGGTCGGTCGCGCGCTGCGGGCCGGAGTCGTCGAGGCAGACCAGAAGTCCGTACGCGGCGGGCTCCAGGTCCGGGTGGACCTGGCGGGCCATCTCGCCGGACGAGGCGCGGGCCCGGCGCAGCAGCAGGGTCAACTCCCGCTCCAGGGAGAGGAACTCGCGGTCGACCCCGCCGTTCACCTCGATTCCGCCGTCGTTCCCGCTCTCGTGCACGTCAGCACCCATGGCCCGCTTCTTTCCGGATCGTGAAGGTTTCCGCCCCGCACGGCGGCCGCCGCGGCGGGCACCCGCCCATTGCCGCAGCTCGGCCAGTATTTCGTACGGCCGCGCCGGTCCGTGCCCCGGACACCGCCGCAGGAGTAGACCAACGGCACCTCCCGGGCCCTCTTCCCAGCCACGGGTCTACGTGCGTAGCGTCGTGGGTGACATGTTCACACCACAACATGTCGACAGGTCCCCCCACGAGCTCCATCGAGCTCACCCGAGGCCTTCGGAGGCACGCCCATGCCCGTGCACAGACCCGGAACGCCCCGCCGCTCGCGCAGATCAGCGGCCGGAATCCTGCTCGCAGTCCTCTCCGCCCTCTCCCTCCTCCTCACCCTGCCCGGCGCCGCGACGGCCGCCGACGGCGACGACGTACCCGCCCGCGGCACCGCCCGGATGGGCCAGGGCGTCATCGAGCACGACGGACAGGGCGGACTGCCGCCCAGCGGCGACGCCGTCCAGACCGAGGGCGTCGACGTCAGCAGCCACCAGGGCAACGTCGCCTGGTCGACGCTCTGGAACAGCGGAGTGAAGTGGGCCTATGTGAAGGCCACCGAGGGCACGTACTACAAGAACCCCTACTTCGCCCAGCAGTACAACGGTTCGTACAACGTCGGCATGATCCGCGGCGCCTACCACTTCGCGACGCCCGACACCTCCAGCGGCGCCGCGCAGGCCAACTACTTCGTGGACAACGGCGGCGGCTGGTCGAGGGACGGCAAGACGCTGCCGGGGGCGCTCGACATCGAGTGGAATCCGTACGGGGCGGCCTGCTTCGGCAAGTCGCAGAGCGCCATGGTCACCTGGATCCGTGACTTCCTGAACCAGTACAAGGCCCGCACCGGCCGGCACGCGGTGATCTACACCGCCACCAGCTGGTGGAAGCAGTGCACCGGCAACTACGGCGGCTTCGCCGTCAACAACCCGCTGTGGATCGCCCGTTACGCCAGCGCGCCCGGCGAGCTGCCGGCCGGCTGGGGCTTCTACACCATGTGGCAGTACACCTCGACGGGCCCGACCGTCGGTGACCACAACAAGTTCAACGGCGCCCTCGACAGGGTGGTGGCGCTCGCCAACGGCTGAGCGACGCGCATGACGTGAGCGGGCCCGGGACACCCCTCGCGGGGGTCCCGGGCCCTTCCTCCACCGACCGCCTCCGTCACGCGGCGGCCGGCACCCTCACCTCGGCCTCCGTCAGGGCCAGTTCCAGCACCTGGCGGACATCCGTGACCGGGTGCACGTCCAGCTTCGCGAGGATCTCCGCGGGGACGTCGTCCAGGTCGGCCTCGTTCCGCTTCGGGATGATCACCGTGGTGATCCCGGCCCGGTGCGCGGCAAGCAGCTTCTGCTTGACGCCGCCGATCGGAAGCACCCGCCCGGTCAGCGAGACCTCGCCGGTCATGGCCACGTCCGTACGGACGAGCCGCCCGCTGAGCAGCGAGGCGAGGGCGGTCGTCAGGGTGACGCCCGCGCTCGGCCCGTCCTTGGGGACCGCGCCGGCCGGGAAGTGCACATGCGCGCCCCGCTCCTTCAAGTCCCCGACGGGCAGCTCCAGTTCGGCGCCGTGCGAGCGGAGGAAGGAGAGCGCGATCTGCGCGGACTCCTTCATCACGTCACCCAGCTGACCGGTCAGGGTAAGACCCGACGCGCCCGTCTCCGGATCGGCGAGCGACGCCTCCACGAACAGGACGTCACCACCCGCCCCGGTGACCGCGAGCCCGGTCGCGACACCCGGCACCGCCGTGCGCCGCTCGGCCGGGTCCTGCGCGGACTCGGGCACGTGGTGCGGCCGCCCGATCAGACCCCGCAGATCCTCGTCCGTCACCGTGAACGGCAGCTCCCGCTCGCCCAGTTCATGCTGGGCGGCGACCTTGCGGAGCAGCCTGGCGACGGAGCGCTCCAGATTGCGTACGCCCGCCTCTCGCGTGTACTCCCCCGCGAGCTTGCGCAACGCGCTCTCGTCCAGGGCCACTTCGCCCTCCCCGAGACCCGCACGCTCCAGCTGGCGCGGGAGCAGGTGGTCGCGGGCGATGACGACCTTCTCGTCCTCGGTGTAGCCGTCGAGCCGGACGAGCTCCATACGGTCGAGCAGGGCCTCCGGGATGGCTTCGAGGACGTTGGCGGTGGCGAGGAAGACGACGTCGCTCAGGTCCAGCTCCACCTCCAGGTAGTGGTCGCGGAAGGTGTGGTTCTGCGCCGGGTCGAGGACTTCGAGCAGCGCTGCCGCCGGGTCGCCCCGGAAGTCGGACCCCACCTTGTCGATCTCGTCGAGCAGCACCACCGGGTTCATGGACCCGGCCTCCTTGATGGCCCGCACGATGCGTCCGGGCAGCGCTCCGACGTACGTACGCCGGTGTCCGCGGATCTCGGCCTCATCGCGTACGCCGCCGAGCGCGACCCGCACGAACTTGCGCCCCATGGCGTGCGCGACGGACTCGCCGAGGCTGGTCTTGCCGACGCCGGGCGGACCGACGAGGGCGAGCACGGCGCCGCCGCGCCGCCCGCCGACCACGCCGAGCCCCCGGTCCGCGCGCCGCTTGCGCACCGCCAGGTACTCGGTGATCCGCTCCTTCACGTCCTCCAGGCCCGCGTGCTCGGCGTCGAGCACGTTCTGCGCGCCCCGGATGTCGTACTCGTCCTCGGTCCGCTCGGTCCACGGCAGTTCGAGGACGGTGTCGAGCCAGGTCCTGATCCAGGAACCCTCGGGCGACTGGTCGCTCGCGCGCTCCAGCTTGTCGACCTCCTTGAGGGCTGCTTCGCGGACCTTCTCCGGCAGATCGGCGGCCTCGACACGGGCACGGTAGTCGTCGGACTCCTCGCCTTCCTGCTCTCCGTTGAGTTCGCGCAGTTCCTTGCGTACGGCGTCCAGCTGGCGCCGCAGCAGGAACTCGCGCTGCTGCTTGTCGACGCCTTCCTGGACGTCCTTGGCGATGGACTCGGCGACGTCCTGCTCGGCGAGGTGCTCGCGGAGCTGCTCGGTGGCGAGCTTCAGCCGGGCGGCGGGGTCGTCGGTCTCCAGGAGCTGGATCTTCTGTTCGGTGGAGAGGAAGGGCGAGTACCCGGAGTTGTCGGCGAGGGCGGACACATCTTCGATCTGCTGGACGCGGTCCACGACCTGCCAGGCCCCGCGCTTCTTCAGCCAGCTGGTGGCGAGCGCCTTGTACTCCGTGACGAGCTCGGCGACCGCGCCGGGGATGGGGGCTCCCCTGTTCGAACGAAGTTGAGAACTTGGGGAAGGCTCGGGCAAGGTCTCGTCGACCTTGAGCCCCTCCACCCAGAGCGCGGCTCCGGGCCCGGTGGTCCCGGCGCCGATGCGTACGCGGCCGCGGCCTCGGATCAGCGCGCCGGGGTCGCCGTCGGAGAGCCGGCCGACCTGCTCGACGGTGCCGAGGACGCCGGTCGCGGCGTACGTCCCGTCGATGCGCGGAACAAGAAGGACCTGCGGCTTGCTGCTACTGCCACTGGAACGGGCGGCCGCTTGGGCGGCCTCCACCGCGGCTCGTACGTCGGCATCGGAAAGGTCGAACGGAACCACCATGCCGGGCAGCACGACCTCGTCGTCGAGCGGCAACACGGGCAGGGTGAGCGGTGTGGACGTCGAAGCCATGATCTCCCTTTCGGCATTCAAGTTGAGCTATACCGACTCAATGCTCATGAGCCCATGAATGTTCCCCCGGGTCTGTTCGCTGTGAGCGATCGCTGGGACGGTGGGTACTTCGCCCATTCGTCCTTTCGGAGGGATCCAAGTGGAGTCACCGCAGAACGACCTCGACTACGCAGGCCTGCTGATGGAGCACGCCCTCGGGCACCTCTTCTCGGCGGCACTGCGTACGGCGACGAGCTGCCGGATAGCCGATCACCTGGCGTCCGCCCCGCGCACCCCGAAGGACCTGGCCGCCCTGACCGGCACACACCCGGAGCATCTGGGCCGCGTCCTGCGCTACCTCGCGACGCGCGGCATCTTCCGCGAGGACGAGACGGGCACGTTCCACCTGACGCCACTCGCGGACGCCCTGCGCACGGACGTCCCGCACTCGCAGCACGCGATGATCCTGATGCTGACCGACGAGACGTTCCAGCGGACGTCGGCGGGTCTGGAGGAGACGGTGCGGAAGGCGGGCCCGTCGTTCGAGCGGATCTTCGGGCAGCCGTTCTTCGCGCACCTGGCGACGGATCCGGAGTTACGGAACCTGTTCGACGACGGCATGACGTCCCTCTCGGCCCCGATAGACGAGGTGATCGCGGACACGTACCCCTTCCCGGAGCGGGGCACGATCGTCGACGTCGGCGGCGGCCGTGGCGGGCTCCTGCGCGCGGTACTGCGCCGCCGCCCCGCACTCCACGGCGTACTCCTGGACCAGGCGCCGGCGGTGAGCAGCCAGATCCTCGGCGACGACAAGGAGTTGGCGGGCCGCTGGCAGGCAATCCCGGGCGACTTCTTCACCGAGGTCCCCGCGGGCGCCGACGTCTACGTCCTCAAGCACGTCCTGCACGACTGGCCGGACGACGCCTGCGTACGCATCCTGCGCAACTGCCGCGAGGCGATGGCGCCGGGCGCGCGCATAGTGATCGTCGAGTCGGTTCTGCCGTCCGGAAACGAGCCGCACCCAGGAAAGGCCCTGGACGTGGCAATGGCAGCAATAGTCGACGGCCAGGAACGCACCCGCCCGGAGTTCGCGGAACTCCTGCGGGCGGCGGGCCTGAACCTCAACAGGGTCCTGCCGACGCGGGCGTTTCCGTCGGTGGTGGAGGGGGTGACCGGGTAGTCGGTGGAGGTGGCGGGTGATCGCGGCGGCCCGCACTCAGACGGGCTGCCGCCACCGCCGTACCACCGGCCATGTCGCCACGCCGATCAGCAGCGCCAGCAGGTGGCCCCAGTTGGTCAGCGGGTCCGTGAAGGCGATCAGGTCTTCCAGGAGCATGCCGCCGAAGGCCGCGAGGACCACCCAGCGCAGCCACGGGCGGAACAGGCCGGTCAGCGCGCCCACGCTCGCCGCCACCCCGAAGCTGATCCCGTAGTCGAGGCGGTGCAGGGAGCTCTCCGGGAGATGACCCGCCAGGACCGAGAAGCCGACCGGTACCTCCGTGGCGAGGGTGGCCACGACATGCCCGAGCAGGAAGACCCCCGCCGTGCGCAGCGCGCCGATCCGGCGTTCCAGTGCCGTCAGGACGAGGAGGAAGCCGATCGCGTACGGCGACGCTATGCCGCCCGCTATCCACAGGGCGCTCGCGACCAGGACGAGGAACGGCTGCTGGGTCAGGTGGGCCACGTCCGTGCTCGAACCCTGCTGCAGGGTCGAGACCAGCTCCGGGTCCGCGTGCTGCGCGAGCAGGGAAGTGGCGGCGAGGACCACGGCGTACCCGAAGGTGAAAGGCGTACCCGTCGGAGTCGGAAGCAGGTGCCAGGGGCGCAGCCCGCGCCACGGGGACACCCGGCGGGGGCGGGCCGGAGCCGTCGCGGGTCCCCGCTGTGCCGGGATGCCGTCCAGGGTGGGGCGGGCGGTCTCCTCGGGTGCCGCGGGGGCAGCCGTAGAACTCCGGTTCACGGTGCGGCGCTCCTTCCGTCCCGTCCACCCAATGCCGAGATTTCGGGCGCTGTCTATGATCGGCGCCACGTGAGGCGGAAATCACATCAACCTCACAGGGCTTTTACGCGTCCGCCCCCATTGTCCGCCCGCGGTGCCCGGCCGACGCATCGCCTCCCCCATACGCTGGCCGCCATGCACACCCACACCACCGCCCCCGTCGTCGTCGACCGGCGCGAGGGCCCGTACGGCGAGGTCGTGCTGCGGCGCCACGGTGAGCTGCTGCAGATCATCGCCAACGGCTGTTTCCTGATGGACACTTCGGACGGCCGCTCGGAGCGGCTGCTGATCGACGCGGCCCTGGACGCCCTCGACGGCCGCCCGCGACCGGGCGTCCTCATCGGCGGGCTCGGCGTCGGCTTCTCGCTCGCCCACGCGGCGGCGGACCCGCGCTGGGGCCGTATCGCCGTGGTGGAGCGCGAGGGGGCCATCATCGACTGGCATCGCGAGGGCCCGCTGGGCGAGTTCTCCGGCGCCGCCCTCGCCGATCCTCGTACGGAGATTCTGCATACGGACCTCGTCGAGTACGTCCATGAAGCGCCCGACACCTACGACGCGCTCTGTCTCGACATCGACAACGGGCCCGACTGGACCGTGACGGAGGACAACAACTCCCTTTACTCGTCCGCCGGTCTGGCCGCCTGTCATGCCCGGCTGAACCCCGGAGGAGTGCTCGCCGTGTGGTCCGCGCAGCCCTCGTCCAGTTTCGACTTCGCTCTACGGAATGCCGGATTCCAGTCGGTACGAGCCGAAGAGATCCCCGTTGCCCGAGGCGTACCCGACGTGGTTCATCTCGGCGTCAGGGCTGCGTAGCCGAGGTGCCTTCGCGACCCGTACCCTGCTGACCGAACACAAGCGATCAGTGTCAGGGGCGGGGCGATGGAGCAGACACACACCTCCCACAACGGAGCGACGGCCGCGATGCCAGGCGCCCAGCGCCGGGTTCTGGTGGTCGAGGACGACCCGACGATCGTCGACGCCATCGCCGCCCGGCTACGTGCCGAGGGTTTTGTTGTGCAAACGGCCGGGGACGGCCCGGCGGCGGTCGACACCGCGCAGGCGTGGCAGCCCGACC
The DNA here is from genome assembly GCF_044457025.1 of Streptomyces sp. NPDC050658. Classification (NCBI taxonomy): domain Bacteria; kingdom Bacillati; phylum Actinomycetota; class Actinomycetes; order Kitasatosporales; family Streptomycetaceae; genus Streptomyces; species Streptomyces sp. NPDC050658. The sequence goes on from NZ_JBITGM010000005.1 coordinate 210,892, forward strand.
TGCTGATCCTGGACATCATGCTGCCGGGCTTCGACGGGCTTGAAGTGTGCCGCCGGGTGCAGGCCCAGCGGCCGGTTCCGGTGCTCATGCTGACGGCGCGCGACGACGAGACGGACATGCTGGTCGGGCTCGGCGTCGGCGCCGACGACTACATGACCAAGCCGTTCTCCATGCGGGAGCTGGCGGCGCGGGTGCACGTCCTGCTGCGCAGGGTCGAGCGGGCCGCGCTCGCCGCGACCACGCCGCGCAGCGGCATCCTGCGTCTCGGCGAGCTGGAGATCGACCACGCCCAGCGGCGGGTCAGAGTCCGCTCCGAGGACGTGCACCTGACGCCCACGGAGTTCGACCTCCTGGTCTGCCTGGCCAACACCCCCCGCGCGGTCCTCTCCCGCGAGCAGCTGCTCGCCGAGGTGTGGGACTGGGCGGACGCGTCGGGCACCCGGACCGTGGACAGCCACATCAAGGCGCTGCGCCGGAAGATCGGCGCCGAGCGGATCCGCACGGTGCACGGCGTCGGGTACGCCCTGGAGACCCCGACCCCGTGAGGCCGGGCAGCCGATGACCAGGCCATTCGCGGGACTGCGGCCCTTCTCCATCAAGACCAAGCTCGGCGCCCTGGTGGTCGTGTCGGTCTTCATCACGACCGGCCTGTTGATGGTCGCGATGGAGACGGAGACCGAGCTGCGCTTCATCACCGTCTTCTCGGTGATCGCCACGCTGCTGATCACGCAGTTCGTGGCGCACAGCCTCACCGCGCCGCTCGACGAGATGAACGCGGTGGCCCGCGCCGTCTCGCACGGCGACTACACGCGGCGGGCGCAGGGCGCGGACCGGCGTGACGAGCTGGGCGACGTGGCCACCACGATCAACCGCATGGCGGACGACCTGGAGGCCCAGGACCAGCAGCGCAAGGAGCTGGTCGCCAACGTCTCGCACGAGCTGCGCACCCCCATCGCGGCGCTGCGCGCGGTCCTGGAGAACGTCGTGGACGGAGTCTCCGCCGCCGACCCGGAGACGATGCGTACGGCGCTCAAGCAGACGGAGCGGCTCGGGCGGCTCGTGGAGACGCTGCTCGACCTCTCCCGGCTCGACAACGGCGTCGTACCCCTGAAGGCGCGCCGCTTCGAGGTGTGGCCCTATCTGTCCGGCGTGCTGAAGGAGGCCAACATGGTGGCCTCCGCGCGGGCGGGCATCGCGTCGGGCTCCGGCAGTCACACGCGTACGGACGTCCATCTGCACCTGGACGTGACACCGCCCGAGCTGACCGCGCACGCGGACGCCGAGCGGCTGCACCAGGTCGTGGCGAATCTCATCGACAACGCGGTCAAGCACAGCCCGCCGCACGGCCGCGTCACCGTGCGCGCCCGGCGCGGCGTCTACCCCGAGTCCCTGGACCTGGAGGTCCTCGACGAGGGCCCGGGCATCCCGGAGTCGGAGTGGCACAAGGTCTTCGAGCGCTTCAACCGGGGCAGCCACGGCGGCACCCCCGTGCAGGGCCCCGGCAGCGACGGCGGCACGGGCCTCGGCCTCGCCATCGCGCGCTGGGCGGTGGATCTGCACGGCGGGCACATCGGGGTGGCCGAATCCCCTCGGGGCTGCCGGATCCGCGTCACCCTTCCGGGCCTGCCCGAAGTGTGAAGTTGACGTAGGGTTCGAAGCGGAAGCGATTCGCGGGCGCATCGAGAGCGCGCCCGGGTGAAGGCGCCGCGCAGGGGAGGCCCCGCGCGGCCATCTGGCGTTGCGGAACCTGGCTTGTTTCCCGCCATTTACGTCACCGAAACCCCTCATCCAGTGTGACTTACGCGACGGATGACGGGCCCGGTCTGCACCTGACGGCGATGGAGGCGTAGCCTTTATTTCCGCTGTCCATCACCTTGTGAAGCGGAAGAGGGCGGTTACCGCCGTGTCGCCACAGTCCCCCAGTAACTCGAGCATCTCGACCGACCAAGACGGGCAGGGCAAGGACCCTGCCGTCGCCTTCGGTCCCAATGAGTGGCTCGTCGACGAGATCTATCAGCAGTACCTCCAGGACCCGAATTCGGTTGACCGAGCCTGGTGGGACTTCTTCGCCGACTACAAGCCGGGAGTAGCGGCGGCCACCGCCGCGGCCCCGGTGAAGCCGGCGGGTGACGCGGCCGCGGGGGCCGCGGCCACCACCACTCCCGCCACGCCCGCCGCTCCGGCACCCGTGGCTCCCGCCGCGCCTGCCGCGCCCGCAGCCCCCGCTGCGAAGCCCGCGGCAGCGGCCCCGGCAGGGGGCGGCACCGCACAGGCCGCCCCCGCCGCGGCGCCCGCGAAGGCCGCCGTCGCGAAGCCCGCGGCCACCAAGGCCGCGCCCGCGACCGAGGCTCCGGCCGGTCCCGAGTACACGACGCTGCGCGGCCCCGCCGCCGCCGTCGCGAAGAACATGAACGCCTCGATCGAGGTCCCGACGGCGACGTCGGTCCGCGCGGTCCCGGTGAAGCTGCTCTTCGACAACCGCATCGTCATCAACAACCACCTCAAGCGCGCCCGCGGCGGGAAGATCTCCTTCACGCACCTCATCGGGTACGCGATGGTGCAGGCCATCAAGGCCATGCCGTCGATGAACTACTCCTTCACGGAGAAGGACGGCAAGCCCACCCTGGTCAAGCCGGAGCACATCAACTTCGGCCTCGCCATCGACCTGGTGAAGCCCAACGGCGACCGCCAGCTCGTGGTCGCGGGCATCAAGAAGGCCGAGACCCTGAACTTCTTCGAGTTCTGGCAGGCCTACGAGGACATCGTCCGGCGCGCCCGCGACGGCAAGCTCGGCATGGACGACTTCACCGGTGTGACGGTCTCCCTGACCAACCCCGGCGGCCTCGGCACCGTCCACTCGGTCCCGCGTCTGATGCCCGGCCAGTCGGTCATCATGGGCGTCGGCTCCATGGACTACCCCGCGGAGTTCCAGGGCACCTCCCAGGACACCCTGAACAAGCTCGGCATCTCGAAGGTCATGACGCTCACGTCGACCTACGACCACCGGGTCATCCAGGGCGCCGCCTCCGGCGAGTTCCTGCGGATCGTCGCGAACCTGCTCCTGGGCGAGCAGGACTTCTACGACGAGATCTTCAAGGCGCTGCGCATCCCCTACGAGCCGGTCCGCTGGCTCAAGGACATCGACGCCTCGCACGACGACGACGTCACGAAGGCCGCCCGCGTCTTCGAGCTGATCCACTCCTACCGCGTCCGCGGCCACGTCATGGCCGACACGGACCCGCTGGAGTACAAGCAGCGCAAGCACCCCGACCTGGACATCACCGAGCACGGCCTCACCCTGTGGGACCTGGAGCGGGAGTTCGCGGTCGGCGGCTTCGCCGGCAAGTCGATGATGAAGCTGCGCGACGTCCTCGGCGTCCTGCGCGACTCGTACTGCCGCACCACCGGCATCGAGTTCATGCACATCCAGGACCCGAAGCAGCGCAAGTGGCTCCAGGACCGCATCGAGCGCACCCACGCCACGAAGCCCGAGCGCGAGGAGCAGCTGCGCATCCTGCGCAGGCTGAACGCCGCCGAGGCCTTCGAGACGTTCCTCCAGACGAAGTACGTCGGGCAGAAGCGCTTCTCCCTGGAGGGCGGCGAGTCCGTCATCCCGCTGCTCGACGCCGTCATCGACAGCGCCGCGGAGTCCCGCCTGGACGAGGTCGTCATCGGCATGGCCCACCGCGGCCGCCTGAACGTCCTCGCGAACATCGTGGGCAAGTCGTACGCCCAGATCTTCCGCGAGTTCGAGGGCAACATGGACCCCAAGTCCATGCACGGCTCCGGCGACGTGAAGTACCACCTGGGCGCCGAGGGCACCTTCACCGGCCTGGACGGCGAGCAGATCAAGGTCTCGCTCGCGGCCAACCCGTCCCACCTGGAGACGGTCGACCCGGTCATCGAGGGCATCACCCGCGCCAAGCAGGACATCATCAACAAGGGCGGCACGGACTTCACGGTCCTGCCCGTCGCCCTGCACGGTGACGCGGCCTTCGCGGGCCAGGGTGTGGTCGCCGAGACGCTCAACATGTCGCAGCTGCGCGGCTACCGCACGGGCGGCACGGTCCACATCGTCATCAACAACCAGGTCGGCTTCACCGCCGCCCCGGAGTCGTCGCGTTCTTCCATGTACGCCACGGACGTGGCCCGCATGATCGAGGCGCCGATCTTCCACGTGAACGGCGACGACCCCGAGGCCGTCGTCCGCGTCGCGCGGCTCGCGTTCGAGTTCCGTCAGGCGTTCAACAAGGACGTCGTGATCGACCTCATCTGCTACCGCCGCCGCGGTCACAACGAGTCGGACAACCCGGCGTTCACGCAGCCGCTGATGTACGACCTGATCGACAAGAAGCGCTCGGTGCGCAAGCTCTACACCGAGTCCCTCATCGGTCGCGGCGACATCACCCTGGAAGAGGCCGAGCAGGCGCTGCAGGACTTCCAGGGCCAGCTGGAGAAGGTCTTCACGGAGGTCCGCGAGGCCATCTCGCAGCCCGCCGAGGCCCATGTGCCGGAGCCGCAGGCCGAGTTCCCGGTCAACGTGGACACGGCGATCTCCCAGGAGGTCGTCAAGCGGATCGCCGAGTCGCAGGTCAACATCCCCGACCGGGTCACCGTCCACCCGCGTCTGCTGCCGCAGCTGCAGCGCCGCGCGACGATGGTCGAAGAGGGCACGATCGACTGGGGCATGGGCGAGACCCTCGCCATCGGCTCGCTGCTCCTGGAAGGCACCCCGGTCCGCCTGTCGGGCCAGGACTCCCGTCGCGGCACGTTCGGTCAGCGCCACGCGGTGCTCATCGACCGTGAGACGGGCGAGGACTTCACGCCGCTCCTGTACCTCTCCGAGGACCAGGCGCGCTACAACGTGTACGACTCGCTGCTGTCCGAGTACGCGGTGATGGGCTTCGAGTACGGCTACTCGCTGGCCCGCCCCGAGTCCCTCGTGATGTGGGAAGCGCAGTTCGGTGACTTCGTCAACGGCGCGCAGACGGTGGTGGACGAGTACATCTCGGCCGCCGAGCAGAAGTGGAACCAGCACTCCGGCGTCACACTGCTGCTGCCGCACGGCTACGAGGGCCAGGGCCCGGACCACTCGTCCGCCCGCATCGAGCGCTTCCTCCAGCTGTGCGCGCAGAACAACATGACGGTCGCGATGCCGACCCTGCCGTCGAACTACTTCCACCTCCTGCGGTGGCAGGTGCACAACCCGCACCACAAGCCGCTGGTGGTCTTCACCCCGAAGTCGATGCTGCGCCTGAAGGCGGCGGCCTCGAAGACGGAGGAGTTCACGACGGGCGGCTTCCGCCCGGTCATCGGCGACGCGTCGGTCGACCCGGCGGCGGTCCGCAAGGTCGTCTTCTGCGCGGGCAAGCTGTACTACGACCTCGAGGCGGAGCGCCAGAAGCGCGGCGTCACGGACACGGCCATCATCCGCATCGAGCGCCTGTACCCGCTGCCGGGTGCCGAGCTCCAGGCGGAGATCGCCAAGTACCCGAACGCCGAGAAGTACCTGTGGGCGCAGGAGGAGCCGGCGAACCAGGGCGCGTGGCCCTTCATCGCCCTCAACCTGATCGACCACCTGGACCTGGCGGTCGGCGCGGACATCCCGCACGGCGAGCGTCTGCGCCGCATCTCGCGGCCGCACGGCTCGTCCCCGGCCGTGGGCTCGAAGAAGCGCCACGAGCAGGAGCAGGAGCAGCTGGTGCGCGAGGTGTTCGAGGCCTAGGTCTCGGCTGTCGTACGTGGGTGGGCCCGGCCCCGAGCGCTTGTCGCTCGGAGCCGGGCCCACCGGCGTACCGGCGTACCGGCGTACCGGCGTACCGGCCCGGCGTATCGGCCTGTCCTGATCGGCTTATCCTGGACGTCCTGAGCACATCGTCCGATTGCGGAGCCTGTCTTGTACTTCACCGACCGTGGCATCGAGGAGCTGGAGAAGCGGCGCGGCGAGGAGGAGGTCACCTTCGAGTGGCTCGCCGAGCAGCTCCGTACCTTCGTGGACCTCAACCCGGACTTCGAGGTCCCGGTCGAGCGGCTCGCGACGTGGCTGGCGCGGCTGGACGACGAGGACGAGGACGAGTAGGGCGCGCTACCCGATGAGCGCGGGGGCCAGCTCGCGCCACTGAGACAGCGGGAGTGCGCCCGGTTCACCGGTGAGCACCTGTACGCAGACGTGGTCCGCGCCCGCCGCGAAGTGTTCCTGCACGCGCGCGTGGAGGGCGTCGACGTCTCCGTGGGCGACGATCGCGTCGACGAGGCGGCGGCTCGGGCCGCCCGCGGTGTCCGCGTCACCGAACCCCATCCTCCGTACGTTCGCGGCCTGGTGCGGGGCGCTCTCGACGTACATCGCGACATGCCGGGTGGCCGTCTCGCGGGCCCGCTCCGGGTCCGTGTCCAGTACGACGGCCTGCTCGACCGCCAGGTAGGCGTCCGGGCCCATGATCTTGCGGGCGAGCGCGGTGTGCCCGACGGTCACGAAGTACGTGTGGGCCCCATGGGTACGTTCCGCCGCGAGGCCCAGCATCTTCGGGCCCAGCGCGGCGAGTACGCGGTGCGGGGCCGGGTCGGGGACCGGTCCGTGTGCGGGGGCGGCGTCCATGGCGTCCAGGTAGCGGCGCATGGTCGTCAGGGCCTTGCCGCGGGTGGGGACGGGGAAGCCGTCCACTTCGGGGACGGTCTCGTCGACCCGGTGGCCGCCGAGGCCGAGCAGATAGCGGCCGGGGTGGGCCTCTCCCAGGGTGCGCTCCGCCATCGCCATGGCCATGGGTTCCCTGTACGCGATGTTGGCGATGCCGGACGCGACGACGAGCCGCCGGGTCGCCCCGAGGAGCAGCCAGGCATGCCCTACGGAGTCGCGTCCGAACGCCTCGCCGTACCAGAGCGCCCCGTATCCCAACTCCTCGATCTCCGCCGCGCTTCACGCACGCGCCCGGCCGGCTGCCCCTCGAAGTCGAAGGTCCAGATCCCCACACGCCCCGGCGAACCGCCCATGCCGCACTCCCCTGTGTCACATCACCCCGTTCCGGAGAACCTCTCCGGATGACCATGGCTACGATACGGAGAAGTTCTCCGGATGGCCACCCCGCCCGGGGTGCTGCGCGAGAAGGAGAGGATGGGGCCATGGCCGACGACACCAAGGAACGCGGGACGACCACCAGGCAGCCCCGCGCGGACGCGCTGCGCAACCGCGAGCGGATCGTGGCGGCCGCGCGGGAGGCGTACGCGGAGGCGGGCCCCGAGGCGTCCCTGAACGAGATCGCCCGCCGCGCGGGGGTGGGCCCCGGCACGCTCTACCGGCATTTCCCGCACCGCGCGGCGCTGCTGACGGCCGTACTGGAGGACCGCGTCGACGCGCTGTGCGCACGCGCGGCCGCGCTGGCCGCCGCCCCCGCGGACGAGGCCCTGGACACCTGGCTCCGCGCTTTCCTCGACCACGCGCGCGTGAACCAGGGCCTGGGCGGCACGCTGATGCTGGAGGAGCTGGAGGCCGCGCACTCCCTCGACCCGGACTGCCACCAGCGCATCCACGAAGCGGCCGCCGCACTGCTGACCCGCGCGCAACGGGAGGGCACGGCCCGTGCTGACCTGCTGCCGGCCGACATGGTCCAACTAGTGGTGGGAATCGCCCTGTCGACCCCGGCCACCACAACAGATCCCGGCCAGCCGGGGCGTTTGCTGGGGCTGGCGCTGGATGGGATTCACGGGGGGGATTGAGGGGCGAGACACCCGCTGATCACTGCCGCACACCGGGGGCGTCACCTGACGCCGGCCAGATGCACCCGACCGCCGGGGTGCCGCGTGTGAACGGCGGGGACCGCCCAGCCAGGGGCCGCCGCCCTGACGTGCGCCACACGCGCCCGCCCGCCAAGGCCCCGCGCGCGACGGCGGGAAGTTCCGCCGCCGGCCCTCAGCTCCGCCAAGACCCGGCGTCGGCCGCCCGCACTCTGTCGTACGCGAAACCCAGCGCCCCGTGCACCAGGAGCAGTGCACCCGCCACCGCCCAGCCGCCGCTGCGGCGGTGCATGCCCCAGACCGCGAGGGGCAGGCCCGCGGCCAGCTGGGCCGCGGCCAGGGCTCGGGCCCGGGGGCCGCGCAGCCAGGGGCCCAGGCTGCCGCGCTCCACGACGTCCAGTTCGGCGCGGACCGCGTCCCGCCAACCGGACCACTCGACCTGCCGCACCCCCGGCAGCACCCGCGCCACCGCCCGCAGCCGGTCGGCGGGCTCTCCGGGGCCCAGGCCCGCGGGCAGCGACACCCCCGCCCGCGTCAGGACGGCGAGCAGCCCGAGGAGCCGCGCCCTCGCGTCCGCCTCCGTGTCGGGGCGGCCCAGGACCTCCAGCGCCTGCATGTCCAGGACGGGGTCGAGCCCCAGGCGTGCGGCGAAGGTCCGCATCGCCTCGTCCTCGCCGACGGGCGTCCCGTTCGCCAGCCAGACGTACCCGACCGTGCGCCGGAAACCCGCCGCGAGCGTGTATCCGGAGCGGTCGGAGTCCCACCACAGGGCGAGCACCGGCCACGGCGCCCCTACGGCGAGCGCGGTCGCCCACCCCGTGAGCACCCGGTCCACCGGCTCCTCGCCGTGCGCCCAGGGCTTACCCTCGGGCACGAGGACGCTCCACCTGTGCCCCGCCGGAGCGAGCAGCATCCGCTCGCGGAGCAGCCGGGCGGCGGGTCCGACCGCGTCGGGTTCGGCCCGGCAGAGCAACAGCGCACCTGCTTCGGCACGCTCGGAGGCATCGGACGACATGGCCCCACGCTAGGCCAAACCACCGCATTCAGCGCAGACAGCGCAGAACGTCACTCCCGGCGGCCGGCTCCCGGGCTCCACCCCGGCGGCCGATGTCGCGACCGGTCTTGACTTTCCCCATCCGCGATATATCGTGTATTGCAGATACGCGATATGGCGTGTCCTGTCCGGGGTCCGCGAGCCGCACGGCCCGCCCGCCCCCGGCTCGCCCGAGGAGGTCAGCCCGATGTCGAAGTGGTCCGTCACCGAGCCCCGGCGGCTCTCGTTCGACGCCCCTGTGACCACGGTGCAGGTGCGCGTCGGCGACGGAGCGGTGAACGTGGTGGGCACGGACGAGGATTCCGTCCGGCTCGACGTCTCCGAGCTGGAGGGCTCCCCGCTGACCGTCACCCAGACGGGCGGCACCGTCTGCATCGCGTACGACGACTGGCCCTGGAAGGGCTTCCTCAAGCGGTTCGACCGCAAGGGCCGGCAGCAGTGGCTGCGCCGAGCCGTGATCTCCCTGACCGTCCCCGCCGGCGCCCGCGTAGAGGTGGGCTCCGTCGGCGCGACCACGGTCGTCACGGGCATCGAGGGACCCACGGAGGTCAAGGGCGTCACGGGCGACACGACCCTGGTCGGCCTCACGGGCCCGGTGGCCGCCGAGACGGTCTCGGGGAACGTGGAGGCGCAGGGCATCACCGGCGACCTGCGGTTCACCTCGATCTCCGGCGACCTCACGGTCTTCGAGGGCGCGGGCTCCTCCGTTCGGGCGGATTCGGTGAGCGGCTCGCTGATGGTGGACATCGATCCGGTGGGCGCCCCGGCCGACATCGGCCTGACGAACGTGTCGGGCGAGGTGGCGGTCCGGCTGCCCCATCCGGCGGACGCGGACGTGGAGGTGAACACCACGGGCGGCTCGGTGTCCAACGCGTTCGAGGGGCTGGCGGTCAGCGACATGTGGGGCGCGAAGAGGGTCAGCGGCCGGCTCGGCTCGGGACGCGGCGACCTGAAGGTGACGACGGTGACGGGGGCGGTCGCGCTGCTGCGCAAGTCGCCGACAGAGGAAGATCCTTACGACGAGGTCCCACCGACCACGCCTCCGGCCGAGAAGAAGGTGTTCTGAAATGCCCCCCGTGTTCGCCCACGGGCGACTGCGCCTGTACCTGCTCAAACTCCTCGACGAGGCCCCACGCCACGGCTACGAGGTCATCCGCCTCCTGGAGGAGCGCTTCCAGGGTCTCTACGCCCCTTCGGCGGGCACGGTCTACCCGCGCCTGGCGAAGCTGGAGGCCGAGGGCCTGGTCACCCACACCACGGAGGGCGGCCGCAAGGTCTACTCCATCACGGACGCGGGCCGTGCCGAACTGGCCGACCGCAGCGGTGAGCTGGCCGACCTGGAGCTGGAGATCCGCGAGTCGGTGGCGGAACTCGCCGCCGAGATCCGTGACGGCGTCCGGGGGGCGGTGGGCGACCTCCGCCGCGAGATGCGCGCGGCCACGAAAGAGGCGCGCGCGGCGGGCAGCGCGGCTGCCGGCAAGGCATTCCCCGACCCCGCCGATCTCCTCGGCGGCTCCTGGGGCGGCGGGGGCCAGGAGGAGTGGACCCAGGCCAAGGAGGAGTTCAAGCGCGCCAAGAAGGAGTGGAAGGACCAGACGCGCCGCGCGAAGGACGAGACCCGCCGGGCCCGCGAGGACGCCCAGCGCGCCCGCCGCCAGGCCCGTAACGCACAGGAGGAGGCCCTCGGCAAGGCCCAGGAGGAGCTGCAGCGCATGGCGCGGCTAGTCCAGGACCAGGTCCAGGGTCACTTCGCGCAGGGCGACTGGCCGAAGGAGGTCCGCGAGAGCCTGTCCGAACTGGCCGACCAGTTCGGCTCGTTCGGCGTGGATCTCGGCCAGGCCTTCGGCAAGGGGAAGCCGGACGCCTGCGAGGACACCCCCGAGGACGCCCGGACCGGTGCCGAAGAGCCCAAGTTCAGCGCGGGGCACGAGGACGAGATCCCGGTCGAGTACGTCCCCGACTGGGCCCAGGAGGACTCGACGGGCAACCCGGCCCGCGACCTGGACCGCCTCCTGGACCGCTTCCGCGACGACATCCGCGACGCGGCACGGGACCAGGGCGTGACGGAGGATCAACTCCGCGAGGCCCGCTCCCACTTGTCGGCGGCGGCGGCCCGGATCAACGCGGCGCTGCACGGGCCGCAGGGGTGAAAAGGGGGGCGCCCGGCGACTCCGGCCGCCCCGCCCCCCTGCCTCCCCTACTGCGCCCCCGACCCGAACAGCACCCTCTCCACCGACTCATGCGTGACGCCATGATCGGCGAGGACCTCGCCGACGGGGCCCGGGCGGACGGTGAGGGCCAGCAGGATGTGCTCGTCACCGATGGTGCGGGCGCGCCGGGCCGTGGCGATGCGCAGGGACTTCTCCAGGGTGTCCTTGGCCTCGCGGGTGAAGGGCCGGTGCCCGGCGAAGGCCCGCCTGACCCGGCCGCCGCCCCGGCCGCCCTTCCCGCCGCCGGCCAGCGCGCCGGCGCCATGCGCCTCCTCCACGCGGGAGACGATCGCGTCCACGTCGACGCCGAGCCCCGCCAGCGCCTCCGTGTCCGCCTGCGAGAGCCCGCCCCGGCGCCGGGTCTCGCCCAGCGCCCGCTCGATCGACTCCCGGCGACCCGCGGCCCCGAGCGAGGCCAGGGCGAAGGAGGCCCGGCTCGCCTCGCGGTCGAGCAGCGCGAGCAGCATGTGCCCGTCGTCGACGGAGTCGGCCTCCTCCCGCTCGGCGTGCTCGACCGCGCCCTCGACCACGGCCCGCGCGTCCTTGGTGAACCGCTCGAACATCACTGCCTCCCGTACTTCTTGTGCACGGCCTGCCTGCTCACTCCGAGCTCCGCGGCGATCTCCTGCCACGACCAGCCCTGCCGGCGCGCACTGCGCACCTGCACGGCCTCCAGCTGCTCCACCAGCTTCCGCAGCGCGGTGACGGCTCGCAGCCCGACTCGTGGATCACGGTCACCCGCGCGCTCGGCGAGATCCGTTGCTTCGGTCATGCATGTCAACTTACGTTGACAGGAGGAAAGTGTCAACCATGGTTGACATAGGCGGGCAGCAACAGGCGGGCGTCAAGGGAAGGCGACGGCCCTCACGCCTCCAGCACGATCTTCCCGAACTGCCCTCCCGACTCGATCCGCTCGAAGCCCTCCCGCGCCCGGTCCAGCGGCAGCACCTCGTCGATGACGGGCCGTACACCCGTGGCCGCGCAGAAGGCCAGCAGGTCCTCCAGCTCGTCCTTCGTCCCCATGGTCGAGCCCACGATCTTCAGCTCCAGGAAGAAGACCCGCGTCAGCTCGGCGTTCGAGGGGCGGTCACCGCTCGTCGCGCCGGAGATCACCAGCGTGCCGCCCGGCTTCAGGGACTTGACCGAGTGCGACCACGTCGCCGCGCCCACCGTCTCGATGACGGCGTCGACCCGCTCCGGCAGCCGCGCCCCGGACTCGACGGCCTCCACCGCGCCCAGCTCCAGGGCCCGCTTCCGCTTGGCCTCGTCCCTGCTGGTCGCGTAGACGCGGAGCCCCGCCGCCTTGCCGAGCACGATCGCGGCCGTGGCGACCCCGCCGCCGGCGCCCTGCACGAGGACCGAATCGCCGGGACGCACCCCGGCGTTGGTGAAGAGCATGCGGTACGCGGTGAGCCAGGCGGTCGGCAGACAGGCCGCCTCGGCGAACGACAGCTGCTTCGGCTTGGGCAGCAGATTCCAGGTCGGCACGGAGACCTGCTCGGCGAAGGTGCCCTGGTACTTCTCGGTGAGGATCGAGCGGCCCTCGCGGGGGCCGACCCCGTGTCCGGTCTGCCCGATGACGGAGTGCAGGACGACCTCGTTGCCGTCCTCGTCGATCCCGGCGGCGTCACAGCCGAGGATCATCGGCAGCTTGTCCTCGGCGAGACCGACCCCGCGCAGGGACCACAGGTCGTGATGGTTGAGGGAGGCGGCCCTGACGTTCACGGTCGACCAGCCGGGGCGCGGATCGGGGGCGGGCCGCTCCCCCAACTCAAGGCCGTTCAGTGGCTGGTCACGGTCGATGCGGGCGGCGTAGGCGGCGAACATGGGGCCGACGATAGGCCGCGGGCACACCGGTGCGTAACCGGCTACGGCTGTGACACGCGCCGCGCCCCGTGCCGTACGCGAATACGTACGACACGGGGCGCGTGGTCACACTTCCGGCGCACCGCTCAGCGGCGCGCGACACCCTCCGCGCGGGCAGCCGCGGCGACCGCCGCGGTGACCGCGGGGGCGACCCGCTCGTCGAACGGCGAGGGGATCACGTACGCGGCGGAGAGCTCGTCGCCCACGACGTCGGCCAGCGCGTCCGCCGCGGCGATCTTCATGCCCTCGGTGATCCGCGAGGCCCGCACCTGGAGCGCACCGGCGAAGATGCCGGGGAAGGCGAGGACGTTGTTGATCTGGTTCGGGTAGTCCGAGCGCCCGGTCGCGACGACGGCCGCGTACTTGTGGGCGACGTCCGGGTGGACCTCGGGGTTCGGGTTGGCCATGGCGAACACGAACGCGTCCTTCGCCATCGAGGCGACGGCCGGCTCCGGAACCGTGCCGCCCGAGACGCCGATGAACACATCGGCACCCGCGAGCGCGCTCTCCAGGGAGCCGCTGAGGCCGGCCTTGTTGGTGATCTCCGCCAGCTCGCGCTTGACCGGGGTGAGGTCCTCCCGGTCCCGGCTCACGACGCCCTTGCGGTCCGCGACCGCCACATCGCCGATGCCCGCCTCGAGCAGGAACTTGGCGATGGCGACACCGGCCGCGCCCGCACCGGAGATCACGGCGCGCAGATCACCGAGCGTGCGCCCGGTCAGCTTCGCCGCGTTCCGCAGGGCGGCCAGCGTCACGACGGCCGTACCGTGCTGGTCGTCGTGGAAAACGGGAATGTCGAGCCGCTCCTGGAGCTTGCGCTCGATCTCGAAGCAGCGCGGAGCCGAGATGTCCTCGAGGTTCACACCACCGAAGGACGGCGCGAGCCGGACCACGGTCTCGACGATCTCGTCCGTGTCGGTCGTCGCGAGCGCGATCGGGACCGCGTCGACGCCACCGAACTGCTTGAAGAGAATGGCCTTGCCCTCCATCACCGGGAGGGAGGCCTCGGGACCGATGTCACCGAGCCCGAGCACGGCCGTGCCGTCGGTCACGACGGCCACCACGTTCGACTTCCATGTGTAGTCGTTCACCAGCTCCGGCTGCTCGGCGATCGCGGTGCACACTTTCGCGACGCCGGGCGTGTACGCCAGGGACAGGTCGTCCTTGTCCCGCACGGGCACGGTGGCCTGCACGGCCATCTTGCCGCCGCGGTGCAGCGCAAACGCCGGATCGAAGGGCTCTTCAGCGCCTTCGTGACCCGTACTGCTGTCGCTGCGAGGATTGACGATCTCCGCTGCCACTTTTCTGACCCCTTAAGTCTTTAATCATCAGTTGAGGGTGTCCACTCCTGGTTGAGAAGTGGGCGGGCACCGCATCTGTTCCCTGCCTGTCGGCGGGGGGAGGTACAGACACGCGGGCGCGCCGCACACGCGCCCTGGGCCCCGGATGAGGGGTGTAACGCACCTTTCTACCTGACGCCCCTTGCCACGGGCGAGTGGGATTGGTTACCTCACACACGCGCGCACCTTGTGGTGATCCAACAAGTACGCGCAGATGCCCCTTGAGGGACGGACGGATGCCCCTTGCCCGAATTTCCCGAATGCGACATTTCATAGGTCCAGATGGCGAGATCCCGGGAAGATCTCAAATGGCGGGACATGGCTACCAGCCGGTACGACCCGGTTGTCCTGACCTGTTGAGGTTCGAAGCCTGCTCGTTATCCGATTTTGACATCTCGAGCACCCAGAATCGGACGGTCCGAATGGCAGGATGCCGTCATCACACGAGGTCGCGACACTCGAAGAGGTGTGCACGACCACTCGGCAACTCCCTCATCCGCCGGAGGACCCTCATGACCGCACGCCCCATTTGTCGCTCGACCACCGGTAGGTCCGTGAGGTCCCGGATGACCGCGGTCGGTGCGATCGCGGTCGCGGGCGCACTGCTGCTCACCGGCTGCGGTGACCAGACCGACTCCGGGAAGGCCAAGGACAGCACGAACGACGCCCCGCTCTTCGACAAGCTGCCGAAGAAGATCCAGGACAAGGGCGTCATCAACGTCGGTACGGACGCCCAGTACGCCCCCATGGAGTTCGAGGAGGGCGGCAAGATCGTCGGCATCGACCCCGACCTCGCGGCCGCCCTCGGCAAGCAGCTCGGCGTCGAGTTCAAGTTCACGTCCGGCACCTTCGACGGACTCATCAGCTCGCTGAACTCGGGCCGCCAGGACATCGTCATGTCCGCCATGTCGGACACCAAGAAGCGCCAGCAGGGCCTGGACGACAAGGGCAAGAAGGTCGGCTCGGGCGTCGACTTCGTCGACTACTTCATGTCGGGCGTCTCGCTCCTCGTGAAGAAGGGCAACCCCGAGGGCATCGAGTCCATGGACGACCTGTGCGGCAAGAAGGTCGCCGTGCAGCGCGGAACGATCTACGAGGACACGTTCAAGGCGCAGTCCGAGAAGTGCAAGAAGGACGGCAAGAAGGCCCTCGACATCGGCGCCTTCGAGAACGACGCCGAGGCCCAGACCCGGGTGAAGTCCGGCGGTGCGGTCGCCGACCTCAATGACTCCCCCGTCTCCCAGCACATCGCCAAGACGGCCGGCGGCGGCAAGGACTTCGAGGTCACGGGCGGCATCACCGACGCCGGCCCGTTCGGCATCGCCGTCACCAAGGAGAACACCGAGCTGCGTGACGCCCTCAAGGCCGCGCTCGACGCGATCATCAAGAACGGCGAGTACGACAAGGTCCTCGCCAAGTGGAAGGTCGAGGACAGCGCCGTCAAGAAGGCCACCATCAACGCCGGCAAGTGACCGTCGAGCACCATTGAAGGGCAGTCACTGTGACTGACAAGTTCGACAAGACGCCGAGCGACGACATCCCGCCGAAGGCGGAACCGGCCTCCGTGTCTGTCACCAAGACGACCACGCCGCCCGAGGCCATCCGGGCCATCCCGGTCCGCCACTACGGCCGCTGGGTCAGCGGCGTCGTGGTCATAGCTCTCCTCGGCATGCTGATCTACGCGTTCTCCCAGGGCAACGTGAAGTGGGACACCGTCGGAAGCATGATCTTCGACGACCGCATCGTGAAGGGCGCCGGACGCACCCTTCTGATCAGCGTCCTCTCGATGATCATCGGCCTGGTGCTCGGCCTTCTCTTCGCCGTCATGCGGATGTCGAAGAACCCGGTGACGAGCGGTGTCGCCTGGCTGTACATCTGGTTCTTCCGCGGCACCCCGGTCTACGTACAGCTGCTGCTGTGGTTCAACCTGGCGCTGATCTTCCCCGTCTTCAACATCCCGTTCATCTACAAGGACGAGATGACGGACGTCATGACGCCGTTCATGGTCGCCCTCCTCGGCCTCGGCCTCAACGAGGGCGCGTACATGGCGGAGATCGTCCGGGCCGGCATCCAGTCGGTCGACCACGGTCAGACCGAGGCGGCCCACGCGCTCGGCATGACCAGCACGAAGACCACCCGCAGGATCGTGCTGCCGCAGGCGATGCGCGTGATCATCCCGCCGACGGGCAACGAGTTCATCAACCTCCTGAAGACGTCCTCCCTCGTCACCGTGGTCACCTATGTGGATCTGCTGCGGGCGGCGACGGTGATCGGCTCGACGTCCTTCGCGGTCATGGAGATGCTCTTCGTCGCATCCGTCTGGTACCTCGCGATGACCAGCGTCTTCAGCGTCGGCCAGTACTACCTCGAACGACGTTACGCGAGGGGGTCGTTGCGGCAGCTCCCGGACACCCCCTGGCAGAAGGTGAAGGCGAACATGCTGTCTCTCGGCCGCCCGAAGGGAGGCGCAGCATGACCACCCCCATGGTGAAGGCCGAGGGCGTCCACAAGTCCTACGGTCACGTGGACGTGCTCAAGGGAATCGACCTGGAGGTCGCGCCCCGCGAGGTGTTCTGCCTCGTCGGCCCGTCCGGCTCCGGCAAGTCGACCTTCCTGCGCTGCATCAACCACCTGGAGCAGATCAACGCCGGACGGCTCTACGTCGACGGCCAGCTGGTCGGCTACCGGCAGAAGGGCGACAAGCTCTACGAGCTCAAGGACAGCGAGGTCGCGCTGCAGCGCCGGGACATCGGCATGGTCTTCCAGCGCTTCAACCTGTTCCCGCACATGACGGCGCTGGAGAACGTCATGGAGGCGCCGATCCAGGTCAAGAAGGAGACCAAGGCGGTCGCGCGGGAGCGTGCCGAGCGGCTCCTGGACCGGGTGGGCCTCAGCGACAAGGCGAAGAACTACCCGTCGCAGCTCTCCGGCGGCCAGCAGCAGCGGGTGGCGATCGCCCGTGCCCTGGCCATGGAGCCGAAGCTGATGCTCTTCGACGAGCCGACGTCGGCGCTCGACCCTGAGCTGGTCGGCGAGGTCCTGGACGTGATGGGCGACCTCGCGGAGTCCGGCATGACGATGATCGTCGTCACGCACGAGATGGGCTTCGCGCGGGAGGTGGGCGACAACCTCGTCTTCATGGACGGCGGCGTGGTCGTCGAGTCCGGCCACCCCAGGGACGTACTGACGAACCCTCAGCACGAGCGCACCAAGGGGTTCCTCTCCAAGGTGCTCTAGGCCTCTGGCCCCTCCGGCTCCTCCAGGTCCTCTGACGCCGACACGCCGGCCTTGTATGGCCGGTGTATGGCGCCGTGTATGCGGAACGGCCCGATCATCGCTACGGCGGTGACCGGGCCGCTCTGTTTTCCCCCCACGGATCTCCCCCCACGGAGGACTACGTATGAGAAACATGCGGAAGGTGCTGGTGGTCCTGCCACTCGCGCTGGCCATCCAGTTCGGCTCGATGAGCCATGCCGGGGCGGTGACCAAGCACTGGACGAGCAAGAACTACTACTCCACCACCTCGGGCTACTCCAGCGCCCTGAAGCGGTGCGTCACCATCCACCTCACCGGCAAGATGGAGTACCGCTGGTGGCGGAAGGTTCCGCACTCCAACCGCAAGGACAAGTGGATCGATGCCGTGCGCCTGAAGAAGCCGCGCATGGGCATCGTCACCCGCACCAACTGCCACCGCAACGGCAGGCCGGCGAAGGTGACCAAGGCGTCGCTGTCGCAGCGGTTCTATGACTCGAAGTGCGAGCGGACCACCTCCGTCTCGGCCACCGTCCCCTTCGCCGTGGGCCTCTCGACCACGAAGAAGTGCGGCAAGTTCCGGGTCGCGAAGCGCTCGTCCTCGTACAGCAACAACAACTACCACTACTGGCAGAACAACAGCGGCCGGCCGGTCACCTTCAAGCCGGACGGTCTTGGCGTCAAGCCGTACAAGGGGCACCGGAGCGTCTGCGTGCGGGCCGACGCGATCGTCACCGTGTACAAGAAGAACGAGTCGGACTCGTTCGCCAGGCACAACAAGATCTGCGTGTCGGGGTTCGGCAAGTCGGAGAAGTAGGCCCGCCGCTCGGCCCCCCTCACCCGTCATGCGGGCGAGGACCTGACAAGTGGATCTCTGTCACCGACTTCTGAAGTTCCGTCACCGACTGCGGAAGTTCTGTCACTGACGCGTAATGAGGTCCGGCTCGGGCAACCGTTCGGCCCTGTCCCCCATCTTCAGCGTGAACCGAACGCTGATCATGGGGGACATTTAAGTGAGGTTCTTGTACCTGGGTCCGGCTCGCATAGAGGTCGAGTCGGACAGGCCGGCGGAATTCCGGCGCCGCAAACCGCAGTTGCTGCTCGCCGTCCTGTTGATGCGCCGCGAACGCGCCGTTCCCACCCGCGAACTCATCCAGGAGCTCTGGGGAGACGCCCCGCCGCCGTCCGCGCGGGCCAATCTGCACTCGTATCTGTCCAGCCTCCGCACCCTGCTCGCGGGCCCAGGCAGAGCACGGCTCAGCTCGGGGCCCGGCGGCTACAGCATCGACCTGCGCGGGGACGAACTCGACGTGGCGGAGTTCGAGCGGCTCACCGAGCGGGCCAGGACGGCCGCCCGCGAGGGCCGCCCCGACCGGGCCGCGGAGCTGTTCGCCGCGGCCCTCGACCTGTGGCGCGGCGACGCGTTCGCCAGCATGGAGTCGACCCGGCTGCTGCGGGCCGAGGCGGACCGCCTGGAGGAGCTGCGGCTCACCGTGCAGGACGAATGCATGGACGCCCGGCTCGCCGACGGGGCGCACACGCGGGTCGTCGGCGAGTTCCGGGAGCTGGTACGGGAGCAGCCCTTCCGTGAACACCGCTGGGGCAGGCTGATGTTGGCCCTGCACCGGTCGGGCCGCACGAAGGAGGCCCTGGACGCCTACCGTGCGCTGCACACGCTGCTCGACACCGAGCTCGGCATGCCGCCGGCCGCCGAGCTTCGCCGGCTGCACCAGGCCGTGCTCTCCAGAGACCCGGCGATAGCGGCCGGCTGAGGCGGCTTCAAACCCGCGCGGCCGGCTGAGCCGGCTTCAAACCCCCGCTGCCGCCTGAGGCCGCTTCAAACCCGCGCGGCCGGCTGGGGCTACTTGAGCCCCAGCACCATCGCGTCCGACGGCGAGGCCCACACCGTCCGGGCCTCGCCGAAGCCCGCCTCGCGCAGGGTGCGTGCGTGCCACTCCGGCGGCGGGGTGTCGCCGTCGGCGTGCTCGCCGTAGATCTCGAACCGCTTGGCGGTGGGCTCGGCGAGGACCGGGTCCTTGGCGGCCAGCTCCCACCACTCCTTCCAGTCCAGGGCGCCCGCGGCCTTGGCCGCGTCCATCCGGGCGTGCCGCTGGGCGCGGTCCGCGGCGTTCAGGCGGGGCGTAGCCGGGTCGGGCATGTGGTCGGCGTTCAGGAAGACGCCGCCGTCGCGGACGACACCCGCGAGCTGCCCGTACAGGGTGGTGAGCGGCTCGCTGTGCAGCCAGTGCAGGGCCGTGGCGGTCAGCACCGCGTCGTAGGAGTCATAGGGCAGCTGGGCCGTCCACTCGGGGTCCTTGAGGTCCGCGGTGACGAAGGTGACCCGGTCGTCCCCGGCGAAGGTGCCCTCGGCGATGGCGAGCAGCGCGGGGTCGAGGTCGACGCCGGTACTGACGGCGTTCGGGAACCTCTTGAGGAGCCGGTCCGTAATACTCCCCGTACCGCACGCGAGGTCGAGCACGCGCGGTTCGGCTCCGACGGTGGCCTCGACCATGTCGAGCATGACCCGGAACCGCTCCTCGCGGTCGGGCAGGTACCACTCCTGCTGCCGGTCCCAGCTGTCCTGCCAGGCACGCCAGTCGGTCGCGGGTGCGGTTTCCGTCATCAGAAGCCCTCCAGTACGCAATAACCAGTACGCCATACGCGCTCGACACGACCCACGTAATACCCTCTAACTACGCGCAGCCGTTACTAATGCACTCACGAAGATAGCCCGCCCCGGTAAGGACTACAAGTGGAACTGGCCTATTACTCGGACTACGCCGTACGCCTGGTCAACAGCGAGGAGCCGGGTCGCAACAAGGACGCGCTGACGTCGGTCGAGGCGGTCCGCGAACTCTTCGGGGGCCAGTCGCAGGCGGCCCGCCGCGCCACGGACTCCGACGTCACCCGCTTCCGCTCGGTGCGGGCCAGGCTCCGCGCGGTCTTCGAGGCGGCCGACGGCGGCGACGAGACGCTCGCCGTCGACCTGCTGAACTCGCTGCTCCTGGAGTTCCCGGTGAGCCCGCAGATCTCCGGGCACGACCACCAGGACGACGACGGGCGGCCGCTGTGGCACATGCACCTCGCGGACCACCCGTCCAACGCGACCGCCGGATACGCCGCGATCGCCGCGATGGGCCTCGCCTTCCACCTCACCGAGCACGGCGTGGACCGGCTCGGCCTGTGCGAGGCGGCGCCCTGCCGCAACGCCTATCTGGACACCTCGACCAACCGCTCCCGCCGCTACTGCTCGGACCGCTGCGCGACCCGCGCCAACGTCGCCGCCTACCGGGCCCGCAAGCGCCTGGAGACGGAACGGTCGGAGAGCACCGGCCGCGCCGCCGACACGGCCCAGCGCAGCAGCGCGAATGGGGAGCGCTGACCCGACCTGAACTGGGGCGGGCGGTAGCGGAACCACACCTTCCCCAGGACGAGTTCCTCGGGGACGGTGCCGTAGTCCGTGCTGTCCCCTCCCGCGTACGCGTTGTCGCCGAGCACCCACCAGCCGCCCTCGCGCCGCTCGGCGGCCCGCTTGACGACCAACAGGTCCTGCTGGAACGGATGGCGGAGCACGACGACATCACCCGCCCGGACCCGCGCGCCCCACTGCACCACCAGGCGGTCCCCGTGGTAGAGCGTGGGCACCATCGAGGGCCCCGTCACCTCGGCTCCACCCAACGGCAGGATGGCCCTTCTCCGTTCGCTCTCCTGCGACAGCTCCGGCATCACCGCACCTCCCCGGTCCTATCCTCCACGAGTCCCAGTCTGGCCCTGGACTTTTGTCCTAAGCCCATGGGGGCACTCGCGAAAACCCGTCTCTCACGGAGTAATGTCCCACCTGAGAAGACGATCACGAGGAAGGACAGCTACATGCTTTCCCGCCTGTTTGCCCCCAAGGTGAAGGTCAGCGCCCACTGCGACCTGCCCTGCGGCGTGTACGACCCGGCCCAGGCCCGCATCGAGGCGGAGTCGGTCAAGGCCACGCAGGAGAAGATGGCCGCCAACGACGACGCGCAGTTCCAGACGCGCGCCGTGCTCATCAAGGAGCAGCGCGCCGAGCTCGCCAAGCACCACGTCTCGGTGCTCTGGAGCGACTACTTCAAGCCCCCGCACTTCGAGAAGTACCCGGAGCTGCACCAGCTGGTCAACGACACCCTCAAGGCCCTCTCGGCCGCGAAGGCCTCGGCTGACCCGGCCACGGGCCAGAAGGCGCTGGACTACATCGCCCAGATCGACAAGATCTTCTGGGAGACCAAGAAGGCCTGACCCTCACCGGTCGACCTTTCCGGTACGGACGAAAGCACCCGGCATCCGCGCGGAGCCGGGTGCTTTCGGCATTTCCGTCACCCCTGGAGCGCCGCGAGACCCTTGCGCAGGTCATCGGCGTTCATCACCGGGTGGATCTCGATCTCCGCGCCGAGCTCGAAGAGCGGCTCGGCGATCGCCGGCATGTCCGAGCTGTCCTTCAGGTCGAAGACGAACGTGCAGGACCGGCCTCCGTTGCTGGGGCCGAAGTACGCGGCCTCGGGCTTGATCCGCTCCGTCATCTCCTGCACGAGCTTCGGCAAAGTACCGTTCTTGATCGCCTCGTTCCCGATCTGGGTGTCAAGACGCGCTCTCAGCATGACCCTCATCGCACTCACTCCTCTCTTCCAGGATCCCGCCGCACGCCCCGCCCCGCATCCGTGCTCGTCAGCGCGCGGGTCCGCAGGGCAAGCAGCGCGCCGGTGCGGAACGTGGCGTCCGATAGCCGCGCGCCGAACAGGTCGTCCAGCTGGCGGAGCCTGCCGCGCACGGTCTGCGGGTGGATGCCGAGGGCGTCGGCGACCTCGGGCGCGGTGCGGCCCCAGGACATGAGGAGCGCCTCCAGGGTCTCCGCGAGGCGCACCGCCTTGCCCGGCGGCAGCTGCCGCAGCGCGTCGGTGACCCGGTCCGCCATCAGCCGCCCGATGGGCGCGCCCGACAGGAGGTGTACGTCGAGCAGATGGTCGGCGGCCGTGAGCAGTTCGCCCCTGGGGGCGTCGAGCCTGCGCCGGTGCTTGAGGGCGAGCCGGGCGCAGTGCGAGGAGAGCCAGGCCTCGCCGAGGGCGACCGTGGGGCCGATCGCCGCCGCGTGCTCGCGCACGGCCGCCCGCAGCCGGTCGAGGCGGCCGCCGTCCGCCGGATCCGGGACGACGAGCAGCAGTTCGCCGCCCCTGGGCAGGATCAGTACGTCCTCGTCGAGACCGGCGGCGAGTACCTGACCGCCGCCGCCCGCCTGCCGCATCACCAGACAGGCCACCGTCTCCGGCAGCCGCCAGCGGGCCTGTTCGGCCAGGGCGGCGAGCGAGTCACTCCCCGGGCTGCCCGGGCTCCCCGACTCCCCCGGCCCCGCCGACTGCTCCAGGAGCCGCGAGGCCAGCGCCCTGCGGCTGCGCTGGGTCCGTCCGGTGGCGCGGGCCTGGGCGGCGGCGTGACCGCGTACCGCGAGATCGGACATCGCGGCGGTGTGCACGAGGACGGCCTCGGTGACGGCGAGGCCCGTCTCCGGCGGCAGCGCGGCCTCCTGCGCGAGCCGGACGTAGTGCCGGCAGGCGACGCGCGCGCCGGTGCGGTAGGCGGCCTGGATGCCGTCCGTGCCGCGGCCGTTGAGGAACTCCAGGCGGCCCAGGCGCTGAAAGAACAGCTCGTGGTGGCCCTGCGGGCTCTCCGGGTCGTCGACGAGCTCCACGAACTGGTGCATGGCGCGGTGCACCGCCGCCGTCACGTCGCGCCCCACGGCGGACCCGGTCGGCCGCTGGTAGGCGCGCACGTCCTGGCGGATCGCCGTGAGCATCTGGGCGGCGATCTCCTCGATCCGGGGCCGCAGTACGTCGGCGAAGGCCTCGGGGATCTCGTGCCACGGCGTACGGGAGAACGTCCCCATGGCGCTCCGCACAGTCCTGCCTCCCCGCCCGATCGGTTACCGAGCAGTAAGTCTGCGGGGGTGCGGGTGCCCCGGTCCACCCCTGTGCCGTGCGGCCGTGCCGAGGGCTCACGGGCGTGAGTGGCGAAGGCACGGAAGTGTCACGGGGGTTCACGGTTTCGGCGCCCGGCGGCCGTGCCCGTGGTGCGCGGCCCGGCGGCTGGACCAGCGTGTGCCGCCCGGCGATACGCGCCGGTAACCCCGAGCCCGACCCGTACGGAAGTGAAGGGTGAGAGCCGCATGTCCCGCAGCCGCAACTCCAGCGCCCCCGAGTCCCCCACGCGCCCCACGTCCCCCCGCCACAGGTCACGCCCGAAGCGCGCCCGCCTCGCCGCCCTCGCGGCCGGCGTCACCGCCGCCGTCAGCCTCGGCGCGTTCGGCGTCGTGTCGAACCACGCCACGGCGACCCCGTCCGGCGGACAGGACACCGCCGAGCGGACCGGCCCCCCGCAGCGGACCTTCGCCGACGCCACCGCCTACGCCCTCGCCCACCCGGCGGCCGTGCCCACCGGCGCCAACGACTGGGACTGCACCCCCAGCGCCGCGCACCCGCGCCCGGTCGTCCTGGTGCACGGCACCTTCGAGAACCGCTACATGAACTGGGCGGGCCTCGCCCCGAGGCTCAAGGACGCGGGCTACTGCGTCTACGCCCTCAACTACGGCGGCAAGGAGGGCGAACTCCTCCAGGGCACCGGCGACATCGCCGAGTCGGCGGCCGAGCTCTCCGCGTTCGTGGACCGGGTACGGGAGCGGTCCGGCGCCGCCGAGGTGGATCTGGTCGGCCACTCCCAGGGCGGCATGATGCCGCGCCACTACATCAAGCACCTCGGCGGCGCCGCCAAGGTCGACAAGCTGGTCGCCCTGGCGCCCAACAACCACGGCACCACGCTCTCCGGCATCGCCACCCTCGCCAAGGCGATACCCGGCTCCGAGGAGACGACCGGCGAGGCCTGCCCCGCCTGTATGCAGCAGACGAAGGGCTCTGACTTCATCACCGCGCTCAACGAGGGCGGCCAGACCGATCCGGCCGTCACCTACTCGGTCCTCGCGACCAGGACGGACTGGGTGGTCACCCCGTACACCTCGTCGTATCTGGCCGAGGCCGACAACGTCACCCAGAGCAAGCTCCAGGACCACTGCCCCCTGGAGCTGACCGAACACCTGGGCCTCAGCTACCAGAAGACCGCGACGCAGTTCGTCCTGAACGCCCTCGACCCGGCCCGCGCGCAGAAGCTCACCTGCTGATGCTCATCCGCTGAGGCCCTCCTGCTGACGCTGCGTCATTCCACGACCCGCAGCACGATCTTCCCCTGGATATGGCCGCGTTCGGCCCGAACGTGCGCCTCCGAAGCCGCGCTCAGCGGGAACACGCTGTCCACCCCCACCCTGACCCGCCCCGACTCCAGGAGGCCCCCCAGCTCGGCCAGTTGGGGCCCGGACGACCGCACCTGCCACCCCTGCACCGTGATACCGAGGGACGCCGCGCGCTCGGGGTCGTACTCGCCCAGGAAGACCGGGGCGATGTGCCCGCCGCGCCGCAGCACCGGCAGCAGACGGTGGCCGTCCGGGCCCCCGACCGCGTCGACGAGCAGATCCACTTCGCGTACGACGTCCTCGACGGGCGTCTTCGTGTAGTCGACGAAGGAGTCGACGCCGAGGTCCTTGAGGAACGCCTCGTGACGGCCCGACGCCACGCCGGTCACCCGCACCGCGCCCGCGACCCTGGCCAGTTGCACCGCGAAGTGGCCCACGCCGCCCGCCGCGCCGTTGACCAGGACGGTGGAGCCGCGCACCAGATCGCCGTACGCCGAAGGGATGTGCTCGAAGAGGAACTGGTACGCGGTGAGCCCCGCCAGCGGCGCGGCGGCGGCCGCCACATGGTCGAGCGAGGCCGGCTTGCGGGCCAGGTCCCCGGCGGGCGCGCTGACGTACTCGGCGTACGCCGACCCCGTGCCGGGGAAGGCGACCAGGCCGAACACCTCGTCGCCCGGCGCCCATTGGGCGACCCCGGCCCCCACGGCCACGACCACCCCCGAGACGTCGTAGCCCGGCGTGAACGGCAGCGGCCACACCGGGCGCAGCTCCCGCGCGATGTTCGTGAAGCCGCCGCGCGCGTACCAGTCCGCCGGATTGACGCCCGCCGCGTGCACACGGACCAGGACCTCGCCCGCCCCCGCGGAGGGGCGCGGCACCTCTTCGTACACCAAGCGCTCAGGACCGCCGTGCTCGTGCACACGGACGGCCCGCATCGTCTCTGTCCCCATGGCTGCCCCCTGAAGTCGACACCCGGTCGGCGGCGCTCCGGCACCGATGCGGAGCACCGCTCCGTTCAGTAAACGGAGAAGCGCTCCGCGGCACAACCGCGTCAGGCGGTGACCGTCGGCAGATCGAGGGCGCGCAGCCGCTCGGTGTCGGCGATGATGTTGAGCTCGACGATCTTCCCGTTCGTGACGGTGAACTCCATGACCGAGACGATCTGCCCGTCCGGCACACCGACCGCGCCGAGCCTGCCGTTGACGAGCACGAGCGCGACCGGCGGGGCACCCTTCGAGAACATCCTCGCCTGACCGGCGACCACCGTCGCGCCCCGCACCAACTTCGAGAGGCCGGAGGCCAGTTCGCCGGTGTCGGCGCGCAACACCACGTCCGGGTCGAGCAGTTCGAGCAGCGCGTCGAAGTCGCCGCCGCGCGCCGCCGCGAAGAACGCGCCGACGACCTCTCGCTGCCGGACCGGATCGTTGTCGGGCGTGGGCGCCGAGTCCTGCACCCGGCGCCGGGCCCGGCTGGCCAGCTGGCGGGTCGCGGCGGTGGAGCGCTCGACGACGGGGGCGATCTCGTCGAAGGGCACGGCGAACATGTCGTGCAGCACGAAGGCGAGCCGCTCGGCCGGTGCGAGCGTCTCCAGTACGACGAGCAGGGCGAGGCCCACCGAGTCGGCGAGCAGCACCTCCTGCTCGGGGTCGACGACCTCGCCCCGGCTCACCACCGGGTCCGGCACATGGGTGTCCTGGGTGACCGAGAGGGACTCCTCACGCCGCGACTGGCGCGTGCGCAGCATGTCGAGGCAGATCCGGCCGACGACGGTCGTCAGCCAGCCCCCGAGGTTGCGGACGGCGTCGCTGTCCGAGCGGCTGAGCCGGATCCAGGACTCCTGGACGGCGTCTTCGGACTCGCTGAGCGAGCCGAGCATCCGGTAGGCGACGGCCTTCAGATGCGGCCGGTGCTCCTCGAAGCGGGCCGCCAGGGCTTCGTTCTGGTCCATCCGTCACATTCCCTCGTCTCGATCCGTCATAGAGATGACGGACGAACCCCAACGGGCGTGACCCAGCGGCCCGCGCCCGACTCGAAGGAGAACACTAATGAGCGCCGGTACCGCACCGCCGAGGGCTGCCGGGCAGCGCAAGAGGGACGCGCTGCACCGGCTCGACCACGACATCGACGCCTGGGTGGCCACCGCCGACGAGGCGAGCGGCGCCCCCTGTCTGATCCCGCTGTCGTTCCTCTGGGACGGCGAGGCGCTCCTCGTGGCCACTCCGGCGGCGAGCGCCACCGCCCGCAATCTGTGGGCGACCGGGACGGCGCGGGTCGGGGTCGGTCCGACCCGTGACCTGGTCCTCATCGACGGGGCCGTACGCGCCCTGGGCAAGGGCGAGTTGACCGCCGCGGCGGGTGACGCCTTCGCCGCGAAGACCGGCTTCGACCCGCGGCGGCTCAGCACCGCGTACGCCTACTTCCGGATCACGCCCCAGCGGCTGCAGGCCTGGCGCGAGGCGGACGAACTCGCGGGGCGGGACCTGATGGTGGGCGGACGGTGGATCGTACGGGACTGAGCGGCCCCGCGTCCGCTACTGTCCGCGCTCCTCCCCCAGCGCCCGCCGCACATGGGCCCGCACCCGGTCCTGGTCGGCGCGGACAGCGTCGTACGCGTCCTTGTGACGGGCGACGTCGGCGCGCTGCTTCTCCTGCCGCACGGCCCACCACACTCCGGCGGTGTTGTGCTCCCGCTTGCACTCGACGTCGGCGACCGCCGTGGCCAACTCCCGGCGTGTACGCGTGGTGTTGCCGTCCTGGCGGCCCGAGCGGCCCGAGCGGCCCCACGCCTTGTCGCCGAAGGCGGCCTTGGGGTCCTTGTAGCGCTTGACGCCCTTGTCCGCCATGCACCGCGACCACGTCCCGAGGGCCTCGCGCACACGCGCGTCCTTGACCGCCGCCTTGTCCAGGTGCTGCGTCCGCCGGGCGGTGTACGTCCACATGCGCGTCTTGTCCGACACGCCCTCGACGAGCCGCTCGGTCCCGGCGCCCGAGCAGCCGCCGCCCCCGTCGGCCCCACGGCGCGCTCCGTACAGCGCCTCGTTCTCCTCCTGCGTGATCAAGCGGCCCTCGGGGCGCTGCGCACCGGTCTTCTTCCGCGGGTCGTAGCCGTATCCCCAGTCGCGGGCCGCATCGAGGTCGAGCGGTCCGTACGGGTACGAGGACATGGCCACGGCGACCATCGTCACCGACAGCGTGTCCTTCACCCGCTGCGGGTAGAGCGGGAAGTCGTCGTAGCCGAGCTTCTTCATGCACTGCTGCGCGAGAAGGGCCTGCGCCTTCGTGTGACGCCGGGCGTCCTTCGTGCTGAACTCATAGCGGTCCAGGGGCAGTTCGGGAAGATCTTCTTCGGTACGCACCGTCGGCACACCGGAGTCCGCCGCCGCCCCGTCCCCCGTTCCGCCGGTCCCGCATCCCGCGAGCCCCGCCACCAGCAGCCCCGCACCGGCCCAACGGGCAACGCCCCGCAACCCCATCCGTTCCGTCCCCTCCCCGGGAGCCTTCACCGATCGAACCGTCGGACCCTACCTCCGCCGCGGGGCAGGGCGGAGATCCGTGGTCGCCTCAGGCATCGTCGGGCGGTGCGGGCTCGGCCTCGGTCTCGGCGACCGGCCGCTCCATGGGTTCGTCGACGCACGCCTCGCATCGCGGGTTGTGGCAGGGGCCCGGTCCCCAGACAGGGACCCACACCCCGAGCACCTTGCGCCGTTTGATGGCCGTACCGACAGGCCGTCCGCAGACCTTGCACACCGGCTCGTCCTGCGGGCGGGGGCCGGACCGGCTCCCATCGCTGCCCATACGGCCAGGATATGGCGGGCACCGCGAAGGGGACAGCCCAGGCGCCCGCCGCCTCTCGCCGTCAGGTCCCGCTCTCGCGGCCCGCTGCCTCCCGGGGCCGGCGGATCTGCGCCGTGTCGACCTCCCCCGCCACCACCTGCCGCGCGAATTCCGCGAGCCGCAGCTGGTTCGCCCGCGCATGCCGCCGCAGCGCCGTGAACGCCTCGTCGACCGTGCACTGCCAGCGCTCGGCGAGCACGCCCTTCGCCTGTTCGATGCTGATCCGGCTGTTGAGCGCCGCCTGCAGCTGGTCGCGCTCGGCCTCGGTCCGCTCCAGGGAGCGCCGCTGCACGATCGCGATGGCGGCGACGTCCGCGAGCGCCTGTGCCAGCGCGATCTCGTCGGGGCCCAGCACGTCCGCCTTGGCCTGGAACAGGTTCAGTACGCCGAGGGTCTCGCCCCGCAGCCGCAGCGGAAGGACCTGCGCCATGGCGAACCCGGCCGCCCGTGAACCGACGGCGAAATCCGGCCAGATGGCGTGCGCCTGCCGACCGCCGAGGGCGATGTTGGTGTGCGCCTCGCCGGAGCGGTAGCAGTCCAGGCTCGGGCCCTGGTCCCGCTGCATCGTGAACAGATCGAGCACCCAGGGGTGCCCGTTGGACGCGGCGCCGAGCCGCAACTCGCCCTCGGGCGTGCCCAGCATCACGCCCGCCGCCGCCACGCCGAGCAACTCCACACAGCGCAAGGCGAGATTCCGCAGGAATTCGGCGGCGTCGAATTCATCGGTCAGGTACTCGGCCATTTCCACGAAGGCCTCCGCCAGGAGTCGCTCACGGGACGCGTTGCCCGACGTCTCGTGGGACGCTTCGTGCGACGCCTCGCGGATCGCGTCGGCGAGCATCCCGTGCAGCAGTTCGCAGGACATAAGGTTCACACCCTTCGTCGCCTGCGGGCAACACAGCAGTATCGCATCAACTTTATGTAAGGGGACGGACGTCAAGGGCGGAATCAAACGGCCGCGGCTCCCGCCACATGGGCCACAGCCGAGGGCCGTCCGGCAACTCGATGGCATGTCCCGTAAAGGCGAATCCCAGCCGTGTGTACAGCGCGAGGCTGCGGCTGCTGCTCGCCTCCAGATAGGCGTGCAGCCCCTCCCGGTCACAACGGTCGAGTACGCCGTCCATCAGCGTGGAGCCGAGCCCTTCACCCTGCCGCTCGGGGTGCACGCCGATCATGTGGAGGTACTGGTGGGCGCGGTCCGACGGGTGTGCCTCACTCGTCAGGCGGCCGATCACCTCGATCCGCTCGTTCCCCGCGTCGACGGCCTCACGGAGCTGCGCGGGCCCGTCCTCGTCCGCCTCCTGGGCGCCTGCCGGAACGGACCACCACAGGGCGACGGCCGCGCCGTCCTCCGTGATGTCGACGTATCCCTCGCCGAGCGCCATGTCGAGAAAGGCGGACATCAGGCCGCCGTGCCGCTCCCGCCGGTATTCCTCACCGGGAAAGACCCAGCCGCTCACCGGATCGTCCTGGAACGCCGCGTCGAGCAGCGCGACCACTTCCGGCCTGTCGCTCTCCCCGGCTCTCCGGATCGCTACTCCCACTGCCGCCCCTCAAACCCTCGACTGCCCCTAGACCGCCCTTGCCCCCGCCGAGCTGAACTGCGTTTCAGGCGCCTCGGGTTGCAGCCTAAGTGATCGTGCACCGCCATACGGCCGGGCCCCGCACCCTGACCGGAATTCGGCGGAGTGCGGGGCCCGGCTGCGACATGAATTCCCCGGAGCGCTCTCCTTCGGTTCCGGGTGTACGTCGTGTACGTCGTTCGGCGTGTGCGCCGTCGAGTGCGTACGCCGTTGAGTGCGTACGTCCTTGCGTACGACCTTCAGTGCGTACGCCGCGTCACGAACTCCGCGAGGGCGAGGAGGCCGCCCGCCGCCTCCGGTACCGGTACCGCGCCCGCCAGTTGGTTGATCGCGCGGGACATCCGGTCCGCCGCGTGCAGCAGCGCCCAGTCCCTGCCGCCCGCCTCCTCGACCGCGCGGGCCATCCGGTCCAGATTGCCCTCGGCGGGCTTCTGGCCGTACAGCTCCGCCAGTTCGGCGGCGGCCGGGGTGCCGGAGGCCAGCGCGGCGACCACCGGCAGGGACTTCTTGCGGGCGGCGAGGTCCGCGCCTGCCGGCTTGCCGGTGCGGGCCGGGTCGCCCCAGATGCCGATCACGTCGTCGATCAGCTGGAAGGCTAGTCCCGCCTCGCGGCCGAACCCGTCCAGCGCGTCCGCCGCGCCGCGTCCCGCACCCGAGTACACCGCGCCCAGCGCACAGGCGCACCCGAGCAGCGCCCCCGTCTTGGCCTCCGCCATGGCGAGGCACTCGTCGAGCGTGACCTCGTCGGGGCCCCGGCGCTCCAGCGCGCAGTCCGCGTGCTGGCCCGCGCAGAGCTCCACCACGCAGGAGGCGAGCCGGGTGGCCGCCGCCGAGGCACCGGGGTGCGGGTCCTCGGCGAGCAGCTGCTGCGCCAGCGCCTGCATCGCATCGCCGGCCAGGATCGCGTCGGCGTCGCCGAACACGGTCCAGGCGGTGGGGCGGTGCCTGCGGGTGGTGTCGCGGTCCATGACGTCGTCGTGCAGCAGCGTGAAGTTGTGGGTCAACTCCACGGCCGCCGCCGCCCGGACGGCCGTCGCCGGGTCACCGCCGAGCGCCCGCACCGCGGTGAGCACGAGCGCGGGCCTGATCGCCTTGCCCGCGTGCCCCGCCGCCGGTGTGCCGTCCGCGTGCTCCCAGCCGAAGTGGTAGAGCGCGACGCGGCGCATGGACCCGGGCAGCGAGTCGATCGCCCGGCGCAGCTCCGGGTCGACGCACACCCGCGCCGCCGCCAGGATCTCCGCCGCCTCCTGCCCTTCGTGGTCGTCGAGGCCGCCGTGCCCTTCGGCAGTGCCCTGCGCCATCTCCGTCATTTCCGTCGTCGTGTCCGTCATGGACTCACCCCGGGGAGGAGGCGGACGGTGGCTTTTCCTGGCCTGTGGGCGCGTACGGAGTGGGTTGTACCCCGCGGCGCCCCCACAGACACGGACTCACGACCAGCGGCCGATCTCGACGTTCTCCAGTACGCCGAGCGCGTCCGGCACGAGGACCGCCGCCGAGTAGTAGGTCGAGACCAGGTACGAGATGATCGCCTGCTCGCTGATGCCCATGAAGCGCACCGAGAGGCTCGGCTCGATCTCGTCCGGGATGCCCGCCTGGTGCAGCCCGATGACGCCCTGCTCCTCCTCGCCCGTACGCATACAGATGATCGAGGTGGTGCGGGCCTCGGAGACCGGGATCTTGTTGCACGGGAAGATCGGCACCCCGCGCCAGGTCGGGATGCGGTTGCCCCCCATGTCGATGGTCTCCGGGACGAGTCCCCGCTTGTTCAGCTCGCGGCCGAACGCGGAGATCGCGCGCGGGTGGGCGAGGAAGAGCTTCGATCCCCGCCTGCGGCTGAGCAGTTCGTCCATGTCGTCCGGGCTCGGCACGCCGTCGTGCGGCTGCAGCCGCTGCTCGTACTCGCAGTTGTGGAGCAGGCCGAACTCGCGGTTGTTGATCAGCTCGTGCTCCTGGCGCTCCTTGAGCGCCTCGACCGTGAGCCGCAACTGCTGCTCGGTCTGGTTCATCGGCTGGTTGTAGAGGTCGGCCACGCGTGAGTGGACGCGCAGCACGGTCTGGGCGACGCTCAGCTCGTACTCACGGGGCGCCGCCTCGTAGTCGACGTACGTGCCGGGCAGCACGGCCTCGCCGACATGGCCCGCGGAGAGGTCGATCTCCGCCTCGCCGAACTTGTTGGTCCGCTGGGCCGGGACGGACCGCAGCCGCTGCAGGTGGTCGCGGAGGCTGTCCGCACGCTCGGCGACCTGGTCGAGGTCCTGGCGGGGCAGCGTGAGCACGGTGCACGCGGTCACCGCGCGGATCGTGTGCTCCCAGATGGACTCCGGGTCGAGCAGCGCCTGGTCCCCGAAATAGGCGCCGTCGGCGAGCGAGCCGAGCACCGCGTCGTCCCCGTAGGGACCCGTGCCGATCTTCTCCACCTTGCCGTGCGCGAGGAGGAAGACCTCGTCGGCCTGGCTGCCGAAGGAGGCGATGACCTCACCGGCGGCGAACTCCCGCTGCTGGCAGCGCTGGGCGAGCTCGCCGAGCACGTCCAGGTCCTCGTAGTCCCGCAGGACCGGCAGTTCGCCGAGCTCCGCGGGGATGACCTGCACCCGGTCCCCGGTCTTCACGAACGTCACCCGGCCGTCGCCGACCGCGTAACTCAGCCTCCGGTTCACCCGATACGTACCGCCCTGCACCTGCACCCATGGCAGCGTCCGGAGCAGCCATCGGGAGCTGATCTCCTGCATCTGCGGCGCGGACTTGGTGGTGGTGGCCAGATTCCGTGCGGCCGAAGTACCAAGACTCTGCTGCGGCTTGGTCTGTTCCGTACGGATCTCTTCGCCTACCGACATTGGCAATACCCTCCCGATCAAGCGCTGATCTGCGCCGACCACACTTCCAGCACGATCAGTGCGCGCGCCATTACACAAACGAGCGGGAATGGATCACTGCCGACGGGGCAGCCCCCGCGTATGGGATGTTCGTGAAATTTGAGATCCACTCGGTCCGGGGAACTCCAAGATCCGCGCACCCGTTGAACGAGATGCATCGGCGTACATCCGCACCAATCGGCAGGAGACGGCAATGGCAGGCTTCCTGGATCGCGCCAAGGAACAGGCGCAGCGGGGACTCACCCAGGGCAAGCAGAAGCTCGACGAGGTCCAGGCGCAGCGCGCGGGCAACGATCTCTTGAAGAAGCTGGGCGCGGCGTACTACGCGCAGCAGCGCGGCACGGGCTCCCCCCAGGCCACCCAGCAGGCCTTGCAGGCCCTGGAGTCGTACATCGCGACGAACGGCGACGGCTTCATGCACGGCGGGGACCACCGCGGCTGACCAAATCGGCTCGCACGGTGCCCGAACAGCGACGGAATAGCTCCGAACGGCTGGTCCGGGCACCGTGGTTCCGGTAAAAGCGGACATACGAGACGGTCCGCGACCGGCGGCCGTCGCGCTCCGCAAAGGAGTCGGCCATGGCCCCACCCATGTCCGCGGGCAGGTTCCTCGACGTGCTCCAGGACGAAGGTGTGACGGTCGTCGAAGTCGGCGACTGGGAACACCACAACCGCAACCACAAGGGCCCCTGGGGTCCGGTGCACGGCGTGATGATCCACCACACCGTCACCTCGGGCAGCCGGCGGACGGTGGAGATCTGCCGCGACGGGTACGCCTCACTGCCCGGTCCGCTCTGTCACGGCGTCATCACCAAGGACGGCCGCGTCCACCTCGTCGGCTACGGCCGGGCGAACCACGCGGGCCTGGGCGACGACGACGTGCTGCGCGCCGTGATCGCCGAGAAGCGGCTGCCTCCGGACAACGAGGCGAACACGGACGGCAACCGTCACTTCTACGGCTTCGAGTGCGAGAACCTCGGCGACGGCAAGGATCCGTGGCCGGACGAACAGCTTCAGGCCATCGAGCTCGTCTCGGCGGCGATCTGCCGCCA
Source organism: Streptomyces sp. NPDC050658 (assembly GCF_044457025.1). Taxonomy (NCBI): domain Bacteria; kingdom Bacillati; phylum Actinomycetota; class Actinomycetes; order Kitasatosporales; family Streptomycetaceae; genus Streptomyces; species Streptomyces sp. NPDC050658. The sequence goes on from NZ_JBITGM010000005.1 coordinate 244,942, forward strand.
CCACGGCTGGACGGAACGCTCGGTGATCGGCCACCTGGAATGGCAACCGGGAAAGATCGACCCCAAGGGCTTCACGATGGACGAGATGCGGGAGCGCATCGCGGAACGCCTCAAGTAAGGCCCGGCCGGAGAGGCCCAGGCACAATGGCGGGGTGAGCACCACCCCGCCGACCGACCTGCACCCCCGCCTCCCGTCCCCGCTGCAACGACTCCGGGACGACAGGTTCACGCGGCGCGGAGTCACCCTCGTACTCAAGCGGGACGACCTCATCCACCCCGATCTTCCGGGCAACAAGTACCGCAAGCTGGTCCTGAACCTGGAAGCCGCCCGCGCGGCGGACCACTGCGCCCTGCTGACCTTCGGCGGGGCCTACTCCAACCACCTCAGGGCGACCGCCGCCGCCGGCCGCCTCCTCGGCATGGACACCATCGGCATAGTCCGCGGCGACGAACTCGCCGACCGCCCCCTGAACCCGTCCCTGGCCCGCTGCACGGCGGACGGCATGCGCCTGCACTTCGTCGACAGATCGACGTACCGCCGCAAGAAGGACCCCGAAGTCCTGGCGGCCGTCCTCCGCGACACGGGCGCGCGCAACCCCTACGTCATCCCCGAAGGCGGCAGCAACTCCCTCGCCGTACAGGGCTGCACGGCCCTCGGCGAGGAACTGCGCGGCCACGCGGACATCGCGGCGGTCGCCTGCGGCACCGGCGGCACCCTGGCGGGCCTGGCCGCCGGCCTCGCCCCGGACCAGCGAGCCCTCGGCATACCGGTGCTCAAGGGCGGCTTCCTGGGCCCCGAGATACGCGTACTGCAGCAGCGGACCTTCGGCGCCCCCACCCCCAACTGGCGTCTCGACGACCGCTTCCACTGCGGCGGCTACGCCCGCTCCACCCCCGAACTCACCGCGTTCGCCGACGACTTCGAGGACCGGCACGGCCTCTCCGTAGAGCGCGTCTACGTGGCCAAGCTCCTGTACGCGCTGACCGCCCTCTCCGAAGAGGGCGCCTTCCCTCCGGGCAGCACCGTCGCGGCCGTGATCACTCAGTCCTCGACCTCCCGGTAGGCGGCCGCCTCCTCCAGGTCCAGCTTCCGCAGCAGCGTCCGCATCATCTCGTCGTCGATGCGCCGCTCGTCCCGCATCCGCACGAACACCTCGCGCTCCGCGGCGATCGCCTCCCTGGCGAGCCTGCGGTAGGTGTCGTCCGCCGACTCCCCCGTGACGGGGTTGGGTTGGCCGAGCCGCTCCCACACGGAGTTGCGGCGGCGTTCGAGGACGGTGCGCAGACGGTCCTGAAGGGGCTGTGGAAGGCAGTTGCGCTCGTCCCGCATCAGTTCCTCCACCCGCTCCTCCGCGGCCTGCGAGGCGGCGTTCTGCGCCTGCGCCTCCGCGAGCGTCTCGGCCTGGGTGTCGCGGCCCGGCAGTTTCAGGACGCGGATCAGCCACGGCAGCGAGAGGCCCTGCACCACCAGCGTGCCGATCACGGTGGTGAAGGTCAGGAAGAGGACCAGGTTGCGCGCGGGGAACGGCTCCCCGTCGTCCATGACCATCGGGACGGAGAAGGCGATGGCGAGCGACACGACGCCGCGCATCCCGGCCCAGCTGACGATCAGCGGCCGCCGCCAGTCCATGTCGCTCTCCCGCTCCCTGATCCGCGGCGACAGGCGCGGCAGATAGGTCGCCGGGTAGGACCACACGAAGCGCATGGCGACGACGAAGACGAAGACGCCCACGGCGTACCAGGCGGCCTGCGCCCCGCTGTACTCGCCGAGCCCCTTGAGCACGAGCGGCAGTTGGAGCCCGATGAGCGCGAAGACCGCCGACTCCAGGATGAACGCGACGACCTTCCAGACGGCGGCCTCCTGGAGCCGCGTCTCGAAGTCGACCTCCCAGGAGCGGTGCCCCAGGTACAGGGCGACGACGACCACGGCGAGCACTCCGGAGGCCCCGACCTGCTCGGCGGCGGCGTACGCGACGAACGGGATCAGCAAGGAGAGGGTGTTCTGCAGCATCGCCTCCTTCATGCACCTGCGCAGCCAGTGGATCGGCACCATGAGGACGAGTCCCACGCCCACCCCGCCGACCGCGGCCACCAGGAACTCCCTGATCCCGCCCGACCAGCTCGCGCCCTCGCCGACCGCCGCCGCGAGGGCGACCTTGAAGGCGGTGATCGCGGTCGCGTCGTTCACCAGCGACTCGCCCTGGAGGATCGTGGTGATCCGGGACGGCAGGCCCACCCGCCGCGCGATGGCCGTGGCCGCCACCGCGTCCGGCGGCGCGATCACCGCGCCGAGGACCAGCGCGGCGGTCAGCGGCAGGTCGGGGATGAGCAGATACGCGAGATAGCCGACGGCGAGCGTGGCGAACAGCGTGTACCCCACGGAGAGCAGCGCCACGGGTCTGATGTTGGCCCGCAGGTCCAGGTAGGAGCTCTCCAGGGCCGCCGTGTGCAGCAGGGGCGGCAGGATCAGCGGCAGCACGATGTGCGGGTCCAGGTGGTAGTCCGGGACCCCGGGAACGTACGAGGCGACCAGTCCGGCCGCGACGACGAGCAGCGGCGCCGGCACCGGCGTCCAGCGGGCGGCACCGGCCACCGCCGCGCTCGCCGCGATCAGCGCCACCAGGGGCAGTACGTCCATTGGCCAGGCCCTCCGCGACACGCGTTCCCGTCGTAACCTGGCCATCATGAACGAGTGCCCGCACGTCACAGAGCTGCCGCACCCCGAAGTGACACCGCTCGGCGACACCTGCCCGGAGTGCCTGGCGGTCGGCAGTCACCCCGTGCAACTGCGGCTCTGCCTGACCTGTGGCCATGTGGGCTGCTGCGACTCGTCGCCGTTCCGGCACGCGACGGAGCACTTCAAGGACACCGGACATCCGGTGATGAGGACGTTCGAACCAGGCGAGAGCTGGCGTTGGTGCTTCGTGGACGGTTCGATCGTCTGAGGCCTGGGTACGTCAACCCGACGCCCGTACTCTCCAATTGGGCCCGCGAGACCCCTAGCCACTGTCCGTACCCGTAGGCTTACTATGAGTGACAGGAACGGAGCGGGGTCCCCGGGACACGGATCAGGGGAGCGCGGTAGCGTCACCGCTGAACTACGTGGCGCGTTACCCGTGTGACGCTGTACCGGACTGCCGCCTGTGCGGTGGACCTGGAGCCCCGAAAGTGCTTGTACCACCTTGGAGGTGAGGGTGTCCCAGATCGCAGGCGAGCCCGGGAATCAGGACTTCGTCGAGGTCCGCCTTCCGGCTGCGGGTGCCTACCTGTCGGTGCTGCGTACGGCCACGGCCGGTCTCGCGGCGCGTTTGGACTTCACTCTCGACGAGATCGAGGACCTCCGGATCGCGGTCGACGAGGCGTGCGCGATCCTGCTCCAGCAGGCGGTGCCGGGATCGGTGCTCAGCTGCGTCTTCCGCCTCGTCGACGACTCGCTGGAGGTGACCGTCTCGGCGCCGACCACCGACGGCCGGGCCCCGGAGCGGGACACCTTCGCCTGGACTGTGCTGTCCGCCCTCGCGGGTCAGGTCGACTCCTCGGTGGCCGAGGACAACACCGTCTCGATCAGCCTCTACAAGAAGCGCGGCGCGGGACCCGGGCCGGCGTGAGGGACGGGGACGGGCCGGTGCGGGACGAAGAGCGCGGGACACGAGGTCTGCCGGTCGGCAGGGGCGGGACACCCGCGGAGCCGGCCCTCGCGGGCATTCCCGACCAGCAGGCCAGGCCGCACCCGGAGGACCCGGAGCCGGGTTCCCCGAAGGCGGCCGACGCGTCGGAGCAGGCAGAGCCGACCGCCCAGGAGGAGCGCGAGCGCGCTTCCGTCCGGGGCGGCGCGCAACGGGCGGGATACATGAGCGAACACGGTGAGCAGCAGCACACCCGGCACGATCCGCAGGACCGCAGCGGTGCACGCGCGATGTTCGTCGAGCTGCGCGCGCTGAAGGACGGCAGCCCCGAGTACGCGGAGCTGCGCAACCAGCTGGTCCGCATGCACCTGCCGCTCGTCGAGCACCTGGCCCGCCGGTTCCGCAATCGCGGCGAGCCCCTTGACGACCTGACGCAGGTCGCCACGATCGGCCTGATCAAGTCCGTCGACCGGTTCGACCCGGAGCGCGGCGTGGAGTTCTCCACGTACGCGACACCGACGGTCGTCGGCGAGATCAAGCGGCACTTCCGCGACAAGGGCTGGGCGGTCCGGGTGCCGCGGCGCCTCCAGGAGCTGCGGCTCGCCCTGACCACGGCGACGGCGGAGCTCTCCCAGCAGCACGGCCGCTCCCCCACAGTGCACGAGCTGGCGCAGAAGCTGGCGATCTCCGAGGAGGAGGTCCTGGAGGGCCTGGAGTCGGCCAACGCGTACTCCACGCTGTCCCTGGACGTCCCGGACACGGACGACGAGTCCCCGGCGGTCGCGGACACCCTGGGCGCGGAGGACGAGGCCCTGGAGGGCGTCGAGTACCGGGAGTCCCTCAAGCCGCTCCTGGAGGACCTGCCGCCGCGCGAGAAGCGCATCCTGCTGCTGCGGTTCTTCGGGAACATGACGCAGTCGCAGATCGCGCAGGAGGTCGGCATCTCCCAGATGCATGTCTCCCGGCTGCTGGCCCGCACGCTCGCGCAGCTGCGCGAGAAGCTCCTGGTCGAGGAGTAGGCCCCCTCTCCGGAGAGGGGGCGTTCGCCACGGAGAGGGCTACTTCACGTCGTCCGGTACGTTGCCGGGGCCCCGGATGCCGAGGGCCTCGGTCGTGGCGGGGTTGACCAGCAGGACGAGCGCGGTGACGGCGACGACGGCGAGCGCGATGCCGCCCGGGATGGCCACGCTGTCGGCCTGCAGCAGCTGCCAGGCCACCGGCAGCGCCATGATCTGCGTGATGATCGCGGGCCCCCTGCTCCAACTGCGCCGCAGCAGCAGACCGCGCGCGGCGAGCAGCGGCAGGAGCGCGAGGACGACGAGGGTGCCGCCGCCGGTGATGGCCTGCTCGGGGTTGTCGGGATCGCCCGCGAGGCCCATCACGAGCATGTACAGACCCCCGACGAGGAGCGCGAGGCCCTCCAGCGCGGCCAGGGCCGCGGCAGCCGTCAGACGGGCGGGGCGCGGGCCCGGCTCCGGGGCCTCGGGGGTGGGTTTCGGCTCAGCACTCACCCTTGCAGGGTAGCCGTGCGTAGCCACGATCTTGTCGGTGGTCCGGACCCTCGGTCTAGGCCAGGTAAAGAGCGCTAGGTACTCTGCTTCGCATGCGTGCACTCCTTGTGGTCAATCCAGCGGCAACCACCACCAGTGCGCGTACGCGTGACGTACTGATCCACGCACTCGCCAGCGAGATGAAGCTCGAGGCGGTCACCACGGAGTACCGCGGCCATGCCCGGGACCTCGGCCGGCAGGCCGCGGAGAGCAAGGACATCGAGCTGGTCGTCGCCCTCGGCGGCGACGGCACGGTCAACGAAGTCGTGAACGGTCTGCTGCACCAGGGTCCCGACCCGGAGCGGCTGCCCCGCCTCGCCGTCGTACCCGGTGGCTCCACGAATGTCTTCGCGCGGGCCCTGGGGCTTCCGAACGACGCCGTGGAGGCGACCGGCGCGCTGCTCGACGCATTGCGTGAGGGAAGCGAACGGACAGTGAGTCTGGGCCGTATCTCGGGCACTCCGGGCACGGAGGACGAGGCGGTCCCGGGGCGCTGGTTCACGTTCGCCGCGGGATTCGGATTCGACGCGGGAGTGGTCGGCCGGGTCGAACAGCAAAGGGAACGCGGAAAGCGGTCCACTCATGCGCTTTATCTGCGCCAGGTGTTCCGTCAGTTCCTCGACGAGCCGCACCGCAGGCACGGAATGATCACGCTGGAGCGGCCCGGCGAGGACCCCGTGACGGACCTGGTCCTCTCCATAGTCTGCAACACCTCTCCCTACACCTACCTGGGCAATCGCCCGATGTACGCCTCCCCGCAGGCGTCCTTCGAGACGGGTCTCGACGTGCTCGGTCTGAGCAGGTTCTCGACCGTCGCGGCGGCCCGGTACGGGACGCAGCTGCTGGCCTCGACGCCGGACCGCGGACCCCAGGGCAAGCACGCGGTCACGCTGCATGACCTCACCGACTTCACCTTGCATTCGAAGGTGCCGCTCCCCCTCCAGATGGACGGTGACCACCTGGGGCTGCGGACGAGCGTGACGTTCACAGGCGTACGCCGTGCACTGCGTGTGATTGTGTGAGTAGAAGGGGCCAAAGTCCTTTCACTCGAACGTTTAGGCCAGGGTCCACCCCATGGAAGTACGGCTGTGACCCAGCCGACACTGAGGAATCAAAAAAAACTTGCCGGAAGGGGTTGTATCCGCCGCCGAGGTTTGCGAATCTCTACATGGCGATCGGGACGGCCCGCAACATCGGCCCCACAGAGAGCCAGAACCCCCTCCTCAACGAACAGGACATCGTCACGCACATGTGACGAAAGTCCCTTCCGCTGTCGGGGGATTCGTGAAAGCGTTCACATTCACAAGCAACCTGCATGTAATACCAAGGAGAGGTAGCAGCCATGGACTGGCGTCACAACGCCGTTTGCCGCGAGGAAGACCCCGAGCTCTTCTTCCCCATCGGCAACACCGGTCCTGCGCTGCTGCAGATCGAGGAAGCCAAGGCCGTCTGCCGCCGCTGCCCCGTCATGGAGCAGTGCCTGCAGTGGGCGCTCGAGTCCGGCCAGGACTCCGGCGTCTGGGGTGGCCTCAGCGAGGACGAGCGCCGCGCGATGAAGCGCCGCGCCGCTCGCAACCGTGCACGCCAGGCCAGCGCCTGACGCTCACGCCCCCAACGAGCCTGAGCCCGGCGGCGCGTACAGCGAGTACGCAACTCCCGCCCCCGAGCCGCAGCCGCGCAGTACCCCCGATGCGCATCGCAACGTGAGCAGTGAGCCCCGGACCACTTGGTCCGGGGCTCACTGCTTTGCGCGTGTGCGCCGCGCCGCGGGGACAGACCGTTCGCAGGCGCTATTTGTCGGCGCGTACCGGAATGTCGAGGATGACCCGTGTGCCGCGCTCCGGGGCCCGCACCATGTCGAAAGTGCCGCCCAGCTCGCCCTCGACCAGGGTCCGCACGATCTGCAGGCCGAGGTTGCCCGAGCGGTGCGGGTCGAAGTCGGCGGGCAGGCCGACGCCGTCGTCCTGAACGGTGATCAGCAGGCGGGTGTCCTTGCTGGTGCCGCCGCGCACCGCGGAGACCTCGACCGTCCCCATGTCGCCCTCGCGGAAGCCGTGCTCCAGCGCGTTCTGCAGGATTTCGGTGAGGACCATCGAGAGCGGGGTCGCGACCTCGGCGTCCAGGATGCCGAAGCGTCCGGTGCGCCGGCCGGTGACCTTGCCGGGTGAGATCTCGGCGACCATCGCGAGGACCCGGTCGGCGATCTCGTCGAACTCCACGCGCTCGTCCAGGTTCTGCGAGAGCGTCTCGTGCACGATGGCGATCGAGCCGACCCGGCGCACGGCCTCCTCGAGCGCCTCGCGGCCGGGCGCGGAGTCGATGCGGCGGGCCTGGAGGCGAAGGAGCGCGGCGACCGTCTGGAGGTTGTTCTTCACCCGGTGGTGGATCTCCCGGATGGTCGCGTCCTTGGTGATCAACTCCCGCTCGCGGCGGCGCAGTTCGGTGACGTCGCGCAGGAGTACGAGGGAACCGATGCGCGGGCCCTTGGGCTTGAGCGGGATCGCGCGGAGCTGAATCACTCCGTCGCCGCCCTCGATCTCGAACTCGCGGGGCGCCCAGCCGCTGGCGACCTTGGCCAGCGCCTCGTCCACCGGGCCGCGGGACGGGGCGAGTTCGGCGGTGGCCGTGCCGAGGTGGTGGCCGACCAGGTCGGCGGCGAGGCCCAGGCGGTGGTACGCGGAGAGCGCGTTCGGCGAGGCGTACTGGACGATGCCGTCGGCGTCGAGCCGGAGCAGTCCGTCGCCCACCCGCGGGGACGCGTCCATGTCGACCTGCTGGCCTGGGAACGGGAAGGAGCCGGCCGCGATCATCTGGGCCAGGTCGGACGCCGACTGGAGATAGGTCAGCTCCAGGCGCGACGGCGTACGCACCGTGAGCAGGTTGGTGTTGCGCGCGATGACCCCCAGGACGCGCCCTTCCCTGCGTACGGGAATGGACTCGACCCGCACCGGGACCTCTTCGCGCCACTCGGGGTCGCCCTCGCGCACGATGCGGCCCTCGTCCAGGGCGGCGTCGAGCAGGGGGCGGCGGCCGCGCGGGACGAGGTGGCCGACCATGTCGTCCTGGTAGGAGGTGGGGCCGGTGTTGGGCCGCATCTGCGCCACGGAGACATAGCGGGTGCCGTCGCGGGTGGGGACCCACAGCACGAGGTCGGCGAAGGAGAGGTCGGAGAGCAGTTGCCACTCCGAGACCAGCAGATGCAACCACTCGAGATCGGAGTCACCGAGAGCGGTGTGCTGGCGGACGAGGTCGTTCATGGAGGGCACGTGTGCGAGCGTACCTGGCACTTCGGGCGGGTCGGTGCGGGGCGATTCGCGACGAGGGTCGGGCGATTCCCCGCGGGCGGCGTCCGCTCGCCCGCGTCTCCCGACGAGCCGCGGCGCCAGGGCGGGACCCTCAACCCACCCTCGGCACCGCAGCCCTTCAGGAACATCGACCACCGGAATGTGCGGTACCGACGGCCGATCGGAGGATCCGACACGGTCAGGGCAGAGAGTGCCGGTTCCTCGGTCCGCCCTCCTGTGCGGGAAGGACGGATGCTTTACCCACGCATTGTGGACTAGACCATTCACCTGTGTCTATGCGCGGGACGATGTTAGTTGTCGTGGAATTCTCTCACTTCACCCCGGGGTGCCCCGAGGGTCATGCCGACGCCGGTTCGGGCGCGGAGGCGGGCGCCGGCCAGGCGTGCATGGCCAGTTCGGCGACGGCTTCCAGCTCCTGCCTGCTCGCTCCGTCGCGGGACTGCTGGGACATGCCCTGCAGGACCGCTCCGGTGTAGCGCGCGAGCGCGGGGGCGTCGGTGGTCGAGGGTAGCTCGCCGGCGGCGATCGCGGCGCCGATCCGCGCCTCGATGGACGCGACGTTCGCGTTGCGTCGGTCACGCAGGGCCTTTTCGACCTCCGGCGTCGTGCAGTTCGTCGCCGCGTAGATGACCAGGCAGCCGCGGGGGTGCCCCTCCTCCGTGTACTTCACCGCGGCCTCGCGCAGCATGCGGGCCACGCCGCCCCGGACGGTCGGTTCCTCGCTGAAGGCGCGGTTGCCGAAGTCGCCGTGCGTCTCGTTGTAGACCCGCACCGCCTCCTCGAACAGGGACTGCTTGTCGCCGAAGGCCGCGTACATGCTCGGCGCGCCGATCCCCATGGCCCGGGTGAGGTCCGTGACCGAGGTCGCCTCGTACCCGTGCTCCCAGAAGGCGCGGATGGCCTGCTCCAGCGCGGTCTCGCGGTCGAAGGAGCGGGGGCGTCCACGCTGTTTCGTCGCCATGGGGTGAATTCTATAGCGGGCGCTAGAAAAACGTCGCGGAGTCGGCTACGGTTTCTTTCTGTAGCGACCGCTAGAGAAATCGACGGCATGAGGAGGGGGCGTCCCATGGGCACGCTTGCGGGGAAGACGGCACTGGTCACGGGCGGCAGTCGGGGCATCGGGCGGGGCATCGCCGAGCGCCTGGGCCGGGACGGCGCACGGGTGGCCGTGCACTACGGCAGCAATGAGACGGCCGCGAAGGAGACGGTCGCGGCGATCGAGGAGGCGGGCGGCTCCGCCTTCGCCCTCCGTGCGGAGCTGGGCGTGCCCGGCGACGCCGAGGCGCTGTGGAGCGAGTTCGACCGGCACGCGGACGGCCTGGACATCCTGGTGAACAACGCGGGCATCGGGCTCTACGGCCACGTGGGCGAGGTCGGGGAAGAGGATCTCGACCGGGTGTTCGCGATCAACGCGAAGGCGCCGTTCTTCATCATCCAGAAAGGCCTCGACCGACTGCGCGACGGCGGCCGGATCATCAACATCTCCTCCGGGGTCACCCGCATCGCCTTCCCGATCACGGTCGGTTACTCGATGACGAAGGGCGCGCTCAACGTGCTGACCCACACGCTGGCGCAGGAGCTGGGCCCGCGCGGGATCACGGTCAACGCGGTGGCGCCCGGCATCATCGAGACGGAGATGATGACCGGCATCCCCGAGACCCAGCAGGCCGAGATGGCGTCGTACTCGACCTTCGGCCGGATAGGCCAGCCGGCGGACGTGGCGGACGTGGTCGCCTTCGTCGCCTCGGACGACGCGCGCTGGGTCACCGGTCAGTACATCGACGCGACGGGAGGGTCGGCGCTGGGGGTGTGATGGTCGGCGATGCCCACAGTCAGCGGGTCTCCGTCACCTTCGCGAGGGGCTCGGCCATCTCCCGGGACATGATCCGGCCCGGCTGCTCGCTCTGCGGGGCCGTTGTCGAGGCGGTCATGCCTTCCACTGTGCTTGCTCGGGGCTTGGCCCGCTTGGTGGAGGCGGCGCTCGACGGGCGGCTCCGGGGCGGAGAGCCGAGCATGGGATGCGGGACGCGGTGATCGGAGCCAGGGCGAGGTCCAGGGTCGAGAACCGGGGCCGAGAACCGGGGCCGAGAGCCGGGTGGAAAGGCGAGTGGAAAGCCGGGTGGAGAACCGGGTCGGAACCGGGGCCGAGAACCGGGGGTCCCGGTGGGCCAGCTCTGCTAGATTGGTCTATACCACCTACACAGTCCCTGTGAGTCCCCTCTCCAGAACGGCAGGCCCAGCGTGGAAGTTGTCATCGTCCCGGACGCCCAGGCAGGCGGCGAGCTGATCGCGGAGGCCATGGCCGCCCTGGTGCGCCGCAAGCCTGACGCCCTGCTCGGTGTCGCCACCGGATCCACCCCGCTGCCCATCTACGAAGCCCTCGCCGCCAAGGTCGGCTCCGGTGCCGTGGACGCCTCGCGGGCGCGGATCTGCCAGCTCGACGAGTACGTGGGGCTGCCCGTCGGGCATCCCGAGTCCTACCGGTCCGTGGTGCTGCGCGAGGTCGTCGAGCCGCTGGGGCTCGGCGAGGAGTCCTTCATGGGGCCCGACGGCAGCGCGGAGGACGTCCAGGCGGCGTGCGAGGCGTACGACGAGGCGCTCGCGGCGGCCGGGGGCGTCGATCTCCAGCTGCTCGGCATCGGCACCGACGGGCACATCGGGTTCAACGAGCCGTGCTCCTCGCTCGCCTCACGTACGCGGATCAAGACGCTGACGGAGCAGACGCGGGTGGACAACGCGCGGTTCTTCGACGGCGACATCGAGCAGGTCCCGCACCACGTGATCACGCAGGGCATCGGCACGATCCTGGAGGCCCGCCACCTGGTGCTGCTCGCCACCGGTGAGGGCAAGGCGGACGCGGTGGCTGCGACGGTGGAGGGCCCGGTGGCCGCGATCGTCCCGGCGTCGGCCCTCCAACTCCACCCGCACGCGACGGTCGTGGTGGACGAGGCCGCCGCCTCCAAGCTGAAGCTCGGCGACTATTTCCGCGCCACGTACGCGGCGAAGCCGGCCTGGCAGGGGCTGTAGTCCCGGCAGGGATCGTGGTTCTGGGCCGACCTGGCGCACGCCCCGGTGTGCGCTAGGTTGCCCGCCATGACCGGAGGCACGACCAAGAACGGAATCGGGCCCGTCGCCTGGCCGCCCGCCCCGATACGGACCGAGCGGCTCGTGCTGCGCGAGTCCGAGGCCCGCGACCGCGCGGCGTTCATCGAGCTGTTCGCGTCGCCGCAGGTGCGCGCCCACCTCGGGGGCCCCCGGCCGCGCGACGAGTTGGAGCGCGCCGTCCCGGAAGTGCCAGGACGGCGTCCCGGCGTCTTCGTGGTCGAACGCGACGGCGCGATGATCGGCTCGGTCACCCTCGAACGGCGCGACCCGGAGCGGCCGGGGCATCTCCGCCCGGATGCCGGGGAGGCCGAACTCGGTTACCTGTTCCTGCCGGAGGCGTGGGGGTGCGGGTACGCCGTCGAGGCATGCGCGGCGGCACTCGGCTGGTGCGCCGCCGCGCTGCCCGGCGAACCGGTGGTGCTCTGCACCCAGAGCGCCAACGACCGCTCGGTGCGCCTCGCCCAGAAGCTGGGGTTCACCGAGGTGGAGCGCTTCGAGGAGTTCGGCGCCGAGCAGTGGTTCGGCGTGTGGTCCCCGCCGGCGATGACCTAGCCCCGCGGTGACCGCCTGACCCCCGGTGACCGCCTAGCCCCCGGCGATGACCTCCGCCGCCGCGATCCCGCACACCCGCGCCGCGCCATGCGTCGCCACGTGGAGGGAGCCCCTCGGCGGCGACTGCGGGACGCCCATTTCGACCACGATGGTGTCGGGGCGGGCCGCGAGGAGCGTGTCCAGGGCCGCCGCCATCCACGCGTGACGGTGCGCGTCACGGACCACCGCTATGATCCGCCGCTCCCCCGCCGCCGCCAGCGCAAGCGCGCCCGCGTCCGCGCCGGTGAAGCTGCCCGTCTCCGTACCCGGAAGCAGCCGCTCCAGCTCGGCCGCGACACCCCACGGGGTCTCGTCGCCCACCGCGATGTTGGCCATCGGCGTGAAGGCGGCGACGTACGGAGGCTCGGTGAGCGGGGTCGTGTAGGACTCTCCGTGAGTGACCGTCAGGGCGCGGCGGGCCGCGACCAGGCCGATCTCGGTGTCGGGCGCGCCCCCCGAACGGTCGGCCGCGCCCGACACCGAGGTCCAATGGGCCAGCGCACGGACGCGGGCCGCCGCGTCGGCGAGGCGTTCTTCGGAGAGTTCGCCGGTGTGGACGGCCGAGACCAGCGCATCGCGCAGGCGCATGACCGTCTCATCGTCCGCGAGGCCGCCGCCCACGCAGATCGCGTCGGCGCCGGCGGCGATGGCGAGCACGCTGCCGCGCTCGATGCCGTACGTGGCGGAGATGGCCTGCATCTCCATGCCGTCCGTGACGATCAGGCCGTCGTATCCGAGTTCCTCGCGCAGTACGCCCGTCAGGATGCGGCGCGAGAGCGTCGCCGGGTACTCGGGGTCCAGGGACGGGACGAGGATGTGGGCGCTCATCACCGCGCGGGAGCCGGCGGCGATGGCGGCGCGGAACGGGGCGAGGTCGCGGGCGCGCAGGATCTCCGGGTCGACGCCGATGCGCGGCACGTCGTGGTGCGAGTCGACCGCCGTGTCGCCGTGTCCGGGGAAGTGCTTGGTGCAGGCGGCGACGCCCGAGGACTGCAGGCCCTCGACGTAGGCGGCGGTGTGCCGGGCCACCAGGAGCGGGTCGGCGCCGAAGGAACGTACGCCGATGACCGGGTTGTCGGGGTTGGAGTTGACGTCCGCCGAGGGCGCCCAGTTGAGGTTGACCCCGCAGGCGGCCAGGCGGCGGCCGAGCTCGGCGGCGACGTCGCGGGTCAGCGCGGTGTCGTCGACCGCGCCGAGGGCGTGGTTGCCGGGGAAGGAGGAACCGGAGCGGACCTCCAGGCGCGTGACGTCGCCGCCCTCCTCGTCGATGGCGACCAGGACGTCGTCCCGCTCGGCCCGCAACTGGGCGGTGAGCGCGGCCAGTTGGGCGGGCGATGCGATGTTGCGGCCGAACAGGCCGACCGAGGCGAGGCCCTCGCCGATGCGGCGGAGCAGCCAGTCCGGCGCGCTGGTGCCGACGAAGCCCGGCTGCAGGACGGTCAGGGCGTCCCGGGTGAGGGTGTCGGTGGGGTGAATGAGTGTCGACATATGGCGTGTTATCCCTTCACGGCGCCGTCGGTCAGACCGCTGACGGCCCTGCGCTGCAGGAAGACGAAGAGGACCAGGATCGGGATGGCGAAGAGCGAGGCCGCGGCCATGGTGGCACCCCAGTCGTCGCCGAAGGCGGTCTGGAAACCGGACAGCCACACCGGCAGGGTCTTGGCCTCGGCCTCCTTGTTGAGGACCAGGACCAGCGGGAACTCGTTCCAGGCGGTGATGAAGCCGAAGAGCGAGGTCGACATCAGGCCGGGTGCGAGCAGCGGCAGGATCACCCGTCGGAACGCCTGCATCCGTGAACAGCCGTCGACCATCGCGGACTCCTCCAGCTCGCGCGGCACCGCGGCGACGAAGCCGCGCAGCGTCAGGAGCGTGAAGGGCAGGATCATCACCATGTAGAAGAGGGTGAGCGGGACGAGGCTGTTCAGCATGTCCGCGTCGCGCACGATCATGTAGATCGCGATGACCATGACTTCCCAGGGCGCCATCTGGGCCAGCATGAAGCCGATGATGAAGCCCTTGCGGCCCTTGAACCGCATCCGGGCGAGGGCGAACGCCGAGGCGAGGCCGATGATCAGCGAGAAGAGCACGGCGAGCACGGTGACGGTGAGGGAGTTGCCGACCATCGTCCAGAAGTGGTCGGCCTCGACGGCCGTCTTGAAGTGCTCGAACGTCGCGTCGGTCGGGAACCACACCGGGTCCTCGCTGATGATGTCGCCGGTCGGCTTGAAGGCCGTGGCGAACATCCAGTAGACCGGGAAGACGAAGCCGACGAAGAGCACGACGGCCACCGCGTTGGGCCAGATGCGGCGCAGCCGCCGAGCCGGGGCTTTGTTCGTCACAGCTCGTCCTCCTCTTGCTTGAGCACGATCCGCAGGTAGAAGGAGGTCAGGGCCAGCAGGATGACGATGGTGAGCAGCGCGATCGCCGCACCCATGCCGAAGTGCTGGTTGCCCATGCCCTCGATGTAGGCGTAGACGGGCAGGATCTCGGTGAGCCGGTCGGGGCCGCCCTCGTTGAGCGCCATGACCTGTGCGAACGCCTTGAAGACCCAGATGATCTCCAGGAACGTCGTCGCGTAGAGGAAGGGCCGCAGATAGGGCAGCGTGACGTTGGTGAAGCGCTTCCAGGCGCCGGCGCCGTCGAGCGACGCGGCCTCGTAGAGCTCCTTGGGGATCGTCGTCGTCGCGGCGTACAGATTGATCGCCACGAAGGGGATCGACATCCAGACGATCAGGGTGATGGCCACGAAGAACGTGGAGAACTGGCTGCCCATCCAGTCGTAGTCGGCCATCGAGTGCCAGCCGGCCTTGTCCAGTACCCAGTTGACGACACCGAAGCGGGTCGCGAACAGCCACTGGTAGACGGTCGTCGCCGCGATGATCGGCATCGCCCAGGTGAGGATGAGTCCGACCAGGAGCAGCGTCCGCATCCGCCTGCCGAGCCGCGCGAGCAGCAGACCGATCAGCGTGCCGAGCAGCATGATCAGTGCGACGTTGATCGCGGTGAACGCGATCGAGCGGCCGGTGACCCGCCAGAAGTCCTCGCCGCTGAGGACCTCCTTGAAGTTGTCGATCCCGTTCCACTCGGTGAGGTGGAGGATGAACTGCCTCATGTTGAGGTTCTGGAACGACAGGATCCCGTTGTTGACCAGCGGCCAGCCGAGGAACACCAGGGTGGCCGCGAGCGCGGGAAGCAGCAGCAGGTAGGGCGCGAGCGACCGGGCCCGCTCGCGGGACTTGCCCGGTTCGCCCGGCCGGCCGTCCGATTTCACAACGTCCGTCGGGCCGGAGGGCGGCCGTTCGGTCTGCACGGTCATGCTCGCCATCTCTTTCGTGGGCATCGCGGAACGCGGCGCTGCGCCGGGGACTCCGGGCCCGGGGCTGATGACACCCCGGTCCCGGAGTCCCCGGCGAAAGCGCGTCCTTACTGCTTCTGCGCCAGGCGCTTGTTGAGCTCGCCCTCGACCTGCTTGGCGGCCGCGTCGTTGGACTTACCGTTCAGCACGGCGGTCATGTAGTTCTTGATCGGGTTCGGCGGGTTCTCCACCGCGGCCCACTCCGGGATCAGCGGGGTGGTGCCGCCGCCGGCGGTCGCGGGGGCCATCGCCTCGGCGGCCGGGTTGCCCTTGAGCTGCGCCTCCAGCGACTGCTTGTTCGGGATGACGCCGCCTTCCTTGGCGAGCGCGCCCTCGTGCTTGTCGTTCAGCGCGATCTTCAGGAACTCCTTGGCGAGTTCCTGCTTCTCGCTGGTGGCGGCGACGGCGAGGTTGGAGCCGCCGAGGAAGACGCCCTCGGGCTTGTCGGCGGTGGCGCCGGGGATCGTGAAGTAGCCGATGTCCTTCTCGATCTTCGGGTTGGCCTTGATGGCGGTGGCGGCCTCCCAGCTCATGCCGACGAAGGCGCCGGTCTTGCCCTTGGCGAAGACCTCGGCCTGCTGCGGGGTGGCCTCGTCCTTGTTCTTGGGGGCCTTGGAGAGGTCCGCGAACTCCTTGTACGTCTTCATGGCCTTGGCGACCTTGGGGTCGGCGAGGTTGGAGACGTACTTGTCGCCGTCCTTCTTGACCAGTTCGGCGCCCTCACCGATCGTCAGGCCGACGAAGTGGTACCAGTTCTGGCCCGGCATGTAGATCGGCTCGGCGTCCGTCTTGGACTCGATTGCCTTGAGGTCCTTGAGGAACTCGGCGCGGGTCTTGGGGGTGTCCTTGATGCCGGCGTCGGCCCAGACCTTCTTGTTGTAGATGACGACGCGGTTGAGGACGAACCACGGGGCGGCGTACTGCTTGCCGTCGACGACCGAGGACTTGTTGATCGACTCGGTCCAGTCGGCGCCGACCGTCTCCTTGAGGTCGCTCAGGTCGGCGAGGCCGCCGGTCTTGGCGTACGCGGCGGTCTGGGTGTTGCCGATCTCGAAGACGTCCGGCGGGTTCTCCTCGGAGAGGGCGGTCGTCAGCTTCTGCTGGATGCCGTTCCACTGCTGGACTTCGACCTTCAGCTTGGCGCCGGTCTTCTTCTCGAAGGCGGCCTTCACGTCCTTCGACCAACCGTCGGGCGTGGAGCCGTCCATCGCCCAGAGCGTCAGCGTCTCGCCCTTGAAGCCGTCCGCCCCGCCGGACTTCTTGTCTTCGTCGTCGCTCCCGCAGGCCGCGATCGAGACCAACATGCCCGCGACACCGATGGCCGCTATGAGCTTGCGCTTCACGTCACCCTCCTCAAGGGATGCCAGTCAACCCCCCACCCGCAGCGACCAAGAGGACGAACCAAAAGGACGAGAACTGCCCGTGGGACTGGAACCTGGTCTTTAATGGTGTAGACCAGTACGGGGAGCTTGGCCTAGACCTTTAGGGGTGTCAAGGGTGTATAAGAAGGGCTGTCACGTCCGTTATCGGACCGACACCTGAGCGGGCACAGCTCGCCCGGGCCGGCACGTGCCACGATGTGAGCCGCGACAGACGGAGGAGCCGGTGACGGCAGCAGGAAGGCGGACCATGGGCACCGAGGCGGGGAGCGCAGGAACCGACGTGGACGGGGCCCAGAGCGTCGGCCGCACCGCACGCGTGCCCAAGTACTACCGCCTGAAGCGGCACTTGCTCGACATGACGGAGACCCTGCCGCCCGGCACCCCCGTCCCGCCCGAGCGCACCCTCGCCGCCGAGTTCGACACGTCCCGTACGACGGTGCGCCAGGCCCTGCAGGAGCTGGTCGTCGAGGGCCGCCTGGAGCGGATCCAGGGCAAGGGCACCTTCGTGGCCAAGCCCAAGGTCTCCCAGGCGCTCCAACTCACCTCGTACACCGAGGACATGCGGGCCCAGGGCCTCGAACCCACCTCGCAGCTCCTGGACATCGGGTACATCACGGCCGACGACACCCTCGCGGGCCTGCTCGACATCAGCACCGGCGGCCGGGTGCTCCGCATCGAGCGGCTGCGCCTGGCCAACGGCGAGGCGATGGCCATCGAGACGACCCATTTGTCCGCCAAGCGCTTCCCCGCGCTGCGCCGCTCGCTGGTCAAGTACACCTCGCTCTACACCGCGCTCGCCGAGGTGTACGACGTGCATCTGGCGGAGGCCGAGGAGACCATCGAGACCTCGCTCGCGACGCCGCGCGAGGCGGGGCTGCTCGGCACGGACGTGGGCCTGCCGATGCTGCTGCTCTCCCGGCACTCCCTCGACGGCGGCGGCCAGCCGGTGGAGTGGGTCCGTTCCGTGTACCGCGGCGACCGCTACAAATTCGTGGCCCGCCTCAAGCGCCCCACGGACTGACACCCTTCCGAGGTCTGGCGCGGATCACCGCACTGCTCTACGTTCCTCCCGTCATCGCATGATGAACGGGAGGACGACCCGGTGCGCACAGCAAACCCCCGATCCCTTGTCATCTGGACCGCCGTCGCGCTGGTCGGCGCCGCGGGCTGGACCGTACTCGCGCTCTCGCGCGACGAGGAGGTGTCGGCCGCCTGGATGGTGGCGGCGGCCCTCGGCTCGTACGCCATCGCGTACCGCTTCTACTCCAAGTTCATCGCGTACAAGGTCCTGAAGGTCGACAAGAAGCGGGCGACACCCGCCGAGCGGCTCGACAACGGCATCGACTTCCATCCGACCGACCGCCGGGTGCTGCTCGGCCACCACTTCGCGGCGATCGCGGGCGCGGGGCCCCTGGTGGGACCGGTGCTCGCGGCGCAGATGGGCTATCTGCCGGGCACCATCTGGATCATCGTCGGCGTCATCTTCGCGGGCGCCGTGCAGGACATGGTCGTACTGTTCTTCTCCACCCGGCGCGACGGCAAGTCGCTCGGGCAGATGGCGCGCGAGGAGATCGGCCCGTTCGGCGGGGCCGCGGCGCTGCTCGCCGCGTTCGCCATCATGATCATCCTGCTCGGGGTGCTCGCCCTGGTCATCGTGAACGCCCTGGCCGAATCGCCGTGGGGCACCTTCTCCATCGCGATGACGATCCCGATCGCGCTGCTGATGGGCTTCTATCTGCGGGTCCTGCGGCCGGGACGGGTCAGCGAGGTCTCCCTCATCGGGATCGGCCTGCTCCTGATCGCGCTGGTCGCCGGGCGCTGGGTCGCCGAGTCCTCGCTCGCCGACACCTTCACACTGGCCCCGTCCACGCTGGTCATCTGGCTGGTGGCGTACGGATTCATCGCATCGATCCTGCCGGTGTGGATGCTGCTCGCGCCCCGCGACTATCTCTCCACCTTCATGAAGATCGGTACGATCCTGCTGCTCGCGGTCGGTGTCATCGTCACGCTGCCGACGCTGAAGATGGACCCGGTCACCGACTTCGCCTCGCGCGGCGACGGACCGGTCTTCGCGGGCTCGCTCTTCCCCTTCGTCTTCATCACCATCGCCTGCGGGGCGCTCTCCGGATTCCACGCGCTGATCTCCTCGGGTACGACGCCGAAGATGATCCAGAAGGAGACGCAGGTCCGGATGATCGGCTACGGCTCCATGCTGATGGAGTCGTCCGTGGCGGTCATGGCGCTCGTCGCGGCGAGCATCATCGACCCCGGTCTGTACTTCGCGATGAACGCGCCGGCGGGCGTCATCGGGGACAACGTCCAGGCCGCGTCGCAGGCCGTCGCGAACCTCGGGTACACCATCTCGCCCGAGGACCTGGCACAGGCCGCGAAGAACGTGGAGGAGTCCTCGCTGCTCTCGCGCACGGGCGGCGCGCCGACCCTCGCGGTCGGTGTCTCGGAGATCTTCTCGCAGGTCACCGGCGGCTCGATGCGGGCCTTCTGGTATCACTTCGCGATCATGTTCGAGGCGCTGTTCATCCTGACCGCGCTCGACGCGGGCACCCGCGTGGGCCGGTTCATGCTCCAGGACATGCTGGGGAACGTCTACAAGCCCTTCAAGAAGGTCAGCTGGAAGCCCGGACTCGTCATCACGAGCGCGGTCGTCACCGGCCTGTGGGGCTACTTCCTGTGGGTGGGCGTGCATGAGCCCCTCGGCGGGATCAACCAGCTCTTCCCGATCTTCGGCATCGCCAACCAGCTCCTCGCGGCGGTCGCGCTCGCCGTCTGCACGACACTTCTTGTGAAGTCCGGCCGCCTCAAGTGGGCCTGGATCACCGGCATTCCGCTCGCCTGGGACGCGACGGTGACGCTCACCGCGAGCTGGCAGAAGGTGTTCTCCGACGATCCGCGCGTGGGCTTCTTCAAGCAGCGCTCGATCTACCAGGACGCCATCGACGACGGGAAGGTCCTGCCGCCCGCCAAGTCCATGGACGACATGCACACCGTCGTCACCAACTCCACGGTGGACGGCGTCCTTTCGGCGGCCCTCGCCCTGCTGATCGTCATCGTGATCCTCGACGCGGCGCGCGTCTGCGTCCGGCACGTCCGCAATCCGGCGTCCTCGAAGCTGAGCGAGGCGCCGTACGTCGAGTCGAAGCTGACGGCACCGGCGGGCCTGATCGCCACGCCCGAGGAGAAGGACGAGGCGCGGCGTGAGGCGGAACGGGAGCTCACCCCATGACCTGGCTGCTGCGGGGGTTGCGCTGGATGCGTTGGTACGCAAGGGAGTTGACCGACGAATCGGCGTACGACCGGTATGTGGCGCACGCGCGGAAGGAGCATCCGGGGGCTGCCGTGCCCTCGCGGCGGCAGTTCGAGCGAATGCGGACGGACCGCCAGGAGTCGGACCCACGCCAGGGGTTCCGCTGCTGCTGACCGCCGTTGAGCCGACACATTGACCTGTCCGTTATCCGGACAGGGGTTCCATAGATCAAGACTCTCGCTTAGATTTCCCGCACGTTAAAGGTGGGATAAGCGAGGGAGCGGAGCCGCGAAGTGTCAGATGCGCCTGAAGTGAGCAGACCGGTGATCACGCCGGTCCGCGTGGTCATTGCCCTCTGTCTCGTCGCGCCGTTCGTGGCGATGCTCTGGGTGAGCTCCTACGCGAAGGTCGACCCGACCTTCATCGGCATCCCGTTCTTCTACTGGTACCAGATGCTGTGGGTGCTCATATCCACGGCGCTCACGATGATCGCGTACCAGCTGTGGCAGCGTGACCAGCGCGCCCGCAAGGCCGAGCAGGCCCAGGGAGGTGCTGACCAGTGACGACGCTTGCTTCGGGCACAGGTGGCGTGAACGGCGTCGCACTCGCCGTCTTCATCTTCTTCTTCGTCGCCGTGACGGTCATGGGCTTCATGGCCGCGCGCTGGCGCAAGGCCGAGAACGAGCAGAGCCTGGACGAATGGGGCCTGGGCGGACGGTCGTTCGGCACCTGGGTCACCTGGTTCCTGCTCGGCGGCGACCTCTACACGGCGTACACGTTCGTCGCCGTCCCCGCGGCGATCTACGCGGCGGGTGCGGCCGGCTTCTTCGCGGTGCCGTACACGATCCTCGTCTACCCGCTGATCTTCACCTTCCTGCCGCGCCTGTGGTCGGTCTCGCACAAGCACGGCTATGTGACGACCTCGGACTTCGTGCGCGGGCGCTTCGGCTCCAAGGGGCTCTCGCTGGCCGTCGCGGTCACCGGCATCCTCGCCACGATGCCGTACATCGCGCTCCAACTGGTCGGCATCCAGGCCGTGCTCGACGTCATGGGCGTCGGCGGCGGGCCGGACACCAACTGGTTCATCAAGGACCTGCCGCTGCTCATCGCGTTCGCGGTGCTCGCCGCGTACACGTACTCGTCGGGTCTGCGGGCCCCGGCCCTGATCGCGTTCGTCAAGGACGGTCTGATCTACCTCGTCATCGCCGTCGCGATCATCTACATCCCGATCAAGCTGGGCGGGTTCGACGAGATCTTCCAGGCGGCGGGCGACAAGTTCTCGGCGGCCAACGAGGCGGCGGGCAAGCCCGTCGCGGGCCTCGCGCCGGGCGAGGCCGGGCAGTGGACATACGCGACCCTGGCCCTCGGCTCCGCGCTCGCGCTCTTCATGTACCCGCACTCGATCACGGCGACGCTCTCCTCGAAGAGCCGCAACGTGATCCGCAAGAACACCACGATCCTGCCGCTGTACTCCCTGATGCTGGGCCTGCTCGCGCTGCTCGGCTTCATGGCCATCGCGGCCGGGGTGAAGGTGGAGAACGGCCAGCTGGCGATCCCGCAGCTGTTCGAGAACATGTTCCCCGACTGGTTCACCGGCGTCGCGTTCGCCGCCATCGGCATCGGCGCCCTCGTGCCCGCCGCGATCATGTCGATCGCCGCCGCGAACCTCTTCACCAGGAACATCTACAAGGACTTCATCAGGCCGGACGCGACACCCGCGCAGGAGACCAAGGTCTCCAAGCTCGTCTCGCTCCTGGTGAAGGTCGGCGCGCTCGCCTTCGTCCTCACCATGGACAAGACGGTCGCGATCAACTTCCAGCTCCTGGGCGGCATCTGGATCCTGCAGACCATGCCCGCGCTGGTCGGCGGCCTGTTCACGCGGTGGTTCCACCGCTGGGCGCTGCTCGCGGGCTGGGCGGTCGGCATGGCCTACGGCACGCTCGCCGCGTACGGGGTCGCCTCGCCCACGCAGAAGCACTTCGGCGGCTCGTCCGACGAGATCCCCGGCATCGGCGAGATCGGCTACATCGGCCTGACGGCGTTCGTCCTGAACGTCATCGTGACGGTGGTCATGACCTTCGTCCTGCGCGCTGTGAAGGCCCCCGACGGCGTCGACGAGACCTCTCCCGAGGACTACACGGCGGACGCGGGCGACCCGGGCGTCGTCCAGGAACTGCCGAAGGCGACGGCGGGAGCGGGCGGGCACTGAGCCTCTTCTTCGTACGTACGTGATCGCTTCGTACGTACGTGATCGCTTCGTACGTACGTGATCGCTTCGTACGTACGTGATCGCTTCGTACGTACGTCATGCGGGCCGCCGGAGCCATCCGGCGGCCCGCAGCCGTGTGCGCCTCACGAGGCCTTGTACAGCTCCGCGCGCACCCGCTGCACCGCCTTGGCCGCCGAAGAGACCGTCAGGTCCTTGTCGGTGCCCGCGCCGACGATCACGAGGACGCCGCCGACCCGCGCCTCGACCTCGTAGTGCGGGGTCCCGTCGTACTCGTCGCCGCCCGTGGTCCGCGTGGTCTCCAGGATCGCCTCGTCGCCCAGGTCCGGCAGCTCGCGGGCCTCGCGATGCTCCTCGACCGGAGCCGCCTCGGTGTCGACGGTGACGCCGGGGCACGCCGTGTGGAGCTGCCTGCGCAGTTCCACGTACCGCTCGGCCCGCCCGGTCGGCATCGAGACCAGGCTCTGGGTGACGAAGGGGTCCCCGTCGTCGGCGACCGCCCCGGGGAAGCCGCGGATCATGTGTCCGGCGCTGCTCCCCCGCATCGCGAACAGCTCCGCGCGCGCCTTGGCGCCCCGATCGCACGCGCCCCAGTCTCCGCCCCCGTAGTGCTGGTTGAAGCGCCCCACGCCGGCCTCGATCGCCTCCGCCTTCGGGCCGACCGCCCGCGCCGGAAGCAGCGCCGCCTTCAACTCGGCGTCCGTGAACACCTTGCCGGGATCGACGTCGCCGTCGACACCTGCCGCTGCCGTGGGCGCCCGCTTCGGTGCCTCCTGCGCCTCCTGCCCGCCGTCCCCGCACCCGGCGAGCGCCAACAGCAGCACCGCCGCACAGCCCGCACCCCGCCCTCGCACCGCGCCTCCCCCTGTTCGGCGATCAGTTCGGGCGCCACCCTAGGGGATAGCCGCGCCGACACAAGATGTGGGGCTGCCGCTCAGAGCCAGCACAAGATGTATGCTCGTGCTCGCTGCCGCCGCAGGGGAATCCGGTGCAAGTCCGGAACTGTCCCGCAACGGTGTATGAGTACGCATTTGCCGTACTCATGAGTCCGAGGACCTGCCGACAGCGCACCCGTTCCGTCCGGTCCGGGTGCCGACGACGTCCGGGCCTCGTGGAATGGGCTGGTGGACGCGGAACACAGCCCTGTCCGGGGCCGGTCGCCCGTGTGCCCCTCACCCCTCCCCCAGGCTCTGAGCCGAGCGAGGGAGTGCTCCACGTGACCATCGCGCCAGCCGAACCTGCGTCAGCGCAGACCACCGGCGGTCAGCAGACCGCCGACGGACCGGGAACCGCGCTGCTGCGTACCCTGACCGACCTCACCGCCGACCTCCCCGACGCCGACCCCGGCAGGGTCGCCGCCGCCGCGCTGCGCGGCCGGTCCGCCCGGGCCGACGAGGCGGAGCTGCGTACGCTGGCCACCGAGGCGGCCGCGGGGCTCATCTCCGAGGACCCGGCGTACTCCAGGCTCGCGGCCCGGCTGCTCACCATCGGCATCCGCGAGGAAGCGGCCTCGCAGGGCGTGACGTCCTTCTCCGGCTCGATCGCGGTCGGCCACCGCGAGGGCCTGATCGCCGACCGCACCCAGGAGTTCGTGGCCGCGCACACGGCCCGCCTGGACGCGCTGATCGACCTCGACGGCGACGACCGCTTCGGCTACTTCGGCCTGCGCACCCTGCACAGCCGCTACCTCCTGCGCCACCCGATCACCCGGCAGGTCATCGAGACCCCGCAGCACTTCATGCTCCGCGTGGCCAGCGGTCTCGCGGAGGACGGCAGCGACCGCGCCGTGGACGAAGTCGCCGCCCTGTACCGCCTGATGAGCCGACTGGACTACCTCCCGTCCTCGCCCACCCTCTTCAACTCCGGCACCCGCCACCCCCAGATGTCCAGCTGCTACCTCCTGGACTCGCCGCTGGACGAGCTCGACTCGATCTACGACCGCTATCACCAGGTCGCGCGCCTCTCCAAGCACGCGGGCGGCATCGGCCTCTCGTACTCCCGTATCCGCAGCCGGGGTTCGCTGATCCGCGGCACGAACGGCCACTCCAACGGCATCGTGCCGTTCCTGAAGACGCTGGACGCCTCGGTCGCCGCCGTGAACCAGGGCGGTCGCCGCAAGGGCGCCGCCGCGGTCTACCTGGAGACCTGGCACTCCGACATCGAGGAGTTCCTGGAGCTGCGCGACAACACCGGTGAGGACGCGCGCCGCACGCACAACCTCAACCTCGCGCACTGGATCCCGGACGAGTTCATGCGCCGGGTCGCCGCCGACCAGGACTGGTCGCTGTTCTCGCCGGCCGACGTGCCCGAACTCGTCGACCTGTGGGGCGACGAGTTCGACGCCGCGTACCGCGCGGCCGAGGCCGCCGGGCTCGCGAAGAAGACCATCCCGGCCCGCGATCTGTACGGCCGCATGATGCGCACCCTCGCGCAGACCGGCAACGGCTGGATGACCTTCAAGGACGCCGCCAACCGCACCGCCAACCAGACGGCGGAGCCCGGCCACACCGTCCACTCCTCCAACCTCTGCACGGAGATCCTGGAGGTCACGGACGACGGCGAGACGGCGGTCTGCAACCTGGGTTCGGTGAACCTCGGCGCGTTCGTCCTGCCTTCCGGCGAGGGCATCGACTGGGAGCGGCTCGACGCGACCGTCCGCACCGCCGTCACGTTCCTCGACCGTGTCGTCGACATCAACTTCTACCCGACCGAGCAGGCCGGACGGTCGAATGCCAAGTGGCGGCCGGTGGGCCTGGGCGCGATGGGCCTCCAGGACGTCTTCTTCCAGCTGAAGCTGCCGTTCGACTCCCCCGAGGCGCGTGCGCTCTCCACCCGTATCGCCGAGCGGATCATGCTCGCTTCGTACGAGGCGTCCGCGGACCTCGCCGAGCGCAACGGCCCGCTGCCCGCCTGGGAGAAGACCCGCACGGCGCGCGGCGTTCTGCACCCAGATCACTACGGCGTCGAGCTCAACTGGCCGGAGCGCTGGGCCGCGCTGCGGGAACGTATCGCCGCGACCGGCATGCGCAACTCGCTGCTCCTCGCCATCGCGCCGACCGCCACCATCGCCTCCATCGCGGGCGTCTACGAGTGCATCGAGCCGCAGGTCTCCAACCTCTTCAAGCGCGAGACGCTGAGTGGTGAGTTCCTCCAGGTCAACGCCTACCTGGTGGAGGAGCTGAAGCGGCTCGGCGTATGGGACGCGCAGACCCGTGAGGCGCTGCGCGAGTCCAACGGCTCGGTGCAGGGCTTCGGTTGGATCCCGGCCGACGTCCGTGCGCTGTACCGCACGGCGTGGGAGATCCCGCAGCGCGGCCTGATCGACATGGCCGCCGCGCGCACCCCGTTCCTGGACCAGGCGCAGTCCCTGAACCTGTTCCTGGAGACGCCGACCATCGGCAAGCTCTCCTCGATGTACGCGTACGCCTGGCAGCAGGGCCTGAAGACGACGTACTACCTGCGCTCGCGCCCCGCCACCCGCATCGCCCGCGCGGCCGGCGGCTCGAACGCCACCACCGCCCCCGTCCCCCAGCAGGTGACCGACCCCGACGCCGTCGCCTGCTCCCTGGAAAACCCCGAGTCCTGCGAGGCCTGCCAGTAATGAGCAACACGACCAACAGCGAGAAGAACCTTCTCGACCCGGGCTTCGAGCTGACTCTCCGCCCCATGCGCTACCCCGACTTCTACGAGCGCTACCGGGACGCGATCAAGAACACCTGGACCGTCGAGGAGGTCGACCTCCACTCGGACGTCGCCGACCTCGCCAAGCTCTCGCCCGGCGAGCAGCACATGATCGGCCGTCTGGTCGCGTTCTTCGCGACGGGTGACTCGATCGTCTCCAACAACCTGGTGCTCACGCTCTACAAGCACATCAACTCCCCCGAGGCGCGGCTCTACTTGAGCCGTCAGCTCTTCGAGGAGGCCGTGCACGTCCAGTTCTATCTGACGCTGCTCGACACCTATCTGCCCGACCCGGAGGACCGCGCCGCCGCGTTCGACGCGGTCGAGGAGATCCCCTCCATCCGCGAGAAGGCCGAGTTCTGCTTCAAGTGGATGGACTCGGTGGAGAAGCTGGAGCGCCTGGAGACGCAGGCCGACCGGCGCCGCTTCCTGCTCAACCTGATCTGCTTCGCCGCGTGCATCGAGGGCCTCTTCTTCTACGGTGCCTTCGCGTACGTCTACTGGTTCCGCTCGCGGGGTCTGCTGCACGGACTCGCGACCGGCACCAACTGGGTGTTCCGCGACGAGACGATGCACATGAGCTTCGCCTTCGACGTGGTCGACACCGTCCGCAAGGAGGAGCCGGAGCTCTTCGACGACGCGCTCCAGACGCAGGTCACGGACATGCTCAAGGAGGCCGTCGAGGCCGAGCTGCAGTTCGCGCGCGACCTGTGCGGTGACGGCCTGCCCGGCATGAACACCGACTCGATGCGCGAGTACCTCCAGTGCGTCGCCGACCAGCGGCTTCAGCGGCTCGGCTTCGCGCCGGTCTACGGCTCGTCAAACCCGTTCTCGTTCATGGAGCTCCAGGGTGTCCAGGAGCTGACCAACTTCTTCGAGCGGCGCCCGTCGGCCTACCAGGTCGCGGTCGAGGGTTCGGTCTCCTTCGACGACGAGTTCTAGACCGTCCGGCTTCCGTGGGCTGCGTGGGGCGCGGGGGGCCTCGCGCAGCTCACGGTCGATGCGGCGGTCGTGGACGTGCCCGACGAGGGACGGGGCGGCCAGGAGGAGGAAGACGGCCAGGGCGGTCACGTATCCGAGGAATGTGTTCATGTCCTCACTGTCGTCCGCGCCGGACCATCGCGTCAGTGGCAGTACTGCCACACACCGTCGACTTACTGCCAAGGGCGCGGCACACTGGCGTACATGCTGAAGAACGTTGCCACTGTGCTGCTCGACGGCGTCAATCCCTTTGAACTCGGCGTCGTCTGCGAGGTGTTCGGCCTCGACCGGAGCGACGAGGGGCTTCCTGTCTACGACTTCGCGGTGGTCGCCGCGGAGGACGGGCCGCTGGGCAACCACGCGGGGTTCTCGATCACCACTCCGTACGGGCTCGACCGACTGGAGGAGGCCGATCTGATCGCCGTGCCCGCCGGCCAGTCGTTCGTGCACCGTGAATACCCGGAGGAGCTGCTCGCCGCGCTGCGCCGCGCGGTGGACCGTGGCGCCCGTGTGCTCTCCGTCTGCTCCGGCGTCTTCGTGCTCGGCGCCGCCGGACTGCTCGACGGGCGGCGCTGCGCCGTGCACTGGCAGCACTCCACGGAACTCGCGGTGCGCCATCCGCGGGCGATGGTCGAGCCGGATGTGCTGTACGTCGACGAGGGCGCCGTCGTCACATCGGCGGGGACCGCCGCCGGAATCGACGCCTGTCTGCACATCGTGCGCCAGGAGCACGGCACGGAGGTCGCCAACGCGATCGCCCGGCGCATGGTCGTACCGCCCCACCGGGACGGCGGCCAGGCCCAGTTCGTGGCGCGCCCGCTGCCGCGCACGGCGTGCGACACCGTCGGCGGGGTGCTCGCCTGGATGGAGCGCCATCTCGACCAGGAGATCACCGTCGAGAAGCTCGCCGAGCGCGCCCATATGTCGCCGCGCACCTTCGCGCGCCGCTTCCAGCAGGAGACCGGCACCACGCCGTACCGCTGGCTCCTGCGCCAACGTGTGCTCCTGGCGCAGGAGTTGCTCGAGGGCTCGGACGAGACGGTGGACGCGATCGCCGGGCGGGCCGGTTTCGGCAACGCCGCGGCGATGCGCCACCAGTTCCTGCGGGCGCTCGGCACGACACCGAACGCCTATCGCAGGACCTTCCGCGGGCCGGCCGTCAGCGCGGCTCGGCCCGGAGCACCAGACGCTTCGGATGCAGCGTGATGCCGATCTTGGTCCCGGTGTCGGTCTCCGGGACGGGTGCGAGGTGCCACTTCGGGGCCACCGTCGCCAGGATGATGGCGAGTTCGGCCAACGAGAAGTGGTCGCCCGGGCACTTTCGGTTACCGACGCTGAACGGCATCATCGCGAACTCCGGTACGTCACCGGCGCGTTCCGGATTCCAGCGGTCCGGGTCGAACTCCAGATGACGCTCGAAGGAACGCGGATCGCGCTGCATCGCGTACACGCTGTAGACGATGTCGGCGTCGGCCGGAATGCGGTAGCCGCCCAGGTCCGTTTCGGCGACGGACCGGCGCGTGAATATCCAAGCGGCCGGGCGTATACGCATCGCCTCGGTGACGACATTGCGGGTGTGCGGCAGGTTCTTGAGGTCCGCGAATGTGATCTCCCGGCCCTGCGCGACGGAATTTACCTCTTCAACCAACCGCCTTTCCTGCTCGGGGTGTTCGGTCAGCAGATGGAACGTCCACGCCAGGGTCGACGCGACATTCTCGGCCCCCGCGACGACAAGCGAGACCACGTGATCATGGATCTCCTGGTCGCTGAGCGGCTGCCCGGATTCATCGCGCGCCCGCAGCATTTCGGCCAGCAGATCCTCATGGCTCGAATCCGCCGCCCGGCGCTCGGCGATGATCTCGTCGACCAGCGCGTGCAGATCGTCGAGCGCGTTCTGGAAGCGCCGGTTGCCCTGCGTCGGCACCCGGTACAGCGGCCCGACCGAGAGCACCATCCGGCGGTAGAGCCCCTCGAAGACGGTGTGCAGCGAGTCGCTGATGCGGTCCGCCTTCTCGCCGATCGAGTCGACCTCCAGGAGCGAGCGGGACACGATCCGCACGGCGGTGCGGAACATCTCCGCGCTCACGTCGACCGTGGATCCCGGCGTCCAGCGCGCCGCCGTGGCGCGCGCCTCCTCCTCCATCACCGCGGCGTAGCCGGCGATCCGCTCGGGCCTGAACGA
Organism: Streptomyces sp. NPDC050658; assembly: GCF_044457025.1. Classification (NCBI taxonomy): domain Bacteria; kingdom Bacillati; phylum Actinomycetota; class Actinomycetes; order Kitasatosporales; family Streptomycetaceae; genus Streptomyces; species Streptomyces sp. NPDC050658. The sequence continues at coordinate 274,189 of NZ_JBITGM010000005.1, forward strand.
GGGCTGCATCATGCGCCGTTGACGCCGGTGCAGCTTGCCGTTGCTGGTCGCCACGCCCTTGCCGAGGAGCACCTCCAGGGTGTCCCAGAGCGGCCCCCCGACGACGTACTCGGGGCTCTTGAGCATGTGCCCGACGAGCTCCGGGTCGCAGACCGCGTACGCCGTCTTGGGTCCTAGCCTGATCCGTACGAGATCACCGTGGTCCCGCAGATCGGCCAGGAATCCCAGCGGATCGCGCATCAGGTGCCAGGCGTGTCCGATGAGTGGTGCGCCGCCGCTGACGAGCGGTGGCGTGCGCAGCGGGTGCGGTCCTGGCGCGGCGGGCGCAGGTATCGCGGATTCGACGCTCATTCCTCACCTACCAGTTCGTTTTCGGCCATGGGGATTTCCGTCAGGTGGTTTTCCGTGACATACGGAGGCATGGACCTGTCGTCCCAGCTGTCCACCCGATAGCGGCCGGATTCATGGTGGAACCAATACACGGAGGAGAACCAGTTCCGCATATTGAAGACGCATGATTCCACCGCGTCCGAGAGCACCTGCCCCTGTTCGCTGCCGTCCGCCAATGAGGCGGCGAGCAACAGGGCTTCCTCCTCGGCCGCCAGGAAATCCGTGACGCACTGGCTGACCCGCCTGTGCACTTCACGGATGGCCTCTTCGAGGGTTAGTCCCTCGTAGTGGATGAGACTGATCCCGAGATTGTGGAGTTCGTCTCCCGCGAGTTCCTTCGGGAGCGAGCACAGGTCGTTGTACCAGGCCGAGAAATCCTGGGTCGCGAGTGCCGCCCGCCGATATGCGGGATGCTTCCGTATCGCACGCGGCAGTTCGTACCGCGCGGTGGGCTCCAGGAGATCGATCCACGCCCAGTGCGCGAACGTGAGCCGGCGCAGTTCGATGTACGCCTCGACCGACGGCACCGCACCGCACCGCCGGTTCCTGAACTCCTGGTCGTACGCCTCGATCACGGGGTGGAAGTGCCGGGCGAACCTGGCGTTCCAGCTGGGACCCAGGAAGGAGTACAGACGCAGCACACAGTCCGCGAAGCCGGCGACCAGCGGGTCCCTGTGGTGCGTGTACTGCTCCGGGTCGTTGAGCGTGCCGTGCAGGCCCCGGCAGAGCCGCCGCCACTGGGCCGCCCTGCCGTGCACGGAGTCCCGGTCGTGCCGGTCGTCCCACGCGAAGAACCAACTGCTGAGGTCCGCTATCGCGGAGAGCAACTCGTCCGGCGCGCCAATGTAGTAGCCCGCCACCAGATCGGTGTAGCAGAGGCTGTCCGCGTACCGTTCAACCTTGTCCGGGGGCATCAGCCGCATTTCGAGCAGCCAGGCCCTGGACTTCTCCTGAAGCTTTGGCCAATACGGGTGCAGACGGCGAGGAAACGCTGCTTCGATCACCGGAACGGCCAGCGCCGGTGGAACCGATACCGCCGGTGTGTGTGGCCTCATGCACGGCTGTTTGTGTGATGTGCTTCCGGAATATGCACGCACGAACAAACCCCTCTCCACCGCCCGAAGGCTCGCGCCCCTCCCGCCGTACCGGGCGCGCGCCGTTGCGTATCCCCGCGCTTTCCATTCAGCACCACAACTGACCGTTCAGGGAACAGATTTGCGCCATTCACTACCCCCCGGCGCCGAGAAAATCCCCTTACGTGACTGAATATGGATCACCGGCAGCCGGATCTGCTCGCACACCAGAGCGGGCCGATGCCAACGGCCCCTGGTCGGGAGGGAGTTCCCGGCCAGGGGCCGCAGCTGTCACGCGGTGCGCACGCCGCTCAGGCGCCGCAGGCGTCGGTCACACTCGGTCAAACGTCCGTCGTACGTCAGTCGTTGGCGACGACGGGGTAGCGCGGGGTGCCCTCCGCCATCTGCCGCAGCGCGTCCTTGCGGTCGCGCTTGGAGAGGCGGTCGATGTAGAGGTAGCCGTACAGGTGGTCCGTCTCGTGCTGCAGGCAGCGCGAGAAGTACCCGGTGCCGCGCACCTTGATCGGGTTGCCCTTCTCGTCCTGCCCGGTCACCTCGGCGTAGTCCGGCCGTGCCAGCTCGGCGTACGCGGTGGGCACGGAGAGGCAGCCCTCGTTCGAGTCGTCCAGGCGGCGGCGCTCGGCGGGGAGCTCCGTCAGGACCGGGTTGCAGACCGCCCCGACGTGCCGGACGCCCTCGTCGTCCATGCAGTCGTAGACGAAGACCTTCAGGTCGACGCCGATCTGGTTCGCGGCCAGGCCCACGCCCTCGGCGGTCCGCTGGCTGGCGAACATGTCGTCGACGAGCTGCGCCAGCTCGTCGTCGAAGACGGTGACGTCCTTGCACTCCTTGTGCAGGACCGGGTTGCCGACGACCGTGATGGGCCGGGACGTGCCGCGCTCGCGGTGGGCGGTCTCCCGCTCCTCGCAGTCCTCCGTGTCGATGACGAAGCCCTCGTCGTCGACGGGGAGCACCCCGCCCGAGGCCTGCTGCTCAGTGTCCTGCGCCATGGTCCGACGTACGCCTTCCTAAGAACCCACAAGAGATGTGCCGGTACAGCCTACGGGGAAGTCCCGTCCCGCCTCCGCCGGATCTCGGCAGCCGGGCTCAGCAGACCTCTTCCAGGTCCCGCCAGTCGCGGGAGTCCGGGCTGTCCGCGACCCAGCCGTCGAGCAGTCCGCGCACCAGGGCGGCGGGCGCCGCGATGCCGCATTCACGCTCGGGCACCCACAGGGCGCCGGGGCTGCGGTGGCCGAGCGGTCCGGGGTGACCGGGCTCGCTGTGGTCGTGCGGGTCCAGGTGCTCCCCGTCGCCCTCGTCGCTCGGCATCCGGCTCTCGGAGCACATCCGGCAGAGCAGCCGCACGGACGACGACCAGTCCTCGGCGGCGAAGCCCGCGTCGGCGGCGAGCTTCTCCAGGGCGTCCCGGTCGTCCTCGGTGGCGGCCTCCAGGAGGACCACCCAGGTGGGGACCGGTGAGGGCGCCCACAGCTCGATCTCGTCGAAGACCGGGTACGAGTGCCCGGCGGCCGTCGAGCGCTCGCCGTGCGGTACGCCGTCGTGCAGCACGACCTCGCCCCAGCGGCGCCCGGACGACGGCAGCGGGATGGACAGCACCTCTATCCGCGCCGGGTCGAGCCTGCGCCCCCAGACCACCTCGGCCTCGCCCTCCGGCGACAGGCGCACGGCGGCGCTGCCCAGGTCCATGCCCGTGGGCTCTCCGGAGGCGGCGACTCCGCCGGGAACGCGCAGCCCGTACGCCTGCCAGGCGCGCCGGGCCAGCGGCCAGTCCTGCAATGCGGTGGCGGCGATGCCCACGTTCCACCAGTCGGGGGCGCCGGTGGACCGGTCGAGCAGTGCGACGGCGCGCAGGCCCGCGGCGCGCGCCTGCTCCCAGTCGTGCCGGAACTTGTGCAGCAGCGCGAGATTGAACCAGGACTCGGAGAGCCAGGGCTCCAGATCCGCCGCGCGCGTGAGGAGCGCGCCCGCGTCCTCGTACCGCCCGTCGCCGATCAGCGTGAAGGCGCGGTCGGTGGCCTGCCGCCATGAGGCGGAGGGCCGGTGCCGTCCCTTGCCGAAGATCCTCACGATTCCCGCCTGCCAGTTACCGAGGTCCAGAGTTCCTGCTGGAGTTCCTGCTGGAGTGCCTGCTGTCGTTCCTGCTGTAGTTCCTGCTGTGTTCGAGGGCCTCTTCGCATCCAACCACGTACGGTCGGACGGCCGCTCATTACCCATGGGTTACCCAGCGGGCACGCGGTCACGCCCACCCGCCCACGGCCCTGCGGGGACACCGCTATTTCCCCCTCGCGAGCACCCTGGCCAGGGCTTCCACGACCTCAGGCTGATAGTCGTGACCTGTGGCCAGCCTGAGTCTCTCCAGAGCGTTGAGCGGGCCTCCAGGCCCTTCTCCCCGCGCCATCTCGTCGTACGCGTTCGCCGTACGCACGATACGGGCCGTGAGCGGCTGATCGCGATACGGATCGGCCTGCCGCTCCACGACGAGGGCGACGTCCCCGTCCACCCCCGTCTGCCGCACCACCGCGCCCCCGAGCAGCGCGATGCGCCGCTGCTCGGCCTCCGGGAGGACCGCGGTGGCCCCCGCGGGGACGGGGTCGACCAGGGAGAGCTGCCCGATGTCGTGCATCAGCGCCGCGTGCTCCAGGACGGCGAGGTCCGGCTCGGAGAGCCCCAGCTCGCGCCCCACGGCCCGGCTGAGCGCCGCGACCCGGCGGGCGTGGCCCTGCGGGGTGTATCCGGCGATCTCGGTGGCCCGCGCGAGTGAGGCGATGGTCTGCCGATAGGTGGTCCGTACGGCGGCGTACCGGCGGAAGGAGAGCTGGGTGAGCAGCAGCGGGAGGCTGAACACGGGCAGCGCCCAGAGCCCCGCCACGGCCACCGCGAGCGCCATCACCGCGCCGGTCGCGCACACGGCGGACCCGATGCCGAGCATGCCCCGCAGCTCGTCCCGCAGGATCGGGCCGAAGGGCCAGCCGGTGCGGGCGTGCGCCATGGCCGCGGCGAGCACCGCGTCGCAGAGCGCGGTCAGCACGAGCAGCGCGACGATGACGGCCGCGAAGGCGGGGCCCTTGCCCACCCACTCCTCCAACTTGCCCGCGTTGTACAGCGGTTGGAAGCAGGCCGCGGCGAACCCGACGGTCAGCACCCGCCGCGCCACATGGTCCAGGGCGGGCCCCTTGCCGAGCGCCACATGCGGTACGGCGCCGACGAGCGCGGCGGCGACCACGACGGCGATCACCTGCAGCACCCCGTGGTGCGTGGCCCGCCCCCCGATCTCCCCCAGCAGCGCGTACGCGAGCGCCCCCGCGGCCCCGAGCGGCGCGGGCTCCCGGTCACTCCCCCCGGTCCCCCACCGAACCAGCTCCCCCACAGCGACAAGCCCCCCGAAGGCCAGCGCGATGCCTCCTTCGACGACGCCGTGCCAGAGGGTCCAGCCGAGGGAGAGGAGCGTGAGCAGCCCGGCAGCGCCGTATACCAACGCCGTCACCCGGGCGGGAGCGGCCCTCACCGCGCTCCCGCCCCCGGCGCCGCAGGTACGTCCGAAGCCCCCCGCCGGGGCGCCGGCACCCCGGCGACGTCAGCGGTGACCTCCGGGTTCCACCCGTACCGCTCCAGCGCCCGCTGCAAGGCGGCAACCATGACGGGATCGAACTGCGCCCCCGCGCACCGGGAAAGCTCGGCCATAGCGGCAGCGACCGGCCGCCCCCGCCGGTACGACCGCGTGGACGTCATCGCGTCGAACGCGTCCGCCACGGCCACCACCCGCGCAAACTCAGGAATCTGCCGCCCCACGAGCCCGTACGGATACCCGCTCCCGTCGATCCGCTCGTGGTGATGCAGGATCGCCGCCCGCGCCTCCCCGAGAAACCCGATCCCCCGCACCATCTCGTGCCCGTACTCGGGATGCAGTTCGATGACCCGCCGCTCCTGGGGCGTCAGCGGCCCGTCCTTGCGCAGCAGCCGCGTCGGCACCCCCAGCTTGCCGACGTCGTGCAGGATCCCGGCGAACCGCAGGCTCTCGATCCGCTCGTCCGCCATCCCCAGCTCGCGGGCGATCATCACGGAGGCCCGCCCCACCCGCTCGCTGTGCCCGCGGGTGTACCGGTCCTTGATGTCGACGGCCTGCACGAGCGCCCTGATCGTGGCCTGATGGGCGGCCCGCTCGCGGTGGTACTGCGCGAACACCCAGCAGGAGACGCCCATCGGCAGCAGCACGAGCAGCGCGGCCAGCGGCCCGTAGGGGCTGCGCCACAGGACCGCCATCATCAGCCCGGCGAGGCCGTGCACCGCGACCGGCGCGAACGACCGCGGGAAGAGCCCTCGCCACGCGGCCCGCACCGGCACCCGTTCCGCCGCCGCCAGGATGCCGCCGTCCAGGACGGTCAGTACGACGGAGAAGGCGAGGACGGCCGCTCCGGCCGGCACGAGGGCGTACGGAAAGTCCGCCGCCGCCACCGCCGCGTGCCCCCCGCACACCCCGTACGCCCACGCCGACGCACAGGCGGCGAGGGCGAGTTGTGCGGCCCGCCAGACCCGGCGCACCCACCGGGGATTGCGCTCCACGCGCGCGAGCAGCGCCCCCGGCACCGCGACCAGCGCCGCCGCGGCGGGCGGCAGCAGGAACACGGCGGCGAGCAGCACCGGAAAGAACGTGCCGAGGCCGTTCGGCGCCCTGCGGCCGATGACCCGGCACCGCGTGATCTGCTCGCACCCGGCGTACAGCGCGGCGAGCAGCCCGAGCGCGGCCCACGGCGTGCGCGCCGTCAGCGCCGGCGCGGCACAGGCGGCGGCGCCCAGAGCGGCGCACAGGATGTAGGCACGGGCCCACGGAGCGATGGTCCGCATGGCGCTGTCTCCCTCCCCCGTGACCGTCCCCCCGGACGACGTTCCAAGGTCCGGAGACTAGAACGCGGACCCGCCGATCCGAGCCCCCCGTGCGGAAATTGGCACGTACGAGTGACGGTGGACAGACAGCGGACGGCAGGCGGCACAGACGCGGACAGGCCGCGACGGATCACCGTCGCGGCCTGTCGGAAACTCGTCCGGTTCGGCTACCGGAAGCTCACGCCTCCGTCACGTCATGCTCCGGGACGGTCTCGCCCGAGCGGATCAGGTCGATCCGTCCCATGACCTTGGCCCGCAGGTCGACGGGCACGTCGTCCTGGCCGCAGCAGCGCTTCACCAGCTTCTTCACGGCCTGCTCGAGGCCGTACTTCTCCAGGCACGGAGAGCACTCCTCGAAGTGCGTCTCGAACTTGGTGCAGTCGCTGTCCGGCATCTCGTGGTCCAGGAACTCATAGAGATGGTCCAGGACTTCACTGCAGTCAGTCTCGTGCGGCTCTCCGCAGCTCATGAGCCTGAGCCTTTCGTTCCGTTCGACTCCCCGGCACCCGCCGGGACCAGCCCTCGCTCGCGGGCGTAGTCCTCGAGCATGCCGCGCAGTTGGCGACGGCCCCGGTGCAGTCGGGACATCACCGTACCGATGGGTGTCCCCATAATGTCCGCGATCTCCTTGTACGCAAAGCCCTCTACGTCGGCCAGATAGACGGCGATGCGGAATTCCTCGGGGATCGCCTGCAGCGCGGACTTCACGTCCGAGTCCGGCAGGTGATCGAGCGCCTGCGACTCGGCCGAGCGCAGACCGGTGGACATGTGCGACTCGGCGCGTGCGAGCTGCCAGTCCTCGATCTCCTCGGCGGCGCTGCGCTGGGGCTCGCGCTGCTTCTTGCGGTAGGAGTTGATGAACGTGTTGGTGAGGATGCGGTACAGCCAGGCCTTGAGGTTGGTGCCCTCGCGGAACTGGTGGAACGACGCGTACGCCTTCGCGTAGGTCTCCTGCACCAGGTCCTCCGCGTCCGCCGGGTTGCGCGTCATGCGCAGCGCCGCCGAGTACATCTGGTCGAGGAAGCCCAGGGCGTCCCGCTCGAAGCGAGCCGTCCGTTCCGCCGACGTCTCCTCGGGCTGCGCCTGGCCGTTCTCGGTCCCTGCGTCGGTCCCAGTGACCGGACCCACCTCCTCCAAAGACGTGGTGAGACCGAAAGCAGCCCCACTCGAATCGGAGGATAGACGACGATCCGGTCCCGCCGCCGCTCGAATAGGAGCGGTCTTGGGCGCGCTCAGCACCGTCCACTCCAGGTCAGAGGCACTGGTGCGGCTCGGGCAGATGGTCGAACCCATGCGGCGGACTCCCTCTCGTACGAACAGCGTTTGACGTCTGTTCCGCACAACAGAGGTCACCCGGCCAACATTCCCGTCCACCGTGTGACGCCGTCCGTGATGATCCTCATGGCCTCGGCCTCGGTGCTCTCCGCCCGCTTCGGGATCGCGAACCCGTGATCGCCGAAGGGCACCTCGACCATCTCGTACGTCCCTTCCGGGAACTCGGCGGGCTTTCCGAAGGGGTCGTTGCCGCCCTGGACGACGAGTGTGGGCACCCCGGCCCCGAGCAGTTCGTCCGCCCGTGACTTCTCCGGCTTGCCCGGCGGGTGCAGCGGGAAGCTCAGGGCCAGTACGGCGACGGCGCCCAGCTCGGTCGCGGTGCGGCAGGCGACGCGGGCACCGGCGCTGCGGCCGCCCGCGATCACCGGGAGGCCGGGCTTGGCGAGCGCGGGCCACAGGCCGCGCCAGCCGACGTCCAGCGTCTTCGGCGCGGGCGCCAGCTTCTTGCCGGCCACCCGCCAGGGCTGCTCGACGAGGGCGACGGTCACGCCGTGCGCGGGCAGGGCGGCGGCGATGGCCCGCAGGTCACGGGCCTCGATGCCGCCGCCGGCGCCATGGCTGACGGCGAGCACGAGGCGCGCGCTCTTCTTGGGAGCCGGGTGCCACGTGATCCTCGCGTCGCCGGCGTCGGTCGGGACGATCTCGCTCTTGATCGCTTGCTTGGTCACGTCAGAAGAGTGTGCCCTCTTCCGGTCCCTCCAGCTCCTTCAGCAGCTCCGGCCCGTTGTTGCGTACGTTGCTGACCGCCGTCGACACCGGGTAGGCCCGCATCAGGCCGTGCGGCGGCGGCTCCAGGAGCGGGCGCAGGTCGTCGACGTCCGTGCGCGACGGATCGAGCCAGGCGTCCCAGCGGTCCGGGGTCAGCATCAGCGGCATCCGGGGGTGGATGTCGGCGAGGGAGCGCGGCCCTTCCTCCGGCGCGACGGCCAGGGGTGTGGTCTCCGCCTCCGTGGTGATCACCGTGCAGGTCACCCACCAGGCGAGGGGGTGCTCGTCCGGCAGCGTCTTGTCCCGCCAGAACTCGTACAGGCCCGCCATGGCGAAGACCGAGCCGTCCGCCGGGGTCACGAAGTACGGCTGCTTGCGGGGGCGCTTCTTCTTGCCCTCGACCTCCAGCTCGCGCTCCCCGGCGGCGGTGACCCACTCGTAGTAGCCGTCGGCGGGGATGACGCAGCGGCGGGCGGCGAAGGCCCTGCGGTAGGAGGGCTTCTCGTAGACGGTCTCGGCGCGCGCGTTGATCATCCGGGCGCCGCCCTCGGGCGTCTTGGCCCAGGAGGGCACGAGACCCCACTTGAGGGTGCGCAGCTGGCGAACCGGGCGGCGGTCGTCGGCGTCTTTCAGAGGGCGGTCCAGGACCGCGTAGACCTCCTTGGTGGGGGCCACGTTGAAATCGGGGGCCAGTGCCTCTTCGGGCTCCCACTTCTCGATCTCAAAGATTCCTGCGAGATCCTCGGGCCTACGACTCGATGCATACCGTCCGCACATACGTGCCAGACTGCCAGACCGCGTACAACCCGAGGGAGCCGTCCCAGCAATGGAAAGCACCGCATCCGCCAGCCTGGCCGATCTCTGGGACCGGGTCTTCGGTACGCAGTCGGCGCCCGAGCAGTGGCTGGTGATCGCGGCCGGTGTCGCCGCCCTCGCCGTCGTCGTCCCGCACGGCGTCTGGCGCGTCGCCCGCAACGCGATCACCATCGCGCACGAGGGCGGCCACGGCCTGGTCGCGCTGCTGACGGGGCGTCGCCTCGACGGCATCCGGCTGCACTCCGACACCAGCGGCCTCACCGTCAGCCGGGGCAAGCCGACCGGCATCGGCATGATCCTCACCGCCGCCGCGGGCTACACCGCGCCGCCGCTGCTCGGCCTCGGCGGCGCCGCGCTGCTCGCCGCCGACCGCATCACGGCCCTGCTGTGGATCGCCACCGCGCTGCTTGTCGCGATGCTGGTGATGATCCGCAACGCGTACGGCGCGCTCACCGTGGTCGTCACCGGCGGCACCTTCCTGCTGGTCTCGTGGCTGGCGGACACGGACGTGCAGGCGGCGTTCGCGTACCTGGTGGTGTGGTTCCTGCTGCTCGGCGGCGTACGTCCCGCCTTCGAGCTGCAGTCCAAGCGCAGGCGCGGGGGCGCCGGCGACTCGGACGCGGACCAGCTGTCGCGGCTCACGAACGTCCCCGCGGGGATGTGGCTCTTCCTCTTCCACGCCGTCTCGCTGTGCTCGCTGATAGGCGGCGGACGCTGGCTGCTCGGCCTCTGAGCAGCAACGACCGCTCCGCTGTCTGCCACTAAAGTGGGGGCATGACCGTGAACCCAGCGCACAGCACCCTCTGGCCAGCCCCGCACGCGAGCGGAGCCGTCGCCGCGACGGTCCATGTGCCCGGATCCAAATCGGTCACCAACCGTGCCCTGGTCCTCGCCGCGCTCGCCGCCGAGCCCGGCTGGCTGCGCCGCCCGCTGCGCTCCCGCGACACGCTCCTGATGGCGGGCGCCCTGCGCGCCATGGGCGTCGGCATCGAGGAGACCGTCTCCTCCAGCTCCGCCGCGGGCGGTCCGGACGGCTCCGGCGAGGCCTGGCGGATCATCCCCTCCGGTCTGCACGGCCCGGCCACGGTCGACGTCGGCAACGCGGGCACGGTCATGCGCTTCCTGCCGCCGGTCGCGACCCTGGCCGACGGCCCGATCCGCTTCGACGGCGACCCCCGTTCCTACGAGCGGCCGCTGCACGGCGTGATCGACGGCCTGCGCGCCCTCGGCGCCCGGATCGACGACGACAGCCGCGGCGCGCTCCCGCTGACCGTGCACGGCGGCGGTGGCATCGACGGCGGCCCGGTCGAGATCGACGCCTCCTCGTCCTCCCAGTTCGTGAGCGCCCTGCTGCTCTCGGGCCCGCGCTTCAACCAGGGCGTCGAGGTCCGGCACACCGGCTCCGCGCTGCCCTCGATGCCGCACATCCGGATGACCGTCGACATGCTCCGCGCGGTCGGCGCCCAGGTGGACACCCCGGAGGCGGGCGGCGAGCCGAACGTCTGGCGGGTGACGCCGGGCGCGCTGCTCGGCCGTGACCTGGTCGTCGAGCCCGACCTCTCCAACGCCCAGCCGTTCCTGGCGGCGGCCCTGGTCACCGGCGGCACGGTCACGATCCCGGACTGGCCCGCGCACACCACTCAGCCCGGTGACGCGCTGCGGCAGATCTTCACCGAGATGGGCGGTTCCTGTGAGCTGACCGAGCAGGGCCTGGTGTTCACCGGCTCCGGCTCGATCCACGGCATCGACGTGGACCTGAGCGAGGTCGGCGAGCTCACCCCGGGCATCGCGGCCGTCGCGGCCCTGGCCGACTCCCCCTCCACCCTGCGCGGCGTCGCCCATCTGCGCCTCCACGAGACGGACCGCCTGGCAGCGCTCACCAAGGAGATCAACGAACTGGGCGGTGACGTCACGGAGACGGCCGACGGACTGCACATCCGCCCGCGCCGGCTGCACGGCGGGATCTTCCACACGTACGACGACCACCGCATGGCGACCGCGGGCGCGATCATCGGCCTCGCGGTGGAGGGCGTGCAGATCGAGAACGTCGCGACGACGGCGAAGACGCTCCCGGACTTCCCCGAGCTCTGGACCGGAATGCTCGGGAACTGACGGGCTGATCCAGACATGCGTCGCTACGGCAAGAACCCCGACGAGGACGACATCCGCGTCCGCCCCAACCGCAAGGGCAACCGCCCCCGCACCCACATCAGGCCCAAGCACGAGGACGCGGCCGAGGGCATGGTCCTCACCGTCGACCGGGGCCGGCTCACCGTCCTGGTCGACGACCGGATCGTGATGGCGATGAAGGCCCGCGAGCTGGGCCGCAAGGCCGCCGTGGTCGGGGACCGGGTCGCGGTCGTCGGGGATCTGTCCGGCAAGAAGGACACCCTCGCGCGGATCGTGCGCATCGAGCCGCGTACGTCGGTGCTGCGGCGCACGGCGGACGACGACGACCCCTACGAGCGGGTGGTCGTCGCCAACGCCGACCAGCTCGCCATCGTCACCGCGCTCGCCGACCCCGAGCCGCGCCCGCGCCTCATCGACCGGTGCATCGTGGCGGCGTACGACGGCGGTCTGGAGCCGATCCTCGTCCTGACCAAGTCGGACCTGGCGTCGGCGGACAAGATCCTGGAGACGTACGCGACGCTCGACGTGCCCTATGTCGTCACCAGCCGCGAGGAGTTCACCGACGGCGCGGAGCTGGCGCAGGTGCGGGAGCTGCTCGAAGGGAAGGTCACCGCGTTCGTCGGCCACTCCGGAGTGGGCAAGACGACGCTGGTGAACGCGCTCGTGCCGGAGGACCGGCGGCGCACGACGGGCCATGTCAACGCGGTCACGGGCCGCGGCCGCCACACCACCACGTCCGCCCTCGCGCTGCCCCTGGAGGGCTCGGACAGCTGGGTGATCGACACTCCGGGCGTCCGCTCCTTCGGACTGCACCACGTCGACCCGTCCCGCGTCATCCACGCCTTCCCCGACCTGGAGGAGGGCACGGAGGGCTGCCCGCGCGCGTGCAGCCACGACGAGCCGGACTGCGCGCTCGACGAATGGGTGGCTCAGGGAAACGCGGACCCCGCGCGTCTCTACTCACTGCGAAGGCTGCTCGCAACGCGGGAGCGACGCGACGGCGACTGACCTCCCCGTTGTTTGCGGTCCGCGCCCAGTGGCAAGTGCATAATCGCACCAAGCCCGATCCAAGCCAGACGAAGCGGTCACGGAACGTACAGTTGCGGGAGGCAGATACATGGCGTGGCTGCTGGTCATCGTCGCAGGGTTCCTGGAGACCGGTTTCGCGGTCTGTCTGAAACTGTCGCACGGCTTCACCCGGCTCTGGCCGACCATCACCTTCGCCGCCTTCGCGCTCGGCAGCTTCGGCCTCCTCACGCTGGCCCTGCGCAAGCTCGACGTGGGTCCGGCGTACGCGGTGTGGACGGGCATCGGCGCCGCGGGCACCGCGATCTACGGAATGATCTTCCTGGGGGACGTGGTCTCCACCCTCAAGCTCGTCTCCATCTCGCTGGTCATCGTCGGCGTCATCGGACTGCAGCTGTCGGGCGGCGCGCACTGACACCGCGCGGTGCTCAGGCCGCGCTCCAGGGGCCGAGGACGCCGCGCACCAGCTCCACCGGATCCTCGCCGCCGGGTGCGGGCGCGATGACGTACGACAGCGCCATGCGCACGGCGCTCTCGCAGGCGGTGGCCAGCGCGTCGTCTTTGATGGGTTCCTTGGGCCGGGCCCTGCCGTTCAGCGCGTGGACCGCCTTGTCGCGTACGAGGGCGAGCAGTTCGACCGGGGTCGGCACGCCGGCGTCCGCGCGACGCTGGGCCGGTACGGGCGAGGAGGAGATTCCGGGGCGGCTCGGCGCGGGCAGCCGTTCGCTCCAGCAGCCGGTGAGCATGGCGCGCACCAGGGCGTTTCCGCGTGCGGCGCCGATCGTCCAGGCGCTCACGGCGGCGAGCCGTTCCACGGGGCCGCCCTCGGTGGCGAGGGCACGCTCCACGCCGTGCAGATAGACGTCGGTCTCGCGCCGGAGCAGGGCGCGGGCGAGACCGTCCTTGCTGCCGAACTCGTTGTAGAGGGTCTGCCGGGACACCCCGGCCACGGCCGCGACGTCCACCATGCGCACTCCCGGCCAGGGGCGGCGGGCGAGCGCCGTGTAGGCCGCGTCCAGTAAGGATTCCCGTGCTGCGGGCATGGTCGCCTCCATGGGCCGGAGCAGCCGAGGCCGCGCAAGCAGCCGTAGCGGCTCTGCGGCCAGAGTTGACGCGCTCGGGGGCACTGTCAATAGCTCCGGCGCGACCCCGCACCGGATACGTCAGCGTGCGCACCGGCCCGGACATACGGCGCTGTGGCTCAGCCAGAACGAGATCGATACTGTTCACCCATGCCCGACTACCACGATGATCTGCGTCTCGCCCATGTCCTCGCGGACGCCGCCGACGCCGCGACGATGGACCGGTTCAAGGCCCTCGACCTGAAAGTCGAGACCAAGCCGGACATGACGCCGGTCAGCGAGGCCGACAAGGCGGCCGAGGAGCTGATCCGCACCTCGCTGCAGCGCGCGAGGCCGCGGGACGCGATCCTCGGCGAGGAGTACGGCATCGAGGGCACGGGCCCGCGCCGCTGGGTGATCGACCCGATCGACGGCACCAAGAACTACGTACGCGGAGTGCCGGTCTGGGCGACGCTGATCTCGCTGATGGAGGCGGGCGAGGGCGGCTATCAGCCGGTGGTGGGGGTCGTGTCGGCGCCCGCCCTCGGCCGTCGCTGGTGGGCGGCGAAGGGCGGCGGCGCCTACACCGGGCGCAGCCTGACCTCGGCGACCCGGCTGCAGGTCTCGAAGGTGTCGCGGCTGCAGGACGCCTCGTTCGCGTACTCCTCGCTCACGGGCTGGGAGGAGCAGGGCCGCCTCGACGGGTTCATGGACCTGCAGCGCGCGGTCTGGCGCACCCGTGCCTACGGCGACTTCTGGCCGTACATGATGGTCGCCGAGGGCTCGGTGGACATCTGCGCGGAGCCGGAGCTGTCGCTGTGGGACATGGCGGCGACCGCGATCGTCGTGACGGAGGCGGGCGGCAGCTTCACCGGCCTCGACGGCACGCCGGGCCCGCACAGCGGCAACGCGGCGGCGTCGAACGGCCTGCTCCACGACGAGCTGCTCGGCTACCTCAACCAGCGGTACTGACACACCTCAAGCGACGCCACTGACGGCGTACGCCACAGCGGCGCGCGCCCTGAAGCAGCGGCGCGCGCCCTCTTGTTGCCTCCGCGCAAGGCTGCGACTCTGAGAGTCCCCCCACTTGTGAACTTGTGAATCGCTTCTCGTGGCGATCCACCCAGTTCCACCCAGGAGGTGGCTCAAGCCCATGCTCGTCCGCGACGCCATGAGCACGATGGTCCTGACCATCGGCCCCGCCCACACCCTGCGCCAGGCCGCCCGGCTGATGTCGGCACGCCACGTCGGCGCGGCCGTGGTCCTCGACCCCGACACCTACGGCCTGGGAATCCTGACCGAGCGCGACGTCCTCAACTCGGTGGGCCGGGGTCAGAACCCCGACTTCGAGACGGCGGGCACGCACACCACGACCGACGTCGTCTTCGCCACCCCGGCGTGGACCCTGGAGGAGGCCGCGGACGCCATGACGCACGGCGGCTTCCGGCACCTGATCGTGCTGGACGGCAACGAACCGGTCGGCATCGTCTCCGTGCGCGACATCACCCGCTGCTGGGCACCGAGCCGCAGGGGCACGCCGGCCACGGCGGGATGAACGGAAGGCGGGCCGGACCCCCGAGGGGATCCGGCCCGCCCTTTCTCCCTACGACAAGACCTGGTCAGCCGCGCAGGGCCTGGACCGCGGCCTCCAGACGCTTGCCGAAGTCACCGTCCGCCTGACGGAAGTTGTTGATCGCGCGCTCGGCGATGTCGTCGCGCGAGACCCCCGCGATATTGCCCGCGAGGTTGTCGATCAGGCGCGCCTTCTCGTCCTCGGACATCAGACGGTAGAGATTGCCCGCCTGTACGAAGTCGCTGTCCTCGGCGTGCGAGGGGGCGGCGTGGTTGCCGGTGCCGCCGGTGACGGCGCTGGACACCCACAGCGGCCGGTCCGTCTGGTGCGGGCCGCCGAAGGAGTTCGGCTCGTAGTTCTTCGCGCCCTTGTGGCGGCCGTCGTACAGGAAGCCGTCACGCGAGTTGGTGCGCGCCTCGGTGGCGTGCGGGCGGTTCACCGGCAGGTGGTCGGCGTTGATGCCGACGCGGTAGCGGTGCGCGTCGCCGTAGGCGAAGAGCCGGCCCTGAAGCATCTTGTCGGGCGAGGGACCGATGCCCGGCACGAAGTGCGCGGGCGAGAAGATCGCCTGCTCGACCTCGGCGAAGATGTTCTCCGGGTTGCGGTTGAGCTCCAGCTTGCCGATCTCGATCGGCGGGTAGTCCTCGTGCGGCCACACCTTGGTGAGGTCGAACGGGTTGAAGCGGTACTCCGCCGCGTCGGCCGCCGGCATGATCTGCACCTGCACGGTCCAGCTCGGGAAGTCGCCGCGCTCGATGGCCTCGCGCAGGTCGCGCTGGTGCGAGTCGGGGTCCTTGCCCGCGAGGACCTCGGCCTCCTCGGCGGTGAGGTTCTTGATCCCCTGGTCCGTCTTGAAGTGGTACTTGACCCAGAAGACCTCGCCGGCCTCGTTGTTCCACTGGAACGTGTGCGAGCCGTACCCGTTCATGTGGCGGTACGTGGCGGGGATGCCGCGGTCGCCGAAGAGCCAGGTCACCTGGTGGGTGCTCTCCGGGCTGAGCCCCCAGAAGTCCCACACGTTGTCCGCTTCCTGCGAGCCCGTGTACGGGTCGCGCTTCTGCGTGTGGATGAAGTCCGGGAACTTGATGGCGTCCTTGATGAAGAAGACCGGGGTGTTGTTCCCGACGAGGTCGTAGTTGCCCTCCTCGGTGTAGAACTTCAGCGCCCAGCCGCGCGGGTCGCGCACGGCGTCGGCCGCGCCGAGGTTGCCCGCGACGGTGGAGAACCGCAGGAACGTCTCGGTCTGCTTCCCCACCTCGGAGAGGAACTTCGCGCGGGTCCACTGCGAGACGTCACGGGTGAGCGTGAAGGTGCCGTACGCACCGGCGCCGCGGGCGTGCACGATGCGCTCCGGGATGCGCTCGCGGTTGAAGTGCGCGAGCTTCTCGAGCAGCAGCTGGTCCTGGACGAGCACCGGCCCGCCGACGCCCGCGGTCTCGCTGTTCTGGTTGTCCGCGACCGGCGCGCCGGCCTCCGTAGTGAGCGGTCCCTGCGTCACGTGCGCCTCCTGCGTATTGCTGCGTTTGTCCTGCAGACCTGTCCCTTGGCTTTCGCCGTACTCGATCCTACGATAGACATTGTCTAAGTCAAGCAGGCATCCAAAGTCACACTCGTTCGGGACCTGGTCCCCCTCTCTGTTAGGCTGATCCTTATGAGTGACCTCTTGGAGCGACTGCGCGGACGCGGCTGGCGCATGACCGCACAGCGGCGCGTCGTGGCCGAGGTCCTCGACGGCGAGCACGTCCACCTGACGGCCGACGAGGTGCACGCCCGCGCGGTGGACAAGCTGCCCGAGATCTCCCGGGCGACGGTGTACAACACGCTGGGCGAGCTGGTGACCCTCGGCGAGGTCCTCGAGGTCTCGACGGACCGCAGGGCGAAGCGGTACGACCCGAACGCGCACACGCCCCACCAGCACCTCGTCTGCGCCAAGTGCGGCGCGATCCGAGACGTCCACCCCACGGGCAACCCCCTGACGACCCTCCCCGACTCGGAACGCTTCGGCTTCACGGTCGAGGGAGTAGAGGTCACGTACCGGGGGACTTGCCCCAGCTGCGCGGCGGCGGCGTAACACTTCTTCGTACGTTCACGGCGGCCCCGGCATCTCCTGATGCCGGGGCCGCCGTGGTTTGTGGGCAGGCGTTCCGCAGGGCGGAACGGGTGGGCACAGAACGACCACGGTCCGCAGACAACAGCGAATCCCGGCCAGGACAGACCCCTTCCAAGAACTGACGGTGCGTCATATTCTCGGCGGCGCCCAACATCCGCCTGCCCTCCGCAAGGAGATGCCCGTGGGAGATCCGCACCCTCCGAAACTAGAAGCCCACGCAGTGACAAGAACCTTCGGCCGCGGCGCCAAAGCCGTAGAGGCCCTAGGCCCGGTAGACCTGAACATCGCCCCCGGCGAATTCACCTGCATAGTCGGCCCTTCCGGCTGCGGAAAATCAACACTCCTCCGCATAGCCGCAGGCCTCCTGCGCCCCAGCAGGGGCGAGCTGAAGATCCGCACAGCCACGCAGCGCCCCGCCGCAATGATCTTCCAGGACTACGGCATCTACGACTGGAAGACCGTCCAGGCCAACGTCAGATTCGGCCTGGACATCCAGAAGGTCCCCCGCCGCGAGGCGAACGCCCGAGCCACGGCCTTGCTCACCCGCCTGGGCCTCGCGGACTTCGCCGACGCCTACCCCGCCACCCTCTCCGGCGGCATGCGCCAGCGCGTGGCCATCGCCCGAGCCCTCGCCGTGGAGCCCGAGATCCTCCTGATGGACGAGCCCTTCGCGGCCCTGGACGCCCAGCTCCGCACCATCCTCCAGGACGAACTCCTCGACCTCACCCAGACCACCCGCACCACCACCCTCTTCATCACCCACAGCCTCGAAGAGGCGATCGTCCTCGGCGACCGGGTCCTGGTGATGTCGGCCCGCCCCGGCCGCATCATCGCCGAACGCCGCCCGCCGTTCCCGAGGCCCCGCACCGGAGACGTCCGCACCACCCCCGAATTCACCGCCCTCAAGGGCGAGTTGTGGGACCTGCTGCGCGGCGAGGTGGTCCGCGAGGACGAGGCGGTCCCGGCATGACGACGGCCACCCCGCGCAAGGCGCCGGCCCCCGAGGACGGCGTACTCGTCCGCAGACCGGGCCCGCAGGAACTGCACCCCGCCCGCACCCACCGCAGACGCCGCACCCTGGAGATCGGCCTCGCGACAGCGGTCCCGCTCGCCCTGGTCCTGCTCTGGCAACTCGCCGCCACGCAAGGCTGGATCGACGACCGCGTCTACCCCGCACCCCAGACGATCATCGAGGACGGCTGGCAGCGCGCGGCGGACGGCGAGCTGTGGCCCGACGTCTGGGCCACGCTCAAACGCGTCCTCGCCGGATACGCGATCGGCACGGTCACGGGCTACGCCCTCGGCCTCCTCATGGGCTCGCTCTCCGTCGTACGCGCCGCGCTCGAACCGCTCCTGGACGCCCTGTACGTCGTACCGAAGCTGGCGCTCCTCCCCGTCTTCCTGAACATGTTCGGCCTCGGAGAGGGCCCGCAGATCGCGCTCGTCGCGACCACGGTCTTCTTCTTCATCTGGATCTCGACCATGGCGGCGGTGCTCGCCGTGCCGTCGGGCCACCGCGACGCGGGCCAGGTCTTCGGCGCGTCGCCGTGGCAGATGTTCCGCCATGTCCTGCTGCCGGCCTCGCTCCCCGCGGTCCTGGTCGGCGCGCGGATCGCGGCCGGTGTCGCGGTCCTGGTGATCGTCGCCTCCGAGCAGATCGCGGCGGCGGACGGCCTCGGCCACCTCATCTTCGACTCACGGGCGCTGTTCCAGAACGACGTGATGTTCGTCGGCATCGTCTGCGTCGCCGTCCTCGGCGTCGTCTTCTCCGAACTGGTGCGGATCGCGGGCCGGTTGCTCACGCCGTGGGCCCCGCGCGACCGCGGCAGAAGCCAGTCATGACCGTACGTACGAATGTGCTCGGAGGCCCCATGCGCAGCCGCACCCGCACCACCGCCCTGACCACACTCCTCCTCGCGGGCTCGCTGCTCGCCGCCGCGGGCTGCGCGAAGGAGGACGACACCACGGACTCCTCGCCGGCCACCAAGCCCCGCACGATCAAGGCTGTTCCCGGCTGCGGCAAGGGCAGTTGGACGGATCCGGCGGACCTGGCCGCGACCCGGAAGCCGGCCCGCTGCGCCAAGGGCGCGCCCGCACCGCAGCCCCTCAAGAAGGAACGCAGCCTGACCATCGCGACCGGCACGCTGAGCGCGGAGTATGTCGCGCCCCTCCAAATGGCCGTCCAGAAGGGCGAGTTCAAGAAGGAGGGCCTGGACGTCCACCTCAAGGTCCTGCCGACCCCCGAAGCGCTCCCGCTCCTCGCCAAGGGCGACATCGACGCCCAGTGGGCCGCCCCGGAGGCCGCCGTCATGAACGGCATCACCGGCGGCTTCACCATCAAATGGGCGGCGGGGAACTTCTCCCCCGACCCGAAGTCCAAGAGCGGGCTCTGGGTGAAGCTGAAGGAGGGCGAGAGCGCGGACCACGTCCCGATGGCCGGCCGCAAACTCGGCACCATGATCGGCAAGGGCTCTGTCATCTCGTACCCCATGGGCAAGGCCCTGAAGAAGCACGGCGGCGGCCTCGACAAGATCCAGTTCCAGCAGCTCGGCTCGGCGGACGTGCTGACCGCCCTGCAGAACGGCGGCACCGACTCCGCCTGGCTGCTCGACCCGGTCTGGCGCAAGGTCGACGGCGACAAACGGTACGCCTTCCTGGGCGGCCAGCCCCAGGCCGAACCCCTCGGCGGCCTGCTCTTCGGCCCCAATCTCCTGACGGAGGACCCGGACGCGGGCGTAGCGCTGCTCCGCGCCTACATCAGGACGGTGAACACGTACTTCCCCGCCGACTACAAGGCGGACAAGGCCTTCGTCTCCGAACTGGCCAAGCTCCTGAAGACCGACGAGGCGGTCCTGAAGTCGACTCCGTCACTCCGCATGGACTGGGAGATCCGCGCGGGGACGACGGACCGGCTGCAGGACGCGTACGAGGCGGCGGGCGTCGCGAAGGGCGAGAAGGTGCCGGAGTCCAAGGCGGTGGAACGCAGGTTGTACGAGGAGGCGGTGGGCCACACGTCATAGCCCCACTCGGGATACACCAAGGGCCGGAAGCCTCGAAAAGCTTCCGGCCCTTGGCCTTCAGTAGCGGGGACAGGATTTGAACCTGCGACCTCTGGGTTATGAGCCCAGCGAGCTACCGAGCTGCTCCACCCCGCGTCGGTGAACCCAACCTTACGTCACCCCCACGACCAGCGCAAATCCACTCTGCGCACGCTGCGGGCAGACGCTCACCCTCTTCGCCGCCCCGGCTGTGGGCAGGCGTTCCGCAGGGCGGAACGGGTGGGCACAGCCGCAGACGCTCGCCCTCTTCGCTGCCCCGGCTGTGGGCAGGCGTTCCGCAGGGCGGAACGGGTGGGCACAGCCCACCCACCGGCCTGCACCCGCCCGACAGCCGCCAGACGGAACCAGCGAAGGCGGCGCTACGCCGTCAGCTCCTGCTGAAGCGCCTCGCGCAACCGCGCCGCCCGCTCGGAAACCTCAGCGGGGCCAAGGTCGACAGCCCTGGAAGCCCACCGCTGCCCCTCGACCAGCTGCCCTCGGCGAGCGTAAAGCAACGCCAACCGCAGCGCCGCACGCCCATGCCCCGCATCAGCCGCACGGGTCCACCACAGCGCCGCCTCGGGCTCGCTCCCCTCACGGGCCAGCAGCAGCCCCAAGTTGAACGCCCCGTTCCGACTCCCCGCCTCCGCCGCGAGGCGGTACCAACGCGCCGCCTCCACGACATCCCCGCGCCCGGCCGCCAGCATCCCGACCCGCACCTGAGCCCGCCGATGCCCCTGCGAGGCGGCCCGCTCGTACCACTCCTCACACTCGGTCTTCTCCGCAGCCGGCTCACCCAGCGCCGGGGGCCCCGCAGCGGCCCGCCGCGCGTCCAGCACGGTGCCGAGCCGGTACGCCGCCTCCGCACTGCCACCACCCGCCGCACAGCGCAGATGCCGCTCGGCGTCCTGCTCGTCGCCCTCGCGCAGCCGCGCCGTACCGACCTGGAGCGCCGCCTCCGTGTGCCCGGCCGCCGCCGCCCGCTCGTACCAGGGCAGCGCCGCGTCCTCGTCGTCACGGGACGCGTACAGGATCCCGAGGTTGAAGGCCGCGTCGACGCTGCCCGCCTCGGCCGCCTTGGAGAACCACGGCTCGGCGCCCGCCGCGTCACCGCCCTGAAGCAGCAGCACGGCCAGCGCGTTGGCCGCCTCGCGGTGACCGGCGTACGCGGCACGGCGGTACCACTGGTCGGCCTGGGCCGTCCGCCCCTGCTCGGCGCAGAGCAGGCCGAGGTTGTACGCCCCGTTCACATCGCCCGCGTCCATGGCGGCCCGGTACCACCGCTCGGCGGTCTGCGTCTCGCCCCGCTCGGCATGCAGCGCGCCGAGCGCGTTCGCGGCGTTGCCGTCGCCGTCCTGGGCTGCTTTCAGCCACCAGACGGCCGCGCTCTCCTCGTCGCCCGCGTCCCGCAGCAGGAAGCCGAGGGCGCAGGCGGCGCGGGCCTCGCCGTCCTTCGCGGAGTTCAGGTACCAGCGGCCGGCCTCCTTCAGGTCGCCGCGCTGCTCCAGGATCGCGCCGAGGTGCAGCGCGGCACGCCGGTGGCCGCGCGCCGCCGCCTGGCGGTACCACTGCTCGGCCTCGTCGGCCGCCTTGCGCACCCCGTCGTCGTCCGCGCGGTCGGCGCGCTCGGCCGCCGCACGCCGGTCGAGGGCGCGCGCGATGCGGTACGCCGCCTCGCGGTGCCCGCGCTCGGCCGAGGCCCGCATCCAGCGCTCGGCACCGACGTCGCCCCGGTGCTCCAGGAGATCGGCGAGGGCGTACGCACCGAGGGCGTGGCCCTGCTCGGCGGACTGCCGCAGCCAGTACTCGGCCGCCGGCTCGTCACCGCGCTCGCGGTGGTGGCGCCCGAGCGCGTGCGCGGCCGCGGCGGAACCGGCGACGGCGGCAACGCGCCACCAGCCGGCCGCCTCATCGGCGTACCCCCGCTGGTGGAGCAGGACACCGAGGTTGTTGGCCGCGGCGCGGTCGCCCTCCGCGGTCGCCGCGCGCAGCAGGGATTCGGCCCCGTCGAGATCGCCGCGGCGCAGCAGCAGGCTCCCGAGAACACTCATCGCGTCGACGTCTCCGGCCTCGGCGGCCAGCCGATGACGCATTTCTTCGGCGGCCGCCCCGGGATCCTCCCGGTCGGCCGGCTGCACAAACCGCCCTGTCTCCAACAGAGTTGCCTTGTCCCCCATAACGTCCATCGTCGCACCACCTGCAACCTGGGTACACCTGGTATACCGCAGCCAGTGAGGTCACTTCAGCGTTTTGTCGACATGCCCACAGAGAGATAAGTGAAACACAGATTCCCCAACTCCCCCCGGCCGGAGCACGCTTCGCACAGAACAGCGCACGCCGCCACGGACCCCACGCACACACGACGAAGGCCCGGATCCGATAAGGATCCGGGCCTTCGCCTTCTAGTAGCGGGGACAGGATTTGAACCTGCGACCTCTGGGTTATGAGCCCAGCGAGCTACCGAGCTGCTCCACCCCGCGCCGTTGTGCTGCAACCGTACCACGGCGCGGGATGGGTGCTGCGCGGCTGGTCAGCCGCCGTTCTTGTCCCCGTTCTTGTCGGGGTTCTTGTCTGCGCTCTCCCCGTTCTTGTCGGCGCCCTCGGCGTTCTTGTCGCCCTTCTTGTCGGCCTCCGCCTGGGCGTCCTCGGCTCGCTGCAGGGCGTCCTCGAGCTTCTCCTGCGCTTCGCCGTAGGCCTTCCAGTCGCCGTCCTTCATGGCCTGCTGGCCGTCCTCGAACGCCGTCTGCGCGTCGTCGAGGGCTGCCTGGACCGTGGGATCGCCGGTCTTCGGCGGCTGGTCGGGCTTCTCCTCGTCGCCTTCGTCCGGTGGCGGCTTGGTGCCACCGTCGACTCCGAAGACCTGGTTGAGCGCCTCGCTCAAGGAGTCGGCGAAGACGGTCTCCGTGCCGTACGACACGGCCACCTTCTTGAGGAGCGGATAGGCCGACTTGCGTCCCTGGACGTAGACGGGTTCGACGTACAAGAAACCGTCGTCCAGTGGCACGGTCAGCAGATTGCCGTAGAGGACGTCGGAGTCGGCGCCCTTCATGTCCCGGACGAAGTTGCCGACCTCCGTCATCGAGTTCAGCTTGTTCTGGACCTGTTCGGGTCCGTCGACGTCGCCGGTGACTCTCAGGAGCTGCATCGAGCCGTAGTTCTTGCTCGTCGCGTCGGCGTCGACCGTCATGAACGCCCGTAGGTTGGGGCGTCCGCTCGGTGTGAACGTCGTCGTCAGCGAGAACTGCTTCTCGGCCGCACCCGGTGTCTTCATGGACAGGTAGTACGGCGGGACCGCGCTGTTGTCCTTCTTCGTCGGGTCGTTCGGCACCTGCCAGGCGTCGGACGCGTTGTAGAACTGACCGGCGTCCGTGACGTGGTAGAGCGTCAGGAGCTCGCGCTGGACCTTGAACATGTCCTGCGGGTAGCGCAGGTGGTCCATCAGCGCCTGGGGGATCTCGCTCTTGTCCTTGACCGTGCCCGGGAAGGCGTTCTTCCAGGTCTTCAGGACCGGGTCCTTCTCGTCCCAGGTGTAGAGCTTGACCTCACCGGTGTACGCGTCGACCGTCGCCTTCACCGAGTTGCGGATGTAGTTGACCTGGTTCTGCTGGGCCACCACCGCACGCTGGTTGTCGGCCTCGGAGAGCGAGTCGGCCGTCGTGTCGCCGAGCGTGGTGCGCGAGGCGTACGGATAGCCGTTGGTGGTCGTGTAGGCGTCGACGACCCACTGGATCTTGCCGTTGACCACCGTCGGGTAGGCGTCGCCGTCGATCGTCAGCCAGGGGGCCACCGATTCGACGCGCTCCTTGGGCGTGCGGTTGTAGAGGATCCGCGAGCCCTCGCCGATCGCTCCGGAGTAGAGCATCTGCGGCTCGCCGAACGACACGGCGTACGCGGCGCGGTTGAACGGGTTGGAGAGATTGACCCCGCTGTCGCCCTTGTAGCTGTAGGTCTTCTGGCCGCCGCCGTCCTCTTCGTAGTCGAGCTCCTTCTGGGGCCCGCCCACGATCGAGTACTGGGTCGTCTTCTCGCCGTAATAGATCCGCTGCTCGTACTCACCGAGGCTGCCGGTGGTCGGGAGGCCGGACGAGGTGAAGTCCGGGGCGCCCTTGGAGCCCTTCTTCGTCTCCGTGCCCTTGGCCGTGATCGCTCCGTAGCCATGGGTGTAGGCGAAGTGGTCGTTGATCCAGTTGCGCTTGTCCAGCCGGTCGAGGCTGAGCTCACGCAGACCGACGATGGTGTCCTGGCCGTTGTAGCGGTCCACGTCCAGGGTCTTGGGGAAGCGGTAGTACTCGCGCTCCTGCTCCAGCTGCTGGAACGTCGGCGAGACGATGTTCGGGTCGTTCAGCCGGTAGTTCGCCGCCGAGTCCGCGTCCGCGCGCTTGCCCTTCGGGTCCTCGTCGGCCTTGCCCGCGCCCTTGTAGTCCTCGGGCTTCACACCGCTGATGCCGTACGCGTCGCGCGTCGCCTTGATGTTCTTCTCGATGTACGGCGCTTCCTTGGCCTGCTCGTTCGGCTGGACCTGGAACTTCTGGACGATGGCCGGGTAGAGCCCGCCGATCAGGATGGCGGAGAGCACCATCAGGCCGAAGCCGATGACCGGCAGCTGCCAGGTGCGGCGCCACAGCGTCGCGAAGAACAGCAGCGCGCAGATGACGGCGATGCAGAACAGGATCGTCTTCGCCGGCAGGTACGCGTTCGCGTCCACATAGCGCAGACCCGTCCAGTTGCCCGTCGCCTTGAAGTCGCTGGACTTCACCGCGAGTCCGTACCGGTCGAGCCAGTACGCCACCGCCTTCAGCGTCACGAAGATGCCGAGCAGCACCGAGAGGTGCCCGGTGGAGGCCGCGGTCGCCCGCGCCCCGGGGCTGGTGATGCGCAGACCGCCGTACAGATAGTGCGTGAGGGCGGCGGCGATCAGGGAGAGCACGGTGGCCGCGAAGCCGAAGCCGAGCAGGAAGCGGTACCAGGGCAGGTCGAACGCGAAGAACGACACGTCCATGTGGAACTGCGGGTCCTTCTGTCCGAAGGAGACGCCGTTCACCCACATCAGCCACGTGCGCCACTGGCCCGCGGCGGACGCGCCCGCGATCAGGCCGACCAGCGTGGCGATGCCGAGCAGCAGCCACTTCTTGTACGGGGCGATGCTCATGCGGTACCGGTCGAGGCTCTGCTGCTCCATCGACATGGCGCTGAGCGGCGGGCGCAGCCTGTGCGCCAGCCAGATGTTCACGCCGACCGCGGCCGCCATGAGCAGGCCGAAGACGGAGAACAGGCCGATCTTGGTCCACAGGGTCGTCGTGAAGACCGACGAATAATTGACCGAGCGGTACCACAGCCAGTCCGTCCAGAACCCCGCGAACATGACGAACACCATGGCCAGGACGGCCAGGATGCCCAGTGTCATGAGCAGGGTCCGGACACGCCGGGACGGTCGGCCCACTCTGATCCGTGGCCCCGTCGGGCCTCCGCCGCGGTCCGGCATCTGGAAAGCCAAGGTGCGCACCTCGAAGTTCGCTGTTGATTCGGTGTTGATTCGGTGTTGTCCAGCCATGGCTGGCTGTTGGTCCGTCAGGGCCCCGTGATCTCGGACCCACACCTATGCAACTTACTCACGCTTTACTCGGTTCCCGTTTCTCGGGACTAACGAGGCAGGATTGTGACCATGTCCAACACTCCCATGGCAGCGAGCCCCCTCACCCGTGCCGTTCTCGAGATCGACGAGTACGCGTCCGGCCTGGGCTGGGACCGTCCCGCCCGCCTCTTCGCGCTCGTCGACACGGCGCGACTGCGCACCCAAGAACCCGGCCTCGCCGCCCAGCTCGGCCTCGAAGACTCCCCGGAGGACTCCGGTCTGACCCCCATCGAGCAGGAGGAGCTTCCCGAGGGGAAGCCGCTCGACGAGTTCCTCGGCACCATCGCCTGGCCGGACGCGGTGGCGGGCTGCGCCCTCACGGTGGAGCGCCTGATGCTGCCGCCGTCCGCCGAGGCCTCGGTCCCCGAGGGGCTCAGCGAGGGCAAGCTCGCGAAGTGGGTGGCGCAGCACCCGGAGCGCCAGGAGGTCCGGATGACGGTCGCGGTGCTCCGTGACGGTGCGCGCGAGGCGGCGATCCGGCTGCGCGAGAAGGACTCGCCCACGGAGGTCCTCACGGGCTCGGACCTGGTCCCGGGGCTCGCGGACGCGCTGGCGGCGACGTTCGCCGAGTAACGCGGCGGTCATGCGGGTACGCCGCCGGGTGCTCCGGCGGCGTACCCGTCCGTCAGCTCTTGGCGGTGCACTTCGGGAGGTCCGCGGTGTCGCCCTTGCGGATGTCCTTGAGTGCGTCCACCGCGTCGTCGATGGTGTTCACCTTGACCAGGGTGAGCCCGTCCGGGATGTCCTTGGCGGCGGTGGCGCAGTTGTCCTTCGGGGTGAGGAAGTACTCGGCGCCCTTGTCGCGTGCGCCGACGGTCTTCATCCCGATGCCGCCGATCGGGCCGACCTTGCCGTTGTCGTCGATGGTGCCGGTGCCGGCCACGAACTTGCCGCCGGTGAGGTCGTTCGGCGTGAGCTTGTCGACGATGCCGAGCGCGAACATCAGACCGGCGCTGGGGCCGCCGACGTCGGCGAGCTTGATGTCGATGGTGAACGGGAAGGTGTGGTCGGTGCCCGCCTGGATGCCGACGATCGCGCGGCCGTCCTTCGCCTTCTCCGTGGTCATCCTGATGTCGTCCGTCCGCGTCGCCTCCTTGCCGGCCTTCTCGGCGGCGGCGGCCTCCTTGACGGGGACGACGCTGAAGACGACGTCCTGGCCCGGCTTGTGCTTCGTGACCAGCTTGGCGACGTCCGTCATCTCCTTCACGGGCGTGCCGTCGACCTTCTTGATGACGTCACCGGCGTGCAGCTTGCCCTCGGCCGGGCTGTTCTTGAAGACGGTGGAGACGACGACCTGGGACTTCACCGGGATGTCCAGCTCCCGCAGCGCCGCGACCTTGGCGCTCTCCTGGGACTGGCTGAACTCCTCGGCGTTCTCCTGGGTCGACTCCTGCTCGGTCTTGCCGTCCGGGTAGAGGGTGTCGTGCGGTACGACGATGTTGTCGTGGGCCAGCCATCCGTAGACGGCCTCGGCGATGTTCATGTTGTAGTCGGCGCTGGTGACCCGGACCGTCGTCATGTTGAGGTGACCGGTCGTCGGATAGGTCTTGTGGCCGGAGATCTGCAGCACCGGCTCGCCGCCGTGGTCGCCGAGGGTGTTCACCGTGGGGCCCGGGGACATCTCCGAGTACGGCACTTTGATGAGGACTCCCGCGCAGAGCAGCGCGATCAGCATCAGGGTGGAGGCGAGCATCGTCGCGGTGCGGCGTGGCATGGAACGACAGTACGGGACCTGCCTGTCAGTGCACCCCTGGGGCCGGTCCGTACGGGCGCCGGGGCCCGTACACCCACCGATCACGTCCCGGAGTGGGACTTCTCCATCGCCTCGCGGAAGGCCGCGTAGCCGTTCAGCTCGGTCACGTCACCGGTCTTGCCCGACTTGCGGTTACGGGTGGCCCAGCCGCCCCACAGTCCCGCACCGACAGCCGCCGCAAGCGGAATCAGCAACCAGGCAAGTGATGCCATGTCGACCTCCCGACCCCATGAGCGACCGCAACTGACTGATCAGCAGATTAACCATCCGCACAGTCAACGCTCACGCCAGGGGTCGGGTTACGCAACCGGAGGCGCCGGGCCAAGCGCCGCGGACCCGGGGCACTCAGCAGGCCCCGGCCCACTCCTCCTGGCCGACCCAATTCCTGATGGCCGCTCTCGCACTGCTCGGCCCTGGCGGGCCTCCCAGGCTTCGACCGACCGCGTCGGACTCCGTCCGCCGACCGTGTCCGGCCCCGCGACCGCGCCCGCTTCAGCAGGCCCCGACCCACTCCTCCTGGCCGTCGGAGAACTTCTGGTGCTTCCAGATGGGGACCTCGTGCTTGAGGTCGTCGATCAGCTTGCGGCAGGCGGCGAAGGCCTCCTGGCGGTGCGGGCAGGAGACGGCCACGACGACCGCCAGGTCACCCACGGCCAGATCGCCGACGCGGTGGACGGCGGCAAGCGCGCGTACCGGGAATTCGGCGACGACCTTCTCGGCCACCCGGCGCATCTCGGCCTCGGCGGTGGGGTGGGTCGAGTAGCCCAGCTCGTCGACGTCGGCACCGCCGTCGTGATTGCGCACGGTCCCCACGAAGAGCGCCGTCCCGCCGGCGGCGTCGTCACCGACCGCCCGGAAGACCTCGTCCAGGGAGAGCGGGCTGTCACGGATCTCCAGCAGCCGAATCGGATCCTGCGCGGCCTGCTCGCCGGGGTGCTCATGCGTGGTACGTGCCATACACCCATCGTGCCGCACACCACTGACATCCAGGAATAGGACTTCCCTACAGCGGGCCCTGGACCAGCCGGACGTTCCACACGAGGGGCCCTGGTCATGGGCGGGAGTTCGGCACAGATCCCCCCCCAGTCCGGCAGCCCGTCCTCATTGCGGGCAGGCGTCCCGCACGACGCACCCCACCTTGACCGTCCCCGTTGTGGGCAGACGCCCAGCACGGCACACCCACCCTGACCGTCCCCGTTGCGGACAGACACCCCGCACGGCACACCCCACCCTGACCGTCACCGTTGCGGGCAGGCGTCCCGCACGGCACACCCCACCCTGACCGTCACCGTTGCGGACAGACACCCCGCACGGCACACCCCACCCTGACCGTCCCCGTTGCGGACAGACACCCCGCACGGCACACCCCACCCTGACCGTCACCGTTGCGGACAGGCGTCCCGCACGGCACACCCCACCCTGACCGTCCCCGTTGCGGACAGACACCCCGCACGGCACACCCCACCCTGACCATCCCCGTTGCGGACAGACACCCCGCACGGCACACCCCACCCTGACCGCCCCCGTTGCGGACAGACACCCCGCACGACGCACCCCACCCTGACCGCCCCCGTTGTGGGCAGGCGTTCCGCACGGCGGAACGGGTGGGCACAACGCCGAAGGCGCCGGGCACCGACGCAGTGGGGCGCCCACCCGTAAGGCATCGCCGGGGGAATCGCCGGGAGGAATCAGATCCGGCGGCGGGCCTTCCGCGCCCGGCGGACGACCGCGGCCGCGCCCAGCAGCGCGACCGTCGCACCCGCAGCCCCCGCAGCAGTCGCGTCCTTACGACCCAGCCGCCGCCCGGCAACCGTCCGCCGCCCCGAAACCTCCTCCAGCAGCTCCGCGAGAACCTCCTCGTTGGTCCACTGCGGCCGCCACCCGGCGTCATGCAGCCGAGAGACACTCACCACCCACGGATACATCGTGTACGCCAGGTCACCCGCCGGAGACGGAGTGAGACCGATCCGGTGCAGCCGCGCCGCCGCCCCGAGAGCGACCGTCGAAGGCAGCTCCATACGACGGATCTCGCTGAGCTCCTCGACTTCCTCCTGCTCAAGCCACCCGTCGCAGCCGACGGCAAGCTCCCCGTCGACCTTCTCCAGTACGGCGTACTCCAGAGCACTGCACAGATCCTCGACGTGGCAGAACTGCCAGGCCGGCCGCGACCCCGCCACCACAAGCAGCCGCGGCGACTCGAAGTACCGGGTGAGCGCGGTGTCCGTGCCGCCCACAAGAATCGCGGGCCGCACGACGGTGACGTTCAGACCGGGATGCGCCCGCGGCGCACGCCGGGCGAGCCGCTCGACCTCCAGCAGGTCACCGACCCCGGTCGCCTCCGCCGTCGCCCGCAACTCGGCGTCTTCGGAGAGAGGCAGTTCATTGTCGGCCAGCGCTCCGTAGACCATCGCCGACGTACACAGCACGACCCGGTGGACGCCCGCCGCCGCGGCCGCCGTCAGCACGGTCTGCGTACCCCGCACGTTGTACGCCGTGCGGGCCGCCGCATCCGTCTCCAGGTCGAGGTCGAGCGCGAGGTGCACCACGACGTCCGCGCCCCGCAGCTTCTCGGCGATCGCGGGATCCCGGACGTCCAGGATGTGCCACTGGGCCTGCGCGCACTCGCCCCGCCGCTCGTCGATGGCGATGACCTGCTTGATCTCTTCCGATGCCGCGAGGCGCTCGGTCAGCAGCGCGCCCACGCCGGACGCGGCCCCCGTGACGGCGACCACGGGCCCGCGGACTGGGGCCGGAGTTGAAAGGTTTCGCGCTGCGCGAACCTGAGGATCTGGGGAACTCACCGGGCGTCTCCAGCGGTTGTCTTCAGTAGATACGCGAATGACGCGTACGTACCAGGTGGCATCCATCCTGCCGCAGGCCATGAGAAGGCGAAGCACTGAGGCCCGAACCGGTCACGGTGTCTACGCTGGGTGGTGTTGTAGGGCAGCCGCCGCCGGAACCGTACCGGCGGCCTGACGAGCCGAGGAATCCCGTGAGTGACACCCCATTCGGATTCGGCCTTCCGCCGGAGGAGCCGGAGAACGGCGACGAGGGCAAGAAGAAGGAGTCCCCCGGACAGGGGCAGAGCGGGGGACAGGGTGCCGGTGGCCCTGCCAACCCGTTCGGTTTCGGGTTCCCCGGAGCCGGCGGCCCCGGCGGCGGTGACAATCCGTTCGCCGCGATGTTCGGTTCGATGAATCCGAACGACCTGGGGGCTGCGTTCCAGCAGCTCGGCCAGATGCTCTCGTACGAGGGCGGCCCGGTGAACTGG
The DNA here is from genome assembly GCF_044457025.1 of Streptomyces sp. NPDC050658. Taxonomy (NCBI): domain Bacteria; kingdom Bacillati; phylum Actinomycetota; class Actinomycetes; order Kitasatosporales; family Streptomycetaceae; genus Streptomyces; species Streptomyces sp. NPDC050658. The sequence goes on from NZ_JBITGM010000005.1 coordinate 305,007, forward strand.
GACATGGCCAAGGACATCGCCCGCCAGACCGTCTCGCAGGGCACGTCCGACGGCGTCAAGGACGCCAGCGTCGGCCCCGCCGAGCGCTCCGCCGTCGAGGAGGCCGTCCGCCTGGCCGACCTGTGGCTGGACGACGCGACGTCGCTGCCGTCCGGCTCGGGCACGGCCGTGGCCTGGAGCCGCGCCGAGTGGGTCGAGGCGACCCTCCCGGTGTGGAAGGAGCTGGTCGACCCGGTCGCCGAGCGCGTGGGCCTGGCCATGGGCGACGTACTGCCCGAGGAAATGCAGGCCATGGCGGGCCCGCTGATCGGCATGATGCGCTCCATGGGCGGCGCCATGTTCGGCCAGCAGATCGGCCAGGCCGTGGGCGTGCTCGCGGGCGAGGTCGTCGGCTCCACCGACATCGGCCTGCCGCTCGGCCCGGCCGGCAAGGCGGCCCTGCTTCCGGTGAACATCGAGTCGTTCGGCAAGGACCTGGGCGTCGACAAGGACGAGGTGCGGCTCTACCTGGCGCTGCGCGAGGCCGCCCACCAGCGCCTCTTCGCCCACGTGCCGTGGCTGCGCTCGCATCTGTTCGGCGCGGTCGAGGGGTACGCGCGCGGGATCAAGGTCGACACGGCCAAGCTGGAGGACGTCGTCGGCCAGCTCGACCCGCAGAACCCGGAGCAGCTGCAGGAGGCGCTTCAGCAGGGCATGTTCCAGCCGGAGGACACTCCCGCGCAGAAGGCGGCCCTGGCCCGCCTGGAGACCGCTCTCGCGCTCGTCGAGGGCTGGGTGGACGCGGTGGTGCACGCGGCGGCCAAGCCCCGTCTGTCGTCCGCCGACGCCCTCCGGGAGACGCTGCGCCGCCGCCGCGCGACGGGCGGCCCCGCCGAGCAGACCTTCGCCACGCTCATCGGCCTGGAGCTGCGCCCGCGCCGACTGCGGGACGCCTCGCGCCTGTGGGCCTCGCTCACGGACGCGCGCGGTGTGGACGGCCGTGACGGCCTGTGGGCGCACCCGGACATGCTGCCGACGGCCTCCGACCTGGACGACCCGGACGGCTTCGTGCACCACGAGCAGCTGGACTTCTCCGAGCTCGACAAGATGCTGGGCGATGCGGCCAAGGGCGGCGACGAGGACACCGAGGACGGTAAGTGAGCCTGCACGACGACGCCGTACTCGTCCTGAAGGAGTACGGCGCTCAGGCCGAGCTGCGCCAGGCCTATCTGGACCATCTGTCCGAGCACGGCGATGCGGGCATGTGGAAGCCCTGCACCGCCGGACATGTGACGGCAAGCGCGCTGGTCATCGACCCCTCACGCGGGCGCGTACTGCTGACGCTGCACAAGAAGCTGCGGATGTGGCTGCAGATGGGCGGCCACTGCGAGCCGGGCGACACGACGCTGGCAGCGGCGGCGCTGCGTGAGGCCACCGAGGAGTCCGGCGTACCGGGCCTGACGCTTCTCCCGGGCGGCCCGGTCCGCCTGGACCGGCACCCGATCCCGGGTCCGTGCACCCAGCACTTGGACGTGCAGTACGCCGCGCTCGCCCCGGCCGACGCGGTCGAGGCGATCAGCGACGAGTCGCTGGACCTGCGCTGGTTCGCGTACGACGAGGTGGCGGGCGTGGCGGACGAGTCGGTGGTGCGGCTCGTGGAGGCCACGAGGACGCGGTTGTAACAGAAGAGGCGCCCCTTCGGGGCGCCTCTTCATCAGCACTTCGCGCCGCTAATTCCAGACGTTGCCCTGGTTCTGCCCCCGGGCGCCCTGCTGCCCCATCCCGTACTGGGCCCTCGCGCCCTGCCCGATGACGGCATTCTGCGGCGGCAGCATCTCGCTCGGCTGGACCAGCGCGTAGCCCTGGCCCATGAAGCTGAGCTCCCAGCCCTCACCCGTGTTGCCGCGGCGCCGCCACACTCCGGAGGAGTGCGTCTGGGCCTGCATCTGCACCCGCAGCCCGTTGGACCAGGCGACGATCGCGTCCGCGTCGGCGTTCACGTACTTGTCGGGCGTGACCTGCATCATCAGCGGCTGGCCAGAGGTCATCAATGCGACCTTGCCGCGTCCGGTGATGTTGAGCTGGTACTTGCCCGAGCCGGAGATGCCGTACTGGCTGTCGACAGCGATGACCTGGTGGGTCAGCGACGAGTCGAGCGCGAGGACATAGCTGCTGTCCACGGTCAGACCGTCCTGGTCCACATCCACTACGTGGATGTACTGGGCGAGGTTGGCGAGATAGACCGTGCCCTGGCCGTGGCAGCGCATCAGGTCGAGACCCTCGCCGGTGCGCGCGCGGGCCCGCTGGTTGCCCTGGCTCTGGTACTCGGCGTCGAACTCGATCAGACCCTGGTAGGCGACCATCGCGCCCTTGCGGGCCAGGATGTCGTCGTGGCCCTCCAGGGCGACCCGCAGGAGCTGCGGGTTCTGGACGGTGTAGCGCTCCTGAGTCTGCTGCTCGGTGTGCGCGAAAAGTGGGCTCTGCATGGTGTGTTGTTCCCCCTCAGCCCCGTGCCCGGAGACGGTCGGTGCTGTCCTCGCTGGGCTGTACGACGACGATGCCCTCTCCGGAGAAGCCCATCTGGTAGGCCTCGCCGCTGCCGCGCCCGATGAGCGAACCGGCCTTGAAGCTGCGCTTGCCCTTCACCTTGAGGTTCGGGGACCAGGCGATCAGCGCGTCCGGGTCGACGTACGTCTCGTCCTCGCCGCGACCGCAGTCGACGACGATCGGGGTGCCGCGGGAGGTCAGCGCGACCCATCCCTGGCCCGAGATCTTGACGTTCCACAGGCCCTGTCCGGCGAACTTGGCCAGGCCCTTGACCCGCTCTACGCCCCACTGCAGGGACGCGTCGAAGGCGAGCAGGTTCGTGCCGTTCACGGAGAGCGCGTCGCCCGCCAGGTTGATGACGACGACATCGGCTCCGTAGTCGGCGAGATAGAGCAGGCCGTCTCCGGAGCACTTCATCAGGGGCGCGCCCTCGCCGGTCATCCACTCGCGCGCGACCTGTCGCACGGCGGGCGGATTCGGCTCGTACTGCACGAACCCTTCGTAGGACACCATCGAGCCCACGCGCGCGAGGAGGTCGTTTCCGGTCTGCATGGCCACCTTGAGCATGTGGTTGCCATGGTTCTCCATGCGGGCGGCGATCGGCGCCGGGGCGAAGCCCGAGAGTTGCTGGTTCATGACGGGCTCCCTCAGACCTCGTACGGCTGGACGATGATGAAGTTGCCGGGCGCACCCCGGAACTGGAGGTTCACGCTCTCCCCCGTGGAGCCGGCGTACGCGTTGCTGCGCAGCCGCACCTGGCTGGAGACGATCGCCTGGGCGGCCGCCGACCAGGCGACCACGGCGTGGCAGTCGGCGAACGTCGTCGGCGTCACGGGCAGGACGACGGGCACGCCGTGCGTCTTGACGATGACCGTGCCGGTGCCCTGGAACTGCATGACGAACAGCGCGCCACCGGGAATCCCGTGGCCCTCGATCCTGCGCACCTCGTGCTGGAGCGTCTCGTCGAAGGCGAGGACGTTCTCCGCGGAGACGCAGATCGCGTCGCCCTGGAGCTCGATGGGGTGCAGGTGGGTCGCTTCCTCCGCGAGGAAGACCTGGCCGCGGCCGGAGCAGCGCATCAGCTGCATCTCCTGGCCGGTGGCGTTGCCCACGACGCGGCCCGCGAAGCCCGCGCCCTTGTAGCTGAACTCGACCTTGCCCTGATAGAGCACCATGCTGCCCTGCCGGGCGAGCACCGCCTGGTCGGCGACGCCGAGGTCGACGCGGATCAGCTTCTCGTTCTGCTGCGTCCAGCGCTGCCCGGTGGGCGCCTCGCGGTACTTCTGGAGGGCGGAGGCCACACCGGCGCCCTGGGGAGCCGCGCCCTGCGGGGCGGCGGGCTGGCCTGGGAACTGGCCCTGCGGCTGCTGGCCGTAGCCCGGCGGCATGGGGGCTGCGGGCTGCTGGCCGTAGCCGGGAGGCGTCGGCGCCTGGGGCTGCTGGCCGTAGCCGGGCGGCAGCGGCGCGGTCTGGCCCGGAGCCTGCTGCTGGCCGGGGACCTGCCCGAACTGGGGCTGCTGCTGCGGCGGCTGCTGGCCCGGCTGGCCGTACGGCGCGGGGGCCGGCGCCGGGGGCGGCGTGGCCCCGCCCGGCGGCTGGTTCATGGGCGCCACGATGGTCTGCGCGGCGTGCACCGACGGGTCGGCGGGAGCGGGCGCCGGGGGCGGCGTCGCGCCCTGCGGCGGCGCGAAGTTCTGCGCGGGAGCCGGGGCCGGGGCCGGGGCCGGGGCGGGAGCCTGCGGGGCCGGGGCGCCCGCGGGGGCGCCGAACGCGGGCGGCGCGGCGGCCTGGGCGGGCGGCGCGAAGGACGGGGCACCGGCCTGCGGCTGCGGCGTGGCGGGCTCCTCCTCGGCGACCTCGCCGCCGAAGTTCTTCAGGAGCGCGTCGAGTCCGCCGTCGAAGCCCTGACCGATCGCGGCGAACCGCCAGACGTCCTTCAGGTAGAAGTCGCCCAGCATCACGGCACGTTCCGTGGAGAACTCGCTGCCGTTGAAGGAGTAGCGGGCCACTTCCTCGCCGCCGGCCACGATCCGGATGTAACCGGGGGCGACCTGCGACATCTGCCCAGCGCCGTCGATCGTCGCGGTGAACGACAACTTCTGGATCTTCGCCGGGATCCGGTCGAGGGTGACCCGGAAGGACTCCGTGTCGCCGGCCTGCGCGCCGAGGAGCTGGATGGACTCCTCGGGCGACTTCGGCTGGTTGAAGAAGATGAAGTAACTGTCGTCCGAGAGGCGCTCGTCCGCGTCCAGGCCGAAGCAACTGATGTCGAAGCTCAGTCCGGGGGCCCCGATCTGCACACCTACGTACAGATCGGTCCCCGCGGTGAGGTCACTGATCTTGGCCTTGTGGCCGCGTTGGAATTCCCTGGCCATACGTAACGACCGTCCCCCATCCCGAATGTAAATGCGTCGCGTCAGGCTAACCGCAAAGCACGACATCGAGCCAAGCCGGTACAGACCCGCTACACAACCCCCGCGTCCTGCGGAAGTTCACTCCTCGCGGGCGGCGGGCAGATGCGGCAACCGGTCGGCCGCTACCACCCCTTCGAGGTACCCGCGGGCCCGTTCCGTACGGGGATAGGCCTCCAGGAGGCGCCAGAAGCGGGGGCCGTGTCCGGGGACGAGAAGGTGCGCGAGCTCGTGGACGAGGACGTAGTCGACGACGTACTCGGGCATGCCCTGCAGCCGGTGCGAAAGACGGATGCTGCCCTCCGACGGGGTGCAGGAGCCCCATCGAGTGTTCTGGTTCGTGACCCAGCGAACGGATGTGGGCCTTGCGCGGCCCTCGAAGTACTGCTCGGAGAGCAGCCCGGCGCGCTCGGCGAGTTCCGTGTCGCCGAGGACCCGCTTGCTCTCCTGCGCCGCGAGCTTGTCGAGCATGACGTTGACCCAGCGCTGTTCCTCCGCCTCGGACATCCGGGCGGGGATGAGCACGACGGTGCGATCGCCCTCTCGGTAGGCCGAGACCGTTCTGCGGCGGCGGGCGCTCCGTCTGACCTCGACCGCACTCGCTCCCGAGCCGGGTGACGGCGGGCTGGTCGTGCTGCGCTGTGGTTTTCCGGCACGGTGCAGTGGGTCGGCGGGCACGCCCCGACGTTACCCGCTGGGCGTGGGGGAAGTCCCGCCTCCGGGACGGTTCGGCGGGGTTCCGCTCCCCGTGCGATCGATTAGTACGACGAATACCTGCCGCCTGTGGACAACTTTCCGCGGCGGTTCGCGGGGGCGGGCATTCTGGCAGTCGACCGGCGATGCGGACGGGGACCGCGTCGGGGGAGGACGGGGTCACGGGGACGACCGGGGCACGGGGACACGAAGACACGAAGACACGGGGGACGAGCATGCATCCGATCTTGAAGCCGGCGCTGCGGCGCGGCTGGCGCGACCTGAACACCGTGCAGTTCGGCGTGGCGCCCGCGCACGCCCTGGTGCTCGGCCCGGTGGACACGGCGACGGGCAGCTTCCTCTCCCTCCTGGACGGGACGCGCGGGCTGCCGCTCCTGCGCGAGGAGGGCCGGCGGATGGGGCTGCCGGACGGTCATGTGGACCGCCTGGTGCGGCGGCTGTCGAGGGCGGGGCTCGTCGACGACGCGCGAGGCGGCGGCCCCGCGGCCGATGCCCTGCGCGAGCGGGCGGGAGCGATGGACCGGCTGCGTCCGGACCTGGCGTCCCTGTCGGTGGTCACCGGTGAACCGGGCGACGGGATGCGGTTGTTGGCGGCGCGCCGCGCCATGCGGGTTCAGGTCAGGGGCGCGGGCCGGGTGGGCGCCGTCATCGCCTCGGTCCTGGCGGGGGCCGGGGTGGGGCAGGTCGACGTGCGGGACGGAGGGCTCGTCGAGCCGTGGGACGTGGCGCCGGGCGGCCTGCCCGCCGACGCGGTGGGCGACCGCAGGGACGCGGCGGCGCGGCGCGCCGTGCGGCGCTCGGCCCCGGACCGGCCGCCCCGGCCGGTCCGGTCCGACGAGGGAGAGGCGGGCTTCTCCCTGGTGGTCGTCGCGCCGCGGGACGGGCTCGACGCGCATGCCCCCGATCCGGCCGCCGCCGAGCCGCTGATCTCCGCGGGGACCCCGCATCTCTATGCGGGGGTGATCGAGGGAACCGGAGTGGTGGGACCGCTCGTCCTGCCCGGTGCGACGGCCTGCGCGGGCTGTCTGGCACTGGAGCGCGCGGACCGGGATCCCACCTGGCCGCGGATGCTCGCACAGTGGCGGTCGGGGCGGGCGCGGCATGTGGCGGCCTGCGATCTCGCCCTGTCGACCACGGTCGCCGGACTGGCCGCGGCGCATGCGCTCGCCTTTCTGGACGGGGCGGATCCGGCCGTCGCGGGGGTCCGCTGGGAGGCGTCCGTGCCCGGTCTCGACTGGCATGCGCAGCCGGTGTCCGCGCACCGCGCGTGCCCTTGCGGGGCAGATGTGGCGGATAAGGGGGAACACCCCGACGGGGTCCGAGAGCCGCACGACACAATGGCCGGGTAAGCGCCTGACACGGCGCGGCTGTCTGGGACTTGGAGGGGCGCATGTCTGATCTTCCCCGGAAGGCGGTCACCCGTACCGCCAAACTGGCCGCGCTGCCGCTCGGCTTCGCAGGGCGCGCGACCTGGGGGCTCGGCAAGCGGATCGGGGGCAAGTCGGCGGAGATCGTCGGCCGCGAGCTGCAACAGCGCACGGCGGAGCAGCTGTTCAAGGTGCTCGGCGAGCTCAAGGGCGGGGCGATGAAGTTCGGCCAGGCGCTCTCGGTCTTCGAGTCGGCGCTGCCCGAGGAGGTCGCGGGGCCCTACCGTGCCGCGCTGACGAAGCTGCAGGAAGCCGCTCCGCCGATGCCGACGAGCACGGTGCACTCGGTGCTCGAGGAGCGGCTCGGCGAGGGCTGGCGCGAGCTGTTCCTGGAGTTCGAGGACAAGCCGGCGGCGGCCGCTTCGATAGGCCAGGTCCACCGGGCGGTGTGGGAGGACGGGCGCGAGGTCGCGGTCAAGGTGCAGTATCCGGGGGCGGGCGAGGCGCTGCTCTCCGACCTGAATCAGCTCAGCCGGTTCGCCCGGCTGCTCGGGCCGCTGATTCCGGGAATGGACATCAAGCCACTCATCGCGGAGCTGCGCGACCGGGTCTCCGAGGAGCTCGACTACGGCCTGGAGGCGCAGGCCCAGCAGGCACACGCCGAGGAGTTCGCGGACGATCCGGATGTGGTGGTCCCCGCCGTGGTGCACCAGTCCGAGCAGGTGCTCGTGACCGAGTGGATCGAGGGCGTACCCCTGTCGGAGGTGATCGCGGACGGCACACAGGAGCAGCGCGACCGGGCAGGACAGCTGCTCGCCCGCTTCCTCTTCTCGGGTCCGGCGCGCACGGGCCTGCTGCACGCCGATCCGCATCCGGGCAACTTCCGGCTGCTGCCCGACGAGAAGGACGGCTGGCGGCTCGGCGTCCTCGACTTCGGCACGGTGGACCGGCTGCCCGGCGGGCTGCCGAGCACGATCGGCGCGTCGCTGCGGATGACGCTCGACGGCGAGGCCGACGCCGTGTACGAGATGTTGTGCGAGGAGGGCTTCGTCAAGGAGTCGGTCGACCTCGAACCGGACGCGGTGCTCGACTATCTGCTGCCGATCATCGAGCCGATGCTGGTGGAGGAGTACACCTTCACGCGCGGCTGGATGCGCAGTCAGGCCGCGCGGATCGCCGATCCCCGTTCCCCCGCCTACCAGTTGGGCAAGCAGCTGAATCTGCCGCCCTCGTATCTGCTGATCCACCGTGTGACGTTGAGCACGATCGGGGTGCTCTGTCAGCTGGGGGCGACGGTGCGGATGCGGGACGAGCTCGAGTCGTGGCTGCCGGGATTCGTCGACGCGCCGGAGAAGTCGGCGGACCTGGAGGAGCCGGAGGAGGATCCGGCCGCCGGGGCCTGAGGCCGGAGCCGCCCGAACGGTGGCTCACCACCAGGCGGAGTCGAGTCGTCCCTCGATGGCTCTGATGTTCTCGCGCGCGCAGTTGTCGCAGAAGTAGTGGCGGGTGCCGTTCTCCACCGAGCAGGTCCAGGTGGGCGGCGCGCCTTCGGCGACCGTTCCGCAGCGGGAGCACACGAGATTCTCGGCGCCCGCGGGTTGAGAGGGCTGCTGGTCCACCTGGCGACCATATCGCCGCTCACGGAGGTTCGCCCGGCACAACGCACTGCGGGGGCCGGTCCGTTCGGACCGGCCCCCGCGGGCGATGGTGCGGTGTTCAGCCGATGCTTCGGCCGCTCCCGCGTGTCACTGCATGACGGCGATGGCCAGCGCGCGCCGGGCACGCAGCGACGCGCGCTCCGCGCGGCGCTGCATCCGGCGGGCCGCCATCAGCCGCGCGGCCGGGCGCTGGGCCTCGGCCTCACGCATGCGTTCGTGCATATGCGCACGGGCCAGGGCTTCTGGAATGAGTTGCATCTCGCGGGTCCTGTTCTGGCGCGACTCGTTCGCGCCGGTGGTGGTGAAGTCCGGGGTGACGGAGCCTGCGGGCTCGGTCGTGGTTGCTGCCTTCATCGGGGCCTGCTTCTTGGGGTCGTGCGTCAGGGGGCGGTCAATCGTTCCGGCGGTGCTCATGCCGCGACCGGGTTCTTGCGCGGGCGGCCACGGGGCCGCTTGCGGGCGACGACCACACCCTGGACGAAGAGCTCGCCACCCCAGACGCCCCACGGCTCACGCCGCTCCTTGGCGCCGGCCAGGCAGGCCTCCATCAGCGGGCAGGTACGGCAGAGGGACTTGGCGTACTCGACGTCCGCGGGCGACTCGGCGAAGAAGACCTCCGGGTCGTAGGCGCGGCAGGGGACGGGTACGCCGAGGTTCTCGATGGCGTCGTCGAGCGCGGTGAGCGCGGTGAGGGGAGTCAAGGTGGAGTCCTCCGTGGAAGCGGGCGGGGGGAGAGTCTCTGAAGGCGGTACGGACGGGGCGTGCGCTTCGAGTTGCACGGTGGTGTTTTCCTCGTCTGGTCGTGCCGGCCTGGGTCGGCCGGTTGGCGGCTGGTACCGGGTCTTTCTCTGGCCCCTTCGCCCTGTCACCCCGTTTTCGGGGAAAACAGAAGGGCCGCGGATCCCGGGTGGGGTTCCGCGGCCCTGAAGGCGCCGGTCTGATCGAGGATCAGACTGGATCACTCCAGGGTTCGAGCCCACGGAAGGCCCACATCGTGTGGTGCTGCGTCGTCGTCTGGTGCTGCGGCTTGCGGTTATTGGCGGCGGCTCCGGCACCGGCGCCTGCGGCAAAGGCATAGGCCTGCGCCTGAGCCGTCGCTACTGCTCCCGGTGCCTTGGTCGCTCGCTCGCTGCCTTCAATGACCTCGCTCACGGGAAGAACGTTGAGAGCGGTGCGCGGCAGGGACAGCGGCAGGGCAGCGGACTCCGGACGGACGGCGGCGGCAGAGACGCCACCGGACAGACCGGTGCCCAGGTTCGAGAAGCCGAGCAGGCAGGAAGCGACGACCGAGCGATCGGTCATTTTCGCGGTGCTGATGAAGCTCTTGTTGTTGCTGATCACTGGAATCGCCTCCTCTCGGCGTCTATGGGACCGGCCGAAGCTGGTCCTGCGGGCTATTAAGTACAGCACGGAGCCAGGGCTTCGGAGAAGCCGCTGTTTCCGTGCTTAAGAACCTATGGGGATTGTTGGCGCATGCGCAAACTATTTTTTCGACGAGTTTGAATCAGTTGCCCTCGTCGCTTCCCCCAAGCTCCTGACCTGCGCAAAGCGCGAGGACATCGGATCCGAAGCGGTTGAGCTTGCGCACGCCGACGCCCGGGATCCGGGCCAGCTCGCCCTCGTCGTCCGGCGCGGCCTCCGCGATGGCGATCAAGGTCTTGTCCGTGAAGACGCAGTACGGCGGCTGTCCCAGCTGCCGCGCCTGGCCCGCGCGCCACTCCCGCAACCGCTCGTAGAGCCCTTCGTCCATGTCGGACGGGCAGTCCTCGCAGCGCATGAGCTTCATCTCACCCGCGTCGGTCAGGGAGCGCCCGCAGACCCGGCACCGGGCCGGTGTCCTGCTCGTCCGCCGACGGCTGCGGGCACCGCCGATCGGCTCGCCCGCGCTGCCGCGCTCCACGCCTCCGGGACCGCCGCCGACGGCGCGGGCTCCCGCGCCCGCCCCGGAGCCGGGGCGCAGCCCGTCGAGGAAGCGGCTGGGCCGGCGGCCCGGTCGCCCGCCCGGCGAGCGGGACAGTGCCCAGGACAGGGAGAGGTGGAGCCGGGCCCGGGTGACGCCCACGTAGAGGAGTCGGCGCTCCTCCTCGACCTGCTCGTCCGTCTTCGCGTACGTGATCGGCATCATGCCCTCGGCGAGGCCGACCAGAAAGACGGCATCCCACTCCAGGCCCTTGGCGGCGTGCAGCGAGGCGAGCGTGACGCCCTCCACCGTCGGCGCGTGCTGGGCGTTGGCGCGCTCGTCCAGCTCCGCCACGAGGTCGGCGAGGGTCGCGTCCGGCTTGGCCCGTGCGAAGTCCTCGGCGAGGCGCACGAGGGCCGCCAGGGACTCCCAGCGGTCACGGGCCGCGCCCGAGCCTGCCGGGGGCTGTGTCGTCCAGCCCTTCGTGGAAAGGACGGCCCGCACCTGTGAGGGCAGGTCCACGACGTCGTCCAGGAGGGAGTCGTTCCCCCCGAAGCGGGCCGCTCCGCGCAGGGCCGCGCCCGCCTCCCGGACCTCGGTGCGCTCGAAGAACCGCTCGGCGCCGCGCAGCTGGTAGGGCACGCCCGCGTCGGCGAGCGCCTGTTCATAGATCTCGGACTGGGAGTTCGTACGGAACAGGATGGCGATCTCGCTGGCCGGGACTCCGTCGGCCAGCAGGGCGCGGATGCGGCGGGCGGCACCCTCAGCCTCGGCGGGCTCGTCCGCGTACTCCGTGTAGACCGGCTCGGCCCCCGCGTCGCGCTGCGAGATCAGCTCGAGGCGGTGGTCGGCGGCGCGGCCGCGGGCCTGGGAGAGCAGGCCGTTGGCGAGGTGGACGACCTGGGGCGTGGAGCGGTAGTCACGGACGAGCTTGACGACCGTCGCCCCCGGATGGCGGGTGCGGAAGTTGAGGAGATGGTCGGGGGTCGCGCCGGTGAAGGAGTAGATGGTCTGGCTGGCGTCACCGACGACGCAGAGGCTGTCGCGGTCGCCGAGCCACAGCTCCAGGAGGCGCTGCTGGAGCGGGCTGACGTCCTGGTACTCGTCGACCACGAAGTGCTGGTACTGGGCGCGGATCTGGTCGGCGATGTCGTGCCGGTCCTGGAGGATGCCGACGGCGAGGAGCAGCACGTCCTCGAAGTCGATGACCGCGCGGTCCCGCTTCAGGTCCTCGTACGCGGCGTAGAGCTGGGCGATCTCCGCGGCGTCCCGGGGGATGAGGCGGCCGGACTTCGTGGCGGCGGCCACATAGTCGGCGGGCACGGTCTGGGTGACCTTGGACCATTCGATCTCGCTCGTCACGTCCCGCAGTTCGTTGCGGTCCAGGCGGACGCGGCAGGCGGCGGCCGCGTCGGCGACGAGCTTGATCTTGCGGTCGACGATCCGGGGCAGCTGGCCACCGACCGCTTTCGGCCAGAAGAACTGGAGCTGGCGCAGGGCGGCGGAGTGGAACGTGCGCGCCTGGACCCCGGAGGCGCCGAGCTGCCGGAGCCGCCCGCGCATCTCCCCCGCGGCCCGGTTGGTGAACGTGACGGCCAGCACACTGGCGGGCTGGAGGATGCCCGCGCGCACCCCATAGGCGATCCGGTGGGTGATGGCCCGGGTCTTGCCCGTCCCGGCACCCGCGAGGACACACACCGGCCCGTGCAGGGCGGTGGCCACCTCGCGCTGCTCCGGGTCGAGCCCGGCGAGCACCGCGTCGGCAGAGTCCGGGACCTGCGGGAAGAGGGTGGAGTGCGTTGCTGATGTCACCCCGCCATGCTGCCAGGTCGGCGGAGACGCGTGAGCCGGTTGTCCACAGGGAGGCCGGTGCAGTCGTACTAATGCGGGAATGGTGGCCGGGTCGCGTACGTTCGAGTCAGTGCGACGACGCACCCGAGCCAACAAGGAGCGCGAGACGACATGCCGGGCACTGTGACGATGTACAGCACCACGTGGTGCGGCTACTGCCGCCGGCTCAAGGGCCAGATGGACCGCGAGGGCATCACGTACAACGAGATCAACATTGAGCAGGACCCGGATTCCGCGGCCTTCGTCGAGAAGGCGAACGGCGGAAACCAGACGGTTCCCACCGTCCTCTTCCCGGACGGCTCGACCCTGACGAACCCGTCGCTTGCCCAGGTGAAGCAGGCGCTCGGCGCGTGACACCCGCGCCCCACGAAACCTCCGACCGGCCTTCGCGCCTGCCGGGGGTTTCGTGCTGTCTCCCGCCTGAGGCGCCTACTGGCCCACGGTGCCCGGCTTCGGCAGGGGCTTTCCGTACCAGAGCTCGATCAGCCGGGCCGCGATCGAGATTCCGTACGGAGGCAGGACCTCGCCGGACTCGAATGCGGCCCGCAGGTCTTCGCGGGAGAACCAGCGGGCCTCGGAGATCTCCTCGCCGTCCACGTTGATCTCCGAGGACGTGGCGCTCGCCATGAAGCCGAGCATCAGGCTGGAGGGGAAGGGCCAGGGCTGGCTCGCGACGTACTCGACGTCGCCGACCGTGACGCCCGCCTCCTCGAAGACCTCGCGGCGCACCGAGTGCTCGATGGACTCACCGGGCTCGACGAAGCCGGCGAGGGTCGAGAAGCGGCCCTCGGGCCAGTGCACCTGGCGGCCGAGGAGCGCGCGGTCCTCGTCGTCCGTCACCAGCATGATCACTGCCGGGTCGGTGCGCGGATAGTGCTCGGCGCCGCAGGCCTGGCAGCGGCGGATGTGGCCGGCCGCGGCGATGACGGTGCGCTCGCCGCAGCGCGAGCAGAAGCGGTGCAGGCGCTGCCAGTTCTCCAGGGCCACCGCGTGCACCATCAGGCCCGCGTCGCGGGGCGACAGGAGCAGGCCCGCCTCGCGCAGGCCCGCGGCGCGCGCCGACTGGTCCATGCGGCCCGGCAGCGAGTCCTTCTGGAGCGCGAAGTAGCTGACGCCGTCGTCGTCCGTGCCCAGGAAGTAGCGATGGGCCTCGGTGAGGGGCGCCTCGAAGGACGGCGTCATCACCAGTTCGGTGCTGCCGTCCGCGGTCTCGTCGATGAGCACCTGACCGCCGCAGACCACGAAGACCCGCGTCGTCGGGTGGCTCCAGGCGGCGGCCAGCCAGGCCTCGTCGAGGCGGTGGTGGGCCGCGCGATCGATGCCGCTCGGCGAGGTGAGCGAGAGCGGACGATCAGCGGTGCGGTCGGTCCAGGTGGTCACAGGTGCTTCCAACTCCCCCGATGGAACGGTTGATTCGGCAGGACGGTGGTCTCAGTGTGCATCGCGCCAGTGCCCGGCGAGATCGCCCCACAGGTAGGCCGTCGTCTCGACGCCCTTGAGGAGCAGGTCGAGCTCCACCTTCTCGTTCGGTGCGTGCCAGCCGTCGGACGGGACGGAGATGCCCAGGAAGAGCACGGGTGCGGCGAGTACGTCCTGGAGGTCGGCCGCCGGTCCCGAACCGCCCTCCCGGGTGAAGCGGATCGGCTGCTCGAAGGCCTGTCCCATCGCCCGTACGACGGACTGCAGGGCCGGGTGGTCGAGCGGCGTGAGGCACGGGCGCGTGGCGGCGCCGAACGTGATCGTGTGGCTGATTCCGGCCGGCAGCTGGTCGGCGACCCAGGTGCGCACGGCCTCCTCGACGCGGTCCGGGTCCTGGCCCGCGACCAGTCGGAAGGAGAGCTTCAGGAACGCGGACGCCGGGACGATCGTCTTGCCGCCCGGTCCCTGATAGCCGCCGCCGATGCCGTTGACCTCGGCCGTGGGGCGGGCCCAGATGCGCTCCAGGGTGGTGTGGCCCGCTTCTCCGTGGGTGGCGTGCGACTTGGCCGTACGCAGCCAGCGCTCTTCGTCGAAGGGCAGCTCGGCGAAGAGTTCGCGCTCGCGGTCGGTGAGTTCGACGATGCCTTCGTAGAAGCCGGGGACGGCCACGCGTGCGTGCTCGTCGTGCAGGGCGGCGACGAGACGGGCGGCGGCGGTCGCCGGGTTCGGTACGGCGCCGCCGAAGGACCCGGAGTGGATGTCCTGGTCGGGGCCGCGCAGCTCGATCTCGCAGTCGGCGAGGCCGCGCATGCCGGTGCAGACGGTGGGGGTGTCCTCCGCCCACATGCCGGTGTCCGAGACGATCACGGCGTCGGCGGCGATGCGGTCCTTGTGCTCCTCGATCAGCGCGCGGAAGTTCGGGGAGCCCGACTCCTCCTCGCCCTCGATCAGGAGCTTCAGGTTCACTGCGGGGGCGGTGCGGCCGGTGGCGGCGAGGTGGGCGCGGACACCGAGTGTGTGGAAGAACACCTGGCCCTTGTCGTCGGCGGCACCGCGCGCGTAGAGGCGGTTTCCCTGGACGACGGGCTCGAACGGGTCGGTGTGCCAGCCGTCCTCACGGGCGGCGGGCTGTACGTCGTGGTGCCCGTAGACGAGAACCGTGGGCGCCTGCGGGTCGCCGGAGGGCCACTCGGCGAAGACGGCGGGGGCGCCCGGCGTCTCCCAGACCTCGGCGGTCGGGAAGCCGGTCTCCTTGAGCTTGGCGGCGAGCCAGTCGGCGCTGGTGCGCACGTCCGCGGCGTGGTCGGGCTGGGCCGACACCGACGGGATGCGCAGCCACTCGGCGAGGTCGTCGAGGAAGGCGGCGCGGTGGTTCTCGATGTACGTACGGACAGCGCTGACGCCACTGTCAACGACGCTGTCAACGGGCTTGCTCATGGTCACGAGCCTAGCCGCCCACCGTGACCGGCTCGTCCGGTGGTTCGTCATACGGACGGCCGCCCTGTCCGGCGGCCGGATCGCCGTCGGGATCGGCGCCCGGCTCGCTGCCCGGCTCGGTGCCCGGCTCGGTGCCCGGCTCCTCCAGGAGGATCCGCTCCAGTTCCGCCCGGCCGGGCAGGCGGGCGGGGCGGGCCGTCTCCCCGCTGCGGACGTAGAGGAACGTCGCCTTCACCGACTCCGGGGGTACGTCGTGCTGCTCGGCCCAGGCGAGGCGGTAGACGGCGAGCTGCAGGGGGTCGGCGGTGCGGGTCCTGCTGGTCTTCCAGTCGACGATCTCGTACGTCACGTCGTCGCCGTCGACCTCCTTGTAGACCGCGTCGATCCGGCCGCGGACGACCCGGCCCGCGATCGCCAGCTGGAAGGGCACCTCGACGCGGTGGGGCGCACGGTGGGCGTACTCGGTGCGCTCGAAGGCCTCCTTCAACGACTCCAGGTCGCGCTCGTCGGCGATCTCGGCCTCTCCGGGGGCGCCGCCCGGCAGCTCGTCCGGGCCGAGCAGCGGGAGCCGGAGCTCTTCGAAGCGGGTCTCCATCCAGGCGTGGAAGCGCGTGCCCCGACGGGCGGCCGGCTGCGGAGGCCGGGGCATGGGCCGTGCCAGTTCCTCGGCGAAGCCCTCCGGGTCGGCGGCGAGGCGCAGCACCTCGGAGGCGGTGAGGGAGGCGGGCACGGGGATGTCCCTGATGGCCTCGCGGGCGCGCAGCAGCTCGCCGGTGAGTGCGTCCAGGTCCCGGTCCCAGGAGGCGAGCGTGCGGGCTTCCTCCGGGGTGAGGCCGGGCTGCTCCGGGGTGAGGCGGGGCGGCTCCTCTGGAGGGGCCTCTGGGGTCTCCGGGGCGGCCTCGGTCGGGTGCGGGCGGACGCGGACGTCGTCGGGGGCGGGCGCGGGGTGCGGCACCGTCGGGCGTTCGTGGGACAGCGCCTCCCAGTCCTCCGGGGCGTCCGGGAAGTCGGCCTCTTCATAAGGAGGTTCGCCGTAGGGAGATTCGTCGTCCTCGGGCGGCGGCGGCCAGTCCGGGTCCTCCGGAGGGGCCGGCTCGTGGGAGCGTGCGGCGTCCGGCGTCTCGTCGCCCGTCAGGCGGTCCAGGTGGGCGAGGACGGTCCGCGCGGCGGCCCTGCGGCGCTCCAGGGATACGTCGTCCAGCGGCAGCGGCCACGCCTGCTCGGCGGACGCCTCCGTCAGTGCGGGGTTCTCCTCGCCCTCCTCCGGTTCGTCAGCCCAGGCCTCGATCTCGCCGTGCCCCGCCGCGCAGTGGTCGTACAGCGCGAGGAGGAAGTCCGAGGGGCCGCGCGGCTTCTTCTGGGAGGGGCCCCACCAGTGGCCGGAGCCCAGGAGCAGCGAGCGGGGGCGGGTGAACGTGACATAGCCGAGGCGGAGCTCCTCGGTGCGCTGGTGCTCCTTCATCTCCTCGTGGAAGGCCTTCATGGACCGGGAGTCCCACGCCCCGACGTCCGGCAGGGTCGCCGCGTCGCCGCGCAGCGCGTGCGGCACGACCTTGCCCTGGGCGGTCCACTTCTCCCGGCCCTGCGCGCTGGGGAACGTCCCGGTGACCAGGCCGGGGACGGCCACGACGTCCCACTCCAGGCCCTTGGACTTGTGGGCGGTGAGCACCTTGACCGTGTTCTCGCCGCCGGGCAGCGCGTTGTCGAGGCCCTTCTCGTACTGCGCCGCCGTACGCAGGAAGGCCAGGAAGGCGAGCAGGCTCGCCCCGGTGTCGTTCGCGGCGAAGGACGCGGCGACGTCCAGGAAGTTCGAGAGCGTCTCCCTGCGGCGGGCCGCGAGGGCGTGCGGCGACGCGGACAGCTCGACCTCCAGGCCCGTGACGGCGAGCACCCGGTGCAGGACGTCCATCAGGGGGTCCGACAACGAGCGCCGCAGATCGCGCAGTTCGGCGGCGAGGCGGGCGAAGCGGACCCTCGCCTCCGGCGAGAAGGGCAGCCCGTCGTCCTCGGTGTCGTCGCCCTGCGGCGCCTCCAGGAACGTGTCGAGCGCGTCCGCGAGCGATATCACCTCGGCCGGGTCGACCCCCTCCACGGCCGCCGCGAGGCGGCTGTCGGGGTCGTCGGGGGCGAGGTGCCCATGGCGTACGAGAAGGCGTGCGCGGCGGCCCAGGAGGGCGAGGTCACGCGGGCCGATGCGCCAGCGCGGGCCGGTGAGCAGGCGGACCAGCGACGCGTTGGCCCCCGGGTCCTGGAGCACCTCGCAGACGGCCACGAGGTCGGCGACCTCGGGGAGATGGAGCAGTCCGGAGAGACCGACGACCTCCACGGGGATGTCGCGGGCGACAAGGGCGCCCTGGATCTGCGCGAAGTCCGTCGCGGTGCGGCACAGGACGGCGATCTCGCCTGGGGCCTTGCCGGTGCCGACGAGGTGGGCGATGGAGTCGGCGATCCAGTCGATCTCCTCGGTGTGGGTGCGCAGCAGGGCGCAGCGCACCACGCCGTCGTGCTCCGCGCCGGGTGCGGGCCGCAGGGCCTCCACGCCCGCGTGCATCGCGCGCAGCGGCCCCGCCAGGCCGTTGGCGAGGTCGAGGAGGCGGCCGCCGCTGCGGCGGTTCTCGCTGAGCGCCTGGCGGGTGGCGGGGCGTCCGTCGGCGTACGCGAAGTGCTCGGGGAAGTCGTCCAGGTTCGCCACGGAGGCGCCGCGCCAGCCGTAGATCGCCTGGCAGGGGTCGCCGACGGCGGTGACCGGGTGGCCGGTGCCGCCTCCGAAGAGGCCTGCCAGGAGGATGCGCTGGGCCACGGACGTGTCCTGGTACTCGTCGAGCAGGACGACGCGGAACTCGTCGCGCAGGATCTCGCCGACCTCCGCGCGGGTGCGGGCCAGCGTCGCGGAGAGGGCGATCTGGTCGCCGAAGTCGAGGAGGTCGCGGGAGCGCTTCGCTTCCCGGTAGCGGCCGACCAGCTCGGCGAGGTCGAGCCGGGCCGCCGCCGTCTCGGGCACCTTGCGCAGGTCCGCGTTGGAGAGCTTGGCGGTCTCCAGGGTGCGCAGCAGTTCGGTGTCGTACGCCCGGAGCCGGTCGGGGCGGACGAGGTGCTCGGACAGCTCGCTGTCCAGGGCCAGGAGGTCGCTGACGAGGTCGGGGAAGGAGCGGGTCAGCGCGGGATACGGTCCCGGCGCCTCGCGCAGCACCCGCGCGGCGAGCTGGAAGCGGGTGGCGTCGGCGAGCAGCCGCGCGGTGGGCTCCAGGCCGATGCGCAGGCCGTGGTCGGTCAGGAGGCGGCCCGCGAAGGCGTGGTACGTGGAGATGACCGGCTCGCCCGGCGGGTCTCCGGGGCCCGGGGCGTCCAGCGCCTCGGGGTCGGTCACGCCGGCCTTGACCAGCGCCTGGCGGACCCGCTCGGCGAGTTCACCGGCCGCCTTGTTCGTGAACGTCAGGCCGAGGACCTGCTGGGGGGCGACCTGGCCGGTGCCGACCAGCCAGACCACGCGCGCCGCCATCACCGTCGTCTTGCCGGAACCGGCTCCGGCCACGATCACCTGCGGGGCGGGCGGCGCGGTGATGCAGGCCGTCTGCTCCGGGGTGAACGGGATGCCGAGGAGCTCTTTGAGCTGCTCGGGGTCGGTGATACGAGGTGGCACGTCAGAGAGGCTAGCGGTGGCCACTGACAACCGGGGCGGGCCCGGACGCCAGTGGCCACCGTCACCCGCGTGACTTCACGGGGAGCCTTGCGTCAGAACTTCACGGGACCCGGGGGTCAGGACTTCATGAGCTCTTCCATGTCCATGACCTCGTCCGGGGCCGGAGCCTTCACGACGACGGGCTTGCCGTAGTCGCTGAAGTACATGGTGCCCGGGTCGTCCTTGCCCGACGTGACGACCTTCAGGAAGTACGGCTTGCCCTCGGCGGCCACGTAGTACGTGGACTTCTTGCCGGCCTTGTTCTTCGTCAGGACGGCCGCCTTGACGCCGTCGACCTCGGAGTCCTTCTCGCGCTTGAGGTCCTTGAGCTCGTCGGACTGGAACATCTCGTCCGAGTCGCAGGCGCCGCCCTTCTCCTGGTTCGGCGACTTCACCCACTTGTCGGCCATCTTCGAGGTGTCGACGCCGCCCCCGCTGCTGCCCATGGCGTCCTTCCAGAACGCCTCGTCGCCCTTCATGTACTGGGTCGTGCCGGACACCAGCAGCTCGGCGACGCCCTGGGCGCCGCCGTCCATCTTGCCCTTGCAGTCACCGGACTTGGCGACCGAGAAGTCGACCTTGAGCGGCTTGCCTTCCTGCTGGCCTTCGCCGGACACCTTGAAGGAGCCCGCGCCCTTGGAGGCGTCGGCCGCCTTGTCGGCGATCTTGTCGGCGCTCATGCCCTCGAAGGGGTCCTTGTCCTCTTCCCCGCCGAAGCAGCCCGTGAGGCCGACGATCGCGGCGGCACTGGCGACGGCCGCGGCCAGGAGCTTCCGGTTGGCTGCCATGTATGTATCTCCTCGGAAAGGTGCACGATCGGAGGATCCGCCGAGTGCACAGATCAGCTTTACCGAGACTTTAGATGGCCTGTGAGGCTGCTATGAACACGGCTCCCGATACGTGAGCTTGGCCACTTAAGGCGTGGTTGCCGCTTATGTCACTCCATGACGGCCGCTTATGTCACTCCACGACGGCCGCTTATGTCACTCCACGACGGCCGCTGATGTCACTCCACGACCTGCCGGCCCTCCGGGCGGGCGCTGCACGAGGCTCGGAAGGCGCAGTGGGTGCAGTGCTGGCCCGTCGTGGGCGAGAAGCGTTCGTCCAGGACCTTGCCGGCCGCCGTGGCGAGCAGATCGCCCACCCACTCTCCGGAGAGCGGCTCCTGGGCCTGCACCTTGGGGAGTGTCTCGCCGCCGTCCTTCTTGGCGGCCCCCTGGCGCAGCTGCACCAGTTCCGCGCCGCCCGGTTCGGGGCGTACGCCGTCGAAGGCGTCGTCCACCGCGCCCTCGCGCAGGGCGAGTTGATAGACGGCGAGCTGCGGATGGCGGGCCACGTCGGCGGCGCTGGGGGCCTGCTTTCCGGTCTTGAAGTCGACTACGTAGGCGCGTCCTTCCCTGTCCTGCTCGACGCGGTCCATGGAACCGCGGACGCGCACTTCGTAGGGGCCCGCTTCCAGGGTCACGTCGAAGTCGTGCTCGCTGGCGACGGGTGTGCGGCTCGCGCGGTCCATCACATGCCACTGGAGGAAGCGTTCGAGCGCCACGCGCGCGTGCTCCTTCTCCTGCGCCGACTTCCAGGGGGCGTCGAAGGCGAGGGAGTCCCAGACCGAGTCGAGGCGCTCCATGAGGACGGCGAGGTCGGCGGGGGTCCTGCCGGAGGCGACCTCGTCGGCCAGGACGTGCACCACGTTGCCGAAGCCCTGGGCGGCGGTCGCCGGGGCGTCCGCCTTGACCTCGCGGCCCAGGAACCACTGCAGGGAACAGGTGTTGGCGAGCTGGTCGAGGGCGCTCCCGGAGAGCACGACGGGCTTGTCGCGGTCGCGCAGCGGGATCTCGCTCGCCGTCTGCTCCTCCATGCCCCACCAGCGGTAGGGGTGCGCGGACGGCACGAGGGGCCGCCCGTCGGCGTCGCCGAGCGCGGCGAGCCGTGCCAAGCGCTGGGCGGCGGCCTCCCGCAGGGCGTCCGAGACGCGCGGGTCGACGGTCGTGGCACGCAGCTCCGCGACGAGCGCGGCGACGGACAGCGGGCGGCGCGGGCGTCCTGTCACGTCCTTGGGCTCGACGCCGAGTTCGGTCAGGAAGCGGGAGGGCTGGTCGCCGTCGTCGGCGGGTGCCTTGACGGCGGTGACGACGAGGCGTTCTCGCGCGCGCGTGGCGGCCACGTAGAACAACCGGCGCTCTTCGGAGAGGAGCGCTCCGGGGGTGAGTGGCTCGGCGAGGCCGTCGCCGCCGATGCGGTCGGCCTCCAGGAGGGAGCCGCGGCGGCGCAGATCGGGCCAGAGTCCCTCCTGGACGCCCGCGACCACCACGAGCCGCCACTCCAGGCCCTTGGAGCGGTGCGCCGTCATCAGGCGTACGGCGTCGGGGCGCACGGCCCTGCGGTTGAGGGTGTCCGCGGCGATGTCCTGCGCCTCGGTCTCCTCCAGGAAGTTCAGGGCGCCGCGCCCCCCGGTGCGTTCCTCCGCGCGCGAGGCGTACGCGAACAGGGCGCAGACGGCGTCGAGATCGCGGTCCGCGTTGCGCCCGGCGGCCCCGCCACGGCGTGCGGTGCGCTCCAGGCGGCGCGGCCACGGAGTGCCGTCCCACAGCTCCCAGAGGGCCTCCTCGGCGGTGCCGCCGCCCGCGAGGCGCTCACGGGCCTTGCGGAGCAGCGCGCCGAGCCGCTGGGCGCCGCGGGCGTACGCGGGGTCGTGCGCGACGAGCCGCTCCGGCTCGGCGAGGGCACGGGCGAGCAGTTCGTCCGACGGCGGCGGCAGATGGTTCCCCGCGGCGCGCTCCTCCTCGCGCAGCGCCCGGCCGAGGCGGCGCAGGTCGGCGGCGTCCATGCCGGCGAGGGGGGAGGTGAGGAGCGTGAGGGCGGTCTCGGTGTCGAGCCAGGCGGACGTGTCCCCGGAGCTGCTGGACGCGTCCTCGGCCCCCTCCGCCGCTTCGGGCACGGCCCCGGACTCCGCCACCGCCACCGCCCGCAGCGCCGTCAGCAGCGGCGTCACCGCCGGCTCGTGGCGCAGCGCGATGTCGTCGCCGTCTATGTCCAGCGGGACGCCCGCCGCGGTGAGGCTGCGGCGGACCGTGGGGATCGTGTGGGCGCCCGCGCGGACCAGGACCGCCATCTCGCCCCAGGGGACGCCGTCCTCCAAGTGCGCGCGGCGCAGGATGTCGGCGATGTTGTCGAGTTCCGCGCCGGACGTCGGATATGTGTACGCCTCGACCCGGCCGCCGTCCCGGACCGCGGCAAGCTCGCGGTGGGCCCGCACCTTCTCCGCGGGCAGCCGGGTCAGCGGCATGCGGCGGGTGAGCAGCCGGGTGGCGGCGAGGAGCCCCGCGCCCGATCTGCGGGACGTGGTCAGGACCTCGACCGGTGCCGGGGTGCCGTCCGCGCGCGGGAACTCGGTGGGGAACTCCAGGATGCCGTTCACGTCGGCGCCCCGGAAGGTGTAGATCGACTGGTCGGGGTCTCCGAAGGCGACCAGGGAGCGCCCGCCGCCGGCCAGCGCGTCGAGCAGTCGTACCTGCGCCGGATCGGTGTCCTGGTACTCGTCCACGAACACCGCGTCGTACTGCGCGGCCAGCGCCCGCGCGACCTCCGGGCGGCGCGCGAGCAGCACCGCGCGGTGCACCAGTTCCGCGTAGTCGAGCACTCCTTGCATGTCGAGTACGTCGAGATACTCGGCGAGGAACGCCGCTGCCGCGCCCCAGTCGGGACGTCCCGCGCGGCGGGCGAACGCGCCGAGGGCGTCGGGGCCGAGGCCCAGCTCGCGGCTCCGGGCGAGCACCGCGCGCACCTCGTCGGCGAAGCCCCGGGTCGTCAGGCAGGCGCGCAGCTCGTCCGGCCAGCGGACGTGGTCGATCCCCTCGGACTCCAGGTCGATCTGGCCCGCGAGCAGCTCGCGCACCGCCACGTCCTGCTCGGGGCCCGAGAGGAGGCGCAGCGGCTCGACGAACAGATCGGCGTCCTGGTGGGCGCGGATCAGGGCGTAGCAGAAGGAGTGGAAGGTCGTCGCCTGCGGGGCCTTCGCCGCCCCTATGCGCAACGCCATCCGGTCGCGCAGCTCGACCGCGGCCTTGCGGCTGAAGGTGAGGACCAGGACCCGCTCCGGTTCCGTGCCCTTCGCGATCCGCGCGGCGACGGCCTCCACCAGGGTCGTCGTCTTCCCCGTACCGGGTCCCGCCAGGACGAGAAGCGGTCCTCCGGAGTGGTCAACCACCGCGCGCTGAGGTGCGTCAAGACGAGGGGGATCCACGCGGACCGGCGGGGTGCGCACCAGTCGATAGGCGCCTGGGGTCCCCTGTCGTACCTGGTGGTGCGACGGGTGCCGGGTGTGCCGGGCGGATGAAGGGGAACTCACGTGGGTCGCCGGTCCTGGTGGGTCTGCTGGTCGAGAAACGGTGGCGTGGTGGCTGCGGGGTGAGGGAAATGCGTGCTGTCGACGCTACGCCAGCGGGCGTGCGGGACGCGTGGCTTCCCCCGTACGGGCCACCGGTCCCCCATGTGGCCGCAGGATGGCGGAAGCTGTCAGGTGTGAGCCTCCGGAGCCACGGCCACCTCGCCGCCGTCCCAGCGCGCCCTGCGCATGTCGATGCGGGGCAGATGACCCTCGGCCGCACGGCTCGCCCCGCGCAGCGGTGTGCCCTCCGCGCGGTAGTGGCCGAGGGCCCGCAGCTCGTGGCCCGGCAGCAGATGACCGTCCGCGCGCACCACGCGCCACCAGGGAACCGCGCCTCCGTAGAGGGCCATCACCCGGCCGACCTGCCGGGGGCCGCCCTCTTCGAGCCACTCCGCCACGTCTCCGTACGTCATCACCCGTCCCGGCGGGATCAGCTCCGCGACCTCGAGGACCCGCTCCGCGTACTCGGGGTACTCCGAAGGCCCCTGCTCCGATCGGCTCTCCTCGCTCATCCGGACCATCTTGCCGTACCCCACCGACACCGTGACGACCCGGCGACAGAGCGTGCGCTACGCGACAAACTGGCGCCCCTTGAGCACTTCGCGCCCCCGGATCGCACCCTGATGCCCCCCTCTGTCCGCCGGACATGCCACCATCATGCGGGCGGTGACTGGTGATACGAGATCAAGAAGAGGCGACGGAGCAGCAGGATGTGCACCCCGATGAGACGGCGGGCACCCCTGCGGCCGAGGCGCACCCGGACACCGGTGGGCACTCCCTGAAGAAGCACGAGAAGCACGAGAAGCACTCCGAAGAACCGTCGAACGGCGGGGAAGAGGGCGCGCACGGCGCGTTCGCCCCCGACGACGGGGCGGCGGACGTGTTCGGCCCCGACGACTGCGCCGACGAAGGCGCGGACGCGCACACGGACCGTGTCGCGGGCGACGAACCGCTGCTCGCCGCGCGTGTGCACCGCCCCTCGGACCTGATGCGGCTGCTCGTCGGCATCCTCGGCATCGCCGTGGTCCTCGCCATCGCGGCGTTCGCGCACGGCACGACCTCGGGGCTCGCCCAGGACATCGACAAGGGCACCGACCAGGCACCGGACCTGCTGATCAAGTTCGCGGGCCTGACCGCGAGCATCGGCGTCCTGCTCGTCCCCGTCGCCTTCGCGATCGAGCGTCTGGTCAAGCGGGACGGGCTGCGCATCGCCGACGGCGTGCTCGCGGCGGTCCTCGCGCACGGCGTGACGCTCGCCACCGACCTCTGGGTCGCCAAGGCCGCCCCGGACTCCATCCAGGAGGCGCTGACCCGGCCCTCCCCCGCCGATCTGCACGCGCTCACCGATCCGGTGCACGGCTATCTCGCACCCGTGATCGCGTACATGACAGCAGTCGGGATGTCCCGCCGACCACGCTGGCGCGTCGTGCTGTGGGTGGTGCTGCTGCTCGACGCCTTCACCATGCTGGTCACCGGCTACACCACGCCGTTCTCGATCATCCTCACGGTGCTGCTCGGCTGGAGCGTCGCCTACGGAACGCTGTACGCGGTCGGCTCGCCGAACGTACGGCCCACCGGGCAGACACTCCTCGCCGGACTGCGGCACGTCGGCTTCCACCCCGTCAGCGCGGCCCGCGAGGAGTCCCCCGACAGCGCGGAGCACGGCGACCGCGGCCGCCGCTACTTCGTCACCCTGGAGGACGGCGCCCCGCTGGACGTCACGGTCATCGACCGCGAGCAGCAGGCGCAGGGCTTCTTCTACCGCGTGTGGCGCAGGCTGACGCTGCGCGGCATCACCCAGCGCCGCAGCCTGCAGTCGCTGCGCCAGGCGCTGGAGCAGGAGGCGCTCCTCGCGTACGCGGCGATCGCGGCCGGGGCCAACGCGCCCAAGCTAATCGCCACCTCCGAGCTCGGCCCCGACGCCGTGATGCTCGTCTACGAGCACATCGGCGGCCGCTCCCTGGACTCCCTGCCGGACGAGGCCATCACCGACGAGCTGCTGTGCGACACCTGGCGGCAGGTGCAGGCGCTGCAGTCGCGGCGGATCGCGCACCGCAGGCTCGCGGGCGACGCGATTCTGGTGGATCGTTCCGGCAAGGTGATCCTGACCGATCTGCGCGGCGGTGAGATCGCCGCCGGCGACCTGGTCCTGCGGATGGACGTCGCCCAGCTCCTGACCGCCTTCGGGCTCCGGGTGGGCGCCGAGCGCGCGGTCGCGACCGCCCTCGACGTACTCGGCCCGGACACCGTCGCCGACTGCCTGCCGCTGCTCCAGCCCATCGCGCTGACCCGCTCCACCCGCGCCACCCTGCGCAAGCTCGCCAGGGAACGCTCCCAGCGCGAGCGCGACGCCGTCCTGGAGGCCTCCCGCAAGGCCAAGCAGGCCCGCACGGAGGAGGCGGCCGCCGAGGCCGCCGAAGGCCCCGACCGCAAGGCCGTGCGCGCGGAGAAGCAGGCCGAGAAGCAGGCCATAGACGTGGCCCTGGAGCAGGCCCGCGAGGAGGACCTGCTCACCCAGATCCGCCACCAGGTGCTGCTCATCAGGCCGCAGGCGCCCGTCGAGCCCGCCCAGCTCGAACGGATCAGGCCGCGCACCCTGATCAGTTTCATCGCCGGTGCCATCGGCGCGTACTTCCTGCTCTCCCAGCTGACCCAGGTCGACTTCGGCACGATCGTGGGCGAGGCCGAGTGGGGCTGGGTCGCCGTCGCCGTGGCGTGCTCGGCGCTGAGCTACTTCGCGGCGGCGATGAGCCTGCTCGGCTTCGTGCCGGAGCGGGTGCCGTTCCTGCGGACCGTGCAGGCGCAGGTCGCCGGGTCGTTCGTGAAGATCGTGGCGCCCGCCGCGGTCGGCGGCGTCGCGCTCAACACGCGGTTCCTGCAGCGCTCCGGAGTGCGGTCCGGACTCGCGGTGGCCAGTGTCGGGGCCTCGCAGCTGTTCGGGCTCGGCTCGCACATCATGCTGCTGATGATCTTCGGCTATCTGACCGGTACGGAGAAGACGCCGTCCCTGACGCCGTCCCGCACCGTCATCGCCGGTCTGCTCTCGGTCGCGGTCCTCGTGCTCGTGGTGACCGCCATCCCGTTCCTGCGGAAGTTCGTCGTCACGCGCGTACGTTCGCTGTTCGCGGGCGTCGTGCCGCGCATGCTCGACGTGCTGCAGCGGCCCCAGAAGCTGCTCACCGGCATCGGCGGCATGCTGCTGCTCACCCTGATGTTCGTGCTCTGCCTGGACGCCTCCGTACGCGCCTTCAGCAGCTCGGAGATGAGCAATCTGACCCTGGCCAGCGTCGCCGTGGTGTTCCTCGCCGGAAACGCGCTCGGCTCGGCGGCGCCCACGCCGGGCGGTGTCGGCGCGGTCGAGGCGACGCTCACCTTCGGTCTGATCGCCGTGGGCGTGCCCAAGGACGTCGCGGCGCCCGCGGTACTCCTGTTCCGACTGCTCACGCTGTGGCTGCCGGTGCTGCCGGGGTGGCTGTGCTTCAACTATCTGACGCGGAAGGGCCTTCTTTAAGAAGAGGGTGGCCCGCCGCCAAGAGAAGCCCGATCACGGAAGGCCGAGCCAGCCGTGCGCCCCGTCTGCGCCCCCCGCAGGATGGGAAGCATGCCCAACCACAAGGCGCGCGCCACTGCCCTGGCCGCCACCGTCGTCCTGCTGTCAGCGACCGCCACGGCCTGCGGCGGCGACGACGCCAAGGACGAGGACCTGTCGGCCCAGAAGCTCCAGTGGGAGGACTGCCCCGAGCCCTCCGCCTCCGAAGGAGGCGGTGAGGCCCCGTCCCCGCTGCCCGGCGGCACCGAGTGGCAGTGCGCCACCATGAAGGCCCCCCTCGACTGGGAGAAGCCCAAGGGGGACACCCTCGACATCGCCCTGATCCGCGCCGCGGCGAGCGGCGCGAAGGACAAGCGGATCGGCTCGCTGGTCTTCAACTTCGGCGGCCCCGGCGGCTCCGGCATCACCACGCTGCCCGCCTTCGGGGAGGAGTATGCCAAGCTCCGCACCCGCTACGACCTGGTCAGCTTCGACCCGCGCGGGGTCGGCCGCAGCGCGGGCGTCAAGTGCGAGGACGACGACGAACTCGACACGTACTTCCAGCAGGACGCGACCCCCGACGACGACGCCGAGCGCAGGGAGCTCGTCGCCAACGTGAAGGGCTTCAACGGCGCCTGCGAGAAGAACTCCGGCGAGGTGCTCCCCCACGTCCGCACCACCGACGCCGCCCGCGACATGGACCTGATGCGCCAGGTGCTCGGCGACGACAAGCTGCACTACTTCGGCATCTCGTACGGCACCGAACTCGGCGGCGTCTACGCCCATCTGTTCCCGAAGAAGGTGGGCCGTGCCGTCTTCGACGCGGTGGTCGACCCCACCGAGACGGCGGAACAGGGCTCGCTGGGCCAGGCGAAGGGCTTCCAGCTCGCGCTCGACAACTTCGCGAAGGACTGCACCTCGCAGGCCGACGACTGCCCGGTCGGCGACACCGAGCAGGACGTGAAGGACCGGATCGCGAAGCTCCTGAAGGACCTCGACTCCAAGCCGCTGCCCGCGCTCTTCCCGCGCGAGCTGACCCAGACCGCCGCCACGAACGGCATCGCCCAGTCGCTGTACTCCAAGGACTTCTGGCCGTACCTCACCGAAGGCCTCGACCAGGCCTACGACGGCGACGGCAAGATCCTCATGACGCTCTCCGACTCGATGAACGGCCGCAACGAGGACGGCTCGTACAGCAACATCCAGGCCGCGAACATCTCCATCAACTGCGCGGACGACAAGGCGCGTTACACGGCCGACTACGTGGAGGAGAAGCTCCCCGAGTTCCGCGAGGCGTCGCCCCTGTTCGGCGACTACCTGGCCTGGGGCATGGTCGGCTGCACCGACTGGGCGGTGCCGGGCGCCGCCGACCACCCGGACGTCAGCGCGCCGGACGCGCCGCCGATCGTCGTCATCGGCAACACCGGCGACCCGGCCACACCGTACGAGGGCGCACGGAAGATGGCGGACGCGCTGGGCAAGGGCGTCGGCGTCGAGCTGACGTACAAGGGCCAGGGGCACGGGGCGTACGACAGCAAGAACAAGTGCGTACGGAACGCGGTGAACGGCTATCTGCTGGACGGCACCGTGCCGAAGGAGGGCACGGTCTGCGGCTGACGGAGGCGCAGGGCGGGCACGGTGCACGCATAACGGACCAAGCCCGCCAAGGCCGCTGTCGGTGGCCCCGCCTACTATGGCTTGACTGTCTTCCGAGGGGGGAAGCGCTCCATGCCGCGTTTCGCACGGTCAGTACGGTCAGCAGCCCTGGCTGCCGCGGGAGTCCTGGTGGCGGGGCTGGCCGTCGGCTGCGGCGGATCGTCGGACGGCGGCGATGACGACGCCAAGCCGGCGCCGAAGGGCCCCGAGCAGCGGCCCGCGCCGGACCCCTCCTCCACCCTGCCCGCCTCGATCAACGCGCAGAGGCTCGACTGGGGCGGCTGCAAGGCGACCGGCCAGGACCCCGCGCCGGGCTCCGAGTGGCAGTGCGCGACCCTCAAGGTCCCCCTCGACTACGAGAAGCCGGACGGCGAGACGATCGACGTGGCGCTGATCCGCGCCCGGTCCACCGGCAAGGGCGAGCGCATCGGCTCGCTGCTGTTCAACTTCGGCGGCCCCGGCGGCTCCGGCGTCTCCATGCTGCCGTCGTTCGCCGACTCGTACGACACGCTGCGCGAGCGGTACGACCTGGTGAGCTTCGACCCGCGCGGCGTCGCGGGCAGCGCGGGCGTGCGGTGCCGCAGCGACAAGGAGACGCAGGCCGCGGAGTCCGTCGACCTCACTCCGGACACCCCGGCCGAGGAGGCGGCGTACTTCAAGGACGCGGCCGACTTCGGCGCGGGCTGCGAGCGGAACGCGGGCAAGCTCCTCGCCCATGTCTCGACGGTCGAGGCGGCCAAGGACATGGACGTGCTGCGTCAGGTGCTCGGCGACAAGAAGCTGCACTACATGGGCATCTCGTACGGCACCGAACTGGGCGGCGCCTACGCCCACTTGTTCCCGAAGAAGGTGGGCCGCCTCACCCTCGACGCGGTGGTCGACCCGGGCGCGGACTCGGTGGGCCACGCCAAGAACCAGGCGCGGGGCTTCCAGCGGGCCCTGGAGAACTATCTGAAGTCCTCGGGCCAGGACCCGAAGGCGGGCTCGCAGAAGATAGTGCGGCTCCTGAAGCGGCTCGACGAGAAGCCGCTGCCCGCATCGGGCGACCGGAAGCTCAACCAGTCCCTGGCGATGACCGGCATCACGGTCACGCTCTACAGCCAGCAGAGCTGGCCCGCCCTGACCCGCGGCCTCGAACAGGCCGAGAAGGGCGACGGCTCGGCGCTGCTCCAGCTGGCCGACGCCTACAACGAGCGGGATCCGTCGGGCAGTTACAGCACGCAGGCCCACTCCCAGCGTTCGATCTCCTGCCGCGACGACAAGCAGCGCAGGACACCCGCCGAGGCGAAGGGGCAGCTCGCCGAGTTCCGCGAGATATCGCCGGTCTTCGGGGAGTTCATGGGCTGGGACACGGCCGGCTGGTGCCATGACTGGCCGGTGCCGGGCCTGCACGACTCCCCCGAGGTCAGCGCCCCCGACGCGGACCCGATCCTGGTGGTCGGCAACACGGGGGATCCGGCGACGCCGTACGAGGGTGCGCGGAAGATGGCCGACGAGCTCGGCAAGGGCGTCGGCACGATGCTGACCTGGAAGGGCGAGGGCCACGGGGCGTACGGCAGCGGGAGCGACTGCGTCGACGACGCGGTGAACGCGTATCTCCTGGACGGCGAGGTCCCCAAGGACGGCAAGGTCTGCGAGTCCTGAGGCAATCCAGCCCGTCCGGCGTTTGAGGACGAGCCCTTAAGGCGATCAAACGGCCACAAAGATGGGGCCGCACCTCAAAAGAGGTGCGGCCCCATCTCCGTTCAGGCCCTACGCCTAGTAGACCGGCTTCTCGGGCTCGATCTGGTTGACCCAGCCGATCACGCCGCCACCCACGTGCACCGCGTCCGCGAAGCCCGCGGACTTCAGGACGGCGAGGACTTCCGCGGACCGGACACCCGTCTTGCAGTGCAAGACGATCTTCTTGTCCTGCGGCAGACTCTCCAGGGCGGTGCCCATGAGGAACTCGTTCTTCGGGATCAGCTTGGCGCCGGGGATCGAGACGATCTCGTACTCGTTCTGCTCTCGCACGTCGATGATCTCGATCTTCTCGTCCGCGTCGATCCACTCCTTGAGCTGCTTGGGAGTGATCGTCGAGCCGAGCGCCGCCTCCTGGGCCTCGTCCGACACGACGCCGCAGAAGGCCTCGTAGTCGATGAGCTCCGTGACGGTGGGGTTCTCGCCGCAGACCGCGCAGTCGGGGTCCTTGCGGACCTTGACCTGGCGGTACTGCATCTCCAGGGCGTCGTAGATCATCAGGCGGCCGACCAGCGGGTCGCCCACGCCGGCCAGGACCTTGATCGCCTCGGTGACCTGGATGGAGCCGATCGACGCGCACAGCACGCCGAGCACGCCGCCCTCGGCGCAGGACGGGACCATGCCGGGCGGCGGGGGCTCCGGGTAGAGGCAGCGGTAGCAGGGACCGTGCTCGCTCCAGAAGACGGACGCCTGGCCGTCGAAGCGGTAGATCGAACCCCATACATACGGCTTGTTGAGCAGCACGCAAGCGTCGTTGACCAGGTAACGGGTCGCGAAGTTGTCCGTGCCGTCGACGATCAGGTCGTACTGGCTGAAGATGTCCATCACGTTGTCGGCCTCAAGCCGCTCTTCGTGCAGGATCACGTTCACGTACGGGTTGATGCCGAGGACCGAGTCCTTCGCCGAAGCGGCCTTGGAGCGGCCGATGTCCGACTGGCTGTGGATGATCTGGCGCTGCAGGTTCGACTCGTCGACCTCGTCGAACTCCACGATGCCGAGCGTGCCGACGCCCGCCGCGGCGAGGTACATCAGCGCCGGTGACCCGAGGCCGCCGGCGCCGACACACAGCACCTTGGCGTTCTTCAGCCGCTTCTGCCCGTCCATTCCCACGTCGGGGATGATCAGGTGGCGGGAGTACCTGCGAACCTCGTCGACGGTGAGCTCAGATGCTGGCTCGACCAGGGGTGGCAGCGACACGGGGACTCCGTTGGTCGGTATTTCGGAACGGTTGTTCTGCGTGTAACACTGCCATGGCCTTCTTCATTCCGAGACACCCGTTCCGATACGCGAGACGATTTCGTCCCAGTACGCGGGCATGGCCTCCCACGGGTCGTTCGGGCCACCGCGCTCTATGCGGTCGGTGAAGTAGATCGTCGCGGCGCCCTGCCAGCGCGCGATGCGCAGGGCCTCGTCGAGATGGCCGCCCGGCATCCCGTGCACGAAGTGGCAGAAGCGCTCGGGCGGGTAGTCGGCGGTCCACTCGGCGACCTGGGACCAGCGGTAGTCGCTCCAGGGGCCGGAGAAGGTCACCAACTGGTCGGCGGATTCGGCGTATCCGGGATAGGGATGGGTGCCGTGCCCGAAGACGATGTGGGCGTCGTCGCAGAGCGCGCGCAGCGTCGTGACCGTCCGGCGGATCTCCGGGAGCGCGGCCCGCTCGGTGGGGCAGCGGTCGAGCGAGAAGCCGTCGACCTGGTACCAGTCGAGGTAGCGGTGCGCGTCCGAGACGATCTCTCCGAAGGAGCGTGCGCCGTACGTCACGTCGAGGTGACCCAGCACACGGATGCCCGCGTTCCGCAGCCGCCCCGCCGCCTCCAGGCAGTGCGGGTCGGGCCGGGCGCCCGGCCCGTCGGACACGTTCAGGACCACCCAGTGCAGGGGCGTTCCGGGCCGGGTCAGCTCGGACCATTCGGCGGGGGCGACCAGCGGGTGGGCGAAACCCGGGATGCCGAAACCGAGTCGTACGTCGGTGTGCGCGGTACCTGCGGCGGTGCTGGTCAGATGCGGCATGCCGCCTCCATCCAGATGTCGGCGAGTGATTCTTCGAGGTTGATCCGGGGGCGCCAGCCGAGCCGGTCGCGCGCGGTGCGCACATCGGCCTGCTGCCAGCTGCCGCAGCCGTCCGGGTAGGGGTAGGCGGCCGGGCTCCCGTGGTCGGATTCGGTCCGGGGGTGCCCGATGGATTGCCGCAGGGGCCCCTGGTCCAGCTCGTGCAGCGCTCCGCCGTACCCGGCGACCCGCGCAAGCACGGCGGCCGCGTCCCGCAGCCGCACCGCGCGCCCCGAGCCGATGTTCACGATCCCCTGCGCGGCGGAGAGCGAGGCGGCGTGCACGGCACGCGCCACATCGCGTACGTCGATGAAGTCCCGCTGCACGCCGAGGCCCCCCAGCTTCAGCTCGCCGTCGCCGGACTGCATGGCGCGCCGCATGGCCTCGGCGAGCCGTCCGAGCGGCGATCCGGCGGGGGTGCCGGGCCCCGCGGGCGAGAACACCCTCAGGACGACGGCGTCGAGCCCCGACCCGAGGACCAGCTCCGTGGCGGCGAGCTTGCTCACCCCGTACGGCCCGCCGGGGCGCGGCACGGCGTCCTCGGCGGTCGAGGAGCCCGGCTGGCTCGGCCCGTACTCGGCGCCGCAGCCCAGCTGCACGAGCCGGGCCCCGCAGCCGCTGCGGCGCAGGGCCTCGCAGATGGTGGCGACGGCGACCGTGTTGTGCCGGGTCAGCTCGCGGGCGCCGCCCCGCGTGGCGCCCGCGCAGTTGATGACGACGCCCGGGTGCACGGCGTCCAGGAAACGGGTGAGCGCGCCGGGGCTGCCGCTCGCGAGGTCGAACCGTACGTCCGAGTCGTCGCCCCGCCCGAGCGCGGTGAGCTGCACGGCCGGGTCGGCGAGCAGCCGGTCGGCGACGAAACGGCCGAGATATCCATTGGCTCCGATCAGCAGCACCCTCATCGGGCGGCTCCCGGGTCGGATTCTCGGATGCTGAGGGTGCTCATCTGGGGTTCTCCTTCGGGGGATTGCCGTGGTTCACGGGGTAAGGCCCGCGGTGTCGGCCCCGCGGGAGAGGAAGATTTCGGAGGGAGTGGCACGGAGCCGTTCACGGCGCCCCGTCGGAGTGCGCGGAGGCGCGGGTCAGGGTCCGTACGGAGTGCAGCAGCAGGACCAGCGCGGCGGTGCCGCAGGCGAGTGCGGGGACCACGCCGGGCCCCCAGGCGTCGACGGCCCGCCGCACCGGCTCGCCGAGCCATGAGACGCCCGGCAGCCGCCCCGCGAAGACGGAGGCGACGGCTGCCGCCTCGGCGGCCCCGGCGGCGCCCAGCATCAGCACGGGCCCACGCGTGAATCCGTACGAGGAGAGCAGCCAGGCGAGCAGCAGCAGTACGCCGAGCGCGCCCGCCCCGTAGCAGGCGACGGTGTCGACGGCCGCGCCCGACGCGGGGACGAGGGCCACGCAGAGCGCGAGCAGCAGCCACAGCGCACCCAGGTAGAGGGCGACAACGCCGAGCAGCAACGGGCGTGCGGACGCGGCGAAATCGGCCAGGCCCCGGCTCGCGGAGAGCCGGCCACGCGCGCGTACCGCGAACAGTCGGGCGCACCACAGGGCGGGCGCGACGGCGAGCGAGAGCGCCAGGGCGGTGGCCGTGGAGGCCGCCCAGGGGCCGTCGGGCCCACCGGAGACGGCGGCCGCCAGGAGCCCGTCGCCCAGGACCGCGTACCCCGCGAGCCAGCACACCCACGCGCGCGTGGCCGACGGGGCGTGGTGCGCGAGCTGCGGCGGGGCGTGCCGGGGTGTGCCGTACCGGAGGGCCACCCGCAGCGCGAGCGCCACGGCGAGCACGCCGCCGACGGCCACCGCGAGCCGCGCCCGGCCCGCCGTCAGCTCGGCGCCGACGAGTGCCGCGCCGCACGCCGATCCCGGCAGCAGCGCGAGCAGCAGCGGGCCCGTGCGCGCCTTGGAGGCGCTCCGCGCGGGCGGCGGCTGCGGGAAGGGGTGCTCTTCGTTGTCGCGGGGGTCGCGGGGCACGCGCGCGTACATCTCCTCGGCGAGGGCGAACACGTCCCGGTGCCGGAACCGCGCCGCGGTCCGGTCGGTCACTCCGTGCGCCTCGAGACCGGCGGCGATCTCCAGCGGGTCGACGGCGCGCTCGCACAGCTCCCGGTGCCGGTGCATGAGCGCCTTCACGGGGTCGACGGCACCGCGGCGCTGGGGCCTGCCGCTGTTTCCCGCGGTGCCGGTCCGTGGCGGCGCGCCCGCCGCCCGCCAGGCCGTGGGCTCCGCCACGATCGCCTCCGACTCCCCGAAGGCCTCCGCCACCAGTTCCTCGGAGCGGGTGTCCCAGCCGACGGCGCTCTCCGGCGCTCTCGGTGCGTCCACCTTCTGCTGCCGTGTCATACGCCCGCCCCTCTCAACTGCCCCTGGTCCCCGACCTCTTGCGCCACCCAGCTGGGCGCCCCACCCGCACTGCCCGCACGACCGGCACCACCCGCACGACCGGCACCACCGGCACCACCGGCACGACCAGCACCACCCGCGACCCCCGCCGCGACGGCCCACCGCCCCGGCACATACGCCTCCGCCGGATTGCCGAACGGCACCGGTTCGCCCGCCTCGTCGACCGCGTCCCTGCGCACTGGGCAGTGCGAGACGATATCCAGGTAAATGCCGCGAAATGCCTCGACGTTCTGCTCCACGGTGAAGAGTTCGAGCGCCCGCGCACGCGCCGCGGCGCCGAGCCGCTCGCGCCGCCCCGGATCCCTGAGCAGCGCCACGCACGCCTCGGCGAGCGCCCGCGGGTTGCGCGGCGGCACCACGAGTCCCGTACCGCCGATGACCTCGACCACCGCGCCGACGTCCGTCGAGACGGTCGCCCGGCCGCAGAACATCGCCTCGACCAGGCTGATCGGAAAGCCCTCGACGGTGCTGGAGAGGACGACGACGCTCCCTGCGGCATACGCGTCCTGGAGTTCGGGGGCGGCCGGCGTGCCGATCTCCTCGAAGGAGACGGGGTTGTCGCCCACCTCGTGCGCGCCCTCCGCCTCGTCGGGGAAGAGCTGCGCGGCCAGCGCCCTGCAGTGCGCGAGATAGGCGGCCGCCTCCGGCCCCTCCGCGGGCGCCCCGACGATCC
The DNA here is from genome assembly GCF_044457025.1 of Streptomyces sp. NPDC050658. NCBI lineage: Bacteria > Bacillati > Actinomycetota > Actinomycetes > Kitasatosporales > Streptomycetaceae > Streptomyces > Streptomyces sp. NPDC050658. The sequence goes on from NZ_JBITGM010000005.1 coordinate 340,406, forward strand.
GCAGCCTTGCCTTCGGCTCCTCCTTTCGGATCTCCGCGAAGGCGTGGAGCAGCGAGATCAGGTCCTTGGCGGGCTCGATGCGCCCGACCCACAGCAGGGCGTCCGGGTCGCCCGGATCCTCCCGCTCGCCGACCTCCGCGAAGCGGGACGCCTCCATGCCCGGATAGACCGTCCGCAGCTTGGACCGCTCGGCGCCGCAGCGCTCCTGCCAGCGCCGTGCGTGCGTGTTGCCGGGGGTGATGACCGTGGCCTGCCGGTACACCTCCCCGGCGAGCTGCCCGTGGAAGGAGGTGAGCAGTGCCCGAGCGGGTGCGCCCGGCGCCTCGTCGCCGGCCGCCAGATAGTGCGCCCGCAGCTGTACGCCGTACTCGGTGACCAGGAGCGGCACTCCGGAGAAGTGCTTGGCCAGCAGGCCGGGGAGCGCGGCGGGGCCGCCGGATGTGGCGTGGCAGAGGTCGGCCGCGCCGAGGTCCCCGGCCTCGTACCAGTCGAGGGAGAGCGGCCGCAGCGCCCGCTCGACGAGCGCCGCGACGGTGAGCAGGTCGGGCACCCGCGCGGCGCGCGCGGCCCGCGGTGCGCCGGGCGCGCGGCAGGCGGTCTCCAGGGCGCGCACGGCCGACTCGGAGCGCAGGGCGCCGACGAGTCCGCCCTCGTCGCGGGCGAGTTCGGCGAGGCCGTAGAGCGCACTGGCGAAACGGTCCGCCAGTTCACCGGAGGCCGATTCGCCCGCGGCACCGGGGCCTGCCGAGCAGATCACCGCGGCCAGCTCGTCGAAGTGCTCGGCGAACCGCCGCCGGGCCCGGCGGCCGTAGGTGATGCCGTCGTCGTCGACGGTCCACAGCGGCGCCGTGCGCACCCGGCCGACCTGGGGCGGCAGCTCGATCCAGCCCCGCGCCTCCTGCCGCTCGCTGCGGCTGAGGGCGTAGACGTCGAACTCATGCTGCCCGAGCCCGCGCACGAGCCGGTCGCACCAGAGCCTGGCGTCACCGCTCACATACGGATAGCCACCCTCCGTCAGCAGTCCGATGCGCACGCGCACACCCCCGATCTCCCATGTGGGGAGCCGCCGTTGGACCGGCGGCTCGCAGCGGGACGAACGTATGCGGACATGACGGTGGCGTGATGGACGGTTGTCCATCACGCCACCAAAAGGGGTGAACGGCCGTAACTTTCCCGTGCCGGTAGCGTTCCGTCGCGCTATAGCTTCAGGAACGCCCGTTTTCGTCACGGAGCGTCATGCTGCGGCCAGCTCCCCGCGGGCCGTGCGGCGGTGCGCCGCCGCGTCCGGGTCGAGCGCGGGGACGGCCGCCAACAGCTGTCTGGTGTACGCCTCCTGGGGCGCGCCGTACACCTCGTCGACCGTGCCCGACTCGACGATCCGGCCCTGCCGCATCACCGCGACACGGTCGCTGACCTGGCGTACGACCGCCAGATCGTGGGCGACGAAGACCAGTGCGAGCCCCAGGTCCCGCCGCAACTCGGCGAGCAGGGCGATCACTTGGGCCTGGGTCGTCACGTCGAGCGCCGACACCGGCTCGTCGCACACGATGACCCTCGGCTCGGCGGCCAGGGCCCGCGCGATCCCGACCCGCTGCCGCTGGCCGCCGCTGAACTCGTGCGGATAGCGCCCGTAGTGCGCCGGATCGAGGCCGACCCGCGTCATGAGGTCCCGTACGCGATCGCGCACGGCAGCCTCGTCGCGCCCGCCCCGCGCACGCAGCGGATCGGCGATGGACTCCCCCACGCCGCGCCGGGGATTGAGCGAGGCGACGGGATCCTGGAACACCATCTGCACGTCGGGCCGCACGCCACGGCCCGCGACGTCATCCCCGTGCCTGACCTCACCGGCCGTCGGTTCGAGCAGCCCGACCAGCATCCGGCCGAGCGTCGTCTTGCCGCTGCCGCTCTCCCCCACGACGCCGAGCGTCTCGCCCCCGCGGACCGTGAGGGACACCCCGTCCACGGCGGCGAAGGCCCGCTTGCCGCGCCCGAACTCCCGGCGCAGGCCCACGGCTTCGAGGACGACGTCGCCCGGCGCGCGGGATGCGGCGGGACGCGGCGAGTCCAGCCGCGGCACCGCTCCCAGCAGCTCCCGCGTGTACGCCTTGGCCGGCGCCCCGAGGACCTCGCGCACGGAGCCCCGCTCGACGGCACGCCCGTACCGCATGACCAGGACTTCGTCGACGCTCTCGGCGGCGACGCCCACGTCATGGGTGACCAGGAGCAGCCCCATCCCGGTCTCGGCCCGCAGCGTGTGCAGCAGGTCGAGGATCTGCGCCTGCACGGTGACGTCCAGGGCGGTCGTCGGCTCGTCCGCGATCAGCAGCGCGGGCTCGCAGGCCAACGCCATGGCGATGAGCGCCCGTTGGCGCATGCCGCCGCTGAACTCGTGCGGCCGGGCGCGTGCCCTGCGTGCCGCGTCCGCGATGCCCACCCGGTCGAGCACGTCGACGGCACGCGCGCGTGCCGCCCGCCGCGAGGCCCCGGTGTGCACGCGGTACACCTCGGCGATCTGGTCGCCCACCGCGTAGTACGGGTCGAGGGACGACAGCGGGTCCTGGAAGACCATCGCGGCCCGTCCGCCGCGCAGCCGCCGCAGCTCCTCGCCGCCCGCCCGCTGTACGTCGATGCCGTCGACCCGCACCCCGCCGCCGACTGCGGCCCCGGTCTCCCGGTGCAGCCCGAGCAGCGCGGACGCCACCGTGCTCTTGCCGGACCCCGACTCGCCGACGAGGCCGAGCGCGGCACCCTCCTCCAGCGTGAAGGAGAGCCGGTCGACGGCGCGGACGTCCCCGAAGTCGACGACCAGGTCGGTCACTTCGACGAGGCTCATGACAGGACCACCCTTCGGTCGGCGACGGCGTACAGCACATCCGCGACGGCGTTGGCGAGCACCACGAAGAAGCCGGTCACCAGGACCATGCCGACCACGACCGGCAGATCGACGACGCCGACCGCGTGCACGAGTTCGCGCCCCATGCCGGGCAGACCGAAGAGCGTCTCGGTCAGCACCGCGCCGCCGAACATCGACCCGAAGTCGTTGGCGCTGAGCGCGATGACCGGCGCGACCGCGCCCCGCAGGGCGTGCTTCCCGACGATCGAGCGCTCCCCCACGCCGTACGCCCGGAAGGTGCGCACATGGTCGTCGGCGAGGGTCTCCAGCATCGAGGCGCGGGTCAGGCGCGCGTACTTGGCGGCCTCGATCAGGGCGAGGGACAGCCAGGGAAGCAGCAGGTTCCACGCCCACTGCTGCGGGTCGTCGGTGAACGGGACGTACTGCGGGAAGGGCAGCCAGCGCAGCTGCCCGCAGACCACGATCATCAGCAGCAGGCCGATGACGAAGACGGGCGTGGCCGTGCCCGCGAGCGTGACGGCGGTGAGCACCCGCTCGCTGACCCGGCCGCGCCGCCACGCCGAGAGCACGCCCGTGCCGACGCCGAGGATCAGCCACAGCACCATGGCGCCGAGCGCGAGCGAGCCGGTGACCGGGAGCTTCGCGAGGATCAGCCGGGTCACCTGCTGGTCGCTCTGGTAGGAGAGCCCGAGGCAGGGCGCGTCGCAGTGCTCCACTCCCGTGCCGGTCGAGTAGTCCTGACCGGCGACGATGCCCTGGAGGAAGTCCCAGTAGCGTACGTACACGGGGTCGTCGAGCCTCAACTGCTCGGCGACCTGCGCCACTTGGCCGGGTGAGCAGCGCGACCCGCAGGTGATCTGCGCGACGTCGCCCGGAGCGACGTAGAAGACCGCGTAGATGATCACGGAGATGACGAGCAGGGTGACGAGCGCACCCACCGCACGCCTCAGCAGGAAGCCGGTCATTCCCGGGAAGCCGGTCATGACGCGCCCTCCCGCTTCCGCCCGGTGCCGATCCGCAGCCGGGACGCGGCCCGCGGATCGAGCGCGGTGCGCACCCCGTCGCCGAGGACGGTCAGCGCGAGCACCGTCACGAACAGCGCCCCCGCCGGAAGCAGCAGATACTGCGGCGCCGCCTGGTACCAGATGTCGGCCGAGGTCAGCATCTGCCCCCAGGACGCGGTCGGCGGCTTGACGCCGACGCCGAGGAAGGACAGCGCGGCCTCGACCGTGATGTTCGTCGGGACGAGCAGCGCCGCGTACGTGATGACGGGCGCCGCGAGTCCGGGCAGCAGCTCGCGGCGCGCGACGCGCCAGGTGCTCCAGCCGCTGAGCCGGGCGGCGGCCACGTGGTCCAGCTCCTTCAGGGTGATGGTCTGCGCGCGCACGATCTTGGCCGTGCCGCCCCAGGCGATGAGCCCGACGACCAGGGCGACGAGGGCGGGGCGCGGGAAGCCGTCGGGCACGATCGCCATCAGGGCGAGCGAGAGGACCATCAGCGGCATGGCGACGATGACGTCGGTGGCGCGGCTGAGCGCCTGGTCCACCCAGCGGTTGCCGAGCCCGGCCGCGATGCCGACGCCGACGCCGAGCAGCACCTGCACCAGGGTCGCGGCGAGCGCGACGCCGAGGGAGACCCGCGCGCCGTACACGAGCCGGGCGAACAGATCGCGCCCGGTCTGCGGTTCGACGCCGAGCCAGTGGTCCGCGCTGATCCCGCCGAGCGGTCCGATCGGCACGCCGCCGCGTCCGGAGTCGATGAGTTCGGGGTGGTACGTACTGGGGTCCTGGCCCTCGACGGCGGTGAGCAGCGGCGCGGCGAGCGCGACCAGGACGAGCAGCGCGACGACGGCCGCCGCGACGAGGGCGGCGCGCTGCGCACGCAGCCGCCGCCAGAACTGACGGGCACCGGAGGCCGGGGCGGGCGCCGGTACGCCCGTCCCCGTCTCCGAGGCCAACAGGGCCTCGCTCATGGTGACTTGACCGTTCGCCCTACTTGACCGCGACCTGGGAGATGTCGAGGACACCCGTCCAGTCGCTGATCACGACGTTCTTCACGTCCTTGCCGTAGAGGCGCTTGTAGACCGGGTGGAAGAGCGGCACGGTCAGCGCCCGCTCGCCGATCTTCTTGTCGAGGGCACCCCAGCGCTTGGCGGCGGCCTCCAGGTCGGTGAGCTTGTTGATCGCGTCGATCTCGTCGTTGACCGACTTGTCGTCGAGGAAGCCGGTGTTGAAGTTGGCGCCGTCCCGCACGATCTGCCGGCCGTCGAAGATCGGGGCGAGGAACGGGCCGCCGGAGGGCCAGTCGGCGCCCCAGTGGGCGAGGAAGAGGCCCGGCTCGTCCTCGGCGCTGTGCGTCTTGTCCTTGTAGTCGTTGTCCTCGAGCCCCTCCAGCTTGACGGTGATGCCCGCCTTCTTCAGGGCGTCCTGGACCGCGGTGGCGATCTCCGGGCTGGTCTCGAAGTCCTTGGCGTTGGAATGGGTCAGCGTGATGGTGAGCCCGTCCTGGTGACCGGCTTCCTTCAACAGCTCCTTGGCCTTCTTCGGGTTGCCGTCCGCGCCCGCCGGGAAGTGGTCGTACTTCGTGTATCCGAAGGACTTCTGATCGGGCAGATACGTCGTCGCGGGCTCCGCGAGCGACGATCCGCCGGCGGCGTTGACGACCGACGAACGGTCGACGGCGTACGAAATAGCCTGCCGCACCTTCGGGTCGTCGAACGGCTTCACCTTCGGGTTGAAGGCCAGGTAGTTCGTGTAGCCGAAGTGCCCGGTGCCGACGCGCGAGGCGAGTTCCTTGTCGCCGGTGACCTTGGCGAGTTCGGCGGGGCCGAGGTTGGTGTCGGTGGTGACGGCGGCGGCGTCGGCGCCCTGCCCGGCGGAGAGCCGCTGGTTGATGACGGACGGGTTGAGCCCGGACCGTACGTCGATCTTGTCCGGGTAGGCCTTGCGCTCCGGGTCGGTCTTCGCGGACCAGTGCGGGTTGCGCTCCAGGGTGAGCCGCTCGCCGTCGTTCTCGTTCTCGACGACCTTGTACGGGCCCGAGGAGACCGGGTGCTCCTCGTACTTGGTGCCCTTGTCCTTGCTCCTGGGCACGGGCGCGAACTGCGTCTGGGTGGCCAGATAGGGGAATTCGCCCTCGGGCTTGTTGAGGCGGAAGACGATGGTCCGCTCGTCCGGGGTCTCGATCGAGTCGAGCCCGCCCTTGTCCTTGTAGGGCCCCGCGTACTTGTCGCCGCCGACCAGCCAGTCCCTCAAGTAGGGCGCGCCGCCCGAGAGTTCACCGGCGAAGGAGCGCTCGATGCCGTACTTGATGTCGGCGGAGGTGATCGGCGAACCGTCCTCGTACTTGAGCCCCTTCTTCAGGGTGTACGTCCACACGGTGGCGTTCTTGCTCGGCTTGCCCAGATCGGTGGCGAGGTCCGGCACGACCTTCGAACCGGCGGCGCCGTCCTCCCGGTTGCGCGTGGTCAGCGTACGGAAGACCAGCGAGGGCACGTTGCCGCCGCCGGAGGTGTAGAGCCGCGCCGGGTCGAAGTCGACCTGCGGTTCGCTGTTGAGGACGGTGAGCGTGCCGCCCTCGGCGGGCTTGCCGGCGGCGCCGCCGCTCCCGGCGTCGCTGCCCTCGGGGCCCGCGCAGGCGGCGGCGCCCGCGGCCAGGACCAGGCTGACGGATGCCGCTGCCACGCGGCGGGCTATGACGGACGATTGACGCATGGGAAAGGACCTCTCGGAGATTCAGGCAGGGGAAAAAGAGCAGAGCTCGCCCCGGGGTCGCCGAAAGGGAGTCGTCAGGACCGACGAACGGCCATGAATACCGCGAAAGGTGTCATGGCACGACGAAAGGTCATGAGAAAGCGACGCACACGCCAGGGGCGGGCGTCAGCAACAGTGGATGTCGGACACGCAGTGCGCGGTCACGCCGAAGAGCGCCAGCTCAAGGGCTGTGCGCGAGGAGGCGTGACGAGGCGACATGCGGAGAAATATGAACGAACTTCCGGCGGATGTCAAAAGCCGCCGACCACATGACGCCCGGCGTCGGCTCAACTCTTGGGAAAAGCCCAGGGGTTGGCCTTGCACGTGATCCCGTCGTGTTCCAGGAACTTGGTCTGCTGCTGCATGACCGGCGCGAGTTCGCCGTCCTTCGTGCAGTCGACGTGATTGAAGCCGAGCCGGTGACCGACCTCGTGGTTGATCAGCATCTGGCGGTACGGATGGATGCTGTCGCCGTACGTCTTGGCGCCCTGCGCCCAGCGATAGGCGTTGATCATGACGCGGTCGGTGGCCGCGGAGTCACAGGACACGTTCTGTTCCAACGTGTCGAGCCCGGACTTCGCGCACCATTTCGCCGTCGTGACGGGGCTGGCGAGGGTGATGACGAAGTCGGCCTTCCCCGAGGAGATCCGCTCGAAGGTCCGGCCGCCGCCGTGCGCCCAACTCCGGTCGTCGTTCAGGGTCTTCTGTACGGCCGTCGCGAACAGCTCGCCGTCCAGGCCCATGCCCTTCTCGACGTCGACTCGGTAGCGGAACTTCTGCCCCTTGCCCGGCGCCTTGTCGAACCCGGCCATCACCTCGAAGTCACCGGACGCGGCGAGCTTCGCGTCCAGCGGGTACTTCTGACCCATCTTCTTCTCGTACGTCGCAGGGGCGGCGTCCGGCGGAGTGGGGCGGTCGTCCGAACGGGACGCGGAGTCACCGGTCTCGCGGGGCTCCCCGCCGTTCGCGGCCTGCGCCCGGGGCTCCGAGTCCTTGGGATCGTCGGTCACCTGGCCCGCCACGACCACGGCGAGCACAGTGGTGACCGCGGCGGCGGCGATGCCGGTGAAGGCGCGTCCCCTGCCGCTCTTGCCGCCCTCGTCGTAGGCGTCGGCGTCGTCGGCGTAGGTGTAGGTGTCTGGTCCGTCGGTCCCGCCGGTCCCGGTGGACCAGAGGTCGCCGTGGGCCGCCTCCTCCTCGTCGACCGCGCGGTCCCAGTCGGTGACGGAGGCGTAGGGGTCGCGGGGGGCGTACGGGTCGTCGGGGGTCCGCATGGGGGGCATGGCGCCCGGCGCCGCGGGGCCGGCGGGTGCTGCGGGCGCTGTGGGCACCCCAGGCGCTCCCGGTGCTCCCGGTGCTCCCGGTGCGAAGAGGTTCTCCTCGGCGAACTCGCCGTCGAAGGCGTCCACGTACTCGCGGCGCGGCCCCGGCACGTAGGCTCCGGCCCCCGTACCCGTGACCGTCGACGCTCCGGGCGCTCCGTACGAGGCGCCGAGCCGCGGCCCGGTCCCCCAGCCGCCGCCCGGCTCGCGCTGCTCGGGGTGGCCGCCGCGGACGTGCGGCACGCCGTGCGGGGGTGTCGCCTGGGGCACGCCGTGCGCGGGAGTTCCGTCGGCCGGCGGGCCCACGCGCCTGCGGCGGCCGGTGCCGGGGCCCGGCGCGGGGCGTGCGCCCTGTGCCTGCGGTATCCCGGTGTTGCCCGTGCTTCCCGTGTTGTCTGCGAGGTCGGCCGGACCCCGGCGGCTGTGACGTCCCACGTGCCGCCTCAGCTCCCCGAACCAGCGTTGCCGGAATCAGCCGACCGGGCTCCGGTCGACGTGGAATCAGTCAACTTCCCCGTGTCGGCGAGGAGTTCACGGAAGGCCGTGGCGACCGTGTCCGGATACTCCATCATCGCCACGTGCCCCGCGTCGGGCAGCGTGAGCAGCCGCGAGTCACGGAACGCGGCGGCCGCCTTGCGGGCCATGCGGTACGAGACGAGCAGGTCCCGGCCGCCGTACACGAGCAGTGTCGGCGCGAGCACCCGCTCGGCCTGCCGCCACAGCCCGTGCTGGCCGCCCAGCGTGTACGCGTTCACGATGCCGCGCGCCGAGCGCGCCATCGCGTCCCACATGTACGGCAGCGCGAGCCTGCGCTCCATTTCGCGCACCGCCGCGCTGAAACCTTCCGGCGAGACGCGGGAGGGATCGCCGTAACAGAGCGCCATGACGCCGCTGACCCGCTGCTCCGGCGTCCAGTCCTTGGTGAGCCGGGTGAAGAGCGAGGCGACACCGGGCACCGCGAGCAGTCCGGTCGGCACCGCCGTGCGCTGCACCCGGATCTCGGGCAGCGCCGGCGAGATCAGCGTGAGGGTGCGGACGAGGTCGGGGCGGACCGCGGCGACCCGCGTGGTGACCGCGCCGCCCATCGAGTTGCCGACCAGGTGCACGGGGCCCCGGTCGCTCGCGTCGAGGTAGCGGATGACGGCGCGGGCGTGTCCGGTGACCGAATAGTCGCCGTCGTCGGGCGGCGGCGAGTCCCCGAAGCCCGGCAGATCGAGCGCCTCGCAGTCGACGGCGGACTCGACCAGCGGCATCAGTGCCGACCAGTTCTGCGAGGAGCCGCCGAGACCGTGCACGAACAGCGCTGGCGGCAGCCCCGCACCGGCCGACGGCCTGGACCGCACGTTCAGCGTGAGCCCCGGAAGGCCGACCGGGTCGAGCCGCTCGCCCGCGGCGACCGCGACGGCACCCGGCTTGGGCGCGACGGCGGCGGCGAGCACGTGCGGCAACTCGGTCGAAGACATGCGGCAATGTTACGAGACGATCACACGGAGGTTCGTGTGTTCGCGGTCACAGATCCGGCCGATGTCCGGCCGGCACCGACGGAAGATCGCATAGCGCCCGCTCCGGCCGTCTCCTAGGCTCATAGACAGAGGGCGAACAGGGCACTCGCACCATCAGTGGTGCGCTTGGCAGTGCGCCAGGGAAGAGAGTGACGATGACCGTCGACCCGTCCGACCCCGAGACCTTCGAGGTCGAAGAGACCGAGAGCAGCGCGGAGACCCCCGAGGCCGACGCCGCCGAACAGCACACGGACCTCGCCCCGAGCCGGGACGACACCCTGCGGGACACCGACCAGGACACCGCCGACGTCGGCGACCTGGCCGAGCAGGCCCGCGTCGTCAGCCTCGACGAGGACGACTATCGCTGACCTGCCCGTGTTTGCCCTGCTACGCACGGCTTCCACGGCCATCCAGTCCGTGAAATTCTCCGCTCGTACCGCGCACATCACGGTTACCGAAAAGTACGATGGCCGCGCGGCGCACACCGCACATTCACGATCATGGGAGGCGGCGTGACAGCCATCGAGCAGACAGAGGCGGCACGCCCGCGGGGCACACGCCTGCCGCGTCGTGCCCGACGCAATCAACTGCTTGGCGCGGCGCAGGAGGTCTTCGTCGCACAGGGGTACCACGCGGCGGCGATGGACGACATCGCCGAGCGGGCCGGGGTCAGCAAGCCGGTGCTCTACCAGCACTTCCCCGGAAAGCTCGACCTGTACCTCGCGCTGCTCGACCAGCACTGCGAGTCACTGCTGCAGTCCATCCGTACGGCACTGGCCTCGACGACGGACAACAAGCTGCGGGTCGCGGCCACGATGGACGCGTACTTCGCGTACGTGGAGGACGAGGGCGGCGCCTTCCGCCTGGTCTTCGAGTCCGACCTGACCAACGAACCGGCGGTCCGCGAGCGCGTGGAGCGGGTGACGCTCCAGTGCGCCGAGGCGATCTGCGAGGTCATCGCCGAGGACACGGGCCTGCCCCGCGACGAGGCGATGCTGCTCGCGGTGGGCCTCGGCGGCTACTCGCAGGTGGTGGCGCGCTACTGGCTCTCCAGCGGCAGCACGGTCCCGCGCGACAAGGCGGTACAGCTGCTCACCTCGCTGGCCTGGCGCGGCATCGCGGGCTTCCCGCTGCACGGCACGGAAGGCCACTGATCGCCGGGGCGCGTTCTGTTCCCGGTTTCTGTTCGCTACCGGCGTGCGGCGGCGCAGCCGTGAGCATCGCTTCACCGGGCTAATGTGTGCTGAGTACGGCGCGGACGGCCGCGCACATCACTGACCGTCGGAGGGACATAGCCGTGGAGGTCAAGATCGGCGTGCAGTACGCGCCCCGCGAGATCGTGCTGGAGAGCGGCCAGAGCGCCGAGGAAGTCGAGCACGCGGTGTCCGAGGCGCTGACCGGCAAGTCGCCGCTGCTGAGCCTCGTGGACGACCACGGCCGCAAGGTCCTGGTTCCGGCCGACCGCCTCGCGTACGTCGAGCTCGGCGAGCCGACCGCGCGCAAGGTGGGCTTCAGCGCCCTGTAGTCAGGGTGCGCACGCAAGGCGCACAAGGAGAACGGCCCGGTGGATGACCACCGGGCCGTTCTCGTTGTGCGCCGTTCCCGATCCCGGCCGGAGGGTTGCGTTCCGGCTGCCAGGGGTAATACCGGCTACGACCGTTCCGCACCCGGCCGCGAGGGAGGGACCCCTGTGATCCTGGAAGCACTCGGCTCCGCACTGCTCGGTTTCGCCCTGGCGTGGGCGGTGGCCCACCGCCTGCCACACCGGCTCCCGGCCCGCAGCCTGGTCCTGGCGACCGGCGCGGTGGGCGCGCTGATCGGCTCCTTCGTAGCCCACATGGCCCTGGGCGCGGGCCACGCACCCGCCACGATCGCGGGCGCGGTGGCCATCGCGGCGGCCCTGCTGTCCCTGCTGCTCCGCCCGAGCCGCAGCAGACTGCGCCGTCGCTCGGCGACGGCGTAGGAGTCCGCGCTTGACCGCCCCGCGCGGGGAGCGCCCCGAAGGGGCGCGGGGAATCGCGCGACAAGCCGCAACGCACCCGCAGAAGAGGCGTCGGCCTAGGCGGCAAGCCCCAACGCGGCCATCCGCTTCGTGTGTGCCTCAGTGATCCGCGAGAACATCTTCCCGACCTCGGCAAGGTCGAACCCGTCGGCAACGCCACCGACCAGCATGGTCGACAGGGCGTCGCGATCGGCGACCACCCGCTGGGACTGCGAAAGGGCCTCGCCCATCAGCCGCCGGGCCCACAGCGCGAGCCGGCCGCCCACGCGGGGGTCCGCCTCGATCGCGGCCCGCACCTTCTCCACCGCGAAGCTCGCGTGCCCCGTGTCGTCGAGCACGCCGAGCACCAGCCCGCGCGTGTCACCGTCGAGCCGCGCCGCGACCTCGCGGTAGAAGTCACTGGCGATCGAGTCACCGACGTACGCCTTGACAAGCCCTTCGAGCCAGTCGGACGGCGCCGTCTGGCGGTGGAAGCCGTCGAGCGCGGCGACGAACGGCTCCATCGCCTCGGTCGGGTCCGCGCCGATCGCCGAGAGCCGGTCCCTGAGCTGCTCGAAGTGGTGGAACTCCGCCGACGCCATCTTCGCCAGCTCCGCCTTGTCGCCGAGCGTCGGCGCCAGCTTCGCGTCCTCGGCGAGCCGCTCGAACGCCGCGAGCTCTCCATAGGCGAGCGCGCCGAGCAGATCCACCACCGCGGCGCGGTAGTGCGGCTCGGCGGAAGCGGTCGCCCAGTCCTGGGCGGCGACTCCGGTCGGTTCGGCGGGCGTGTCAGCGGCGGTGTCAGGCGTCTCCATAAACCGCACAATAGCCCGCTCGCAGCAACGCGTAAGGGCCTGGTCAGTGACTGTGACTACGACGACGTGACCAATTCCCCAGACACGGCTGCGCGATTCCGGGGTACAGTGATAAAGCGCCCGCCGAATATTCGACGGGCCGTACGAATGAGGATGCCCGGTCGGAGGCCCGATCGGCTCCGACCCGACAGCCCTCCAGGCAGTGCGCACAGTGCGTACGGCACGAGGAGGGAACCTCAGCGGTACGAGCGCTCGAGCGCAGGCAGTGGTCCCGCGCCCCCGGCCCGCCCCCCAAGCAGCCGGCGGTAGTGGCACGGTCACGACCCCCAGCGTTCGCCTCGCGCCGCGTCTCACAGAAGAGGCAATGCCCTGACTACGACTTTCCGCGATCTCGGGATTCTCCCCGAGACGGCCGAGGCCCTCGAGGCCGTCGGCATCATCAGCCCTTTCCCCATCCAAGAGATGACGCTCCCCGTTGCCCTCTCCGGCACCGACGTCATCGGCCAGGCCAAGACCGGCACCGGCAAGACCCTCGGCTTCGGACTTCCGCTCCTGGAGCGCGTCACCGTCCCCGCGGACGTCGAGGCGGGCCGGGCCAAGCCCGAGCAGCTGACCGAGGCACCGCAGGCCCTCATCGTCGTACCGACGCGTGAGCTGTGCCAGCAGGTGACGAACGACCTCCTGACCGCCGGCAAGGCGCGCAACGTCCGCGTCCTCGCCATATACGGCGGCCGTGCCTACGAACCGCAGGTCGAGGCGCTCAAGAAGGGCGTCGACATCGTCGTCGGCACGCCCGGCCGGCTGCTCGACCTCGCCGGTCAGCGCAAGCTCGACCTCAAGCACATCAAGTGCCTCGTCCTCGACGAGGCCGACGAGATGCTCGACCTGGGCTTCCTGCCCGACGTCGAGCGGATCATCAACATGCTGCCGGCCAAGCGCCAGACGATGCTGTTCTCGGCGACCATGCCGGGCGCCGTCATCGGCCTCGCCCGCCGCTACATGTCGCAGCCCACGCACATCCGCGCCACCGCGCCGGACGACGAGGGCGCGACCGTCGCGAACATCGCGCAGTTCGTCTACCGCGCGCACTCCATGGACAAGCCGGAGATGATCGCGCGCATCCTGCAGGCCGACGGCCGCGGACTCGCGATGATCTTCTGCCGTACGAAGCGGACCGCCGCCGACATCGCCGAGCAGCTGGAGCGCCGTGGCTTCGCCTCGGGCGCCGTCCACGGCGACCTCGGCCAGGGCGCCCGCGAGCAGGCCCTTCGTGCCTTCCGCAACGGCAAGGTGGACGTGCTCGTCTGCACCGACGTCGCCGCGCGCGGCATCGACGTCGAGGGCGTCACGCACGTCATCAACTACCAGTCCCCCGAGGACGAGAAGACGTATCTGCACCGCATCGGCCGCACGGGCCGCGCGGGCGCTTCGGGTACGGCGATCACGCTGGTCGACTGGGACGACATCCCCCGCTGGCAGCTGATCAACAAGGCGCTCGACCTGGGCTTCAGCGACCCGGCCGAGACGTACTCCAGCTCGCCGCACCTCTTCGAGGACCTGAGCATCCCGGCGGGCACCAAGGGTGTGCTGCCGCGTGCCGAGCGGACCCGTGCGGGTCTGGGCGCCGAGGAGATCGAGGACCTGGGCGAGACCGGTGGGCGTGGTGCCCGCGGTGGCCGTTCCGGCCGCTCGCAGGAGCGCGGCCGCGCGTCGGACTCCGCTCCGGCCGCCGAGCGCCCCGCCCGTACGCCGCGCCGTCGTCGCCGCACGCGCTCCGGCGCCCCGCTGGACGCGGCGGCTCCCGCCGCGACCGCTCCCGAGGCCGCCGCGCCCTCCGCCGAGCCGACGGAGCCGCGTACGCCGCGCCGTCGTCGCCGGACGCGGGGTGGCGAGGCCGCCGAGGCGGTCGCCGCGGAGGCCGTGGTCGAGGCTCCCGTGACGGCTCCGGAGCCCGTCGAGGCGGCGGCCGAGGCCGCGCCCGCCAAGCCGCGCCGCCGGACCCGCAAGGCCGCGGAGGCGGTCGTCGACACCGTCGAGGCCACCCTGGTGGCCGAGGCGGAGGAGGCGCCCGCGACCAAGCCGCGCCGCCGTACGCGCAAGGCCGCGGAGCCGGTCGCCGAGGCCGCGGAGGCGGAGGCCCCCGCGAAGCCCCGCCGCCGCACCACGAAGAAGGCCGCCGAGGCCGTCGTCGACACGGTCGAGGCCGAGGCCCCCGCGAAGCCGCGCCGCCGCACCACGAAGAAGGCAGCGGCAGCCGAGCCGGTCGTCGAGGCCGCGGAGGCGGAGGCCCCCGCGAAGCCCCGCCGTCGTACGACGAAGAAGGCAGCGGAGGCCGTCGTGGACACGGTCGAGGCCGAGGCCCCGGCCAAGCCCCGCCGTCGTACGACGAAGAAGGCAGCGGAGGCCGTCGTGGACACGGTCGAGGCGGACGCCCCCGTCGCCAAGCCGCGTCGCCGCACGACGAAGAAGGCGGCCGCGCCCGTCGTCGAGGCGGAGATCCCGGCGCAGGCGACGGAGGAGTCGAAGCCGCGCCGCCGCACGAAGAAGTCGGCGGCGGCGCCCGCCGCCGACTGAGGAAGCCGCTGAAGGCCCGGCACCCCACGGGGTGCCGGGCCTTCGCCGTGCGCGGCGGACACGACCCACCCGCCCGTTGTGGGCAGGTTCCGCACTGCGGAGCGGGCGGGCGAGGCGTGCCCCCCCTGACCGACGAGCAGCAACACCACGCCCCCCCCCAAGCAGCCACCCCACACAACCACCCAGCAATCACCGGGCAATCGGGCGGGCGGATGGACAGGCCCGCCGCGCAGCGGCGGGTAACGGCACCACACCGCCGGGCACCGACGAGCAGACCGCCCCCTCCGGCAGGAGCACGCCCCCGCGCCCGTCACCGCCAAGCCCCGTGCAACGGCTAGCCTCGACCCATGAGCAGGCCGCCCACCTTCACCCCGCCCCCCGGCGTCGACGCCCGCCCCCTCCGCACGGAGCGCGGCGACTTCGCCGCCCTCGACGCCCGCCCGGCCGGCGAGGCCAAGGGGACCGTCCTGCTGATCCCCGGTTTCACCGGCAGCAAGGAAGACTTCATCGCGCTGCTCGCGCCCCTCGCGGCGGGCGGCTACCGGGCCGTCTCCGTGGACGGCCGCGGCCAGTACCAGAGCCCCGGTCCCGCCGACGACCAATCCCCGTACGCCCAGCCCGAGTTGGCCAAGGACGTACTCGCCCAGGCCGAAGCCCTCGGCGGCCGCGGAATCCACCTGCTCGGCCACTCCCTCGGCGGCCACATCGCCCGCGCCGCCGCCCTCGTCGCCCCCGAGGGCACCTTCGCCTCACTCACCCTCATGTCGTCCGGCCCCGCCCGGATCACCCCCTCCCAGCAGGCCCGCGCCAAGATGCTGACCGACGCGCTCGCCGTCCTGTCGATGGAGGAGGCATGGGAGGCGATCCAGGCGCAGGACCCGCCGGAGGAGACGGCCCTGGACGGCGAGGCGCTCCGCAATCGCTGGCTGGGGCACAGTCCCGCCCAGCTCATCGCCACCGGCAACCAGCTGCGCGTCGAGCCCGACCGCGTCGCCGAACTGGCCGCGCTCCCGCTGCCCGTGCACGTCATCTCGGGCGAGCGCGACGACACCTGGCTCGTCCCCTGGCTGGACGAGATGGCGCAGCGCCTGGGCGCCCACCGCACCGTCGTCACCGGCGCCGAGCACTCCCCCAACACCGACCGCCCGGCGGAGACCGCCGCCGCCCTCCTCGCCTTCTGGGAGCGGGGCGGCGACCGCCGACCGGGACCGTGAGGACAGGGGCGCACCACAGGCCTAGGCTGAAGTTGCCCCCCTTAAGACCTCAGCACAGGAGGCGGGCGTCATGACATTCGTCCAGGTCATCGAGTGCAAGACACACCAACTCGATGCCATGAACAAGCTGATGGACACCTGGGTGGAGGCCACCCGGGGCAAGCGGACGGCCACCCACTCGATCATGGCCAAGGACCGCTCCGACTCCAGCCACGTGGTGGAGATCGTGGAGTTTCCCTCCTACGAGGAGGCGATGAAGAACTCGAGCCTGCCGGAGACGGACCGGATCTTCCGGGAGATGGTCGCGCTCTGCGACGAGGCGCCGTCCTTCACCGATCTCGACGTGCTGCGCGACGAGCAGCTCAACAAGAGCGCGGTGAGCGACTTCTTCGAGGAAGTGGTCAACAACGGCAACATCGACGCGCTGGACGGGATGTGCACCGCCGACTACCGGGAGCACGACCCCTCACAGCCCTCCTACGACATGAGCCTGGCGGAGACCAAGATCGCGGACCGGGAGATCATGGAGGGCTTCCACCCGGCGGTCACCGTGGAGAGCCTGCTGGCCGACGGCGATCTGGTGTGCGCGCGGTTCTCGTTCAAGGGCCGCCACGTCGCCGCGTACCAGGGCCTGGAGGCGACCGGCCGGGATGTCGCCGGCACCGGTCACGCCACCTTCCGCTGCGCGGGCGGCAAGCTCGCGGAGAGCTGGTGGAACGTGGACGACCTCGGCCTCATGCAGCAGCTGGGCGTCGTCGAGGCCTGACCCCGCACCCCGAGCCGAGCCCTGTCGGCACCGCGGTCAGTACTGCGTCCGCAGATGCTCCCAGAAGCCGTCCCGCAACGCCCGCCGCAGATCCGACTGCCCCCGCAGCGAGTACGCGAGCAGCTTCTCCGCCTCCACCAGCAGCTCCTGGTCGACCGAGCCGGGCAGATAGGGGTGGCCGGGCAGCAGGTCCACCAGCGCCTCGCGCCCCCGCGCGGCCAGCCACTTCGCGGCGATCTGCGCGCCCACGAACCGCACGTCGTCGCGCGAGGGCCGGGGCGTCGTCGACGTCTCGTACGACGTGGCCGTGCGCCGTGACACGTACGGCTTGAAGAACTCGAGGTCGAACGTGCGCTGGCTGTCGACCTCCCACAGCAGCGGCTCCGCCTGGTTGCTGCCGTCGGGCGCCTCGATGCCCCACAGATGGACCCGCGCCCCGTACCCCTGCGCCGCCTCCACCGCCGAGACCAGGTCCTCGTCGCCGCCGACCAGCGCCGCGTCGCTGATCGCGCGGTGCCGGGCCAGTGACTCCAGGTCCGTGCGGATCAGGGAGTCGACGCCCTTCTGCTGATTGTTCGCGTTGAGGTTGCCGAGGCGGACCTTCACGTCCGGCAGCTCGGCGATCGACTGCTGCTCCATCGTGTGGATGCGGCGCCGCGCACCGTCGTACCAGTAGACGCGCAGCAGCCGGCTGTCCGCGAAGATCGTCCGCGCCTTGTCGATGAACGCCTCGATCAAACCCTCCGCGTCCAGGTCGAAGGCGCGCCGGTCCTCCGTGCCGACCGCGAGCCTGCCCGCCGCCGCGTACACATACCCGGCGTCGACGAAGATCGCGTGCGTGGACGGGGTCTTCGCCACCTCTGCGAGCATCCGCTCGAGCAGTCCGTTGGCGCGCTCCAGCTGGGCTCTGATCTCGATCTCGTGGTCCATTGCCGCACATTGTCCCGCTGGTCACGCTGCGAACACAACCGCTCTCGCTACCCGTGAGTAATTAGGCTGTCGAAAAATTTCTTTAGCGTAGGGAATGTTTGCTGGGAGCAACCCGTTGTACCCGTATGGAACGCGGGACACCGTTGCCCCGCGCTCCGCTATCACTCCAGTAGTTCTCCTTCAGGAGGATGACCAGACGAAGGGAGAAGCCCTGTGCGCTTCGAAATCATGCGACTCGACGACGTCGACGGCATCGCCGTGGACCGTACCGTCGTAGACGCCGCCTCCGTCAATCGGATCGTGCAGCAGGCCGCAGCGATCGGCCAGCGCATCTACATCCGCCCGGCCGACTCCCCGGCCTCGTAACGCAGACGTCGAGGGCCCCCGTACGCACATGTCGTACGGGGGCCCTTCGCATGCCCGGGGGCGGGGCGGCGGCTAGCTCCCCTGGATCACCTGGGTCACGCCGTTGATGATCTGCTGCACGGCGATCGCGGAGAGCATCATGCCCGCGAGCCGCGTCACGAGGACGACGCCGCCGTCCTTGATGACGCGGATGATCAGCAGCGAGTAGCGCATCACCAGCCACAGCACGACGTGCATCGCCACGATCGCCGTCCATACGGAGATCTGCGTGCCGACACTGTCGGCGTTCTGCACGGCCAGGATGACGGAGACGATCGCGCCGGGCCCGGCGAGGAGCGGCATGCCGAGCGGTACGAGGGCGACGTTGACGTCCTTGGTCTGCTTCGGCTCGTCGGTCTTGCCGGTGAGCAGGTCGAGCGCGATGAGCAGGAGCAGCAGCCCGCCCGCGATCATCAGCGCGGGGACGGAGACATGCAGATAGTCGAGGATCTGGTGGCCCAGGAGCCCGAAGACCGCGATGACGCCGAAGGCGACGCAGACGGCCTGGAAGGCCATCCTCTTCTGCACCTTGGCCGGGCGGCCGGAGGTGAGTCCGAGGAAGATCGGGGTGATCCCAGGGGGGTCCATGATCACAAAAAGGGTGAGAAAAAGGGATCCGAAGACGGCGACGTCGAACACAGTGATGCCTTGCAGAGAGTGGTGCGAGAACGCCGCGCGGAAGGGCAGCGGCGATGAGGGGAAGTGAGGGTGGGGGGCGCGCGGGCTACGCGGTCGCAGGTCCGCCGGCGCCCGGAACCGGGAACGCCCCGGTGGCCCTGCGCGTGATCTCCCCGTAGATCTCGGGGTCGGTGGTGAACTCACCGAGCACGCACGTCTTGCGGCTGCCGTGGTAGTCGCTCGACCCGGTGACCAGCAGACCGAGGTCCGCGGCGAGTCCGCGCAGCCGGGCGCGGGTGGCCGCGTCGTGGTCCATGTGGTCCGTCTCGACGCCGTCGAGACCGGCCGCGGCGAGTTCCGCTATCGCGGCCTCGGGGACGACCTGGCCGCGCTTGACGGCGGCCGGGTGCGCGAAGACGGTGACGCCGCCGGCCGCCTTGACCAGGCGGATCGCGTCGAAGGGGTCCAGCTCGTGCTTCTCGGCGTAGGCGCGGCCGCCGTCGGCGAGCCAGTCGGGCGTGAAGGCGTCCGAGACGCTGCGTACGACGCCCAGCTCGACCAGGGCCTCGGCGATGTGCGGGCGGCCGACGGAGCCGTCGCCCGCGATCCGCGCGACCTGTTCCCAGGTGACGGGGACGCCCAGCTCCTGGAGCTTGCCGACCATCGTCTTGGCGCGCGGCACGCGGTCGTCGCGCACCAGCTCGCGCTCGCGGGCCAGCTCCGGCTCTTCGGGGTCGAAGAGGTAGGCGAGCATGTGCAGGCCCACGCCGTCGAGCCGGCAGGAGAGTTCGGCGCCGGTGACCAGGGTCAGCCCGGCCGGGAGGGCGGTGATGGCCTCTCCGTACCCCCGGGTCGTGTCGTGGTCGGTCAGCGCGACGACGTCGAGCCCGGCAGCGGCGGCGCCCCGCACCAGCTCGGCCGGGGTGTCCGTGCCGTCGGATGCGGTGGAGTGGGTGTGCAGATCGATGCGCACGACGCGGACTCCAGGCTCTGACGGGGCGGACGAGGGGGACGCTCAAGGATAACGGGAATCAATCGCTCCCCCGGCCGCCACGGGAGAGGCGCCGCTCACTCCCCCGGCCGCCGCGGAAGAGGCACCGCTCACTCCCCCGACAGGCCTCCGGAGGGAACCGTCACGGCATCAGCAGCCGCGGCGAGAGCGCCCCGCACGGCAGCAGGTCCACCTCTGCCCCCGCGTCCCGCAGATCCGTCAGGACCAGCTCGTCGTACATCAAGAGGCCCGACTGCTCCGGCCAGGCGATCGCCCACAGCCACAGGCCGCGCGCCTCGCCCGCGAAGACCGCGCGGTCGTCCGGCGTGCCCGCCACATGCCACATGGGGGTCGGCCGGCCCGCCGCGAGGACCTTGGCCTGCGGGGGCTTCTCGACGTTCAGATAGGGGCCGGGGTCCGGTCCGTCGATGCCCGCGTACCGCGCGCCGAGCCCGACGCCCAGCTCCTCGGCGACCAGGATCAGCTCGCCGATGCCGCCGAGCGGGGCCGGGCCCGAACAGGCCACGGCGGTCGCACGGCCGCCGCTCCTGTCGTCGCCGGCACAGGCCACGCCCGTGAACAGCCAGCCCACCGGCAGCGGCCACGGCATCCACACGGGCACCTGCGCACGGTGCACCACCACTTGGAGGGCCTCGACGCTGGGCGGGATCACAGGCTGCAGCGGATGCACGGTCCCGTGCACATCACACTGCCAGGAGTCGGCAAAGAGACCGGGAGCCCTGACCCGGCCACCACACTTCGGGCAACTGGGTTCGCCCCTCATGGTGCTCAACGGTCCTCCCCGGTCGTCGCCGCGTCAAGGACTGATCACCCGTCCGGAGTCGGTGGCGTACCCCCCGCGACCAGGGGAAATTAGATGTAGCTTGCATCTTTTAGCCTTGCTAACTAATATGTGTATACGTCAACGATCCCGCCGGCAGCCATGAAGGAGCAGGCATGAACAGCAGCACAGGAGGCCCCGCCGAAGGGGATCCGTTCGACGAGGGCGCGACCAGCCTCCTCCGGCAGCCGAAGGCGGTCTGGGCCACGGCCGGCGCGTCCGTCGTCGCCTTCATGGGCATCGGGCTCGTCGACCCGATCCTCCCCTCCATCGCCAAGGGCCTGGACGCGAGCGCCAGCCAGGTCTCGCTCCTGTTCACCTCGTACTTCCTGATCACCGCCGTCGCGATGCTGGTGACCGGGTTCGTCTCCAGCCGGATCGGCGGCAAGAAGACCCTGCTCCTCGGCCTCGCCCTCGTCGTGGTCTTCGCGGGGCTCGCCGGAACCTCCGGATCGGTCGGCGAACTCGTCGGGTTCCGGGCCGGCTGGGGCCTCGGCAACGCCCTCTTCGTGTCGACCGCGCTCGCCGTCATCGTCGGCGCGGCGGCCGGCGGCAGCGCCGCGGCGATCCTGCTGTACGAGTCGGCGCTCGGCCTCGGCATGGCGTGCGGGCCGCTGCTCGGCGCGGTGCTCGGCAACGCGAGCTGGCGCTACCCGTTCTTCGGCACCGCCGCGCTGATGGCCGTCGGCTTCCTCTGCATCTCGGCGTTCCTGAAGGAGCAGCCGAAGCCCGCCCAGAAGACGTCGCTGCTCGCCCCGATCAAGGCGCTCGGCCACGGCGGGCTCGCCTCGGCTGCGGCCTCCGCGTTCTTCTACAACTACACGTTCTTCACGGTCCTGGCCTTCACGCCGTTCGTGCTGAACATGACGCCGTACAAGTCGGGCGCGATCTTCTTCGCCTGGGGTCTGCTGCTCGCGGTGTTCTCGGTGCTCGTCGCCCCGCGCCTACAGGCACGGCTCGGCTCGCTGAAGGTGCTCGGCGGTTCGCTGGTCCTGCTCGCGGTGGACGTGCTGGTCCTCGGGTACGGCAACCACACCACCGCCGTCGTCTGCACGATCCTGTCCGGCGCCTTCATCGGCGTGAACAACACCGTCTACACCGAGCTGGCGCTCGGGGTCTCCGACGCGCCGCGCCCAGTGGCGAGCGCCGGGTACAACTTCGTCCGGTGGTTCGCCGCGGCCGCCGCGCCGTTCTTCGCGCCGAAGATCGAGGAGTGGAGCAACATCCACGTCCCGTTCGTGGTCGCGGCCGTCACGGCGGTGCTCGGCGCGGTCGTGGTGTGGGTCCGCCGCAGCGCCCTCACGCACGAGGCCGAGGAGCTGGAGCCGAAGCACGCGACGGAGGACGGCGTCGCCGTCTTCGCCAACTGAAGCCCCCGGCAAGGAACTTCAGTCCAGGGAAACGGACCTGCGCAACGGATCGCGCAGGTCCGTTCCGCTGTTCAGCCACCGCTCCTGGAGGGCTCCCGCGCCGTGCACCCGCTTCCACGCGGCCTCGTTCGGCGTCATCGGCAGCAGCGGCAGGAAACGTACGGGGTCCATCGGCTCGTCGAGGTCGAGGTCCTCCACCAGGCCGCCGGGCTCCGCGACCAGTACGGACGTGAACTGCGCGCCGGGCCACAGCGGTTCGCCCACGTCGAGCGAGGCACCGGGGGCCACGATCAGGCCCTCGACCTGCGGGGAGGCCGCAAGGACGGCGAGCGGGCGGAGCACCTTGTCGGTGTCGGCGAGGCCTCCTCGTACCGACAACACCAGTTCCGCGCGAGGGCCCTTGACCGGATCGGCCAGGGCGGCGGTGGGGTCGGTCATCGGCTGGGCCGACATGCCGAGCGTGGCGTATCTGACCACGTCCCCGTCTGTGAAGCGCAGCACTTCCACCCGGTCGGTGCCGAGGAAGGTCACCGCGGCGCGCGCGTCGGGTTCGCCGAGGCCAGTACGGAGACGGGCCTCCACCAGAGCAAGAACATCAGCCATGACGCGAGCATAGAACTCGGCATAGAAGTCGTCAGTGATGGGTAAAGGCGGGGGTTTGACACTTCAGTCGGCTGATAGTGTTGGCAGCTGGTTCCGGGCAGCACGCAGAGCGTGCTCTCCAGCCCGGGCAGATGACTTCGCGCGCTTACGCGCCAGGGACTTCCCCTACGGGGGACCGGCCGGAGGAGGTGGGGCTGCAATGGACCGAAGTCGACCGTGCAGTACCACCCGTTCTTCCGTCTGACACCTCACGCAGCCCTGTAGCTGCCACTGTGCGTGGGTACTCCTCGTGCCGCGTGCGACGGAAGAGCACTTCGTTTCCACCTGATCTCGCTGAGTTTGATCTCTCCGAGCTTGATCTCCCCGAGTTCTCCGGTCTGAGTCAGTAGCGAAGCTGCCACCGCGACGGTGCGGTGCTCCCCGCTTTGTGGACGTGCCGAACATCCTCAGCAGGACGTCCCCATTCCGGGCAGTTCCAACCGTCGCCGGCGGCCTCCGTCAAAGGAGCCTGCCCATGTCGATGATCCGCGACCTGCGTGCCGCCGTCCGTCCCGCGCCCCGCAAGGACGGCAACACCTACATCTCGTACGACGCGACCCGCGAGGCCGCGTCCGCCGTAGTCGACTGCGCGGTCTACCGCGACGGCCGACGCGCGGCGTGCGACGACACTCTGACCCCGCACGAGGCGATGCTCCAGGTGCGCCGCGACGGCGGCTTCGCCTGGATCGGCCTGCACGAGCCGACCGAGGCCGAATTCGCCGGTATCGCCGCCGAGTTCGGGCTGCACCCGCTGGCCGTCGAGGACGCGGTGCACGCGCACCAGCGGCCCAAGCTGGAGCGTTACGACGACACGCTCTTCACCGTCTTCAAGACGATCCACTACGTCGAGCACACCGAACTGACCGCGACCAGCGAGGTCGTGGAGACCGGCGAGGTGATGTGCTTCACCGGCCGGGACTTCTTCATCACCGTGCGGCACGGAGGGCACGGCTCGCTGCGGGCGCTGCGGCGGCGGCTCCAGGAGGAGCCCGAGCTGCTCGCCAAGGGCCCCTCGGCCGTGCTGCACACCATCGCCGACCATGTCGTCGACGGCTATCTCGCGGTGGCCGACGCGATGCAGGACGACATCGACGACGTGGAGACCGAGGTGTTCTCCGCACCCAGCAAGGGCAAGGGGACCGCGCGCGGCGTCGACGCCGGGCGGATCTACCAGCTCAAGCGCGAGGTGCTCGAGTTCAAGCGGGCCGTGTCCCCGCTGCTTCGCCCCATGCAGCTCCTGAGCGAGCGGCCGATGCGTCTTGTCGACCCGGACATCCAGAAGTACTTCCGTGACGTCGCCGACCACCTGGCGCGCGTCCAGGAGCAGGTCGTCGGCTTCGACGAACTGCTCAACTCGATCCTCCAGGCCAACCTCGCGCAGGCCGCGGTCGCGCAGAACGAGGACATGCGCAAGATCACCTCCTGGGCGGCGATCATCGCCGTCCCGACGGCGGTCTGCGGGGTCTACGGCATGAACTTCGACCACATGCCGGAGCTGCGCTGGCGGTACGGCTACCCGATGGTGCTCGCCCTCATCGGCGGCATCTGCTTCGCCATCCACCGCACCCTCAAGCGCAACGGCTGGCTCTGATTCCCCGCGGCACCCCACTCGGTAGGCTGCGCGCATGACAGAAACGCTGCTCGCCCGGGCCCTCGTCGAGGAGGCCACCAAGAAGTCGGGGCTGATCTGGGTGCGCGGCGACGGACCTGCTGCCCGCGCCCTGTGGCACGTCTGGCACGAGGGCGCGGCCTGCCTGGTCGGCGACGGGCCCGGCGAGCAACCGCTGCCGGGTCTCGCCGACGGCTCCACCGCCGAGGTGACCGTGCGCAGCAAGGACAAGGGCGGCCGTGTCATTGCCTGGACTGCGTCCGTGACCGAGCTTGCGCCGCGTTCCGAGGAGTGGGAGGCGGCCGTCGGGGAGCTCAAGGGCAAGCGGCTGAACGCGCCGGACGCGGAGCGGATGACGGAGCGCTGGGCTGCCGAGTGCAGGGTGGTTCGGCTCGCCCCGAAGGACGCGGTCACGGAGCTGCCGGACGGGTCGCTGGCGGCGCCGCCCCTGCCGACCTCCGCGACCACCCGGCAGCCGGTGCCGGATGCGTTGCCTCGGCTGCTTTTCAGGCGGAAGAAGCGGTAAGCGGAGTATTCGTCCGCGGGTGACTCGTGGCTGGGCGCGCAGTTCCCCGCGCCCTACGGGGCGCCGGCCCGCGCGCCTACTTCGTAGGCAGCTGCTCCCCGTAGTCCACCATCTCGTCCTTCCGCGGCTCCTCCAGCGTGAAGTCCTTGCCCCAGTCGGTGAGGCGGAGGGAGCCCGCGTCACCCGCGCGCTGGAGGCGCAGGGGGTAGGGCCTGCCCTCCAGGGAGACGTCCAGGGTGCCGCCCGCGCCCTGGTCGCCGGTGAGCTTGATGCTGGGGATGCCGCCGGTCCTGCCGCGCTCGCCCGTCTCCAGCTCGCCGTGCAGCGTGAGCATGCCCGACAGGAGTACGTCCTTGTCCGTGAAGCCGCTCAGCTGCTTGTAGGAGGCGTCCTCCTCGGGCACCTTCACGTACTTGCCGTCGAGCTTCGCCGCGGCCTCGTCGTCCGCCTTGCCGGGCTTCTCGCCGTCCTTGGCGTTCGCGTGCGTCCAGAAGGCGGAGTCCGCCATCAGGTACAGCTCCTTGCCGACCCGCAGCAGCTTGAACGTATCGCCCTTGGAGGTGACCGAGCCCTCGCCGCCCTCGCCCTTGAGCCGCATGTCGAGCTTGTACGTGTGGCCCTTGCTGACCAGCGTGCCCGAGAGCCGCACGGCGTCCGCCGCGTCGGCCGCCGCGAGGGACTTGCTCTGGATCTTCTTCGCGGAGAGCTTGCCGACGCCGTTGGTGCCCGCGTCCGGGTCCTCCTCGCTGCTGCACCCGGTGAGACCGGTGACCCCCACGACCAGACCCGCGCACAGCGCGCTCACGACGGTCGCCCTGCGGGTGCGGCGGGCCAGGGGAATCGCAGTCACAGGTGGCACTGCCTCTCGTGGGGACGACGGCTACGGCTACGGCTTCGGCAGTACGGCAGCGTACCCGTGCTGACCACTCGCTTCGGCGCCAGTCCCGCCGGACGCCCCACCAGGGCGGATCCGACCGGGACGGGCTAGCCTGAAGCCCGCATTACCGGACAGAACGACACAATTCTCTGCGGCGAAGGAGGCGCGCGTGATGGCCGCAAGCCCCTCCCGGATCTTCGTCTCGCACCTCTCCGGCACCGCCGTCTTCGACCCGAACGGCGACCAGGTGGGCCGGGTGCGCGACCTCGTCGCCATGCTCCGGGTCAGCCGCAGGCCGCCCCGGCTGCTCGGCCTGGTCGTCGAGCTGTCCACACGGCGCCGCATCTTCCTGCCGATGACCCGCGTGACGGGCATCGAGTCGGGCCAGGTCATCACGACCGGCGTACTGAACGTGCGGCGCTTCGAACAGCGGCCCACCGAGCGCCTCGTGCTCGGCGAGATGCTGGACCGCCGGGTCAAGCTGGTCGAGACGGGCGAGGAGGTGACCGTCCTCGACGTATCGGTGCAGCAGCTGCCGGCCCGCCGCGACTGGGAGATCGACAAGGTCTTCGTACGGAAGGGGAAAGGGGGCACCTTCCGGCGCAAGGGGGAGACGCTCACCGTCGAGTGGTCCGCCGTCGACGGATTCTCCCTGGAGGAGCACGGCCAGGGCGCCGAGAGCCTGCTCGCCACCTTCGAGCAGCTGCGCCCCGCCGACCTCGCCAATGTGCTCCACCACCTGTCGGCGAAACGGCGGGCCGAGGTGGCGGCAGCGCTCGACGACGACCGGCTCGCCGACGTACTCGAAGAGCTGCCCGAGGACGACCAGATCGAGATCCTCGGGAAGCTGAAGGAGGAGCGCGCCGCGGACGTCCTGGAGGCCATGGACCCCGACGACGCCGCCGACCTGCTCGCCGAGCTCCCGGAGGACGACAAGGAGCGGCTGCTCACCCTGATGCAGCCGGACGACGCGGCGGACGTGCGGCGTCTGATGGCGTACGAGGAGCGCACCGCCGGCGGTCTGATGACGACCGAGCCGATCGTGCTCCGGCCCGACGCCACCGTCGCGGACGCCCTGGCACGGGTGCGCCAGCAGGACCTCTCCCCCGCGCTCGCCGCGCAGGTGTACGTCTGCCGGCCGCCGGACGAGACGCCGACCGGCAAGTACCTGGGCACCGTGCACTTCCAGCGGCTGCTCCGCGATCCGCCGTACACGCTGGTCAGCTCGATCCTCGACGACGACCTGCAGACGCTCGCCCCGGAGACGGCGCTGCCGCAGGTCGCCGGGTTCTTCGCGACGTACGACATGGTGGCGGCCCCCGTCGTCGACGAGGGCGGCTCGCTGCTCGGGGCGGTCACGGTCGACGACGTGCTCGACCACATGCTCCCGGACGACTGGCGCGAGACCGAGTTCCACCAGGAAGAGGCGCCCGGTGCCGCCGGCTGACCGCGAGCGCGACCCGCGCGCCGAGCCGCGCCCCGCGCCCCGCTTCCGGCTCGACCAGCCGCGGCCGCCGCGCCGCAAGCTGCTGCCGGAGTACGACCCGGAGGAGTTCGGGCGGCTCTCCGAGCGGATCGCGCGGTTCCTCGGCACGGGGCGGTTCATCGTCTGGATGACGGTCACCATCACCGTCTGGGTCGTCTGGAACGTGACGGCGCCGGACGCGTGGCGCTTCGACCCCTTCCCGTTCCTGTTCCTGACGCTCGCGCTGTCCCTGCAGGCCTCGTACGCCGCCCCGCTGATCCTCCTCGCGCAGAACCGGCAGGACGACCGCGACCGGGTCAACCTGGAACAGGACCGCAAGCAGAACGAGCGGTCCATCGCGGACACCGAATATCTGAGCCGCGAGATCGCCTCGCTGCGGATGGGCCTCGGCGAGGTCGCCACCCGCGACTGGATCCGCTCCGAGCTCCAGGACCTGGTCAAGGAGCTGGAGGAGCACCGGACGGCGAACCGCGTCGTATTCCCGTCGGAGGAGCGCGGCGGACGTGATGTAGGCGACCGCTGACGGGGCTTTCCGACCCACCGTTACCGCGCCGTACTATCGGTTCTATGGCTACGGAAGACGCGGTGCGCGAAGCACTGGCGACAGTGAACGACCCCGAGATCCAGCGACCCATCACCGAGTTGGGGATGGTCAAATCGGTGGAGATCGGCGCGGACGGCGCCGTGGCCGTCACGGTCTACCTCACGGTCTCCGGCTGCCCGATGCGCGAGACGATCACGAAGAACGTGACGGACGCGGTCGCGCGCGTGGACGGCGTCACGCGCGTCGACGTCACGCTCGACGTGATGAGCGACGAGCAGCGCAAGGAGCTCGCGGCGGCGCTGCGCGGCGGCACCGCCGAGCGCGAGGTGCCCTTCGCCAAGCCCGGCTCGCTGACCCGTGTCTACGCCGTCGCGTCCGGCAAGGGCGGCGTCGGCAAGTCCTCGGTGACGGTGAACCTGGCGGCGGCGATGGCGGCGGACGGCCTGAAGGTCGGCGTCGTGGACGCGGACATCTACGGCCACTCCGTGCCCCGCATGCTGGGCGCCGACGGCAAGCCCACCCAGGTCGAGAACATGATCATGCCGCCGTCCGCGAACGGCGTGAAGGTCATCTCCATCGGCATGTTCACGCCGGGCAACGCGCCGGTGGTGTGGCGCGGACCGATGCTGCACCGCGCGCTCCAGCAGTTCCTCGCGGACGTCTTCTGGGGCGACCTGGACGTCCTGCTGCTCGACCTGCCGCCGGGCACGGGCGACATCGCGATCTCCGTGGCCCAGCTGGTCCCGAACGCCGAGATCCTCGTCGTGACGACGCCCCAGCAGGCCGCGGCCGAGGTCGCCGAGCGGGCCGGCTCCATCGCCGTACAGACCCACCAGAAGATCGTCGGCGTCGTCGAGAACATGTCGGGCCTGCCCTGCCCGCACTGCGACGAGATGGTCGACGTCTTCGGCACCGGCGGCGGCCAGAAGGTCGCCGAGGGCCTCACGAAGACCACCGGCGCCACCGTCCCGGTCCTCGGCTCCATCCCGATCGACGTCCGGCTGCGCGAGGGCGGCGACGAGGGCAAGCCGGTCGTCATCACCGACCCGGACTCCCCGGCGGGCTCGGCCCTGCGCGCCATCGCGGGCAAGCTGGGCGGCCGTCAGCGCGGCCTCGCGGGCATGACGCTCGGCATCACACCGCGCAACAAGTTCTGAGGCTCCTCGCAAAGGGCCTCCTCCTCGTACGCCGATGGGGGCGCCGCTCGTAATGAGCGGCGCCCCCATCGGCGTATCCGGAAGCCGTCAGCCGCCGTACTCGGCGATGTTCTTGACCACCGAGAAGCCCAGGCCGTACGCGCTCATGCCGCGGCCGTAGGCGCCCAGGTGGACGCCCTCGTCGGTGGACCCGGCGAGCACCCAGCCGAACTCGGACTCGCGGTAGTGGAACGAGGTCGGCACCCCGTCCACCGGCAGCGAGAGCGTCGACCAGTCGGCGCCCTGCAGATCGTCGGCGAGCACCCAGGCCGTCTCGGTCTGCTGGTCCAGCCAGTCGTTGCGCAGGTTGTGGTCCATCTGGCCCGGCCAGGTGACCGCGAGCAGCCCCACGCCCGCGAGCCAGGCCGCGGACGACACCGAGGTCGCCTCCAGGAGGCCCGTGCCGTCCGCGCTGCGCCGCACCGGGTTGGCCTCGACGGTCACCACGACCGCGAAGCGCTCCTTGTCGTTGGTCCCGAGCGGGCCCTCGCTGCGCACCGAAGGCTCGTCGCCGTGGCCGATGGAGCCGTGCGCCACCACGCCATCCGCGGTGCCGACCTGCATCAGCCAGCGCGGCCCCGTGAAGGCCTCGTCCAGGCCGTACCAGGGGAAGGACGCCTGCAGATAGCCGTCGACCGTGTGCCGGGCGGAGGGCGCCGCTTGCGCGTCACCGTCCGCGGCCGGCGCCTGTGCGCCTACGCGACTTGTCGTCTCCATGTACCCGGCCGCCTCCTCGTTCTCATCGGTCCGCAGGGCCCGCCCCCCTCGGGCGTCCTCAGCCGGACAACAAGGCAGGATAGCCACACCCGTTCCGGAAGCTGGGACACCGGTCGGCGGACGGGTGGTTCTCGCGGCGTCGCGAGGAGAGTTCCGCGCCAGGTCAGGTGGCGTCGGCGTCGAACGGCGGGTGCTCTTCGGCCGGGGCCTTCGCGGGCTTCTTCGACATGTCGATCCGGCCACCGCCGGACGCGGCGCCGCCGCCGGAGCCCTCGGACGCGTCGGATTCGCTCTCCCGGCCGTGCACGGCGTCCGTGACCTCGGCCATCTCCTTCTTGAGGTCGAAGCCGTTGCGGATTTCCTTCAGGCCCAGCTCGTCGTTGTCGAGCTGCTTGCGGATGAAGGTCTTCGGATTCAGGTCCTCGAACTCGAAGTCCTTGAATTCCGGGCCGAGTTCACTGCGTATATCCGCCTTGGCGCTGTCCGAGAATTCCCGGATCTTACGGATGGTGCGCGAGGCGTCCTGAATCAGCTTGGGCAGCTTGTCCGGGCCGAAGACGAGCACGGCGAGGATGATCAGCGCCACTACCTCGAGCGGGCCAATGTCTGAGAACACCTTGAACTCCTTGCCATCCGGACCGGGTCCACGGTACCCGGCGATCCTGTCCCTCCGGTAGCCGCCGGGCGTCCGGCAGGGATCAGCTGCCGCCCGCCGAGCCGAGCACGAGGGTCACTTTCCGGTCTTTTCCGTTCCGCTGGACGGTCAGTTCCAGGCTGTCCTTCGGCCGGTGCGCGCGAATCTTGACGATGAGCTCGTCGCCCGAGTGAATGCGCTGGCCGTCCACTTCGGTGATGACATCGCCGGGTTCGATTCCGGCACGGTCGCCGGGACCGCCCTTGTTCACCGCCGGGCCGCCGTTCTTCCCCTTGGCGCCGACGCGGGCGCCGTCGCCGGTGAACTCCATGTCGAGCGTGACGCCAATCACAGGGTGCGTGGCCTTGCCGGTGTTGATCAGTTCCTCGGCGACGCGCTTGCCCTGGTTGATGGGGATGGCGAAGCCGAGCCCGATGGAGCCGGCCTGGCCGCCGCCGGGGGCCGAGCTGTCGTCGGCGGAGCGGATGGCGCTGTTGATGCCGATGACGCGGCCCTGGGAGTCGACCAGGGGGCCTCCGGAGTTGCCCGGGTTGATCGGCGCGTCCGTCTGCAGGGCGTCGACATAGCTGACGTCGCTGCCGTCGCCCTTCTCGCCGCCCGCGGTGATCGGGCGCTCCTTGGCGCTGATGATGCCGGAGGTGACGGTGTTGGCGAGGTCGAAGGGCGCGCCGATGGCGACGACGGGGTCGCCCACCTGCACGTTCTCCGAGTTGCCGAGGGGCAGCGGCTTGAGTCCGCGTACGCCGGAGACCTTGACCACGGCCAGGTCGTAGCCGGAGTCGCGGCCGATGACCTCCGCGTCGGCGGTCTCGCCGCCGCTGAACGTCACCGTTATCTCGCCGCCGGTGCCGGCGGGCTCGACCACGTGGTTGTTGGTGAGGATGTGGCCCTTGTCGTCGAGCACGAAGCCGGTTCCGGTGCCGGCCGCCGAGTCGCCCGTGACGTGCAGGGTGACGACGCCGGGCAGCGAGCTCGCCGCGATACCGGCGACGCTGTCCTTGGCGCGGCCCTTCGCCTCCGCGTCGGCCTGCGGCAGCTCGACCTCCGTGCCGCCGTTGCGCTCCAGGTAGGCGCCGATGGCTCCGCCGATGCCGCCGGAGACGAGGGTGATGACGAGGACGAAGACGAGCAGCGTCCTGTTGGCCCGCTTCCGCTTCTTCACCGGGTCGACGGGGACGGCGCCGCTCTGCTGCAGGGGCGCGTTCCAGGGGTCGTACGGCTGACGGGGCGGGGCTGCGGCTGCTTGGGGGTGCGGCTGGGGCTGCATCGGCTGCGGCTGCGGCTGCGGCTGCGGCTGCGGCTGCGGGATGACGGCTTGCGGGGGCGTTTGGTGCGCGGTGCCGTGGGGCGGGGTTCCGTGGGGCGGGGTCGCGCCCGCGGGGGCCGCCGGGAGCTGGGTGCCGTGGGCCGGGGTCGTCGCGGGGTGCTGCACGGGCGGGGCGGGGGCCCAGGGGCCGGGCTCTCCGTAGGGCGGCGTGCCGTACGGGTCCGGGTCGTGCAGCGGGCGGGGGCGCTCGGAGCGCTCCGGGGCGGGCGCGTCCTGAACGGCTGCGGGCTGCTCTGGCTGTACGGCTGTGGGCTGCTCTGACTGCACGGCTGCGGGCTGCTCTGGAGCGGGCTGGGCGGGGGGCTGCTGGGCGGGAGACGCCTGCGCCGGAGTCGCCTGGGACTCGGCCGCCGTCGCCGTCGCCGTCGTGTCCGGTGGGGTCGCCGCCGCCAGGGTGAAGTCACCCGAGTCCGGGTCCGCCGCCGGTGCGGTGGATATCTCCTCGCCGGAGCCGTCGGGCACAGGCGCCGACGCCGACCGGGGCCGGCTCCACCACTTCGCCTTCGTGGGCTTGCCCTCGTCCATGCTCTCCCCACAACTGGCCTACGGCGGGCGCCGATTACGTACTCAACTCCGCGACCGCCAAAAATCCTGGGCGGACACGGTCCACCCAGGATTCAATCAGGTTCTCCCGCCGAAGCGCAGGGCACGTCAGCGGATCTGCGAAGTGCCCTGCAGTGTGCCCTCGATCGGCGAGGAGGCGGCGGTCCGCCTGGGATCCGCTCCCGGTACGGGAGTGACGCCCAGCGGGACCGGGGTCACCGGCCGTATGAGCGGGGACATGACCGCCGCACCGGCGACGAGCGGCGCCGCCGCGGACTGCACGGGCTCCTGCACCCGGGGGCCCTGCCCGGCTCCGCCCGGCAGCAGCGGACCCGTGACCTCCGTCGGCGCGACCGGCGCCGCGAGGACACCCGGCCGCTGCCCCTGCGCGGAGAGCGGACCGCTGCCGCGCCGCCGCGAGGAGTCCGGGGCCGTGCTGGCACCCGAGCCCTGCGAGCGCACCGGTGACGCGTTGCTGTTGCTGCTGCTTCCCGAGCCGCCCGCGCGGGAGTCGCCCGGATCGGCGGGGATGCCCGTCGTGACACCGCCCAGCGCTATCGCGGCCAGTGACACCGCGCCCGCCGCGGCGAACGCGAACCGCCGCCCGCGCCACAGCGACCGCTCGGCGTCCGGCCGGCCCACGTCGTGCCGCCCCAGGTCATGGAGGCGGAAACCGCGCCCCTCGCCGGGCAGCACCGCGGCATGGGCGCCCGAGGGCACATAGCCGAAGCTCTCGCCCTTCACGCCGAAGACGCCGGTCGGGGGCAGCCCGGACTCGGAGTCGGCGGTCGCGAAGCCGCCGCCCGGCGAACGGGGACCGCCGGGCGGCTCGCTGCCGCCACCGGGCAGACCCTGGAGGCGGGCGAGGAAACTCTCGGAAGGAGGCGGCGGCGCCACCTCGGCGAAGACACTCTTCAGCCGCCGCTGGGCGTCGGCCTCGGTCTTGCACTTCGGACAGGTCGCGAGATGAGCGAGAACCCGCTCACGCGCGTCATGGCCCAACTCGCCGTCCACCAGGGCGGCGAGTCGGTCCCCCAGATGCTGCTCGGCCTCGGCGATACGCCGTTCGGCAGGATTCGACCGTGATCCACTCACGCGGTCGCGCCCCCTCCCCCCAGCGCCACGGCTCCGGCAAGCGAGCGGCGCTCGGCGCGGGCCTCGGGCGACCGGTGCTGGAGGGCCTTGCGCAGCTGGGAACGGCCGCGGTGGATACGGCTGCGGACCGTACCCAGCTTGACGCCCAGGGTCGCGGCGATCTCCTCGTACGAAAGGCCTTCGATGTCGCAGAGCACCACGGCGGCGCGGAACTCGGGCGCCAGGGTGTCCAGGGCCTGCTGCACGTCCGCGTCGAAGTGCGTGTCGTTGAAGACCTGCTGGGGCGAGGGCTCGCGGCTGGGCAGCCGCTCCGCCGCGTCGTCCCCGAGGGCGTCGAAGCGGATGCGCTGCTTGCGGCGGACCATGTCCAGGAACAGGTTCGTCGTGATGCGGTGCAGCCAACCCTCGAAGGTGCCGGGCGTGTACGTGGAAAGGGACCGGAAGACACGGACGAAGACCTCTTGCGTGAGGTCCTCGGCGTCGTGCTGATTGCCGGTCAGTCGGTACGCGAGGCGATAGACCCGGCCGCTGTGCGTGCTGACGATCTCCTCCCAGGTGGGCGGAGTCCACGCCTGCGATTCCGCTTCAGCGGCAAAGGTCGCGGTCTGAGCGGAGTGGGCTGCGTGGGATCGGTCAGCGGTGTCGGTCACGGATTTCGGCTCACCCGCCAACCCGAGAAAGCGCCTCAGCGCTCCCCTCCGGTCCGCAGACGCAGCCGCACCTCCCCTGTCGGCTCTGGTGGTGTCCAGTGGAGCCCCTACCATAACCACCTCGCCCGTTAGCTCCGGATAAGCGTTTTTACTGGAATTTGGTACGGGCTTCCTGCCGGGTGTCCCACCTGGTCGAAGCGCTCGCATCCAGTCTTGATCCATTCGTTACCCCCGCTGTCCTCCCACCCCTACTAAACGCCCGGTCCCATCTGCGGGTTCCCGCCCCCAACGGATACAGTCACGGCCAGGCATCCACGGGGACAGGAGAGGGCCATTACCGGCAACCGGCAGACGAGCTGGGCGTTCGCCGACGCCTTTGTCGCCGAGGACGAAGCTCTGCGCTGGGCCCGCGACCGGGCCCGGGAAGCGGGGCTGCCCTCGGTGTCGCCCGGTACCGGCGCCGCGCTGCGGATGCTCGCCGCCACCGCGGACGCCAAGGCGGTGGCCGAGATCGGGACGGGCACGGGCGTGTCCGGAATCCATCTCCTGCACGGAATGCGGCCGGACGGAGTGCTGACCACGGTCGACCCCGAGCCCGAGCGCCAGCAGTTCGCCCGGCAGGCCTTCCGCGCCGCGGGTTTCGCCGGCAACCGCGCGCGGTTCATCCCCGGCCGCGCCCTGGACGTACTGCCCCGCCTCGCGGACGGGGGCTACGACCTCGTCTTCTGCGACGGCGACCGCACGGAGTACCTGGACTACCTCGCTGAATCGTTGCGCCTGCTGCGTCCGGGCGGCCTCGTCTGCTTCGAGGGCACCTTCGCGGACGGCCGCACCGTGGACTCCGGACCGCAGCCGGCCGACGTGCTGCGCATCCGCGAGCTGCTCCGCGCGGTCCGCGAGAGCCAGGACCTGCTGTCGTCGCTGCTGCCGGTGGGCGACGGGCTGCTCTGCGCCGTGAAACGGTAGCGATCCCGCTCCGGGGCCCGGAAAAACACCACTGCCCCGGCATCGTTACGATGCCGGGGCAGTGAAAAAGTATGGGCGCGCTTCCGCGTCAGCCGACGACCTTCTTCAGGGCGTCGCCGAGTGCGTCGGCCTCGTCCGGAGTCAGTTCGACGACAAGTCGTCCGCCGCCTTCGAGCGGAACGCGCATGACGATGCCCCGCCCCTCCTTGGTCACCTCGAGCGGGCCGTCGCCCGTCCGCGGCTTCATGGCCGCCATGCTCGTTCCCCTTCCTGAAACCAGCTCATCGCAGCCGACAACCCAGGTGTCACCGGCATCGAACACATTGCTTCCAGGCCATTATCCCGCATGGCGGGACCCGATGACCAACATCGGTCTGCATCGCTTGCGCAACGCGCATCCGCAAAACCACTCAATTCGGCGATGTGGCTGCGATACTTCGCCGCCTCATAGCCTTCCATGGCACGGAATTCTTTGACGCAGGTCACATATCTCCCCTCATGCCGGAGACTGATGATCTCCGTCATGCTGGGCTCGGACAGAGATGGCTAGGGCAGGACCACCGGAGGGGATTCACATGGCCGACACCGTGCTCTACGAGGTGAGCGACGGACTCGCGACGATCACGCTGAACCGCCCCGAGGCGATGAACGCGATGAACACCGAGGCCAAGGTCGCCCTGCGGGAGGCGGCGCGATCGGCCGAGGCGGACCCGGCGGTCCGCGCCGTGCTGCTCACCGCGACCGGGCGCGCCTTCTGCGTCGGGCAGGACCTGAAGGAGCACGTGGGTCTGCTGATGGCCGACCGCGAGTCGGGCTCCGGGCAGACGATGAGCACGGTGCGCGAGCACTACAACCCGATCCTTCGGGCGCTCACCGGGATGGCCAAGCCGGTCGTCGCGGGCGTGAACGGCGTCGCGGCCGGCGCGGGGCTCGGCTTCGCGCTCGCCGCGGACTACCGGATCGTCGCGGACACCGCCCGCTTCAACACCTCCTTCGCCGGGGTCGCGCTGACCGCCGACTCGGGGGTCTCCTGGACGCTGCAGCGCCTGATCGGTCCCGGCCGCGCCGCCGACCTGCTGCTCTTCCCGCGCAACATCAGCGCGCAGGAGGCGTACGACCTGGGGATCGTCAACAAGGTCGTACCCGCGGACGATCTCGCGGCCGAGGCCGAGCAGCTGGCCCGCACCCTGGCCGAGGGGCCGACGCTGGCCTACGGCGCGATCAAGGAGTCGCTCGCCTACGCGGCCGCGCACACCCTGGAGGAGTCCCTGGAGAAGGAGGACGAACTCCAGACGAAGGCGGGCGCGTCCGAGGACCACATGATCGCCGTGCAGGCCTTTCTGGACAAGGCGAAGCCGAAGTATCTGGGCCGATAGCCGACAGTCGACACCGGACAGACGACGCCTGACACCTGACAGATGACAGATGACAGATGACAGAACCGAGATTCTGTCAGGGGACGCGGATCACGCAGTCCTCCAAGTGATCGTCGACCAATCCACACGCCTGCATCAGGGCGTACGCCGTGGTGGGGCCGACGAACCGGATGCCGCGCTTCTTCAGGGCCTTGGACAGGGCCGTGGACTCGGGCGTGATCGCCGGTACGTCGGCCAGCCTGCGCGGCCGCTCGCGTCCTGCCGGGTCCGGGGCGTGCGACCAGATGAGGGCGTCCAGGTCGCCGTCCGCCCAGTCGGCGAGCACGCGCGCGTTGGCGAGCGTCGCGTCGATCTTGGCCCGGTTGCGGATGATGCCGGGGTCGGCGAGCAGCCGCTCGCGGTCGGCGTCCGTGAACTCGGCCACCTCAGCGATCTTGAAGCCGGCGAAGGCGGAGCGGAAGCCCTCGCGGCGGCGCAGGATGGTGATCCAGGAGAGGCCCGACTGGAACGCCTCCAGGCAGAGCCGCTCGTACAGCGCGTCGTCCCCGTGGACCGGGCGGCCCCACTCCTCGTCGTGGTAGGCCACATAGTCATCGGCCGATAGGCCCCAGGGGCAGCGCGGTCTGCCGTCCGGGCCCGCCACCGCGTCGCCGCTCACTTGCTGTCCTCCTCGTCGGCCGCGTCCTGACCCGGCTCCTTGTCCTGTGGCCCGTGTGTCTTGAACAGTCCGGGCCCGCCGACCGCCGTGGCCTGCGCACCGGCCAGGGCCGCCTCCAGCTCCGCGATATGGGCGTCCCGCTCGGCCAGTTCGGCACCGAGGCGGCCGAGGACCCCGTCCACGTCCGCCATGCGGTAGCCCCGCACGGTCAGCGGGAAACGCACCTCGTCGACGTCGGCGCGGCGCAGCGGCCGGTCGTGGGGCAGCGGATCGGTGAGCCGCTCGGGCGACACCTCGGGCAGCACGGCGCGCTCGCCGCCGCCCACCACAGCGAGCGTCACCGCGCCGACCACCACCACGAGGGCGATGACCAGGAACAAGAACAAGACCATCTCTTCGGGCCCCCACGCTCGACTGCCGTGCTGAACGGTGCTGCCGGGTCCGACGCCGCACCGGTGCTGAAACTGTCAGGGTCCGATCGTGCCATGTGGCTCTGACAGTTAAGGTCGCAGGCGGCCGAAGCGCGGCACCGACAGAGGAGGTTCACAGGGGATGCTCAGGCTTGGCAGGCGTGAATTCGACACGCACGAGCCGGTGATCATGGCGATCGTGAACCGGACCCCTGACTCCTTCTACGACCAGGGCGCGACGTTCCGTGACGAGCCCGCGCTCGCCCGCGTGGAGCAGGCGGTGTCGGAGGGCGCCGCCATCATCGACATCGGCGGGGTGAAGGCGGGCCCCGGCGAGGAGGTGACGGCCGAGGAGGAGGCGCGCAGGACGGTGGGGTTCGTCGCCGAGGTGCGGCGGCGCTTCCCGGACGTCGTCATCAGCGTCGACACCTGGCGGCACGATGTGGGCGAGGCGGTCTGCGAGGCGGGCGCGGATCTCCTGAACGACGCGTGGGGCGGCGTCGACCCGAAGCTGGCGGAGGTCGCCGCGCGGTACGGGGTGGGCCTGGTGTGCACGCACGCGGGTGGCGCGGAGCCGCGGACGCGTCCGCACCGGATCGCGTACGAGGACGTGATGGCCGACGTCCTGGCGGTGACGGTCGGTCTCGCCGAGCGGGCGGTCGCGCTCGGGGTGCCGCGTGAGTCCGTCATGATCGATCCCGGCCACGACTTCGGGAAGAACACCCGGCATTCGCTGGAGGCGACCCGGCGGCTCGGCGAGATGGTCGAGACGGGCTGGCCGGTCCTGGTCTCCCTCTCGAACAAGGACTTCGTGGGCGAGACGCTGGACCGGCCGGTGAAGGAGCGGGTCATCGGAACCCTCGCGACCACCGCGGTCTCCGCGTGGCTGGGCGCCCAGGTCTACCGCGTACACGAGGTGGCCGAGACCCGGCAGGTCCTGGACATGGTGGCGACGATCGCGGGCCACCGGGAGCCGGCTGTGGCGCGGCGGGGGCTGGCGTAACGGGGCGGGTCTGCCGGCCCGCCCCGAGCATCACCTGCCAACCTCCTTGGTGACCAGCGCCACCGCCTCGTCCACGTCGTCCGTGATGTGGAAGAGGTGCAGGTCGTGCTCCGAGGCCTTGCCGCCGCCGACCACCGTGTCCCGGAGCCAGTCGACGAGGCCGCCCCAGTACTGGGAGCCGAAGAGCACGATGGGGAAGCGGGTCACCTTGCGGGTCTGGACGAGGGTGAGCGCCTCGAAGAGCTCGTCCAGCGTGCCGAGACCTCCGGGAAGCACCACGAAGCCCTGGGCGTACTTCACGAACATGGTCTTGCGCACGAAGAAGTAGCGGAAGTTGACGCCGATGTCGACGTGGTCGTTGAGCCCCTGTTCGAAGGGCAGCTCGATGCCGAGCCCCACGGAGACGCCCTTCGCCTCGCGCGCGCCCCGGTTCGCGGCCTCCATCGCGCCGGGGCCGCCCCCGGTGATCACCGCGAAGCCCGCCTCGACCAGGGCCTTGCCGATGCGCACGCCCGCCTCGTACTCGGGCGAACCGGCCGGCGTGCGCGCCGAACCGAAGACGCTGATGGCGCTGGGGAGTTCGGCGAGGGCGCCGAAGCCTTCCACGAACTCGGACTGGATGCGCATGACCCGCCAGGGGTCGGTGTGCACCCACTCCGAGTCGCCCTCGGTGTCGAGGAGCCGCTGGTCGGTGGTCCCGGGGGTGATCTGCTCACGCCGCCGCACCACGGGCCCCAAGTACTGCTCCTCCGGCGGACCCTGCGCTTCTGGACTACCCATGAACATCCCCTTCCGCTGCGGTCTCGCTCACTTGCAGCTTCAGCGTAGATCTACGGGCGTTACAGGCGGGGCATCCTCACGGGAACTCAGGATGTCAGCCAGGCGGTGAGCCGCCGCTCGGCCTCGGGGACCAGCGCGGCCTCGACCCGCTCGTCGACCTTGTGGGCGAGCAGTTGGGCGCCGGGCCCGTAGTTCACCGCGGGCACGCCGAGCGCGCTGAAGCGGGAGACGTCCGTCCAGCCGAACTTGGGCCGCGCCTCGCCGCCGACCGCCGCCATGAAGGCCGCCGCCGCGGGGTGGGTGAGGCCGGGGCGGGCGGCGCCCGTGTGGTCGTCGACGATGAACTCGTCGATGTCGCAGTCGGCGAAGTAGTCGCGGACGAAGGCGAGCGCCTCGTCCTCGGTGCGGTCCGGCGCGTAGCGGAAGTTGACGACGACGGTGCACTCGTCGGGGATCACGTTGTTGGCGACGCCGCCCTCGATGCGTACGGCGTTGAGGCCCTCGTGGAACTCCAGGCCGTCGACCACGGGCTTGCGCGGCTCGTACGCGGCGAGCTTGTCGAGGATCGGCGCGACCTTGTGGATGGCGTTGGAGCCCATCCACGCGCGCGCGGAGTGCGCGCGCTCGCCCCTGGTCTTCAGGAAGACCCGCAGCGTGCCCTGGCAGCCGCCCTCGACCTGGCCGTCGGTCGGTTCCAGGAGGACCGCGAAGTCGCCCGCGAGCCAGTCGGGGTGGGCCTCGGCGACGTGGCCGAGGCCGTTGAGGTGGGCGGCGACCTCTTCGTTGTCGTAGAAGACGAAGGTCAGGTCGCGGTTGGGCTCGGTCACGTTCTGCGCGATGCGCAGCTGCACCGCGACGCCCGCCTTCATGTCGCAGGTGCCGCAGCCCCACAGGACGCCGTTCTCGTCCAGGCGGGACGGCACGTTGTCCGCGATCGGCACGGTGTCGATGTGCCCGGCGAGGATCACGCGCTCGGCCCGGCCCAGATTCGTACGGGCGACCACGTTGTTGCCGTGCCGGTCGACCGTGAGGTGCGGCAGTGCGCGCAGGGCCGTCTCGATGGCGTCCGCGAGGGCCTTCTCCTGGCCGCTGGGCGAGGGGAAGTCGACGAGCCGCGCGGTGAGCTCGGCGGCGTCGAGCGTGAGGTCGAGCGGGGCGTTCTGCGAGGTCTGGGCCATGGCAGCGACCCTAACGCCCCTCGGCGCGCGGCCCCGTCAGTGGCCTCCAGTACCTTGGTCGCGTGCCTGAGCCCCCCACCCTCGTCCGGCGCGGCCGCCTCCTCCGTCAGGGGGCCGCGGTCGCGGTCCTGCTCGCCCTCGTCGGTTATGTGGCGGTGCAGTACGTCTTCGGGGGAAAGGCCGAGCCGCGCTGCGAGGTCGTCTCGGGCAACGGGGACGGTGCGACGTACGAGTTCAGCGCCGAGCAGGCGCAGAACGCGGCGACGGTCGCCGCGGTGGGCACCTCGCGTGGCATGCCCGAGCGCGCGGTGACGATCGCCCTGGCGACGGCCCTCCAGGAGTCGGGCCTGCGTAACATCAGCCACGGCGACCGCGACTCGCTCGGCCTCTTCCAGCAGCGGCCCTCGCAGGGCTGGGGCGATGCGGACCAGATCATGGACCCGGCGTACTCGGCGGCGCGGTTCTACGCCCATCTCGACAAGGTCCCCGGCTACTCCCGGCTGCCCCTGACGGTGGCCGCCCAGCGCGTGCAGCGCAGCGGCTATCCGCAGGCGTACGCGAAGCACGAGCCGGACGCCGTGCTGCTGGCCGCCGCGCTGACCGGGCGCGCCCCGGCCACGCTCAGCTGCGAGGGCCGGGCGCCCGAGGAGCCGGGCGACCCGGCAAAGGTGCGGGCGGCCCTCGTCCGTGACTTCGGCAAGGACGTGGCCGCGAAGTCCGGCGGCCGTACGGTCACGGTGGCTGCGTCCGGCACGGCACGGGCCACTGAGGGCGGCGCGGGGCAGCGCGGCTGGGAGCTGGCGCACTGGGCGGTGGCCCAGGCGTCCGCGCTCGGCATCGAGCGCGTCTCGTACGCGGGCCGGGAATGGCGTGTCGGGGATTCCGTCGAGGAGTGGCGCAAGAAGAGGACCGGCGAGAGCGGCGGGGAGGCCGGCGGGGGCGTCGGCGAGGTCCGAATCGTCACTGGGCAGTAGTGCGGCGCATCACCCGATCGGACCACATTGATCACTGGGGGACGACGTGGTGTCCGGCCTTTCGCGCCGCCCTTTCCTGAACCGTCAAACCCCTTGCGAGCACTGGGCATTGACGATTCAGCAGCCGCGCGCGAAGTGATCCCTTTGCCCGTTTTTATCCGCAGCCGATAATGCGATGCATTGCCAACTCTTTACGTTGCGCCACCGCAACCTTCGCGGGCTTCGAGCGGTAGTCACTGCGTCCGAGCGCCGGGCCCCATCCGGCCGGACACACCCACGTTCTCTCCCGTCTGAAGGAGCATCATGTCCCTCCCCCTGACCCGCCGGATCGCCCGTGCCGCGCTGCTCATCGCAGCGGGGGCGGCTCCCGTGGTCGGTGCGGCCGGCTCCGCAAGCGCCGCCGAACTTCCGGCCACCCCCGACCTGGGCGGCGTGACCGCCCTCGACGGTGCCGGTCTGGGCAACACCGTCGACGGCGCGGCGCAGAACGTCACCGGTCTCGCGGGCGAGACCGGCAGCAAGGCCGTCAAGAAGGCCGTCCCGGCCGCGGGCAAGACCGTCGGCTCCGGCGCCAAGACCACGACCCCCGCCGCGCAGAAGGCCGCCGGCGGTGTCGCGGGCAGCGCGGGCGAGGTGCTCGGCGAGACCGCGGGCACGGCCACCGAGGGTGCGCTGCCGACGGACGACCTGGGCGGCAGCCTGCCGACCGACGCCGTCACCAAGGGCGGCCTGCCCACCGACCAGCTCCCGGTCAAGGGCCTGCCGCTCGGCTGACCGCCCGGCGGACACGAGGAGGGCCCCGGAGTCACCGACTCCGGGGCCCTCCTCGTGCGTCAGGCGACTAGGTGCGTCAGGCCAGCCGCTCGACCGCCGCGGCGACCCGCTCGTCGGTGGCGGTCAGCGCCACGCGGACGAACCGGTCGCCCGCCGGGCCGTAGAAGTCGCCGGGCGCGACCAGGATGCCCAGCTCCGCGAGGTGCCCGACGGTGTCCCAGCAGGACTCGCCGCGGGTCGCCCAGAGGTAGAGGCTCGCCTCGCTGTGCTCGATCCGGAAGCCGTGCTTCTGGAGGGCGTCGCGCAGGGCGGTGCGGCGGGCGGCGTACCGCTCGCGCTGCTCGCGCACGTGCTCGTCGTCGCCGAGCGCCGCGACGGCGGCCGCCTGCGTG
The DNA here is from genome assembly GCF_044457025.1 of Streptomyces sp. NPDC050658. Taxonomy (NCBI): domain Bacteria; kingdom Bacillati; phylum Actinomycetota; class Actinomycetes; order Kitasatosporales; family Streptomycetaceae; genus Streptomyces; species Streptomyces sp. NPDC050658. The sequence continues at coordinate 382,719 of NZ_JBITGM010000005.1, forward strand.
GGCGCGGACGTCATCATGCCGCCGTGCTTGCGGATCTGCAGCAGATCACCCAGGACGGACTCGTCACCGGCGGCGAACGCCGCGCGGTAGCCCGCCAGGTTCGACCGCTTGGAGAGCGAGTGGACGGCGACGATCCCCTCGTACGAACCGCCGCACACGTCCGGGTGCAGCACCGAGACCGGATCCGCCTCCCAGCCGAGCTCCAGGTAGCACTCGTCGCTGAAGAGCAGGATGCCGTGCTCGCGGGCCCAGGCAACGGTGCGGGTCAGCTCGTCCTTGGACAGGACACGGCCCGTCGGATTCGAGGGCGAGTTGAGCCAGAGGAGCTTGATGCCCGTGGGGTCCAGGTCCATCCCGGCGGCGGCAGCCGCGAATGTCTCCGTGTCGTACGCGACGTAGTCGGCGCGGGCGAGCCGGGCGCCCACCTCGTACGTCGGGTAGGCCAGGCGCGGGTAGGCGACCTTGTCGCCCGGACCCAGACCGAGCTGTGTCGGCAGCCAGGCCACCAGCTCCTTGGAGCCGACGATCGGCAGCACATTGCGGTGCGTGATGCCGCGCGCCCCGAGGCGCCGCTCGCACCAGCCGGTGATCGCGTCGCGCAGCTCGGGCGTGCCCCACACCGTCGGATAGCCCGGCGAGTCGGCGGCGGCGATCAGCGCCTTCTGGATCAGCTCGGGCACCGGGTCGACCGGGGTGCCCACGGAGAGGTCGACGATGCCGCCGGGGTGCGCGGCGGCCGTGGCCTTGTAGGGCTCGAGCTTGTCCCAGGGGAAGGTGGGGAGGCGGCCGGAAAGACCGGAGACTGCGGACACGTACTGACTCCCGTTGCGGCGGCGAGGGTGGACAAATGCCTCGGCCCCGTACGGCATGTCCTGCCGTACGGGACCGGGGCGGCGCTTCAAGCCGCCGTTACTGGTTCTGCGGCGGCAATGCGGCGATGAAGGCGTGGTCGCGCTCGATCAGGCCGAGCTTGCTGGCACCACCGGGCGAGCCGAGCTCGTCGAAGAACTCGACGTTCGCCTTGTAGTAGTCCTTCCACTCTTCAGGAGTGTCGTCCTCGTAGAAGATCGCCTCGACCGGGCAGACCGGTTCGCAGGCTCCACAGTCGACGCATTCGTCCGGGTGGATGTACAAGGACCGGGAGCCCTCGTAAATGCAGTCGACCGGGCACTCCTCGATGCACGCCTTGTCCTTGACGTCGACACAAGGCTGCGCGATGACGTAGGTCACGCTGTCGTTCCTCCTCGATACGGGCGTTGGCGGGCCGTCCTCAGGCTCCGCTCGCCTGGCGCGCGGGAGCGCGGCGTCGTCGATGCCCACCTCTAGTATCTCCGTTCCCGGGCATGATCCGAACAGGAGGGGCGCACACAGCTGTGGAATTCACTGCGGGCGGACGGCTAGAGGTTCGTATCACCCCTGCTGACGTGGGCAGACGAGTCTCGGTACGGCGCCTCAACGAAGGGCCGGAGACAGCCGGTAAGTTCACTGACACGGTGGGTGTTCTCACATCGTGGAACGACGGTGTGGTACTGATCACACGTCGCGACGGCGAGCGTGTCCGAATCGCGGAGAACGCTCTGGTCGCGGGCAAGGTCGTGCCCGCCGCCCCGGCCCGCAGGCGGGGTCCCGCCGCGTCCTACGCCGAGTTGGCCCGCGTCTCCGCGCGCGCCTGGCAGCCCGTCGAGAGCGAGCAGCTCGGCGAGTGGGAGCTGCGGGCCGCGTCCGGCTTCACCCGGCGCGCCAACTCCGTGCTGCCGCTCGGCGATCCGGGTCTCCCGCTGGACGCGGCGCTCGAACGCGCACGTCAGTGGTACGCCGACCGGGAGCTGCCCGCGTACATCCAGACCGCGACCGGCGCCGAGGGCACCCAGGAGCTGCTCTGCGCCGAGCTGGAGGAGCGCGGCTGGGAGCGCGAGGTGAGCGCGGAGCTGCATATCGGCGGGCTCGCGCCGCTCGCCGATCTGGAGGCGGAAGCGGAACGGGTGGAGCTGACGCGCTCCTTCGACGACGCGTGGCTGCGCCGGTACCAGCGATTCGGGGTGCCGGGACCGCATGTGTTCAAGGTGCTGGCAAGCGGCCCCTCGGTGTGGTTCGCTTCCGTGCCCGGGGCCTCTCCCGACGCGGGGCCCGCGGCGATCGGCCGGTGCGTGGTGGACGGGCGCTGGGCGGGGTTCATGGCGGTCGAGGTCGATCCGGCGCACCGGCGTCAGGGGCTCGCGACGGCGGTGATGACCGCGCTCTCCCGGCAGGCGCTCGCCGAGGGCGCTTCGGCGGCCTGGCTGCAGGTCGAGAACGACAACGAGGGTGCGCGGGCGCTGTACGCCGGCCTCGGCTTCGCGGCGCATCACGCGTACCACCACTATCGATACCCGTCGGCTCGGTAGGTTCCTGCCGGGGCCGGCTCGGTAAGTAAGGCACGAGGCACGCATGCACGAGGAGTCCAGAACCGCCGCAACGAGGCGGCGGTTCGCCGAGGAGGCCAGGTCCGAGCGGCCCGACCTGTCCCTGATGTGCCTCCTGGTCGGTGCGGAGGCCGATCCGGAACTCGGCGAAGCGGGCATCGACGCGGCGCAGATCGAGCTGGACGAGCTCGCCGGACAGCTGCCGTTCCGGCCCGGCGGAGCGCGCGAGTGGGCCGCCGCACTCGCCGAACTCCTGGGCGCGCGCTGCGGGTTCATGGGCGTACCGGCGGACTATCAGCGCCTTGAGTCCTCGCTCCTGCATGAGGTGCTGCGGCGGCGGCGCGGGCTTCCGATCCTGCTCTCGGTGGTGTGGATCGAGGTGGCGCGGCGGGCGGGCGCGCCCGTCTACGGGGTCGCGCTGCCCGGCCACTTCGTCGTCGGCTTCGGCGCGCGCGAGGAGCAGGTGCTCGCCGACCCGTTCGCGGGCGGGCGGCTGCTGACGGGCGTGGACGCGGAGCTGCTGGTCGCCGGTTCGTCCGGGGGCACGATGAACCCGTCGACGCTGAAGCCCGCCGAGCCGCTGAACATCATCCTGCGCATCCTCAACAACATCCGTGCCTGGGCGGCCGCCCGCCCCGAGCGCTCGGACGTCGCCCTGTGGGCGGTGGAACTCTCCCTCCTGCTGCCCGCGCACCCGGCACGGCTGCGCTACGAACGGGCCCAACTCCTCGTCCAGCGGGGTGACTTCCTCGGCGGCGCCGCGGAGTTGGAGTCGTACGCCGATGTGGTGACGCCGGTCGAGCCGACCACCGCGGACCGGGTGCGGGACCAGGCGCGGGCGGCCCGCGCGATGCTCAACTGACGGGCGGGGCAAGGGCGCCGGCGGTGCGCGCGTAGCGTCCCGGCGCGATGCCCACCACCCGCTTGAAGTGCCGGGTCAGATGCGACTGGTCGTAGAAACCGGCGGCGGTCGCCACCTCGCCGGGCGGCTGTCCGGCGAGCAGCAGACGGCGGGCGCGGTCGACGCGGCGGGACATCAGGTACTGGTGCGGCGCGATGCCGAAGGCCCCGCTGAAGGCGCGTACGAGATGGGTGGGGTGGGCGTGCACGACACGGGCCGCCTCGGCCAGGGTCACACCGTCGAGCAGCCGCTCGTCGAGGAGTTCGCGCAGGTTCCTGGCGACGCCGTGACCGGCGGGGGCGGGGGCGCCCTCGGTGAGCCTGGGGCGCAGATGGCCGCGGAGCCGCTCACCGATCAGGGCGAGGCGGCTCTCGGCCTCCAGCTCGTCGCCCCGGCGCGCGAGGGCCGTGTGCAGCTGGCCGACGCGCCTGCGCAGGACGGGGTCCACAAGGTCGGGGCCGTCCACCGCGGGGCCGATGAAGCTCGCGTCCAGTTGCGTCATGTCCAGGTAGAGCACGCGCTTGCGGAAGCCTTCGGGGGTGGCGGGCGAGCCGTTGTGCGGGACCTGCGGCGGGAGCAGCGAGACGGTGTCGCCGGGAGTGCCGTGCTCGTGGCGCTCCAGGTCGTAGCGGACCGCGCCGTCGTCCACGATCAGCAGCGTCCACGCGTCGTGGACGTGCATCGGGTACGCGTGCTCGGTGAAGCGGGCGTGGAAGACCTCGACGACGCCCGCGACCGGCGGGCGCCATGCGGAGATCTCCTGCCGGGCCACCATGCAAGGAACGTACAAGACGTGGCAGCGCCCCACTCGGCAGTCTCAGTGCATGAGAAGCACCGCTGAGACAGAGACCGCCGGGGCCGCCGCCGACAGGGCGCCCGTCCGCTTCGACACGAAGATCGCCGTGCTGCTCCGCGACGACCTGGAGCCCTGGCAGCGCCTGAACGTGACCGCGTTCCTGGTGAGCGGGCTCGGCACGGCGGCGCCCGAGGTGATCGGCGAGCCGTACGAGGACGCCGACGGCACCCCCTACCTGCAGATGTTCCGCCAGCCCGTCCTGGTCTTCGAGGGCTCGAAGGAGACGCTGACCGCCGCGCACGGCCGGGCCCTGTCCCGCTCGCTGCCGAGGGCCGTCTTCACCTCGGACCTGTTCGCCACCGGCAACGACCGGGACAACCGGGCGGCGGTGCGGGCCGTGCCGACCGGCCAGCTCGATCTGGTCGGACTGCTCGTGTACGGGCCGCGCAATGCCGTGGACAAGGTCCTGAAGGGCGCCCGGATGCACCCTTGAACCGGCATCGGGGCGCCGGTGAACCGGAATCGGAGCGCTATCGATCGGCCCGGCCGGGCACGAGGGACGTATGCACCCCCGATCCCCGGAGCGGCGCCGCCTCTTCGCCGATCAGGCACGGTCCGCGCGGCCCGATCTCGCGCGGCTGTGCCTGCTGATCGGCGCGGAGGCGGACGCGGCGCTCGACGACGCGGGCATGGACGCGGCATGCCGGAGGCTCGACCGGCTGGCGGAGCTGCTGCCCGCGCCGCCGGGCGACCCGGCCTGGTGGGCCATGGAGCTCGCCGAACTGCTCGGCGGACGCTGCGGGTTCCGCGGCAGGCCCGGCGACTACCAGCGCCTTGAGTCGGCGCTGCTGCACGAGGTGCTCCGGCGCGGCCGCGGGCTGCCGATCCTGCTCTCCGTGGTGTGGATCGAGGTCGCGCGGCGGGCGGGCGCGCCCGTGCACGGTGTCGCGTTGCCGGGACATTTCGTGGTCGGCTTCGGGGCGGGCGACGAGCGGATCCTGGCCAATCCGTTCGACGGGGGCCGGATCCTGTCGCGGGCGGACGTGGAGCTGCTCGTGGTGGGCGCCACGGGCGCGCCGCCCAAGCCCGCGATGCTGGGCCCCGCCGATCCGGTCGAGATCGTGCTGCGCGTCCTCAACAACATCCGCGCCTGGGCGGCGGCCCGCCCCGAGCGCTCGGACGTCGCCCTGTGGGCGGTCGAGCTGTCCCTCCTGCTCCCGTCACCGCAGGACCTGCTGCACTACGAGCGGGCCCAACTGCTCGTGCGGCGGGGTGAGTTCCGCGCCGGTGCGATCGAGATCGAGACGTACGCCGACGGGGTGGCCGCCACCGACGAGGCCGCCGCCGATTCCCTGCGCCGGGAGGCGAGGGCGGCGCGGGCGATGCTGAACTGATGCCTCACCAGAAACTCGGGGCTCGGAGAACTCGGCTCGGAGAACTCGGGGCTCAGAGAACTCGGGGCTCAGAGCCAGCCCTTGTCGCGGGCGATGCGCACCGCCTCCGCGCGGTTGCGGGCCGCCAGTTTCTGGATCGCCGTGGAGAGGTAGTTGCGGACCGTGCCCTGGGAGAGGTGCAGGGCCGTGGCCAGTTCGGCGTTGGTGGAGCCGTCGGCCGCCGCGCGCAGCACCTCGCGCTCCCGGTCCGTCAGCGGGTTCGCGCCCTCGGCGAGGGCGGCCGCGGCCAGCGTGGGGTCGATGACCCGCTCCCCCGCGAGCACCTTGCGGACCGCGTCGGCGAGCTGGGCCGCGGGCGCGTCCTTGACCAGGAAGGCGTCCGCGCCGGCCTCCATGGCGCTGCGGAGATAGCCGGGGCGGCCGAAGGTCGTGAGGACGACGATCTTCAACTCCGGTAGCTGCGCGTGCAGTTCGGCGGCGGCCTCGATGCCGGTCAGGCCCGGCATCTCGATGTCGAGCAGCGCCACGTCCACCGCGTGCTCCCGCGCCGCCGCGAGCACCTCGTCGCCGCGGGCCACCTGGGCGACCACGTCGATGTCCGGTTCCAGGCCGAGCAGCGCGGCGAGCGCCTCGCGGACCATCGACTGGTCCTCGGCGAGCAGCACCCTGATGCCCGTGCCGCCCTGGCCCGCACCGCCCGTGCCGCCCTGGCCCACTTCACTGTTCGCGCCGGTCATGCGGAAGATCCTAGAGCGGAGGCGCCACGGCCCCCCGCCGCGCCCTCGCCCCGCGGCACCCGGGCCGCGAGCCTGAAGCCGCGGCGCGCGGCGGGACCGGTCTCCAGGACACCGCCGACCGCCTCAAGACGTTCGGCGAGGCCCGACAGTCCGTTGCCCGGTGCGGTGCCCGCGCCGCCCGCGCCGTCGTCCTCCACCGCCAGTTCCAGTACGGGCCCCGCGAGCGTCTCCCGCGCGGTGAACGCCACCGTGCACCGCCGTGCCCCGCTGTGCCGCACGACATTCGTCACCGCCTCGCGAAGCGCCCAGGCGAGCGCGGCCTCCCCGTCCTCGCCCGGCAGCTCCGACGGCGCCTGAAGCGGTACGTCGGCCTCGATCCCGGCGGCGGCGAGCGCCGTCCTGGCGCCCGCGAGCTCACCGGCCAGCGTGCGCCTGCGGTAGCCGGAGACCGCCTCGCGCACGTCCACCAGGGCCTGGCGGCTGACCTGCTCGATGTCCGCCACCTGGCGCGCGGCCCGATCGGGGTGGTCCGGGAGCATCCGCCCGGCCAGCTCGCTCTTCAGGGTGATCAGGGAGAGCGAGTGGCCGAGGAGGTCGTGCAGATCGCGGGCGAGCCGCAACCGCTCCTCGTTGGCGGCCAGTTGGGCGACGGTCGCCCGCGCCTGACGCAACTGGACGGTCGTACGCACCAACTCGCGCACCCCGGTCATCGCGAAGCCGACCAGGAGCGTCAGGACGGCGAGGCTGCCCAGCAGGTCCTCGACGCTGTCGGTGCGCAGGCCGATCGCCACCATCACCCCCGTGACAGCCGGGATGGCCCACATCGACTGCCGCATCGGAAGCACCGCGCCGACGGACACGGCGACGTACACGAAGAGTCCGAGCCAGGCCGTCCCGAAGGCCAGCGAGAGGAGCACGGCGAGCCCGAGGAGCAGGGACAGCGACCAGCGGACCACACCCCAGTCGAAGATCCTGGCGGTGTAGCGGAACACCACGGACAGATAGCAGGCCACGAAGGCGGCGAGGCCCAGCCAGCCGAGCACGGTGACCGCGACGCTCCGGTCGCTCTCCACCAGGTCGCGCACCGGACTGGCGAGGAAGACCAGCCAGATGCCGATCCAGAGCCCCTTCGTCAGCACCTGGCGGCGGTCCATGATCGGCTGCCCGAGGACGTGCAGCGGGTGCGCCTGCTCGATGGGGTCGGTGTCGCGCACGCCTTTGCCGGTGTCCCTCACGCCTTTGCCGGTGCCGCTCACGCCTTCAGGGTGTCCTTCCGGTACAGCCACGCCGCGCCGCCCGCGAAGAGGACGAAGTACCCGGCGAGGAGCGCGATGTCCTTCACGTGCGGGGCGTCGCCCAGTTCGATGGCCTGTCCGAGGGCAGCGTATGCGTGGGTCGGCAGCCAGGCGGCGATGTCGCGCAGCCACTGCGGGAAGGTCGCCGTGGGCATCCAGAGGCCGCCGAGCACGGAGAGACCGAAGTACACGATCATCGTGATCGGCCGGACCGCGTCGCCGGTCGCGAGATAGCCGATGGCCACCCCGAGCGCCGCGAAGCAGAGGCTGCCCGCCCAGATCGAGAGGGTCAGCGCCAGCCACTGCCAGGCGTCGAGCCGCACGTCCTTGACGGCGGCGGCGACCGCGAACACCACGAGGATCGACGGCAGGCTGACCACGGCGGCGCTGGCCGTCTTGGCGATCACATAGCCGCGCCCCGGCAGGCTGGTCAGCCTCAGCTGCCGCACCCAGCCGCTCTCGCGCTCCTTGGCGATGCGCTCGCTGTTTCCCATCAGTACGGCGGTCAGGGCGCCGAACGAGGCCATCGACACCATCATGAAGGCGGGCACGCTCAGCCCTGTGCCGCCGACCTTGTCCGTGGCGTCCTGGCCGCCCGCGATGAGCAGGAAGAGCAGGGAGGGATAGAGCACCGAGAAGAAGAGGAACTTCTTGTTCCGCAGGGCGCGGGTGATCTCCAGCTTGATCAGCGCGCGCGAGGCGACGGCGGATGCGATGACGTTGTTCATGCCCTGGCCTCCTCGGCCTCGGTGATCGCCACGAAGGCCTGCTCAAGGCCGAGACCGGTGACCTCCAGATTGCGGGGGTAGAGGCCGAGCCCGTACAGCGCGTGCACGGTGGCGTCGGCGTCCGTCGACTGGAGCCGGACCGTGTGCCCGGACACGTCGAGGGCGGCGAGGAAGGGCAGTGCGCGCAGCGCGCGGGCCCCGGCCTCGTCGATGTCCGCCAGGTCGAACGAGACCCTGCGGGCCCCCGCCTTCGCCTTGATCTCGGCGGCCGTGCCGTCCGCGATGAGCCGGCCCCGGTGCAGCACCAGGACCCGGTCGGCGATCGCGTCGGCCTCCTCCAGATAGTGCGTGGCGAACAGGACCGTGCGGCCCTGGTCCGCCTGTTCGCGCATGGTGGCCCAGAAGGCCTGGCGGACGGTGACGTCCATGCCGGTGGTCGGCTCGTCGAGGACGATCAGGTCGTTCGCCCCGGCGGTCGCGAGCGCGAACCGGACGCGCTGCTCCTGGCCGCCGGAGAGCTTGTCGACCCTGCGCTCCGCGAGCTGGGTGACGCCCGCGTGGGCGAGCACGTCGCTCACGCGGTGCGGCCTGGGGTGCAGATCGCAGGCGAGCCGCACCAGCTCGCGCACCGTGACCTCGCCCATCAGCCCGCCGCTCTGCAGCATCGCCCCGACCCTGCCCGCGGTGATCGCGTCGCGCGGGCTCGTGCCGAAGACGCGGACGCTGCCGCTGTCCGGCTGCCGCAGCCCGAGCAGCAGATCGAGCGTGGAGGACTTGCCGGCCCCGTTCGGCCCGAGGAGGGCGACGGTCTCGCCGGGAAGGAGGTCGAGAGTGAGGGCATCGACCGCGCGGACGTCCCCGTACCGCTTGGTCACCTGCTCGAAGGTCACTGCTGTCATGTGATCCATCGTCGCGGGACGCGGGGTGATGGCGGCAGTGTCGTGTGTGGGGAGTGCGGGATGACATCTGTCATCCCGCACTCGGCACAGGCGCTAGCTCCCGTTGGTGGCGATGACGCCGACGCGCTCCGCGGGCGTCTTGCCGACCAGCGCCTTGTTCATCGCGTTGGCCACGTCCGTCGGCTGGACCGGCGTCTTGTCGCCGTTGCCGCGCTGGATCAGGACGCCGTCGAAGACATTGCCGTACAGCTTCTTCAGCTCGACCAGGTCGTAGTGCGGCTGCAGCGTGCCGTTCTTGAGGACCTGGGTCTGCAGGACCTTCGGGAGCGACTTCGCCGGGCCGAACGGGATCGACTTCGAGCCCGCCTTGATCGTGACGTTGGCGGACATCGCCGGCTCGGCGAACCGGGTCATGAACTTGTCGACCTCGGCGTTCGAGACCGTCGGCTTGCGCGTGGTGACGGGCAGCTCGACGGTGCCCGCGCTGCCGGTCTCGACCTGCTTCTTGTACGCCTCGGCCACCGCGGTCGTCGCGGCGTCGACGTCGATTCCCTTGCCCGCCTTGCCGTACACCGGCACGGCCTTGCCGGGCACGAACTTGACCGAGCCCTCCTTCGCCGAACCGGACGCGCCCGCGGCACGCTCCAGGGCGGCCGCCAGCTTCTCCTCGTCCACCGGCATCTCGGCCTCGGCGACGCGCTCGCCGCCGAAGAGCGAGCCGATCACCGACACCGGGTTGTAGTCGCTGCCCGCGGCCTCGCGGACCGTGGCCTGGCTGTCCACCGTCAGGCCGGACTGGACCGGGTTGAGCGTGACCTCTTCGCCGTCGACCGACAGCTTCAGGGGCTTCTCGACGCGCTCGTCGATCGCCGCGTCCAGCTTCTTGACGGCCTCGTCCCGCGTGCCGCCGCCGATGTCGACGCCGAGCACGGTGGTGCCCTTCGGCACGTCGGCGTGGTTCATCAACAGGCCCGCGCCGTACGCACCGCAGGCCACGACGACCACCGCGACGCCGACCAGGACCAGCTTGTTGCGCCCCTTCTTCTTGGGCGCGGGCGCGGCGGCGGGCACGTTCGGCTGCACCGGCTCGGGCAGCTTCGGCGGCGTGTGCGGCACCGGCTCGTCGGGGTGCGGGCCGGTGGCGAACGGCGAGTTCTGGGCGGGCGGTACGACGGGGATGCCGCTGGTCAGCGTGTCGCCCGAGACGTTGGCACCGGGGGCGGGCGCGGTCGGGCCGCCGGGGATGGAGACGGGGCCGCCCTGGCCGGGGGCCGGGGGACGCGGGGCGCCGCCGGGGCCCGTGACGGGGCCCGGCTTCTGGGGCGTGAGGATGGCGGTGTCGTCGCTCATGCCGGTGCCGGTGCCAGTGCCCGCGCCCGAACGGGGGGTGGGGGTGACGCCGTTGGGAGGGCCGGTGAGGCTGCGGGGCGGGCCCAGGGGGGCGTCGCCCGTCACGGGACCGGTGGTCGGTCCGGTCGGGCCGTTCGGTCCGGTCTCGTCCGCGCCGCCTCCGGAGAAGTACGGCAGGTCGCCGCGCTGCCGGTCTCCGTTCTGCGGCGTACCGAGAGGACCGGAGGCCACCGCGCCGGACACGTCGAAGGAGCCGGTGCCGGAGCCGCTGCCGCCGGAACCCGAACCGGCGGGCGCGGAGCCGTTGTTGCCGCTCTTGCCCGCACCGCTACCGCTACCACTACCGGCACCGCCGCCCGCGCCGTTCGCCCCACTGCCCGAGGGGCTCTTGCGCGGCGCGAACCAGTCGCTGGTCTTCTCCTCCGCCGGAGCGGCCGGAACACCCGGAGCCCCATGGGCGCCCGAAGCGCCCGAGGCACCCGAAGCGCCCGAGGACGTCGCGCCCGCAGGCGCGGAACCCCCCGCGCCGGGACCGCCCGTGGAGCCGCCGGTCATGCCCGAAGCGGACCCGGAAGCAGAAGCGGAGGGACCCGAGCCGTTCCCGGCGGCGGGACGCTCCGGCGCACCGGCCGCGTCCTCCGGACGTCCGGGGCCCGCGTCTCCGTCACCGACGGGCGTCCGCATGACGACCGGCGGGATGGGGCGCGACCCGGGGATGTTGATCCGGATGCGCGTGGTCAGCGTGGTCTCGGTCTTGGGCTCGTCGGGCCGCCCCTCGGCGGCCTGCCGCTGCGCACCGTCCGCGGCGCCGTCCGACGCGGGCCCCTGCGCGGAGGAGCCGTACGGCGGCGTCCCCGAGGGGTAAGCGGCTCCACCGCGCCCCTGGGGCCCGGAGGACGAACTGTCAGTTTCACGACTCAAGGCAGGTTCTCCCGGTTGGCTCCGCCGCCCGTCTCGACCTAACGCGGGCGGCTCGGCGGCGCGCACCACCATACTGGCCGCCGTCGGCACTCATCCTGTGACCGCCGTCAAACCCGTGCGGGGCACGGGCTGAAGTGGTACGTCACTTGCCAAGTCGGGCGGCGGGCCCGCCTGGTTGCGGCCGCTGGCCGAGGGTGGCGCACATCACAGCGACCGCCATTCCGCCGAGCAGGAAGGCGTAGGAGCCGAGCCCCGCGCCGAAGAGGAAGTCCCCTTCGGGCCGGGTGGCCGTGAGCAGCATGACGGCCACGAGCCAGCCCGCCGCGGGCGCCACCGCCCCGGCTCTGGTGCCGACGGCGCGCGAACCTCCGTGGAACAGCCCGGCGGCGCCGAGCAGCGCGAGCAGCAACCCGCCCGGGAACCAGCCCCCTTGGACGAGCGCACCGGCCGTGCCGATCACCGCGCCGAGCGCGAAGAGCAGGATGTAGGCGCCGATCCGGCCGGGGTTGAGCGGCTGCGCGAGCGCGCTGCCGCCCGCCGTGGCGGTGGCCGAAGCGGAGGCCGGACCGGAACCCTTCGGCTTGCCGGAAGCGGAGGACGCCGATGACGCGCGGGAACGGGAACTCACGACGCCGTCACTCCTTCGTGGCCCACACCTTCGAGACCGTCGAGCCCCGCGAACAGATCCGTCTCACGTCCGCCGTTCATCGCACCGGCCTCTCCTCGCACCAACTCGTAGTACTCCACGTCGAAGATCGGCTGCGCGAGCCCGTTCGAGAGGACGAACAGCGGCCCCTGCACCTCGATCTGGGTGGCGTGCGCGCGCATCGCCGCCGCCTTCGCCTGCTTGAAGGCGGTCCCGTCGATCTCCGTCGTGATCCGCTCGTCGTCCGTCACACCGGGCACGTCGGCGACCACGGCGGGGGTGGTGAACGGCGAGTGCCGCAGGGCACCCTCCATCCACCGGAACCGCTCTTCGACGACGGAGCGGGGCGCGCGGTTCCAGTAGATCTTGGAGATGGTGTGCGGTTCGCCGAGATCGGAGCGGAAGGCCGCCTCGGCGGCGAGGTCGGCGGCGCGCATCGCGACGCGGTGCGCCTGGATGTGGTCGGGGTGGCCGTAGCCGCCGTCCGGGTCGTACGTCACGAGGACCTGCGGCCGCACCTCGCGGATCACCTCGACGAGGTGGGCCGCGGCGGAGTCGAGGTCGGCGGACCAGAAGGCGCCCGCCCGCCGGTTCTGCTCGACGCCCATCATCCCGGAGTCGCGGTAGCGCCCGGTGCCGCCGAGGAAGCGGTGGTCGGTGACCCCCACTTCCTTCATCGCGGCGGCCAGCTCGCCGATGCGCTGCGCGCCGAGCGCGTCCTCGCGGTCGGGCGCGAGATGGGCGAGCTCGGGCGGGATGACCTCGCCCTCCTCGCCGAGCGTGCAGGTCACCAACGTGACATGGACGCCGACGGCCGTGTACTTGGCCATCGTCGCGCCGTTGTTGATCGACTCGTCGTCGGGGTGCGCGTGCACGAGCAGCAGACGCCGGGCGGGCAGTTCCGTCATGGGACCACCCTACGAGCACCCCGACGGCAGGTCAGAACTTGATGTCGCCGATCATCCCCGCCACGTTCGTCGTCAGCTCGTTGATCGTCGGGGCGATGGAGGAACTCGCCAGATAGAAGCCGAGCAGCATGCACACGACCGCGTGCCCCGCTTTCAGCCCTGACTTCTTGACCAGCAAGAAGACGATGATCGCCAGCAGCACCACCGCCGAAATCGAGAGTGCCACGGCGGCTCACCTCCAAGTCCCAGACCCTGCACCAGTGCGGACGCCAGCAGGTTCATACCCACCAAGCGCTACGGATCATAACTATCCGTGGGTACGCATGACTCGGAGCACGGCAGCACAAGGGGGCGCATGCCCCATAGGCTCGGGGGATGACCACCGAGACCCAAGGAATCACCGGGCCCGCCGAGCGTCCCGCGCAGCGGCTCTCCTTCCCTCGACAGCACGCCCGCACACAGCGCTTCACGCTCGGTGCGCCCCGCGCGTTCACGGTGGCGCCGGACGGGTCGCGCGTGGCCTTCCTGCGCTCGTCCTCGGGCACCGACCGGGCGAACCAGCTCTGGGTCCTGGACCTGGCGGACGGGGTCGCCGAGCGGGTGGCGGCGGACCCGCAGGCCCTGCTGAACGGCGCCGCCGAGCGGCTCTCCGCCGCGGAGCGGGCCCGGCGTGAGCGCAGCCGCGAGGGCGGCGCGGGCATCGTGGGCTATGCGACGGACGCGGCGGTGGAGCTCGCCGCCTTCGCCCTGTCGGGCCGTCTCTTCACCGCGGAGCTGCGCGCGGGCACGGCACGCGAGCTGTCCACGCCCTCCCCCGTCATCGACCCGCGCCCCTCGCCGGACGGCCGCCACATCGCGTACGTGGCCAAGGGCGCCCTGCGGGTGACGGGCGCCGACGGCGAGGGTGACCGGGTTCTTGCCGGCCCCGCGCCGGACGAGGAGGACACGGTCTCCTACGGCCTCGCGGAGTTCATCGCGGCCGAGGAGATGAGCCGCTCGCGGGGCTTCTGGTGGTCGCCGGGCTCGGACCGGCTGCTGGTCGCGCGCGCCGACGACGCTCCGGTACGACGCTGGTGGATCGCCGATCCCGCGCACCCGGAGAGCGAGCCGGCGCGGGTCGCCTATCCGGCGGCGGGCACGCCCAACGCGGACGTACGCCTCTTCGTCGTGTCCCTGGAGGGCGAGCGCACCGAGGTGACGTGGGACCGCGCCCGCTACCCCTATCTCGCGCGGGTGCACTGGTCCTCGGCGGGCGCGCCGCTGCTCCTCGTCCAGTCGCGGGACCAGCTCAGCCAGCTCTATCTGGCGGTTGACCCGGCGGACGGATCGACCCGCATGGTGCATGCGGAGGAGGATCCGGAATGGCTGGAACTCTTCCCCGGTGCCCCGTCCTGGTCCCCCAGCGGCAAGCTCGTACGCATCGTCGACGAGGGCGGCGCCCGGGTCCTGGCGGTGGGTGAACGCCCGCTGACGGGACCGCAGCTGCACGTCCGCGCGGTGCTCGACGTGGCGGACGAGGATGTCCTGGTCTCGGCGTCGGCGGGCGCGGCGGCCACGGCCCCGGAGACCGGCGAGGTGCATGTCTACCGGGTCAATGAACTGGGCGTCGAGCGGGTCTCCACCGAGCCCGGAGTGCACTCGGCGGTGCGCTCCGGCGGCCTCACGGTCCTCGTGTCGGCCACCCTGGACCAGCCGGGCACTCGCGTCCAGGTACTGCGCGACGGCAAGCAGCTGGCGACCGTCGCCTCATACGCCCAGCGTCCGGGGCTCACGCCGCGCGTGACGCTCACGGAGGGGGGCGCACGCAAGATCCCGTGCGCCGTCCTGCTCCCCACGGATTACAAGGAGGGCTCGGGACCGCTGCCCGTCCTCCTCGATCCGTACGGCGGTCCGCACGGCCAGCGGGTGGTCGCGGCCCACAATCCGTACCTCACGTCCCAGTGGTTCGCCGACCAGGGCTTCGCGGTGATCGTGGCGGACGGCCGGGGCACTCCGGGCCGCTCCCCCGCCTGGGAGAAGTCGATCCTGCGGGACTTCACGCTCACGTTGGACGACCAGGTGGAGGCGCTGCGGGACCTGGCGTCCTCGTACCCCCTCGACCTCGACCGGGTGGCCGTCCGGGGCTGGTCGTACGGCGGTTATCTGGCGGCGCTGGCGGTCCTGCGCCGCCCCGACGTGTTCCACGCTGGGGTGGCCGGGGCTCCGGTGACGGACTGGACCCTCTACGACACGCACTACACGGAGCGGTACTTGGGCGACCCGGCCTCGGACCCGGCCCCGTACGCCCTGAACTCCCTCGTCACGGAGGAGGGCTTGGCGGCCCCCGAGGACCCGCACCGCCCCCTGATGATCGTCCACGGCCTGGCGGACGACAACGTGGTCGTGGCCCACGCCTTGCGCCTCTCCTCGGCCCTGCTGGCAGCGGGCCGCCCCCACGAGGTCCTCCCCCTCTCGGGCGTCACGCACATGACCCCCCAGGAGCAGGTGGCGGAGAACCTCCTGCTGCTCCAGGTCGACTTCCTGAAGCGTTCGCTGGGTCTTTCCTGACCTTCCCGGAGACGGCGATCGGCCGGGGCGACATGGCAGACCCCGGCCGATCTACGGCACCCGCACGGCCGTACGTCTCCCATGGTGCGGGCGACGTATATCGCGGGGGCGACGGCGCGATTGCTCCCGTGTTAAGGCCCCGGCCCCTTAAGGCCCAAGCCCCGCACGTCCCTACGGAACGACCTGCTTCTCCTCGGCGAAGTGGCACGCCGAGTCATGCGCCGCAGGCCCCTCCACATCCCGGAACTCCGCCGGGACCGCCAGCGCCGGAACCTCCAGCGCGCACCGCTCCCGCGCCTTCCAGCAGCGGGTGCGGAAGCGGCAGCCCGAGGGCGGGTTGGCCGGCGAAGGGACGTCCCCGCTCAGCAGAATCCGCTCGCGCTGCTCGCGGGCATCGGGATCCGGCACCGGCACCGCCGAAAGAAGCGCCTGCGTGTACGGGTGCGTCGGATGCTCGTAGATCTCCGCGTCCGTGCCGATCTCGACGATCCGCCCCAGATACATCACCCCCACCCGATCGGAGATGTGCCGCACGATCGACAGGTCGTGCGCGATGAAGACGTACGACAGATTGAACTCGTTCTGCAGCTTGTCCAGCAGGTTCACGACCTGCGCCTGCACCGACACGTCGAGGGCGGACACCGGCTCGTCGGCCACGATGATCTCGGGCCGCAGCGCGAGCCCCCGCGCGATCCCGATCCGCTGCCGCTGCCCGCCCGAGAACTGGTGCGGATAACGGTTGATGTACTCCGGGTTCAGTCCCACCACGTCCAGCAATTCCTGGACCTTCCCGCGCCGCGACCCCTTCGGAGCGACCTCGGGATGGATCTCGTACGGCTCCCCGATGATGTCGCCGACCGTCATGCGCGGATTCAGCGAGGTGTACGGGTCCTGGAAGACCATCTGGATGTTGCGGCGGACGGATTTCAGCGCGCGCCCCGACAGCTTGCTGATGTCCTCGCCCTTGTAACGGATCTCCCCGGCGGTCGGCCGCTCCAGGTTCACCAGCATCTTCGCGACCGTCGACTTGCCGCACCCCGACTCCCCGACGATGCCCAGCGTCTCGCCCTCACCGAGGTCGACGTCCACGCCGTCGACGGCCTTGACCGCGCCCACCTGCTTGCGGAAGACGATGCCCTGGGTGAGCGGGAAGTGCTTGACCAGGCCCCGCACCTGAAGGATCGGCTCATGGCCGGACGCCGAGCCGTGCGCGGCGAACTCGGCCTCCCCGCGCGCCTTGTCGAGCAGCTGCCGCGCCGTCTGCCCCTCCTCCTCCAGATGCTTCTTGCTGACGTGCGCACCGCCCTCACCGTGTCGCATCGAGCGTCTCCTTCCAGAAGTGGCAGGCGCTCCGGCGATCGGCCGTCAGGCCCTCGTAGGTGACCTGGGCGAGCGGCGGCACATCGGTCCTGCAGATGTCCTGGGCCATCGGGCAGCGGGGGTTGAAGGCGCAGCCGGGCGGGATGTTCATGAGGTTCGGCGGCAGCCCCTTGATCGCGAAGAGCTCCTGGCCCTTCTGGTCGAGACGCGGGATGGAGTCGAGCAGTCCGCGCGTGTACGGGTGCGCGGGGCGCCGGTAGATCTCGTGCACGGGGGCCTTCTCGACGATGCGGCCCGCGTACATGACGGCGATGTTGTCGGCGACGTCCGCGACGACACCCAGGTCGTGGGTGATGAGGATCAGGCCCATGTGCAGCTCGCGCTGCAGTTCGGCGAGCAGATCCATCACCTGGGCCTGGACGGTCACGTCGAGGGCGGTCGTCGGCTCATCGGCGATGATCAGCTTCGGTTCGAGCGCGAGCGCCATGGCGATCATGATGCGCTGGCGCATACCGCCGCTGAACTGGTGCGGATACTGTCCGACCCGCTCCTTCGCGGCCGGGATGCGGACCCGGTCCATCAGTTCGACGGCCTTGGCCCGCGCGTCCTTCTTCGACATCCCCTGGTGGACGACGTACATCTCACCGAGCTGCGCGCCCACGCTGAGCACCGGGTTCAGGGACGACAGGGCGTCCTGGAAGATCATCGCCATGCCGGCGCCGCGCGTCTTGCGCCGCTCCTCCTCCTTGAGCTTGAGGAGGTCCTGCCCCTGGAAGACGATCTCGCCGCCGGTGATCTTCCCGGGCGGCATGTCGAGGATGCCCATGATGGCCTGGGCGGTCACCGACTTCCCGGAGCCCGACTCGCCGAGCACGGCGAGCGTCTCGCCCTCGCTGACGCTGTAGTCGACGCCGTTGACGGCCTTCGCGACTCCGTCCCTGGTCCGGAACTCCACGTGCAGATCGCGCACTTCGAGCAGCGTGGGCGATGTGGGTGACATGGGCGGCTACCTCAGCTTGGGGTCGAGGGCGTCGCGCACCGCGTCGCCGAGCATGATGAACGCGAGCACGGTGATCGCGAGCGCCCCGGCGGGCCAGAGCAGCATGTGCGGGGCGTTGCGGATATAGGCGGAGGCGGCGGAGATGTCGATGCCCCAGGAGACGGTCGGCGGCTTCAGCCCCACTCCCAGGTACGACAGAGTCGCCTCCAACGCGATGTACGTACCGAGTGCGATGGTGGCGACGACGATCACCGGGGCGACCGCGTTCGGCGCGATGTGGCGCAGCAGCATCCGCGAGTTGGAGGCGCCGAGCGCCCGTGCCGCCTGGACGTAGTCGTTCTGCTTGGCGGTGATCACGGAGCCGCGGGCGATGCGGGAGAGCTGCGGCCAGCCGAGCAGCACCATGAAGCCGATGACCGGCCAGACGGTGTTGCTGGTGACGACCGAGAGGAGCACCAGGCCGCCGAGTACGACGGGGATGGCGAAGAAGACGTCGGTGATCCGGGAGAGGATCGCGTCCCAGAACCCGCCGAAGAACCCCGCGAGCCCGCCGAGCACGCTGCCGAGGATGGCGACGCCGAGCGTGGCGCAGACACCGACGGTGACCGAGGCACGGGCGCCGTACACGGTCCGCGTATAGACGTCACACCCCTGCCCGTCAAAACCGAACGGATGCCCGGAGATCGAGGACTTCTGGGCGTTGGCGAGATCGCAGTCGAGCGGGTTGCCGGAGGCGATCAGGGACGGCCAGATCGAGATGACGACGAGGAAGACGATGATGAGGCCCGAGATGATGAAGACCGGGTTGCGGCGCAGCTCGCGCCAGGCGTCGGACCAGAGGCTGCGGGCGGGGGCCGACGGCCCGGTGCCCTCGGGCCCGCCCGGCGTCTTCTCGAGCGTCGCCCCTTCGGTCGCCGCGAGGTCCATCGCACCCCCGGCACCGGTCGGGGCGATTGCTCCTCCTGGCTCCTGTGCATCAGGCATAACGGATCCTCGGGTCGAGTACGGCGTACAGGAGGTCGACGAGCAGATTGGCCACCAGGAAGACGAGGACGAGCACGGTCACGAACCCGACGACGGTCTGTGTGCTCTGCCGCAGAATTCCCTGGTAGAGCTGGAATCCGACGCCGTGGATATTGAAGATCCGCTCGGTGACGATCGCGCCGCCCATCAGCGCGCCGATGTCGGTGCCGATGAAGGTGACCACCGGGATGAGCGAATTGCGCAGCAGATGCCGGGTGATGACACGGCGCCTGGGGAGTCCCTTGGCGATGGCGGTACGGACGTAGTCGGCGCGCCGGTTCTCGGCGATGGAGGTCCGGGTCAGCCGGGTCACGTAGGCGAGCGAGACCGAGGCGAGAACAAGCCCCGGCACGATCAGTTCGTTGAAGGGCGCCTCCGCCGAGACCGACGGCTTCATGATTCCCCATTCGACGCCGAGCAGCAGTTGCAGCAGGAGGCCGGTGACGAAGGTGGGGATGGCGATGACGACGAGCGTCACGAGCAGTACGACGGTGTCGATGGGCCGCCCGCGCCGGAGCCCCGTGACGACGCCCAGCGTGATCCCGATGACGATCTCGAAGAGAATCGCGACGATGGTGAGCCGGATGGTGAGCGGGAAGGCCGTCGACATCAGCTCGGTGACCTTCTGCCCGTTGAAGGCGGTACCGAAGTCACCGGTGAAGACATTGCCCATGTACGTCACGTACTGCTGCCACACGGGCTTATCGAGGCCGAACTCCTTCTTCAGCTGAGCGGCTGTGGCGGGGTCGCACTTACGGTCCCCGCACAGCCCCGCGATGGGATCGCCCATCACGTTCACCATCAGAAAGATCAGCAACGTGGCGCCGAAGAAGACCGGAATCATCTGCAGCAGACGCCTGATCACATAACGTCCCATGGGGGCTCCGGAAGTAGTGGGAGCGGTGGCCCGGCGAGGTTTTCGCTTGCTCCTTCGCCGGACGACCGCTCCCCGGTCCTCAGCTGACCTTGATCTCGTTGTAGACGGGGACGCTGAACTGGTTCAGCTCTACGTCGGAGACCCGGTCCGAATAGCCGGCGCTGCCGTTCTGGTACCAGAGCGGGATGGCCGGCATCTGCTCGGCGAGGATCTTCTCGGCGTCCTGGAACGTGCCGACCGCCTTTGCGGTGTCCGTCTCCGCGTTGGCCTCGTTGACGAGCTTGTCGAACTCCTTGTCGGAGAACTTGCCGTCGTTGGACGAGGCGTCCGTGAAGTAGTTCGGCTCCAGGAAGTTCTGGATCAGCGGATAGTCCATCTGCCAGCCCGCGCGCCAGGCACCGTCGAGCTTCTGCTGGGACGCCTGACTACGGAAGTCGGCGAAAGTACCGACGGGATTCCCGACGCAGGACTTGTCGTTCCCCAGGGCCTTGTTGATGGAGTTGCAGACGGCGTCGACCCATTCCTTGTGCGAGCCGGTGTCCGCGTTGTACGTGATCTTCAGCGTGCCGCCGGGGATGCCACCGCCCTCCTCGACCAGCTTCTTCGCGTCGTCCGCGTCGTACTCGCAGGGGTCACCGCACAGCCCTTCCTTGTAGCCGCCGTCCTCGCCGAGTACCGGAGACGTCCAGTCGGTGGCGGGCGTACGCGTCTTCTGGAAGATGGTGTCGGTGATCTGCTCGCGATTGATCGCCCTGGAAAGCCCCTGGCGGACCTTGGCCTTCTCCGGCTTCGACCATTCACTGTCGTAGAACGGGAAGGCGAGCGTCTGGATGATGCCGGCCGGGGTGTTGATGTAGCGGTCACCCAGGTCGTTCTTGACGTTCTTGAGCTGGGACGCGGGAACGTCGTCGACGAGGTCGAGGTTGCCCGCCATCAGGTCGGTGTAGGCGGTGTTGTTGTCGGTGTAGACCTTGAGGTCGACGCCGCCGTTCTGCGCCTTGTCGTCGCCGCTGTACCCGTCCCACTTCCGCAGGGCCATCTTCGAGCCCTTGGTGTACGAGTCGACCGTGTACGGCCCGTTTCCGATGGGCTTGGAGAGCCAGGCGTCGTGGTCGTCGTAGAACGCCTTGGGCAGCGGCGCGAAGGAGGGATAGCCGAGGGTCTTGGGCCAGGTGGAGAACTTCTGGGTGAGCTTGACGGTGAAGGTCTTGTCGTCGACGACCTTCAGCCCGGAGAGGGTGTCGGCGCTGGCGTCGCCCTTCTCCGGATGGACCTTGTCGTATCCCTCGATATAGCCGAAGAAGTACGCGTTCTTCTGGTTGTTCTTCAGGTGCGCGCCGTAGTTCCAGGCATCGACGAACGACTTGGCGGTGACGGCTTCCCCATTGCTGAACTTCCACCCGTCCTTGAGCGTGACGGTGAAGTTCTGCGAGTCCTTGCTGTCGATCTTCTCGGCGACCATGTTCTTGGCCTCGCCGGTCTTCGGGTCGTACCGCACAAGACCCCGGAAGATCATGTCGAGGACCTTGCCGCCCTGCACTTCATTGGTGTTCGCGGGCTCCAGCGGGTTCTGCGGGTCCCCCCAGGACGACCCCACGATCCCGGAGCCGTCACCGCCACCACCACCGCTGTCACCGCCACCACCGCAGGCGGTCGCCGCAAGCGCGACGGTCACCGCACATGCGGCCCACTTGGCGTGCGTGGCTCCACGCATGGAGTGCCTCTCTTTCAGGCCTGAGTCCGAGTTCGGGTACTTGGGTACTCATTAGGTACTTAGGCCCAAATACACCCCAGAGAGGGGTGTACCGCATCTTTGGGGCGCCTTTCCGGGAGTAGTAGGACGGGGATGCGTCCGGATGGGGGGTGGTGGGGGGGCGCAGGGGCGGTGGCGGAGGTGTGGAGGCGGAGCGGGTGCGGGAGACGGGCACACCCCCGCATTCACGGGGCACACGCGGACCCCCGGCAAGCCGGATGGCCGCGCCCCCATGGGGACGCGGCCATCGGTGGGCGCAGGGCTACTTGTCGTAGTAGAGGTTCCAGTCCCAGCCCTCCCACGAGCAGGTGTAGATGGTCCACTTGCCCTTCTTGAGGCCCCACTTGCCGACCTTCACGCACGACTTCTTCGTCCAGTAGTCGTCGTAGAACTTCATCCCCTTCGCCTCGGCCTGGGTCCGGACCGAGGTCGAAGCCGAAGCCTCGGGCGAAGGTGCCGCCGATGCCGTAGTCGTCGTGATCGGTACGGCCACCATCGCCGCGCCCGCCACCACTCCCGCGACCTTCGCGAGCGTCTTCCTGGATGTGCCTGCCATTGAGCTCACTCCCCCGTTTTCGGATTCGCTTCCACGGAGACCTTCTTCCGCGTCTCCGGATGCCTTCACTCTGGCGGTGTCCGGCCCCAGCGGGAACCTGAGAACTCACAGGTTGCGGACGCGCGGCAGGGCAAGCGAAAGGGCGCCCGGAAGCCGACGCTTCCGGGCGCCCTCAAGTGAGGTCCAAGCTCACGCCGCGTGCACGACGTCCTTCTCCTCAGCGAAGTGGCACGCCGACTCATGCGCCGCCGGCGTGTCCTGGCCCGCGAAGCGCTGCGGGATCGCGAGCAGCGGGATCTCCTCCGCGCACTTCGCCTCCGCCTTCCAGCAGCGGGTGCGGAAGCGGCAGCCGGAGGGCGGGTTGGCCGGGGACGGGACGTCGCCGGTCAGGATGATCCGCTCGCGGCCCTCGCGGGCCTCCGGGTCCGGCACCGGGACCGCCGACAGGAGCGCCTGAGTGTACGGGTGCGTCGGGTGCTCGTAGATCTGCTCGTCGGAGCCGATCTCCGCCATCTTGCCGAGGTACATCACGCCCACGCGGTCCGAGATGTGCCGGACGATCGACAGGTCGTGCGCGATGAAGAGGTAGGAGAGGTTGAACTCGTCCTGCAGCTTCCCCATCAGGTTGATGACCTGGGCCTGGACGGAGACGTCCAGGGCCGAGACCGGCTCGTCGCAGATGATGATCTCGGGGTTGAGGGCCAGACCGCGCGCGATGCCGATGCGCTGGCGCTGACCGCCCGAGAACTGGTGCGGGTAGCGGTTGATGTACTCCGGGTTGAGGCCCACCACGTCCAGGAGGTCCTGGACCTTCTGGCGGCGCGAGCCCTTGGGAGCCACCTCGGGGTGGATCTCGAAGGGCTCCCCGATGATGTCGCCGACCGTCATACGGGGGTTCAGCGAGGTGTACGGGTCCTGGAACACCATCTGGATGTTGCGGCGGACCGCCTTCAGCGCGCGGCCCGACAGCTTGGTGATGTCCTGGCCCTTGTAGAAGACCTCACCCGCCGTCGCCCGCTCCAGGGTCATGAGCAGCTTCGCGACCGTGGACTTGCCGCAGCCCGACTCGCCCACGATGCCCAGCGTCTCGCCCTGGTACAGGTCGAAGGAGATGCCGTCCACCGCCTTGACGGCGCCGATCTGCTTCTTGATGAGGATTCCCTGGGTCAGAGGGAAGTGCTTCACCAAGTTGCGGACCTGGAGGATCGGCTCGCCGCGCTCCGCCGGCGCCTCGATCGCGGCCACGGCCTCTTCGGCGGTGGTCGCGTCGACCGTTTCCACCTCGGAGACGTTCGGCGTCGCGTCCTGCGGCTCGTCGGCCTTCGAAGCCTTCGTCGGCTCAGCCATGGATCGTCTCCTTCCAGAAGTGGCACGCGCTGCCGCGGCCCGGCAGCTCCGCGCCGTCCTGCTCGCTCACCGGCACCAGGGCCGGGATGTCCGTACGGCAGATGTCCTGCGCCTTGGGGCAGCGCGGGTTGAAGGCACAGCCGGTCGGGACGTGCAGCAGGTTGGGCGGCAGGCCCTTGATCGCGTAGAGCTCCTGGCCCTTCTGGTCGAGCCGCGGGATCGACTCGAGCAGACCGCGCGTGTACGGGTGCGCGGGGCGCTTGTAGAGCTCGTGGACCGGGGCCGTCTCGACGATCCGGCCCGCGTACATGACCGCGATCTTGTCCGCGACGTCGGCGACGACGCCGAGGTCGTGGGTGATCAGGATCAGGCCCATGTTGTACTCGCGCTGCAGTTCGGCGAGCAGGTCCATGACCTGCGCCTGGACCGTCACGTCGAGCGCCGTGGTGGGCTCGTCCGCGATGATCAGGTCCGGCTCCAGGGCGAGCGCCATCGCGATCATGATGCGCTGGCGCATACCGCCGGAGAACTGGTGCGGGTAGTCGTTCACCCGCTCCTTGGCGGCCGGGATCTTGACCTTCTCCATCAGCTCGATGGACTTGGCCTTGGCCTGCTTGCGCGAGAGGCCCTCGTGCACCCGGAACATCTCGCCGAGCTGGTAGCCCACCGAGAGCACGGGGTTCAGGGACGACAGCGCGTCCTGGAAGATCATGGCGATCTTGCGGCCGCGGATCTTCCTGCGCTCCTCGTTGGACATCTTCAGCATGTCCTGGCCCCGGAAGAGGATCTCGCCCTGCGGGATCTTGCCGGGGGGCATGTCGAGGATGCCCATGATCGCCTGGGCGGTCACGGACTTGCCGGAGCCGGACTCACCGAGGACGGCGAGCGTCTCGCCCGCGTCCACGCTGTAGTTGACGCCGTTGACTGCCTTGACGACACCCTCGCGGGTGTGGAACTCGACGTGCAGGTCCTTGACGTCCAGCAGCCTGCCGCTCTTCTCCTCGCCCGAGCGGGGGGCGGGAACCGAGTCTTCCTTGATGTCGATGCTGGTCATGTACGCCTCCCTCAGCGCAGCTTCGGGTCGAGGGCTTCGCGTACGGCGTCACCCATCATGATGAACGCCAGCACCGTGATACTCAGCATTCCTGCCGGGAAGAACAGCGTGTGCGGGTTGTTCCGGATGTCCTGCGTGGCGTCGGAGATGTCGCCGCCCCACGAGATCGCGCCGTCGCCGAGGCCGAGGCCCAGGTAGGACAGCGTCGACTCGGCCACGATGTACGTACCGAGCGAGATGGTCGCTACGACGATCACCGGAGCCAGCGCGTTCGGCAGGATGTGGCGGAACAGGATCCGCTTGGTCCCGGCGCCGAGCGCACGCGCCGCCACCACATAGTCGGCGTGCTTGGTGGTGATCACCGCGCCGCGCATCACGCGCGCGATCTGCGTCCAGCCGAGGAAGGCGAGCGCGCCCATGACGACCCAGACGGTGCGGTCGGTGAAGGCGTTCAGGACGACCATCGCGCCGAGCAGGAACGGGATGCCGAAGAACACGTCGGTGAGCCGGGAGATGAGGCTGTCCCAGAACCCGCCGAAGTAGCCCGCGAGCATGCCGCACAGTCCGCCGAAGAGGGTGACGAGGACGGTCACGCCGACGCCGACGAGGATCGAGTTGCGCGCGCCGAAGACGACCCGGGCGTAGATGCTGCGGCCCGTCCTGTCGTATCCGAACCACTCGGCCTGGAAGAAGTGGCTGAGCTCGGGCTTCCCCAGGAAGTGGTTGACCTGGTCGCCGGACTCCGGGTCCGCGTTGGTGAAGAGCCCGGGGGCGATCGCGACCACGAGCAGGATCGCGATCAGGAACGCGGAGACGACGAAGAGCGGATTGCGGCGCAGCTCCCGCCACGCGTCGTTCCACAGGCTGCGCGGCTTGCCCGGCGCCGGACCGGCGGCGGCGGCCGTTTCCACCACGTCGGGAGCCACGGTCTTCTCGTCCGCGGCCGGGGTCTTGGTGAGGTCAGGCATAACGGATCCTCGGGTCCAGGACCGCGTAAAGCAGGTCGACGATCAGGCTGGCTGCGAGGTACACGAGCACCAGGACGGTGACGACACCGACGATGACCGCGCCCTCACGGCGGGCGAGAGCCTGGAAGAGGAGGTTGCCGACGCCCGTCACATTGAAGATTCCCTCGGTGATGACCGCGCCGCCCATCAGGGTGCCGACGTCGGTGCCGAGGTAAGTCACCACGGGGATCAGCGAGTTGCGCAGCAGATGCCGGGTGATGATGCGCTGCCGGGGCAGGCCCTTGGCCACCGCCGTACGCATGTAGTCCGCCTGCCGGTTCTCGGCGATCGAGGTGCGGGTCAGTCGCGCCACATAGGCGAGTCCGACCATGCCGAGCACGATCGCGGGAACCATCAGCTGGCTCATGTTCTCGGAGTCCTGAACCGTGGGTGTGATCCACCCGAGCTCGTTGCCGAAGAACAGCTGGCACAGCAGACCGACCACGAAGATCGGTACGGAGATCACCAGGAGCGTGAAGAGCGTGACCGTGTTGTCGACGAAACGGCCGCGCTTGATGCCGGCCAGGACGCCCAGGGTGATGCCGACGATGAGCTCGAACGTCCAGGCCATCGAGGCCAGTCTGATCGAGACCGGGAAGGCCTGGGTGATCTCGTCGAGCACCGGCCGGTTACCGGCGATGGTGTTGCCGAAATCGCCTTGCAGCAGCCCGCCCATGTAGTGCAGATACTGCTGCCAGAGCGGCAGATCCAGACCACGGTCGTGGCGAATCTGCGCCACCTGCGCCGGGTCCGGCGGCTTGTCTCCCCACAGCGCCCGTACGGGGTCGCCGGGGAGCACGTTGACCATGATGAAGATCAACAGGGTTGTCCCGATGAAGACCGGGATCATCTGGAGCAGTCGCCGCGCGACATAGCGCCCCATTGGTGCCTCCGTCCAATCCGGAGCCGCCCGAAGCGACGCCCGGGATCGCCGGGCGTCGCTTCGGGAACTGGCCTCCGACGCCTACTTCTTGAAGACCTCGATGTCGGTGAGGATCGGGTCACCGGCCTGGTCAAACTGCACGTGCTTGACGTTCTGCGAGTAGGCGGAGAGCGTCTTGTTGTACCAGAGCGGGATGCCCGGGAACGTGTTCACGAGCTGCTTCTCAGCCTCGTTGTACAGCTCCGCGGACTCGTCGATCGTCTTGGCCGCGTCGGCCTTCTTGGTCAGCTCGTCGAACTTCTTGTCCGAGAAGCCGCCCTTGTTGCCGTCGACGCCCGTGCCGTAGAGGTCGGCGAGGAAGTTGCCGTTGAACGGGTAGTCGAGCACCCAGCCCGACCGGTACATCGCCTTGACCTGCTTCTTGTCCCGCACCTCGGTGTCGGCCTGGAAGTCGGTCTTCGGGTCGCCGACGCACTTCACGCCGGTCGACTTGGTGATGGAGTTGCACACCGCCGTGACCCAGCCCTTGTGCGGCTGGTCGGCGTTGTACTGGATGGAGATCTTGTTGCCCGGAACGCCGCCGCCGTCCTTGACGAACTGCTTGGCTTTCTTCGGGTCGAACTTGCAGAACTCACCACAGGCGCCGGGCTTGTAGCCCTTGACGCCCTTGGCGACCCAGCCGGTGGCGGACTCACGCGTACCGGCGAAGGTGGTCTTCGCGATGGTGTCGCGGTCGATCGCCATGGACAGACCCTGGATGACCTTCACGTCGACGTCCTTGAACGTCTTGCTGTAGAAGGCCGGGTTGACCGTGTTGATCGCGGAGAAGTCCTGCTGGATCGCGCGGTCGCCGAAGTCCTGCTTGAAGTTGGCCAGCTCGCTGTCCGGGATCAGCGGCATCGTGTCGACGTTGTCCGAGCGCAGGTCGTTGTACGCGGCCTGCGGCGTCGTGTACGCCTTGAAGTTGACGCCACCGTTCTTGGGCTTGTTGGAGCCCTTGTACTCGGGCCAGGCGGTGACCTGGATCGACTTCTTGTGGTCCCAGCTCTTGAACTTGTAGGGACCGTTGCCGACCGGCTTCTCGCCGTACGTCTTCGGGTCCTTCAGGGCCGCCGAGGGCATCGGGTAGAAGGGCGCGTAGACGAGCTTGTACGCGTAGTACGGGATGCCCGAGTTCAGCGTGATGGTGAAGGTGTTGTCGTCGACGACCTTCAGGCCGGACATGGTCTTGCCCGTGCCCTTGCCCTTCTCGGGGTGCACCTTGTCGTAGCCGACGATGTCGCGGTACCAGGCGCTGTTCTGCTGGCCGTTGGCGGGGTTGGCCGCGAAGTTCCAGGCGTCCACGTACGACTTGGCCGTGACGGCCTCGCCGTTGTGGAACTTCCAGCCCGGCTTCAGCTTGACGGTCCACACCTTGTTGTCCTTGTCGGGGGTAACCGACTCGGCGTTCTCGTAGGTGATGTTGCCCTGCTTGTCGTAGTTGACAAGCCCCGTGAAGAGGGAGTTGATGACGACGCTGCCGTACGCCTCCATGGTGTTCGCCGGCTGCAGGGCGTTCTGCGGCTCACCATTGGCGTAGCTGACGATCCCCTTGGGGTCGACCTTGCGGTTGCTGTTGTCGCTGCTGTCGCTGCCGCCGCCACAAGCGGTGGCAGTCAGAGCCACAACACCGGCTATCGCGACCCACTTGGCGCTCTTGGCACCACGCATGGGGTTCCTCCTCATGAGTCCACTTGTTCACTACGAGAGGGGGTACGAGAAACCGCGCCGACACCCCTGACGGCGAAGATCGACATACCCCAGTGTGCTCGTGAGTCGGCGCTCCCCACAGCGCGTGACCCATTGACCCGAGCTATACGCGGTCAACTATTAGCCATGAGGCAGGGGTCGACCACAGTCTTTTGGTCTCGGTTCAATCACACCTGGTGCGTACAACTTCCAAAATCCGGACAAACCGATCCGAGATAGATGGTTGCGAAACGGACGTGTTACACATCTAACGGTCAACGGTGTCCGCATTCCGGACGGAGCGTCCACGAAAACCGGTTGCGGCGAGCCGAGTCGGGGACAGTCGGCGAGGCCTTCCCGGGTCGCCGAGTGGACACGCGTAGACCCCGGGAGGTGGGGGCCAGCGTAGCGCCGCCGCGAGCCGCGTACGGGGTGATCGCCGGGAGATACGCGAGAGGCCGGCTCCCGACCCCCCTCGCGGAGGGGCGGAAACCGGCCTCGGATGCTGAATTCGCCAAGCTTTTAGGGAGACTTGGCGCGAGCCTCAGCTGTGCTTGGCGCGCGAAGCGGTGCGGCCGCGCTGCTTCTGGTCCAGGACGACCTTGCGGATACGCACGGTCTCCGGGGTCACCTCGATGCACTCGTCGTCGCGGCAGAACTCCAGGGACTGCTCGAGCGAGAGCTTGCGGGCAGGCACGACGTTCTCGGTCGTGTCCGCGGAAGCCGCACGCATGTTGGTGAGCTTCTTCTCCTTGGTGATGTTCACGTCCATGTCGTCGGCGCGCGAGTTCTCGCCGACGATCATGCCCTCGTACACCTCGGTGCCGGCCTCGGTGAAGATGACACCGCGCTCCTGGAGGTTGACCATCGCGAACGGCGTGACCGAACCCGAGCGGTCGGCGACCAGCGAGCCGTTGTGACGGGTGCGCAGCTCGCCGAACCACGGCTCGTGGCCCTCGAAGATCGAGTGCGCGATGCCCGTACCACGGGTCTGCGTCAGGAACTCCGTACGGAAGCCGATGAGGCCACGCGACGGAACGATCCACTCCATGCGGATCCAGCCGGAGCCGTGGTTGGTCATCGTCTCCATGCGGCCCTTGCGGGTCGCCATCAGCTGCGTGATGGCGCCGAGGTGCTCCTCGGGCGAGTCGATCGTCATGCGCTCGATCGGCTCGTACGTCTTGCCGTCGACCTGCTTGGTGACGACCTCGGGCTTGCCGACGGTGAGCTCGAAGCCCTCGCGGCGCATCTGCTCGACCAGGATGGCGAGCGCGAGCTCACCACGGCCCTGGACCTCCCAGGCGTCGGGGCGCTCGGTGTCGAGGACGCGGAGCGAGACGTTACCGATCAGCTCCTTGTCCAGACGGTCCTTCACCTGGCGGGCGGTGACCTTGTGGCCCTTGCCGCCCTTGCCGACCAGCGGCGAGGTGTTCGTACCGATGGTCATGGAGATCGCGGGCTCGTCGACCGTGATCAGCGGCAGCGCGATCGGGTTCTCGGGGTCGGCCAGGGTCTCGCCGATCATGATGTCCGCGATACCGGCGATGGCGCAGATGTCACCGGGGCCGGCCTTCTCCGCGGGCTTGCGGGTGAGCGCCTCGGTCATCATCAGCTCGGTGATGCGGACGTTCTGGATCGTGCCGTCACGCTTGATCCACGCGACGGTCTGGCCCTTCTTCAGCTCGCCCTGCTCGACGCGGCAGAGGGCGATACGGCCGAGGAAGTTGTCGGCGTCCAGGTTGGTGACGTGCGCCTGGAGGGGGGCCTGCTCGTCGTACTCCGGAGCGGGGACGTGCTCCAGGATCGTCGAGAAGAACGGCTCCAGGTTGGTGCTGTCCGCGGGGACGGTGCCGTCCTCCGGCTTGGTCAGCGAGGCGATGCCGTCACGGCCGCAGGCGTAGACGATCGGGAACTCGATCTGGTCCTCGTCCGCGTCCAGGTCCAGGAACAGGTCGTACGTCTCGTTGACGACCTCGTCGATCCGGGAGTCCGGGCGGTCGGTCTTGTTGATGCACAGGATGACCGGCATCCGGGCCTGGAGGGCCTTGCGGAGCACGAAGCGGGTCTGCGGCAGCGGACCCTCGGAGGCGTCGACGAGCAGGACGACCGCGTCCACCATCGACAGACCGCGCTCGACCTCGCCACCGAAGTCGGCGTGACCGGGGGTGTCGATGATGTTGATGGTGATGGGCTCGCCACCATCCTTGGGGTGGTACTTCACGGCCGTGTTCTTGGCCAGGATCGTGATGCCCTTCTCACGCTCCAGGTCGTTCGAGTCCATCATGCGGTCGTCGAGCGACTCGGCGGCGTGCGCCGCGAAGGCACCGGCCTGCTTGAGCATGGCATCGACGATGGTCGTCTTGCCGTGGTCGACGTGGGCGACGATGGCGACGTTACGAATGTCATGGCGCGTGGGCATACGAGCTGCGCTTCTCCCGGGAAGAGTGGACGGCGGCGCGTACGGTCCGGTACGCGTGCCCTGCCGGGCAGACAACACGCCACGGCCTTACCCCAGTCTACGTGGCTCCCGCGGAGGTAGCCTCCGCGGGACCCTCGCAGGGGGTTTGAGCTGGGGTTTTGCTCGGGCCAACGGGGGGGGAAGGGCGGGCCAGGTCAATGGGTAGGAACGACCTTGCCCGCCGGGGTCACCGGCGGGCAAGGGAGTTGAGCGGAATCTGAGCGACGAACTTAGGGCAGGCTCACTTCGTCATCCGGGCAGGCCCACTTCGTCACGGAGTGTTCACTTCGCCGACGGGTTCCCCGAGGGCTTCGTGCCCGGCTTCAGGAAGCCGATGTCCTCGTAGTTCGGGGACTGGAAACCGAACGCCCCGGCGTTGGCCAGGTTCGGCCGGGCTGCCACCAGCTGGGGGCGCTGGTAGAGCGGGATGGAGCCCGCCTCGGCCCAGATACGGGCGTCGGCCTTCCGCACCAGGGCGCGTCCCTCGTCCTCGTCCAGCTCCCCCATCGCCTGGTCGAAGAGCTGGTCGATGTGGTCCGTGCCGACCCGCGTGTAATTCTGCTCGACGTTCAGCGAGCCGTCCGCCGCGGGCACCGGCTTGGCGAAGATCGGGCGCGCGTCCGTGGCCGGGAAGGCCGACGCGGGCCAGGAGTACAGCGCGAGGTCGTACTGACCGGACGCGATGTGGTCCTTGAAGTAGCTGTCGTCGGCGACCTTCGCCGTCTCCGTGCGTACGCCGATCTTCTCCAGCATCGCGGAGATACGATCCGCCACCGTGCGCAGCGACTCCGAGCCCTCGCCCGACGGCAGGACGAAGCGGAGGGTGAGCGGCTTGCCGTCCTTGGCCATGGGGCCGCCCGCGGCCGCTGCGGGAGCGGCGGGAGCCGCGGTGCCCTTGGGGGCGTAGGCGCCGGGGGCGCCGCCCTTCTTCGCCTGCTGGCCTGCGTGCTCCTTCGCCTGCCGGCCGGTGTGCTGCCGGGCGTGCTCGCCGGGGTCCTTCTTCTTTTCCTTGTCGGCCTCGCGGGATGCCGCTTTGCGGTGGGCCGCTTCGCGGTGCGCCGTGAGGGAGGCGGCCTGGCGGCTCAGCGCCGCCTCCTGGTAGGCCGCCACCGGGGCGGGCGCGAGCACGGAGGTGCCGCTGTCGCCGGGCTTCTGGTCTTCCTCGCCGACGATGTAGGTGCCGTCGCCGGACTCGCTCTCGTTCTTCTTGTCGGCGTTCTGGTTCTTCTTGTCGGCGTTCTCGTTGCTCTTGTCGGCCTTCTCGGCGTCCGCCTCGCTTCCGGCCGCCTTCCCCTTCTTCTCCTTCTCGCCCTTCAGCGGGCCGCCCGGCACCCACCCCGCGTCGGCGAGCAGCGCCCGCGCCTCGGTGGTGTCCTGCTCACCCAGGGCTCCGCTGTTGTCCGCGTACGCCTGCTGTCCGGCGAGCGCCAGATGGCTGCCGACCGGCTCGGCGGGCAGGCCGAGGGGGCCCAGGACAGCCTTGGCGATCGCGTCCCGGTCGAGGGCGCGGGCCACCGCGCGCCGCACCCTGTCGTCGGCCAGCGGCCCCTCCGTGCCGTTGAGGGCGAGCTGGGTGTAGGCCGGTTCGAGGGACTTGCGGACGGTGTAGCCCCGCAGACCCGTCTGCTCGTCGGCGTACCTCTTGATCGCCTTCTGGTTCTTCTCGCGGGCCTGCTGCTCGGTGTCGGCCGCCTCCTCGTCGGAGCCGTTGGCGACCGCCCAGGAGCGCAGCGCCTTGCCGGGGGTGAGCTGCGCCTCGGGCCCGTGGGCGAGCGGCCCCTGGACGCCCTTGTCGCGGGCGGCGTTCGCGATGCGGGCCGCCTCGGGAGCGTCGATCTCGGCGAGGTCGACCTTCCCCGCGGCCAGCGCGGCGGCCCGCTCGGCGCGCGGCACCTCCCGCAGGACCAGCTTGGAGAGCTTCGCGGGCCTGCCCCACCAGCGGGGGTTGCGGGCCAGCGTGACCTCGCCCGCCTTGCGGTCGAAGTCCTGGATGGCGAACGGACCCGCACTCACCTTGAGCGCCCGCCGCGCCCCGTCGTTGAAGGTGTCGGGCGTGCCCATGACCTCCTTCGGGTACAGCGGCGAGAAGAGCGAGCGCCAGTCCGCGTACGGCTTGTCGAAGGTGACGCGCACCTCCAGGTTGTTCGCGCCGCGCTCGATCTTCTGGATGCGGTCGTAGCCCGCGTTGCGTGCCGTCCAGTACGCGGTGTCCTTGCCGGACAGGGCGCGCTGCTGCGCGGCGAAGTCGTCGGCGCCGATCTCCCGGCCGTCGCTCCACACCGCCTGCTGGTTGAGCTTGTAGAGCACGACCTGCTTGGGCTCGCGCTCGACGACCTCCGCGGACTCCAGGAAGTCGGCGTTGCGCTGGGCCCTGCCCTGCGCGTCAAGGCGGTACATCGACGGCAGGACGGCGCCCGCGACCCGCGAGGTGCCCGCGTCGGCGTCCGACTGGAAGGAGTTGAGGGTCTCCGGAACCGCGTCGACGGCCCAGTTCATGGTCCCCCCGTCGGCGACGAGATCCCGTGCGGCGGGCGCGATCTGCTGGCCCGCCGTCGGGGATCCTGCCTCGTCGTGGGAGCTGCAGGCGGCGAGGGCGGGCAGCGCCAGCACGCCCGTGGCGAGGAACACGACAGATCGCAATCTGACGCCTTCTTGGGACATGACAGGTACCTCCGGGGCTCGCCCGGCCGCCCGCTACCAGGACCGGGCCGGGTTTGATCACGTTTGGCGGTATATGGAGCTGATCACATCTATCGCCCCACTGAAGGGGACGGGACCCGGCCGGTGACGGCGACACGACGTGGGCACGCGCAGATCCCACTCGTGCGGCGCAATCGGGGGTGACGGTGCGTTACGGGGCTTCGCGTGGCGGGAGCTCGGCGCGGCGGCCTTCGAATGGCGGGGCGCGGTGGCCTTCGTATGGCGGGGCGCGGCGACGGCGCGCACCACGGCGCGTTTGCGTACGTACGAGCCGGGAATCCCGGCAGATCCCTTCACAAGCGGCGATGTGACGCGCGACACTCGCAGGCGCATGAACGTTGCCACCGCACACCTGAAGTGAGGGCAAGTCATGGCTCTGCAGGATGATCTGACGGCTGTTCAGCGCTGCGTCGACGACCTGGTCCGCACGATCGGCAAGCTGGAACAGCAGGTCGGCGACGACGCCAAGGGCCTGGCCGGGATCGACGTCCGCCGGGTCCGCACGGACGCCGACCATCTGCGCGAGAGCGTCGCACTGCTGCGCGCGGCGGCCCCCGCGGGCGGCGCGCCACCGAAGCGGCCCGACATGGTCACCATCCCCGATACGCCGTACGACAGCACCCTGTGGACGGATTCGGACGACGAGGGCCTGGGCGCCAGCGACCGGCACGCGCCCTGAGCCGCGGTCTGCCACGGAATCCCGGCACGCCCGCCCCCGCACGCCGACCTGAGGACAAAGGAGTGGAGCCTCGTTGGCCACTGGCACGGAACCCCATCTGAAGAGCGGCCCGGCCCCAGGCGGCGTACGAGCGGGAACGCGCGCCGCGATCAGCGCTGCCCATCTGCGGACCGACCGCTGGTGGCTGGCGCCCGCCGCGACCGCCGCCGGACTCTTCGCCTTCGTCGTCTACTCCACGTGGCGGGCCTTCGCCAACGCGGACTACTACGAGGCGCCCTACGTCTCCCCGTTCTACTCGCCGTGCCTCGCCGAGAACTGCGAGCCGATGCGGAACGGGCCCAACTGGGAGATCTTCGGCAGCTGGTGGGGCCTGTCCCCCGCGCTGCTGATCCTGATCTTCCCGCTCGGCTTCCGGCTGACCTGCTACTACTACCGGAAGGCCTACTACCGCGGATTCTGGGCCTCACCGCCCGCCTGCGCGGTCGCCGAGCCGCACAAGAAGTACTCCGGAGAGACCCGTTTCCCGCTGATCCTGCAGAACATCCACCGCTACTTCTTCTACGCGGCGGTCCCGGTGGCGGGCATCCTCACGTACGACACCGTGCTCTCGTTCCGTGACGAGCACTACGAGTGGGGCCACATGGGCCTCGGCACGCTCATCTTCCTGGTCAACATCTCGCTGATCTGGGCGTACACCCTCTCCTGCCACTCCTGTCGGCACATCGTCGGCGGCAAGCTCAAGCACTTCTCCAAGCATCCCGTCCGGTACCGCATGTGGCAGTGGGTTGGAAAACTGAACGCACGCCACATGCTGCTCGCCTGGGCCTCCCTGGTGAGCGTGGCGCTCGCCGACTTCTACGTGTATCTGATCGCGTCCGGCGCCTTCGACGATCCGAGGTTGTTCTGATGTCTCAAGTGGAGCGGCAGCAGTGGGACGTTGTCGTCGTGGGGGCCGGCGGCGCGGGGCTGCGGGCCGCGATCGAGGCACGCGAGCAGGGCGCCCGTACGGCCGTGATCTGCAAGTCCCTGTTCGGCAAGGCCCATACGGTGATGGCGGAGGGCGGCATCGCCGCCTCCATGGGCAATGTGAACTCCGGGGACAACTGGCAGGTCCACTTCCGCGACACCATGCGCGGCGGAAAGTTCCTCAACCAGTGGCGGATGGCCGAGCTGCACGCGCGCGAGGCGCCGGACCGCGTCTGGGAGTTGGAGACCTGGGGCGCGCTCTTCGACCGCACGGCGGACGGGCGGATCTCGCAGCGCAACTTCGGCGGACACGAGTACCCGCGCCTCGCGCACGTCGGCGACCGCACCGGGCTCGAACTGATCCGCACGCTTCAACAGAAGATCGTGTCCCTCCAGCAGGAGGACGAGCGCGAATTCGGCGACTACGAAGCGCGGTTGAAGGTCTTCCAGGAGTGCACGGTCACGCGGGTCCTCAAGGACGGCGAGCGCGTCGGCGGCACCTTCTGCTACGACCGTGAATCGGGCCGCTTCTTCGTGCTTGAGGCGCCGAGCGTCATCCTCGCGACCGGTGGCATCGGCAAGTCCTTCAAGGTGACGTCGAACTCCTGGGAGTACACGGGCGACGGTCACGCGCTCGCGCTGCTCGCCGGGGCGCCCCTCGTGAACATGGAGTTCGTGCAGTTCCACCCCACGGGGATGGTCTGGCCGCCTTCCGTGAAGGGCATCCTCGTCACCGAGTCCGTGCGCGGTGACGGCGGCGTACTGCGCAACTCCGAAGGCAAGCGGTTCATGTTCGACTACGTACCCGACGTCTTCAAGGAGAAGTACGCGCAGTCGGAGGAGGAGGGCGACCGCTGGTACGAGGATCCGGACAACAACCGCCGCCCCCCTGAGCTGCTGCCGCGCGACGAGGTGGCGCGTGCCATCAACTCCGAGGTGAAGGCGGGCCGCGGATCGCCGCACGGCGGGGTCTTCCTGGACGTGTCGACGCGGATGCCCGCCGAGGTGATCCGGCGCCGACTCCCGTCCATGTACCACCAGTTCAAGGAGCTGGCGGACGTCGACATCACGGCGGAGGCGATGGAGGTCGGGCCGACCTGTCACTACGTGATGGGGGGTATCTCGGTCGACTCGGACACGGCGGCGGCCCAGCGGGTGCCGGGGCTGTACGCGGCCGGGGAAGTGGCCGGCGGTATGCACGGCTCCAACCGGCTGGGCGGCAACTCCCTCTCCGACCTGCTGGTCTTCGGGCGGCGCGCGGGACTGCACGCCGCGCGGTACGCGTCCTCGCTCGCCGGGGCCAGGCCCCTGGTCGACGACACCCAGGTGGACACGGCGGCGGCCGAGGCACTGCGGCCGTTCAGCGCGGAGGGCCCCGAGGAGGGCGCGACTCCGGAGAACCCGTACACGCTCCACCAGCAGCTGCAGCAGACCATGAACGACCTGGTCGGCATCATCCGCCGCGAGGCCGAGATGGAGCAGGCCCTGGAGAAGCTCGCCGAGCTGCGGGTGCGGGCCCGGCGGGCCGGCGTCGAGGGCCACCGCCAGTTCAACCCCGGCTGGCACCTCGCGCTCGACCTGCGCAACATGCTGCTGGTCAGCGAGTGCGTGGCACGGGCCGCCCTGGAGCGCACGGAGAGCAGGGGTGGGCACACCCGCGAGGACCATCCGGCGATGAACCGGGAGTGGCGCCGCGCCAATCTGCTCTGCCAACTCGCCGATCCCACGGGCGGATTGGCGGCCACCGACCCGGTACGCGGCCAGATCGACCTGGTGCGGGTCACGACCGAGCCCATCCGTCCCGACTTGCTCGCCCTCTTCGAGAAGGAGGAGCTGGTCAAGTACTTGGCTGAAGAGGAGCTCTACGAGTGAGTACGAGTACGGCGAACGCTTCCGGCACCGCG
The DNA here is from genome assembly GCF_044457025.1 of Streptomyces sp. NPDC050658. NCBI lineage: Bacteria > Bacillati > Actinomycetota > Actinomycetes > Kitasatosporales > Streptomycetaceae > Streptomyces > Streptomyces sp. NPDC050658. The sequence goes on from NZ_JBITGM010000005.1 coordinate 419,498, forward strand.
TACGAAGCTCATTTCCGGGTCTGGCGCGGGGACGTCGACGGCGGCGGCCTGGAGGACTTCAAGGTCGAGGTCAACGAGGGCGAGGTCGTCCTCGACATCATCCACCGCCTCCAGGCCACCCAGGCCCCCGACCTCGCGGTGCGCTGGAACTGCAAGGCGGGCAAGTGCGGTTCGTGCTCGGCGGAGATCAACGGTCGGCCGCGGCTGATGTGCATGACGCGGATGTCGGTGTTCGGCCGCGACGACGTCATCACGGTGACTCCGCTGCGGGCGTTCCCCGTGGTGCGCGACCTGGTGACGGACGTGGGCTTCAACTACACGAAGGCCCGCGAGGTCCCGGCCTTCGTGCCGCCCGCCGATCTCGGTCCCGGCGAGTACCGCATGATGCAGGAGGACGTGGACCGCTCCCAGGAGTTCCGCAAGTGCATCGAGTGCTTCCTGTGCCAGGACACCTGCCATGTGGTGCGCGACCACGAGGAGAACAAGGGGGCGTTCGCAGGACCGCGCTTCCTGATGCGGGTCGCGGAGCTGGACATGCATCCGCTGGACGCGGCGTCGGACACCGGCCTCGACCGCAAGCGGACCGCCCAGGACGAGCACGGGCTCGGCTACTGCAACATCACCAAGTGCTGTACGGAGGTCTGCCCCGAGGGCATCAAGATCACGGACAACGCGCTGATTCCGCTGAAGGAGCGCGCGGTTGACCGGAAGTACGATCCGCTGGTTTGGCTGGGGAACAAGATTCGGCGGCGGTCGGCGGAGGATGGGTGAGGGGCGCCTGGCGGGGCGCGGGTGATCGGCTTGTGGGGGTAATCCCCCAGGCCGAAGTCTCGGGATTTCCCACATGGTCACGGGCGTGGGGCGAGATCAACATGGAGGCATGAACTCTTCCGCGACTGGTACGCACTCGAAATCCCGCTCGGCGCCGACCCGACGCTCGGTGCTGGGCCTGACGGCGGTCGGCGTCGCGGCGGCGCTGACCGTCCCGGCCCTGGCAGAGGCCGGGCCCGCACCCACACCCGGGCCCACGGGCGTGGAGGCACGGCTGCCCCCACCCACCGGCCCGCATGAGATCGGCACGGTGTCGACCCGCTTGGTCGACCGCTCCCGCAAGGACCCGTGGGTGACGTCGCGGCCGTACCGCGAGTTGATGATCAGCGTCTGGTACCCGGCGGCGCGGAAGCCGGACGGAGCCAAGCACCCCCTTGCTCCGTACATGGCGGCGGGCGCGGCCAAGCACTGGGACTCCATGTCTCCGCACGGCATCCCCAAGGGCGCGATCGACTTCGCGGCGATGCGCACCCACGCCCGCGAGGGAGCCCCGCCCGACACGACCGGCGGCCGACGCCCCGTGGTGATCTACACCTCGGGCGCCAACGACCCCCGTACGTGGGGCACTTCAGCGGTGGAGGAGCTGGCGAGCCGGGGCTATGTGGTGGTGACCGTCGACCACACCTATGAGGCACCGGCGGTGCAGTTCCCCGACGGCTCGGTGAAGGACGACGCCCCGCTGCGGAAGGCGCTGGCGCAGGCGCAGGAGAACAACTCGATGCCGGCCCTGCTCAAGAAGGTCCTCGACGTCCGGGTGGCCGACGCCAAGTTCGTCCTCGACCGCCTGGACTCTCTGCCGCACGGCCTGTCCAAGGTCGTCGACCGCGGGCGCACGGGCATGTTCGGCCAGTCCGCGGGCGGCATCGCGGCCGCCGAGACGATGTACGAGGACCGGCGCGTGAAGGCGGGCATAGACCTGGACGGCACCATGGAGTTCAATCCCGAGCCGAACGGCACGAACCTGATGCCGGTGGCCCGACACGGCCTGGACCGCCCGTTCCTCCTGATGGGCAGGCAGGGCAGCGACCGCACGACTGAGCCGTCATGGCGCGAGTTCTGGTCCCACACGACGGCCTGGAAGCGAAACCTGACCCTGCGCGGCTCGAAGCACCAGACGTACACGGACCTGGCCGCGCTGCTGCCCCAGGCCGGGGTAAGCCAGAAGGTGATCGAGGAGAACATGGGCAAGGTCGCCCCCGCGCGAGCGACGGCGGCCCAACGCGCCTATGTGACCTCGTTCTTCGACCGCTGGCTGCGCGACCGGGACGACCATCTGCTGGACGGGCCTTCGGGCCGATACCCGGAGGTGGAGTTCGCGGGTTGAGGCGGGAGGGTTCTCGTCGTTGAGGCGGGACGGTTCTCGTGGCTGAGGCGGCGAGCAGACCTCAGAGGCCCAGGATGTCCAGAACTCCGTCGAGGGAGGTGACTTCGTGGGAGTGGTAGAAGGGGGCCGACGGCTCAGTCCCCCGGTTGAGATACACGGTGTCCTTCACTCCGAGGTCGGTCGCCGACTGCAGGTCGTAGCGCGGGCTGGACGACACATGCATCGTCTCCTCGGGCCGACAGCCCAACTGCTCGTACATGAACTCGAACGCGCGCAGTCGCGGCTTGTAGGCCCGTGCCATCTCGGCCGTGTAGACCGCGTGGAACGGCGCGCCGAGCTTCGCGACGTTCCGGTCGACGTGGCTGTCCGCGGCATTGGAGATGATCACGAGAGGAAAGTGCTCGGCGAGCTTCGCGAGCGGCCCCGGAACATCGGGGTGGGGTCCCCACTCCGGGACCGCCGCGAAGATCTTGGCGGGATCGCCGGGCCGGAAGGCCACCCCGGTGCTCCGGCAGGCTCGCTCGAAGGCCCGGTGGATCACCTCGTCGTAGGGACGCCAGTCGCCCATCACTTCATCGAGCTGATAGCAGCTGAACCGGTGGAGAAAGGCGGCCAGCCTCTCGGGCGGGGCCACGTCCTCGATGACGTCTCGCGCGGCGGCCCCGATGGCGAAGTCCGTCAGCGTTCCGTACATGTCGAAGGTGATGAACTGTGGCGCTGGACGGCTCAACGGACTCTCCTTCTAGAGGGCAGCATCTCCCGGGGGCTGCTTCACGATGTCGCTCACATGCCGGTTGCTCACATGCCGGTTGCTCACACATCAGTCGCTCACATGCCAACCGGCCCGGTCGGCCGGTGATTCCTGACGCGCGTCGCGACACGTTCCGCGCGATGCAGCCAGCCCAGATACCACTCGGCAAACGTCACCCGCTCCGTCTCGTTGCCCGTCTCCCTGTCCCTGTGCCGGATGGGCAGCACGCCCTCACCCACCGCCCGCACGTCGTCCCACATCGTGCCGCGCTCGGGGCCGGTGACGGCGAGCAGTGTGTAGTAGGCGCAGCCCTGCTCGCCGACGCAGAAGGTGCCGTCGGACAGGGTGTCGTGCAGCGTCTCCCACCGCGCGTCCCAAGCGCGGTGGGCGCGCAGGAAGGCGTCGTCGTCGGAGTAGTCGGGGCGCTGCGGCTCCGCGCGCTCATGGGCGTCCAGTTCCTGGGTGAGCTCGGGGCGGAACGGCGGCGGGCCGGGCGGCGGGACAGCGGCCGTGTCGCCCGGAGCGGCCGGCGGCTTCACCGGGAAGAGTCCATAGTCGGGTCCCGCACCCCCGGCGCCCACTTCAAGGAGGAAGCTGCGGAACTCGGCGGGGAACGTGTGGCCGAGCCCTCGCTCCACCGCGCTCACCTGCTCCTCGGTAAGGACGGGGCTCAGCTCGAAGCCATGGCCGTACGTCCCGAACTCCGCGCCGAAGACGGCTGCCCGGTTCGGCGCGCCCCGCAGGGCGAGCACCCGCTCACGTACTCCCGTCCAGACCCCGCCCACCTGCACTCCTCCCCCACACGGCAGCCACCCACCGCGGACCGGCCTTGCCCGAAGTCACCGTACGCGCGCGCCTACTGCGCATGCGCCTGCAATCCGGGCGCAGACCCGGGGGCCCGGCAGCACGGCCTAGGCCCTGAAACGCCCCCGACCACGTCCTTGAACGGCCACCGGTCACGCCCCCGAATGCCCCCAGTCGCGCACCCCCGAATACGGCCATACGCTCCCAAATGTGACGCCGCCCTCACACATGGCCGTGCGGGCGACAGCGGTGGCCGCGGCACTGCTCACGTGGTGCCTGCTGCTTCTGTCCGCCCCCGCGGCCTGCGCCGTACCGGCCGAAGACCCGGTCAGGCTCTCCCGTGACGGCCAGATCACCGACAAGTCAGGCGCGCTGGGCGACCGCGCGGACGCCACCGAGCAGGCGCTCGACCGCCTCTACGACGATCGCGGCCTGCAGCTCTTCGTCGTCTACGTACGCGACTTCTCCGGCCGTTCCGCACAGGACTGGACCGACACCACCGCCGAGCGCAACGGCCTCGGCTTGGACGACGTGCTGCTCGCCGTCGCCACCCATGACCGTCAGTACGCCTACTCCGTAGACCGCGGTTCGCGGCTCACCGAGGCCCAGCTCCGGGACGTCGCCACCACCGCGATCCGGCCCGCCCTGCGTGAGAACGACTGGGCGGGCGCGGCCATCGGCGCCGCCGACGGATACAGCGCGGTCCTCGCGGGCCGCCCCGTGCCCACCCCGGCGATCACTCCGGGGGACCCCGACCCGGGCGGCTCCGAAGACGGCGCCGGCGGCGACACGGCCACCGGCGACCTGGTCCTGCCCATCGTGGTGGCCGGCGGCGCGTGCGCCCTCGCAGCGGTCGCCTACGGCCGCCGCAGACGGCGTGCGGCCACGCGGACGACGCCCGGAGGCGGCTGGGCCCGAGGCGAGCAGCCGGTCTCGCTCCCCGAGCTGGACAAGCGGTCGAAGCGGCTCCTGGTGGAGACCGACGACGCGATCCGCACCAGCGCCGAGGAGCTCGGCTTCGCCACCGCCCAGTTCGGCGACGACGCGGTGCGGCCCTTCACCGACGCGCTCGCGTACGCCCGATCGGAGCTGACGACGGCCTTCCGGCTGCGCCAGCAGCTGGACGACGCCCACCCCGAGGACGCAGCGACCCGGCGCGCCATGCTGGAGGAGATCGTCACGCGCTGCACGGAGGCGGGCCGCAAGCTCGACGCGGAGGCCGCGGGCTTCGACCAGCTGCGCGCCCTGGAACGCGAGGCGGCGCAGGCCCTGGAGCAGGCCCAGACGGTGTTCCGGCAGGTCACAGGGCGTACCGCCACCGCCGAGAGCACCCTCGCGGCCCTGCGCCAGAAGTACGCCCCGTCCGCGACGGCCCAGGTCGTGGGCCATGTCGAGCAGGCCAAGGACCGGCTCGTCTTCGCGACGACGCACCTCAACCAGGCGCGGCAGTCCGTGGACGCGGGAGACAACGGCACGGCGGCCGTCCATCTGCGGGCCGCCGAGGGCGCCGTCGACCAGGCGGGCACCTTCGTGGACGCGGTCGACCGGCTCGCGGACGAGCTGACGCTGGCCGAGGAGAAGCTGCCCGCCGCGCTCACCGAGGCGGAGACCGATCTCGCCGACGCGCACGGCCTCGTCGAGGGCACGAAGGACGGGGTTCCGACGGCCGACCTGCACGGACGTATCGCCCGCGCGGAGGCGGTCGTCGCCGGGGTCCGCAAGCAGCTGGCGGCCGGCGCCTACGACCCGATCGACGCCCTGCGCCGGGTCGAGGAGGCCGACGCCGCCCTCGACGAGTCCCTGGCGGGCGCCCGCGAACGCGAGACCGCCGACCGCCGCACCGTAGCCCTGCTCGGCCAGGCCCTGCTCACCGCGCGCAGCGCCGTGGGCGCGGCGGCCGACTTCGTCGGCACGCACCGCGGGGCCGTGGGCAGCGAGGCCAGGACGCGCCTGGCCGAGGCCCAGCGGCACCTCGCGGCGGCGGAGACCGCCCAGGACCCCGATCCCGCCGCCGCGCTCACCGAGGCCCAGCAGGCCGACAGCAGGGCCCGGCAGGCGCAGCAGCTCGCCGAACGCGACGTACGGGGCTTCGGCAACCCCTACGGAGGCGGTGGCGGTGCGGGCGGCGGCATGGGCGGCGCGGTGCTCGGCGGCATCATCCTCGGCGAGCTCTTGGGAGGAGGCAGGGGCCGTGGGGCGGGCGGCTACGGAGGGGGCGCTTTCGGCGGCGGCAGCCCCGGAAGCTTCGGCGGCGGGGGTACGCGGGGGCGAATGGGCGGAGGCGGCCGGTTCTGAGCCCAGGCACCCGTCGACCCCATAGACCTCTGCCCCTCTGGACCGCTGGACTTCCAGACCTCCAGACCTCCAGACCTAGAGACCTCACAGGAAGAGCAGCCTCATGACGAAGCAGACCATCCTCGGCCGCGTCGCCCAGCTCGCGAAGGCCAACATCAACTCCCTCCTCGATCAGGCGGAGGACCCGCAGAAGATGCTCGACCAGCTGATCCGTGACTACTCCAACAACATCAAGGAGGCCGAGGAGGCGGTGGCGACGACCATCGGCAGTCTGCGGATGCTGGAACTCGACCACAAGGAGGACCTCGACGCGGCCAAGGAGTGGGGCTCCAAGGCGATCGCGGCCAGCAGGAAGGCCGACGGGCTGCGGTCGGAACGGAGCGCGGTGGAGGCCGACCGGTTCGACGGTCTGGCCAAGGTGGCACTCCAGCGGCAGCTGCAGTCGGAACGCGAGGCCAAGGACGCCGAGCCGACGATCGCCGCGCAGACGGAGGTGGTGGCCAAGCTGAAGGCCGGGCTCGACCAGATGAAGATCAAGCTGACCCAGCTGCAGTCGAAGCGCGATCAGCTGGTCGCGCGGGCCAAGACGGCGCAGGCGCAGAACCAGATGATGGACGCCGTCCAGAACATCGATGTCCTCGACCCGACCAGCGAGTTGAGCCGGTTCGAGGACAAGGTGCGCCGCGAGGAGGCCAGGGCGCTGGGCAAGCAGGAGCTTGCCGCGTCCTCCCTGGATGCGCAGTTTGAGCAGTTGGACAGCCTGGGCGACGAGGCGGAGGTCGCGGCGCGACTCGCCGCCCTCAAGGCGACGACGTAGAAGCCCTCCAATCACGACTACGTAGACGACTACGTAGAGCCCCAAAAGAGACCAGGCCTCAGAACAGACTGAGCAACGCCTCCGCCGCATCCATCGGCTCCACCCCGCTGTCCGGCAGCGGCAGCTCGAACCACACCGTCTTGCCGCGCGGCGTCCTGCGCGAGCCCCACGCGGCGCTCAGCAGCCCGACCAGCTGCAGCCCTCGGCCGCCCTCGTCCGTGTCCCGCGCCCTGCGGCGGCGCGGCTGGACGAGGCCCGCGTCCCACACCTCGCACACCAGGGTGCGGTCGAGAAGGAGTCGGAGCCTGATCTCGCCTTCGCCGTACCGCAGCGCATTGGTGACCAGCTCGCTGACCAGCAGTTCCGTGGTGTCGCAGAGTGGTTCGAGGTCCCAGGAGCGCAGTTGCGCGCAGGCCAGTTCGCGGGCCCGGCCCACCGACTTCGGGTCGCGCGGCAGCGTCCAGTCGCCGACGGCTTCGGAGGGCAGGCCCTGGACGCGCGCCATCAGGAGCGCGATGTCGTCCTCTCCGTGGTGTGTGTCGAGGGTGTTCAGGACGTGGTCGCAGACGTCCTCCAGGGCCGACAGCGGGGTGTCGAGGGCGCGTACGAAGGCGTTCAGGCCCTCGTCGAGCGGGTGGTCGCGGGATTCGACGAGGCCGTCGGTGTAGAGCGCGAGCAGGGAGCCCTCGGGGAGTTCGACCTCGACCTCTTCGAAGGGTTCGCCGCCGACGCCGAGCGGCATGCCGGGCGGCACGTCGAGCATGAGCGCCGATTCGTCGGGCTCGACGAGAACGGGCGGCAGATGGCCCGCGTTGGCGAACGTGCAGCGGCGTGTGACGGCGTCGTAGACCGCGTAGATGCAGGTGGCGAGGTAGACCTCGGAGAGGTCCGTCTCGCTCGTGACACGCGTCTGACGGGCCGCTCGGGTGGCTTGCTGGGTGCCCGAGGGGTCGCCGAGGCCGCGGGCGATCTCGTCGAGCGCGGAGAGCACCTCGGCGGGCTCCAGGTCCAGGAGCGCCAAGGTGCGTACGGCGGTGCGCAGTTCGCCCATGGCGACGGCGGCGCGCAGGCCGCGGCCCATGACGTCGCCGACGACCAGCGCGGTGCGGTGGCCCGGCAGTTCGATGACGTCGAACCAGTCGCCGCCGACCTCTGTTGCCGCGTTGCCCGGCAGATAGCGGCAGGCGATGTCCAGGCCGGATGCCTCGGGGTCGCCGGGCGGCAGCAGGGAGCGCTGGAGGATCAGCGCGCGCTCGTGTTCGCGGCGGTAGAGGCGGGCGTTGTCGATGCAGACGGCTGCGCGGGCGGCCAGTTCGACGGCCAGGGAGCGGTCGCGGTCCCCGAAGGGTTCGCTGCCCTTCGTACGGGAGAACTGGGCGAGACCCACCACGGTGTCGTGGGCGACCATCGGGACGGCGAGCGTCGACTGGACGAGCCCTCCGGTGAGTCTGCTCGCGGATCCGTCGTCGACGGCGGAGACGAGGCGCGGCCGCGCGGTCCGCAGGGCGTCGGCGCACGGCGAGGTGAAGGCGAAGCGGTGGACGGCGCCCACGTCCACGGGGCGGCCGCCGTCCGGGAAGGGCGCGTCGGCGACGGCGCTGGCGAAGGCGACGCGGCGCAGTTCGGCGCTGCCGTCGGCGAGGCCCGGCGGGGTCTCGTCGCCGTCGAGCAGTCCTTGGTAGAGGTCCACGGAGGCGAGGTCGCAGAAGCCGGGGACGGTGACGTCGAGCAGTTCCCGCGCGGTGGTCTCCAGGTCCAGGGAGTTGCCTATGCGGGCACCGGCCTCGTTGAGCAGGGCGAGGTTGCGGCGGGCGTGGGCGGCCTCGCGGGCGGCGGCGTGCCGCCGGGTGACGTCGGTGCCGAGGCCTGCGATGCCGATGGGGCGGCCCGAACCGCTGTGCACGCGGTAGAGGTTGATCGACCAGTGGCGGCGTTCGTTGCTGCCGGGGGCGGGGCCGACGATCTGCATGTCCGTGACGGCCTCGCCGGTCTCCAGGACGCGCCTGAGGGCGGCGGCCATGCGGTCGGCCTCATGCCGGGGCAGATAGTCGTGGACGGTGCGGCCGCGGTGGTCGTCGACGGCGCCTCCGAAGACGGCCGCGAAGCGGCGGTTGGCCCGCTGCACCTTGAGATCCGTGCCGAACAGCAGGAAGCCGAAGGGAGATTGGCCGAAAATGGCCTGCGAGGCGGCGAGGTCCGTCTCTATCTGACGCAGGGCCCGTACGTCGACGACGATACAGACGGCGGCCTGCTCGCCCTCCTCCGTGGAGGTCGGCATGACATAGACCTCGGCGATGCCTTCGGAGACACCGCCCACCCCGGAAACGGCCCCTACGGAGTCATCGGTTTCCTGCGGAACACGGAAGCGGACGGACCCGGTCCACTCCCTGCCGTCCAGGATCTCCGCCATCTTGCGATGGCCGCTGCTGCGCAGCTCCGGAGGCACGAACGCCTCGATCGGGTCCTTGCCCACGGCGTCCTCGGCAGACACGCCGAACAGCTGCTCGGCGCGCCGGCTCCACTGGTCGATCAGTCCGTCGGGACCGATCGAGAACGAGGCCACCTTGATGTAGTCGTAGATCGAACCGGGTGGACTGCTCTGCCACATCACGTCATCTGCAGCTTCGCCCCTAGCGTCACCCGACGGCCCGTCCTGCTCCGTCGCCTTCGCTGGTATCTCGCTCACGCGAACCGTCCCCTCCAGCTCACCACGTCCGGCACCGGTCACCGGATGCGGCTGCCCACAGTATCCAGCACTACGGCGCCGCGCCACACGGCGTTCACGATCACAGCACGGACTCAACTCTTTTTGGCCCGTGACCGTCTTGTGTCCGCCCCACGCTGCCAGTCTTCTAACCCGGCAGCACCAGCTCGAACCACACCGTCTTCCCCGTCTTCCCCGTCCGGCCCTGCCGTGTGCCCCAGCGCCGCGACGAGCGGGCCACCAATTGGATCCCTCTGCCGCCCTCGTCATCAAGGGCAGCGGTCCGCTCCTGCGGGGGATCGGGGAGCGGATCGGAGACCTCGACGAGGAGCGCCCCCGACGGATCGGCGGGGCGCACGAGGCGTACGCCGATGGGGCCCGAGGCATGGCGCAGGGAATTGGTCACCAGTTCGCTGACGAGCAGGACGGTGATGTCACCGAGGGCGGCGAGGCCCCAGTCGCCGAGCTGCTTGCGGACGACAGCCCGGGCGGTGCGCACGGCGCCGGGATCCGCGGGAAAATCCCACTCGGCGCAGTCGCCTTCGGTGTCGATCACGCCGATCACTTCCAGACCAGCAGCAGCGGAACCCTGTCCGGTTTCATGGGGTTAATGGGCACATACCCGATATCCCGGCGGAATTACCGCTTACTAGGGCGCACTGTGGCACGAACGGCGTACGTGAGGCTTGAGGTCCCCAAGGTGCGAGCGCGCACGCCCCTCAGCGGGACCCACCGACGACGGCCTCGACCGCGGGCACATCGGCGTCCAGCCAGTCCACCGACCAGATCTCGTCCGGGGCGAGCCAGCGCAGCTCGTCATGGTCCTCCAGCGGCTCCGGGACCCCCGACAGGAGCTTCGCGGTCCATACCCACAGGACGTATCCCGGCTTGAGCGTCCATTGGCCCGGCACCCGCGCCACCGGCTCCGCCGCGACGCCGAGCTCCTCGCGCAGCTCCCGCACGAGCGCTTCCTCGGGGTGCTCCCCCGGCTCGACCTTGCCGCCGGGCAGCTCCCAGCGGCCCGCGAGCTCCGGGGGCGCGCTGCGCCGGGCGGCCAAGAGGCGTCCGTCGTCATACAGGGCGGCGCCGACCACGATCCGTTCCGTCATGCGCCGGAGCCTATGCGGTCAGTGCGCGCTGCCGTTCTGGCTCAGCTTCTCGACCGAGTACAGCTGCCTGCGGCCGTCGTCGTCCAGGCTGTCGGCGATCTTCTCGGCCTCGGCCTTCGTCGCGTACCTGCCCACGCGGTAGCGGTTGCCGTTGTCGTCCTGGCGTATCACGAGCCAGGGAAGTACGACCGTGCCGTCATTCATCGCGCCCCTCCGCTCGCCGCCCCCGGCGCGCGCCACGCCTCGATCAGTAAGGAAACCGCAATCCGCATATGCCCGAGCCTACGCCCGACCTTCACTCAGCGGATACGCCTTTGCACAAAGAGGTACGCAATTGGCCATGAGCCGGGGGCGCATCCGGCCGGATGCGCCCCCCTTGGCGGCACCGGCTCGGCCGGTACGCCCCCCGTCAGTCGCCGCGCACCGCGGGCATCGTCGGCATCGGCATGAGCACCGGCTCGCCCGACGGCGCCGTACGGCAGACATCGCCGCACTCGGCGTCCAGCGAGCAGCACAGCAAGCAGATCGGCCCCGACTGGACGGGGCAGTCCGCGATGTCCGGGAGTTCGTACGCCGTCTCACAGACGCCGCACGCGTGCGTGGCCGTCACGTCGGGCACCTCGACGTGCGGGCCGTTCACCGGGTTCGGCCGCGCCAGGTAGTACTTGCCCTTCGTCGCCCAGGCGATCAACGGGCAGAGGACGACGGCGAGTCCGGCCGCGATGAACGTCGAGAAGGCTTCGGCGTACTCTCCGAAGAGGCCGAAGAAGGCCAGGATCGAGACTACGGAGGCGATCACCATCGCCCCGAAGCCCGCCGGGTTCACCGCGTACAGGTACGCCCGCTTGAACTCGATGTACGGCGGACTCCAGCCCATCCTCTTGTTGATGACGAGGTCGGCGGCGACGGCCGCGATCCACGCGATGCCCACGTTCGAGTAGAAGCCAAGGAGCTTGTTGAGGGCCGCGAACATGTTCATCTCCATCAGCGTCAGCGCGATGGCGAGGTTGAGGAAGATGTACCAGACCCGGCCGGGGTGCTTGTGCGTCACACGGGAGAAGAAGTTCGACCAGGACAGCGAGCCGCTGTAGGCGTTGGTCACGTTGATCTTGATCTGGGAGACGATCACGAAGAGGGCGGCGGCCGGCAGCGCGAAGGAGCCGAGCCACGGCTTCAGGGCCTCGATCTGCGGGGCGATCGGCTCCAGGGCGTGCGTCTTGCCGACCGCCTCCAGGGCCACGAAGGCGAGGAACGCGCCGCCGAGCTGCTTGGCCGCGCCGATGACGACCCAGCCGGGTCCCGCCGCGAGCACGGCCAGGTTCCAGCGCCGCCTGTTCTGCTCGGTCTTGGCGGGCATGAAGCGCAGATAGTCGGCCTGTTCGCCGATCTGGGCGATGAGCGAGAGCGCGACTCCCGTGCCGAGCCCGAAGGCGAGCCAGGAGAAGCCGCTGCCGGCGCCCTCGGTGCCTCCGAAGGAGCCGAAGGCCCCCCAGGCGTCCGGCGCCTCGAAGGCGAGCACCACAAAGGGCAGCACCATGCCGATGAGCCAGATCGGCTGCGTCCAGGCCTGCACCTTGGCGAGCGCGCCCATGCCGCGGAAGACGATCGGGATCACGATGAGCGTCGTGATCAAGTAGCCGATCTCCACCGGGAGTCCGACGGCCTGATGCATGGCCTGCGCCATGATCGAGCCTTCGAGCGCGAAGAAGATGAACGTGAACGAGGCGTAGATGAGCGACGTCAGCGTCGAGCCGAAGTACCCGAAGCCCGCACCTCGCGTCACCAGGTCCATGTCAAGGCCGTACTTGGCGCAGGCCCGTGCGATCGGGATGCCGGTGACGAAGATGATCGTCGCGGCGCAGAGGATCGACGCGAGTCCGCTGGTGAAGCCGTACGTGAAGACGATGGACGCGCCGATTGCGAAGTCCGCGAGATAGGCGATGCCGCCGAGCGCGGTGGACGCCACCATCGTCGGGGACCAGCGCCGGAAGGAGTGCGGTGCGTAGCGCAGCGAGTAGTCCTCGCGGCTCTCGTCGGCCGCCATCCTGGCGTAGCTGCGCTTGGGCGGCGGGCCTGCGGCGGCGCTGGTGTCACGCGTGGCCGTATCCGTCATGTGGGTTCCTGTCGTCCGACCGGATTGCGGGTACGGGCGACGAAGCTAGGAGCCGTGCATGACATTTTGTTGCAAGCCGCGATTGCCCCGGCGTTAAGGAAGTTGAGCGTGCGTTAACTCGCGGTCACGGCGCACGGACGGGCCCGTCCGGAATCCGGGCGTGCGCCGGAGCGCGCGGTCATCTCACCGGCAGGTGGTATGCGATGCGGTAGCGGTCGGCGGGCACCACCACGTCGGCCGTCTCCACCGGCCGCCCCGACGCGTAGTACGTCCGCTGGACGACGATCACCACATGGCCGGGGACACCGCCGAGCGCCATGAGCTCCTCCGCAAGCCCCGGACGCGCGCCGACCTCCTCCGCCACGTTGTCCACGATCACGTCGATGGCCGCCATGCGCTCGACCACTCCGCAGCCGCCGAGCGGGCCCTCCTCGGGGAGCATCACCGGGGTGCGTCCGGTGACCGCGAGGGGCTCCCAGGACGTGGAGAGCATCATCGCCTCCCCCGCGTCCCGGTAGACGTACTTGGTGCACATCACGCGGTCGCCCGCGCGGATGCCGAGGCGCTCGGCGATCGCGGCGCTCGCCTCGACCTGTTCGCTGCGGGACTCCCAGGTGCCGCGCGCGCCGTCCTCGGCCTGCTCCTGGCGGAAGGGCGTCGAGCCGCCGGAAGCCCGATAGCCCGTCCGCGCGACGCGGCGGGGCACGGGTCGCTCACGCACATACGTGCCGGAGCCGGAGCGCCCCTCGACCAGGCCTTCGGCCATCAGGACCTTGCGCGCTTCGAGGGCGACCGTGTCCGAAACCCCGTACTCCTCGCGGATTCTGGCCTGCGAGGGGAGTCGGGTGTGCGGGGGCAGCGAACCGTCGACGATCTTCTTGCGGAGATCACCCGCGACGCGCAGATACGCCGGCTGCTCACCGAAAGTCACTGGCCACTCCCATCAGGTTGACAGACAGCAACAGCGTGGCAACCGTGGGTTGTTGACCGCAACCCAAGGCCAAGGAATCACCCGAAGTGATGATTTCTGGGTGTGCAGGTCTTTACGCCGGGGCCGAAGCGGAGCTATGGCGACGGCTTTCCGGGACGGCGGCGATCAATCCCCGGAGCACGAGGATCAGTTCCTGGAGAGTACGTCCATCAGGCGCTCGCGCCTCGAAGGGCGAGGAACCGGGAGATCGCCGACCTCGCGATCTGGCTCGCCCAGCCGCCCCAGTTCACGTCGAAACAGTGGTCCGCCCAGGGCAGTTCGACATACGTCGCCGGAGCCCCCGCCGCCTTCAGGCGCCGCGCCAGCTCCCGCGCCTGCCCCACCGGCACCGCACGGTCCGCGCTGCCGTGCAGGAGCAGCGTGGGCGGCACATCGGTCCGCACGAGCCGCGCGGGCGAGCCGAGGCGGTAGCGGGCGGGGACGGTCACGCCGCCGCGCTTCTTCGCCGAACCGCCCATCAGGCGCGGGATCATCGGGTCGCGGCGCAGCGCGGTCCCCGCGATGAGGCGCCGCATGTCCGTCGGCCCGTAGAGGGAGATCACCCCGGAGACCGAGCTGTCACGCACCGCACAGGACGCGGGGACGCGGTCGTCACCCTCCGTGTACGCGGCCGCGAGGGCGAGATTGCCGCCCGCCGAACTCCCCGCGAGGACAAGGCGGTCCGGATCGACGCCGAACACGCGCGCGTGCCGCCGCACCCAGCCCACCGCGCACTTCACGTCACCGATCTGGTCGAGCTGCGTCACGCGGGGCGCGAGCCGGTAGTCGATGTCGAACACCGACCAGCCGCGCGCGTTGAACCAGCGGTTCCACTCGGGCGTCTGGCTGCGGTGCCCCCTGTTCCAGCCGCCTCCGTGCACCCAGACCACGGCGGGGTGCCGCACCCCGTCGCGTTTCGGCAGCGTCCAGAGGTCCAGCTTTCCGCGCCGCTCCCCGGTGCGGGCGTAACGGCGGGTGCGGTCCAGGTCGGGGACCTTGGCGTAGTTGACGCCTTCGAAGTAGTCGCCGGGGGCCAGGGGTTGCCCGTAGTCCTCGGCGGTGCGGTGGGCTGCGGCGTACGGCATGACTCCGTAGACGAGCGCCGCGAACGCACAGAGCGCGGCGAGCCCGCCGCACCAGGGGTGCCGCCGCCCCGCGGCCATGGCGGCGACGAGCCCGAGCGCCGCCGGCAGCACGAGGACGAGCCCCCAGGAGGTGACCGCCGCCGCGACGAGCACCAGGAGCGGGATGCGGGGCAGCGGGGCGGCGACGAGCACCACCAGGGCGGCGTTCAGGAGGGCGAGGGTGACGAGGAGGACGCGGGTGAGGTGCGCGGAGCGGGGAACCCCGGGGCGGGGCCGGGCGGTTGGCGTCAGGGCGGACGTCACTCCGAAGAAATATCACAGAAGAGGACAAAAAGCCCTCAGGGCCGGCAAAGGCTCCCCCCACCGAGCTCGCCTCACGCCGAGCTCACCTCACGCCGGACCCGCCTCAGACAGCGCCCGCCTCAGACCGCCGAACCTTCCCCATCGCCAGAACCCCCGTCTTCGTGGTCCTCGTCAAAGCCGCCCTCGCCCCCCGGAGTGGCGTCCCGAGGCGAAGTGGTCGCCAGGTCAAGTGCCTTGCGGGCCGCCGCTTCCCGCTTGCCGCTGATGTGCTGCTGCGCCACTACGTAGTGCGCGTTGAAGGCATCGGCGTCCTTCGCGCCGGACGCCTTCGCCCACTGCTCGCGGTTCCGCTCGATGGCGTCGACGAGGGCGCTGATGCCGGCGTCCGCCGTCGCGGGCCAGTCGCGGGCGCGCAGCAGCCGCGCCTGTTCGGCGAGCCCCTTGTCGACGCGGCCGGCCCACTCCTTGTAGCCCTTCAGGTCGTCCTCGAATTTGTCCTCTACGGGGTCCGATCCGTACGCCTCGTAGAGGGCCTTGTCCGCCTTCAGGTAGGCGAGCTGATCGGCGTCGAGATTGGTCGCGTCCCTCCGGAACGACCCCTTCAGGCTGCGCTTGTCCTCCGCGTCTCCGTAGAGGCACGTGATGTGCCGGTCCCCCTGGCGCCAGGTCTCCCGGTCAGGCGCGTAGTACGTCAGCTCGGAGTCCCCCGGATCGACCCAGGTGTCGAGGACGTAGGCGGCGTCCAGGTCGACGCACTTGCGCTCGGCGAGCGACGCGAGCGCGGCGTCTCCCGGGAACGTCTCGTGGTTCACCCGGAACGAGGCGAAGACCTCGCCGTCGTGCCGCGAGGAACAGGGCACCCTGTCGATCTCGAAGGCGTACCGCACGTCGTCGAGTTTGCTGTCCGGGACGTTGAAGCACTCCCCCTTGCCGACGGGGAACGCGGAGGCGTTCCGTGACTCGCGCGCGGCCTCCTTGAAGCCCTCGACGAAGTCCCGCGCGCCTCCGGTGACGACGGCGAGCACCAGCAGCACGACGCCGACCACGGAGAGGATGCTTCCCGCGATCGCCAGCCCCTTGCCGCGCTCGCCCTTCTTCGAGATCTGCGCCAGCGCGATCAGCCCGAGGATCAGCCCGACGGCGGGCAGGAAGCACAGGATGCCGAGCACGAGGGAGGCGATCGCGAAGCCGTTGACGGGCGGACGCGAGTAGGGCGAGTACGCGCCGGGCCACCGCTGGTACGGAACCTGCTGCCCGTACGGCTGCTGCGGGCGTCCGCCGAGGTGGGGCGGCGGGGGTATGTCCACGACTACGGTGCTCCAGGTTCGGGTGGGTCGCTCGGGGCGGCGACTTCGCATCGTATGCGGGACACAGGCAGGGGACGAAATGGGGATATCCGGCGTAATCGAGGTAGAAGCCACCTTCGACCGCCCCTGCGGCTTCCTGACCGTCCACCGCACCTCACGCCTCGCCCTCGCGGCAGGCCGGGTCACCGACCCGGAGCCGTACCGCGAGGGCGAGGACGAGGAGGAGCCGCTCAGCTCAGGGCCGACGCCCTAGAACTGCAAGCCCCAAGAATCGATCTTCCCGACGTCCTGCGCGGCGTTGTCGCTCACCCGCAGCTTCCACGTCCCGTTGGCCGTCTCGGACGACGCGTTCACCGAGTACGTGGTGTTGATGTCGTCGGAGCTGCCGCCGGTGCCGTACCCCTTCAGGGTGTACGCCGTGCCGTCGGGTGCGATCAGCTGCACCCGGAGGTCGCCCACGTAGGTGTGCTTGATGGCGACCGGAACGCTCAGGGCGGCCGGCGCGTTGCCCGCCACGCCGCTCACGGTCACCGGCGACTCCACGGTGGAGTTGTCGCTGATCGCGAAGTCGGTCGTGTTTTCAAACTTGGGTCCCGGAGGAGTCGTCGAACCACCGGCCACGTTCAGGAGGCGGTTGGGCGAGCCGGATCCGGGGCTGGTGACGACGCCCGTCGAAGCGGCGTTGACCAGGGCCGTGGACACCTGCGCCGGGGTCGCCGTGCGGTTGTCCGCGAGGTACAGCGCCGCCGCGCCCGCGGTGTGCGGGGACGCCATCGACGTACCGGAGATGGTGTTCGTCGCCGTGTCGCTGGTGTTCCAGGCGGACGTGATGGACGAGCCGGGGGCGAACAGGTCCAGGATGGTGCCGTAGTTGGAGTAGCTCGCCTTGGCGTCGGTGCTCGTGGTGGCGCCGACCGTGATGGCCTCGGCCACGCGCGCGGGAGACCGTGTGGAGGCGTCGACGCTCTCGTTGCCCGCCGCTACCGCGAAGGTGATGCCGGAGGCGACCGCGTTGCGCACGGCGGTGTCCAGTGCGCTGTCCGCGCCGCCGCCGAGCGACATGTTCGCCACGGCGGGCTTGACCGCGTTCTGGGTCACCCAGTCGATGCCCGCGACGACCTGCGCGGTGGTGCCGGACCCCTGATTGTTCAACACGCGGACGCCGACGACCTTCGCCTTCTTGGCGACTCCGTAGGCACCGCCCGCAACCGTTCCGGCGACATGCGTGCCGTGGCCGTGGCCGTCCTGAGCGGTGTTGTCGTTGTCGATCGCGTCATAGCCGTAGGAGGCGCGTCCGCCGAAGTCGCTGTGGCTGATGCGGACTCCGGTGTCGATGACGTACGCCGTGACACCCTCACCGGCGGAGTCCGGGTAGGTGTACGAGTTGTTCAGCGGGAGCGTCTTCTGGTCGATGCGGTCCAGGCCCCAGGAGGGCGGGTTGGGCTGCGTCCCGTCCACCGTGAACGTGCGGTTCTGCACGACGGATTCGACCGCCGGGTCCGCCGCGAACCGCTTGGCCTCGGCCTCGGAGAGCTCGACCGCGTACCCGTTGAGGGCCTTCTTGTACGTGCGCTTGATGTCGGCGCCGTACTCCTTGGCGAGTGCCTTGCCCGCCTTGGAGCCCGCCTTCGCGGCGTCCTCGTCGAGGCTGACTATGTAGCTTCCCGCTATCGTGCCGGGCGCTCCGGCGTTCTCGATCCTGCCTTCCGCCTGGGCCGGCTGAGCGGTCGCCGGGAGCGCGGAGACGACGCCGAGGGCGAGAGCCGCGACCGCTGTCGCGCTGATCCCGGCCAGTCTTCGGCGGGTATGACGCATCACTGCCATCTGAGGGGTCCTCCTCAATAGGTGGTGCGCTAGTGGGGGATGGTGCTGGTGGTGCCCACTTTCACGGAGGCGAACGGCAGGGACATGTCAATCAACGACCCGCCCCGCCTTCGTCGGGACGAAAGATTGGCGGATCCATAGGAATCCCACAAGGGTCAGGACCGGACGTAACACGACCGCCACGCACCCGCCATGACACATCCGCCCCAATTGCCACAACTAGCCTGCCCACATGACAGCATTGCCGGATTATTTCTGCCCCACCGACGGCACGCGCGTCCCCGCGGGCACCCTCGCCTGGTGCTGCCCGGTCTGCCGCGGCCCCCTCGACCTGGACTTCTCCCCCAATCCAGCGCCGCTGAAGTCCCTTGCCGGAAGGGTGAATTCCCTGTGGCGGTACGCGGAATGCCTGCCGCTCCCGACCCCCTCCTGGTCGCTCGGCGAGGGCCGCACACCGCTCGTATCGATGGATGGCGGGATCTCGGCCAAGCTCGACTACCTGACACCGACGCTCTCCTTCAAGGACCGCGGCGCGGTCATGCTCGCCGCGCTCGCCCTCGGACTGGGACCGCAGCGGGTGATCGCCGACAGCAGCGGCAACGCGGGAACGGCGATCGCCGCGTACTGCGCGCGGGCCGGACTGCCCTGCACCGTGTACGTCCCGGCCGGTACGTCGGCCAAGAAGCTGGAACAGATCCGCGCGCACGGGGCACGCCTGGAGGTCGTCTCCGGAGACCGCGAGCAGACGGCCCTGACGGCCCGCGCGGTGGCCGACGAGCCCGGCACGTTCTATGCATCGCACGTGTACAACCCGTACTTCCTGCACGGCACCAAGACATACGTCCATGAGGTGTGGGAGGACCTCGGTGGCCGGCTGCCGGACGTCCTGGTCGTCCCCGTGGGCAACGGCACGCTCCTGCTGGGCGCGGCACTCGCCGTCCGCGAACTGCACGCCGCGGGGCTGATCGCGAAGGCCCCCGCGCTGTACGCCGTGCAGGCCGCGGCGGTCGCCCCGCTGGCCGAGGCGTGGCGCGCGGGGGCCGACGAGCCGCTCGGGACCACGCCGCAGGCGCCCACGTTCGCCGAGGGCATCGCGATTCCACGGCCGCCCCGCGCACGGCAGATCCTGCGTGCGGTACGCGGTTCCGGCGGCGCCTTCCTGACGGTGACGGAGGACCAGATCCGGCACGCACAGCTCGATTTGGCCGGTCGGGGGCTGTACGTCGAGTCGACAGGAGTGGCGTGCTGGGCAGCCGTTCGAGACGGGGCGTTGGGCGAACGCACGGCCGTGATCCCGTTGTGCGGGGCGGGTTTGAAATCAGGACTGGCGCACGACTGACAACCGAGCTGTCCGGTGATGGCCGGAGACCTGCCATGGGCGGAACAGTGGTCGTACGCTTGTCGGCACCATCGATACGACAGTGCTGAGTGCTGGTGGCGATCGGGAGGTCACGGGGGTGGAACGCAGCCCTGCGAGGGTTCGCAACGAGTTAGTCGCCGAAATCGTCGACGTACTGCAGGAATCGAGCACGGTACGCCAGGGGAACAGCGCGGACCTCTGGGTGAGCATGCTCAACAAAGAACTGAGCTCACCGGTGGAACCTCCGCGCAACGACGCGCTGCGGCCCTGGCTGCTGCGCCTGGTGGAGCACTGCGCCGAGATCCCCGACGGGCTCCCGTGCCTCGTGCGCTGCCTGCGGTATCTGGAACAGTGGTCCACGGCCATCTCGTCGCTCTTGCGCCTGGTGGACGAGTGGGAGGCCGTGGACTTTTTCGACGGCGCCGACCTGCGGCCACTCAAACCTGTCCTGCGGGACATCAGTTCTTCATCCACCCTCGCCACACTGGCACGGCGGGCCAGCCGCTCCCGTACACAGGAGTTGCCCGCGTGGTGCGACACGGGATGGGCAGTCTTCCTACGACTGGCCGGCGGCAACTCAGCCGCGAAGGAACTCCCCGTGTGCATGGCGTTCCTGGCCCTGGCCGCCGACCGGCTGGTGGAGGAAAGGAAGATGGAGGCAGCGGAGGACCTGCGTCGCTGGAACCGGCAACAGGCCCGCGCCTGGGGCCTGGAGGACACGATGGCCGACTGGCAGCGCGGCCTCGTGGACCGGCACGCTCCGCAGCCCGTGATGGTGCCCGCCTACCTGATGATCCAGTTCGAGCCGGACGGAGTGGATCCGGAACGCTATTTCCTCTCCCACTGGAGGCAGTCGGACGCGGAGGGCTGGCATCCGGTCCCCGGCGAGACCCTGCATCTTCACCGCGACGACCTGCCCGCCGAGGTGGAGACGCTCATCGAGCAGACCGAGGAGCGGTGGGCGGATCTGAGACAGCCCGTCGTCCTGGAATTCATTCTCCCGTGGGAATTGCTCTCAGAACCGGTGGAGTGGTGGCACAAGGAGTCCTCGACGGAATCTCCGACTCCGCTGGTGATGGACTACTCCGTTCTCGTCCGCAGCTTCGAGCGCCTGCGCAAGGCCGCCTGGCACCGCCCCTGGCACAACAAATGGCGGCAGTTGAAGGAACAGCCGGCCGACAGCCACTCGTACTGGAAGAGGCCCGACCAGTCGCACTTCCACCTGGAGCGCGAGTTGAAGGAGGACGACCACGCGGTCTGTCTGGTCCTCAGCCAGCCGCCCGGCACCGACTCCCCCTCCAGCCACCGGGAGTTCATGGCGGGCCTGCGCGCGGGTGTCCCGGCGATGATCTGGCACAGGGGCGACTGCGGCGATCCCGACTTCAAGGAAGCGGTCGCCGACCTGGTCCAGGACCGGGGCCTGTCCGGGCTTCTCGCACGCGCCGGAAATTGGCGGAGGGAAGCACTGGCGCTCGGCCCCGAGGGCTGGGACAACCACGTGGGACGCCATCTGGCGATCCTGCTCGACGATCCGGAACGCAGACCCGGACCGCCGGGCCCCGACCGTGCGCCGGTGACGACTTGAACGGGACCACCGGCCACATGTCCATGAACCTCCCGCAAACGGCGAGAGGGGGTGCCGCGCCATGAACCGGCAAGTCTCCGCTGCCGTGCGGCTTTTACCCGCCCACAGTGCGTCTCCTAGCATGCTTTTCGTGCGCCCCAGTCCATGCCGCCGTACCCCCTTGCTTGCGGACTTGCTTGCGGAGCGGGCGCACTGTCACGCTTCGCGTGTGGATGTCACGCACGCCCGCGCTCTGCGGGACTCCGCACAACTGTCAGTGTCACCACGACGCCTTGAGGGCGCATATGCGGCACGATGACGATGGGCAGCGACAAGGACCGGCTACGCGGGCACGTCGTGAAGCCGCGTCCGTTCTCGGCAGGCTCGGGCAGTCGGGACCCGGCCGGTCGGGCAGACAGGAGCGCGCCGAAGCGGTTCTGGTCATAGACACACACGTCACGATGCGGGTGTGGGACCAGGCGGTCGGCGAACTGATCGGCGAGCTGAACCGGGTGGGCGACTTCTCACGTGTACGCGTGCTGCGCCTGCTCGGCACCGACGAGACCGATCCCGCCCGGTTACGCCCGGAGGAACCACTCGGCGGCTCCGACGAGGAACTGCGCCGCGTGGTGCTCGTGGTGACCGACGGGCTCGGTGCCGCGTGGCGTTCGGGCGCCGTCATGCCCCTGCTGCGCGCCTGGGGGCGCATGTGCCCGGTCGCCGTCGTGCATGTGCTGCCGCAGCACCTCTGGTACCGCACGGGGCTGGACGTCAGCCGCGTCCGGTTGCGCGCCGCCCGCCCCTGGGCCGCCAACAGCGAGCTGGAATGGGAGCTGCGTGAGGCTCCGGTGGAGTCACGCGACCCGGACGAGCCGGAGGTCGAACAGGACGCGGTCCTGGTACCGGTCCTGGCACTGACCAACCGCTGGGCCGAGGCCTGGACCCACCTGGTGATGAGCCCCGAAGCTCTCGAAGCCGTGGAAGCCCGCGAAGCCCCCGAAGGTCCCGAAGCCGCCGAAACCACAGCCGGTCCCACGGCCGGCCCGCCAACCGGCCCACCGACCGGCCCAACCCCCTGGCTGGAACTCTCCGCCATCCGCGCCCGCGAGTGGAAGCGCAGGCCCGACGCCGCGCGCGCCCTGCCCTGGACGGACGACGTCCCCGACCCGCACAGCACCGTTCCCGCGGCGGAGCGGGTCTCGGACTTCCGGGCCGGAGCCTCACCCACGGCCTTCACTCTCGCGACCCGCTTATCAGCCGTACCCCTCAGCCTCCCGCTGATCCGCAAGGTCCTCGAGACCACACCGGGAGCAGGCCCCGTGCACGCCTCGGAGCTGCTGATGAGCGGACTCGTCCGGCCCAGCGGGGCACAGGGCGACGAGGTGACGGATGTGGCGTTCTCCTTCGCGCCGAACATCCGCGAGGAACTGCTGGCATTGGGCCGCCGCAGTGACACGGCTCGCATCATGCACGACGTACGCGCGTTGGTGGCCGGTGAC
The DNA here is from genome assembly GCF_044457025.1 of Streptomyces sp. NPDC050658. NCBI lineage: Bacteria > Bacillati > Actinomycetota > Actinomycetes > Kitasatosporales > Streptomycetaceae > Streptomyces > Streptomyces sp. NPDC050658. The sequence goes on from NZ_JBITGM010000005.1 coordinate 442,158, forward strand.
GGCACGGAGGCCGCCTCGTTACTCCCATCCCCCGCAGAACCCCTGGACACCTTGGCCATGCCTCGGGTGAACAGCCGCAACATCGGTTTCCTCCGCGTGGAATTAGCGGCGCTGAGGGCACTCTCCGGTCGCTTTATGCAGCGCGCCGCCCTGCTGGCAGGCGTACTTGGCTGGCACGATCGTCGGTACGCCGTCAGCCTGGAGAAAAGCGGTTCCACCCCTGTCTCTCGGCCCGATTCTGAAGGAGCATCGGTGATGTCGACAACGCCCCAGCAAACGGTAGAGGGGGACCGCACATCACAGCCGCGCGTCTGGGGAAATCTGCCGCCACGCAACCCCAATTTCACCGGCCGCACAGAGCTGCTGGAACTGCTCGGCGAGCGGTTGCGGGAAGGCACGACCACCGTGCTTCCCGAGGCCATTCACGGCATGGGGGGTGTGGGCAAGACCCAGCTTGCCATCGAGTACGCCTATCGCCATCAGAGTGAGTACGACATCGTCTGGTGGATTCCCTCCGAACGGCCGGGCCAGATCGGTCAGGCCCTCGTGGAACTGGCCGGACGGCTTGGCCTGGAGACCAGCACGGAGGCGAACATCGCCGGTCCCGCGGTGCGTGAGGCACTGCGCGAGGGCCGCCCCTTCTCCCGCTGGCTGCTCATCTTCGACAACGCCGACAATCCCGAGCAGGTACGCCATTACTTCCCGACCGGAGGCAACGGCACGATCCTGGTGACCTCCCGCAACCGGCGCTGGGGTCTGGTCGGCGGCTCCCTCGAAGTGGACGTCTTCACGCGTGAGGAGAGCAAGGAACTCCTGCGCCATTCGGGCCCGCCGCTCCAGGACGAGGAAGCGGACCAATTGGCCGAGGCGCTGGGAGACCTGCCGCTGGCACTGGAACAGGCGGCCGCCTGGCGTGCCGAGACGGGCATGCCCGCGTCCGAATATCTGCGGCTCTTCGAGAACAAGCGGACGGAACTTCTCGAGGTGGCACCGCCGCCGGACTATCAACTTCCGGTCGCGGCCGCCTGGAACGTGTCGCTGGACCATTTGGAGACCCGCAGCCCCTCGGCCCTCCGTCTGCTGCAGCTGTGCTCGTACTTCGCGCCGGACCCGATTTCACGTTCCATTTTCTCCGGGCTCGGAAACAGCAGCATTTTCCCCGAGCTCGACGCCACACTGAACGACCCGATGCGCCTGGCGCGCGCCATAAGGGAGGTGAACCGCTACTCCCTCGCCCGCATCGACCACCGTACGAATTCGATCGAGATGCACCGTCTGGTCCAGCTCGTGCTGAACAACCGCATGACTCCAGAGGAGCAGTCCCGCATGCGCCATGGCGCCCACACCCTGCTGGCCGCCGCCGACCCGAAGGCGCCCAACGCGGCCGCCAACTGGCCGCGCTACGCGGAGCTCTACGGACATGTCATCGCCTCTGACGCCATCAAGTCCGACCAGCCCTGGGTGCGTCAGCTGGTCATGAACATCTCCCGGTATCTCTACTACTGGGGCGACCACGAGGTGTCGCTGGACTTCTCCGAGCAGGCCTGGGAGACCTGGCAGGCCGTCTTCGGCGAGGAGGACCAGCAGACGCTGCTGATGGGCCAGTGGCTCTGCTACCTCTACTGGGTGCTCGGCCGGCACCGCGAGGCCGTCGACCTGATGGCCAAGCTCAAGGAGATCTACGAACGCACCGCCCCCGAAGGCCGCGAGGACACCCGCGAGGACGCACTGGCCGCGATCAACCTCGAAGCGGCCGTGCGCCGTGTCGAGGGCGACTTCGCCGCGGGCGCCCAACTGGACGCCACGGTGTACGAACGGGCCCGTATCGCCTTCGGTGAAGAAGACCCCACGACCCTCGAAGCCGCCCACAACCTCGGCACGAGCCTGCGCCAGGCCGGTGACTTCCGAAAGGCGCTCGAGCTCGACGAGCGCACCCTGGCCCTGCGTCTGCGCGTGCTCGGCCAGGACCACCAGCGGACCCTGCTCACGGAGAACAACGTCGCCATCGACGTACGCGAAACGGGGGACTACGTAGGAGCACGCGCACGCCAGCAGGCCGTGCTCGACGCCTATCGCGACGTCTTCGGCCGCGGCAATCCCGCGACGATCGGCAACGTACGTCAGCTCAGCGAGGCCTGCCGCAAGGCCGGCGACCACGCACAGGCCCTGGAGCTGGCCACAGAGGCGTACTCGAAGTTCACCAGGCGCTACGGAGACTCCCACCCCTCGTCCCTGATCGCCGCCCTGACCCTGTCGGTGGCCCTGCGCCAGAACGGCGACCTGAACGCGGCCCGCGAGCGCGGCGTGAAGGCCTGCCAGGAGTACCGCAACGTCTTCGCGCCGCAGCATCCGCACGTGCTGTCGGCGGACGTCGACCTGGCCGTCACGCTGCGGCTGCTCGGCCAGCCGGAGGAGGCCCGGCGGCTCGACGAGGCGGCGCTGTCGTCACTGACCGAGCGGCTCGGCCAGTCGCACCCGATCGTGCTCGCCACGGCCATCAACCTGGCGAGCGACCTGGCCGCGCTCGGCAATCACCGCGAGGCACGGGCGATCGGCGCGCAGACGCTGGACCTGTGCCGTTCCGTGCTCGGCGACGACCACCCGACCACGCTGGCGTGTGCGGGGAACCTGGCGATGGACCTCATCGAGCTGGGCGAGGAAGCGGACGGCCGCGCGCTGCGGGCCGACACCCTGGCGCGGATGGAGCGGGTCCTCGACGCGCCCCGGCTGCTCTCGGACCCCGCGACTCCGCACCCGGCGACGCTGCAGGCCAAGGCGGGCCAGCGGCTCAACTGCGACATCGACCCGGTGCCGTTGTAGCCGTCCGGGCGGGGCGGGGTGCCAGATGCCCCGCCCCAGCCTTAGGCGCCCTGCCCAGTCCTAGGCACCCCGCCCCAGCCACACCGCGAGGCGCACGGGATCGGCGCACTCCCCCGTGGCGTTCTCCAGCGCCCCCTGCACGGCGCACGCCCGCTCAGGAAAGTCCCGCAGCAGCCGTGACGCGCCCCTGTGCGCCTCCGTCCCGGCCAGAGCCAGCGCCCGCCCAAGACCGGACCAGGCGGCCGGCGGCGCGCCCTTCCCCGTCAGTCGTACGACGTAGGCGTCCCGCGCCGCGTCCCCGTCACCGCGGGCGAGCAGCACGTCCGCGTCGTCGGCGCCCTCCACGTCCCGCATGTCGGCGTCGGCGCCGCTGAGCCGGTAGCGGGCAAGCACCGCCGCCGTGTCCAGGAAGCGGCTCTCCGTGTCCGGCACGAGGAGCGGCTCGTCCGCAAGCCCGGCGGGAGGCCGCTCGTCCCCGCGCTGCCAGGCCCGCATCGCCTCCTCCACCGCACCGGCGGGCGGCCGCAGATGATGGGCGCGCCAGCGGGCCCGGTGGTCGGCCGCCACCTCCCGTGCGAGCGCCAGCTCGGCGGCGGGCACCACCTCCGCCTCCCAGGCGTCGCAGCGCTCACCGAGCACGTCCAGTACGCGAAGACCCAGCGGGGTCAGCCGCTCATGACTGCGGACGAGGCGCACCGTGGCCGCCACCTGGGTGCGCCACAGCGCGAACTCGAAGTGGGCCAGCGGCGCCTGGGCCGCCCGGGCCGAGAACCGGTGCGCGCGCCAGAAGCGGGTGACCCCGGCAAAGGCGTAAATGCCCTGCATCAGTCCGCCCAGCGGACGCGGATCGTCGCGCCAGGGGGCGTAGAACAGCTCCTCGGCCCCTTCCTCCGGGTCGTTCCGGTTCAGCGGCCGCAGCCGCATCAGACCGCCCAGCTTGATGTGCTGGAACTCGTGCACCAGCGTGGCGGCGAGCTGTGCCGCGTCGTCCGGGTACGAGGCCATGACACCGCCGAAGGCATCACCGGCGGTCACGCTGTGCGGCCGGAACCTTTCTCTCGCCGGGGTCGGCGTGACCGACTTCAGCCCGACGCGCATGGCCTCCGCGGTCTCCGGCTCGTCCCGCAGCAGCACCTCCCAGGCCTCCCGGAGCAGGCTCTCCCAGGTGCGCGCCTCGGCGGCGGACAGCAGCATCGGCTCGGTCGGCCGGGGGAACGTCCGGTAGGGATCCAACTCCTCCAGTGCCACCCGCTTCTGAGGCCGCGCCGCTCCCAACTCCAGTCGGCGCACTGAGTGCCACCCAGGGGCCCCTCGTCCGTTCCCCGGCGAGACCACCACCGCACCGCCCGCCCCGGCGATGCGCACCTTCCCGGCACGCGCCTCGACCCGCGCGGTGCTCCACGGCTCCGCCACGGACAGCTCCGCACACCCCAGCGTCGGCAGGAACGCGACGCCGCGACGGACCGGCACGGTAATGGAGAAGTCCAGGTCACAGCGGGCGCCGGCGGCCGCGGCGAGCGCCGAGAGATGCCCCGCGACGGCCCACAGCGGTACGTCCTCGGAGGGCGCGCCCCGCAGCCGGCGCAGCGCCATGGACAGCCACATCCCCGTGTGCGGAGACATCAGGATGTCCTCGAAGACGTCCGGCGAATGCCCCTGGGCGGCCTCCAGGAGCGACCACGCCTCCCGGTGCGAGGGCAGCGCGCCACCGCTCTCCGGCAGCCCGTCATAGAGCGCGCGCAGCAACAGCAGACGGCGGCTGCGCTCGGCGGCGAGCAGCTCCTCGACCACGGCCCTGCCGCCCTCACCTCGGGCGAGGGCGTGGAATCCGGCGGCCGAAAGCCGGTGGTGCGGCAGCGCCGCGGGCCTATCCGGCATGAGCCGTCCGCCGCGGCGTCGCGGTGGCCCCGTCAGTCGAAGCGGGACGGCCCGCCGTACGACATCGTGATGGCCCTGGCCTCGTCGATGTGGTGCAGCAGCGAGCCGAGCGACCCCGCGATGGCACTGTCGTCCATGGAACGCAGCGCTTCAAGAGAAACCCCCGAGAGATCTACGAGATCGGACTCGACGGCAGGCATCGATTGCTCCACGGCTGCCAAGTCCCCTCCCGCGATTCCGTGCATGCGCTGTCCCTTTCTCCCTCATGATGACCCAGCACGGCACGCCGCGAAACCCCGCATCCGAGCCGCCCCCGACATCAAGTCAGCAGTACCTCTTGGCCAGTTGGGCCGCTTCCCGGTCCATGCGGGCCACTTCCGACGACGGACCTTCCATCAGACGTACGGCTTCGAGCAGCTGATCGAGCGTGCCCTGATAGCGCAGACAGGTGTGCACGATGCCGTAGATGTCCATTCTGAGCCGCGTGTCACGTGGCCGGTTGGCGGCGATCTCCGAACTGATCATGGCGAGCACCAGATTGAGGCTGTTGGTGTCACGGAGTGCCGGGATCTCCACCAACGCGTCGACCAGACCCAGGAGTTCCTGGAGCGGCAGGTCGGACGGAAGCCCGACCAGGCTCGGGGGCGCCGGTGGCCCCTCGGGCGCCGCGGCGGCCCCGCCCGCCTCCCGGACGGGCAGTCCCGCATGGTGGCGGAACTGCATCAACTCGGCCGAGGACAGCACGTCGTACCACCGCTCGACACGACTGGCCGCGAGCCGCCCCAGACCGTCCGAGCGGTGATGCGAGCTGACCACGCCGACGATCGCGCCCTCGCACCACACCACCGCGCCGGACATCCCCTCCCAGGGCGAGTGCGCCGGTTCGGGGTCGGCGCCCGGCGCCAGGACGGCCAGTTCGAGGGTGCCCTCACGGCGGTTGGAGAGGACGGAGACCGTGCCCGTGACATGGCAGGAGTCGCGGTACTGGCTGGGCGATCCGTCGTCGAGCAGCCGCATGCTGTCCTCGCGCAGCTTGAAGCGGGGAAACCCGAGCGCGCTGAAGTTCAGCACCACATCAGCCTCGGGCACGGCCTCGTACCGCGGATGCCCGACGCCCGGTGGCCCCGCCGGTTGGCCCACGATCTCCAGGAGCGCGACGTCCACGGCTGCCGAGAGCAGTACGACGCGGACGTCGGCGCTCCACTCCCCTGGCAGATCGGCGTCGAAGCGCACCTGCACCGATGTCACCGGGCCGGCGACCACATGCGCGGCGGTCAGTACGCAGCGGTCCCCCACGCGATATCCGGACCCGCGCCTGCCGGGCTGCCCGCCCGGCCTGCTCACCAGCACCTCGGCGACGCGCGCCGCCTCAAGCCCCCCTGGCCCCGGCACGGCGAACCTGTTCAGCGCTCGCGCGGGGTCGTGTCACCCGCGACGTAGGGCCGTTCTCCCGTGCCGCGGACGCGCGGATCCAGCGTCAGCGTGACCCGATGGGTGGTGCTCTTCGTCCGCTGGCCGGAGGCTCCCGCCTCGACGACCCAGAAGCGGATCCTGCCGTCCGCTCCGCCGGTCCGCTCGACGGCGAACTCGGCCTCCAGCTCCACTGCGCTCAGCTCGAAGCGCAGTTCCTCGTGCTCGGCCGCGGTCATGGCGGCGGCGAGTTCCCCACGTAACTGCGCGATCATCTCGGCGAGTTCAATCACGCCGAGCCCCTACCCCCGGTATGTCGCCCCCACACGGAGGCCGGGCCCGGGAGCCCGAAAGGGCCGGCCGGCACGACGACGGCCGGCCCTCATGGGACTGCTCAGCCGACGGCTCAGCCGTTGCCGGCGCCGTTGCCGGACAGGACCGGGATGTCGGACAGGATGTGCGACAGCGGCTCGTCACCCTTGGCCTGGGTGGAGTTCTCGGTGCACTGCTGGTTCTGCGGCGCGGACAGGACGTTGATGTCCTGGACGGCGATCGGCACGAGGCCGACGATCGAGCCGACGTTCGCCTTCGCGGGCAGGCCGATGCAGGGCTTGTTCAGCGAGCCCTGGACGAGCCCGAGCTGGGGGCTCATGTCGCCGTGCGTGGCCGAGTTGCCGTACGCCTGCTGGGCGCCGTTGCCGCTCAGGGACGTGGTGCCCGAGTCGTCACCGATGGCCATGGCCGGGGAGGCAACGCCCGCCGAGATTCCGGCGACGGAGGCGGCGATGGCGGCGGATGCCCACAGCTTCTTCATTTTGATTCCCTTCAAGGAGCGGGCTCCGTTGGCAGAGCCGCATGATGATCAACTGCCTGATCTCGCGATGGTTTCGGCGTATGACCCGGTTGGCCTAGCGATTGGTTTGGCTCAGCCGCAGGCGAAGGTGTCGCCGCGGACGGTGACATGACTGCCCACTCTGGGCGGGTCGTTGGGCCTGACCTGCGCGTTTCGCGGCACGAGCGGACGGTCGCGGGTCAGCTTCGCGAACAGCCTGGCGGCCTTGGCGCGGTCCCACTTGAGAGTGGATCCGACGCCCTTCACCGTGTGGTTGAAGCCCGCGATCGGAACGGTCGTGAACTCCATTGCCGACGGCGGGAGTTGACTCAACTCCGACACGAGGGACATCAACTCCTCCTCGCCGAAGGCCTGGTCGGCCTTGGTCGCGCCGAGCAGCGTCCGGCCGAGCTCCGCCGCCCGCATCGGGTCGGCCAGCACGTTCTCCGTACGCAGAGCGGTCAACGCGCCGATCAGGAACCGCTGTTGGCGCTGGATCCGGCCGAAGTCGGCGGTCGCGTCCATGTGCCGGGAGCGCACGTACTGCAGGGACTGGCCGCCCGCCAGATGGTGCTCGCCGGGCGGCAGGTCGAGCTTGGTCACCTTGTCCCTGAGGGGCCGCGGCGTGCAGACCCGTACGCCGCCGACGGTGTCCACGCTGTCCATGAAGCGCCGGAAGTCGATCTGCAGATACCGGTCGACGCGTACGCCGGTCATCGCCTCGACGGTGCGCACGGACAGCGCGGGCCCGCCCTCCGCGTAGGCGCCGTTGATCTTCGCGGGATGGGCGGCGCGCCGCTTTCCCGTGACCGCGTCGCGGTGGGCCGGGATCTCGGCGTAGGAATCGCGGGGCAGGCTCACCACGCTGACGCGGTCACGCGCCTCGGACACATGGACGAGCATCAGGGTGTCCGTGCAATTGCAGGCGACGCCGCCCGCGTGGAATTCGCGCCGTTCCTGTTCCGTGATGGTGTCGCGGCCGTCCGTGCCCATCAGGAGGATGTTCGTGCCCGGTCCCTCTTTCGGACGATTCTGTACGTCGCCGAAAACGCCGGAAACATCGACGCGTTGGACAGGTTGCGGCAGGGCCTTCGCGGTTCCGACGGCGGCCGCGACAGCGAGCAGTACGACCCCCGGGATCGCCAGGCGCAGCCGGCGATTCCCCCTGGAGCCGGTGGATGAGTTGAGGTGAGTGCGCAAACTGAACTCCGCCGCGGGGGAACAGGAACGCAGAGACGGTAAGCCGATCGACGGCGTCGCCGGGTGCGCGGACTTCGCGGCGCGCACGAAGAACAACTCGTTCGCCCTAAGCCGTGCAGTTTCGCCGGTTTCCGAAACAGGAACAGATTGCTCGACACACTCCCGTCGAAGGCGAGGGGACATGGCCGACTTCTCGAGGCGCTGGAAACGGCAGGGCCTCATTCCAGTGAGCAGGAATTCACGGGAGCATCGCGCTCCGGAGCCCATCTACTCGTCGTTGCAGGATTCCTGGGAGCGGCAGGGCAGGACCGTGCCGGGCCGTCCCGACCAGGAATGGCACGCCCTCATGTCGCGCGACCACTGGCCGCGCGGCTGACGCGGGCGCCTCGGGCGACGAACAGCGGGCCGCCGGTGAACCGGCGGCCCGCTGGGCGATGCTGGGGAGATCAGTGGTTGCCCGCCCCGTTGCCGGACAGGACCGGGATGTCGTCCAGGATGTGCGACAGCGGCTCGTCACCCTTGGCCTGGGTGGAGTTCTCCACGCACTGCTGGTTCTGCGGCGACGACAGGACCGGGATGTCCTGCACGGCGATCGGCACGACACCGACGATCGAACCGGCGTTGACCTTGGCCGGCAGGCCGATGCAGGGCTTGTTCAGCGAACCCTGGATGAGCGCCATCTGCGGGCTCATGTTGCCGTAGGTGGCGGAGTTGCCGAACGCCTGCTGGGCGCCGTTGCCGCTCGCCGAGGTGGTGCCGCTGTCGTTGCCGATGGCCAGCGCGCTGGGGGCCGCGGCGGCCGACATACCGACGACGGAGACGGCGACCGCAGCCGCAGCCATACCCTTCTTGATCACAAGTAATTCCCTTCTGGAGAAACCCCGTTCGCCGGAGCGCTCTGATTAACTCCGTGCCCCCGGCATGGTTGCTCCGCTTCACTCTTTCGGAGCAGCGCGGGGGCGGTCGCGGCCAACCGAGTGAAGCCCCGAAACCCAAACTCACACCGATGGGTTGAGTAGGGCGCAGTGACCTATGCGTCCGTCAGAAAAGGAACACGAAATGATGAAGAAGGCTATGGCCGCAGCGGCCGTCGCCGCGTCCGTCGTCGGCATGTCGGCCGCTGCCGCCCCGTCGGCGCTCGCCATCGGCGACGACCACGGCACGACCTCCGCCAGTGGCAACGGCGCCATGCAGGAGTTCGGCAACTCCGAGACGCACGGCAACATGAGCCCGCAGCTCGGGCTCGTCCAGGGCTCGCTGAACAAGCCCTGTGTCGGCCTGCCGGTCAAGGGCAACGTCGGTTCGATCGTCGGCCTCGTGCCGATCGCGGTCCAGGACATCAACGTGCTGTCCGCCCCGCAGAACCAGCAGTGCACCGAGAACTCCACGCAGGCCAAGGGCGACGAGCCGCTGTCGCACATCCTGAACGACATCCCGGTGCTCTCCGGCAACGGTGAGTTCAACGGCTGACCCTCAGACGTGAGGCCGCTCGGGCCGCCGCCTGTCCCAGGCCGGCGGCCCGAGCTCCTTCTTTTTCCTCGTTAATGCGGCTGCCCCTTGCGGTAATTCGGGTGAATTTACCGACGGGATGAAATCCGCCGGTTTCCTCCGCACCTTTATCTCGTTTGCAGATTGCCGGTCATGGTGCGGGTCACAAATGATGGGCCCGCTCGGTTTCGACTGCCATATGGGCATGACCGTTGAGAAGGGAAGATCTGTGAAGCACAAGAAGAGCGCGACGTTCATCGCCGGTGTCGTCATGGCGATGGGCATGGCGGCCCCCGCGTTCGCCGACGCCGGTGCCGAGGGCGCCGCTGTCGGGTCGCCGGGCGTCCTCTCCGGCAACCTCGTCCAGGTTCCCGTGCACGTCCCGGTCAACGTGTGCGGCAACAGCGTCGACGTGATCGCCGTACTGAACCCGGCGTTCGGCAACACCTGCGTCAACGAGTGACGTAGCCCCCGGCCGACAGGCTGATTCAGGGCCGGCCTTGGACTGTCGCTGCGACTCCAAGGCCGGCTTTCCACTGCTCAGAGGAAGACAACCAGAGTGCGACAGGTCATCAGCAGGCAGGTCATCAGCAAGGGAATGCTCACGGCCGCCGCCGCGACCGGAATCCTCTCCCTTTCCGGTGGCGGCGCCTTCGCCGCGGACGCGGACGGCTCGGCGGCGGATTCGCCCGGGATCTTGTCGGGCAACAGCGTGCAGGCGCCGCTGGAAGTGCCGGTGAACGCCTGCGGCAATACCGCCGACGCGGCCGCCGCCCTGAATCCGACGACCGGCAACTCCTGTGCCAATTCCGGGGGTTCGACGAATCCGCAGGAGCGGCCCGCCGCCACGACGGCCGCCGAGGGCGAGGCCGGCCGGTCACCGGGCATCCTGTCGGGCAACAGCGTGCAGGCCCCGGTGAAGGTGCCCGTCAACCTCTGCGGCAACACCGCCGACGCGGCCGCCGGCCTCAACCCGAGCACCGGCAACAGCTGCGCGAACGACGCGCAGGCGCCGTCCCCGACGGCCATCCCGGAGCACGAGACACCGCCCGCCCCGCACCGGCCCGACGTACACGTGCCCGGACAGACGGACCGGGCGGCCCGGTACGAGTCGGACCCGGCCGTCACGGAGCTGTCGCCCGCCGGTGCGCCCGGCCCGCAGGCACACAGCAGCCTCGCGGCGACGGGCAGCGACGAGAACCTGGCGGCGGTCGCCGCGGGGAGCGCCGCCCTGCTGATCGGCGGCGGGATCCTCTACCGCAGGGGAGCGGCCGCCTCACGCCACTGAGCGGCACCGGGCGGTCGCGGCCCGGCATGCCGAACGGCGGGGAAGAGACGCCCTGAAGCCTCTTCCCCGCCGGAGGGAGAGCGAGCCGGCCCGGCAAGGGGTATTGCCCACCCACGGCGGATACGCCGACGGCTGGCGGAGGACAACCTGGCCCGTCCCATGAGGGCACAGTCCACCATCTGACCGCCGCCACCGAAGAACCGATTCACCCGTTCGCCGGTCACATCACCTGTACGGGTTCCTCCTGGGTACGAGGGCGACGCCGTCCGTCGGTGTCGCGCCACCCCTCGACGCCGCGCAGCCTGCGCCGCACACCCCGTACGAGCCGGTCCGCGGTGAACGAGGCGCCGTGCACGAACCGCATGGCGGGCCCGAAGCTCGACGCGGTCACGAGTCCCGCGAGGAAGAGACCGGGCCGTGAGGACTCGAACTCGGTTCCTGTGTACGGCTCTTGGGCGCCGTTCACCCGCAGGTGCGCGCGGACGTCGGGGGACAGCAGGCGCAGCCGGTCGCTCGTCGCACGGAATCCGGTGGCGGCGATGACGTGGTCCGTCTCGAAGACGGGGTCGCTGCTCATCGAGCCCCTGATCTCCAGGCGTACCTGACCTCCCGCCACGGACGCCGCCGCGACCTCGTGGTCCAGGAGCACGTCGACCCGGGACTCGACCCGGTCGCGCACCCACCAGGCCCCGGCGGGCCCGAGCGCCGACGCCGAGATGCGGGCGCGGGTCGTCTCCGGGAGCCGTCGGAAGCCGCCCGGCAGCTCGGAGTAGAACCAGTTGCGCCAGCCGCAGCCGAGGCCGGAGTGCGGGGCGCGGGCGGACTGGCGCAGGGGGCGGTGCCAGGGCGGGGGCACGGTGTTCCAGCTGAGGGCGCGGGAGCGGGCCAGGACGCGGACGCGGGTGCCCTGTTCGGCGAGGAGCGCCGCCGTCTCCAGGGCGGCCTGACCGCCGCCGATCACCGTGACGTCCTTGTCCCGGAAGCGGTCCAGGTCCCGGTGGTGACTGCTGTGCGTGACGTGCTGTGCGCCGAGGCCGCGCAGGGCCGCGGGGATCTCGACGAAGGGGATCACCCCGACGGCGAGGGCGACGGTGCGGGCCCGGAAGACCTCGCCGTCCTGCGTCGTCGCCGCGAAGCCGTCGGGGCAGGCGGCGACCGACGTCACCATGCGTTCGTCGACGTCCGGTACGGCGTGCCGGGCGAACCACAGGCCGTATGAGGCGAAGGCCGCGACCGGGATCGGCTCGCCGTGCCTTGCCGTCATCCCGTGGCCCGCGCAGTACTCGGCGAGTCCGTACCGCCCGTGCGGGTCGGAGAGGTTGGACGCCCAGGGCTCCGATTTCAGGAACATGCCCGGCGGCATGTGGTCGCGCCAGGACGCCATGGGTCTGCCGAAGACGCGTACGTCGAGTCCCGCGTGGGCGGCGTGCGAGGCGATGGACAGGCCGTAGGGACCGGCCCCGACCACCAACAGGTCATACATCAGCAACTGCTCGCTCTCTCGTCGTCGATCCGGGCATCTCCGGGCCGGGCACCGCCTTCGAGCCGGGCTTCTTCGGGCCTGACGTCTCTGATCCGGGCGTCTCTGATCCGGGCGTCTCCGGTGCGGGCGTCTCCGGTGCGGGCCTCCTTGGCACGGGGCGTCCCCGGCGCAGCCGCCCCAGCAGGCGGCGCGTCACATGCCGGGACCACAGCAGCCACAGGGCGCACGCGGGCGCCAGGTCGTCGCGGGCCAGCCAGGCCAGTTCGCGGCGGTGCGCCGCGGTGGCCGCGGGGCCCGTGGTCAGCAGGGCCCGCAGCGCGGTCAGCGGCGCGTAGTTCTCCACGACGAACGTGCGCCCCTGCAGGGCCGCGGCGGGCGGCAGCGGGCGGTGCGTCATGTCGAGGTGCAGGGCCCGCACCACGTCCAGGTCCGCCCCGTCGGCGAAGAGCCGGAACTGGGCGCCGGGCCGCGGATTGAAGTCGAGGAGGCAGTGCTCGCCGGTCGCGGAGTCCACCCGGAAGTCCAGGTCGAAGATGCCCCGGTAGCCGAGGGTGCCGACCAGGCGCGCGGTGTCCGCCTCGAGCCGCGGGTCCGGGGCCCAGCGCCCCACCGCCGTCAGGCCCGCGCCACGCGGCCAGGAGCGGTGCTTGCGGCCCGCGCCGCCGCCGCGCACGGCGCCCGTCCGGTCGACGTAGCCGTGGGCGAACCAGTCGCGGCCGGGGCCGTCCGGCAGGAAGGCCTGGAGGAGGAGCCTGCTGCCCGCCTCGTCGCTGCGCCGGTACAGCTCCTGCGCCTCCTTCACCGAGCGCACCAGGACGGTGCTGCGCAGCCCGGCCCCCGGCGGGACGAGCCAGGGGCGGCTCCACTTGGCCACCATGGGGAGCCCCAACTGACGTACGGCTGAAGCTGTTTGGGCCGGTGACTCCGGGGTGAGCGTCAGCGGGTGCGGGATGCCGGCGGTCCGGCACAGCTCGGCGAGCGCCGCCTTGTCGGCGACCCGTTCCGCGAGGCCGCTCGCCTGGTCGGGCAGGAGATAGAGGTCGGCGAGTTCCCGCTGCAGGCGCCCGATCGCCAGGGCGCCCGCGTCGTCCATCGGAATGAGCACGGCCGGGCGGGCCACCCGCCGGGAAATGCGGCGCAATTCCGCGGAGATCTCGCCGAGCGAGGCGCCGGGATCCGGCGGCGGATGCGTCTGGTGCAGATAGCGGGATCTGCGTACGGGACTTCTCCCAGAATCCGCGGCGGCCACGTGCACCTCCACTCCCGCACGGCCCAGTGACCGAACAGCGCCGAGTGTGCCGTGATGAAAGGGATTAGGGTCCATCCGCAGCAGGACGGCGGGGACCCGGGTATCGAGAGTTAGCACGGTCAAATCCTCTCAATTCGATCCCCCATGCGGGCGATGGGCACGCCCAGAGGATTAGCGGCTCGATTGGCGCAATAGAAATACATATGACTGAGTGTCAGTGGATGGAGGAGCACCTTGAGGAGCGGCCATGGACCCGCAGAGACGCAAACCCAGAGTTAAGCGACCCGCATTCATCGCCATCGGAATCGTCGTGTCGGCGGCGCTCGCGATCGGCCCGGGCTACGCCTGGGGCGCCGGCCAGGAGCCCGATCCGCCGGGCTTCCGGCCGGGGCTGCCGACGACGCTGCCCGCGCCGACACCGCCCACGGCGCCGTCCCCCGCCGCGCCGCTCCCCTCGACTCCGGCCACGCCCCCCGCGGCCACGCCACCGACCGGGCCGACGCCGAGCACCGAGCCGCCGGCTCCGGCCGAGCGGCTGCCCGCGTTCGGCGCCTATCTGGACTACGGCCCCAAGGGCGTACAGCGGATGACGGAGCTCAGCACCTGGCTGGGCGGCGCGGAGCTGCAGGTCGGCCACACCTATCTGCCGGGCGACCGGTGGAGCAACATCGAGGGCGCCCCGGACTTCCTGGAGAGCTGGGCCGAGTGGCGGCGCGCCAAGGACGACCGGCTGTTCGTGCTCAACGTCCCGATGCTGGAGCGCAACGAGGAGAACGTCGGCGACTTCGAGGTGCGCCGACAGCTCCGCAAGGGCGCCGCCGGCGACTACGACGAGCACTTCCGCACCCTGGCCGAGCGCCTCGTGAAGCTCCAGGTACCCGACACCGTCATCGTCCTCGGCTGGGAGATGAACGGCGTCACGTACACCCACCGGTGCGGTCCCGACCCGGAGTCCTGGAAGGCGTACTGGAAACGCATCATCACCACCATGCGGTCCGTGCCCGGCCAGAAGTTCAAGTTCGACTTCACGCCGAACCGGGGTCGTGACGCCATTCCGTGGACGCAGTGCTATCCCGGTGACGACGTCGTCGACATCGTCGGCATGGACTCCTACGACCAGCCGAGCGGCATGAAATTCGCGGAGCAGATCAGCGAGCCGTACGGGCTCCAGGAACACGTGGACTTCGCCGCCGAGCACAACAAGCCGATCTCCTACCCGGAATGGGGGCTTTTCCGCAACGGCGACAATGAGGAGTACATGCGGAAAATGCTCACCTGGATGGACAAGCACAAGCCGCTCTACAACACCGTCACCGACTACTGCCCGCACGGCGTGTGGCAGTGCGAGGACAATCCCAAGGCGTCCAAGGCGTACCGTTCGCTGCTCTTCGGCCGCAAGGACACCGGTACGGTCCCGGAGCCGACCCAGCCGGCCGTTCCCACGAATCCGCCGAACTGTTCCCCGCTGGACCTGGGTGACTGGGTCGAGTACTGGCTCGGCGGCAAGCTGTGCATGCGGCTCGACTGGTGGAGCCGCCGCTGATCGGGCACGGCGTGGCGGCGGCACCGTTCAGGAACCGCCGCCGCGCCGCTCCTCGCGGCGGCGCAGGTATTCCTTGCACCGGTCACGGGCCGCCGCGTCGCAGGCGGCCGCCCGCAGCACGGGGGCGGTCCGTCTGCGGGCGAGCAGGAAGCGGTGGTTGGTGACCGCCTCGGGGCGCCAGTGGTGTTTGTACGGCTCGTTGCCGCGCAGGAGGCTGAGGACGCGGCCGTCGGTCTCCGGGGAGCCGTCGGCGTGCTCGGTGCAGGCGTTCAGGAGCATCGTCGCCACGTCCACCTTGCGCTCCCGCAGCTCCGGATGCGCGCCGTAGAGGTAGCCGCCGACCAGGCCGGGCGAGAGCAGCGTCAGATCCGCCGCGACCACCGCGTCGTCGAGCCGGAACTCGGTGACCACCGCGTCGCCCGCCCTGACCATCAGGCCCACCGACCGGATCAGGTGCTCGGAGAACCGCGGCTGGAGGTGTTCGGACGTCACCTTCCGTCCCTGCCACTGGAGTTGGTGCAGGTGCAGCAGTGTGCGCACCGAGGCGTCCACCTCGTCATGGCGTACGATCCTGCGCTCGACGCCCAGCGCGTCCATCTTCCGCATCTTCGCGCGCGCCCGCTGCGCCCGCGGCGTGGGCAGCCGCCCCAGCAGCTCGTCCATGGAGGCGGCGGGCAGCTCCAGGCAGAGCGAGTCGGTCAGGCGCAGCCTCGGCCCGCGCCAGCGGTCGTAGATGCGCTCCACCGCGGCACCCGACCTGACCTCGCGGAAGTCGATCAGCGCGCCGCGGGCGAGGCGTGCGAGACCGCCGGCCAGGGCCTGCGCGGCCTCGGCGGCGAACTCGTCGTCGAGGAGCACATCGGTGAAGTCGGAGATGGCGCCGCCGAGCGGCACGAGCACCGGGAGGGGAAGCCGCTTGCGCATCAGCGGCGCCGCGGCGACGAGCTCGCCGTCCCGGCGCACCAGCACCACGCGGAGCCGGCCGCGCGTTCCGTAGGAGAGCCACCACGAATGCAGCCAGGCATGGCTCTGGAACGGTGTCGCCGTCCGGCAACGGCGGTGCAGCCGCGCCCAGGCGGGCGCGAGGGCGCCGAACTCCTCCTGGTCGGTGCAGAGTTCGACGGCGAAACGTGGATCGTGTGGGGCCATCACATCTCCCGGTCGATGTCGGCGGCCTGCGCGGGACCCGGCACGGGTGCCGCCACCGGCTCCTGGCCGCGCCGGGGGCGCACGAGCAGGGCGAGGCCGCCGAGCAGTCCGCCCGCGCAGCCGCCCACCAGCGCCGTCATGGGCGGCGACGCCGACGCGGGCGCCTCGGGCTTGACCGCGCGGGACAGCTGGAGGAGCTGGACCTGGGTGCTGTCCTTGGTGTGGTTCGCGTTCCTCGTCAGCGACCGCGACACCGCGTTGGCGATGTCGGCCGCCTTGCCCGGCTTGGCGGCGGTCGCCGAGACGGCGATCATCGGGGCGTCCGGCGAGGTCGCCGCCTGCACGCTGTCGCGCAGGGTCTGCGCGGAGATCCCGGACTCCACCTGGGCGTCGCCGAGCACCGCGAGCTGGGTGGCGACCCGCCCGTATGCCTGGGCGAAGCCGAGTGCCGCGGTGGGGTCGGACTTCTCCTGCGGTACGGCGATCACGTAACTCGTGGCCGTGTACGTCGGCGTCTTCGCCGCGCCGTACACACCGCCGACGAGGGCGCCGGCCAGGGCGCCGGCCGGCAGCAGCCACCATGCGGGCAGCCGCTTCACCCGGGCGAGCATCGGGGCCTGCGGTCCTGCCGGGCGGCGCTTTCTGCTGAGGGTATCGGTCATCGGGAACTCACTCTCGGGGTCGAGCCGGAGGCAGCTGTCTCGTACACACGCATCAGCTGGTCGGCGCTGCGCGTGATGCTGTAGTGATGCGCGGCGGCCAGCGGCAGCCGCTGCCGCGGACCCGCGTCCCGGATCCGCAGCAGCGCCCGGGCGAACGCGTCCGGGTCCCCCGGGACACGCAGGGCGCCGCCGGACGTGTCCGGCGGCAAGTCCTCGACGGCCGGGCACCTGACGTAGACCACGGGAAGCCCGGCGGCCAGCCCCTCCACGACGGCAAGCCCGAAGGCCTCTTCGGGCGAGGGCGAGGCGAGGACGTCCATCGCGGCGAGCAGGGCGGGAAGGTCGAGACCGTCCGCAGGGGGGCCACTGGTCGGGAGGCCGCTGGTCGGGGGGCCACTGGTCGGGAGGCCGCCACTCCCGGCCGCCGGGGCACGGCTTCCTGCCGCCGGGTTACGACGCCCGGCCACCAGGCCGCCGCTCCCGACCGCCAGGTCAAGTCTCCCCGTCGCCGGGTCACCGCCGCCCGCAGCCGGGTCACGGCTCCCCGCCACCGGGTCACCGCTCCCCGCCACCAGGCCGCCTCTCCCCACCGCGAGGTCACCGCTCCCCGCCACCGGGCCGCTACACCCGGCCGCCGGGTCACCGCCGCCCACAGCCAGGTCACCGCTCCCCGCCACCAGGTCAAGGCCCCCGCCCGCCAGGTCACCACGCCCCGCCGCCAGGTCAAGGCTCCCTGCCACCAGGCCGCCGCTCCCCGCCACCAGGCCGCTACTCCCGGCCGCCGACTCACCGCCACCCGCAGCCAGACCGCCGCTCCCCGCCACCAGGTCAAGGCCCCCGCCCGCCAGGCCACCGCCCACCGCGAGGTCACCGCTCCCCGCCACCGGGCCACCGCTCCCCGCCACCAGGTCACCACGCCCCGCCGCCAGGCCACCGCTCCCCGCCACCAGGCCACCGCTCCCCGCAGCCAACCCACCCCGCCCCGCCTCCGAGTCACCGCCACCCGCCCCCACATGCGGACGCTCCCCCGCGAATACCACCCGCTCCATCACGCCGAGTTCGCGTGCCCTCGCGCGTAGTCGGCCCTCGTCGGGGCCGCCGCCGACGAGCAGCAGGTGTGCGTCGGCGGGGAGCGTCGTGAGGGTGTGGAGCAGGGTGTCGAGGCGTTTGCCCGGTGCGAGTCTGCCGACGCCGCCTACCACGAACGCCTCGTCCGGAAGGCCGAGTTGGCGGCGGGCCGCGGTCCTGGCCCGCGGGTCGAAGCGGAACCGAGCGGCGTCGATGCCGTTCGGTACGACGTGGATGCGCTGCGGGGGGACGCCCCACCGGCTGAGCCGCTCGGCGACGGACGGTGAGACCGCGACCGTGGCCCGGCCCAGGCGTTCACCGGCCAGGTACAGGGCGCGGACCCCGGCGGTCAGCGGGCGGCCCTCCATCTGTGAGTCGCCGAGGGAGTGCTCGGTGGCCACGACCGCGCGGGTTCCCGCGAGGCGCGCGGCGACGCGTCCGTACAGGCAGGCGCGGTACAGGTGGGTGTGGACCAGGTCGTAGCCGCCGCCCCGGATCAGCCGGACGAGGCGGGGCAGCGCGGCCACGTCGCGGTTGCCCGCCATGCCCAGGTGGACGACGCGTACGCCGTCCGCCGTCAGGCCGTCGGCCACCGGACCGGGGTTGGTGAGCGTGACGACGTCGCAGCTGACCGGCAAGTGCCGCAGCAGCAGCCGCAGTTGCTGTTCCGCGCCGCCGGTGCCGAGGCCGGTGATGATGTGCAGGGCTCTCACCGGGCCACCGCCGGTTCATGGACCGCCCGACGACGGAACCTGTTGAGGCGCAGCTTCAGGTGCAGCCGCAGCGCGGTGTCCTGCTGCCCGATGTGGACGCGCGGCAGGGCGTGCACCCCGGTGAGCGGGCCGGGGGAGATCGCGCACGCGTAGCGGTAGCCCGCCTCGCGCACGGCGTCGACGGCGCGGGCGTCGACCGTGCCGTAGGGGTAGCAGAAGCCGGTCACCTCGCGACCGACGAGCTCGGCGAGGGCGGCCCTGCTGCCACTCGTCTCCGCCCGCAGCAGGCGCTCGTCCGCCCGCGTCAGGTCGACGTGGGTCATTCCGTGCGAGGCGATCTCGGTGCCCTCGGCGGCGGCCCTGCGGATGCCGTCGGCGTCGAGCAGCGGCTTGCGCGGCCCGAGCGGGTCCCAGGCGTTCTCGCCGGCCAGCCTGCCCGGCAGGACGAAGAGGGTGGCCGTGCAGTCGTGGCGGTGCAGGAGCGGCAGAGCGTGATCGACGAAGTCGGCGTACCCGTCGTCGAAGGTGAGACCCACCAGGCCCCGCCCCTCGCCACGGGCACGCGCGTCGAGCAGCTCCGTCATGCTCACGCCGCGCAGCCCCTGCCGCCGCAGCCAGCCGAGCTGGGCGTCGAGCCGTTCGGCGGTGACGGTGATCTGGTACGGGTCGTCCGGGCAGTCGTCCACGGAGTGGTACATCGCCACCCACATCGGCGCCTCGGGCAGCAGCCGCCGCCCGGCGCGTGATCGGGGCGGCTCGCCCAGTGCGGTGTCAGCGGCCATGCGGGAGCCTTCGTGTGACGGAACGGATGACGGGCGCCAGGGCCTGGGCACGCAGCGCCCAGAGCACCAGGACGAAGACGGCGGCGACGGCCACGCTCCCCACCGCGACACCGGCCAGCGGCGATCCGGCGCGCACCGCGACGGCCCCGCCGAACCCGGTGGCACACACCATCGCGGCGACGGGCTTGGCCAGTTCGCCCACGACGCGGCGGACCCGGATCGGCACGTTGCGCGGCCCCATCCCGCAGAGCAGCACGAGGGCCGTGACGGTGATCCCGGCCGCGTTGGCGAGCGCGATGCCGCGTACGCCCCACAGGTCCACCGCCCGGCTGCCGATGGCGGCCGTCGCGACCACCCCGACCGCCATCGCAGCCAGCGGGTACCAGGTGGCGCGGCCGCCGGAGAAGTACGAGCGGACCAGCGCGCCCACCAGCGTGTGGCCGAGCAGCCCCAGGGCGTACACCCGCATGACGGACGCCGTGGCGGCGGTGTCGTCGGGCGTGAACGCACCGCGCTGGAAGAGGAGTTGGATGAGCTGCGGGGCGCAGGCGATGACCACGGCGGTGCCGAGCAGCACGACGCACGCGGCAAGACCCAGATCTCGCTCCACGCGGGACCGGGCGCGCTTGACGTCCCCCTCCGCGAGGGCCTGCGCGACCACGGGCAGCGTGACCGTGCACAGCATCAGGGAGAGGATCATCGGCACCTGGGCGACCTTTTGCGCGTAGTTGAGGTGCGAGATGGCCCCGGCGGGCAGCGACGAGGCGAGGAACCGCTCGATGAGCACCTGCGACTGCCGGCACAGCGCGAAGAGCAGCACGGTGGCGATGACCGCGCCGCTCATCAGCTGCGCCGTCGCCGCCGCGCCCACCGCCCCGCCGGCCGACCCGACGGATGGCCGCTTGCGGAGCTGCCGCCACAGCGAGGGAGCCTGCACGGCCACCATCAGTACGCCGCCGAGCGCGACGCCCAGCGCGGCCGAGCGGACGCCGCCGCGCCCGTCGAGGACGAACAGGGTGCCGATGATGCCGACGTTGTAGGCGACGTAGATGGCCGCGGGTGCCACGAACCTGCGGTGCGCCCGCAGCGCCGCGCTGCAGTACCCGGCGAGCCCGAAGCTGAAGGCGCAGGTGGCGGTGAGCCGGGTGCAGTCCACGGCGAGGCCCGGATCGGGCAGGCCCGGCGCGAGCAGCGCCACCAGATGCGGCGCCTCCGCCATCAGGACGAGCCCCGCGCCCGCGAACGCCAGCGAGAGCCGGGGCAGCGTCGCGGCGACCAGCGCCCGCACCGGGTCGTCCTGCGCGCCCTGTCCGCGGCGGGCGAGCGCCAGGCTGAACGCCGGTACGAGGGCGAAGGCGAGGCCGTCCTCGATGAGCAGCGTGGTGGCCACCTCGGGCACGGTCCATGCGACCAGGAACGCGTCGGTCTCGGAGCCCGCCCCGAAGAAGTGCGCGAGCGCCTGGTCCCGCCCGAGCCCCAGCACCGACCCGGCGACGGTGAGCACGGCGGTGACCAGCGCCGCCTTGGCGAGGAACCCGCTGGAGGGGTCGGAACCCTTGCGCGGGGTCACCTCGGAGGCCGGTGCGGGCACCTTGGCGGTGGTCACGGGACGGGTCGTCGAGGTCATCGCGGCACCTCCCCCGCGAGCGCCCGCCGGGACAGCGCCCACCAGGCCGCGAGCCCGAGGACCACGGCCATCAGGACGGTCGACGGCCCGCCGATGTCGGCGTACACGAAGTCCACCAGCTGCCAGCCGAGCAGCCCGCATGCGACGAGCGCGCAGTCCATGCCGCCCGGCCCGCCGCGCACGCGGGAGAGCCGCCGCACGCCAAGCAGGAGGCAGGCGCCCCAACTGCCCACGAGCGCGCACAGTCCAAGGAGGCCCTGCTCGCTGAGGATGAGCAGATACATGTTGTGCGGCGAGAGCAGCGGCTGGCGGCGGAACTCCGCGCCCGCGCCGCCGGTGTCGCTGCCCGAGGAGAGCGCGAGCGAGGCATGGCTGTCGCGGTGGTCGGGGAAGGCCTTGAGCCCCACCCCGGCCAGCGGCTTGTCCCGCCACATGTCCACCGCGGCGGCCCACATCGTGTACCGGTCGGTGACCGACTGGTCCGGGGCGTCGGCCACCTGCGTGATGCTGGTGATCCGCTCCTGGAGCATCGCCGTACCGATCCCGAAGCCGCCCACGAGGACCACGGCCAGCGCGGTCAGCGCGGCCAGGGCCTTCAGCGCCCGCCGCGCCCCCGCGAACGCCAGCTGCGCCCCGCACGCCACGGCCGTGGCGATCCACGCCCCGCGGCTGAAGGACAGCGCGAGGGGGACGACCAGGAGCAGCGCGCACACCAGGGCGGCCTGCCGCTGCGTCGGGGCGGAGGAGCCGAGCCGCTTCGATACGGAGGGGCCGAGCCGCTTCGGGACGGCCGGCCCGAGCGCGAGCGCGACCGCGCACACCATTCCGTACGACACGACGGTCGCCATCCCCATGACGTCCGAGGCCCCGAAGGTGCCCACGGCCCGGATGTCCGAGCCCATGTAGGTGGCGCCCGTCCCGGTGACGTACTGATAGACGCCGAACGCGCCCTGGAACAGGGCGAGTCCGATGAGCGACCAGGCGACGACACGGAAGTCGCGGCGGTCCCGTACGAGCATGAGGACCGCGGCGGGCACCAGGACGAAGATCTGCAGATAGCGCACCAGGCCCGTCACCCCGGCGGACACGGTGCTCGCGCCGACCGCCGCGACCGCGATGCCGACCACCGGAAGTCCCAGTACCACGGCCGCCGTTCGGGTCAGCGGGCGCCGCGCCGTGCGCACGGCGCGGCCCATGGCGTACAGCACCACGAGCCCGGACGCCGCGTCGGCGATCGTGCCGCCCCCCGAGCCTTCGCCGCCCGACGGCACGGGCAGCGCGAGGAGGGCGACGAGCAGGATGACCGGCAGCACGGGGGCGGCCCCGCGCAGCGCCGACGAGATCGCCGCGGCCGGTGAGCCCGGCGGGAAGACACTGATCGAAGCGCTGTTCACCGGGTCAACTCCCCGTGGGGCGTACGAGGGAGGCGGCGGTCCGCAGCAGGATGCAGACGTCCTGCCAGAACGACCAGCCGTCGATGTACGCGTTGTCGAAGCGGCAGCGGTCCTCGATCGAGGTGTCGCCGCGCAGCCCCTGGATCTGGGCGAGCCCGGTGATGCCGGTCGGCATCCGGTGGCGTTCCGCGTAGCCGGGATACGTCTGGCTGAACTTGGCCACGAAATAAGGGCGTTCGGGGCGCGGGCCGACCAGGCTCATGTCGCCCCGCAGCACGTTCCACAGCTGCGGCAGCTCGTCGAGCGAGGTACGGCGCAGGAACTGGCAGAAGCCGCTCATGTGCTGCTCGCCCGCGACGGTCCACCGGGTGGCCGCCTCGTGCGGATCGGCGGGCCGGTGGGTGCGGAACTTCAGCAGGGTGAAGGGTCTGCCGTCCCTGCCGATGCGTTCCTGCCGGAAGATCACGCCGGGCCCGTCGGTGGACCGCAGCACGAGGGCGCAGGCCAGGAGCACGGGGCTCAGGAGCAGCAGCAGGATCCCGGAGGTCACCAGGTCGAGGCCGCGCTTGCTGAGACTCCGGTGCCGGGGCCCGGCCGGTGCCAGCGGGCGGCAGGGGAACCCGGCGAGCCGCCCGAAGCGGTGCCTGCGCCCCGGCACGTCGTAACCGGGTGGTCTGGTCGCGTCGACCGCCCAGAGGTCGCAGCCGGACTCGCCCATGGACCGCAGCCAGGCGAGCTGCTCGGGGGCCGGGGTCGGCCCGACGACCAGCACGGTCCGCACGGAGTTCTGGATGACGGCGCGGCGCAGCTCCTCCAGCGAGGAGAGCACCGGAAGTTCGGCTCCCTCGGCGGTCTCGGTGCGCTCGCCGTGCCCGTCGCCGACGATGCCGACGGGCCGCACCCCGGCCCGGGGGTGGCGCAGGACCGCGTCCGACACGCGCCGCGCGACGGCGCCGGGTCCGACGACGAGGGCCGCGCGCGGCTGCCGCTGGGCCGCCCTGCGCACACGGAAGTGGACGGCGCCGCGTCCGGCCACGCACAGCAGACACTGCAGCGCGGCCGCCGAAGCCAGGGTGCCGAGCGAGACGGGGTCGAGTGCGGAGAAGCTCGCCGCGAGCAGCCCCGCGGCGCACCAGCTCACCATGATCTGCGCGGCGAGCGCGGGCAGTTCGTCGAGCGCCGCGGGCACGGCCACCCGGTGGTACAGCTCGGCACGGGTGTTCAGGCTGGTCACGGCGGTGAGCAGCACGGCCACGAGCAGCGGATGGCGCTGTGACTCGGTGAGCAGCAGCGTGGCCACGAGCGCCGCCGCGCAGTCGACGGCGAGCAGCGGGAAGGCCGCGGGGCGGCGCACCGAGGTGCCCCGGCCGATGGCCGTCCGCAGGGTCCGGCGGGCGCCGCGGGGAGGAACGACCGAGGCGGCGGCGATGGCTTGGTCGGCCGCCCGTGGCTGCGTGGCAGGGGTGGCGACGGTTCGTTCCGCACTCACGGGTTGATGGACTCCCTGCACTCGGTGGGCGAGGTGCCCAGCAGCTCCCGGTACACGGCCGCGACAGCGTCCGCGGTGTGCCGCACGTCATGGGTGTTCCGTACGTGGCGGTGCCCCTGGTGGCCGAGCGAGGCGCACAGCGGCCGGTCGCCGAGGAGTCCGGCGACGGCGCGGGCGAGGGCCGCGGGGTCCTCCGGCGGGACGAGGCCGTGCGCCGCGAGCGGGGGCGGCAGGCTCTCGCGGGCCCCGTCGACGTCGGTGACCACGACCGGGCGGGCACAGGCCATCGCCTCGAGCGGTACGAGGGCCATGCCCTCCCAGCGGGACGGCAGGACCACCAGGTCGGCCGCCCGGTACCAGGGCGCGGCGTCCCGGATGTCCCCGGCGAACAGCACGGACGGCGGCGCCTGGGCGCGCAGCGCGGGTCCGTCGGGCCCGTCCCCCACCAGCACCAGGCGGGCCCGCGGCAGCCGTTCGACCACCGCGGGCCAGGCCCGCAGCAGCACGTCTTGCCCCTTCTGCCGGCACAGCCGCCCCACGCACACCACCAGCGGCGCGTCCGGCGCGACGACATCGCTCAGCCCGAGCTCGGCCCGCCCCGACGCGGTGTCACCGGGCCAGAAGCGCCCGACGTCCACGCCATTGGGTACGACGGACCAGCGGGCGGCGGCGATCCCGGACCGCTGCCCGGTGCGCCGCTCGGCCTCGCTGACACAGACGACGTGCGAGGCCCAGCGCGCCCCGAAGCGCTCCCAGCGCAGGGCGAGCCCTGCGGTGACACCGCCGACGGCCTCGAAGGACCAGGCGTGCGGCTGGAACACCGTGGGCAGCCGCCCGCGCACCGCGATCCGCGCGGCGAGCCCGGCCTTGGCGCTGTGCGCGTGCAGCACGTCGGGGCGCAGCTCGTCGACGAGGCGGGCGATGCGGCGCACCTCGTCCGGCAGCCGCGGCCCCGGCGAACGCGTCGCCTCCCAGCGGTGCACGCCGCAGCCCAGATCGCGCAGGGCGGCCGGAAGCCGGCCGCCGTCCGGGCATGCCACGTCGACCCGCAGCCCGGCGGACAGCTGGGAGCTCACCAGGTCGGCGACCACCCGGGCCACTCCGCCGTCGACGGGCTGCGTGACGTGAAGGACCCGGGGCCGGGGGGCAGTTGATGACAGTTGCATGCACGGCGCCTTGCTCAGGGGGAAAGAGGTGCGCTACCGCTTCGCGTCGACGGCGGCGAAGAGGACACCCGCCCAGGCGGACTCCCGCTGCGAGGCGAGCCGGATGAGCAGACCCTTCCGGTCGGCCCCGAGGGACCCGTCGAGCCGGAAGACGTCGGAGTCGTATCCGAGCGTGTTCGCGTACGCGGGCTTCCGGGCGATCTGCCGGCCGGGGTCGCTGATCGTCGAGTTCAGTACGTCGCGTGCCGGGTTCGCCGCGTTGGACAGAAGCGTCGGACCGCGCCGACCGCCGGAAACGGTGAGCGTGTCGCCGGTCCTGCCGCGGTCCCCGTTGTACGTGACCATCCCGACCGTTCCCTTGGCGCGGGCCGGCAGCGGTGCGCCGGTGGTCCGGACGGCCTGGCTGCGCCTGCGCGCGTCGAAGGAGTCGAAGCCGTCCCAGACGGACAGATGACGCAGCGGCGCCGACTCGTTCTCGTACGCGACGACGAGCGTCCAGCCGCCCCACGCCCCGGCCTTGGAGTGGCCCATCGCCACATTGACCTGGGCGACGGTGTAGAGGCCCGCGCCGCTCGACCTGACCAGCGGGGTGACGTCGGCCGATGCCTGGAAGGCGTCCGCGCCGTTGGCGGTGCGGTGTCCGACCATCGTGTCCGCGGTGACGTGCTGGTAGCTGCCGCCGGGCTCGGCGATCAGCGCCTTGCCGTTGTCCTTCGGGGGCTTCTGCTCACCGACGCGGAGGTTGCCGCCCCAGTACAGACGCGCGTACGACACACGGGAGCCGGCCGGGAGCCGGACCTCGCCGCTGCTGGAGTTGTAGGTGTTCGGGTCGTTGTCGATGTCGACGTAGAACATGTCGAAGTCGTTGTTGGCGGCGGTCGAGCCGCCGCGCGCCGCGGGGCACGACACCGCGCGGGCGGTCATCGGCTTGCGACAGGTGATGGCCGAGTTGGCTGCGCGGACGATGCCGCCGCGCTGCAGCGCGTGATAGCGCTCGGCGAACTTGATGCTCGGGGCCTCGGCGGCGGGAGGTGCGGCGACGGCGGGGCCGCCGCCCGGCGCCGATACGGCCGCGAGGGAAAGGGCGCACACCATCACACGCCGCAGAAGGGGGCCCAGGGAATTACGCATGACCGGCGTTGCCCTTTCGGGAAAGGTTCCGAACCAGGAGGGAGAATGAGAATGCGAAAGTCACACCAACCTCGGAAAGTTCCCGCACTCGTTCTGTCAAATGGCTTCAGGAGGAGAGCAACACTAGCTGCTTTCTTTATTTATCCAGGAAGGCTGACAAGTGTGTCGGAATCGTGAAGTACGGCACGTCCACCGCCCGCCGGGAGTACCGCGCGGGGGCCGCCGCGTTAACACCGCGCCAGCAGATCACCCTTATGGGCCCACAACCCCGGCGAGCGACGCCCGTTGATCCATGGGCCGGGCACCCCGCCCAGCCGAAGCATCAACTGACCAAGGAGCAACTCTCCATGTCGCGTACCGCGAAGGCTTTCGCCCTCACCTCCGTTGCCGCTGCCGCCCTGGCCGGCAGCGCCGGCATCGCCGCCGCCGACGCCGGCGCCCAGGGGGCCGCCACCAACTCCCCCGGCGTCGGCTCGGGCAACGTCGTCCAGGTTCCGGTCCACGTCCCGGTCAACGCCTGCGGCAACACCGTCAACGTGATCGGTCTGCTGAACCCGGCGTTCGGCAACACCTGCGTCAACAGCTGACACCTCGGCAGCTGACACGTCAGCAGCCGGCTCTCCGCGACGGCCGCTCTCCCCCGAGGAGGGCGGCCGTCGTGCATGTGTTCCCTTTATTTGTGCCGCCATTCGGGGCAGCCGCGCCGACCGTGCCCCGAATGGCAGTCGCTCGGTTGCGGACGCTCTTTCCCGCTTTCACGGTGAAAACAAGATCTGACGGATCCGACAGATCCAACGCATCACCGAAGGGAACATCCATGCGTGCTCTGCCCGCACGGCGTATCGCGACCTCCGTCCTTTGCGCATCACTCCTCCTCGGGACGGCCGGTCCCGTCATCGCCGCCGAGAACGACTCACATCACGGCAGCGCCCAGGAGGCGGCCCGCGCACCGGTCCCCGGAGCGGACGCGCTGCTGGCCCAGGTCAAGTCACTGGGCGACGTGGGCGGTGTGCTCACCCCGGTCACCGACCTGCTCAACGCCGTCCTCAAGGCCGCCAACGGCCAACTCCCCGCCGAGGACGCCACGAAGCTGGCCGACGCGGTGAAGGAGGCCATCACCAATGCCTCGGCCGCGGCCCCCGCGACCCCCGCGCTCCCCGAGACCCCGGCCGTCCCCGAGACTCCGGCGCTGCCCGAGACCCCGGCGCTCCCGGAGGCACCGGCGCTGCCCAAGGCGATGTCCGACGACTCCAAGGCCCCGGCTGCCGCCGACCTGAAGGGTGACGCCCTGAAGGCTCTGCAGACCGCGGTCGACACCCTGGTCAAGGCGGCCACGGCCGGCGACGTCGCGGCAGTGGCGGCGGCGGTACCGGCCGTACTCACCGGCCTGGTCAACCTCGTCGCCGCCACGCTGCTCGGCGGCGGGCTCCCCGTCCCCGACCTCGCGGGGCTGCCGGCGCTGCCGAAGCTGCCGACGGACGGGCTGCCGGTCCCGGTCCCGAAGCTGCCCGGGACCTGAATCAGCAGCACTCCCGCCGCGCCGGCCCTCCGCAAGGGCCGGCGCGGCGGCTTTTTCATGCCCGCCGAAGTCGGCCCAGCCGACCGCCCATCTCATACGAGAATGAGACTCGGCCTTCGTTCGGGTGGGTTCCGGGAATTTCCCGCCGCACAGAGTTTCCGCTGTACAGAGCGCTCGTTAGCCACGGCGAAGTGAACGCAGAAAATCCCTGTGGCGACCAAGCGTCGCCCAAAGAAAGGAACACGATGAAGCCCCTGAAGGCTGCCGCCGTCGTTGCCGGGTCCATGGTCATCGCGGGTGCCGCCGCACCCGCCTTCGCCGCCGACCTCACGCCCACCAGCCTGAACGGTGCCCTGGACACGATCACCAGCCAGTCAACCCTCGAGGCCGCTCCGGTGGCGACCAACGCCCTCGACCCCGAGAAGGCGGACTCGCTCGTCAGCACGGTGAAGGGTGCCACGGACGACGTCGGCAAGGGCGGCAACGGCGCGCCGTCGCAGCTTCTCGGTGGACTTCCCCTCGCGAACTAGGGCCGAAACAGAGCCCTTTCGCTCTCTCTCCTCGCGGCGAATTACGCCGAATGAAGGAAGCAATGACATGGGCGTGTTCCTGCGAAAACTCCCGTAGGCCGGTCCATAAGGTAAAGCAAAACCGAAGGGAAGGTTTAACCATGAACACTGCCAAGAAGGCTGCCCTGGTCATCGCCGCCGCGGGGATGGCCGCGGGTGCCGCCTCCGGCAGCGCCTTCGCCACCGGCGTCGGCGGCAACGGCGGCAGCGGTGCCACCGCCGAGGGTGCGGCCGTCGGCTCCCCCGGCGTCCTCTCCGGCAACCTGGGCCAGGTCCCGGTGCACGTCCCGGTGAACGTCTCGGGCAACACGGCCAACCTGATCGGCGCCCTGAACCCGGCGTTCGGCAACCAGGCCTCCAACAGCTGAGGCACTCCCCCGAGGAGTCCCGTCGCGGCCGCAAATGGCGCGCGACGGTGAGGGCCGGTTCCGCGGAGCACATCCGCGGAACCGGCCCTCGGGCTTTGCGACCCCTGCCTCTGTTCGACCGGCGTGCCCCGATCGTGTGATCGCCCGCCCGCAATCACCCAGTCAAGTGACGGGCGCACCCGGGACATCACGGTCCATCGGTACGGTTCCGCAATGACCTCGACATCCAGCGCATCAAGCACGTTCCGCGCAGCGGACCTCGGCACCCTCACCGTGGTCGCCTGGAGCGGCGAACACCCCGAGGACCAGGAGGACATGCCGTTCCTGCTGGCCTACTCCCTGGGCGACGGCGCCGGCGGCCCGGACGCCGCGTCCGAAGCCGTCGAGATGCTGCTGCGGAACACCGGGCTGCCCGTCGGCGGGCCGGTCGTGGAGAGCTCCCGCAATCCGGGCCTGCCCGTCACCCTCCTCGTCGAGGCGGGCCAGGCCGTGCTGAACATGCCGCACCTCAACGCCCAGTGCGTCGTCCCGCCCGAGTGGCTCGACGCGATCGAGGAGCGCGGCCACGCCTACTTCATGTTCACCACGCGGCCCTGGCCGCAGGCGACGCCGGGAGAGCCGCTCTCCGAGGAGGACCTCGCGGCGTTCGCCGGGGACGAGGAGACCATCGCCCGTTCCGCGCACTGCCTGCTGACGGCGCGCAGCCTGCGCGGCTGAGCCGGCGGACACCGGCCGACAGACGACCGGGGTCCGCCGGTCGGGACGGACCGGCGGACCCCAGCGATCGTGTGACGCGATGGTACGGCGCCCTTGTCAGAGCAGGCCGATGCCCAGGTCCACGTCCAGGAGGTCGTGGTCGTGGTGGTGCCAGCAGCCGTGCCAGTCGCACGGGTGAGACGTCACCTTCTTTGCCGGAACCTCCGCTGCCTGAGCGGTGGTTGTGAGCGGGACCGCCACGGCCAGAGTGAGCATGGCGGTCGCTGCGACACGACGAAACGTGGTCTTCATGGGGGATCTCCTAGATCCGTCGGGGACAGATCCGACGCTAATCAGCCGCACAGAAGCTGTCGTGCCGAGAGACACACGACTACTGCAAAAGGGTGTCGAGCACACCGCCCCTGAATTCAGTGAGGAGCGCCGCCCATGCGCACCATGACGCCACTGCCGAAAGCCCGGAAGTCTGAATCCCGTACGCCCGAATCCCGTACGCCTCAGACGTCCGCACCGCACGCGGACCCGCCACACGGCGTGGGCGCCGGCCGTGCCTTCGCGCTGCTCCTCGTCGTCACGGGTGCGGCGGGGCTGCTCGCCGCGTGGGTCATCACGCTGGACAAGTTCCACCTGCTCGAGGACCCGGACTACACACCGGGCTGCAGCCTCAATCCCGTGGTCTCCTGCGGCAACATCATGCAGAGCGAGCAGGCGTCGGCGTTCGGCTTCCCCAATCCGATGCTGGGGATCGCCGCCTACGCGGTCGTGATCTGCGTCGGCATGGGCCTGCTCGGCGGGGCGCGCCTTCCGCGCTGGTACTGGCTTTCGCTGAACGCGGGCACGCTCTTCGGGGTCGGATTCTGCACCTGGCTGCAGTACCAGTCGCTGTACGAGATCAATTCGCTCTGCCTGTGGTGCTCGCTGGCCTGGGTCGCCACGATCGTCATGTTCTGGTACGTGACGTCGTTCAACGTCCGCAACGGATTCCTGCCCGCGCCTTCCGGGCTGCGTACGTTCCTCGGCGAATTCACCTGGGTGCTCCCGGTGCTGCACGTCGGCATCATCGGCATGCTGGTGCTCACGCGCTGGTGGGACTTCTGGACGAGCTGAATATCGGGGAATTGGTGCCGCCGGGGGAATTCTGCGCTGGTGCGGACGCCGGGATCGTTTGCCGGGCATGAAGACGACTACTCGTGGAACGCTCGCCGCCCTCGTCAGCTGTGTGGCCGCCGCGACCGCCGCCGCCACCCCGGCCCAGGCCGCGGAGCACGCCCCCGTGGCCATCCCGCTGAACGGTCTGGAATGGGCCCTGGAGACCCAGGCCCCCGAGCTGAGCACCGGCGTACCGGTCCCCATGCCGGGCGGCCCCGACCGGCCGGAGATCGGCGAGAACCGGCTCGTCCCCGGTCGGGCACTGCCGCAGTTCCCGCTGGGCACCGCACTGCCCGCGACCCGCGTCACGGCGCCCGTATCGGAGCTGCTCGGCGAGTCGGGTCCCGACCAACTCGACGTCACCGCACCCGAATCGGACCTGGACACCGCGACACCGGGGGCCTCGCTCGACGCCCCCTTGACCGGCCCCCGGGCCGAGCACTTCGGCCTTCCCGGAGCGGCGCTTCCGCAAGCCGCCCTGCACGCACCGCTGTTGCGGGCACAGCCGGGGGCCGAGGTCGGACTCTCGTAACCCATAAGGAGAAACACGTGGTCAACAGAGCAAGGGCGGTCGGCGGACTCTTCGCACGGCGGTTCACGCGCCGGGGAGCGGCGCGGAACCTCATCGGTGTCGCCGTCGCCGCGGTGGGGGCGCAGGCCGCCCTGTTCTGGGCCACTCGGGACGGCGCTCAGGGAGAGCGCCGGACAACGTCACCGGACGGGAAGGGCCATGGCCCTTCCGGTGAAGTCGCCGCGGGGGACGACGCGTTCGACGAGGTCTACGAGGGGCGGCGCATCCGCGGATCGCTCGCCTCCGGGACCGGGACAGGCACCGGGACCTGGGTCGTCACCGTCGACGGGCGGCCGCTCCACCTCATGCGCCGCGCCGACGGCGGCTACCTCAGCATGATCGACCACTACCAGTCCTTTCCGACGCCACTCCTCGCCACCCGCGGGGCCGTGGACGAGCTCGGCCGTACGCAGCAACTGCGTACCGCCGCCGTCTGACGACCGACCCGCGCACCGGACCCGAGGAGCGAACCGACGTGGACTCCACCGTCTACACCCGGAAGAACCAGAGCAGGCTCACCGGCGCCGAGAAGCGGCGTTTCGTCAACGCCCTGTTGGAGCTCAAACGCAAGGGGCGGTACGACGAGTTCGTACGCATGCACATCGAGCACTATGTGTCCGACGGCGAGAACGGGCTGCGGGTGGCGCACATGACGCCCTCGTTCCTGCCCTGGCACCGCCGGTTCCTGCTGGAGTTCGAGCGGGCGCTGCAGCGCGTGGACTCCTCGGTGACCGTCCCGTACTGGGACTGGACCGTCGACAGGACGGCCCGCTCGTCGCTCTGGGGGGCGGGGCTCCTCGGCGGCAACGGACGGCGCTCCGACCGGCAGGTGATGACGGGCCCGTTCGCGCACGCCAACGGCCACTGGAAGATCAAGGAGGGGGCGGCCGACGGCGAGTTCCTGATGCGGGACTTCGGGCGGCCGCACGACCCGATCGAACTGCCCACCAAGGACGAGCTGGAGGGCGCCCTGCGCGATCCCCTCTACGACTCGGCACCCTGGGACTCCACGTCCGACGAGGGCTACCGGAACAAGCTGGAGGGGTGGGCCTCCGGCATCGGCAACGCCAAGTGGCGCAACCACAATCGCGTACACCGCTGGGTCGGTGGCCACATGCTCGGCGGTGCCTCGGTCAACGACCCCGTCTTCTGGCTGAACCACGCCTTCGTGGACCTGCTGTGGGACCGCTGGCAGGCCCGGCATCCGCGGTCCGCGCCCTATCTGCCCGAGAAGCCGCCGGGGACGGGCCGCGGGGGCACGACGCTCGGCCGAGTCGTAGCGCTCCACGAGGGCATGCCGCCGTGGGACGTGAAACCGTCCGAGCTGCTCGGCCATCGGGGGATCTATCGGTACGCATGAGAAAGCCCCCGGCGGTCGATCGTCGATCCCCGCCGGGGGCTTCGCGCGGCGACTACTTGCCGTAGCCGTTGCCGCCGTCGGTGTTCACGCACTGGTTCCCGAACGCCGGGTTCAGCAGGCCGATGACGTCGACGGTGTTGCCGCAGACGTTGACCGGGACGTGGACCGGAACCTGCACGAGGTTCCCCGACAGGACGCCGGGCGAGCCCACGGCCTCGCCCTGAGCACCTGCGTCCGCCGCGGCCAGACCGGCGCCACCGAGCACCACGGCGCCCGTGCCGAGGGCGACAGCGGCTGCCTTCGCGATGCGAGACATCACGTTCTCCTTCGAATTGACGAGTACGGCCGCATGGACGCGTCCGTACCCTCACTTCAACGGCGACGCAGACGGCAGGTAACGGCACCGATA
The DNA here is from genome assembly GCF_044457025.1 of Streptomyces sp. NPDC050658. NCBI lineage: Bacteria > Bacillati > Actinomycetota > Actinomycetes > Kitasatosporales > Streptomycetaceae > Streptomyces > Streptomyces sp. NPDC050658. Next base: position 475,189 of record NZ_JBITGM010000005.1, read on the forward strand.
GGTACATCATTGGTGAAATCGGCCGCCAGACCGTGTCCACCGCAGGAACGATCCGTTGCGCAGAGCATGATTTCAACTCGACGCATGGTCACCGCCCTGGCTCTCGCCGCCGGCGCCACGGCCCTCGCCGCCCCCGCCGCGAACGCCGCCATCTCCCCCACCGACACGGTCGACGCGCTCGCCACGAGCGCGCTCCCCGAGGAGCACCGGGACGAGCTCCCGACCCTCTCCAGCCAGCTCGGCGGGCTGAACGACCTGAACCAGCTGCACCAGGTGACCGACCTGGCCGCGCCCGTCATGGGCTTCGTTCCCGCGGTGCAGTAGCCGGCGTTCCGTCGGGGGCCGGCTCAGAGTTCGGCCCCCGTGGCGGTCAGAGTTCGGCCCCGGTGGCGGCCAGCGCGTCGCTGACCGGCTGGAAGAACGTCTCGCCGCCCTGCGTGCAGTCACCGCTGCCGCCCGAGGTCAGGCCCACGGCCGCGTCGCCCGAGAACATGGCGCCGCCGCTGTCGCCGGGCTCGGCGCACACATCCGTCTGGATCAGTCCGTCGACGATGTCGCCGTTGCCGTAGTTCACCGTGGCGTCCAGGCCGGTCACCGTGCCCTCGGAGGTGCCCGTGGTGCTTCCGCTGCGGACCACCTGCATGCCGACGCTCGCCTCGGCCACCTGGGTGATCTCCTGCTGCGACCCGTTCTGCAGGTCGACCGAGCTGGGCGCCTCGGTGGCCGGGTCGTCGTACTTCACCAGGGCGAAATCGCTCTCGGGGAACACCGATTCCACGACCGTGCCCAGCGGCTGACCGCCCTCCTGGTCGGAGGTCCAGGCCTGCGAGATGTTTCCGCAGTGGCCCGCGGTGAGGAAGGCCGGTTCGCCCTGCAGGGTGACGTTGAACCCTAGCGAGCAGCGCGAACCGCCGCCGAAGATCGCGTCGCCGCCCTCGGCGAACGGCTTGAACTCCCCCGCCGAGCGCTTGACGGTCACCAGACCGTCCATGCCGTCGACGGCGGCCTTCAGCCGCGCCATGTCGTTTCCGGTGACGGTCCGGTCCGCGACCACGGACACCTTGTTGGTCCGGGGGTCGATGGACCAGGCGGTGCCCGGCACCGAGGCCTGTTCGCCGAGGGTGCCCTTCGCGGCCTTCAGCTCGGCGGTGCTGTTCTCCACCACCCTGGCCACCGCGCCCTGTTGGCGTGCGCGGGACGCCGATTGCTCGTCCGTGACGTTCATGACCAGCTGCCGCCGCTCGGCGTCGTAGAACCAGCCGGCGCCGTCGCCGCCGAGGTCCGCGGCGAGGGTGGTGCCGAGGGTGGCGGCGGAGCGGGAGTTGAACGTACGCGCTTCCTGGTTCTGCTGTCCCGGCCGGCTCTGCCCGCCCTGTTGCTCCTTGGCGCCGCTCGCGTTGGCGTGCGGGAGCAGAGTCGCCGCGGCGGCGATCGCGACGGCACCCGCGCCTATCAGCGCGCCGGTCCTCTTGTTCACTCGTCGATGGCTCAACTCACTGACCTCTCCTGGGGGTTGAATCCACCCCCTTACACGGATGTGAGGCGCGTGGGACTCAATGTGTGCGAGGGCCGAAGAAAAATGCGGTGCCCGCGCCGGGTCCGTCTCTCTAGACTCGCCGGGCGCACCCCGACCACCGGCGGGTGTGCCTTTCGTCGAGTGAGTCGACCGAGCCGAGCGAGTCAAGTGAGGGGGCCGGGCCATGTGTGACCGCACCGCTGTCCGCGTCCGTGTCCCCCTGTCGCGGTACGACGTGATCCTGGTGTCTCGGGGCGTCCGGTGCCGGCTGCGCGGCCGTCACTGAGAATCCGCGACGCGAGTGACCGAGTACTCGACCAACTGAGCACTCGACCAGCTGAGTTCTCAACTCCGCTGTCTTCTGCGGGAGTTCCGTCCGGACATCGCGCTGCCCTGCTCTCTCCTGGCTCCCTTGCACCGAAAGGCCTTGGGCCATGCGCACCAACTTGCCACGCTTGTCTGCCCGTTCCTCTGCCGGTTCCGTTTCCGGTTCCGCTGCCGACGTACGCAACATCGGGATTCTCGCCCACGTCGACGCGGGCAAGACGACGGTCACCGAACGGATCCTGTTCCTCACCGGCACCACCCACAAGCGGGGCGAGGTCCACGACGGCACGACCGTCACCGACTTCGACGCGCAGGAGCGCGACCGCGGGATCACCATCTTCGCGGCGGCGGTCAGCTGCGACTGGGACGGCCACCGGATCAACCTGATCGACACTCCGGGCCACGTCGACTTCGCCGACGAGGTGGAGCGTTCGCTGCGGGTGCTCGACGGGGCAATCGCGGTGTTCGACGCCGTGGCGGGCGTGGAACCGCAGAGCGAGTCGGTGTGGCGGCAGGCCGACCGGTACGACGTACCCAGGATCGCGTTCGTCAACAAGATGGACCGCACGGGCGCCGATCTCGACGCGGCGGTCGCGTCGATCCGGGAACGGCTGCACACGGTCCCGCTGGTGGTGCAGCTGCCGATCGGTCAGGAGGGCGGGTTCACGGGTGTGGTGGACCTGCTCGGGATGCGCGCCCAGGTCTGGCGTACGGATTCTGCCGCGTACGAAGTGACCGCGATCCCCGAGGAGTTGCGCGAGCGGGCTGACCGGGGGCGGCGCGCGCTGGAGGAGGCGGTGGCGGAGCTGCATTCCGCCGCGATGGAGGAGTACTGCGCGAACTCGGCGCTCCGCACACCGACGCTGGCGGCGGCGCTGCGGGATCTCACGCTCAGCGGTGAGGGCGTGGTGGTGCTGTGCGGCTCGGCGTACCGCAACCGGGGCATCGAGCCGCTGCTGGAAGCGGTGGTGTCGTACCTGCCGTCGCCGGTGGACGTGCCGGCGGTGCGCGGGACTTGGGGCGACACGGTCCAGGAGCGCGGCGCGGACCCGGCAGAAGCCTTCGCGGGCCTGGCGTTCAAGGTGAACGCGACGGCGACGGGGCGACTGACGTACGTACGGGTGTATTCGGGAACGATCACGAAGGGAGACACGGTGATGGACGCGGGCACGGGCCGCACGGAACGGATCGGCCGGATCCTGCGCGTCCAGGCCGACCGGCACGCGGAGCTGGACCGGGCGAGCGCGGGCGACATCGTGGCGGTGGTCGGCCTGAAGACGGCCCGCGCGGGCAGCACGCTGTGCGTGACCGGGGCGCCGCTGGTCCTCGAACCGCCCACGGTGGCCGCGCCGGTGGTGTCCGTGGCGGTCGAGGCGAGCAGGAGCGTCGACACCGGGCGCCTGTCGTCGGCGCTGGCACGACTTGTCGAGGAGGACCCGTCGCTGACGGTGAAGGTCTCCCCCGAGACGGGCCAGACGGTCCTGTCCGGCATGGGCGAACTGCATCTGGACGTGGCGGTGGAGAAGATTCGCCGTGCGCACGGCTTCGACATCGCAGTGGGCCGCCCGCAGGTGGCGTACCGGGAGACGGTGGTGCGCGGGGTGTCGGGACTGACGTACCGGCATGTCAAACAGGACGGCGGTGCGGGCCAGTTCGCGCATGTCGTACTGGACGTGGAGCCGCTGGAGGGTCAGCCCTTCTCCTTCGCCTCGACCGTCGTCGGCGGGCGGGTGCCGCAGGAGTACGTCCGCGCGGTGGAGGCCGGCTGCCGGGACGCGCTCGCCGAGGGGCCGCTGGGCGGTCACCCGGTGACGGGAGTGCGGGTCACCCTCACCGACGGGGCGACCCACTCCAAGGACTCCTCGGAGATGGCGTTCCGAACAGCGGGCCGCTTCGCGCTGCGTGAGGCGCTGCGGGCCGCCGGGATGGCGCTCCTGGAGCCGGTGGTCGAGCTGACGGCGACGGTGCCTGACGACACGGTCGGCGGCGTACTGGGCGACCTGGCGTCCCGCCGGGGCCGGGTCACGGGCCAGGCGGCCCGCTCCGGTACGGCGATCCTCACGGCGACGGTGCCGCTGGCGGAACTGTTCGGCTACGCCTCGCAGCTGCGGGGGCGCACGCAGGGACGGGGGACGTTCACCACCAGGGCTGCGGGATATGCGGTGGTGCCGGTGGGGGTGGCTGCTGTTCGGTAGGGGGCTGGGGCGGCCCTGCCCTTGGGGGCGGGGCCGCCCCGGGCCGGTGTCGGCACGCGAGCCTTCCGCTCGGGCCGGCCGCACGCATCGCGGAGACACACCAGAAGGGAAGCCACCATGCAACGCATCGGCATCATCGGAGTGGGAGAAATCGGCCGCGCCCTCGTGGAGGGACTGTGCGACGGGAGCGGCCCGGCGCCTGAGGTCCTCCTCTCGCCGCGCGGCGCCCGCACCGCCGCCGAACTGTCCGAGCAGTACGAGGGTGTCCACGTCTGCGCCGACAACCAACAGGTAGTGGACCGCGCCGAGTTGGTGATCATCGCCGTACGGCGTCAGGACCGGCACGAGGCACTGGAAGGTCTACGGGTGGACGCCACCAAGACCGTGGTCAACGTGATGGCCGGAGTCCCGAACGACGACCTGCGCGCCACGCTCGCCACCGACGCCCCGCTGGTGCGCGCCATCCCGCTGCCTTCTGTGCGCGAACGCCGCTCCGTCACCGTGACCTACCCGTCGCACCCGGCGGTCGACGCCTTCTTCAAGCAGCTCGGCGGGGCGCTGCCGGTCGCGGACGAGGCGGCCTTCGACGTCTTCTCGACGCTGACGGGCACGCTGACCACCCACTACGCCTACCTCGCGGCGCTCACGTCGTGGGCGGCCGGGCACGGAATCCCCGCCGCCGACGCGGAACGCTATGTGCGCGGCCTCTTCCAGGCGGTGGGCCGCGCCCTGGCCGACGAGACCCGCTCCCTGCAGCGACTCGCGGCCGACCACGAGACCCCGAAGGGCAACAACGAACGCATCCGGACCACATGGTTCGACCGGGCCAACGCCACCGCCCTCGACAGCGCACTCGACGGCCTTCTCACCGATCTGCGGGGTCCGGGCGAAGAGTAGGCACGGGAATGCCGAAGGGTCCGGCTCCGAAGAGCCGGACCCCATCTGACCTGCATTTTCGCCAGATCAGCGACGTGACGTCATGTCCCCCGCCACACGTTGAAGCGGAACTCATGACCGGTTCCGCTGACCTGCACTGGAGGCACCAGGCCCCGTCTGACCTGAACTGACTACGGTTGGTGATGTTGGTTAAAGTTGAGCCCGTTCGAAGATCCCGCGGACTCCTTGCGGACCGCGCGGACAGACGGGCCAGGGCCGGGCGTCGCCCGGTCCAGATTTCTCTGCGTCAAGAAGCCGCCAGCGCAGTCAGCCCGCGGCCGTCCTCGAACGCCAGATATGCCCTCAATGACTCTGTCCAGTCAGGAACTGCGATAGAGGTCTAGGACGCGCTCGACCACAATGACAGGCTCACCTCGGACAAGAACACCGAGCTCCAGATTGCGACCGCCGATGCCGGCTCCTGTGACGTTGGCACTGCCGATGTAAGCCGCCGCAGAGTCTGACGTGAGCACCTTGAGGTGTGCCCAGGGCGCATCGTCTCGGAGTCTCGACACTGAGAAGTTCACCGAGCGTCCCTCTTCTGCGATGGCCGCAGTCAGGTCGTCGAGGGCATCGTCGGCGCGAGTCGAGCGGGTAGGGAGAAGGACCTCTAGCCGCACACCTCGCGCCGTGGCATCTGCGAGCGCCTCGGCCATAAACGCAAGACCGGGCTGGTCGATGAAGGGAGCCACCAGGCGTAGGGTCCGTGTCGCCTGGGCTACGAGTTGGATCAGAGTCTCCCCCGTCGTGCGGTGCAAGCCCTCCGGCAGGTCCGCTCTCGGTAGGGAAGCCACAAGATCCCATGGCTCGGCGCTGACCTTCGACCTCCGCCCCAGCACCCAAGCCGCAGCCTCCTGGCACACCACAGGGATGCGCTCACGGTCATTGGCAAACCGTCTGCGCAGTACCTCGACGAGTTCCGGCTCCAGCCCGGCACGAATTGCCGCGGCATGGTCTAGCCGCGCCACCATCAGGAACTGGGTGAGGTGGGCAGCGGACGCTCTCGGGTCGACGCAATCGACAAGCACACCACCGACGAGTTCGGCGTCATCCACCTCGTCACATCCCGGTCGTGAAATAGCCGCCAGCGCCAAAGAGCTCCGACCGGTCTAGAAAGCGATTGAACCAGCGGCAGGACGGCTCGCCGAGGTGGAGACACCCCATGCAGGCGCCGCCACCACTACGACACCCAGGGTCCAACGCGCAGCGCGACTCTCCCTCGGCAAGGTCCGCGAGGAAGCGGTGCAGCGAGGACTCGAAGACGGCTTGGAGCCCACCGAGCACGAAGTCACCTCGCGATGCGGCATAGACGACAAAGCTGAGGTGGTGAGGTACGAGGTACTCGGCAAGGCCGTCGCGTTCGATACCTGAGAAGGAGGCGAGCCGACGGATCGCCCGGTGGGCGTACGAGTGCACGAGCCGGAGCAGATCTCCGCCGAGCGGTTGCACCTGCTCCTGCGTCGGGAAAGGTAGCTCCATCCTCTGCAGCAGAGCGATACGTGCTTCCCGTGCATCAGCCACTTCAGGCAACGCGTGCCCCCGACTCACTAGGTGTCGATACACCTGGAGCGGATCCAGTCGAAAGAGCAGAGCCTCCGTGCGAGACAGTGATCCATAGGCCCGGATGCGTCCGCGTTCGCGGAACGGCACCAAGCGAGCGGCTCCGGGCGAGAGATCTCCTCGCGTGTACCCGAAGGCCAGTGTCGCCACAGGGAAGTTGGCGAGCAGCTCAACCCCCTCAAGCCGCGCTTGCCCCATCGCATTCCAGTACGCGCCCTCATAGAGCGTCCGCAACGGTGGCGTCGTCGCCACAACCATGTCGTCGACCCTCGTCCGGCCGCCATGGACGGCAGAGGCAAGACTCAGCGCTTCCTCGTGCACCTTGTCACGGTTGGCGTCGGGCAGAACGACCTCGGCGCCACCCGGTCCGGCGTCGACGTCGCCATTGACAACGGCTTCCTGCGCCATTCGTTGCGCGGTGTCCTCAGAGATGTTGGCGAGGCGCAGGGTCTCGACGAGCCCGGCGAAGGTCTGCCTCCCTGCCGCAGGGTCGTTCGAGGTCATCCCGTCCAGGACCCACGCAAGCGCACGGGCTCCTCCACCGCCGGCACGTAGCCGCGCTGCCTCAGCAGGATCCGGTGGGTTCACAAGTACTGCAAAGTGCGGCGAGAAGACCTGAGCCGCACGATGGACGGTGATTGACATACCACCATCTCCGCAGTTGCATGCCTGGAAAGGGAAGCCTCCCTGAGTCAACGGCTGCTGGCACTGCGGACAGAAGATATGCAGCTCGCGTGCCGTCGCAGTGCCAGGGAGGCGGACAGCGACAGCATTGTGCGTCCTGCATCGCCGCAGGTACGGCTCGCCGGAGGCGCCGCACGTGTGGTAGGTGACGAACTGCATCTGTGCCCGAGCAGCGCCGCCGCAGCGGCATCGCTCGTCACGGGATCCGGCGATACTGCCGCAGCTCTTGCAACGCCACTGCCTCGGGAACGGCTCGACGAGGACACCACGATGCTTGTTTAGCTCGACCACCTCGACACTGTTGCGAGCACGCAATTCGCGTTCCAGTCCGTCATCATTACCAGTCGCCGACCAGGGCGTGATGGCACCAAGGAGCGCTCCCCGTACTGCATCTTGGTCAAGAGCCATGGGATTCGGATCCAGCCACTGCGCGACTTTCCAGATCCGCCCCTCCAGGTCAGCGGTCTGCCCCGGAAGGAGGCCAAAGAGTATCTGCGACGCGCCTCGCTCAACCTTCACGACCGCCCTCCCCGTGAGAAGACAGGTGCCTGTTCCTCGACATCCCGCAAAGAACGCATCGGACTCCCAGTTGGGAAAAGATCGGCGACCCATTCAGCGTTGCTCGCTGGGTCATTGAGAGCTCGATAGAACTCGCGCAGATAGCACTCAAGGTCGCACCGGAGGTTCTCGTCGAGGGGTCCTTCAAAATCGAGAATCTCGATGAGCGCAGTCAACTCGTCTTGCTCAAGCACCGGCAGCTGACTGAAGGCACGCCTCACCGGCATAGGCTTGGTCAGCTGACGCATGTTTGCCGCAATCGCTGCGGGTTCGTGGATGCCGAAGACCCGGGCCTGGACAAGGCCGGCGAAGGTGAGTTCCAGGACGCGGCGGCTCTTCGCCGTAATCGGGATGGGGTCGATCAGTCGGTCAGCATGCGCGACGAAAGACGGGAACGTTCGGTAGACAGCAGCATCCCGCTCACGCCCGATCTTGTGGAGAACGATCACAAGCCCAGGATGCGTGCGGCCGACACGCGACGTCGTCTGGATGAACTCCGCCGTCGCTAGTGGCAGCCCAAGCATGACCATGACGTTGAGGCGGTTCACATCGACCCCGTGGGAGAGCATCGAGGACGCTGCAACGAGGTGGACGCGGTCATAGAAGTCGGGTTCAGGGGTGACGAGCCGTTCAAGGTTGGCGCGAACCTCGTCGAGCGGCGTGCGTCCGGTAAGCGTGGCCGCATTGACCGAGCGGTCAAGCTGAATCTGTGTGTCGAAAGACCTGGCGACGGCCTCGACGTCCTTGAGATTGGAGCCATACACGACGTCGACGCCGTAGGCGTCGACCAATTCCGGGATCACCGAGGCGTCTATGCCCGTCGACTCAGCGACAGCCTTGGGGTCCTCGAGAGCGCTCCGTGTCGCCCGCTGGAGCGACTCTGTCAACTGGTCGGTCGCGTACTCAAGCGTGACTCCACGCGGAGCAATTCCCGCATAACGGCGAGCAAGAGTGTTGCCTGTGCGCGACCAGAACGACCAGCCTGCCCGAGGACCGGGACGGGGGAAAGTGCGACCGTCTCGCCGGTACAGCGCGCTCACCTGAGCGTCGTGACCAGCGAGGGTCGCTGAGGAAGCGATGATCTTCGGGACAGATCCATAGTGTTGCTGCAGTGCGTCGAGTAGAGCTTCGTAGTGCGAGTCGACAGCACCGAGGCTGTCTCGAAGGAGATGCAACTCGTCCTGCATGCGCACGGTAGGAGCGTAGAGCGCCGCGGGTTGAGAAAGAGGCCCGGTCGCGGCTCGGCACCCTGGGAAGAGGCAGCCGCCGGGGGTGCTGCTTCGTGGTGCATAGGTGAAACCGTGCCCGGCCTCCGGACAGCGGCCCGACGGTGGGCCATAGAAGCCCCGCATCGCTGCCTGCATGGCAATGCTCGCGGCCTTGTCGAGAGTTCCTAGAACCACTGTCGGGAGTGAACGGAAGATCTCGTCATCGACTATTCGGAATGGCAGAGGGCGCCCATTCCGCGGGCACCCAGAGGCTACGCAAATGTGATCGAGTGTCCAGTATTGCTGATTGAAGCTCATGCGCAGCTCTTCTGATCCACAGAAAGGGCAGTGCAGCAAGATCTGGTAACGCTTGGGCATTTCAGGATCATTCGGATCGACATCCGCAGAGCGAGTGTTACCGACACGCTGGATGCGGTTCGGCGTACCACTGGCTCCGACGAAGAAGCCGAGCGAGAACTCCCGACCGCCAATTCCCTCACCGTCGCGGACCAGTTCGGCAGCTGCCAGGACATCGGCAAAGCGCTGGGTCTGCTGAAGAGAGAGCATTCGCAGAGGGAACCGGCCCCAAGATGTGATGCCTTCGCCCTTGCCTCGCAAGCGGTCGTAGAAGGCCGTGGTCACGACGTACAGCAGGTATGTTTCAGTCTTTCCGCCACCAGTCGCAAACCAGAGAGTGTCGACGATCGATCGATCACCGTCAGCGGAATCATCGACGATGGAAGTAGCGTTCACGAGTACGAAGCCGAGCTGGAATGCTCGCCAGCTAGTGTGGGTGATAAGCGGAGAGACAGAGAACGAGCGATTGGCGAGCATGAAACTGCGCCGCAGTTCGGCGTTGGTTTCGAGCAACCTCAATCCGGCACGCAAACGCTGCAGTTCCTCCTCGAACAAGGTCGCCTCACTCGCGGCGTTCTGCCGCATCCCGGCATCCCATTCTTCTTCGTCAGCGCGACGGTCGAGCACGTCCTCCGCCCAGTGCGCGACTCCCCACTCCTCGCACGCCGTGACCAGGGCCCGCAACGACGGAAGAGGGTCAGCGGCGAGCGTTGCGAAACTCAGGTCCGGCACATGTCCGGCATCCGGGTCCCAATACGAGGGCCGCGGCTGATCGTGGGAAGCTGCGTCTTCGGTGCGGAACGTGCCCAAGGAGACCTGGACTACACCGCCATTGACCCCGTAGGCGGGAACATCCCTGCTATAGCGGAACGAGTCGGGAAGATTGTCGAGGGTGAATGGCCGAGTTTGGCCGGCACGGACTGTGAGGCACGCTTCGTAGACATTGGTGTCCCAGTGCGGGATCTGCTCGGGTGAGACGTTCACGAGGGTGACCACCAGCTCAGGGCCATCCTTGCCGACTTCCAGCTCTGCATGGAACTCGCATGCCATGCCATCGGCACCAATGGCCCGGAGAGCAGCCTCGAAGTCGTCTCTACCAGCGCTCGTAGCATCGCCGATGCATGTGGGCGTCTGAAGGTCAGCTATCACCTCGATGGGTTCGCTCTTACGCCAGCGCGGCGCGTCCGGGGCATCACCCCCGTCAAACTCGTTCCAAACGACAAGCCGGGCATGGCATCTGACCGGACGACCATCGATGGCGTCGGGCCGGAGCCGCATGCCAACCTCGCAGGGCTCAAGTCGCTCGCTGCGCTCACCGAGTCGGCTGTTCTGCACGACGACCTCAGGTGCGAGCCTGCCGAGCCAGAGCCTGCCATCAGGCGCAACGGGCAGGGTCGCCATGTGGTCCCCACGAGCTTCAGCAACGACTCCATCGAGCATCCAGTCGATGAATCGTGTGGCGTCGGCTTCGGTGAATTGAGCCATCGGTCCTCCAGGATTCCGAGCAGCCTGACGGGGACAGACTCCGCACCCGCCGCCGTGACCGCGACGACCGCCGCTTTGCTTCCCGCAGGTCAGCACTCATGAGCCCGGCGTCCGTGCTACTCATCAAGCTACGCTCCGGTGGCGAGATCCACGGCGCTTCCCCGTGCCGCTGGCTCGAATCAACTTGATTTGTTCGCACACCTTTTCGGCTGCCGTAATGGGGGCATCGTGTTCCCAGAAGCGCAGAACCAGCCAGCCCGCTGCCTCAAGGTCCTCGGTGGCCGCGAGGTCGCGTGCCTTGTTTGCTGCCAGCTTGGTGGCCCACCACTCTCGGTTCTGCTTCGGGGTTGTTCCATGGACAGGGCAGGCGTGCCAGAAGCATCCATCCACGTACACGGCCACACGTTCGGTCGGAAAAGCAACGTCAATCCGACGATTGCCCTCAACTGCAAGATCGACCTTGAACCGCAGTCCCATTGAGTGCAGCGCGGAGCGCAGAGCAAGCTCGGGCTTCGTGTCGCGTCGCTTGGTGTTAGTCATGCGAACGCGGATCAGCTCGCTGGAAGCAGGAGGACGGGTACTGACGCTTGGGCGAGCCTGTTTCGGCGCCGCCTCGACCGCAGTCCTGTGGTCATCCGTTGCGGGGAGGGCACAGAGCAAAGGCTCGATGAGGTGGACGCCAAGGAGCGGCGGAACCGCGTTGCCAATCACCTTGGCCCATGCACCCCGCTTCTTCGAGGTGTCCAAGTCATAGAAGTCCGGAAGGGTCTGCAGACGGGCGGCCTCGTGCGGCGTGAGCGTACGCGGTAGCCCGGGGTGGACGAAGCGCCCTTGCCCCATAGAGCCGAAGCCACTCGTCATCGTCTGCGCGGGCTGGCCCCAACTCAGCCGTCCGTACATCGATTTGTAGGTATGCGCCTTGTCACGGTGACACGTCGGCCGCATGGAGTTCGGAAGATCGACTCTTCCTTGCTCTGCGTGCAGCCAGTCCATGCGTGCCTGGTTCTCGGCCGTCGGCTTCGAGGGCGAGTCTGGCCCAGTTTCAGCGATCACACCGAGGAGGTCACCAATTGCCCATTTCACACTGCGCTCGTCGTGATCATCGCAGGGTGATCGGGTCTCAAGTAGCACCTTGGGGTCGACCTGTTGGCCACGGACCGCAAGCAGAATGTGGCGCCGACGACGCTGCGGCACACCAAATCGGACAAAGTCCAGGACTGCGCCCGCCACGGTGTAGCCACTCATCTCCAGCGCGTCGACGGCCTTATCCAGGACCTTGCCTTTATCGTGCTGCACGGCGGGCACGTTCTCGATGAGCACAAAGGTCGGTTTGAGGATCTCCACTGCACGAACCGCACGGAGATACAGAGCGTTGCGTGGGTCTTGGCGTCTTGTGTGATTGTTGAGATTCGAGTGACCCTGGCAGGGCGGGCCGGCAACTAGTACGTCGACGTGCCCGAGAGTCTGGGCAAGTGCTCGCTCTGTCCGGGTCGGCCGTGTCTTAAGTTCTCCGTCGAAGAGACCGCTCACATCCTCTTGACGCAAGTCCGCGTCAGGGAAGTTCAGTGCGTAGACATCTGCCGCGGACTGGTCGTACTCAACCGCCAGAGCAATTGTCGTCCCACGGCCGACGCGTCGTGCCGCCTCGGCGGCACCGAGGCTCAGACCTCCACCGCCGGAGAAGAGGTCGACAACTCTGACAGGCCGCTCAAGGGTCTCGTACGTCGGGCGCTCGGCCCGGCGCAAGAAGTCACTGTCCTCGTGACACACCATGCAGGTCGCTAGCTCGACCTGGTGCCGTGGAGTCATCGTCGTGACCTGACCAGGCTCGGCAGGCACCACGGCACGTCGGTCCTCGGCTCCCAAGCACTCGCGGACCGGACCCACGCGCCAGGGGAACTGCCCTCGTCACGACCTGACTTCACACGCACCACCAGGACGGCCCCTTACCGTGTCTCCCCACGCATTTGGACTGACCCACGCCGCAGTAACCTATGTCGGCCTGTGTATCGCCGTCTGCCCCCTCGACGCAGTGTCGAGTCGAACAGAAGCATATCGCTGCGTCGATCAAGACATGAGCTGGTTGGCCAGGCCATAGCGATCAGAGGCTCTGCCTCATGGCGCCTGCCGCACCTGATGCGCGTCTGGCGTCGCATCGGTCCGCGGGACCGGCGAAATCTTGCACGGCAATACGATCAGCGAAGCGCGCCCTTGACTCGATGGCGCAGCACGCCGTCCGCGATGTCATCCGCGTCACGCCAAGCCGCGGCGGTGACCTCCTCGAGTTGCAGCTCGCCCACCTCGGCAGCAGTCCGGAAGAGATACCGGAAGTCGAAGTGCCGGTGCGCGGGCTCGCCCTTGGCGTCGTTGGCGGGGATCGGGTGTACGTCGATGTGCACGGGCAGCATTCCGGCGGGGACGACGGCCGAGGCGGGAATGCCGGTCTCCTCGGTCAACTCCCGCTGTGCGGCGTCGAGGAGCCGGGCGTCGTCGGGCTCAAGGTGTCCGCCGGGCAGGAGCCAGCGTTCAAGGGCGCGGTGGCGGATGTGCAGCACGCGGCCGGCGGGGTCGGCGAGGATCGCCCCGGCGGTGGCATGGCCGCGGAACTCCTTGCGGGTGGTGAGGTCCGCCTCGGCGTCGAGCAGCTCGAGGACGGGGGCAAGGCTCGGCTTGTCGTCGGGGTACGCCTCGAGGTAGGCGTCGAGGGTCTCTCGGATGTGGTCTGCCGTGATGGCTATGGGGATCACCTGTTGAAGTAGTCGAGCCAGGTCGCCGCGATGGCGGCGCGGTCGGTCGCGTCGAGTTCGTGCATGCCAGGTTCGAGGCCGCCGCGGGCGAGCGCGGCACAGGCGGCGAGTATCTCGGCCTGAACCAGGAAGATGAACGGGCCCACGCTGGCGCCGTGCAGGAAGTTGACGGCGTTCCCGCCGTTGAGCAAGTAGAAGTAGTGGCCGGTCGTCAGGTACCGGGTCACGTTCTCGCCGGTCGTGGCGCGCTCGTACACGTCCGGCAGGCTCGCGAGTTCGAGCTCGTCCTCGCTGCTCGTCACTGTGGCGACGTACGCCCCGTTGCGCAGTCGGCCGAAGTCCTCGCCACGCAACGAGAGCGCCCCAGTGGCGCAGAGCACGAGTCCGGCGCCCTCGAGGCCGCCGGCGAGCGCCCGAGCCACCGTGAAGCCCTGCGAAAGGGCTTGTGTACGGCGTACCGGGTCGATGTCGTACACGGTGACCCTGACGCCCTTGGCGTGCAGCAGGCGGGCGATGCTCGAGCCGAGCTTGCCGAAGCCGATCACGAGCGCGGTACGACCGTGCAGGATGTCGCCGCGACTACGCATGAGGGCCTCGGTCGAGAACACGACCGACTGCCCGACGAGAAAATCCTCGGGATCTTTGAGCGGTGAGCGGGCCACCGAGACGACCGGACAGGGCAGCTTGTCGAGCTCGGCGTAACGGCGGTGGCCGTTCTCGGTGTCCTCGACCACGCCGAGGATCTGGCCTGAGAAGCGATCGCACAGCGCCTCGAGTGACAGGGCGAAGTACCCGCCCACATCGAGCAGGACGACCGCGCGGCCGGCGGCGCGAGCTTCGAGGTACCGCACGGCGCGCTCGGGGTCGGCGAACAGCTCACGCGACAGCTTGTCGCACGCGTACCCGTCGCACTCGACCTGGCGCAGCGCCTCGGCGTGCACAGACTTCGGCTTGGGCAATACCGCGCGCAGCTCCGTTACGCCCGCCACCCCGCGCACGAACGCCGGGCGCTCGGGCAACAGGTGCGTGATCAGGAACGCGGCAGGGCGCTCGGCAGGCACGAAGCGTGAGGCGATGCGTCCGAAGTAGGCATCGAGGCGGGCTCGTTCGGAGGTTTCCATGAGGGTGACTCCTTCGGTTCGGCGGTCGGACGCTCGGCGGTCTCGGCGTGCTGCTCCTCAAGGGCATGGCGCAGCGCAGCAGGGTCCGTGAGGGTGTCGTCGTCGGGCAGTTCGCACCATCCGCCGAACCACTCGTCGGAGCGGTAGGGGTTCGGGGCGACAAGCCATGAGCCCGAGGACAGGACCCGCACGGGCAGGTCGCACCAGGTGTCACGGCTGCCGGTCGGGATGGCGTAGTAGAGCCGCTGACTCGGCTGGTCGTACAGCACGGGGCCGAGTCGCTCCTCGGCTGCTCTGAGCCGCGCGAGGGCCAGGAATCCGGCCTCGGCAGGCACTCGAACGACGTCCCAGGCTTCACCGAGCGCGAGCAGATGCAGGCCGGGGATGTTGTCGACGAGCGGGGCGCCGCGCAGAGCCTCACGCACGGACATCACGCACCGCCTCGCTGCCGCACGATCGGGCCCACCTCGACGGGAAGCTTGCGGCTGCGCCTCGGCTTAGCGGACCGGACAACGATCAGGCGTGTGCTCAACACCGCTATCTGGCGTTCGCGCTCAGCAGCGAGGCGCTTCGGTCCGAGGTGACTGCGCGCGGGAAGTACCACCCCGTAGGAGTCCGGCAGGGCGAGAACATCAAGCAGCCCGACAAAGGCCGGCGAGGAAACGTCGGCGGTCGCCTCACGCTCGGTGAAGAGGCCGCACAGTGTCAGTTCGTGCTGTCGGCAGTACTCGACGAGCGACTCCGCGAGGGCCGTGTGTCGGGCCGTGCCGCTCCCTGTGTGACGCAAATAGCCGTAGACATAGGGGCCGTTGACCTGAAGCTGCTCCGTGATGGGTTCCATGGCTCGAGAGTCGTGTCAGGCCAACGGCCTTGAAATGACCGCCTGTTGCACTTGCGTTGCACTTCCGCCCTCTCGCCCTCACTCAGCGTGCTTCGATACGTCACAGAGGGAGGCAGCCCGTGGTCAGCGTGCAACAGTGGACCGGCCGAGAAGCGAGAGCCCTGCGCTCCGCTCTCCGGATGAGCACCCGCGCGTTCGCAGATCATCTGGGTGTCGCGCTGCGCACGGTGGCCAAGTGGGAGAAGCTCGGCGAGGACACACAGCCCCGTCCGGACACTCAGGCGATCCTCGACACCGCGCTCGCACGCGCCACCCCGGCCGTGCACACCCGCTTCGAGACTCTGCTCTCTGGGACCACCCGGGACTCCCGGGCCCGCTCGGACTACGAGACGTGGACGGAGGACATCGACCGCACGATCGTGTGCCTGAGCCGTCAGAACTTCACGTTCGCTTCAAGCCTGTTGAACCGGTGGCTCGGCCCGCATGACCCGCGCGGCCTCGACGACAAGGGCCGGTACCTCTACGGCCGGTCTCTCGTGCTGCTCGGAGATCTACAACGCGATCAAGGGGCGATCCTCGGGCCACTCTCCGCCCGTCATTCGTACTCCCGCGCGCACAGCCTCTTCGCTGAACTTGACATCCCGCGCCGTACGGCACAGATCGAGTTGTCGCTCGCTGTGGTCAACGAGATGTCCGGTCGACTCGAGGCGTCCGCCCGCCAGTACGAGCAACTCGCCGACGACGAGCGGTTGAGCCAGCGCGACCGGGCACGCGCCCGCCTTTGGGTCGGTACAGCGCTGAGCAAGGAGGGCAACAACGAATACGCGACCCGCGTCATGACAGCGGCCACCCTGGAATTCGAAGACCTCGGCGAGCCCGACGACTGGTCGGTAGCGCACCAGAAGCTCGCCCTGGCACACCGTGGCACCGGCGACCTCACCCGCGCCTTGCACTACATCGACATCGCACGACGGAGCGGCACCGTCGACTCGCCGATGCAGCGCGTTCGACTGGACACCGCACATGGGCACATCCTTCTGTCCGACTCGGCAACCCGGAATGATGGGCTGTCCGTCCTCGACCAAGCGGCGCAGGTGGCCACGCAGTACGGCCTGAGTCACCAACTCCGCAGCATCGAGCGCATCCGGCGGCCGTACGACGGCCCGCCGGCCGCCCTGTCGAGGTAAGTGGCCAGTAGCGATGAACCAGGGAGCACCCGTGCCGGACCGCGAAAAGCGCACGATCAACGACGCGCAGTGGAACGACGCCCACCTGATCTGGCAGTACCACCAGATGCACCACGAACCGCGCCCCTGCTCGGCGGCGATCGGCCTCGGCAGCCACGATCTCGGCGTCGCAACGACCACAGCCGACCTGTACCGGGCCGGACTGTTCCCCGTGGTCGTGTTCAGCGGCGGCAACAGTCCGACCACCGCGGCCCGCTTCCCGCGCGGCGAGGCGGTGCACTACCGCGAGCACGCGCTCGACCTGGGTGTGCCCGACGACGCGATCCTCATCGAGACCGAGGCGGGCAACACCGGGCAGAACATCACGCTCTCGCGCGAGGTGCTGCGCGCGGCCGGGGTCGAGGTCGACTCACTGCTCCTGATCTCCAAGCCGTACATGGAGCGCCGTTCCTACGCCACCTGCCGCAAGCTGTGGCCTGAGATCGAAGTCGTCTGCGCTTCCGAACCGCTTGAGCTCGACGACTACATCAAGTCCATCGGCGACGAGAAGCTCGTCGTAGACATGCTCGTCGGCGACCTGCAAAGGGTGATCGAGTACCCGAAGCTCGGGTTCGCCATCGAGCAGGAAGTACCGGGGGAAGTTCATGACGCCTACGAGCGCCTCCTACGCTCTGGGTTCGACAGCCGACTCATCAACGCGTGAAGCACCGCTGACCTCACCGGGCGCGGTGTGCGCGATCCACCAGCCGAACCTGTTCCCGAGGCTGTCCACCCTGGCCAAGCTGTACGCAGCAGACCGGTGGATCGTCCTCGACGATGTTCAGTTCGCGCGACGGGACTACCAGCACCGCGCCCGACTGGCGAGCCTGACGGACCCAAGCGACCGGCAGTGGCTGACAGTCGCGACGCACCTTCCCCGCGGACGACCGACGTTGATCCTCGAGGCTCAGCTCGCCGAACCGGAACGGTGTCGGCGCAGAGTCGAACAACTCGTGCGGCAGCACTACGGGCGCGGCCAACACTGGCAGGCGGTACAGGAGGTCCTCGAGCCGGTCCTCGACCGCTTCGAGACCACGGACCGCACTGCCGACATCGCCGAAGTCTCTGCCCTGGCTCTCCTCGCCGCGCTCGGCTGGCGCGGCGAGGTACTGCGCAGCAACGACCTACCGGCCCGCAAGGAGCGGTCTCAGCGCCTCGCCGACCTCGCCGCAGCCACGGGCCGCAGTCGCTACCTGTGTGGCACGGGCGGACTGCGGTACCTCGAGGCCGAGCCGTTCGCGGCCCAAGGCGTCACCGTGGCACCCTTCCGCGCCCCCACCTCGGAGGGCATATGGCAGTCCGCTCACAAGGTCAGTGTCCTTCGTGCGCTCGCCGCAGCAGGCACACACAGTCTCGCCGATGAGCTACGCGCCGTGACTGCGAACCTTGCACGCGCGTAGGGACGGTATCGACGGTCGATGCACCCGGTTGATGTCAGTGGCGGGCTGTACTCGCGCGCGCCCGCGCGCGTAAGGACGCGACCGGTCGCGGACGGACATTCCAGTGCCCAAGATGACAGCGAAGATGAGAAGACGACAGCTCTCTGTGCCCTGTCGTCTTCGTCACCTTGGTGTCACCTTCTCGACCGCCTACGGGTCCATACGCCAGACCCAACCGCCGTCGAATCCCGCTTTCTCCGACTTGACTTGGGCTTTGGGCTTACAGCGGCGCAGCGTGTGCTTCTCAAACCCCGCTTGCGCCCCGGCCTTGAAGACGTCCTCGGCTGATGCCTCACCGCCGCTACGCGTCAGGAAGTCCCGCAACCAGGCGACAGCCTCAGCGCGTTCGCTCCGTTCCTCTGGGGCCGTCCCCGAGTCGGCAAGGACATCCCCGACACTCTGCGAGGACTCCCCCGTGAACTCGACGCGTCCCACCGAGATACGGCCGTCCTCCGTCTCGACAGGCGTGTCCTGCACGACGTAGGTCAGCGAGGGCAGGTCAAGCCGCCCGAGGTTGTTCTTTTCCTGCGACAGGATCACCGCCCCGTCCTCAGCCTGCGGATCGCGCGCCATGGCGATCACGGCTCGTGCCGTGGCTGCGAACGCCCTCGAGCCGAGAATCAGCGACAGGGGGTCAGTGCTGCTCCCCTTCCCGAAGTGCACCAGACCGAGAACCGCCGCGCCCGCCTGGTCGGCGATCTGCCCGAGCGGCTCAAGAGCCGAACGCACCTCACGGTCGCGATGGGTGTCGATCGCCCCGTTCAGCGCCGACACGAGCGGGTCGACGACCAACAGCCCGACGTCATGAGCGAGCATCTCCTTCCCGAGGGTGCTGGTGTCCGCGGGCAGGGTGAGCGGGGCGGCAACACCGGGGCGTTCCTCCTCGACCACATCGATTCGGAACGTCCGCTCAAGGTCCGCCCCGGCGGCGACGAGACGGGGCGCTACGGTGCGCTCCCAAGAGTCTTCGGACGCCGCGTAGAAGACCGACCGCGGATTCCCGAGGTGTACGCCGGGCAGTTCGCCGCGGGTAACCCGTGCAGCCAACCACGCCGCCGACGTGGACTTGCCGATTCCCTCTCGCCCCGCCCACAGCGTCAGACCGCCGATCGGAATCCGGTTGTCCCACAGCCAATACGTGCCGCGCAGCCGGATCTTGGACAGGGGCGTGATGCGCAGTCGTCGTTCCGGTTGCTGCGCAGCCTCCTCACCAGTGATGCCGTTGGCGGCGAGGATCTGCGCAGCCGCCGCACGCTGGTCTGACGTCATACGCTTACCACCGCACGCGCCGGGGCACGGTCGGCACTGCGCACCGTGGCGTCTGCCTCAGTCGGCGAGAGTCCGACATACGTGCCCGCGTCGATGAGCGATGCGACCGCCCCCGCCTGGTCTATTCCCCCGCCGCGCACCAACTCGAGGGCGCGGCAAGCAGCCCAGTACAAGCGGCTGTTGCGCTCCCCTGGCTGGGCTTTGAGGACGAAGTGCACGAGACCGGCGAGGCTGTCGACTGGCCGCACTGACGGGGCATGCGCCTCGCGCACCGTGACGTCGTGCGCAGTACCGCGCCACTGCGCAGGCGTACCGAGCAGCAACGGCAACAACCACCCCGGCACGGACTCGAGCTGCGCGTCGAGCGGTGTGGTCCACGTGTACGGGCGCCCTTCGACAGTCGAAGGCGGAGCCACGACATACCCGCCGTTGGCCCGTACGTCGATCTTCCAGCCCACCTTGGAAGCGGAGTTGCGAACCACCTGCGCAGAAGCGGCGTAGTAGACGTGCAACCCACCTGAGCGCGTGCGCACCATCGGCGTCGTACCGAACGGAAAGCGGTCGCCCTGGCGCGCGTACAGCTCGGCGAACACGTCCGAACCGTCGATGACACCGAGCAGATCCCACGGCGCCGGCGGCGCCTCGTCGCCTTTCACCGTGTCGAGATCGACGACAACCAGGCCGGAAGGTCCGCAGGCGATGCCCACGCCGTACGGCCCATCCGTCCAGGCCCGCGCGATGCGGTCCGGATCGAGGGTGGCGCGCTGCTCCCACTCCTTCACGGCCGGGCGCTTGTCGTCTGGGCGCAGAGGAAATACGTGCCAGCCGCGCGCGGCGAGGGCGAGCACCTGCTCGACCCGTTCCGTGCGACTGGTCGCCCCCTCCTGCGGGGGCATGCTGTACTGGGGTCCAAAGGAGTTCCTCCCAATGAGGGGGCGACGCCATAAGGGCTGCAACCCGGCGCCGCCGTCCAAGGTCAGTGCTTGATCTACTGGGAAACTTCGGGAGCCGCAGCCCCGGGCAGCGCCGGAATCGCTATCCCCGGGGCGCGGCTCGACCTACGCTGCCGTCTCGTCTTGCTCCTTGAGCCAGACGTCGAACCTCTCGAGTTCGACCTCGGTGTAGAGCACTCGGCGGCCGACCTTGACCCCCTTCGGGCCATACCCGATGTGTCGCCAGTAACGGCAGGTCGCCGAGGTAGTCCGATACCTCTCGGCGACTTCGTCTGTCGTGTAGTAACGCTGCACGAAACTGCCCCTCCCGCAGGACTTAAGCTGAACCTCACGCAGCAAACGCTAACCAGGACTTGACCTGCATGGCAAGCAGCAATCAAACTGCATCTCATGCAGGAGCAAGATGTGGGAGCAATCTTCGGCGCTCGGGTCCGTGACCTACGCACGAGCCGAGGATGGAACCAAGACGAACTGGCCGAGCAACTCGGCCGAATCATGGGCAAGAAGTACGACCCGACCACGATCACCAGGCTTGAAAAGGGTCGTCGACCAGTCTCCTTGCAGGAGGCCGCGGCCATCACCCGGATCTTCGGCAGCAAGTTGCAGGACATGCTGAGCGGCGACCTGCCGGAGATGCAGCAGTGGTTGGCACAGACGAAGTCCGACCTACCCGAACTCCAAGTCGACTTGCGGAACCTCGAGTCGAAGGTCAAGACGCAGCAAGACCGTATCCAAATGACGCAAGAGCGCATCACTGCGCTTGAACTGCTCATCGAGTACCGAGAGACGCAGAACGAGGTATCGCTCAGGGACGGGGCCCGAGCCGCAGTGCGCTCCACGATGGGGAGCGACTGCGGAACTGAGCTGCTGCGCGCCGCCGGCCTGCCCGCAGAAGTGATCGAGCAGGCCGATAGCGAATCGTGGTCGCGGGTCGACCTCGAGCAATTCGGCCCATGGCCTGTCGGCCGCATGCCGAACCTGACAACTGACGCCAAGGCGCGCCGCACTTACCTGCGCATGGTGCGCGACTCCGAGGACTACCAAGCCCTGTACGCCGAGAAGTTGGTCGCGCTCGTGCGCGACCACGCCGAACGACCTGCGCCGCAGGAGGGGGACCCGAATGGCGAACATCCAGAAACGCCCAAACGGTAAGTGGCGGGCGCGCTACCGCGACGACGCGGGAAAGGAGCACGCACGCCACTTCACGAAGAAGGTCGATGCACAGCGGTGGCTTGATGAGGTGACGACCAGTGTCATCACCGGGCAGTACGTCGACCCGAAAGCCGGGAAGATCACGTTCAAGACGTACGCCGAGCAGTGGCGCAAGGCGCAGCCTCACCGCGTCAGCACCGCCAAGGCCGTTGAACAGCACCTTCGTTGCTACGCCTACCCGGCATTCGGCGACCGGCCCATCGGCCGCATATCCACGAGCGACGTTCAGGCATGGGTGACGGGACTGACCGCCAGGACGGGCCTCGCGCCAAGTACCGCCCGTACGGTCTTCAGCACCGTGAAGGCTGTGTTCCGCGCCGCCGCGACAGGACAAGGCCGGATCATCGCGCACACTCCGTGCGAGGGCGTGAAGTCAGCTCCCGTGCCGCGTCGACAAGTTGTGCCGTTCACGGTGCAGCAGGTCAACGCGCTCGCCGACACCGTGCCCGAGCGCTACCGGGCGCTCGTCCTCACCGGGGCCGGTACCGGCCTGCGCCCTGGGGAGTTGTTCGGCCTCTGCGTACGGCACGTGAACTTCCTCAAGCGCACCGTGCGCGTCGAGCAGCAGCTACAGCAGACCGCGGGCAGCAGCGTCTACGTCTGCCCGCCGAAGACGAAGCAGTCGTACCGCACGGTGCCCCTGCCGAAGGTCGTCGCCGACGCGCTCGCGCTCCACCTGAAGAAGTTCCCGGCGGACAGAGACGACCACCTGTTCCGCATGGAGCGCGGCGGGCCGATCATCCGTACCTCGTTCTTCGACCACGTATGGCGCGGCTCGGTGAAAGTGGCCGACCTACCCGCCGGCACCGGCATGCACGCACTGCGCCACGCCTACGCCAGCCTGCTCATCGCGGGCGGCGAGTCCGTCAAGGTCGTGTCCGAGCGGCTCGGGCACACCAATGCGGCGATGACCTTGAACACGTACAGCCATCTGTTCCCGGACTCCGAGGAGCGGACTCGGCAGGCAGTCGACAAGGCCTTTCAAGATCATGCGGACCCTGTGCGGACCGAAAAGGCCCGCTAACCGCTCCGGTGCAGGTCAGCGGGCCCTCCGTTGATCAATCACACGTTGAAGCGGAACTCCACGACGTCCCCGTCCTGCATCACATACTCCTTGCCCTCCATGCGGGCCTTGCCCGCCGCGCGGGCCTCGGCCACCGAACCCGTTTCGATCAGGTCCGCGAAGGAGATGACCTCGGCCTTGATGAAGCCCTTCTGGAAGTCCGTGTGGATCACGCCGGCCGCCTCGGGGGCCGTGGCGCCCTGGGGGATCGTCCAGGCACGGGATTCCTTCGGGCCCGCCGTCAGGTAGGTCTGGAGGCCGAGGGTGCGGAAGCCGACGTGGGCGAGGGTGGCCAGGCCGGGCTCTTCCTGGCCTACCGACTGGAGGAGCTCCAGGGCCTCCTCGTCGTCCAGTTCGGCGAGGTCCGCCTCCAGCTTGGCGTTGAGGAAGATCGCCTCGGCGGGGGCCACCAGGGCGCTCTGCTCGGCCTTGAAGGCGTCGTCCGTCAGCTCGTCCTCGTCGACGTTGAAGACGTAGAGGAAGGGCTTGGTGGTGAGGAGGTGGAGGTCGTGGAGCAGCTCCGAGCGGTCCGTGCCCTGCACGATGCCCTGGGAGAAGAGCGTGTCGCCCTTTTCCAGGATCTCCTTCGCCTCCTCCACCGCCTTCACCTTCGGGGCGATGTCCTTCTTGATCCGCGATTCCTTCTGGAGGCGGGGAAGGACCTTCTCGATGGTCTGGAGGTCCGCGAGGATCAGCTCGGTGTTGATCGTCTCGATGTCGTTCTTCGGCGAGACCTTGCCGTCCACGTGGACCACGTTCTCGTCCTTGAAGGCACGGATGACCTGGCAGATCGCGTCCGACTCGCGGATGTTCGCGAGGAACTTGTTGCCCAGGCCCTCGCCCTCCGACGCGCCCTTCACGATGCCCGCGATGTCCACGAAGTCGACCGTCGCCGGCAGGATCTTCTGGGAGCTGAACACCTCGGCCAGCTTCGTCAGGCGGGGGTCGGGGACGCCCACCACTCCGACGTTCGGCTCGATCGTGGCGAACGGGTAGTTGGCCGCCAGCACGTCGTTCTTGGTCAGGGCGTTGAACAGGGTCGACTTGCCGACATTGGGCAGACCGACGATTCCGATCGTGAGCGACACGTTGCGACTTCCCGTACGTGAGGGATGTGGATGGTGGGCGGCCCGGTGGGCCGGAGCGACCTTGGGGCGATCCCCCAGTCTACGGCGTGCGCGTCCGGCCATCGTCAGCGTGCCGCTCTCGTATCGAACGCTTGGCCAAGCTCGGCCAAAGGGCGTGTCCCATGCAGGATTATCGGTGTGGTCCGACCTAGGTTGGTCAAGTGGAGCAACACAGGACGCGTCCCCCTCAGCATCCGGCCCGGCCACGACGGACCGCGCCCCTGCCCCCGCAGGGCAGGCCCGCCGAATCGTCGGCGGTCTACCGCGCCGCGTCCCGTCCCCGCCGCCCCGCCCCGCCCTTCGTGCGCAAGCTGCGCGAGCTGCCCGTCTACCGTGCGGTGCGGCGGATGCCGAATCCTCGGCTCACCGGGCTCGGGAGCGGGCTCTTCTCCTCCGCCGTGATGTTCGTTTTCGGCTGTTTGCTGTGGTTGTTCTTCGGGGTCGGCAATGGCTCGCTTGTCGCGTACGGGGTGCTTTTCGTGCCCGTCAGCGCGCTCACCGCGCTCTGGGTGCGACCCGTCGACCTCGTGACCGCGCCGGTCGCCGTGCCGATCGCCTTCGTGGCCGGGCTCGTGCCGGTCTCCGGGGGCAGCGGCGGCTTCGGCGGGCACTTCATGGGGCTCGTCACCGCGCTCGCGCTGCACGCGGGCTGGCTGTACGGCGGGACGCTCGCCGCCGGGGTGATCGTCATCGTCCGGCGGGTCCGGCTGCTCGCACAGCGGCGTCGGGCGCGGGCCGCCGCCGGGCCGCGCCCGCCCCGGCCTCCCCGTACTCCCCGGCCTCCTCAGCGGCAGATGCCCGCCACATAGGGACGAGCAGTCCTCAGGCGTCGCCCGCCGCTGCCATCGCCGCGCCCACGATTCCCGCGTTGTTCTGCAGCTCCGCCGGGACCAGCTCCGCCCTGATGCCCTTGACCAGCGGCAGGAACTTGTGGGCCTTGCGGCTCACTCCGCCGCCGATGATGAACAGCTCCGGCGAGAACAGCATCTCCACATGCGCCAGATACTTCTGGACGCGCCGCGCCCAGTGCTCCCAGCTCAGATCCTCGTCCTCCTTGGCCTTGGAGGAGGCCCTTTTCTCGGCGTCGTGGCCGTGGAGTTCGAGGTGGCCGAGCTCCGTGTTCGGGACCAGGCGGCCACCGGTGAACAGGGCGCTGCCGATGCCGGTGCCGAAGGTCAGCAGGATGACCGTGCCCGTCCGGCCGCGGCCCGCGCCGAAGTGCATCTCCGCGACGCCCGCCGCGTCCGCGTCGTTCAGGACGGTCACCGGGACGCCACCGAGCCGGTCCGATGCCAGCGCCTGGATGTCCGTACCGATCCAGCTCTTGTCGACATTGGCGGCCGTGCGTGCCGTGCCGTCGGTGATCACGCCGGGGAACGTGGCGCCGACCGGGCCCGTCCAGCCGAAGTGCTCGACGACCTCGCGCACCTTCTCGGCCACGCCGTCGGGCGTGGCCGGATGCGGGGTCAGGACCTTGTGCCGCTCCTGGGCCAGGTCCCCGCGGTTCAGGTCGACGGGTGCGCCCTTGATCCCTGATCCGCCGATGTCCACACCGAAGATCTGCATGAGGCCCACGTTACGGCCAGACGCCGACCGTCACTCCCCGAAGGGGACAGTCGGCGTCCGGCCCGTGCGTCACTTCAGGGACAGCCCTGCGGTCACTTCTTGGACAGCTCCGCCGCCTCCGCGCGCAGGTCGCGGCGGAGCTCCTTGGGGAGCGAGAAGGTGATGGACTCCTCGGCCGTCTTGACCGTCTCCACGTCTCCGTAGCCCCGCTCGGCGAGCCACTCGATGACGCCGTCCACCAGGACGTCGGGGACCGAGGCGCCCGAGGTGAGGCCGACCGTGGTGACGCCCTCCAGCCAGGCCTCGTCGATCTCCTCGGCGTTGTCCACCAGGTGCGAGGCGGGGACGCCGGCCTCCAGGGCGACCTCGACCATGCGGATCGAGTTCGAGGAGTTCTTGGAGCCGACGACGATGACGAGGTCGGCGTCCTCGGCGAGCTTCTTCACCGCGATCTGGCGGTTCTGCGTGGCGTAGCAGATGTCGTCGCTGGGCGGAGAGAGGAGGTTCGGGAACTTCGTCTTCAGGGCGTCGACCGTCTCCATCGTCTCGTCCACGGAGAGCGTGGTCTGGGAGAGCCAGACGACCTTGTCCGGGTCGCGGACCTCGACGGTCGCCACGTCGTCCGGGCCGTCGACCAGCGTGATGTGCTCGGGGGCCTCTCCGGAGGTGCCGATGACCTCCTCGTGGCCCTCGTGGCCGATCAGGAGGATGTCGAAGTCGTCCTTGGCGAACCGGACCGCTTCCTTGTGGACCTTCGTGACCAGGGGGCACGTCGCGTCGATCGTGGCGAGCTTGCGCTCGGCGGCCTCGGCATGGACGGTCGGGGCGACGCCGTGCGCGGAGAACATGACGATGGAGCCCTCGGGGACCTCGGCCGTCTCCTCTACGAAGATGGCGCCCTTCTTCTCCAGGGTCTGCACCACGTACTTGTTGTGCACGATCTCGTGGCGGACATAGATCGGGGACCCGTACTGCTCAAGGGCCTTCTCGACGGCGATCACGGCACGGTCCACACCCGCGCAGTAGCCGCGGGGGGCGGCGAGCAGGACTCGGCGGGCAGGAGTCGAAGCAGTCATACCCACCATCGTAAGGCCGAGCCCAGCGCGTCAAAGATCGCCTTCTTGGGGAGACTGGGCACGGGCGTTCACTTACGGAGGCGCGATGTCCGGTAATCCACCAGACGGTACGGCGGGCTCCGGTGCCGGTGTCGATGCGGGCACCGCTGCCGAGGATGCGGGCACCGCTGCCGAGGGGGGCGGGCTGCGGCGCAGTCTCGGCTTCCGTGATCTTGTCGTCTACGGGTTGCTGTTCATCGCTCCCATGGCGCCGGTGGGTGTCTTCGGGACGCTCGACGCGAAGTCGCACGGGGCCGTGGCCCTCGTCTACGTCATCGCGACGATCGCCATGGCGTTCACCGCTTTCAGCTACGCGCAGATGGTGAAGGTCGTCCCTCAGGCGGGCTCCGTTTTCGCGTACGCGCGCGTGGGGCTCGGAAACGGGGCCGGGTTCATCGCCGGGTGGATGGCGATGCTGGACTATCTGCTCATCCCGGCGGTCGCCTATCTCTTCTCCGGGATCGCCATGGAGGCGCTGGTTCCGTCCGTTTCCCGGTGGGTGTGGACGGCGATCGCGGTTCTGGTGACCACCGCGCTGAACCTGTGGGGGGTGCGGGCGGCGGCGCGGGTGGGGTTCCTGGTCCTCGCCATGGAGATCGTGGTCCTTCTCGTGTTCCTGGTGTCGGCGGTCGTCGTCCTCGTGCAGGACGGGGCGCAGCGGGGGTGGCTGTCACCGCTGACCGGGGACGGGTCCCAGGGTGCGTTCGCGCTGTCCGCGGTGGTGGGGGCGGTGTCGGTGGCGGTCCTGTCGTATCTGGGGTTCGACGCGATCGCCTCGTTCGCGGAGGAGGTGACGGGGGGCTCGGCGAAGGTGGCGCGGGCGGTGCTGTTCTGTCTGGCGGTAGCGGGCTTCCTGTTCATCGCCCAGACGTATCTGGTGGCGCTGCTGGAGCCGGTGTCGTCCGCGCAGCTCGCGGCGGAGCCGGTCAAGCAGGGGTCTGCTTTCTACGATGCGGTCGACTCCGCGGTGGGTGACTGGCTGCACGATCTGGTGGCCGTCAGCAAGGCGATCGGCGCGGCGTTCGCGGCGCTGGCGGGGCAGGCGGCGGCGGGGCGGCTGCTGTTCGCGATGGCGCGGGACCGGCGGTTGCCGCGGGCGCTGTCGCGGACGGATTCCGGTACGCCGCGGGTCGCGCTGCTGTGCGCGGCCGTCGTGACGATGGTTGCGGCGGTGTGGGCGGCGCGGCGGGACGACGGGATGGATCACCTGGTGTCGGTCGTCGACATCGGGGCACTGACGGCGTTCGTGCTGTTGCACGCGAGTGTCGTGGGGTGGTTCGTGGTGCGGCGGAGGGGTGGGGCGGCGAGTTGGTGGCGGCACGGGTTGATTCCTGTGCTGGGGGCGGCGATCACTGTTGCGGTGATCGTGGAGGCGGCGGGGTCGGCGCAGGTGGTGGGGGCGATCTGGTTCGGGGTGGGGGTTGTGGTGCTTGTTGCGCAGGGGGGTCGGCGGGGGGCGGGCCCCTTGTGAGCCGGGGGCTTGGCGGGGGGCGTGATCCTGGTGAGCGGGGGCTCGGCGGGGGGGCGTGACCCTGGGTAGTTGCCTGAGCGCCGCTGCGCGGTGTGTGCGGGTCGGCTCCTTACTGGGCCGCCGCTTCGCGGCGGATGTCTCCCACCCGCCCACCCGTTGACCCGGTGATGTCGGGTGGGAAGGGGGCAGCCCGCGGGGCTGGGGTGGGCGAGTGGCCTCAGGGCTTGGGACGCCGAGCAGGTTGCGGGGTTGGGGCGGGCTATTGGCACTGGGGCTCGGGGCGGGTCGTGGAGCATGGAGCTGTGGCCCGTTCGGAGGGGCTCGTTGGTTTGTAGGGGCGTTGCGGGACCTTCGGGGGCGTGTCAGAGGTGGGCTATACGCTCGGCTCATGGCTCTCAATACGTCTGCTGATTCGCCCTTGCCCGTGGGTGAGGTGTCGCGGCTCATCGGGGGGTGGATCGATCGGCTCGGGGCCGTTTGGGTCGAGGGGCAGATCACTCAGTTGTCCCGGCGGCCCGGTGCCGGCGTCGTGTTCATGACCCTGCGCGATCCCTCGCACGACATCTCCGTGAGCGTGACCTGTTATCGGCAGGTCTTCGATGCCGTCGCGGACGTCGTCTCCGAGGGCGCCCGTGTCGTCGTACACGCCAAGCCCGAGTGGTACGCGCCACGCGGGCAGCTGTCCCTTCGGGCCGCCGCGATAAAGCCCGTCGGGGTCGGAGAACTCCTTGCCCGTATTGAGCAGTTGAAGAAGAGTCTTGCCGGGGAGGGGCTCTTCGCCGCCGAGCGGAAGAAGAGTCTGCCCTTTTTGCCTCAGCTCATCGGGCTCGTCACCGGCCGCGCCTCCGCCGCCGAGCGCGACGTGCTCGAGAACGCCCGGCACCGCTGGCCCGCCGTCCGCTTCGAGGTGCGCAACGTCCCCGTGCAGGGCGTGCACGCCGTCCCCCAGGTCGTCCAGGCCGTGAAGGACCTGGACGCCCACGGAGACGTCGACGTCATCATCGTCGCCCGCGGCGGCGGCAGCGTCGAGGATCTGCTGCCGTTCTCGGACGAGCAGCTCGTGCGGGCCGTCTCGGCATGTCGTACACCCGTTGTTTCTGCCATCGGGCACGAGCCCGACAACCCCCTCCTCGACTACGTCGCCGACCTGCGCGCCTCCACCCCCACCGACGCCGCCAAGAAAGTCGTCCCGGACGTCGGCGAGGAGCACGAGCGCGTCCGGTGGCTGCGCGACCGGGCGCGGCGCAGCATCCACGCCTTCCTGGAGCGCGAGGACCGCGGACTCGCCCACGCCCTCGCCCGCCCCTCCATGGAGAACCCGCACCGCATGGTCGAGGAGCGCGAGGAGCAGGTCTCCGCCCTCGTCGACCGCAGCCGCCGCACCCTCGGGCACCTGCTCGACCGCGCCGGTTCGGAGCTGACGCACACCCACGCGCGCGTGGTGGCCCTCTCCCCCGCCGCGACCCTCCAGAGGGGATACGCCGTGCTGCAGAAGGCCGACGGCGCCGTGGTGCGCGCCGCCGACGAGGTCGCCGCCGACGAGGAGTTGCGGGCCCGCGTGGCCGAGGGCGAATTCACCGTACGAACCGTGCAAGTCGACAATTAGGGTGGGGCACATGACCAGCAAGACGGACGAAGCGACGAGCCCCGCGGACTCGCTCGGCTACGAGCAGGCGCGCGACGAGCTCATCGAGGTCGTACGCCGCCTGGAGGCGGGCGGCACGACCCTGGAGGAGTCGCTCGCCCTGTGGGAACGCGGCGAGGAGCTCTCGAAGGTCTGCCGCCGCTGGCTGGACGGCGCCCGCGCCCGCCTGGACGCGGCCCTGGCCGGAGCCGAGGGCGATGAGGGCGATGAGGGGGACGGGGCAGGGGCAGAGGGGTAGCGGGGCGGGGCGGGGCGGCCCACCGATCGCGCACTCCTGTGAACCGGATCACCATGCCCCTCTTTTTGTTGAACCTTAAACCGAAACGTCGTACCGTCGATCAAGCAAGTTGATCCACGTACGCACCGAGAAGGTTGATTCATGTCTCTCGCCCTTGACCCCGCCGCCCAGGACCTGCTCTTCCGCGAGGCCCGCACCGCGAACACCTTCACCGACGAGCCGGTCACCGAGGAGCAGGTCCAGGCGATCTACGACCTGATCAAGTTCGGCCCGACCGCCTTCAACCTCTCCTCGCTGCGCATCACGCTCGTCCGCTCCGCCGAGGCCCGCGAGCGTCTGGTCAAGCACATGGCCGAGGGCAACCAGCCGAAGACCGCCTCCGCCCCGCTCGTCGCGATCCTCTCCGCGGACAACGAGTTCCACGAGGAGCTGCCCGACCTGCTCCCGCACTTCCCGCAGGCCAAGGACGTCTTCTTCACCGAGCGCCCGGTCCGTGAGGGTGCCGCGCACCTCAACGCCGCGCTGCAGGCCGCCTACTTCATCATCGGCGTGCGCGCCGCCGGTCTGGCCGCGGGCCCGATGACCGGCTTCGACTTCGCCGGCGTCCAGAAGGAGTTCCTGGACGACGACCACACCCCGGTCATGGTCATCAACATCGGCAAGCCGGGCGAGGACGCCTGGTTCCCGCGCTCCCCGCGCCTTGAGATCGACCAGGTCATCACGACCGTCTGAGTCGAGACGAACGTCCGAGTCGAGACGGCCGTCTGACTCGCCCACGCGGCCATACGCGTACGTGAAGGGCCCCCGGCAACCGCCGGGGGCCCTTCACGTACGTACCTCTGACCTCTGACCTCAGGCCTCAGGCCTCTGACCTCAGGCCTCTGACCTCAGGACGTCTTCAGCGCCTTCGCCATCTTCTCCAGCTGCCCGAACGACGCCGTGCCCGCGACCACCGTCGTCGCGCCCTTGTCCTCGTTCACCAGGGCGTCGTACGTCTGGCCCTTGTACCGGTGCCACGTCTTGCCGCCGATCTCCGCGGTCGCCTTCGTCCGCACCGCGCGCTGCGTGGCCTCGTCGATGAACTCCGACGGCTTCGCCGTGGACTGCTTCACCGCGACGTACTCGCCGTCCGGGTCCAGGAAGCCCAGGTGCCAGCTGTCGTGCTTGGCGCCGTCGAAGCGGACCGACGTCGGCTTCCACGCCTTGGCCAGACCCTCGGGCGCCGCCACCGGATACGCCGCGGCCCGGCGCGCGGTCAGCAGTTCCACGCGGTAGTCGACGCGCTTGACGGGGGTCTCGGTCTCGTCATGCGGGACGAAGATGTAGATGACGCCGGCGAACAGGCCGATCACCACCATCGACCACAGCATGTTCCGCACGGTCTGCTTGCCTTGTCTTCCAGCCACCCACCCATGGTCTCAGGCGGCGGACGCGCCTCTTCCCCCGGAGTCTCCTTACTCCCGGATCGGCGCCCCGACCGGCGCCCGGATCGGCGCCCGGATCGGCGCCCGGATCGCTCATGCGTGGGGCCCTCTGCTCATTTTGTCGACCTACGGATAGAGTCATTCACAATCCCTCATCCGGCCGTCGTCGTATCAAGCAGAAAGGTGCGCTCCGATGACCGAGCATCATCTTCCGTCCGAGCTCGAGGTCTCCCCCGAGGCTCCCGACCGCAACCTCGCCCTGGAGCTGGTCCGGGTGACGGAGGCCGCCGCCATGGCCGCCGGCCGCTGGGTCGGCCGCGGCGACAAGATCGGCGCCGACGGCGCCGCCGTCAGGGCCATGCGGACCCTCGTCCACACCGTCTCGATGAACGGCGTCGTCGTCATCGGAGAAGGCGAGAAGGACGAGGCCCCGATGCTCTTCAACGGAGAGCACATCGGCGACGGCACCGGCGCCGAGGTCGACATCGCCGTCGACCCGATCGACGGCACGACCCTCACCGCCAAGGGCATGCCGAACGCGATCGCCGTGCTCGCCGCCGCCGACCGCGGCGCCATGTTCGACCCGTCCGCGGTCTTCTACATGGACAAGCTGGTCACGGGCCCGGAGGCCGCCGACTACGTCGACATCAACGCCCCGGCCTCCGTCAACATCCGCCGCGTCGCCAAGGCCAAGGGCTCCGCGCCCGAGGACGTCACGGTGATGATCCTCGACCGTCCCCGCCACGAGGGCATCGTCAAGGAGATCCGCGAGACCGGCGCCCGCATCAAGTTCATCTCGGACGGCGACGTCGCGGGATCGGTCATGGCCGTGCGCGAGGGCACCGGCGTCGACCTGCTCATGGGCATCGGCGGCACCCCCGAGGGCATCATCTCGGCCTGCGCGATCAAGTGCCTGGGCGGTGTGATCCAGGGCAAGCTGTGGCCGAAGGACGACGCGGAGCGTCAGCGCGCGATCGACGCGGGCCACGACCTGGACCGCACGCTCTCCACGAACGACCTGGTCCGCGGCGACAACGTCTTCTTCGTGGCGACCGGCATCACGGACGGCGAGCTGCTCCAGGGCGTGCGCTACGGCGCGGAGACCGCCTCGACCTCGTCGCTGGTCATGCGCTCCAAGTCGGGCACGATCCGCAAGATCGACTCCGACCACCGCCTGGCGAAGCTGCGCGCGTACAGCGCCATCGACTTCGACCGCGCGAAGTAGACGTCAAGCGCGTTCGCGTACGACGGAGGGGGCGCCCCGTGCGGGGGACGCCCCCTTCGGCGTACGTAGCGGAAAGCGGTCAGCCCGCGGCGGCGATCTGGCCCGCCGCGTGTGCCGCCTTCTTGAGCTCCAGGTCGCGCCTGCGACGGCGGGCGAGCACCACGCGGCGCTCGGCGGCCGTGAGCCCGCCCCAGACGCCGTACGGCTCGGGCTGGAGCAGGGCGTGCTCCCGGCACTCCACCATCACGGGACAGCGGGCACAGACCCGCTTGGCGGCTTCCTCTCGGGAGAGCCGGGAGGCGGTCGGTTCCTTGGACGGGGCGAAGAACAGCCCCGCCTCGTCTCGCCTGCACACCGCTTCGGTGTGCCATGGGGAGTCCTGATTCCGATCGCGCACTGGCACCCGCTGGGCCGGAACGGCGGCGACCTGCAGGGACTGATGCGACGGCTGCAGCACGGGTCTACTCCTGACGACGGCTTCGCGAGCGAGAGACGATGCAGCAAGCTCTACCCGCTGTGTACGCGCCTATGCACTGAGTTCCGATGTGCGAAAGCCCGCGCCCCGCCCGCCGGGGAAAGCCTCGGTGCGCCCGATGCCGTGTCGATGCCGTGTCGAGCCGTGTCGAGCCGTGTCAGTGCCCCAGATGCCTGCGCAGCTGCCGGTGCAGATCCCGGACCAGCTTGCCCCGCTCGGGTCGAGCCTCGATGGAGCCGAGCACCGCGAAGCCGTCGACGAAGACCACCGGGGCGTCACGCTCGGCCGAGTCGCACGTGTCCACCTCGAAGCTGCCGAACACGCCCGTGCCGTTGCCCCGCAGCGACACGTTCTCCGGCACGCGGATCTCCACGCTGCCGAAGACGGAGAACGCCTTGATGACGACCTGCTGCTGCTCGAAGATCGCCTCGCTGAGGTCGATCTCGACGCTGCCGAAGATCGCGTACGCGTGCGTGCGGCGGCCGACCCGCCAGCGGCCCTTGCGGACGGAGCCGCTGAAGACCGCCACCATGTTCTCGTCCGCGACCGCGGGCACGGCCCCGTACGAGGGGCGCGAGGGCGCGGGCTCGGGCACCGCCGCGCCGCCTGCCGCCCCGAAGGAGAGCCCGCCCGCCGCCGGCAGATCGCTCACCAGCGGTGCCAGCTCGCCCAGCGTCTTCGCGCGATAGACCCCGTCGATCCGCTCGCCGTGCTCCTCGGCGGTCAGCCGGCCCTCGGCCAGCGCCTCGCGCAGGATGTCCGCCGTGCGGTCCCGGTCGGCGTCCGACGCGCGGAGGTCGACCGGCCGCGGGGCCGGGTCCGAGGACTGCTGGGGGCGCTTCTCTAGGTCCACACCAGCCAGCGTACCCAGACGCGATAGATCGCGACCACCCCCCGGCCGCCCCCATTCGGCCCGCACTCGGCCCGTACTGAGCCTTACCTCACAGACTCCGGCGTCCCGGGGCGTTCTACGCTGGTTGGCGCGTCGCCAATGGAGGCCGCGCCGCTGTCTGCCGAGTGAGGAATGGCCGTAATGTCTGTTAGCTCCCGCCCGCCCGCCCCGGCGTTCGAGTACTCCGAACTGCTCCCGCTGGGAGAGGACACCACCCCGTACCGGCTGGTGACCTCCGAGGGTGTCTCCACCTTCGAGGCCGACGGGCGTACGTTCCTCAAGGTCGATCCGGAGGCGCTGCGCAAGCTCGCCGCCGAGGCGATCCACGACATCCAGCACTATCTGCGGCCCGCCCACCTGGCCCAGCTGCGGCGCATCATCGACGACCCCGAGGCGTCGTCGAACGACAAGTTCGTCGCGCTCGACCTCCTGAAGAACGCGAACATCGCGGCCGCCGGCGTGCTCCCCATGTGCCAGGACACCGGCACGGCGATCGTCATGGGCAAGCGCGGACAGAACGTCCTCACCGAAGGTGAGGACGAGAAGGCGCTCAGCAAGGGCATCCACGACGCCTACCAGAACCTCAATCTGCGGTACTCGCAGATGGCTCCGCTCACCATGTGGGAGGAGAAGAACACCGGCTCCAACCTGCCGGCCCAGGTGGAGCTGTACGCGACCGACGGCGGCGCCTACAAGTTCCTCTTCATGGCCAAGGGCGGCGGCTCGGCCAACAAGTCGTTCCTGTACCAGGAGACGAAGGCCGTCCTGAACGAGACCTCCATGATGAAGTTCCTGGAGGAGAAGATCCGTTCGCTCGGTACGGCGGCCTGCCCGCCGTACCACCTGGCGATCGTCGTCGGCGGCACCAGCGCCGAGTTCGCGCTGAAGACCGCGAAATACGCCTCCGCGCACTACCTGGACGAGCTGCCCTCCGAGGGCTCCCCCACCGGCCACGGCTTCCGCGACAAGGAGCTGGAGGAGAAGGTCTTCGAGCTGACGCAGAAGATCGGCATCGGCGCCCAGTTCGGCGGCAAGTACTTCTGCCACGACGTACGCGTGGTGCGGCTGCCCCGGCACGGCGCCTCGCTGCCCGTCGCGATCGCCGTCTCCTGCTCGGCCGACCGCCAGGCCACCGCGAAGATCACCGCCGAGGGCGTCTTCCTGGAGCAGCTGGAGACGGACCCGGCGCGCTTCCTTCCGGAGACCACGGACGAGCACCTCAACGAGAGCGCCGAGGCCTCCGACGTCGTCACCATCGACCTCAACCAGCCGATGGACGAGATCCTCGCCGAGCTGACCAAGTACCCGGTGAAGACCCGCCTCTCGCTCAACGGCCCGCTCGTCGTGGCCCGCGACATCGCGCACGCCAAGATCAAGGAGCGGCTCGACGCGGGCGAGGAGATGCCGCAGTACCTGAAGGACCACCCGGTGTACTACGCCGGTCCGGCCAAGACCCCCGAGGGTTACGCGTCCGGCTCCTTCGGGCCGACGACGGCGGGCCGCATGGACTCCTACGTGGAGCAGTTCCAGGCCGCGGGCGGCTCCAAGGTGATGCTCGCCAAGGGCAACCGGTCTGCCCAGGTCACCAACGCCTGTGACGCGCACGGCGGCTTCTACCTGGGCTCGATCGGCGGCCCCGCCGCGCGCCTCGCGCAGGACTGCATCAAGAAGGTCGAGGTCGTCGAGTACGAGGAGCTCGGCATGGAGGCGGTCTGGAAGATCGAGGTCGAGGACTTCCCCGCGTTCATCGTCGTCGACGACAAGGGCAACGACTTCTTCCAGAACCCGGCCCCGGAGCCGACGTTCACGCACATTCCGGTACGGGGCCCCGGTCTGGCCTAGCGCCCGTGACCGCGGCGGCGAGCGCCGCCGCGGTCACCAAGTGCCCTAGGCGAACCGCTGGTTCGCCGCCCCCGTGCACTTCTGGAGCTTCAGCGGCTCCTTCGCCCCCGCCAGGGTCAGACAGAGCCCGGCGTTGGAGGCGGGACGGATCGTGCCCGCCTCGCGGACGAACTTCTGGTTGGCGCCGCCGTGGCAGTTCCACAGCGTGACGGCGGTGCCTTCCTTCGCCGTTCCCGGTACGTCGACACAGCGGTCCTGGGTCAATCCGGTGTGCAGCGACTGCTGCCCGCCGGACGAACCGTCGTACCACCACGTCTGGTTGCGGTTGCCGGTGCAGTCCCAGCCCTGGACCTTCGTGCCGTTGCGGCTGCTCGACGCGTCGACGTCCACACACGTACCCGTGCCCTGGTTCTTCAGGGGCTTGTACGCGTCGTCCCAGCCACCCGGGTAGAGCTTCGGCTTGCCCGAGCTCGCCGGGTCGGCGCAACTGGCCTCGCGGGCGCCCGAGTTGTAGATCTGCGTCAGGCAGGACGCGAAGGCGGCGTGGCCGCGCGCGTTGGGGTGGAAGGACTGCCGTACCGAATTGGAGTCCGGCGGGAAGGGGTTGGAGAGCTCTATGTAGAGGCCCCGCGCCCAGGTGTCCTCCATGCAGACCTCGTGGCCGTGGAAGAGGCGGGAGTTGTCGAGGTAGGTCGCGCCCGCGTTCTTCGCGGCCTTGCGCATCCCGGTCTCGAAGGTCGGCACCGCGTAGTTGCGGCCCCACTCGGTGTCGGAGTCGTAGCCGAGGCCGCCGCAGGCCAGCTTGCCGGGGAAGTTCGGGTTGTCGCGGAAGTCCGGGCCGATCGGGCTCGGGTAGCCCATGGCGACGAGCTTGTAGTCGCCCTCGGCGTAGCCCGCGTCCTTCATGACGGTCTTCAGGTCGCGGATGGACTGCTCGACCTTGGGCACGAGGCCGTCGACCCGCGCCTGCCAGCCGTCGTGGTACTTGCCCGCGCAGGCGCCCTGGCTGAGCAGGAAGCGGGTCACGCAGTCCGTCATCACGCCGGAGAAGTCGAGGTCGTCATTGGCGCCGATGACGAGCAGGATCGACTTGATCCTGGTGTTCCGGGCCTTGATCGCGAGGTTGTCGCTCTGCACCAGCTCGTCGGCGTACTGCTTCTGGCCGCCGATCCTGATGTTGGCGGTCTGCGCTCCCGAGCAGGCGACGTTGTACGTCACGTCCGCGGGGATGCCGGTGCGGTGGATCGCGGCGTCCGGGGAGCGGTGGCACCAGTTGTCGGGGCCGTCGGTGCCGGGTTCGTACGTCCCGACGCCCTCCCCGGAGATCTCGCTGTCGCCGAGCGAGATCAGGCCGGTCTTGCGGTCGGCCATCGGACGCTCGGCCGGACTGCCGTAGAGCTTGGTCGCCTCGTCCGCCCGGATCTTCTCGAGCTCGGGCGGCAGCGGCGTGGCCGACGGTGCCGCCTTCGCCGCACCGCCGTCCGCCGCCTGGGCGGGTACGGCGGCGGCCGTGCCGAGCACCGCCGCCATCGCGACGGCCGCCGCGAACGTACATCTCAGCCTGCCTTGCAGACTACGTCTGATGCGCTTCATCGCGCCTCCCCGGTCTGGTGTTACCCACGGTTTTTACTGGTCAGTAAGGCGCTTGGGAATAGTTAGAACAAGACAAGTGCTCAACTTTTCACCGGGATCCGAGCGGGATCTGACGGAGAGGTAGGTTCGAGGCATGACCAGCGACGCCAGCGGCGAGTACCGGATCGAGCACGACTCCATGGGCGAGGTACGGGTCCCCGCGCACGCGAAATGGCGGGCCCAGACCCAGCGGGCGGTGCAGAACTTCCCGATCTCCGGACAGCGCATCGAGCGCGCGCACATCGCGGCCCTGGCGCAGATCAAGGCGGCCGCCGCGAAGGTGAACGCGGGGCTCGGCGTGCTCGACAAGGACATCGCCGAGGCCATCGCGGACGCGGCCGGCGAGGTCGCCGAGGGCCGCTGGGACGAGCACTTCCCGGTCGACGTCTTCCAGACGGGCTCCGGCACGTCGTCCAACATGAACACCAACGAGGTGCTCGCGACGCTGGCCTCGGAGCGGCTCGGCCGCGACGTCCACCCCAACGACCACGTGAACGCGTCCCAGTCCTCGAACGACGTCTTCCCGTCCTCAATCCACATCGCCGCGACGGCCGCCGTGACCGGCGATCTGATCCCGGCCCTGGAACATCTCGCCACCGCCCTGGAGCGCAAGGCCGAGGAGTTCGCGGACGTCGTGAAGTCCGGTCGTACGCATCTGATGGACGCGACGCCGGTGACGCTGGGCCAGGAGTTCGGCGGGTACGCCGCGCAGGTGCGGTACGGCATCGAGCGGCTGCGCTCGTCTCTGCCCCGCCTCGCCGAACTGCCGCTGGGCGGCACGGCGGTGGGGACGGGGATCAATACGCCGCCCGGCTTCTCCGCGGCCGTCATCGCCGAGGTGGCGCGGGCCACCGGGCTGCCGCTGACCGAGGCGCGGGATCACTTCGAGGCGCAGGGCGCGCGGGACGGGATCGTCGAGACCAGCGGGCAGTTGCGGACGATCGCAGTCGGCCTGACGAAGATCGCGAACGATCTGCGGTGGATGGCGTCGGGGCCGCGGACCGGGCTCGCCGAGATCAACCTGCCCGATCTGCAGCCCGGTTCCTCGATCATGCCGGGCAAGGTGAACCCGGTCATCCCGGAGGCCGCGCTGATGGTCGCCGCGCAGGTCACCGGCAATGACGCGACGGTCGCCGCGGCGGGCGCGGCCGGCAACTTCGAGCTGAACGTGATGCTGCCGGTCATCGCGAGGAACGTACTGGAGTCGGTGCGGCTGCTCGCGAACGTGTCGCGGCTGCTCGCCGACCGTACTGTCGACGGGATCACCGCCAACCGCGAGCGGGCCCTGGAGTACGCCGAGTCCTCGCCCTCCGTGGTGACCCCGCTGAACAAGTACATCGGGTACGAGGAGGCCGCGAAGGTGGCCAAGAAGTCCCTGGCCGAGCGGAAGACGATCCGGGAGGTCGTGATCGAGGGCGGGTACGTCGAGCGGGGCGACCTCACGGTGGAGCAGCTGGACGAGGCCTTGGACGTGCTGGGGATGACCCGGCCGTAGGAGCCGTCGGAGCGCCGCGATGGCCCGAGCCCTCCCGAAGAGCCCGGGCCATTAACATCTGTTCATGACAGACCACATCACGCCGCCAACGACGAGCAGCGACTCCGCACGCTGGGCCCCCGGCTCCCAGGTGCTGTGGCGGTACAAGGAGAACGCCGGGCAGCGGTTCCACATCTGCCGGCCCGTCACCGTCGTGCAGGACACCGACGAGTTGCTCGCCGTGTGGATGGCACCCGGGACCGAGTGCGTCAAACCGGTGATAGCGGACGGTACGCCCGTCCACCACGAACCCCTCGCGACCCGCTACACGAAGCCCAGAGCCCTGCGCACGGACCACTGGAGCGGCTCCGGCGTGCTGAAACTGGCGCGCCCGGCCGAGCCCTGGTCGGTGTGGCTGTTCTGGGAGCCGGGCTGGCGGTTCAAGAACTGGTACGTGAACCTCGAGGAGCCGCGCGCCCGTTGGGCCGGAGGCGTCGATTCCGAGGATCATTTTCTGGACATCTCTGTGCGACCGGACCGCAGTTGGCGCTGGCACGACGAGGATGAGTTCGCACAGGCACAGCGCGCCGGACTGATGGCGGAGGGAAAAGCGCAGGAAGTGCGGGCCGCGGGGCTCGCCGTGATCGATCTGATCCGGGCGTGGGGAGCGCCGTTTTCGGACAACTGGCAGCAGTGGCGACCCGATCCGGACTGGGCGATTCCGCCCCTTCCGGATGACTGGGACCGCACGCCCGCGCATGTGACGTCATGAGACCCTTGATGCGCCCCCATGGTTCAAACGTAGGATCGTCCTCCGCAAGGGCGCACAGCAGCAACTCAGCAGCAACTCCCTGAGCTTGCGCGTTGCCTGACAGATGGTCATCGAGGGGCGGCTGAACGTGAGCGAGGCGAGCGAGTTCGACAGGTACGGCGGGCCATCCGGCCCGCTGCCCGACCGCACGGGCCAGGCCGAAGCGTTCGACGCCATCGGGCAGCACTACGACGACGCCTTCCCGCACAAGGAGGGCCAGCTCGCCGCCGGGCGCAGGCTCGCCGAGGCGCTGGCGCCCGGATCGCGGGTCCTCGACGTGGGATGCGGGACCGGTCTGCCCACCGCCCGCCAGCTCACGGACGCCGGGCACACCGTGCTCGGCGTCGACCTCTCGACCGGCATGCTCGACCTCGCCAGGAAGAACGTGGCCGCGTCGAGCGCCGAGTTCCGGCGGCTCGACGTGGCCGCGCTGCGGGCCGAAGGGCCGGACGGCGTGGGGCTGTTCGACGGGATCGCGGCCTTCTTCGCGCTGCTCATGCTGCCTCGCGAGGAGATCCCGCACGCGCTGCGGCTGCTGCGCGGACTGCTGCGGCCCGGTGGCCTGCTCACGCTGTCCATGGTCGAGGCCGACCTGGACGACGCGGGAATTCCGTTCCTGGGGCACACGATCCGGGTATCCGGTTACCTGCGGGACGAACTGCGGCAGGTCGTGCGTGACGCGGGCTTCGAGATCCTCGAAGAGGACACGTACGCATACGCCCCGGCGAGCACCGATGCCCCACCCGAGCACCAGCTCTTCCTGCACTGCCGACGCGGCTGACCCACCTAGCCCCCGGAGACCACGGCGCAGCCCCGGACGGACGGATTCGAAACGCGTGACGGAGCACCCCATCCCCGACGAAGGCCGACAGCCCCGAGCTGCCCGGCCGATCGCCCCCGCGGACCCGCGCGGGGCGCTGGTGCGTGCCCCGGAGGCGCGGAACACCACGGGCGCGCCCGGTTTACCCGCACAGGCACGGACGAACGACCCGACCCCGACCGCCTCCCGCACCGGCGATCCCGCGTCGTCCCGCACCGGCGACCCCGCGTCGTCCCGCACCGGCGACCCTGCGGCGAGCCCCAGCGACGAGCACGCGCAGTCGTCCGGAGCGGCGGGCCCGCAGCCCGATCCGCACCGCCCGCGCCCCGCCCCCGAAGGGGTGCCGTCCCAGCCGGGGGCCGAGCCGTCCAGGCCGGCGGGCGGCCCGGGCGGCCCCGGCCCCGGCCCCGGCCCCGGCGGCGAGGAGCGGCGCACGGGCCAGCCCCGGCCGCCCGGATCGGGGCCCGCCGCCATGCGCCGTGACGGTGACCGGCTGCGCTTCGTCGGCGCGGCCACGCGGCGCATCGCCCGCGGCATCGACCTGGACGAGATCGTGATGGGTCTGTGCCGGGCCACGGTGCCGACGTTCTCCGACGCGATACTGGTCTACCTGCGCGACCCGCTGCCGGTCGGCGAGGAGCGGCCGAGCGGCGCCCTGGTGCTCCGCCTGCGCCGCACCGACCGGATCCCGGAGGAGCCCGACACCGAGGGCGGCACCATGCCCGCGCTCCAGCTCCAGCCGGACCTGGTGACCACCGCCGAGCTGTGCGAGGTGCGGCCCGGCGGCGCTCTCGCCGAGGTGCTTCGCGGGGTCCGCCCGGTCTTCGCCGACTCCCCCGGGGCCCGTGCCGCGCTGCCCGAACTCCTCGGCGAGGGACGCACCGTACCGACGGGGCAGCGCACGATCCTGGCCCCGCTGCGCGGCAGGCGCCGGGTGATCGGCGCCGCGGTGTTCCTGCGCCGCCCCGACCGCCACCCCTTCGAGGCGGACGACCTCCTTGTCGCCGCCCAGCTGGCCACGCACAGCGCCCTCGGCATCGACAAGGCCGTCCTGTACGGCCGCGAGGCGTACATCGCGGACGAGCTGCAGCGCACCATGCTGCCGGAGACCCTGCCGCGGCCGACGGGCGTGCGCCTGGCGTCCCGCTACCTCCCGGCCGCCGAGACGGCCCGCGTCGGCGGCGACTGGTACGACGCGATCCCGCTGCCCGGCAGCCGGGTCGCGCTCGTCGTGGGCGACGTCATGGGGCACTCCATGACGTCCGCCGCGATCATGGGCCAGCTGCGGACGACCGCGCAGACCCTGGCCGGGCTCGACCTGCCGCCCCAGGAGGTCCTGCACCATCTGGACGAGCAGGCCCAGCGCCTCGGCTCGGACCGCATGGCCACCTGCCTGTACGCCGTCTACGACCCGGTCGCGCACCGCATCACCATCGCCAACGCCGGGCATCCGCCGCCCGTCCTGCTGCATCTGGGCGGCCGCGCCGAGGTGCTGCGGGTGCCGCCGGGCGCCCCGATCGGCGTCGGCGGAGTGGACTTCGAGGCCGTGGAGCTGGACGCGCCCGCCGGTGCCACGCTGCTGCTCTACACGGACGGCCTCGTCGAGTCCCGCCTGCGGGACGTGTGGACCGGCATAGAGCAGCTGCGCGAACGGCTCGCCGCCACCGCCCAGTTGACGGGCCCGGACCATCCGCCGCCCCTGGAGGCGCTCTGCGACGAGGTGCTCGACATGCTCGGACCGGGCGACCGGGACGACGACATCGCGCTGCTCGCCGCCCGCTTCGACGGGATCGCGCCGAGCGACGTCGCGTACTGGTTCCTGGAACCGGAGGACGCGACACCGTCGCGCGCCCGCAGGCTGGCCCGCAGCGCCCTGGAGCGCTGGGGCCTGCAGGAGCTGACCGACTCCGTGGAGCTGCTCGTCAGCGAGGTCGTGACGAACGCCGTGCGGTACGCGTCGCGCCCGGTGACCCTGCGGCTGCTGCGTACCGACGTACTGCGCTGTGAGGTCGGCGACGACGTGCCGCAGCTGCCGCGATTGCGGCAGGCCCGCGCCACCGACGAGGGCGGGCGCGGGCTCTACCTCGTCAACCGGCTTGCGCGGCGGTGGGGCGCTACGCGCTTGAGCACCGGGAAAGTGGTCTGGTTCGAGCTGAATCATGGCTCGAACCCGGATTCGAGCAGGACCAAGCGGTAGTTCTCTTGCCGCGGGCCGTGGGGGCTGGTCGCGCAGTTCCCCGCGCCCCTTCGGGGCCCGGCCCTCTGCCTCAGTCCCGGTTGGGCCGCCCGTTCGGGTTCTCCGGGATCTCGATCGACCCGGACGGGTCCGGCTCCTCGGGCTCGCCCGTCGGGGGTGCCGTCGTCGGGTCCTCCGTGGGCGGCTCCGTGGACGGCTCGTCCGTCGGCTCCTGCGTCGTCGGCTCGTCCGACGGCTCCTGTGTCGTCGGCTTGTCCTCGGGCTCCGTCGGCTCCTCCGTCGGCTCCTGAGGGGCCTGCGTCGTCGGGTCCGGCGGCGGCGCGATGGCCGCGCCCATAGACGTGTCCAGGTCGAACTCGCTGGGCGCGCCCATCGCGTCGAAGGTGTACGCCGCCCAGATCTGCGCCGGGAAGCTGCCGCCGTCGACGCGCGGCAGACCGCCCGCGCCCCGCATGGAGACCTGCTTGCTCTGCTCGGCCGTGCCCGCCGCGCCCTCGCCGAACAGGCCGACGGAGGTGACCAGCTTCGGCGTGTAGCCGGTGAACCAGGCCGACTTGTTGTCGTCGGACGTGCCGGTCTTGCCCGCGACGTCCTGCACGGGGCTGCGCACCGCGCGGCCCGTACCGTCGTCGACCACGCCGGTCAGGACGGAGGTGAGCGAGTCGGCGGTGCCGCGCTCGACGACCTGCTCGCCGATCGGGTCCGGCAGCTCGATCGTGCGGTCCTTGTGCTCGACGGACGCCACGACCGCCGGGGTGACCTTCTTGCCGTGGTTGTCGAGCGTCGCGTACACGCCCGCCATCTCCAGCGGGCTCGCGCCCATCGTGCCCAGCGTCTGCGCGGGCACGGCGGGCAGGCCCTCGACGTCCATGCCGAGATCGCCCGCCGTCTTCAGTACGTCGTCCATGCCGACGTCCACGCCCATCTGCGCGAAGACGGAGTTGACGGACTTGTTCATCGCCTTCTGGACGGTGACCGGGCCGTAGCTCTTGTCGTCCTCGTTCGGCGGCGCGAAGGCGACGTCGCTGCCCTCGACCTTGCGCTCGCTGGTGCCGTCGTAGACCGTGCCCGCCGTGATCGGCCGGCCGGACTGGGTCTGGGCGCCGT
This sequence comes from Streptomyces sp. NPDC050658, assembly GCF_044457025.1. Taxonomy (NCBI): domain Bacteria; kingdom Bacillati; phylum Actinomycetota; class Actinomycetes; order Kitasatosporales; family Streptomycetaceae; genus Streptomyces; species Streptomyces sp. NPDC050658. The sequence goes on from NZ_JBITGM010000005.1 coordinate 518,947, forward strand.
TCTCCAGGGCCGCGGCGAGGATCAGCGGCTTGAACGTGGACGCCGGCTGGTAGTCGCGCCGGGTCGCGTTGTTCGTGTAGTGCTTCACATAGTCCCGGCCGCCGTACATCGCGAGGACCTTGCCGGTCTTCGGGTCGACGGACGCGGCGCCCGCCTGCACCCGCGCGTCGGCCTTGTTCTTCTCCGGGTCCAGCTGGTCGTTCAGCTTGTTGTCGACGGCCTTCTCCAGAAGCTTCTGCTTCTTCTTGTCGATGTTGAGCGTGATCGTGTAGCCGCCCGCGTCGAACTGCTCCTCGGTGAGGTGCCCGGCCCGCATGACCTCGGCCTTGGCCTCCTTGACGAGATAGCCGGCCTGGCCCTCAAGTCCCGGCGCCGCCTTCGGCTCGATCGGCACATCGAACGTCAGGCCCTCGCGCTCGCCCGCGTCGAGCCAGTTCTCCTCGACCATGTTGTCGAGCACGTAGTTCCAGCGCTCCTTGACCAGCTTGCGGCTGGCGGGCGTCGCGGACGTCCAGTCGTACTGGCTCGGCGCCTGGAGGAGGGCGGCCAGATAGGCGCCCTGCGAGACGTCCAGCTCTTCGGCGTCGACGCCGTAGTAGGCCTGGGCGGCGGCCTGGATGCCGTAGGCGCCGCGGCCGTAGTAGCTGGTGTTGATGTACCCGGCGAGGATGTCGTCCTTGCTCTTCTCGCGGTCCACCTTCAGCGAGATGACCAGTTCCTTGAGCTTGCGGGTGACGGTCTGGTCCTGCGTCAGGTAGTAGTTCTTGACGTACTGCTGGGTGATCGTCGAGCCGCCCTGCTTGCCCTTGCCGCTGACCGTGTTGATCAGGCCGCGGGCCGTGCCCTTGAAGTCGACGCCCTGGTCCTTGTAGAAGGACTTGTTCTCGGCGGCCACGAACGTCTTCTGGACGGCCTTCGGCACCTTCTCCAGATCGACGACCTCGCGGTTCAGCTCGCCGGTCCTGGCGATGACCTCGCCGTCCTTGTACTTGTAGACGTTGCTCTGCAGCTTGGCCGTGGCATTGCCCTCGGGTATGTCGACCACCATGTAGAGGACGACGAAGCCGAGCATGCCGAGCAGGCAGAGCCCGAAGAACGTACCGAGGATCTTCTTCAGGGTGAAGAAGCGGCGTATGCCCGTGCGCTTCGGTTTGCCGCCGCCGGCCGCGCGCCCGACTGCCCGGCGCGCACCGCGCTGCCGCGCCTGTCGCTCTTCCGCTCGGCCCATGGCTCTGAGTGCTCCGCTTCCGTCTAGTCCTCATGCGTACGTCGAGTCAGCTCATGAAGCTAACACCGCACCCTGGGGCAAACTCCTGCCGATCCGGCCTTTTCCGGACGTGACAATCAGCACCTGTCCCTTAGGAACCTTCGGTACCTGTCCCACCGGAAGCCGACGATTGCCCCTATGAAACCGACGATCCTGGGCCCCAGAAGGTTGCCCGCCTTTCGAACCTGTGAGCTCCGCCTCGGGGTATACCCGAGGGGTATACATGGCACGTATACACACGGTGTAGAGTCCTCCGCATGTCCATCGGTCACACCCTCCTCGGCCTCCTCGAGTCGGGCCCGCGCCACGGTTACGACCTCAAGCGCACCTTCGACGAGAAGTTCGGTCACGACAAACCGCTGCACTACGGGCAGGTCTACTCGACCATGTCCCGCCTCCTGAAGAACGGCCTCGTCGAGGTCGACGGCATAGAGGCGGGCGGCGGCCCCGAACGCAAGCGGTACGCGATCACCGATGCGGGCATCACCGATGTCCGGCGCTGGCTCGCGACGCCGGAGAAGCCGGAGCCCTATCTCCAGTCGACCCTCTACACGAAGGTCGTCCTCGCCCTGCTCACCGAGCGCGACGCGACGGAGATACTCGACTCCCAGCGGGCCGAGCACCTGCGCCTGATGCGGATCCTCACCGACCGCAAGCGCAAGGGCGACCTCGCGGACCAGCTGATCTGCGACCACGCGCTCTTCCATCTCGAGGCCGATCTGCGCTGGCTGGAACTGACCTCCGCACGCCTCGGCAAGCTCGCCCAGGAGGTGCGCTCCGCATGACCCCCGCAGGTTCCCTTCTCACCGCCTCCGGCCTCCGCAAGGCGTACGGCACGACGAACGCGCTCGACGACGCCGAGTTCTCCATCCACCCCGGCGAGGTCGTCGCCGTCATGGGCCCCTCCGGCTCCGGCAAGTCGACCCTCCTCCACTGCCTCGCCGGGATCGTCCGGCCGGACGCCGGGTCCATCACGTACAACGGCCGCGAACTGACCGGACTGCCGGACGCCACGCTGAGCGCGCTGCGCCGCAGCGAGTTCGGCTTCGTCTTCCAGTTCGGGCAGCTGGTCCCCGAGCTGACCTGCGTCGAGAACGTGGCCCTTCCGCTGCGCCTCAACGGCGCCAAGCGCAAGGACGCCGAGGCCACCGCCCGTACCTGGATGGAGCGCCTGGAGGTCGACGACGTCACCGCCAAGCGGCCCGGCGAGGTCTCCGGCGGCCAGGGCCAGCGGGTCGCCGTGGCCCGCGCACTCGCCACCAGCCCCCGGGTGCTCTTCGCCGACGAGCCGACCGGCGCGCTCGACTCCCTCAACGGCGAGCGCGTCATGGAGCTGCTCACCGAAGCCGCCCGCTCCACCAACGCCGCCGTCGTCCTGGTGACGCACGAGACGCGGGTCGCCGCCTACTCCGACCGCGAGATCGTCGTACGCGACGGCAGGTCCCGCGACATGGAGCGGGTCATATGAGCCTCGACACCCGCCCCGAGTCCGCCACCGCGGCCCTCCGGCCGCACGCCGGGGACACCGCGCCCACCGGCGTGCACGCCTGGGTCCGCGATCTGGCGATGGGCATACGCTTCGCCGTCGGCGGCGGCCGGGAGGGCTGGACCCGCACGATCCTGACCGCCCTCGGCGTCGGCCTCGGCGTCGCGCTGCTGCTCGGCGCCGCCTCCGTGCCGAACCTGCTGCAGAACCGCGACGACCGGGACTACGCGCGCACCCCGTACGCCTCGATGGACATGAAGCCGCCCAAGGCGAGCGACGCGTCGATCCTGCTCCGCAACACCGGCACCGAGTTCCACGGCAAGACGGCGACCGGCGCGTTCCTCCAGGCCGACGGCGACCACCCGGTCCTGCCGCCCGGCGTCGACAAGATGCCGGCGCCCGGCGAGATGGTCGTCTCGCCCGCGCTGCGCGACCTGATCGACGACCCGGACAACAAGCTCCTCAAGGAGCGCTTCGGCGACTTCCGCATCACCGGCACCATCGGCGAGGCCGGACTACTCTCCCCTCTTGAGCTCTACTACTACGCGGGCTCCGACAAGCTCGCGTCGGCCGACGGCGCCCATCGCCTCGACCGCTTCGGACAGGACAACTCCCTGCCCCTCGACCCGTTCCTGATGGCCCTCGTCGTACTGATCTGCGTCGTCCTGCTCACCCCGGTGGCGATCTTCATCGGTACGGCGGTCCGGTTCGGCGGCGACCGTCGCGACCGACGGCTCGCGGCGCTGCGCCTGGTCGGCGCGAGCACCGGCACGGTCCGCAGGATCGCGGCGGGCGAGGCGCTCTTCGGGGCGTTGGTCGGTCTTGCCGCGGGCGCTGTCTTCTTCCTGCTCCTGCGCCAACTGGTGGGCGTGGTCGACCTGACGAACGTCAGCGCCTATCCGTACGACATGACGCCCGAGCCCGCCCTGGTCGCCCTGGTCGCGCTCGCCGTGCCGGTCTGCGCGGTCCTGGTGACGCTGCTCTCCCTGCGCTCCGTGGCCATCGAGCCGCTCGGCGTGGTCCGGGGCGGCAAGCAGCGCGGGCGCCGTCTCGTGTGGCGGGTGCTGCTTCCGGTCGTCGGCATCGGCATCCTGCTCGCGTCGGGCCGCATCGACCGGGACGCCGTCGGAGCCGTCGACGTACCCACGATCGCGGCGGGTTCGGCGCTCACCCTGATCGGTCTCAGCGCGCTGCTTCCGTGGCTGGTCGAGGCCGTCGTGGGGCGGCTGCGCGGAGGGCCCGTGGCGTGGCAGCTCGCCGTGCGCAGGCTCCAGTTGACCAGCGGCACCGCGGCCCGCGCGGTCAGCGGGATCACCGTCGCGGTGGCGGGCGCCGTGGCGCTGCAGATGATGTTCGCGTCCATGCACGACGAGTTCAACAAGATGACGGGCCAGGACACCACGCGGGCCCAGCTCACCGTCCACAGCGTCAGCGGCAACGGCCCGCTCGCCCAGCGGATGATCGACGACTTCAGCGAGACCGAGGGCGTCACCAAGGTCATCGGCACCGTGCAGTCGTACGTCACGCGGCCCGGGAACGTGAAGGTCAACGACATCACCCCGACCACCCAGCTGACCGTCGGCAGCTGCGCGACCCTGCGCGAGCTGGCGGACATCGGCTCCTGCAAGGACGGCGACACCTTCGTCTCGCACACGAACAGCCGCGAGCAGAACACCTGGGTGGACCGGACGGCACGCCCCGGCAAGGCGATCAACGTCGGAGAGGACCCCGACTTCAACAGGGGTGCCGAGCCGACGCTGTGGACGCTGCCCAAGGACTCCCGCACCGTCAAGGCCAGGCCCAACCCGTCCGGCAGCAAGATCGACGGAGTCCTCGCCACCCCCGGCGCCGTCGACATCAAGAAGCTGTCCGACGCGGAGACCACCGCCTGGGTCAAGCTCGACCCGAAGCAGCCGGAGGCCGAGGAGCGGGTGCGCAACACGGCGGCCCGCATCAGCCCGCTGCTCGGCGTGAACTCGATGAACGACGTCGACCGCGACCATCAGTACGCCTCCATCGCCCGCGGCCTGCAGATCGGCGCGAGCGCCACGATGGCGCTGATCGCGGCGTCCATGCTGGTGTCGATGCTGGAGCAACTCCGTGAACGCAAGCGGCTGCTCGCGGCCCTCACCGCGTTCGGCACTCCCCGCTCGGCGATGGCCTGGTCGCTCCTGTGGCAGACGGCGCTCCCCGTCACCGTGGGGCTCACCCTCGCGATCGCGGGCGGCCTGGGTCTCGGCGTGGTGATGACCCGCATGATCGGCAAGGAAGTCACCGACTGGTGGGCCTTCGTGCCCCTGACGGGCGTGGGCGCGGCGATGGTCGTGGTCGTGACACTGCTCAGCCTGCCGCCGCTGCGGCGGATGATGCGCCCGGACGGCCTGCGCACGGAGTAACTCCGTCCTTCGGTACGGCCGTTGCCGGTGCGGGGTCACACCACCCGCACCGGCAACGGCCGTACGGCCTCCCGCAACGCCGCCGCCAGCTCCTCGTACTCGGCGGCCCGCGCCGCCCCCGTACGCATCGCCAGCGCGATCCGCCGGGTGGGCGCGGGGTCCGCGAAGAACCCGGTGAGCAACTGGTTGCTGCGGCTGGTCTCGACGCGCACGGCGGTCCGCGGCAGCAAGGTCACCCCGAGCCCGCCGGCCACCAGCTGTACGAGGGTGGAGAGTCCGGCGGCGGTGGTGGTGACGGGCGCGTCCGCGCGCCCCGCTTCACGGCAGATGTCGAGCGCCTGGTCCCGCAGACAGTGCCCCTCGTCGAGCAGCAGCAGATTCAGCTCCTTGAGCGCCTCGCGGGGAATCCCCTCCCTGCCGCCGAGCCAGTGGTCGAGCGGCGTGACGAGCACGAAGTCCTCGTCGAACAGCGGCAGTTCGGTGACACCGGGCACGCCGAGCGGCACGGCGAGCAGCAGCAGATCGAGCCGCCCGGCGCCGAGCCCCTCGATGAGCGACGAGGTCTGCTCCTCGTGCACCTGAAGATCGAGATCCGGATACTTCTCGTGTACGAGCCCTATGAGCGTCGGCAGCAGATACGGCGCCACGGTCGGGATCACGCCGAGCCTGAGCGCCCCGGTGAACGGCGCGCGCACCGCGTCGGCCTCCTCCATCAGCGCCTCGACCTCGTCGAGCACGGCCCGCGCCCGCACCGCGAGCCGTTCACCGGCCGACGAGAGCAGCACCTTCCGGGTCGTACGCTCGAGCAGGGTGACACCCAGTGTCTCCTCCAGGGCGGACACGGCTCCGGAGAGTGCCGGCTGGCTCATCCCGATTGCTGCCGCGGCGTCCCTGAAGTGCAGATGCTCGGCGACGGCCGCGAAGGCGCGCAACTGCGCCAGGCTGGGCTGCTTGCCCCTATTTATGGCTCGCACTGATAGCCACCTCCGATCAACAGAACAGAGTGTAGCTATTTCCATAATCAATGCACTCTGTGCCACGATCGACAGCAGTCCAACCCCTTGGAGCCCCTTACCGGGTTCCTGTGCTGCAAGGAGAGCCCGTGCTCACTGTCGGTGACAAGTTCCCCGAGTTCGACCTGACTGCCTGTGTCTCGCTGGAGAAGGGCAAGGAGTTCGAGCAGATCAACCACAAGACCTACGAGGGCAAGTGGAAGATCGTCTTCGCGTGGCCCAAGGACTTCACCTTCGTGTGCCCGACCGAGATCGCGGCCTTCGGCAAGCTGAACGACGAGTTCGCCGACCGTGACGCCCAGGTCCTCGGCTTCTCCGGCGACTCCGAGTTCGTGCACCACGCCTGGCGCAAGGACCACCCGGACCTGACCGACCTGCCCTTCCCGATGCTGGCCGACTCGAAGCACGAGCTCATGCGTGACCTCGGCATCGAGGGCGAGGACGGCTTCGCGCAGCGCGCCGTCTTCATCGTCGACCAGAACAACGAGATCCAGTTCACGATGGTGACCGCCGGTTCCGTCGGCCGTAACCCGAAGGAGGTCCTCCGGGTCCTCGACGCGCTGCAGACGGACGAGCTCTGCCCGTGCAACTGGAGCAAGGGCGAGGACACCCTGGACCCGGTCGCGCTCCTCTCGGGCGAGTGACGGGACGGTTGATCTGACATGGCTCTCGACGAACTGAAGTCCGCCGTACCGGACTACGCCAAGGACCTGAAGCTGAACCTCGGCTCGGTCATCGGCAACTCGGACCTGCCGCAGCAGCAGCTGTGGGGCACGGTCCTCGCCTGCGCCATCGCCTCCCGTTCCCCGCGCGTCCTGCGCGAGCTGGAGCCCGAGGCGAAGACGAACCTCTCCCCCGAGGCGTACACGGCCGCCAAGTCGGCCGCCGCCGTCATGGCGATGAACAACGTCTTCTACCGCACGCGCCACCTGCTCTCGGACCCCGAGTACGGGACGATGCGGGCCGGTCTGCGGATGAACGTCATCGGCAACCCGGGCGTGGAGAAGGTCGACTTCGAGCTGTGGTCGCTCGCGGTCTCCGCGATCAACGGCTGCGGCCAGTGCCTGGACTCCCACGAGCAGGTGCTCCGCAAGGCGGGCGTCGACCGCGAGACGATCCAGGAAGCCTTCAAGATCGCCGCGGTGATCCAGGCGGTGGGCGTCACGCTGGACTCCGAGGAGTCCCTGGCCTAGGGCCCGACAGAGCGGCCCCGCCCGGCAGTTGCCGGGCGGGGCCGCTCTGGTTTTGCGGAAGCTATGCGTCCTTTCCGGAAGCTACGCGTCCAGGCTCCGTGCCGGATCCACCGGAGCCACCTCCACCGCCGTCGCACCCCGCGGTTGCGGCGCCTGCTTGAGGGCCGCCTCTCGGGAGTACGCCCGCAGGTAGCCCACCACCGTGTTCGTCACCGCGACCAGCGGTACCGCCACCACCGCGCCACCGATCCCCGCGACCAGACCGCCCGCGGCCACCGACAGGACCACCGCCAGCGGGTGCACGCGTACCGCGCGGCCGAGGATGAACGGCTGCAGGATGTGGCCCTCGATCTGCTGCACGGCCAGGACCACGGCGAGCGTCATGACGGCCGTGAAGACGCCCTGCGTCACCAGCGCCACCACCACCGCGAGCGCGCCCGAAATGACCGCACCCACCAGCGGGATGAACGCGAACAGGAAGATGAAGACGGCGAGCGGCACCGCCATCGGCACCCCGAGGAAGAAGATCCCGAGCCCGATGAAGATCGCGTCGATGAGGGCCACTATCACCGTGCCCCGCACATACGCCGTCAGCGTCCGCCACGCCCGCGGCCCCGCCCCGGCGATCCCCGGCCGGGCCGGCGCCGGCACCAGCTTGAGGACCCACTGCCAGATGCGCTTCCCGTCGTACAGCAGGAACAGCGTCGAGAACATCGTGAGCAGGATGCCGGTCAGGGCCTCCACGATCACGGTGACCCCTTCGAGCCCCGCCGACGTCAGCTCCTCCGTGTTCCCCGCGACCGCTTCCCGCAGCGACTTGGCGATGTCGTTGATCTGGTCCTCGGTGACATGGAACGGACTCGTCAGGAGCCAGTTGCGCAAGTCGTCGATGCCGTCCTGGACCTGACTGGAGAGCGTGTCCGCGTTCTCCATGACCTGCCAGACGACGAACCAGCCGACCAGCCCCATGACGACGAAGCCCAGTACGGCCGTGAGGACGGTCGCGAGCCCGCGCGGCAGCCCGAGCCGCTTGAGCCGCACCACCGTCGGCTGCAGCATCGCTGTGATGAGGAGCGCGGCCACGAAGGCGAAGACGACCAGCTGCACGGCGCTGATGACCTTCATCAACACCCAGAGCGTGCCCGCGAGGACGAGGAGGCGCCAGCCGGCCTCGGCCGCGACCCGCATCCCCCACGGCACCGCGGCCACGGGATCGGGCCTGGCCGCTATGGCCGGCGCGTAGGCGGGCGGCGCGGGCACCACGGTCTCGGCCGCCCCGGCGGCTGCGACGGCCGCCGCGTCGCCCTCGGCGGCGGCAGCGTCATCCGCGGCGGACCGCCGCGGCGCCTTGGCCGCCTCCCGGGACTCGGCGTCCGAACCGCCGTCCGTTCCCGAACCGCTGTCCGGACCCGAACCGCCGTCCATCCGCTCGCCCATCCGCGAAAGACCGGCACCGAGCCGGCCGAGCCACCCTGGCACTCGCGACATGATCCGTCCTCTTCCCCCGTCTTGCTTCCCCACCACTCCCTCCTGGAAGTTGTCGGACTGACCGTACACGGCAAAGACCCCCCACCGTAGGACGGTGAGGGGTCCGCAAAAGGTTGAGCGCGGTGCGACTCAGTACCAGTTGTTCGCCTGCCAGAAGTCCCAGGCTCCGCAGGGGCTTCCGTAGCGGTCGTTCATGTAGTTCAGACCCCACTTGATCTGCGTGGCGGGGTTCGTCTGCCAGTCCGCTCCGGCCGAGGCCATCTTGGAGCCGGGCAGCGCCTGGACGAGGCCGTACGCACCCGAAGACGGGTTGCTGGCCTGGTAGTTCCAGGTGGACTCGTGGTTGACGATGTTGCTGAAGCACTGGAACTGGTCCCCGGGGACCATCTGCCGTGCCATCGCCTGGACGTCCGCGACGGAGTACGAGGACTTCTTGGCGAAGTCGCCCGCGTCACGCGTGGAGGAACGGCTCGCCTTGGCCTCGGCGGCCTCCTCGCGCTCCTTCTCCGCGGCGGCCTTCTCGGCGGCCTCCGCCTTCTCCGCGGCCTTCTGCTTCGCGATCGCCGACTCGGCGGCCTGCTTGCGCGCCGCCTCCGCCGCGGACTTCTTCGCGGCCGTGTCGGCAGCGGTGGCCTGTGCTTCGGCCTGCTGCGTCAGGGACGCGGTCTGTACCTGGGCCTGCTGACCCGCGGGTATGTCTGCGAGGAGAGTCGCGTCGCTTGCCGTCGCCTCGAAGTCGTTGTCGTTCGAGGCGCCCTGGGTGTTGCCCGAGGCGACACCAACGACAGCGCCGACGGTGGTGACCGCGGTGGCGGATGCCACGGCGAATCCCCGGACCGAAATCCGGCTCACACGGTTTCCTTCCAGCATCGCCCGCATAGGTGACCTCGCGGACGCAATCGTGCCCCTGGACGCTGGCCTCCGCTTGGTACTCGGTCACGGGAGGCACGGGCCCGGTGGACAACTCCCGTGAAGGGAGCGCCGCGTGGTGCTTCGGGCGGCATGCGACGGCCACTATGAAGTTCTGCTGTTCCTGAGTTGCGGTACCGCTGGGGGTACAGGTGTGTCGCATGCGGGGCCTGACAGGACCCAGACTCTGCCGCAGCCGGACGCCGCAAGGCAATTCCCCGTTGCGTGTGAAAGCTCACACCTCGTTTGCACCAGGAGTTTTCAGGAAAGTGGCACACGCCAAGACGCCGCCCGGCTAGGCTCCATCGCTTCGCCGGGCGGCGCCAACTACCGCGTAACCACTACGAGGTAGAGCAGAACCAGCAGTTCACATCAGATCTGCCCGTCCTCCAGCATTTCGGTCACAAGCGCCGCGATCTGCGAACGCTCGGACCGGGTGAGCGTGACATGCGCGAAGAGCGGATGCCCCTTCAGCTTCTCGACGACGGCGACCACTCCGTCGTACCGACCCACCCGCAGGTTGTCGCGCTGGGCGACGTCATGGGTCAGTACGACACGGGAATTCGCCCCGATACGCGACAGAACGGTCAGCAGAACGTTCCGCTCCAGGGACTGGGCCTCGTCGACGATCACGAACGCATCGTGCAGCGAACGCCCCCGGATGTGCGTGAGCGGCAGGACCTCCAGCATGCCGCGCGCGCTGACCTCCTCGATGACCTCTTTCCCCGCCACCGAACCGAGGGTGTCGAAGACGGCCTGCGCCCAGGGCCCCATCTTCTCGGCCTCGGTGCCGGGCAGATAACCGAGCTCCTGCCCGCCCACCGCGTACAGCGGCCGGAAGACCATCACCTTCTGGTGCTGCCTGCGCTCCAGGACCGCCTCCAGGCCCGCGCACAGCGCGAGCGCCGACTTGCCGGTTCCCGCGCGGCCGCCCATCGAGATGATCCCGACCTCCGGATCGAGGAGCAGATCGAGCGCGACCCGCTGCTCCGCGCTCCTCCCCTTGATGCCGAAGGCCTCACGATCACCGCGTACGAGACGGACGTTGCCGTCGGCCGTGACCCGGCCGAGCGCCTTGCCCTTCTCGGACTGGATGGTCAGGCCCGTGTGGACCGGCAGGTCGGCCGCCTCGGGAACGTACAGATGGTCCTCCTCGAAGAGAAGGTCCACCTGCTCCCCGGAGAGGGTCAGTTCGGACATACCGGTCCAGCCGGAGTCCGTGATGGCGAGCTCCGCGCGGTACTCCTCCGCGAGCAGACCGACCGACGACGCCTTGATTCTGAGCGGCAGGTCCTTGGACACGACCGTGACGTCGTATCCCTCTGCCTGGAGATTGCGCGCGACGGCGAGAATCCGTGAGTCGTTGTCCCCCAACCGGTAGCCGGCCGGAAGCACGCCGGGATCGGAGTGGTTGAGCTCGACGCGCAGTGTGCCGCCCAGGTCGCCGATGGGGATCGGCGCGTCCAGGCGTCCGTTCCGGACGCGGAAGTCGTCCAGCAGGCGCAGCGCCTGCCGGGCGAAGTAGCCGAGCTCCGGATGGTGCCGCTTGGCCTCCAGCTCCGTCACCACGACGATCGGCAGCACGACTTCGTGCTCGTCGAAGCGGGTCAGGGCGTTCGGGTCCGCGAGCAGAACGCTGGTGTCGAGAACATAGGTGCGCCTGTCGGGCATGCGGCGCTTTGTGCTGGTCACCACGGAAGGACGTACCCCCTCGGATGAGGTCGGGGAGCGACGGGAAGGATGCCGGGAGGAATCCGGACCGGTCTCGGACCCCAGTGCGCGGGCCGAGTCCCGGCCCTCCACTTCGCCCGTGCTCACCGCACGGTCGTCCTGGTGCAAAGGGCCTCCCGGGCGGACGGCCCCATGCCGCCCGCTGAGATACGACATCCGTGATTCGGATGTCGACCTGGAAGGCTTATTCCCTCGAACAAGCGCAGCCATGCCATGGCATATGACGGCGCGTCCGTGAACTCTGGGTTACTCACGCCTCACCTCGTGAGCACCCTCGTGAGGGTGTTACGCGGGGTCAGCCGCCGAATCGCCGGTTACGGGCCGCGTAGTCACGCAGCGCACGCAGGAAGTCGACCTTGCGGAAGGCGGGCCAGAAGACGTCGCAGAAGTAGTACTCGGAGTGAGCGGTCTGCCAGAGCATGAATCCGGACAGACGCTGTTCACCACTCGTACGGATCACCAGGTCCGGGTCCGGCTGGGCCCGCGTGTAAAGGTGCTTGCCGATCAGGTCGACGTCCACCTTCTCCGCGACCTCGTCGAGCGAATGCCCCTTGTCGGCGGCGTCGAGCAGCATCGAGCGGACGGCGTCGGCGATCTCCTGGCGGCCGCCGTAACCGATCGCGACGTTGACCACTATCCCGTCGACGTGGGCGGTGGCCTCCGCCGCCTCCTTGAGCACGTTCTGCATCCCCGAGGGCAGGATGTCGTTGGCCCCGACGTGGTGCACGCGCCAGCGGCCGTCGCGCCCCAGCGAGCGGACCGTGTCCTCGATGATGCCGAGCAGCGGGCCCAGTTCCTCCTGGGGCCGGTCGAAGTTGTCCGTGGAGAGCAGCCACAACGTGACGACCTCGACGTCCGTCTCGCTGCACCAGCCGAGGAACTCCTCGATCTTGGCGGCACCCGCCTGATGGCCCTGGGCTGTGGTGGATCCGGCGGCCTTGGCCCAGCGTCGGTTGCCATCCATGATGACCCCGATGTGCTTGGGCACCTGGTCATGGTCCAGATGACCTTCCACCCGGCGTGCGTACAGCCTGACCAGCAGGCCGCGCAGCCTGTCCCGCAGGTTCACGGTGTTTTCAGCCCCTCCGTGCAGACGGCAGTCCCCGAAGGCGAAAGCCTACCGCCGTAAAACGGGGCCGAGCGCCACGAGGCGGCCGGGGACTGTCGTAGCTTCGTAACCATGAACGACATCTCTCCTTACGTCGCCTCGACGGACCGTTACGACTCCATGGAGTACCGGCGAACGGGCCGCAGCGGCCTGAAGCTCCCGGCGATCTCCCTCGGCCTCTGGCACAACTTCGGCGACGACAAGGCCCTTCAGACGCAGCGCGCGATCCTGCGCCGCGGCTTCGACCTGGGCGTCACGCACTTCGACCTGGCGAACAACTACGGGCCGCCGGCCGGTTCGGCGGAGCTCAACTTCGGCAAGCTCTTCGCGCAGGACTTCGCCGCGTACCGCGACGAACTGGTCATCTCGACCAAGGCGGGCTACCTCATGCACCCCGGCCCGTACGGCGAGTGGGGTTCGCGGAAGTACCTGATGTCGTCCCTGGACGCATCGCTGAAGCGCATGGGCCTCGACTACGTCGACATCTTCTACTCCCACCGCTTCGACCCGGACACCCCCCTGGAGGAGACGATGGGCGCGCTCGCGTCCGCCGTCCAGCAGGGCAAGGCGCTGTACGTGGGCGTCTCCTCGTACAACAGCGAGCAGACCGCCGAAGCGGCGCGGCTGCTGAAGGAGATGGGCGTCCCGGCCCTCATCCACCAGCCGTCGTACTCGATGATCAACCGCTGGACGGAGGACGACGGCCTCCTCGACACCCTGGAGGCGGCGGGCATGGGCTGCATCTCCTTCGTCCCGCTGGCGCAGGGCCTGCTGACGAACAAGTACCTGAAGGGCATTCCGGAGGGTTCGCGGGCAACTCAGGGCAAATCGCTCGACCCGGAGCTGCTGAGCGACGAGGTCGTCCGCCGCCTCAATGGCCTGAACGACATCGCCGCCCGCCGCGACCAGTCGCTCGCGCAACTGGCGCTCAACTGGGTGCTCCGGGACGAGCGGATGACCTCGGCACTCATCGGCGCGTCCAGCGTGAAGCAGTTGGAGGAGAACGTGGCGGCGCTGACCGGTCCGAAGCTGACGGACGAGGAGCTGGCCGAGATCGACGCGTTCGCGGTGTCCACGCCCGGCACCAACATCTGGGCCGGGCGAGGCTGACGACGGCTCTCTTATGGAGGGGGCGTGTCCGAAGGACGCCCCTAGAGGGCGCGCGGGCGCTTGAACCAGGCGCCCGCGATGCTCTGCGAGAGCAGGATGACGACGGCGATGGCGGCGAGCAGCGGAATCAGTCCTGCCGGGTTGCCGTTGGCCGCGCCGCCGAGGGCGAGAACGATCTGCACGCTCATCAGGACGATGCAGGTGACGCGGATGCCGTGGCCCACGCTGCCGAAGCGGAAAGCCATACCGGCCGAGACCAGCAGGCAGACGTTGACCCCGAGGGCCGCGCCCGCCGTCTCCGGGTTGACCGTGAAGATCAGGCCGATCGAGCCGAGGATGAGCAGTCCGCCGAGGGACCAGAGAACGATCTGGGCGGCGCGGACGACGCCGGGCATCTTGTGCGGGACGGCCGGGCCCTGGCCGTATCCGTAGCCGGGGTCCTGGGCGGGACCGGTGTAGGTGGGGAGGCCGGCCTGCGGATTCTCGTGCGGTGGGGGGAATTGGTTCGACATGTCCCTGACCATATCCGGAGGCATCGAGTCCGTGATCATGAGGGCCGGTGGGCGGCCGGCAGGAGGCCGACTCCGGGGCACAAAAAAATCGGGCCGGTCCATGGGGGGGAGATGGACCGGCCCGAGGGGGGGTTTCCACCATAACCCTTCGTAAGGGATGGCGCGCGCATCGACGCGAGACAACTACTCTCCGAGACCGCCCGACGACTCCGCGACCCTGCCCCACCACCGGATTTCGGCCCCAGGGGAGAAATCAGGCCGTGCGGGGCGATAGCCCATAGGAGGGATGAGGGGTGGGGCGCGTGATTGACGGACCCCGCTGATGAATGAGGGCGCGCGGTGCCGCGCAGCCCCCTCCACCGCGCGGCACCGCACACGTGGCTTTGCTCACGCGAATTCGCCTTGGTCTGAACTTACGCGACCGGGCGACTGGATCGAGCCAGCCCCGATAACGATGCGGAATCAACGTGGCCTGGGTTGGCATCAGTTGGTTAACGGTGGGGTGGGTGGGGAACCGGGTGGGGGCTTTCGTCGTCGGGGGCCTCGGCTGCCGACTGACAATTATCGCCGTCTGATATCTGTCATCTGTCAGATATCAGCTGCCAAGCGTCAGCCGTCAGGCGACCTTGTCGCACTTCTCCTGCCGGTTCGCCACCAGCGTCTGCATGTGCTCGTCCCCCCACAGCCCCAGCGGAACCAGCGCCGTGTTCAGGGACTGGCCGAGGTCGGTCAGGGAGTACTCGACCTTGGGCGGGACCTCCCGGTAGACCTCGCGGTGCACGATGCCGTCCGTCTCCAGCTCGCGCAGCTGCTGGATGAGGACCTTCTCGCTGATGCCCGCGAGGTGCCGCCTCAGCTCGCCGAAGCGCATCACCTTGCCCGAGTGCAGTGCCCACAGGATCATCGGCTTCCACTTGCCGCCCACGACGTCCACGGCGGCGTCGAGCCCGCACGCGTACACCGGCTGGCTCCCCTGGTTGCCCTCCACGTCGTGCTTCGGCATGGTCCACTCCTCTTGTCCACAGGGCCACTTGCCCCATCGACAGTACAGAGGAGATTCCCGATGAGCGTCGCCGTTCCGTGGACTTGCGCCAATGCCCGGCGCATGGCGCGGCAGTTTCTCCTGACGCCCGCGAAGCCCGGCGAGGCGGGCCCCGCGCAGGTCGTGGACGCGATGCTCGCCGCGCAGGCACAGGTACTCTCCGCCGCCGAGCTGTCGGTGGGCCTGCGCATGGAGGGCGCGACGCGGACGGACGTACGCGAGGCGCTGTGGAGCGAGGAGCCGTCCCTGATCAAGACGTACGGCCCGCGCGGCACGATCCACCTCCTGCCGGCCGCCGAACTCCCCCTCTGGACCGGCGCGCTGCCCGCCGTACCCAGCGGCCCGAACCCCTTCAAGGCCGACGCCCGGATGACCCCCGACCAGACGGAAGAGGTCGTCGCTGCGATCGGCGACGCCCTGGACGGCGCCGCGCTGACGATCGACGAGCTCGGCGACGAGGTGGTGGCACGGACCGGCCCCTGGGCCGGTGACCTGGTGATGCCCGCGTTCCAGGGCATGTGGCCGCGCTGGCGGCAGGTCATGCACCTGGCGGCCCAGCGCGGCGCCCTGTGCTTCGCGCCGAACCGCGGCCGCAAGGTGACGTACACCCGCCCGCCGGCGGTCGACGCACCCCTGGACCCCGAGACGGCGTCGGCCCTCCTCGTACGCCGCTTCCTGCACGCGTACGGCCCCGCGACACCCCACCAGTTCGCCAAGTGGGCGGCGGCTCCGACGGGTTGGGCCTCCAACCTCTTCTCGTCCCTCGCCGGGGCCGACGAGATCGAGGCGGTCACGATGGCAGGCGAGGAGGAGGGCGACGGCGGCACCGCGTCGTGGGTGGTCGCGGGCGACACGGCGTTCCCGGAGGAACCGGCACGGGGCGTACGGCTCCTCCCCTACTTCGATGCGTACGTCATCGCCTCACACCCCCGGGCCAGGCTCTTCCCCGGTCGCGCCTACGAGCGCGCGCTGGCCGGTGGTCAGGCGGGCAACTTCCCCGTCCTGCTGGTCGACGGGGTCGTGGCGGGCGTATGGCACCAGCGCCGTTCGGGCCGCCGGGTGACGGTGACGGTCGAGCCGCTGGGCCGCTTGACCGCGAGGCAGGAGCGGGAACTGGCGGGGCAGGTCGAGCGGGTGGGCGAGGTGCTGGAGGGACGGGCGGAGCTGGTGGTGGGGGAGGTGACGGTGGGGGCGCATGCGTAGCGCTGCCGGGGGCTGGTCTGCTGGTGGCTGGTCTGAAAGGGTCTGATCTGGCGGGGGCGGAGGGAGAGAGACCGGCCGCCCTAGCCCACAGCGTCCGCAGCTCCCGCGGCTCCCGCGGCTCCCGCAGCTCCCGCAGCCGCCAGCCGGTGTCGGAACCAGTCAGTCAGCGCCGCGTCCACCTCGCGGGTCCGTGGCAGCTGGGGTGCGGGATCGATGCCGGGTTCGTCGGCGAGGGGATGGGCCAGCCCAGGGATCGAGAACAGCTCGGCCTGCTTCCCCAGCGCTTCGACCAGCGCCGACGCATCGGCCCTCAGCGCCGGGTGGTCCGACTCGCCGCTCACGACAAGGAGCGGTGCCGCGCGGTCGGCGATGCGTTCCGCTCGGGCGACGAAGTCCAGGCTGTCCGCCGCCGCCTCGGACTCGGCGTCGTACGGATAGGCCTCCGGGAACAGGTCGACGACCGACCGCATCCGGATGGCGCCGTTCACCACGGCCCCGGCGAAGACCGGGATGTCCGTGTCCGCGAGAACCCGCAGCGCCACGGCTCCTCCCAGCGACCCGCCGAGCACGCCGATGGCGCCGTCGTCGACCGGCAGTTGCGTACGCAGTGAGGCCAGCGCGGCGGGGAACTCCTCGGCCGCCTGCCGGACGAACGGATGGAGATAGGACATCAGCACGTCCTCGCGGGCCAGCTCCATGATGGCGTCCGTACGGCCGTCGACCATGCGTGCCCCGCACATCGGCATCCCGAGGTGCACCCGCCACGCGGGCACGCCGTCCATCGGCAGGGCCGCGGCGAACGCGGCGTCCGACCGGGGCGCGTCCAGCATGTGCCAGGTGACGATCAGCGGTGCGGTGCCGGTGCCGGCCGGCGGCAGTGCGGTGAACGGCACTCCGGCGGCCGTACCTGTGATCGGTGGGTTCATGCCCTCACGGTAGGTCCGCGCGGCCGGCGGGCGATTGGCTATCGCCCGGAGCGAAACGCCTTCGGCCGGCTGCCGAACACGCCCCAGTCCCCCCGGGTGAACACGTCCCAGTCCCTCCGGGTGAAAGGGTCTCAGCGCTTCCGTACGTCGAAGAGATGCCGCGAGCTGTGGGCCACGAACGGCCCCTCGGACTGGATCCGCTCATGCAGTTCGCGCAGCCGCGGCCGGTACTTCTCCACGGAGAAGTCCGGCACCATCCAGATCACCTTCCGCAGGAAGTGGACGACGGCGCCGACGTCGAAGAACTCGATCCGCAGCCGCTCGGCCCGCAGGTCCACGACCTCGAGCCCGGCGGCTTCCGCCTCAGCGCGCTCGTGGTCGGGGTGGCGCCCGTTCCGTACTTCCTCGGGCTGCGGCCCGAGGAAGTACTCCACGACCTCGAAGACGCTGGAGGGCCCGACGTGCTGCGCGAAGTACGTACCGCCCGGCGTCAGCACCCGCGCGATCTCCCCGAAGTCGGCCTTCACCGGATGCCGGCTGGTGACCAGGTCGAACGCCCCGTCCGCGAACGGCAGTGGCGCGTCCTCCGGGGAGGCGACGACGACCGCGCCGCGCGGATGCAGCAGCGCGGTGGCCTTGGCGACGTTCGGCGGCCACCCCTCGGTGGCGACGGCGATCGGCGGCAGCACGGGCGCGGAGGCGAGGACTTCACCGCCACCGGTCTGGACGTCGAGCGAGGCGCGGGCCTGCCCCAGCCGCTCCCCCATGGCACGGGCGTACCCCCAGGAGGGCCGCTGCTCGGTGGCCCGCCCCTCGAACCAGGAGAAGTCCCAGCCTTCGGTGGGGGCGGCTTCGGCTTCGGCGAGGAGGGCGTCGAAGGAGCGGGGCTGCGGCGGCTGGACGGGGCCGCTGTTGCTGGTGCTGCTCATGAGCCGATCCTCGCACCGCGGGGGCTTCGGCTCACGTCAATATCCGTTGGCAGCGGCTGCCCGTGCCGACGAGAATCGCGAGGCCCACCGCACCCCGCCCACCCGAGAGGACCACCCGATGCCCGGCGCCGCCCCCGTACCCCCGACCACCCGCTCAGTGGTGGAGGCCC
This sequence comes from Streptomyces sp. NPDC050658, assembly GCF_044457025.1. Taxonomy (NCBI): domain Bacteria; kingdom Bacillati; phylum Actinomycetota; class Actinomycetes; order Kitasatosporales; family Streptomycetaceae; genus Streptomyces; species Streptomyces sp. NPDC050658. Next base: position 537,430 of record NZ_JBITGM010000005.1, read on the forward strand.
TGCTGCGCCGCATCGGCGAGGGCGACCCCGAGCGCATCGCCGAGCTGTACGCCGACGGGGCGGACTGGAAGCTGAACTGGCCCGAGGCCGAGCACGGCCGTCCCGCCACTCCGTGGATCCGGCACCGCTCCTCACGCGCGGACGCCGCCGCGCACTACCGCGAGCTCGCCGAGCATCACGTAGCCGAGGCGGTCGGCACGGAGGTCGAGCACGTCCTGGTGGACGGCGACCACGCGGTCGTCCTCGGCGAGATCCGCCAGACGGCGCGTTCGACGGGCGTCGCCTACCGTGCGCGGTTCGCGATGCACTTGACGGTGCTGGACGGACTCGTGACGCGCCATCACGTGTACGAGGACAGCCTGGCGGTCGCGCAGGCGTTCACGCCGCACGGCGCCACGGAGGCCTGATTCGACCCCAACTCCCGCTTATCCGGGCTTAATTAGGACACTTATAGAGTCCGATCATGAGCACATCGAGCGACGACCGAGAGCCCGTCACCTTCATCAACATCTTCGAGATTGCCGAGGAGGACGTGCCCGCCTTCGCCGAGAAGTGGGAGGAGCGGGCCGCGATCATGAGCAAGAAGCCCGGCTTCATCGATACGAAGCTGCACCGGGCCCGCGCCGCGGACGGACGCTTCCAGCTCGTGAACGTGGCCCACTGGGAGAGCGAGGAGGCCTGGGCGGAGGCCGGCGCCGACCCGGAGTTCGCCACGCGTGCGCATGCGGCGCGGGACTCCGAGGAGACTCCGGTGAAGGCGAATCCGGGCCTGTACGACGTGGTGGTCCGCTTCCCCTGACCTGACCTGACCTGCCTCAGCCGGGCGGCTGCCCGTACCCCCGTGCTCCCTGCCTCGGCAGCACGGCCCACATGCGGGTACCGCCGCCCGGCTGGCGCGCGTCCCCGAACCCCCATTCACCCCCGCAGGCACGGACCACGCAGGCGAGGACGCGGAGGGCTGCGCGGTGGCGGGTGTCGCAGTTTGCGGCGAGGCGGGGGTTCGTATGGCGTGGGTGCCCGTCGTAGACGATCACTCGCAGGGCGCCGTCGCGGTAACGGAGACTGACGTACACCTCGGCGGTGGGCGTGAACCGGCAGGCGCAGGCGGTGAGTTCACCGAGCACCTGCGCTGCCGCGTCCGTGACGTCCAGCAGGTCGTGGGCCCGCAGAATCGCCTTCGCTGCCTGCCGGGCGACCGCGGGGCTGGCGAGGCCGGCGGGGAGGGTGAGGCTGTAGGCCAGGCTTTCTGCGGAGGGCGGCGGGACTGGCCCCTTCGTCGGTACGTCGAGCTGAAGCTGATCGGGGCAGGCTGTGACGACTGCGGGCATGGCTGACTCCCTCGTCTGACGGGTGAGTTACTGCCGCGCGACCGGTGGCCTGTCTCCCTGACGCGCGCCTGCCCCTCCCAGGGAGGGAGCTTCTGGGCAGGCTCGCGCGATGCGCTTCCGGCTGGGCGGTGCGTGATTGTGGCGTTACTTAACGTAAGAGAGCCGGGGTCACGGTGTCCATGACTTTGGAGATAATTACCCCCACCGTGCTGGACCCGCCCTCTCTGCGGCGGGCAGACTGAGGCCACACGGCACGAGAAGGGGCGGCATGGCAACCAGAACCACGCCTACTGAGCGGCAGAAGCGACTGGGGGCCGAGCTCCGCAAGATGCGCCTCGCGGCCGGCCGCACCACCGAGTACGCCGCCGGACTGCTCGGCATCGACCGGACCAGGCTCTCCAACATGGAGTCGGGCATCCGCCCCTTCTCCCCCGAGCGCATCCGCACGCTGGCCTGCAACTACGCCTGTGCGGACGCCCGTTACGCCGATGCCCTGGTCGACATGGCCGAGAACAAGGAGCGCGGCTGGTGGGAGAAGCACCGGGGCACGCTGCCGTCGGGCTTGCTCGACATCGCCGAACTGGAGTGGCACGCCGCACGTGTACGCACCGTCCAGGTCATGCACGTACCCGGCCTGCTCCAGACCGAGGAGTACGCCCGCGCTGTCTTCGCGGCTGTCCTGCCGCCGCTGAGTCGGCTGGAGATCGAGCTGCGCGTGACCAACCGCATGGACCGGCAGCAAGTCTTCGACCGCCGGGCTTCTTTGCCGTACGTCGCGTACGTGCATGAGGCCGCGCTGCGCATGCCGTTCGGCGGCGCGGAAGTAACGCGGCAGCAACTGGTGGACCTGGCCGCCAGGTCCGAGCACGAATCCATCGACGTACGCATCGTCCCCAACACGGCAGGCGGATTCCCGGGGGCGGGCCACGCGCTGCTGCACGCGGACGGGCCGGTGCCCCAACTCGACACAGTGCAGCTGGACTCCGCGCATGGGCCGGAATTCACCCACGCCGAGGCTCAGCTCACGAAGTACCGTTCCCATCTGGACTGGATGGACGAGGCCTCGCTGCCCGCTGCGGCGTCCCGCGATCTCATCCACAAGGTCGCACGCGAACACTAGGGGAGAGACCGTGCCGAGCATCAGCTGGGAAGACCCGTACTGCGGCGAGGGAAACAACTGCTTCCGCCTCGGCACGGACGGCGAAGGCAACGCCTATATCGCCGTGGCAGGCCAAGAGGACCGCTGCCTCACCGACACCGAGGAAGCCCTGCGCACCCTCATCCGGGAGATCAAGGCGGGCAGGGCGGATCACTTGCTGTAACGGCGACTTCGGCACCCGGCGACTTCGATCGGCGCCGGGGCCGCCCGGCCTCTCTGAGGTTGGCGGTTCCGGGGTGGGAGTCAAGGGCGCTCCTCCGTCGCGTCGGCTGCGCCGATTCCGCTCCGCTCCACCCTTGACACCCACCCCTCCACCGCCGGTGAACGCATGACCGAGCGGCCCAGGGGTGAGGCTCACGGGGGGTGTGGGCGGTGTCTTTGGTCTCGTGCCGGGTGCGGACTTGTTCGAAGCAGGCACCGCCGGACGGGAGGGCGGGCGGCAAACGGAAGAGCCCCGGTGGGGGCAAGGCTTCGTGCCGCCTGCGGACTAGTCCGAAGCAGGCACCGCCGACGGGCGAGACGGGCCGGGATGCGCGGCCGCTCCGGGGACGGGCCCCGGCTTCGTCAAGCGTCTACCGGCCGACGGACCGACCGGGCCCGACCGACCGGAGCTTCCGGGGCGACCGGCAACCCACCACCGAGAAACAGAAGGAAAAGCGGGGCCGGGTGGGACTTTCCTCCACCCCGCCCCTCCGACACCCGCCTCCGCGCAGGCACAGCCCTGCAATAGAGGGGCACACGCTGGCGGCAGTACGCCCAACACACGCCGCAACCCAAGAAAATCCCAGAAGCCCCTGACCGCGAGCCCGCCCCGGCAGGACGGGGACCCCGTCGACCGCTTGTGTTTGCGGAGGTCGTAGGCGAGGGGGTGGGGGGGAAGTAGGGTCCCCCAGCCTCGGCAGGCACCCGCCCTCCTCGGACGGTCCCCTCCCCCCTCGGACGGCCGGACCGCAATAAGTCCCGCCGAAAGGCCGTGAACTGGGGCGCGGCGCGGGACTTTCCCCGAACCCACCCCGTAAGACCACCCGGCCCACCTCTATCCGCTCTCCCCGTAAGGCACGCGCCGGAAGAACCAGCCGGTCCGCACCCGCTTGACGAAGCCGCGCCCCATTCCCGAACTGGCCCGCGCACACCCCCGCCGCTGGGCCGGAAACGGCCTGCCGGGCGGCGCCTTCTCCATGTGAGCGAGGCCCGACGAACCAGTCCGCACCCGGCAGGAAGACCGGTCCCGCCACCGGAGCCAAGCCGGTCTGGCGGGCCGCACCTTCGCCGAATGGGCGAGCTGCACCGAACCAGTCCGCACCCGGCAAGAGACCTGTCGCTGCCGCCGGAGCGAAGCCGGTCTGCCGGGCCCCGCCCCTCCCAGCGGGCGGTGCCCAGCACGAACTGGTCCGCACCCGGCAGGAAGACCGGGCACACGATGGGCCCTCCCCGTGAGTCCCCTCCCGTGGCCGCCCGGTCAGAAAGGTCTCTGCGGTGGAGGCGGGCCTGTCAAGGGTGGAGCGCAAGCGGAATCGGCGAAGCCGACGCGACCGAAGGGAGCGCCCTTTACAGGGGCGCCGGAACCGCCACACTCCGCAGAAGCCGGGCGGCCCCGGCCACCATCGAAGGCACCGGCCCACCCCAAGCAACCGCCCCTACCCAGCCCCACCCAGCGACCGAGCCCCAAACGAACAAGTCCGCAGACGGAACAACGACCGGCCCAGGCACCGGGGCGGAGCCGGTCTGGCGGGCGGCCCTCCCCGCCTGACCGAGCCGCTCCGAACCAGTCCGCACCCGGCACGAAGACCGAACCGCCCTACCGGACCTCCCCGTGAGCCCCCTCCCCTGGGCCGCCCGGTCAGAAAGGTCTCTGCGGTGGAGGTGGGCCTGTCAAGGGTGGAGCGCAAGCGGAATCGGCGAAGCCGACGCGACCGAAGGGAGCGCCCTTTACAGGGGCGCCGGAACCGCCATACTCCGCAGAAGCCGGGCGGCCCCGGCAACGATCGAAGGCACCGGCCCACCCAAAGCAGCCGCCCCTACCCCGGCCCCACCCAGCGACCGAGCCCCAAACGAACAAGTCCGCAGACGGAACAACGACCGGCCCAGGCACCGGGGCGGAGCCGGTCTGTCGGGCGGCCCCTCCCCGCCTGACCGAGCCGCTCCGAACCAGTCCGCACCCGGCACGAAGACCGAACCGCCCTACCGGCCCTCCCCGTGAGCCCCCTCCCGTGGCCGCCCGGTCAGAAAGGTCTCTGCGGTGGAGGCGGGCCTGTCAAGGGTGGAGCGCAAGCGGAATCGGCGAAGCCGACGCGACCGAAGGGAGCGCCCTTTACAGGCACGCCGGAACCGCCATACTCCGGAGCACCGGGCGGCCCCGGCCACCATCAACGACACCGGGCCACCCAAAGCAGCCGCCCTACCCAGCCCCACGCTGGGCCTCCACCCATGCCAGAGACGGCAGTTCAGCTCAGGTGGGGGCGGGTGGGCGGGTGGGTGGGGGGCATGACGGGGCCCCGGGCTCAGGGCACTGCGTCCCCGGCCCAGTGCGCAACGCGCCGCCCCTAGCACCGCTTCCCCGCCGGAGCCACGCGGAGTTCGGCAAGAGGTAGCTTCAGGGTCTGGTCGTCGGTGGTGCGGGAAGGCTTGGCGCTGCTTCCGCGGTCCCAGAGGACTACCGTTCCGCCGGAGTCTCCGAGCATGAGGTAGCGGCGGGACGGGTCGAATTCGCCTCCCTGCACGGGAAGTTCGGCCGGATCGACGCCCTTCAAGGGCTTGACGCAGACCCATTCCGGGTCGATTCCGTAGTACGTGGGCGGTGTCTTGCCGCTCGCGGCCACGCGCCGCGCCTCGGTGCCGGACCACCTGGCGTCGTCCAGGATGTTGGAGCCGGCCGTCACACACGAGGCCACCAGGCCGAAGGCGATCGCGAAACCGAACGCCTGGCGGTTCTCCACCGCCAGATGGTGATGCCGAAGGTAGCCGTACACAGCGGGCCCGACCAGCAGGATCAGGACCAGCACACCCCACCGAAGCGCCGCAGCAAGCTGCCAGTGCACCGGCACGCCCACATCCCCCAGGCTCACGCCGAACGCGTCCAGATAGGCAAGGTGGACGAACGACCCGATTCCGGGAAACACGCCGAACACCAGAGGCAGCAGGGCCGGAAGCACCCACGGAACCCACGTCTGCCACGTCCGCTGCCGGATGAACAAGTAGAGGCCCTGGGCGACCGCGGTGACACCCGCCAGGAGCACGATCAGCCAGAAGCCGCTCCAGTCGGCGACAACCGCGGTCCCGGCGCCGAGGGCAAGCATGGACGTACTCGCGCCGCAGATCAGAAGCGTGTCCTTGTACGTCCCCTCACCCTTCCCGCGCTGGTTGCGCACGAGCATGACGCACCACACGCAGACAGCCGTCAGACCGAGGACAGCGGCAACCATCAGGAAGGGGATCCCGCCGAGCAGTGCGTTGGGCACGAACGCCCCGCTCAGGAGCGCCACGGCACACAGATGCGCCAGGCGCCCCTCATTGATGCGGCTGGCCCACTTCATCCCCCAGGCGGTCTCGGGGTTCTTGGCGACGCTTCGCACCCTGATGCCGGGAGGCGCTGGTGTCACTCCCGGAAGCGGATGGCGTGCGAGACGCAGCGCCTCCGCCTCGGTCGACGCCCACACTCCGCGTTCCGTGTCACGCAGGCGTGCGCTGGTGGCCGTGCGGCGGACCCGGCGCCAGGCCCAGTCGGGCACGTGGCGAGGCGCTGCGGTCGGCATCTCCACGTACGAATACCACAAGGCACGGTTCCTGCTGTCGGGCTGCAGGCGGTCGGCCACCCGTACGTTCAGGTCCAGCCGACGCTGCTGGCCGACCCGCACCACGGCGAGCCGCGCCCCACGTACTGCCCCTCTGTACGCACCCGGAACCCGTATCTCCACCGTGTACGGAACCACGGACAACTGCCGCCCGGTGGGATGCTCCGGCTGCTCCAGGATCGCCCAGCCTTGCTCTGCGCATGCCGCCTCGAACGCCTCGCAGTCGGTACGCAGGCCGTTCACGCTGAGCAGCACGACGACCCGGTGGGCAAAGTTGGTCAACTGGTCAGTCCTGGCCCCCGGATGGGGTCGTGCCCGTGTCCGCTCCGGAGCCCCTCGGGAAGGACACCTCCACGCGGCGGTTCTTCTTGCGGCCCTCCTCGGAGCCGTTGTCCGCGATCGGGTAGTCCTCGCTGTAGCCGCGTACCGCGTACGTGACCTCGGGACCCAGGTAGCTCGCCAGCTTGTCGTGTACCGCCTCCGCTCGGTCGCGGGACAGCTTCTTGCCGTGCGCGTACGAGCCGAGGTCGTCCGTGAAGCCGAACACCCTGACGTTCGTCGCCTTCTGCGCCTTCGCCTCCTCCGCGATCGCCTTGATCCGGGCGTTCGCCTCCGGATTCAGCTTGGGGCTGTCCTTGGGGAACAACACCTCCGCCTGCAGCGCGAACTTGACGTCCGTGTTCGTGTCCTCGCGGCGTTCCTCCCCGCCGAGGTCCTCGACGACGGACTTGATGTCCAGGACCTTCGCCGGGGCGAGGGTCGCGCCGTCCGCCAGTTTCAGGCCGGGGCTGTTGGAGTCGACCTCCTGGGGCGGCGTGGAGGTCGTGCTGTCCGGGGGCGCGCTGGGATCTTCGTCATCGGCGTGGGCCGTGCCGCCGGCCAGGAGGATGAGCAGCGTGAGGGTTGCCGCTGCGGCGAGGGATCGTGAGTGGGCCGTGGTCATGGTCACTCGCCCTCGGTGAGTTCTATTGCGGCAGGGGGCATTCCGCCCACCTGGAACGACACCTTGTTCGTACCGTCCGGCGGGGCCGGGAACTGGGCAAACCAATCAACCGTCTTGCCCGAGTCGATGCCCCCCTCGAACTTGGTGCAGAGACAACGTCCAGTGGTATCGCGCAGAACCAGGTACCGCTTCTTCCCTTGCTCGTCCACCAGGCTGGCGCCAGCTATAGAACCGCCGTTCTTCTGCAGCTCCTGCTCGTCCCCTCGCCATTGACCACCGGTCCAGAGGCCTCCAGACGTGTTTGTCACCTGGCCTGAAACGGTGAGGAATCCGCCTTCATCACGTTTGGCGGAATTGATGACGAGAGTCACGCCGTCTCCCTTCGACTCAGCCAGAGTCTGGTCGACAGCAGGAGCCTGCGACTCGTTCTCCTTGACCTCGTCGTCCTTTGCTGAAGCGGAGGACTTGGAATCCTTGTCGGACGTGTCATCGTCCCCACCACCACCGCAACCGGCGACCGTGAGGACCAGCCCAGTAGTGATCGCCACAGCGGTCATTGCCCTGCGCGTCTTCATGGTGCGCCGAATGTTCATCGGTACGACTTCCTTCTTTCGTCGATCGCTCATCAGTCAGCCAGGTGAACGGAGAAGAGGGTGGACGCGTCCGGTAGATCATCCAGCCTGAAGTCGTCCGGATCGATCTCGAAGGAATCGCCGCCGTCGCAGTCGAATTCCACGACCTTCTCGGGGTCTGCGGAAGGAGCGACATCGCAGCGCGGCTTGATGATGGCCACCGCCTCTGCCCTGGCGTGCTTGGACTCCGTGCCCGGAATGATCGAGTCGCCGACGGTGTAGTTGGTCTCGACCTTCGCCCAGAAGCCCGGATAGCCGTTCAATCCCTCCGGGCCGAATCCGATGACCTTCGAGTCGTTGTCGCCGGCCAGCGCCTCCGCCGCACCGCGAGCGCCGTCACCGGTGAACTTGTCGCCGTCGAGCCAGTCGATCCATTCATCGCCCTCGCCGATGGACTCCCCAAGCCCGTCGATGAGTTCGTCTCTGGCGTCCTGCGCCGCCGCCAACGCCGCTGCGTCGGCGGCCGATTGTGCGCCATTGCGTGCGGATGCGGCCTGGGCGAACGCGAAGAACGCGAACGCAACAAAGAGCAGAATCCCCGTCATCCAGATATAGATGGGGAGGGTCTGCCCACTGTCGTTGCGAAATCGGCTGCGCCCGGTCACCCGCCCCCGATGACGTTGTTCACCGCATTGCCGATCGCCGTGGAGATCTTGTTGTCCAGTGCGAGACCGTCGATCAACGTGTAGATCCCCGCAATCAAAATCATCAACCCCGCATACTCCACAAACCCAGCCCCCGCATCCCGCTCCCTCCCCCGCATACGGGAACCCACGGTCACGGTCCAGTCGACCCAGACTCTGAGTACGCGATCCTTCAGCACGACGGCCCCTTCTCTCCCACCCGATACACGCACCACGCGCACCACACGCACCGCTATACGCGCTCTTGGCAACGTACGCGAGATCATGTGACCCGACAGCCACTCTCCGCAACCAATGCCGCTTCAGTCGCGGAAGTTGGCGAGTTCCCTTCCCTGGTCGCGAGGTCATCACGCATCTGCGTTTCACGACTTCCCTCCCCTGAACTCGTCCTTCGCAGAGAGCAGTTGGGACCATCGAGCGACTGTCCCACATCTCGTTGCAGCCGCGAAGAGTTTTCGCCCAGGAACCCGCCCAGGAACCCGCACAGGAACCCCTCACTTCCCCAGAATCGAGCCGAAGTCCGACCCCGAGCCCAGGAACATCCCCGCCGCGATCAGAATCATCGTCGCCGGGAGCATGAAGACCAGCGTCACCATCGTTGCCTTCGGGATCGTCTTCGCCGCCCTGCGGCGGGAGTTCTGGGCGTCCGTGCGGCGCATGTCCGTTGCCAGTTGGATCAGCGTGTCCGCGATGGGGGAGCCCAACTCCTCGCCCTGTTGCAGTGCCGAGACGAATTGGGAGACCTGTTCCGACGCGTTTCTGCGGCGGAGTTCGTCGAAGGCCTGGCGGCGGGAGACGCCCATGTCCATCTGGCGGAGCGTGATGCGGAGTTCGTCCGCCCAAGGGCCCTCGTACCGCTCCGCCACCCGGTCCAGCGCCTGGCGGAAGCCGAGGCCCGCCGAGACCACCACCGCCAGTACGTCCAGGAAGTCCGGCAGCGTGCGGTCGATCACCTCTCGGCGTTCGCGGATCGCCTGCCAGATGAGGGCGTCCGCCGCCGTCACGCCGAAGGCGAACGTCAGGAGGCCGAAGAGTGGCGAGCCGTTCGTGAAGAAGACCAGGCCCATCACCAGGCCGAAGACCCCGTACACCGCCCTGCGTGCCGCATAGCGGTCGATCGTCAGGCCGCCGGGGTTTCCCGCCATGTCGATCTTGCGGCGTTTGGCGTCCACCCGTTTCGGGCCCATCAGGCGCAGCACCAGGGGCGCGAACCGCATGCCCATGCGGTCCACCGCCGAGCCCGCCGTCGAGACGCGGGTCGCGCCCACCTCCAGGGCGATCGCCAGGTCGGACGGGAGCTTCACCTCCGCGCGGTACATGCGGATGCCCTGGCATACGCCCGCCACGGCCAGGCCCATCACACCCGCCAGCGCCAGAGTCACTGCCTGCACCTCAACTCCCCTCCTATACCTCGATCTTGCCAAGGCGTCTGATCACGAAGAAGCCCACCGCGTACAGGCCCAAAGCGATCAGGATCAGCATCTGGCCCACCGGTGAGCCCGTCACCCGCTCCAGCGCGCCCTCATTGGAGGAGTTGATCAGGAGCAGTGAACCAAGACCCAGCAACGGGACCGTGAACGCCGTCGCGTGGACCTCCGACAGCATCGTGCGGACCTCCCTGCGCGTCTCCTTCCTGTCCTCCAGCGTTTGCGTGAGGTTGCGGAGAGAGTTGACGACCGAGCCGCCTGCCTTGTTGGACAGCACCAATGTCGTCACCAGGACCACCAGTTCACGGGACGGGAGGCGTTCCGCCAGTTCGCCCAGGGTGTCGTCCACCGAGCGGCCCAGGCTCAGTTGGTCCGCCACCATGGAGAGTTCCTCGCCCGCCGGCGCGTCCAGTTCCTCCGCCGCCATCGCCAGCGATGTACGGAGCGCCAGGCCCGCCGCCGTTGCGTTCGCCAAGATGCGGGCCACGTCAGGGAGTTGCGCGATGAACGCCTCTATTCGTTTCTGGCGCTGCCAGTTGAGGAACACCACCGCGCTCCACACCGCCACCACGCCCGCGATCGGGCCGAAGAACGGGGCCAGCGTCGCCGCCGCCATCAGCCATAGAGCGGCGACGACTGCCACGACGTACACGAAGAATTCGCCTGCCGTCAGGTCCAGTCCCGTCGCCGAGAGGCGGCGGTGGATCGAGCGGCCCAACCGGGTACGGCGCAGGCGGCGGTCCACCGCCGAGAAGCGTCGGCTGCGGGCCGGGGGGCCGCCTTCGCCCGCTCCGGGGCCGATCGACAGGCGGTCGACCAGCGCCTGGCGCTGCGCGCGGCCCGACGCGAACGCGTGGACACCGGCCACGGCCAGCGTGCAGGTCAGGATCGTCGCGCCCAGGGCCAGGAGGGCTGCCTTGTTCTCCATCAGGTCGCGGTCCTTCTCGTACGCCGGTAGGCCGTAGTCCTTCTCGTACGCCGGCAGGACATGGTTCCTCCCGTACGCCGGCAGGACATGGTTCCTCCCGTACGCCGGTAGGCCGTAGTCCTTCTCGTACGCCGGCAGGACATGGTTCCTCCCGTACGTCGGCCCCGAGTCGTGCTCATCCGATTGCCTCTCGCGTGTTCAGTACGTCTATGGCCTGCGCCACGCCGAAGCCCTGCGGGACCGGCTCCCCCGCCAGGTACAGGCGCTCGGCGACCGGGCGCGGCAGCGGCAGGTGCTCGAAGTAGCCGTGGACCCGGCGGTCCACCGTGGCCGCCTGGCGGGGGACGAAGCGGGTCACCGGGGCGATGCGGAACTGTTCGCGGCCGTGCGAGACGAGGAGGACGATCTCCGCGATCTTGCGGGAGCCGTCCGCGTGCCGGGCCAGTTGGACGACCACGTCCACCGCCGAGTTGATCTGGTCCTTCAGCGCCTCGAAGGGGATCTGGACCTCCGACATGGAGCCGAGGGTCTGGAGGCGCATCAGGGCGTCCTCCGCCGTGTTCGCGTGGACCGTGGCGAGTGAGCCGTCGTGGCCCGTCGACATCGCTTGGAGCATGTCCAGGGTCTCGCCGCCTCTGACCTCGCCGACGATGATGCGGTCCGGGCGCATGCGGAGGGAGTTGCGGACCAGGTCGCGGATGGTGATCTGGCCCTTTCCCTCGACGTTCGCGGGGCGGGATTCGAGGCGGATGACGTGGTCCTGCTGGAGTTGCAGTTCCGCCGAGTCCTCGATGGTGATGATGCGTTCGTGGGCGGGGAGCAGGCCGGAGAGGGCGTTGAGGAGCGTCGTCTTTCCGGAGCCCGTGCCGCCGCTGACGATGATGTTGAAGCGGGCGCGTACGAAGGCCGAGAGCAGGAGCAGCATGTGCTCGTCGAGTGAGCCGAGGCCGATCAGCTCGTGGAGCGTGTACGCGCGCGGGAAGCGGCGGATGGTGAGCGTCGCGCCGGTCAGGGCCAGGGGCGGGATGATCACGTTGACTCGTTCGCCCGTGGGGAGGCGGGCGTCGACCATCGGGTTCGACTCGTCCACGCGGCGGTTGACCGTCGAGACGATGCGTTCGATCGTCTGCATGAGTTGGTCGTTCGAGGCGAACCGGAGGGGGAGTTGTTCTACGCGTCCGGCTCTCTCCACGAAGATCGAGTCCGGTCCGTTGACCATGATCTCCGTGATGGAGGCGTCCGCCAGGAGTGGTTCGAGTACGCCGAGGCCGAGAGCCTCGTCCACCACTCGGCGGATCAGCTGGGCGCGTTCCGAGGTCGACTGGACCGGGCCCTCGCGGCTGATGATGTGGCCCAGTACGCGTTCCAGGCGGACCCGGCGGTCCGCTGCCGTCAGGGACGACATCTCGGCCAGGTCGATCTCTTCGAGCAGCTTGGAGCGGTAGACGGCGACGAGGGTGTCGTCTCGGGCGGGGCCCGGGTCGTGCGGGGGTGCCACGCGGTCGCGGAGGCTCATCTTCTCTGCTCAGCTCCCGTCGGCCGCGGCGTCGATACCGGCTTCGTCGGCGTCGGTACCGGCTGCGTCGGCGTCAATACCGGCTTCGTCGGCCTCGACGCCGGCTGCGTCAGCGTCATCGGCGTCGTCATTGGGCATCGTGGCTTCCTTCGTCACGCTCCAGCCCGCGTCCACGAAGGGGAGGAGCGTGGGGACTTGGACCGTGACGGTCGCCTTGGTCGTCTCCGCGCCGCCGCTGATGCCGATCGTGGCGTCGAGGCTGCCGTCCATGGCGGCCTGGCCCGCCGCCTCGCCGCCTTCGCCCTGCGAGGCGACGCGGGCCGCTGCGCGGGCGCCGGAGCCAGCCTGGTTGGCGGCGTAGCCGACGAGGCCCAGCTGGATCGTCGCGAGGCCTATCAGGAGCAGGATGGGGAGGAATCCGGCGAACTCCAGCATGCTGACGCCGCGGTCGTTGAAGGCCGGCTTCCTTGCCCGGGCCGACAGACGCCGGACCATCGAGTGGGTGGGCGGGAAGGATCCGCCGCGAAGCGGCGGCTCAGTGCCAGGCCGCAACCGCCGACGGCGAGGAAAGATCACGGCTCCTCCCCCTCCTTCGCCGCGCCCGCTTCCCCGGACACCTCCCAGCCCGTGTCGACGCCCGGGAAGAACAGCGGGACCTTCGCGTCCACGTGGGCCTTCCAGACCGTGCCCTCGTCCGTGCAGGACACCGCCGCGCTCTGCCACGCCGAGGGAAGGTGCTCGCGGGCCGCCGCCGTGCAGGCCGCCTCCGCGCCCTCGCCCGCCGCGTACGCCGCTGTCGCCGCGCGGGCCGCCTCGTCGGCCGCGTTGCCCGCCAGGGAGAACGTGTAGCCGTACAGGGCGCACTGCCAGAGGATGCCCATCACCGCCAGGAGCAGCGGGAACATGCCGGCGAACTCCAGGGTCACCGCGCCCCGGTCGCCGCCGCCCCGCTTGCGCAGGCTCCGCCTTGCCGCACCCGCTGTGGCCTCCGTGTCCACCAGGCCCAGCTCGCCCGCCAGGGCCCACAGTGCCTGCTTCACCGAGGACTTGCTGTCCAGGTCCTGCATCCGGCCCGCGTCGACCGCGCCCTGCAGCTCCTTGAATCCGGCCGGCACGGTGGTGCGGGCGATCCTCGTGCCGGTGACGCGTTCGACCAGGGACGGCTGGATCTCCGTACCCTTGCCGTGGCGGTTCACGACCGTCAGGGTCTCCTCCGCCTTGCGGATCTGGAGGCGGTCCCACAGGCGCACCATCCGCTTGGCGGCGCGGACCGCCACGACGTCCGGGGTCACCAACAGCAGTGCCTGGTCGGCCAGTTCGATGGCCGCCGCGGTCGCCGTCGTGACGTACGTACCGCAGTCCACCAGTACGACGTCGTAGCGGCTGCGCAGGGCGCCGATCGTCTGGCGGGCCACCCTGTCCGTGATCTCCTCGCCGCGTTCGCCGTCGGCGGGGGCCAGGAGGAGGCCGATGCCGGTCTCGTGGGTGTAGACGGCGTCCTGGAGGACCCGGGGGTTGATGTCCGTGATCGCGGCGAGGTCGGCGATGGAGCGGCGGAACTGTACGTCCAGGTAGGAGGCGACGTCCCCGGACTGGAGGTCCAGGTCGAGGAGGGCGACGGTGCGGCCGGAGGCCCGGGCGGCGAGGGCCAGCTGGACCGTGGTGAGGGTGGTGCCGACGCCGCCCTTCGCGCCGCTGACCGCCACGACCCTGCCGCCGCCGGGGGGCTCGCCCGGTCCCCCGGTGTAGAGCTCCATCGTGCCGGTGCCGAGGTGGCGGCGCATGCCCGCGGACCAGGCGGAGGCGGCCTGTACGCGTTCGGCGAGTGCGTCGTACGCGAGGGGGAAGCCGACGATGCCTCGGGCGCCGGAGTCCATGGCGGCGGTGAGGAGGGTGGGGCTGGTGTCGGCGGTGATGAGGACCACGCCTACCGCGGGGAAGCGGAGGACCAGGTCGCGGATGAGGTCCAGGGCGGGGACCGGGCCGATGCGTTCGTGGATGAGGACTACTTCGGGGAGCTCGTCCAGGGATTCTGTGGCGAGTCTTGCCAGCGTGTCGAGGAGGGCTGTGGAGTCCGCCACCGGGAGGGCGGGTTCGGCGTCCGGGAGTTGTCCTATGAGGGTGGACAGGGCGCGGGCCGCGTCGATGTCGCCCACCGCCGGGAGGATTCTTGTCGTCACTTGGTTCCCCCATTGGCCTGGACGCCTCGTGTATCGCTACCCGGCGCCTGGCGCTGTGCCCACCCGTTCCGCCCTGCGGAACGCCTGCCCACAGCGAGGCAGACTGGCGGTTCAGACATACAGCGCATCCCCAGCCCCCTACTTGTCCTCGTCCAACGTGTACGTCCTGTCCCCCCGCGGCACCGCCGCGTCCCCGCCCTGGCCGACCAGCGCCAGCCGCACATGCGTGGCGAACGACTCCGCGTACGCGACGCGCTGGGCGTCCGCCGTGTCCAGGGCGAAGGTGATCGGAACGGCCTCGGTCTGGGTGCGGCGGCTGCCGCGGTCGTCGTCGCGGTCGGGGTCCAGGGCCGTCAGCCTGCCCACGTCGATCACCTTCGCGGCCTCGACGATCACCTTCGACTGGTCCTTGCCGGAGTCCGTCTCGGCCTTGAACGTGGCGTAGATGTTGACCGTCGAACCCGGCGTGATCTTGCCCGCGACGCCCGTCGCCGCGTCGATCAGGATCGCGATCTCCTGCTGGCCGGGGGCGAGTTCGGGGCGTTTGACGATCATGTCCGTCTGGAGGAGCGAACCCTTGCGCAGTTCCGTGACGGCGATCTTGCCGCGGATCTGGCGGAGGTCGGTGACCGCGTTGTCGGACAGCCACCGTTCGGGCATCTCGACCTTCTCGAACTGGTCGGCGCTGAGCTCCTTGTAGGGGGCGATGTCCCCCTTGAGTTTGTACGCCGCGACCTCCGGGCCCACCTTCGAGTTCACGTCCCGGATCACCGCGAGGACGCCCGCGAACGCGCCGAACGCGGCCAGGACCGAAAGGACCAGCAGGATGACGCCGCGGCGCTGGCGTGAGTTCATGGACCGGACTACCTCGATCGGGTGCGGATGGTTACGGACAGTGAGGGGTGTGGTGCGCGGTCGGGCGGTCTCGTACGCGAGAGGGGCGGCGCCCTACGTCGCGCCTCTCGGCAGTGCGCGTACGCCGGTCGGCGGCGACGAGCGTTGCGGGGCCGGCGGCAGCGGTGCCGCGCAGAATCCGCAGCGGTCGCCGATGAGTTCCAGGCCGCACCAGTGGCAGTCGTCCCTGCGCACGGACGTGACCAGTTGGTAGAGGACGGAGATGTCGGGGATCGCCGCCGCGAACTCGACCAGCTTCGGTGTCGCCCACCAGCGCGCCGACTCCGCGGGCAGCCGGGCCTCGGTCACGCCCTGGGTGCGCCAGGCGGGCGCGAGTGTTCCGGTGACCCAGTCGGGGGCGAGTTGGCCGGGGGCGTACAGCATCTTCGTACCGAATCCGGGGCCGGCGAGGAGAGCGTCTGAGGTGAGTTTGACCAGCTCGGGGCGGGGTGTGGCGAGGACGGCGAACTGGCTGCCGGGGACCCAGGACTTGGCGTGCGACTGGAGGGTGACGGGGACGCGGTCCAGCTTGGCCACCGAGCCGAGCAGGGCGCCCGCGTAGATGTAGTGGGACAGGAGGCGGGCCGCGGAGGCGAGGACTCCCGGGCTGAAGTCGCAGATGGAGAGCTGGCGGAGCTGTAGGGCCAGGACCGCCAGGCCCAGCGGGGGCAGTTCGGGGCGGAGGATCGCGATGCGGTCGCTCTCCAGGACCGAGCGGATCGCGTGCAGGCGGTGCAGGACCGCCGGGGGCGCGGAGGCGGGGCAGAGGACGATCACATAGCCGTGGTGCTCGACGAGGGTGTGCATCTCGGTGAGCGACTGGTCCAGCGAGTACGTCCTCGGTGACTGGACGGCGCTCTGCAGGACGGCGGCGGACGGGGTATGCCGGTCGGGCGACGGCAGCACCAGGTCCGGGCCGGTGACGGCTATGGCGGTCGGCATGCCTGCACCCCCCGGTCTTCGCACGTTTCGCGCCGGAATCCGTTCGTGTCGGACTCCGTGCGCTTCGGGTCGGTCTTCGTGCACTTCTGCCTCAGCACCATATCCAGGTCAGCCTCACCTCAACACCCAACTTCGCACTGTTCACGGAGAGGTTGGCCGGTCTCGCGGGGTGCCGGTGGTGTCAGAGGTCTTGACAACTCAATTGGTCTGGACCAGCTTGTACGACCACTGGACCAGCTTGCACGACCGACCGAGAGCGCTCCGAACCCCGGGTTTCCCCACGCACCGCCCCGACTCCCCCCACCGGAGGCAGAGATGGACCACGTACGCGGCAGGACTCGCAGGAAGGCAGGTACCGTCATCGGCTTGGCAACGGCACTCGCCCTCGCCCTCACCGGACTGCTCACCGGCGGCGCCGACGAGGCCGACGCCGGCACCCGCGCGGTGCCGAAGCACGCGGTCACCGGCTACTGGCAGAACTTCAACAACGGCGCCACGGTGCAGAAGCTGAGCGACGTACAGGACGAGTACGACATCATCGCGGTCTCCTTCGCCGACGCGACCGGCACGCCCGGCGAGATCACCTTCAACCTCGACTCGGCCGGGCTCGGCGGCTACACCGTCGAGCAGTTCAAGGCCGACATCAAGGCCAAGCAGGCCGCGGGGAAGTCCGTGATCATCTCGGTCGGCGGCGAGAAGGGCGCCATATCGGTCAACGACTCCGCGTCCGCGACCGCCTTCGCCGACTCGACGTACAGACTCATGCAGGAGTACGGCTTCGACGGCGTCGACATCGACCTGGAGAACGGGCTCAACTCGACGTACATGACGCAGGCGCTCAAGTCACTTGCCACAAAGGCCGGTTCCGGGCTCGTCCTGACGATGGCGCCACAGACGATCGACATGCAGTCGACGAACAACGAGTACTTCAAGACGGCACTCGCCGTGAAGGACATCCTCACGGTCGTCAACATGCAGTACTACAACAGCGGTTCGATGCTGGGCTGCGACGGCAAGGTCTACAGCCAGGGCTCGGTGGACTTCCTCACCGCGCTCGCCTGTATCCAGCTGGAGGGCGGGCTCGCCCCCTCGCAGGTCGGGATAGGCGTCCCCGCCTCGTCGAAGGCGGCGGGCGGCGGCTATGTCCCGCCGTCGGTCGTGAACCAGGCCCTGGACTGCCTGGCCAAGGGCACGAACTGCGGGTCCTTCAAGCCGTCCAAGACGTACCCGGACATCCGGGGCGCGATGACGTGGTCCACGAACTGGGACGCCGCGGACGGGAGCGCCTGGTCGAAGGCGGTCGGGCCGCACGTCCACGGGCTGCCGTAGCCATATCGGCTCCTCCGAGAACCGCAGCGCCGCCGCTCCCCCGGCGGCGCTGCCGTACGTCCGGGCTAGAAGAAGTTCCCCCAGTCCTGGTCCGTGATCTGCTTGACGCACAGGACCAGGAACAGCAGGCCCGCGATGGCCAGCATGCCGTTGCTGAGCCAGCCGTTGCGCCATTCGCTGGGCGTACGCGAGGAGTTGAGCAGCCAGATCAGGGTGAGCGCCAGGAACGGCATGAAGGCGGCGCCGAGGACGCCGTAGATGATGATGAGCCGGAACGGCTGGCCCTGGAAGAGCAGGATCATCGGCGGGAACGTCAGCCAGAGCAGATACGCGCGGAACGGCACCGACTTCTCGTGCTTGCCCGCGGCCACCTCCTCGCCGGTCACCGAGGTGTCCTCCGCCTTGACCCGCTGTTTGCGGTAGCGCTCGACGAAGTCGGCGAACATCAGGCTCACGCCGTGCCAGACACCGATCAGCGAGGTGAACGACGTGGCGAAGAAGCCGATCAGGAAGAGCTTCGCGGTGGCGTCCCCGTACTCCTTCTCCAGGATGTCGGAGAGCTGGACCAGGCCCTTGTCGCCGCTGGCGATCGCGACGTTCGCGGAGTGCAGCAGCTCCGCGCCGACGAAGAGCATGGCGACGACGAAGATGCCGGTGGTGATGTACGCGACGCGGTTGTCGAGCCGCATCACCTTCATCCAGCCGGTGTCGGTCCAGCCCTTGGCGTTGACCCAATATCCGTATGCGGCAAGGGTGATGGTGCCGCCGACGCCGCCGATCAGGCCGAGCGTGTTGAGGATGGAGTCCTTCTCGTCGGGCAGGACGGGCAGCAGGCCGGCGAAGGCGTCGCCGAGGTGGGGTGTCACGCGGATCGCGAGATAGACGGTGACGACGAACATGATGCCGACGAGCACCGTCATGACCTTCTCGAAGACGGCGTACTTGTTGAACCAGACGAAGACCAGGCCGACGAGGCCGGTCAGGATCGCCCACCACTTCAGTTCCATGACGTCGGGGAAGAGGGCTTGGAGGGGCAGCCCGGACGACGACATGGCCGCCGCCCCGTAGACGTACCCCCAGATCACGACGTAGACGACGAAGAACCACGTCGTCCAGCGGCCGATGCTGGCCCAGCCGTCGAAGAGGGTGCGGCCCGTGGAGAGATGCCAGCGGCCGGCCGCCTCGGCGAGGGAGATCTTCACGACGCAGCCGATGACGGCGGCCCAGAGCAAGGTGTAGCCGAAGTTGCTGCCCGCGATGAGGGTCGCGACGAGGTCGCCCGCGCCGACGCCGGTCGCGGCGACGACGATGCCGGGGCCGATGTATTTCCAATTGGAGTTGCGGGGACGGTCGGTGCTGCCGCCATTGCCGCTGCCGCTCGGTCCGGCGCCTACTCCACTGCTGCCTGTGCTATCCGCCATGAGATCAAGTTCGCGTAAAGACGCCTGGTGCACAAGGGGTCGGAGGGATTGGCCGAGGACTGCATTGACCGGGACATGCCACTGCCTCACCATGGGGCGGCACATCGCACCATCCGCATTGTTCGCACTGTCGCAGTGAGCCACCCCCCACCCTTCAGGAGACTTCATGCGACTTCGCATACGCAGACACCTGCGCGGAAGAAGGTCCGCCGCCCTGGCGGCCGTCCTCGCCCTCGCCGTGGCGGCACCCCTCACCGCCAACGCCGCACCTGCCGACCAGACACCCGGGCGGACGGCGGCGGCAGAGGAGGAGCAGCGCACCAGGCAGTACGAGATCACCACGCACTCCACGCCCGCCACACGCACCGCGATCGCCCGCACCGGCGTGAGCATCGACGACTTCGACAGCCATGTCGTGACGGTGTCGGCCACGGCAGCTCAGGTGCGTGAACTGCGCGGGCAGGGCTATGAGTTGACCGCCGTCGCCGCGCCGCCCAAGCGCACCGACGGCAAGGCGGCCAAGCCCAGGGACTTCCCGCCGGCCGACTCCAAGTACCACAACTACGCCGAGATGAACGCGGAGATCGACCAGCGCGTCGCCGCGCATCCCGACCTCATCACGAAGAAAGTCATCGGCAAGTCCCACGAGGGCCGCGACATCATCGCCATCAAGATCAGCGACAACGCGGCCACCGACGAGGCCGAGCCCGAGGTCCTGTTCACCCATCACCAGCACGCGCGCGAGCACCTCACGGTGGAGATGGCGCTGTATCTGGTACGGGAACTCGGCGACGACTACGCGACGGACGCACGCGTCAAGAAGATGGTCGACGAGCGCGAGATCTGGATCGTGCCCGACGTGAACCCGGACGGCGGCGAGTACGACATCGCCTCCGGCTCCTACCGCAGCTGGCGCAAGAACCGTCAGCCCAACTCCGGTTCGTCCAACGTCGGCACCGACCTGAACCGCAACTGGGCCTACAAGTGGGGCTGCTGCGGCGGCTCTTCGGGCTCCACGGGCTCGGAGACGTACCGCGGCAAGGCGGGCGAGTCGGCGCCCGAGGTCAAGGTCCTCGCCGACTTCGTGCGCGGCCGGATCGTCGGCGGCAAGCAGCAGATCAGCGCGGCGATCGACTTCCACACGTACAGCGAACTGGTCCTGTGGCCCTACGGCTACACCTACGACGACACGGCGGAGGGCCTCACCCAGGACGACCGCGACGCGCACGCGGCGGTCGGCGAGAAGATGGCCGCGAGCAACGGCTACACGCCGGAGCAGTCCAGTGACCTCTACATCACGGACGGCACCATCGACGACTGGCTCTGGGGCGACCAGAAGATCTTCTCGTACACCTTCGAGATGTACCCGTCGTCGTCGGGCGGCGGCGGCTTCTACCCGCCCGACGAGGTGATCGAGCGGGAGACGGACCGCAACAGGGACGCGGTGCTGCAGCTGCTGGAGAACGCGGACTGCATGTACCGGTCCATCGGCAAGGAGGAGCAGTACTGCGCGGGCTGACCGGTGCCGCGGCGTGGCCCCGGACCCTGGCGGGGGTTCGGGGCCACGTGCGTGTGTACGTGCGTGTGTACGTGCGTGTGGCTGTGTGCATGCGTGCATGCACACCACAGTCGGCCTAGTAGAAGGCGCCGTCCGCGACACCGGCCCGCAGCCCGTCGTACATCACCTTCGCCTCGCCCAGACAGAGGCTCTGGGCGGTGCCCGCGGCGTGGTTCTCCAGGCAGGCGGCCCGCATCTGGTGCCAGAAGTGCTCGTCGATCCAGGCCTTGGTCTCCGGCGTGGCACTCAGCTTCAGCGTGCCGTGGTTGCCGTAGTTGCGGTAGCCGAAGTCGTGCTGCGCGCAGGCCTCGAAGAAGATCCCGTCCGGCCACCACGTACAGCCGTCGTTGGTCCAGTCGAACGGCGGATCGTGCGGGTGGTTGACGAAGTCGATCCGGTTGAGGTTCATGATGCGATCGGCCTCGCCGCGGACGTCGGCAGCGGCCGCCTGGGGGGCCGCGCCCGCCAATAGGGCGAGGCAGGCCGCGGCCGAGAGGAGGGTTGTGCGCAGAGTGCTTCGTGCGGGCATGAGGGAGTCCTTCGGGGGTCCGTCCGGGCGGGAGACCCCCGCCCGGCCGGCACTCTACGTATCACCGCAGGCACATTCCGTGACTGCGACGTGTCAGTCGTCCATGAACACGATCCGCCGCGCCGGCTTCGCGCCCCCCTGGGTCGTGCTCGTCGGGGCGCGGCCCGCCGGGACCGCGCGTTCGCGGCCCCAGGCCCTGATCTCCTCGATCTGCTCCGGGTTGACCCTGCTCAACGGCACCGTGTTGGCGAAGGTGTCCATGAGCAGTGAGGGCTTCAGGTTGGCGGCGCCGCCGTTCAGGAGGGCCTCCGCGCCCACGTCGTGGAGTGCCGACTCGATGTCCGAGCCCGCGAAGCCCTCGGAGAGGTCGACGAGGCGGTCCACCTGCTGCTGCTCGGGGGCCGTCTTCAGATAGCGGTGGTGGTAGAGGGAGATGATCTCCTTGCGCTCCTCGGCGTCCGGCAGGTCCACGAAGAACAGCTCGTCGAAGCGGCCCTTGCGCAGCAGCTCCGGCGGCAGGCTGCGGACGTCGTTGGCGGTGGCGACGACGAACGCCCGCGAGTAGGACTCCTGGAGCCAGAAGAGGAACTGGCCGAGGATCCGCTCCGGTACGCCCGTGGTGTCGTTGCGGCCCGCGAGACCCTTCTCGATCTCGTCGATCCACAGGATGCAGGGCGCGACCCGGTCGGCCATGGCGAGCGCCTCCCGGAAGCGGCCCTCCGACTCGCCCAGCCACTTGCCGTGGATGGAGGCCATGTCGAGGCGGTAGAGCGGGAGTCCCCACTCATGGGCGATGGCCTTCGCTGAGAGGGACTTTCCACAGCCGGGTACGCCGACCAGGAGCACACCGCGCGGCGGCCGCAGCCCGGTGCCGCGCAGGTCGGCGTGCATCAACTCGTTCTTGCGGCGCAGCCATTCACGGAGGCCGTTCAGGCCGCCGATGGAGTAGTCGCTCTCCCGCAGCGTCACCTGCTCCAGGCCGGTGAGGTCGCTGAAGATGCGGTCCTTGGCCTGCGCGAGGCCGAGGACGTCCGCCTCCTTGATGGAGCCCTTGGCGGCGATGGTCGCCATCAGGTTCACGCACTCGGCCTCGGTGACACCCGCCAGGAATTCGGCGGCGCGCCGCGCGTCCTCCTCGCTCCACTCGATGGGGATGTGGCCACGGTGGTCGCCGAGGAAACCGCTGAGGATGTCGTACATCTCGTCGGCGTCCGGCAGGTCCAGGTGCAGGCTCATGCCGAGCCGCTGGAGGCCGCTCCAGATCGGGGTGTCCGTGATGAGGACGACGCTGCCCATGTTGCTGTCGGCGAGCCGGGCCAGCTCGGCGACGTGCCGGGTGACGGGGGTGTCCGACTCCAGGCCGTCGGGGTCGACGAAGACCACCGTGGCGTTGGCCCTGCTGGTGAACTGCGCGGCGGCGAAGTCCATGGCGCCGGTGAGCGAGCGGTCGTCCTGCACGGTCGCGTTGGTCCGCAGGTCACGCAGGCCGGTGGCGCGCGTGTAGATCCAGAACGGCATGCTGCTGCGGCGCGACTGGGTGGCCGACTCGCGCAGCAGGCGCAGGGCCCGCTGCTGCTCGATGGTGCGCATGGCGATCACCGGCACGCGGGCGGAGATGTAGCTGTCGAGGTGCTGGAGGCTCTCGGCGTAGTTCGACATTCGGACCTTTGGTCTGCGGTGGTGGTTGCGGCGGGTGATCTTTCGGCTGGTGGCGTTCGGTCCGTCCGTACGGTCAATCCGTACGGTCCGTCCGTACGGTCAATCCGGGATGACGCGGCGGCGGGGTCGTGCCGCCGGGTCGTGGGACCAGGGGTCGGGGTCGGCTCGTGCCGCGTCCGCGGCCTTGGCTGCGGCGCCCCGCCTCCTCTTCTTCGTGTCCGGCGGCGGCTGCGTGACCTCCGTCAGGGCGTTCTCCCGCAGCGTGCGGCGGCGGTGCTCCACCAGGCGGGGGTCGACGCCGGCCCATGCGCTGTCCTCCAGGCCCTGTTCCAACTGGTCCTGGAGGAGCGCGATCTGCTCGTCGACGAGCGTGCCGAGCCGGTCCCGTACGCCGGCCGGCAGCCCCTGGTGTCGCGCCATGGCGCGGATCGCCCGGAGCCCCGTCCTGGCCTGGGTCAGCTCGCGGCCCGCCGAGAACTCGTCCCGCGCCGCGTTCAGCGCCGCCACCAGGCGGTCGGACCAGGCCTGCAGCCGGGCGTCGAGTGCGTCGCCGAGGTGTGTGGTCAGCCGGGCCAAGGTCTCCGCCGCGAACTGTGTCTCGGTCAGCACCGGGAGCGCCTCCGGGTGGAGGTGGTCCTCCTCGGCGGTCCAGCGGCGCAGAAAGTCCACCCAGGCGTGGTAGTCGCCGCCGTGGCCCCAGTAGGAGTCCGGCTCGGGATTGGCGGGGGCGGCGGCGCGCCGCTTCCTGCCGAACCTCCCGGTGAACCGCCCGCCGCGGCCCCCGCCGGACGTCATGCGAGGCTGCCGGGCCGCCGCACCACGGTCTCGCCGGGCGGCAGCGGCTCCCAGTCGGGCAGCCCCTCGGCGACCCGGCGCAGCCGTGTCGTGACCCGCTCGCCGGTCGCGCGGCGGCCCGCGGCCCACGGGGAATCGCGGGGCGGCGGCGGAGCCACGGACAGGTCCTGGCTCTGGTTCTGGTCCTGGACCTGGCTCTGGACCTGGTTCTGGACCTGGCTCTGGACCTGGTTCTGGTCCTGGCTGCTCATGAAGCGGCCTCCTCCTTGGCTACGGTGCGGCCCTCGAAGGGCGAGCCGCCGTAACGGACCGCGGTCTCCAGGGACTTGATCAGCTCACGGCAGCGCGCCTCCACCGCGTCCGCGTCGCGGAAATTCGTCTGCCAGTCGACGAGTTCGGCCGACGCCGCGCGCAGTTGCCGCAGCGAGTCCTGCTTGGCGCGCTCCAGCAGGGCGCGGGCCGCGTCCTGGTTGCGGGCGGCGGCGCGGGCCCGGTTGTGGATGACCAGGCCCCAGATGCCGCCGGTGATCAGGGCGGCGAGGAACGCGAAGCCGGGGTGGATGGAGCCGACGATCACCAGGATGCCGAGCAGCACGAGGACGAGCGGGGCGACCTTGCGCACCATCGGGTACGCGAGTGAGGCGACGAAGGGGTCGATGTGCTGGTCCCAGTGGCTCCCGAGGGACTTCTCGAGATCATCGAGGGGTTGGTTGAGCGAACCGGTCCACTTCGGCAGCTGCATCACACCGCCGGCCACCTTCTGGGCCACCTGGAAGCAGGCCTGCACGTCCTGCGGGACGGCTGCCCGGTAGTCACGGGTGAAGCCCGCGTGCCCTTGCAGGAACCATTCGTGGCAGGCGGCCACGGCGAGCCGCTGGGTGGCGGGCGAGGTGCCGATGGCGGGCGGGTTCAGCGCGGCGGTCGTCTGCACCGTCAGATAGTCGAGGGTCTCGTCGTACGAGGCGGAGTCCGCGTCGGTGGTCTTGCGGGCGGCGGCCACGTCACCGGCGTGGTCGATGACGGCGTGGTTGAAGGCGAGTTCGCGGCGCAGCGGCAGCTCTTCGTTGTCGTACTCGGAGACGAGCCGGTCGAGGATGTCGTCCACGGCGTCCTCCAGGCGCGCCGACGGCTCGAACTCGCGGTCCATGACGGCCCGGTACTTGTCGAGCAGCGGCTGGTGCGCGCGGGCCGAGCCGAGCACCCGGTCCAGCTCCTGCCACTGCGGGGAGACCGCGGTGAGCTGCGGGAACTCCTTCGCGGCGGTGGGCGCTCGCAGCGTCTCGACCTCGTCGTACCAGCGCTTGATCTGCTTCTGCTGGGCCTCGGTGTGGTCCATCAGCTGCTCGCGCCAGCTCGTCAGGCTGTCGTTCAGGAGCTCGCGGCCCGCGAGGCCGAAGGCGCCCTGCGCGATGGACTCCAGGATGACGGCGAACTCGCGGCCGAGCGCGTTCGGGTCCTGCGCGAGCAAGTAGTGGCGCAGCCAGCGCACCGAGCTGTCCTTGCGGCCCTGGCGGCGCAGGACGAGCGCGAAGAACAGCGAGGTGCGGTCCGGGGAGCGGCGGAACGCCTCCTCCACGGCGCGCTCGCACAGCGTACGGTCGTCGGCCGACCAGGAGGCGAGGGCCACGAGAGCGGGGGCGAGCCAGTAGCGGGGCGTCTGGATCATCAGCTGGTCGCCGACCATGCGGACGTTGTCCTCGGACACGATGCCGAGGTCGAAGGCCTGCAGCATGCCGACGGCGGTGCGCCGCACGGTCTTGTGGTGGCCGAACTCGTGGTCCACCTGGTCCTGGACGACGCCGACGCGGGTCTCGGCGCGCTGCACATTGGCGGTGAGCATCGCGGCGAGGGCGAACTGCTGGAACTCGTCGCGCAGGGCCTGCAGTTCGCTGCGGGTGTTCTGCTGGTTGGCGTCGACGGCCGAGACCTGGCCCGACACGGAGCGCACCTGCTCGCTGAGACCGTTCACGAGGTTGGCGACCTGCTGCACCTGCCGGTGCAGCGCCCAGTCGACATCGGGCATGCGAATCTCCGATCGAGCGTGAGGCGGGGGAAGTTGGGGGGCGCGGGAGCGGGCGAAGGAGCGAGCGGTCCAGCGGGCTGACGGTCCAGCGGGCTGACGGCCTCTCAGAGGAGTACGTCTCCACCGCGTACGGCGGTTCCGTCGTCGAGGACAGGGACCAGCAGACCGTCGGAGTACACCTCGACGTACGCGTAACCGCCCGGTCGCACCATCGACCGGGCGCCCGAGAACGGTGCGGGCACCCTGTCCGAGGGGGCGAAGTGCTCGACGATCACGGCGAAGAGGTTGAGCTGGTGGTCGACGTAGGGCGGGCCGAGGAAGCAGCGCGCGAAGAAGCCGAGCGGCACGGTGCCGTGCGCGTTCGTGTACTGCTCGCGGATCCAGTCCGAGAGCTCCTGGGTGGCCTTCGCGTCGAGGTGCGCGTCGAGTCGGGCCACGGCTTCGCGCAGCTCCGACGAGCGCGGGGCCCAGCCCTGGCGGGTACGGGGCCCCGCGGTGGCGGCGTGCTGCGGGGTGGCGCCGGGTGAGTGCTGCGGGGCGGACTGCGGGCCGGGCCGCATGACGCGCCGAGGCCGCTCGAAGTGACCCATGTGTCCCCCGACGATGGTGAGTTCCGGTCTCGCTGTCTCTTGCTGCTTATTTGATGCTGCATCAATAGTGGTACCTGGTCGGTGACTTGGCACGTGATTGGCCCAACCCGACCCAACTAGAGCCGGAAGACGCCCCGTTCCCGCCCAGTTCATCCCCACCACGGGTGCCCCGCCCCTGACAGACTCTCCGCCATGGGCCAGATCTACGCGTTGCTCGCGGGCATCGACGCATATCCCGCGCAGACCGCGACCCCGCTGACCGGTTGCGTCAACGACATCGACGCGGCCCGCGCGCTGCTCACGGCGCGGACCGGCGGCACGGCCGAGATCCGGGTCGTGCTCGACGCCGCGGTGACCCGCGCGGCGGTCGAGGACGGGATCCGGGAGTTTCTGGGCGCCGCGGGTCCCGGCGACACTGCCCTGTTCTGGTTCTCCGGGCACGGCACGCAGTACCGGGCCACCGGCGCCGATCTGCTGATCGAGGCGACGGGCCGCAATCAGGCGCTGGTCTGCGCGGACGGGCCGCTGCCCGACAAACGCCTGGGCGCCCTGCTCGGCACGGTCGCCGCGCGGGGCGCGCACACCGCGGCGGTGCTGGACTGCTGCTTCTCCGGGGGTGCGACGCGCTATTCGGACCTGACGCCGCGGTACGCGCCGCCGGGCGCGGGGTGGCCCCTCGCGGGCGCCCGCGAGGCGGTGGTGCCGGACGGGCCCGCCCGCCATGTGCTGCTCGCCGCGAGCAGGCTCGACCAGCTTTCGTACGAGGGCTGCTTCGGGGGCCGCAGGCACGGCGCGTTCACGTACGCGCTGCTCGGTGCCGAACGGGACGCGGGCCCTTCGGCGACGTACCGGGAGCTGCTGGCCGCGGCGGACGCGCGGCTGCAGCGCTGCCGGGGCGGTCAGCAGCCGGTGCTGTATCCGGCGGAGCCCGGGGGTGTGGCGGATCTGCCGTTCCTGGGCGGCGCGGCGTCCCGTGCGCCGAGCCCGTATCTGCTGCGGTGCGGGGCGCAGGGGTGGGAGGTGGACTGCGGGAGCGGGCACGGACTGCGGGCTTCGGGGACGGAGTTCACTGTGCTGCCGGGGTCGGTGGACGGTTGTGCGGGTGCGGTCGTGCGGGTCCGGTCGATGGATGCCCGCCGGGCGCTGGTCGACCCGGTGGACTGGACGCCGGACGCCGATCGGATCTACCCGGTGACACTGTCGGCGGTTGCGACGCCGGCGGCGAGTGTGACGCTGACGGTTCCTGAACAGCCGTACATATCAGAGGAGTTGGAGACGGTCATTCGCGCTGCCGGCCCCCTGCTCCGGATGGCGGCGGACCCTGACGAGTCGGCGGACCCGCACTTCGGGGTGGCGGTGCGGGACCGGACGGCCCACGTCGTACGCCGGGACGGCTCGCCCTTCGTCGATCCGCTGCCGCTGGACGGCGGCCCTGCCGATGCGGCCCGTGTGGCCGACTGCCTGGTCCATCTGGCGCGCTGGCATCAACTGCGGGACCTGACGTCGCGCCCGTCGCCGCTGGACGGCCTGGTGAACGTGGAGATCACGCCTTGGGACGCCCCGGAGGCGGGGCCGCTGTTGCCGGACGGCAGCGGGGAGATCGTCTGCCCCTACCGGCCGGGCCCCGACGGCCCCGAGTACCCCTGGGTCTCGATCCGCCTGCACAACCGCTCCCCCGACCGGCAGCTGTGGTGCGTGCTGCTCGACCTGTCCGACACGTATGCCGCCGACCCGGTGCTCTACCCGGGCCACTTCATCGCGCCGGGCGGCACGGGGCACGCGCTGGACGGCGACCCGGTACGGCTGTCGCTGCCGCCGGGCCGCCCCGCCGTCCCCGGAGCCCAGGCGAGGGACTGGCTCAAACTCATCGTGGCGGAAACGGAGTTGAACACGCTTCCCTTCCACCTCCCCGCATGGAACCCGCACGGGTCTGCGTCCCGCGCCGACGGCCCCCTGGGACGGGACGGGGTGCTGCGCTTCGACCGCCCGCTCACGACACGGGAGTTGGGACCGGTGGGCGGCGGTTCGCCGGGCCGGTGGGCGACCCGAACCATTCCGATACGGACGGTGGTACCGCAGTAGCCCGGCCCCCGCACATGTCCTACTGCCCCAGGTGTGTGAACCCCGCCCAAGACGTCAAGTCGTCCGGGGTCAGGGCCTCGGCTCTTGCGCGGAGGAGAGGGGGGAGGGCCTCCGGGAGGGTGCGGTGGGGGTTCAGCATCCACAGTTGGGCTCGGCGCAGGGCCTTCGCGGGGGGTTCGTCCTCCGTGCGGAGGTAGTGGTGCGTCAGGAACATCAGGACCGATGTCGCGTCGTCCGGGACCGGCCACAGGGAGCCGATCACCGAGCGGGCTCCGGCCACCAGGAATGCCGTGGAGAGCGTGTACGCCTCGTTGTGGCCCCGGCCCGACACATGGCTGCGGCACGCCGCCAGGAGGACCAGGCCCAGGCGGCCCCGGCCGCCCCCGCTCAGCGCCTCCGTCAGCTGCTCCGCGGACAACTCGCCGCCGTGCAGGGAGAGATGCGCGCTGCTGCGGGCCCCGCCCCGTGCCACCGCCGCATGGCAGGCCAGGTGCAGCACCGCCCCGCTGTCCTGGTCGCCCGAGCGGCGCAGCCAGGACATCACCTCCGCCGGGGTGCCGGGGCCGTCGGACGTGCCGCCGGTGCGGCCGCCGAGGAAGACGCCCTGCGGATAGAAGGCCCGCTGCACCGCGTCCGCCTCCTCGCCCGCGTAGCGCAGGTCCCCCGTGGGGTTGCCCACCACCAGTGCCTGGCCGGTGTGCGTCACCGCGTCCCGTGCCGCCACGTCGCACAGCAGCCGCGCCGACGCCGCGTACGAGATCTCGGCGTCCTCAAGCGCGTACCGCCGCCCGCCGTCGTCCCCGTGGTCCCACGCCGCATGCCAGGGGACGAGGCCGAGCGCGCCCATCGGCACGAGGACGAGGCGCGGCACCCTGCCGGGCCTGCGAGGTGCCTCGAAGGCGTCGAAGAGGGGGCGCATCGCCGCGTACCAGGCCCAGCCGCACAGCCGGTCGAGGCGCTCGCGCGGGGACGGTCCCGCGAGCGGCCGGTGTGCGGCGGCGTACCCCGGCACCGGGCCCATCTCGCGCGCCCCGTCGCCCGCCGGGAGATAGTCCCGCAGCGGCGCCGCGTCCTCCGTCAGCTTGGGCAGCGGCACGGAGTGCGTGTCGCCGCCGTTGGTGACGACGACGGCGGCGCCGCCCCCGTCGGCGGACGCGGGCACCAGGTAGACCAGCGCGTCCTTGCGCAGGGTGCGCAGCGCGGCGGCGATCTCCACGGGCGTGGGCGGGTCGAGCAGCCGGTCCTGCGGGGTGCCGTCGCCGGGTGCCGCCTCCTCACCGGTGAGCGCGGCGAGCACCCGGCGGCGCAGCGCGCTGGGCACGGCCAGCGGGGCCTGTGTCGCGGAGAGGGGGTCGGCGGGACTCAGACCGTCCGGGACGCCCGCGTCGTCCCACTCGGCGGCCAGGTCCGCGTGGCCCGCCGCGACCAGGCGTTCGGGCACGGTGCTCGACGTCGTCGCCGCATGCAGGACCAGGCCCCGGCAGGCGTCGAGGGCCCGCACCGCCTCCTCGGGGACGTTGTCCCGCAGACACCACCCGGCGACCTCTAGCGCCGCCGATGTGGCCTGCGAGGCGGCCTGCGCCGCGTGATCGGTGCCGGACTGGAGCAGCGCGGCCCACGCGTGGCCGCGCAGCGCGTCGAGCCCGATGCGGCGGGCGTTCGCCCGGTCGTCGTGGCGCGTCGAGCCGCGGTGGCGGTAGGCGCGGGCGAGGCCGAGGCCGGTGGCGGCGTAGAGGCGGTGCTCGGGGCCGCCGACGGCGGCGAAGGCGTACTCGAACCTGGCGATGCCCTGGGCGAGATGCCGGTCGCGGGCGCGCGGGTCCCGCTGGATGCCGGCGAGCGCGGTGTGGCCGGTGCCCAGGCAGTTGGCGTACCGCACCTTGCTGTCGCTGCCCTCGTCGACCAGGTCGTACGCCTCCTGGACGAGGCCGAGCGCCTCGGCGAGGTCCGCGGCGTTCTGCGTACGGCCCGCCCGCGCGAAGCGGGCCACTCCGGTGTCGCCGAGGACCCAGGCCCGGTGGTCGCGCGGCAGCCGGTTGGCGTCCCTGCGCAGCCGGGCCGCGCTGGGGCTGCCGACGAGGGGCGGCGCGGGCGGCTCGCCCAGCCGCTCGGCCAGGTCGTCGCGGAGCATCCGGTCGAGTTCGACGAGGGTCCACAGCTCGATGCGGGACGGGTCCTCGGGGTCGAGCGCGGCGTGCGTCCCGATGACGGCGGCCCGGTGCCGGTCGGCGGCGGCGAGGTCGCCGGCCCTGACCGCGTTCTGGGCGTCGACGGACGACTGCTGCGCGTCCATGACGCGGCGTGCGTACGTCGGCAGCCTCGGGTCGTGCCGCAGCGCCCGCCAGCCCGCGCGGGCCGCCTCCACGTCGTCCTTGCCGCCGCTGGTCTGCCCCCGATGGCTGATGGCCAGGATCCTTGCGAGGTCGAGGCCGTCGTCGCCCGCCGTGTTCCCCGACCGCTTCCCCAGCTCCTCGGCCTGCGCGAAGTGGTCCAGCACCGCGTCCATGCCGTCGCCGGAGCCCGCCATCGCATCGGTCAAGCGGGCCGCGCCCGCCGCCATGTGCGCGGTGCGCTGCCACTCCGGGTCGTCCTTGGCGTGTTCGAGGGCGGCCGCGATGAGTTCGTTCTTCTGCTCGGCGGTGACACGGTCGCCGTGCGGGTCGATGACCCGTAGATGGGAGAGGAGCATGGTGGCGGCCTTTGCCCGGTCCCGGCCGGGTTCCGCCGCCTTCCACCGTGCGTAGGCCGTGTCGAAGGCGATGTGCAGCCGTACGGGGTCGGCGCCCGCGAACATGCCGGGGAAGTCCGCGTCGCCCCCGGTGAAGTCGAGGAACGTACGGCCTTCCTCCACGTCGGCGACGAACTCCTCGTACAACGCGATGACGTCGTCGTCCCGCTCGGGCGGGCCGTCGGGACCCTCCTGCCGGGCCCAGGCGGCGAGCAGCCGCGCCATCCTGCGGATCTCCGGGTGCGCCTGCTCGTCCGCGAGCACGAGCCCGGCGGCCCCGGCGGCGTCCGCCACGCGGCGCGGGTCGGGGTCGTGCTCGTACCGGGCCTGCTGGAAGTAGCCGAGGAGCACCGCCGTCGCGGTGACCTTGCCGTCCCGTTCCGGCCGCCACTCGCTGATCGCGCGCCGCATCAGGGCGATGCCCCGGTCGCAGCCCGCCGCGTCGCCGCGGGCCGCCGCCCGTTCGTAGAGCAGCCGCCCGAAGCCGTCGAGGAAGTGCGGCACCAGCCGCTCCTCCGCGTCGGGCGCGGCGAGCAGCGTCTTCAGTTCGACCTCGCCCGCCGCCGCGTGCGCGTGGTCCTTCCAGGTGGTCCAGATGAGGACGCGGACGAAGACGGCGTTGCACTCCGCCTCCCAGACCCACGACGGCTCCACCCACGGCGTTTCCGCCCGGGACGATTCCGCCCTGGACGATTCCTCGGCGCCGCGCCGCCGCGCCGCGTGGACCGCCGTGTCGAACGCGTCGCGGGCCTCCTCCAGTTCGTCCCGGTCGGCGGTCAGCCGCCCGTGGATGAGCAGCACCACGCCGAGCCGGTGCCGGACGAGCGGCAGGTCGGTGCCGGGCAGCGCGGCTTCGAGCACCGCCCGGCAATACGTCGCGCAGGCCACCGCGTCCTCGGCGCCTCCGCCGTCCAGGCAGCGTTCGAGCCGCAGGAGGCTCAGCGTCTCCCACAGTTCGACGGCCTCCTTGCTGCCCGGCTCCAGGATTCCGTCGGCGTCCTCGCAGCGCCGCAGGGCCTCGTCGAGCAGCGCGGACCGGTCTTCGGGGGGCGTGCCCTGCGGGGCTTTCATGAACCGCTCCCGCGCGCAGAGAGCGAGCTGATGGCCGCCGACGGTGCGTGCGGTGTCGTACGCGGGATCGTCGGCGGACAGCGCCGCCATGCCCGCGATCAGCAACTCCCGGCATTCGTCCAGGAGTTGGGGTGAGGGGTCGATGTCGTACTGAAGAGCCCGTGCGTGCGCGTAGGCGATCCGCCACGCGGCCCAGTCGCCGTCCGTGCCCGGCGCGGCGAAGGCGAGGCCGAAGGCCTCCGCCGCCAACTCCAGGTCCGCCGTGCCGGATTCACCGTCGGACGACAGGTGGATGCGGTAGCTGAGCTCGCCCGCGTACGCGCACAGGGCGGGCACCTCGTCGGCGTCCGAGGGAAGCCCCGCGATGCGGTCGAGCACTTCGGCGCGCTCGCCTTCGAGCCGCTGATCACGCATGGCGGGCCGAGGGCGCGAGGCGCGCGTGGTACGGCTGGAGGACGGAGTTGAGCCAGCGCTCGCCGTCGTCGGTGGCGAACTCCACCACGGCCTCGTCGGACACGCCGGCCGCCTCGACGGCGCCCCGCGGGCACCGGTCCTCGAAGAGCAGCACCGTGCGGTCGCCGGGCTCCCGCTTCGACGACCAGACGAAACCCTGCGCCCAGGGGTCGGTGTGCCGGCGGATCCAGTGCCCCCAGTCCCGCGTGTAGGCGTAGTCGGCGGCCTCGGTCTGGACGAGCCAGCTGTCCTGGTGGACGGCGGCCAGGTCCTGCGCGTTCATCAGCGAGACCAGCGTGACGTCGACGGTGAGCCGCAGCGTCGAAAGCCGCCGCCCCTCGACGCCCACGCGCGGCAGCAGCCGGGGGCCGCCCGCCGGGTCGAAGGGCAGCGAGCGCAGCAGCGTCTCGCAGACCGCGGCGGCCGGGCTGAGGCCCGCGTAGAGGTAGCCGTAGGGATCACAGGCCGTGCCGTCGAAGCGGCCGCCTCCGTAGAGGCAGTGCGAGGGGTGCGGGTTGAACGCGGCCGCTTCACGGTGGGACTTGTGTACGCGGTGCAGGACCGTGCCCCGCTCCAGGGTGACCTTGGCGGGGGTCGCGTGCGGGGCCTCGGGCGGGCGGTAGTTGGGCACAGTTACTCACCCTCCATCAGAAAGCGTGCGGTGTCCGCAAGTTGGCGATCCTTCCCGGAGCCGAGGAGCCGCGCGGGCGGGGTGCCGAGCCAAGCATTGGCGGACAGCCACCAGTCGGCGGCGCCCCAGGGGTCGCGATCGGCGGCGAGGAGCGTGTTCACCTCCAGGACGACCAGCCAGGGCATCGCGTCCTCGGAGAACTGGAAGCGCGGCAGGCGGGGCAGTCCGCCGGTGCCGGGCAGCCGGATCAGCTCGGGTGCGAACGGGTTGCCGCCGTGCCGCAGCACCGTGTCGGCGTCAAGGGCGGGCGCGGCGAGCAGCCGTTCGCGGACCGGGCCGAGCACGGGGCCGACCATGCGGTGGCCGTCGATGAGGAGTACGGCGAGGTCCTCGACCCGGAAGCCCCGGTAAACGGCGTCGGCGCCGGTGAGTTCGGCGTCCGGGGCGAGCCGTGCCTCTCCCCCGGCGCCGAACTCCTCCGGCAGCCGCTCCCGCAGCAGCGCCGCCGCCCGGTCTGCGGCGTCCCGCCGGGTCTCCTCGTCGGTGTCCGCGCCGCGCACGATGCCGAGGAACGCGGCGAGGCGGTCGCGCAGCGGCTGATCGACACGGTCGGCGATACGGTCCCAGAGCGCGGCGGCGGCCGCGAGCACGGCGTACGGGTTCACGGGGTCACGGACTCCTCCGGTCGGCGAGCAGCCGCTCGATGAGGTCGGCGCGCGCATGGCGGCGTACGACGAAGTGGATCTCCCAGTCGGCGCCGCGGGCGAGTTCCGCCTCAACGGCCGCCCACAGCGCGCCGAAGCTCTCCAGCGGCGGGAGCCCGCCGCGGCCCGCACCGAGCAGCGGCAGGCAGATGGAGGTCAGGGGCGGTTCGCTCGCCCGGGTCTCCTCGGCGAGCAGGGCGAAGGCGCGGGCCACGCCGCGGGTGACGTCGGCGGGCTGTACGTCGTAGTCGTTGGACTCCGGGCGGGGCACGGCCACGGCGACGTGGTAGATCCGCCGGACGCCCTGGGCGGCGAGGGCGCCGGACGAGGTGGCGACGACGGTGCCCGGCAGGGCCGCCCGGCCCGGTGCCCCGTGCCGGGCGGCCCACCCCCGCAACTCGTCGTGGACGTGGTCCTCGACAAGTCCCCCCGCCGGGTCCTTGAGCGCGCCGGCCCGCCGCAGGGTCGCCGAGACCGACGACTTGTACGGCGCGGGCAGCGCGAAGTACGTGTTGGACGGCGACACGACGACGTCCACGTCCCGCAGCAGGTCCACCGAGTGGACGTGCACGGTGACGGTGACGGCGCGGCCGTGCACCGAGAGCCGCAGCTCGCGGTGGGCGGCGGGCAGCCGGGACGGTTCGCCGGCAGTGTCCTCGGGCGTCCGGCCCGCGATGCCGACGAGCTGCTCCGCGATCTGCCCGAGCACCATCAACTCATGGTGTTTGCGGAAGCGTTCGACGCTCACCCCGTACACCTGGGCCGCCCGCCTGCGCCGGTCGGCGGCCGGCCAGTCACGGGTCCCCTGGGCGAGTCCGAGGCTGTACTCGGCGGCGGTCTGGAGGCTGCCGCCGCCGATGCCGGCGACCGCGGCCCGCAGCAGCCGCTCGACGGCACCGGCGGTCAACTCGCCGCCCGCCGCGGGCAGTTGTCCGGCGATGCGGATCAGCTCGGGCGTGTCCGTCTCGCGCAGCCTGACGACACCCGCCCGCCGCACCTTCCTCACCTCCTCAAGTACCAATCCGTGCTCGGGCATACGAGGAGGGGGTGACATGGCGGCAAGGATCGCACCGGCGTCACACCACTCACAAGCCCGTTCGGTTCTCCCCTCTCCCTCCATTGCACAGGGTCCGCCGGTCGGACTCGGGGCACGCGCGGGGCGGAATCGGGTCGCGGGAAACGCGCGCGGATGCGGCGGCGACGGGGAAGGACGACGATGGACTCAGAGAGGCCGCGACGCGATCACCATCCCTGAGGGGGCATGGAGATGCGTCATGCGCGTTCACAAGGTACGGCCCGACATCAGCGCCCTCAGCGACAGCCTCGAAGTGCCGGGCATCGGCCACATCCCCGTCAACGCCTTCGTCCTGCACGCCGCCCAGCCCGTCGTCGTCGACACCGGCCTCGGGCTGCCCGACCGGGACTTCCTGGCGGCGCTCGGCACCGTCCTCGATCCCGCCGACGTACGGTGGATCTGGCTCACCCACCCGGACCGCGATCACACGGGCGGGATCTTCGCCCTCCTCGACGCGGCGCCCGAGGCGCGGGTCGTGACCACCTTCGCGGGCGCGGGGATCATGTCCTGCGAACGGCCGCTGCCGCTCGACCGCGTCCATCTGCTCAACCCTGGCCAGTCCCTCGACGTCGGCGACCGCACCCTCACGGGCTTCCGCCCGCCGCTCTTCGACAACCCGGCCACCGTCGGCTTCTTCGACGACCGCTCCGGGGCCTGCTTCAGCTCGGACTGCTTCGGCGGTCCGATGCCCAGCGCGGAACTGGCCCAGGCCGACGACGTCCGCGAGGTCCCCGTGGAGGATCTGCGGGCCGCCCAGCTGCTGTGGGCGACCGTCGACAGCCCCTGGGTGCAGAACGTGGACGAGCGGAAGTTCCTCGACAGCTTCGGGCCGCTGCGGGACGGCGCACCCGAGATCGTCCTCTCCACGCATCTGCCGCCGGCCCTGGGGATCACCGGCACGATGACGGACACCCTGGGCACGGCCCCCGGAGCCCCGCCCTTCGTGGGCCCCGACCAGGCGGCGCTGGAGCAGATGCTGGCCGGGTTCGAACCCGCCGGCGACCGTTAGGGCGTACCGGTGCACCCGCCGGCGGAGGGGTGGGTGTGAGCGGCCCGCAGGAGTTGGGCGGCGCCGCGGACGGCGGCCGTGTGCGGGGCCCGCACGACGCGCAGGGGCGCGCGGAGCCGGCCGGTGAGTCGACGGGTGATCTCGGGACGCAGGGCGCCGCCGCCCGCCAGGAGGACATCGGTGTGCAGGGCGTCGGCGGTGAGTGTCGTGGTGTCCTGCCGGAGCATCGCGGTCACCATGGCCACCACCGCGTCGCCGATGTGCGTACCGCGACCGCCGGTACCGGGATCGCTGGTGCCCAGCAGGGTGCGGCGCGCGTCGATGACGGCGCCGTCGGCCAGCAGCACCACCTCCGTGAGGTGGGCGCCGATGTCGATGACGAGCAGCGGCCGGGACAGGTCGGCGCCGGCGGCCAGGGCGACCGCGCGGGCACCGGGAACGGTGAGCACACCGCGTGGCCGCAGCGCCTGGAGGGCGGTGCGCGCCGCGCTCCGGTAGGCGACGCCGTCCAGTACGGGGGCGGTGACGACGATCAGCGGGCGGGCGAGCCGGGGCAGCCGGTGATCGAGCAGCCGCTCCAGCATCCGGGCGCAGCCGGAGGTGTCGACGATGGTGCCGCGCCGGATCGGGTACACCGTGCCGGTGCCGGGGAACGCCACCGTGGGAACGTCGGCGATCACTCCCCGGCCCGCCATCCACACCCGGGTGCGGGCGCTGCCCATGTCCAGGGCGACGCCGCAGCAGCGCAGGCAGGTCACCGGGCGACCTCTCTGACCTGCTGACAGCGGGCGCAGTAGCGGGCCTGCGGCACGATCATCAGCCGCTGCCGGGCGATGCGGCGGCGGCACAGGTGGCAGGCGCCGTAACGGCCCTCGTCCATGCGTTTGAGGGCGGCTTCGACGTCGGCGAGGACCATGCGGGCGGAGGCGGCGAGCCTGACCCGGACCTCCACCTGCGAGGCGGCACGCATGAGCCGCAGGTCGTCTTCGCGGGACGGGGCCGCGGACGCGATCTGCTGGAGTTGGTCCCTGCGGAACAGGCGCTGTTCGTGCAGGTTCGCACGGAGCGCGGCGAGGTCGTCGGCCGTCAGGTGCGTGCCGCGTCCGTCGATGGTCTGGTGGTTCACCACTGCACCCCTTGGGCAGAGCGGAAGTCGGGGGACGGCCGGCTGCCGGTCAGGCGGCCCGGTGCTGGCAGGCCACGCAGTACCGGGTGTAGGGCAGGATCTCCAGGCGCTCCGCGGGGACGGGCTCGGCGCAGCCCAGGCAGGTGCCGTAGCTGCCGTCCTGAAGACGGGCGAAGGCGGCGTCGATCTCCTTGAGCACCCGTTCCATGGCGGCCTTCTGCGTGCCCAGCAGATGATCGTCCGCGCTGCTCTCGGTCTCGCCGAGGGCCCGCAGCTGGGTCAGCCGGGTGTCACGGGCGTGCTCCAGACGCAGACGTACCTCGTGAGCGGTGTCGATCGACACGGTGGGGCCCCTTCCAGGGATGGCTCAGGAATCTCTCCGGGTGTCTCCGGGGGTCTCCGGATGTCTTCGGATGTCGCCGGGTGTCGCCGGATGTCTTCACCTTGGCCGTCGCGGCCGCGGAACCCCATCGGGCGCAGGCCCCATTTGCGCGGGGTCGCGGGATGTACGCGGCCCGCGTGGGTCCGCCGTGCGCGGGAAATGGGTCCTGGAGCCCATCGACCCGGCCGCCGCGCGCGGGCAGGCTTGGTCGAGGCCACGGGGCCGCCGGACCGGCTGCGATGCGCATGCCCGACAGTGGAGGCAGGCCGTCACAGAAGGAGGCGTAACGTCAGGTGTCCCTGTTCTGGCGGATATTCGGGCTCAACGCGGTGGTTCTCGGTACGGCCACCGCGTTGCTGCTGTGGGCTCCGGTGACCGTCTCCGTGCCGGTCCTGCTGACCGAGGCCGTGATCCTGGTGGGCGGCCTGGTGGTGATGCTCGTCGCCAACGCCGCGCTGCTGCGCTGGGGCCTTGCCCCGCTGGACCGGCTGACGCGGCTGATGACCACCGTCGACCTGCTGAAGCCCGGCCAGCGGCTCACCGCGGACGGCGGCGGCGAAGTCGCCGATCTCATCCGTACGTTCAACGCCATGCTGGAGCGGCTCGAACAGGAGCGGGCCACCAGCAGTGCCCGCGTGCTGCTCGCGCAGGAGGCCGAGCGGCGCCGTATCGCGCAGGAGCTGCACGACGAGGTCGGGCAGAGCATGACGGCGATCCTGCTCAGCCTCAAGCGGGCCGCGGACCAGGCCGGTGAGCCGCTGCGCGACGAGCTGCACCACATACAGGAGATCACGCGCGAGAGCCTGGACGAGGTCCGCCGTCTGGTGCGCCGGCTGCGGCCCGGCGTCCTCGACGACCTCGGGCTGGTCAGTGCGCTGACCTCGCTCACGCACGACTTC
Source organism: Streptomyces sp. NPDC050658 (assembly GCF_044457025.1). Classification (NCBI taxonomy): domain Bacteria; kingdom Bacillati; phylum Actinomycetota; class Actinomycetes; order Kitasatosporales; family Streptomycetaceae; genus Streptomyces; species Streptomyces sp. NPDC050658. The sequence goes on from NZ_JBITGM010000005.1 coordinate 575,878, forward strand.
GCCACCCACACCGGGCTCAAGGTGAACCGCCGCTTCGACACGGGTCTTTCGGTGCCCGCGCCGGAGACGGAGCTGGTCCTCTACCGGGTCGCCCAGGAGAGTCTGACCAACGCCGCCCGGCACGCCGACGCCGAGGAGGTCACCGTGGCGCTGCGCCGCACCGGCGACGCCGTGGTCCTCTCCGTCACCGACGACGGCTGCGGCATCAAGGCGCCGTGCGAGGGCGCCGGCATCCGCGGCATGCGCGAGCGCGCGCTGTTCATCGGCGCCCGCCTCGACGTCACCCCCGCGCCCGGCACAGGCACCCGGGTCCAGCTCACCGCACCCCTGCCCAGGAAGCCATGACCATCTCCCAGACGCCCGTCTCCCAGACCTCGGCCTCCCAGAAGCCCGTCTCCCAGGCCTCAGCCTCCCGGACGTCCACGATCCGGATCCTGCTGGCCGACGACCACGCGCTGGTCCGCCGCGGCGTGCGGCTCATCCTCGACCAGGAGGCGGACCTGGAGGTGGTCGCGGAGGCCGGGGACGGCGCCGAGGCCGTCGCGATGGCCCGCGGCCACGACGTCGACCTCGCCGTACTGGACATCGCCATGCCCCGGATGACGGGACTGCAGGCGGCCCGCGAACTGGCCGCGCTCAAGCCGGGGCTGCGGATCCTGATGCTGACCATGCACGACAACGAGCAGTACTTCTTCCAGTCCCTCAAGTCCGGTGCCAGCGGCTATGTGCTCAAGTCCGTCGCCGACCGGGATCTGGTCGCCGCCTGCCGGGCCGCGATGCGCGACGAGCCGTTCCTCTACCCCGGTGCGGTCAGCGCGCTGATCCGGAACTATCTCGACCGGGTCCGGCACGGCGCGGAGACGCCCGACCAGATCCTCACCCCGCGCGAGGAGGAGGTCCTCAAGCTGGTCGCCGAGGGGCACTCCTCCAAGGAGATCGCCGATCTCCTCTTCATCAGCGTCAAGACCGTCCAGCGCCACCGCGCCAACCTGCTGCACAAGCTCGGCCTGCGCGACCGCCTCGAACTCACCCGTTACGCGATCCGCGCGGGGCTCGTCGAACCCTGACCCCGCCCCGCGCCCACCCCAAGGACCCCCGAGGCCCCGGCCGCACTCCCCTGCCGGGGCCTCGGGCCCGCACCCGCAGCCGTCACGGACAGGGGGACGACCGATGCGCCCCGCCCCGAGCGGCAGCCGCGAAGCCACGGGCCGAACACCCGCCGCATTCACCGTGTTCGGCATGTTCGGCGTGCTCGGCGTGTTCGCCGTGCTCGCGGCCCTGCTCCTGACGCTTCTCGGCGCACTCCCCGCAGACGGCCCCCGGCCGACCACACCAACCGCACCCGCCACCACCGCCGCACCCGCCGCCGCACCCACCGCCGAGCACCACGACAGCAGCGCCCACGCGGCCGACGCCTCGGCCACCCTCTGCACCGCCCCCGTCGGCCCGCGCCCCGCACCGGGCGGCGAGCGCACACCTCCCGCGCACCTTCCCACCGCGTACGACAAGAAGACACCGCCCCTCGTCAGGCGGGAACCGGCACCGTCCCCGGCCGCCCCGCACTGCGCGGACTCCGCGCCCGCCGACCGCGGGCGGGCACCTCCGGCACCTCACGGCACCTGACACGTCCCGTTCCTAGGTCCCTGCCGGAGGCCCCGTTGATTCGCTCTGCCCGCGTGAGGGCGCTGTTCGCCCTCGCCGTGATCGCCCTGTCGCTGTACATCACGTTCACCGTGCCGGTCCGCCTCGGGCTCGACCTGCGCGGCGGCACCCAGATCGTCCTGGAGACCCGCCCGACCCCGACCACCACCGCCGACCGCGAGACGACCGACCGCACGCTGGAGGTGCTGCGCGGCCGCATCGACGCGCTCGGCGTCGCCGAGCCCACGCTCCAGCGGTCCGGCGAGAACCGCATCGTCGTCGAACTGCCCGGCGTGCAAGACCCCACGGAGGCGGCCGACGTCCTCGGCCGCACCGCCCAGCTCACCTTCCACCCCGTGCTCGGCACCGCCGAGAACGGCGAGACACCGAAGCCCCTGCCCGAACGCCCACGCGAGCGCGTCCTGCCCGACGAGTCCGGCCGCCACCTGCGCCTGAAGGACGCCGCCCTGACCGGGCAGACGGTCAAGGACGCCGCCGCGCGCATCGACCAGCAGACCGGCGCGGGATGGCATGTCACCGTCGACTTCGACGGCTCCGGCCGCGAGCAGTGGGCCCGGCTGACCGGCGAGGCAGCCTGCCACCCGGCCGGTGAGCCCGGGCGCCGCGTCGCCATCGTCCTGGACGACAAGGTCATCTCCTCGCCGCAGGTCGACCCGTCCGTCTCCTGCGGGACGGGCATCGTGGGCGGCTCCACGCAGATCACCGGCTCCTTCACCGATGCCGAAGCCCGCGAACTCGCCCTGCTCATCAAGGGCGGCGCCCTGCCCGTGCCGGTCGAGACCGTCGAGCAGCGCACCGTCGGCCCCACCCTCGGCGCGCAGGCCATCACCGCGAGCGCCTGGGCCGCCGTCATCGGCGCCGGTCTGACCGCGCTGTTCCTCACCGTCGTCTACCGCCTGATGGGCGCGCTCGCCGTGCTGGCCCTGGCCTGCTACGGCGTGATCTCGTACGCCGTTCTCGCCGCCATCGGCGCCACCCTGACCCTTCCCGGCCTGGCCGGCTTCGTCCTCGCGATCGGCATGGCGGTGGACGCCAACGTGCTCGTCTTCGAACGCGCCAGGGAAGAACACGCGGCCCGCCGCCGCCCCAGCCCGCGCTCGGCGCTGACCTCCGGTTTCCGCAACGCCTTCTCCGCCATCGCCGACTCCAACGTGACCACGCTGATCGCGGCCTGCCTGCTCTTCTTCCTCGCGTCCGGGCCCGTACGCGGTTTCGGCGTCACCCTGGGCACCGGCGTCGTCGCCTCCATGATCAGCGCCCTGGTCGTGACCCGCGTACTCGCCGATTTCGCCGCCTCACGGCCCTGGGTGCGCCGCCGCCCCCGCGTCACGGGGCTCGCCACCACCGGCCGGGTCCGCGCCGCCCTCGCGCGGCGCGACCCGCGGCTGATGCGCCGCCCGCGCCGCTGGCTGGCCGCCTCCGCCGTCGTCCTGGCCCTCGCCGTCTCGGGGATCGCGGCCCGCGGCCTTGACTTCGGGATCGAGTTCACCGGCGGCCGCATGATCGAGTACACGACCTCCACGGCCGTGGATCCGGAACGGGCCCGGGAGGCTCTCGCCGATGCGGGACTCCCCCGGGCCGTCGTCCAGTCCTCCGGCGACACCGGCCTCACCGTGCGCACCGGGGAACTGACCAACCCCGAGGCGGCCACGGTCACCCGGACCGTCACCGCGCTCGGCGGCGACGCGGAGAAGCTGCGCGACGAGCTGATCGGCCCCAGCCTCGGCGACGAGCTGCGCCGCAACGCCCTGATCGCCCTCGCCGTGGCCCTAGGCGCCCAACTCCTGTATCTCGCCGCCCGCTTCCGCTGGCTCCTCGGCGGCGCCGCGGTCGCCGCGCTGGCCCACGACGTACTGATCCTCGTCGGCGTCTTCGCCTGGCTCGGCAAGCCGGTGGACGGCGTGTTCCTCGCGGCGCTGCTCACCGTCATCGGCTACTCGGTGAACGACTCCGTGGTCGTCTTCGACCGCATCCGGGAGCTGTCCCGCCGCGACCGCAAGGTCCCCTTCCCACAGGCCACCGAGCGGGCCATCCTCCAGACGCTGCCCCGCACCGTCAACACGGGGATGGGCGCGGCCCTGATCCTGGCCTCGCTGGCGATCCTGGGCGGCGACTCCCTCACCGACTTCGCGCTGGCCCTCCTCATCGGGCTGGCGGTCGGCACGTACTCGTCGGTCTTCACCGCCGCGCCCCTGGCCGTCGAGATCGACCGCCGCATCCGCTGAGCGCCCACTGCGCTTCCTCAGGACCCCGCGCCAAAGGCACCGCCCCGGCGGCGCGGCAGGTCCGCGCGGAGGCCCGCCACGTACGGCGCCGTGTCCGCGACCGGGACGAGGGCGGCCTGCGGGAGGTTGCCCGTCCAGGTGAGCAGGATCCACAGCCCGTTCCGTTCCACGGGGAGTTCGCAGAGCCGGACGTCACCGCAGCGCAGGACCTCCGCCGGGTACTCCGCGCCCTCGACCCACACGATCACCTCGCCCGCGGCCACCGAGCCGGGCGGAGCCCGGTAGCCGGGGATGCGGTGCTCCAACGAGGCGTTGACGCGGCGCAGTTCCTGCTCCAGTACGTTGCCGAGGAAGCGCCGGGGGCGCGGCACCCGCGTCTGGCCGGGGCGCGGGAAGCGGGTGGTGACGCCGAGCCAGTCGCCGTCCGGTACCCAGCGCGGACCGTGGCCCAGCATGACGCGGGTCAAGCGCCCGCCGGTGCTCTGATGCTCCTCGACCACCCTCGGGCCCCGCCAGCTCCCGTCGAGGCCGTAGGGCGGATGCGGGGCGGTCGCGAGTGCCGACCGCGCGTGGGCGACGGGGTCCGGGACGGGGCGGTCCGGTTCGCGCCGCTCGTACATGACGGTGCCTCCCTGCTGCCCGGTCCCGAACTCCGCCGCTTACCGCTTACCGCTCAGTGCTCGTCACTCGCCTCGGTCGGCCTCAGCCGATGGTGACGTCCTCGACCTGCGGGCCGCCGCTGGTGCACCAGCTGAGACCGCCCGTGTAGATGATCGCGGAGAGGGTGGCGTTGTACTCGCTCTCCTCGTCCACCTCGAAGACCTCGGCCTCGCCCCATGAGACGCCGCCTTCGAGGTCACCCTCGTAGTTGAACGTCTCGTCGAAGAAATCGAGCCAGTCCGGGTCCCAGACCCTGATGCCGGCCGAGTAGGTGTACCCCGGCTTGTTCAGGAAGAAGGAGCCCGAGGTGAAGCCGGTGAGGTCGTCCGTCTCGTCGCCGAGTTCCACGGTCGAGTAACCGCAGTCCCCGAAGACGATGTCCGAGTCGTAGTCCTTGTACGTCTCGTAGTCCCCGCCCGACAGCGCCTTCTTCGCCTGCCCGTCGAGCTTCTTCTGCCACTTCGGGGCCGCCGCCTTCGCGGCCTGCTCGGTCGCCCGCTGCTGTTCGGCCGCCGTACCGGCCGGGACTCTGACCTTCACCGGGTCGAGGTCGATCCGGTCGGACATGAGGAGCCGGGAGACGGGGTCGGTCTGGCTGACGCCCTTGGCGGTGCCGGGCACTCCGAGGTTCGGGCTGACCAGTGCGGTCTGTGCGGGCAGGATCTTCTCCGCGCGGGTGTCGGCCTGTGCGGTGGCCGCGGACCCCAGGGTCCCGATTCCCACGAGCGAGAGGGCGGCCACCCCGGTCACTAATCGCTGGCGTGTCTTCTTCACTTGCTTCCCCTCCATTTGTTGCTGACTGGCATGGCGGCTGCCGGCACTGGGCGCGTGCCGCCACTGAGTGCGCTCGAGCACGGTCGAGTCTCCGAGGCCCCGGAGGCGGTCCTCAACACCCCGAGTCGCAAACAGGCCGGGCCCTGGACCGGGGCCCGGCTGCTCTCCTCGCACGTCGCGCACCCCCCGAAACGGGCGGGGGGCGGCCGAGGTTGTCGTGAATCACACGCCGTGGTTTCGGCCATCGCCGCAGGTCACAGTCGTTTCCGTACGCGCACAACGACCTGACGATTGGTCACGTCCGGCGCATGATCCGCACACGGTGGCCGGTCGCCCGGCAGAGAGCCCCAAGGCCCCGTCTAGTAGAAGGCCCCGTCGGCGAGACCGGCGCGCAGCCCGTCGTACATGACATTGGCCTCGCCGAGGCACCATTGCCGCTGGGTGCTGCCCTCGGGGTGGTTCTCGTTGCAGGCGAACCGCATCTGGTTCAAGAAGCGCTCGTCGATCCAGGCCTTGGTGGCCTCCGTGGGGCTCAGGCTGAGCCCGGTGGCACCGTGATTGCCGTAGTTGCGGTACCCGAAGTCGTGCTGGGCGCAGGCCTCGAAGAAGACCCCGTCCGGCCACCACGTGCAGCCGTCGTTGGTCCAGTCGAACGGCGGATCGTGCGGGTGGTTGACGAAGTCCCACCTGCTGAGGCCCATGATGCGGTCGGCTTCCGCGCGCACATCGGCGGCGGCACTGGGGGCGGCTGTTCCTGCCAGCAGCGCGAGGCAGGCCAGGGCGGCGAGAAGTGCCTTGCGCAGAGCGGTCATTGGAGTCACGGAGAGAGCGCCTTTCGACACGGAAGGAGTGACAACTATGCGCGACGGTACAGCTACGCAACGTAACGACCCCGTCTCCGGTCACCCACAGGGGTGTATTACGTGGGCATATGCATGATCGACAGACCGGCAGCGCAGCCTCCCCGTGCGTGATCCGGACCCGGACCACGCACCGATGAGGGGAGATCCATCGATGTTCTCGCGACGACGCACCGCGGCGGCGATCGGCGGCACGCTGGCCGGACTCATGCTGGCTCTTACGGCCGGTGCGGCCCAGGCCGCACCGCCGACGACGCCCGCGACGGCGAGCGCTCCGGCGGCTTCCGCGGCCGCCTACTGCGGCTATTACGACGGAAGCGCGACGACCCAGCGGGGCGACACCGGTGACCGCGTCAGGGAGGTCCAGTGCATCATCAACATCTGGAACGGAGGTAACCCCCTCGACGTGGACGGTGACTTCGGCCCGCGCACCGAGAGCTGGGTCGTGTACTTCCAGGACGTGAACGGCCTGCGGGTGGACGGCATCGTCGGCCCGCAGACCTGGAACGCCCTGCGTTCGATCTGACCGGGGCGCACACATCTGACCGGGGCGCACACACACGAGGACGGGGCACCCGGCGAGCGCGCCGCCGGGTGCCCCGTCCTCGTACGAGAAGCCGCTAGACGAAGAGACTGACCACAGCCGCCACCGCGAACCCGGCCAGCGAAAGCACCGACTCCAGGACCGTCCACGTCTTGAGGGTGTCCCGCTCCGAGATCCCGAAGTACTTCGCGACCATCCAGAAGCCGCCGTCGTTGACGTGCGAGGCGAAGATCGAGCCCGCCGAGATCGCCATGATGACCAGGGCGACGAAGGCCTGGGAGTGGTCGCCCTCCGCGAGGAGGGGGGCCACGATGCCCGCCGTCGTGACGATCGCGACCGTCGCCGAGCCCTGGGCCACGCGCAGCACCAGCGAGAGCAGGTAGGCGAGGACGATGATCGGCAGGCCGACGTCCTGGAAGGTGTCGGAGAGGGCCGCGGCCACGCCGCTCGCCTTCAGGACCGCGCCGAAGATGCCGCCCGCGCCGACCACCAGGAGGATGTTGCCGACCGGCTTGAGCGATGAGGTCGACACCGTTTCGAGGGACTTGCGGGACCAGCCGCGCCGGATGCCGAGCAGGTAGTACGCCATCAGGAGGGCGATCGTCAGCGCCACGAACGGGCTGCCGAAGAACTCGATGACCGAGCGGAAGGTCGACTCGTCGAAGGCGATCGACGAGAACGTCGCAAGGAGGATCAGGAAGAGCGGCGTACCGATGATCGTGAAGACCGTGGCCAGCGGCACCGGCTTCTCGCGGGGCTCCACGCCTGCTGCGCGCTGCTCGGCGACGACCGCCGCCTTCGCCTCGTCCGCCGCCTCGACCATGTCCTGCGGGACGGGCACGAAGATGCGCTTTCCGATCCAGGCCGAGAAGACCCAGGCGGCCAGGACGGCCGGGATGCCGCAGACGATGCCCATCAGGATGACCCAGCCGAGGTCCACGTGCAGCAGACCGGCCGCGGCCACCGGGCCGGGGTGCGGGGGCAGGAACGCGTGGGTCATCGACAGACCCGCGAGCAGGGGGAGGCAGTAGAGCAGGATCGACTTGCCGCTGCGCTTGGCCGCCGCGTAGACGATGGGGGCCAGGACGAAGATGCCTACGTCGAAGAAGACCGGGACGCCGAAGATCAGGCCCGTCAGGCCCATCGCCAACGGGGCGCGCTTCTCGCCGAACATGCCGAGGAGGCGGGACGCCAACACCTCGGCTCCGCCCGACACTTCGAGGATCGCGCCGAGCATCGTGCCGAGGCCGATGATGATCGCCACGTGGCCGAGGATGCCGCCCATGCCCGACTCGATGACCGAGACGGCGTCGGACTTCTGGACGGTGCCGAAGAGTTCGGTGACGGAGAGACCGGCCGAGAGGCCGACGACTATGGAGACCGCGAGCAGCGCCACGAAGGGCTGCAGCCTGACCTTGATGATCAGGAAGAGGAGCAGGACGATACCGAGCGCCGCGACGGTCAGCAGGCCTGCCGTGCCGTCGATCAGGGTGAGGATGCCGCCGGTGTGGACGGGCTCCGGTGGGTCGGCGGCGGCCGCGAGCGCGGTGAAGGGGGACGGGGACATCGTTGACCTCGTAAGTGCATGGGGCTTTCAGGGCAGGGGGGATCGCGGCGCGGCGCCCGAAGGGGGAAGGGGGCGCCGCGCCGTGACGACAGACGGCTTGCGGGAGGGGGGTTCAGTTCAGGAGGCGCGGGGCGTCAGCTCAGGACGGCGAGCGCGTCGATCTCGATGAGCAGGCCCTTGGGCAGACCCACGTAGACCGTGGTGCGGGCGGAGGCCGGGGCCTTCAGGCCCTGCTCCTCGAAGTAGGCGTTGTAGATCTCGTTCATCTCGGCGAAGTGGTCGACGTCCGTGAGGTAGACGCGCATCATCATCACGTCGTCCCAGCTCGCGCCGCCCTCTTCGAGGATCGCCTTGACGTTGGCGAAGGTCTGGAGGGTCTGCTCGCGCAGGGTGGGGCCGGCCGGGGTGGGGGCCTTGCCCTCCTCCGCCGGGAGGAAGCCGACCTGACCGGCGACCTGAAGGATGTTGCCCTTCTTCACGCCGTGGGAGAACTTCGCGGGCGGGGTGGTGTGCGTGGCCGGGGTGAGAGCGGTCTTCACGGTGTTCTCGGTCATGGTGGTTCAGGCTTCCTTGAGGGGTGACTTGCCGGAGTACTCCCGGCTGATGGCGTCCGCCGTACGGCGCACCAGCGGGAGCAGCGTGAGGAGTTCGTCGGCGGTGACGACGACGTTCGGCGCGGAGACCGACATGGCGGCGACGACCCGGCCGTCCGCACCGCGGATGGGGGCCCCGATGCAGTTGATGGACTCCTCGTGGCCACCGAGGTCGGTGGCCCAGCCCTGTTCGCGCACCTTCTCCAACTCCCGCAGGAACGCTGCGGCGTTGGGCGTCGAACGGGACGTGTAGGTGGGGTAGTCGAGCTTCTCCGCGATGGCGCGGCGCTCGGCTTCGGGGAAGTCGGAGAGGAGGAGCTTCGCGACGGCGGCGACCGTGATCGCCACCGGCTTTCCGATGCGCGAGTACATCCGCACCGGATAGCGGCTCTCCACCTTGTCGATGTAGAGGACTTCCTGCTCCTCGTAGACCGCGAGGTGGACCGTGTGGCCGCACTTCTCGTTCAGGGCGAGGAGGTGGGGGTGGGCGATCTCGCGTACGTCGAGGTTCTCGACGGCCTCCTGGGCGAGCGCGAAGAGGCGCGCGCCGAGGCGGTAGCGCTGGTCGGACTGGCGGTAGACCAGGCCGTGTTCGTGCAGCGTGCGCAGGAGTCGGAGCGCGGTGGACTTGTGCACGTCCAGGCGCTCGGCGACCTGGCCGAGGTCGGCGGGCCCCTCGGCGAGCAGCGGCAGGATGGACAGGGCTCGGTCGACGGTCTGGCTCATGACGTATGTACCTCCTGCGCGGCTGCTTGGTCGGCGGCGGCTGCGGTCCAGCCGGGGCCGAGGTGCAGTCTCTCCCAGGCGGCCGTGTCGAGGGCGGCGAGGCGGTCGGCGTGGTCCCGGGAAGGCGGCGTGGCGAGGTCGCCGGGGACGGTGAGCGCGGCGGCGGCCATGAGGTGGCCGTGGCGCAGCCGCTGTCCTATGGGGAGTTTCCGCAGCGTCGCGGAGAGGAATCCGGCGGCGAAGGCGTCACCGGCGCCGACCGCCGCGACGACATCGACGCGGGGTGCGGGCTCCTCGTGCCGCGTACCCCTGCTGCCGTAGGCGACGGCGCCGTCCGCGCCCCGCTTGACGACGAGGAGCTGCGGCTCGGGCAGGGCGGCTCGGATCGCGTCGGGGCCGCCGGTGATGCCCCAGGCTTCCGCGGCCTCGTCCTCGCCGACAAAGACGAGGTCGGCGCCGCGCGCGAGGTCGAGGAGCACCTCCTGGCCGCCGTCCGGCCACAGTCCCGGACGGTAGTTGACGTCGAAGGAGACGCCGTCCGCGCCCGTCGCGACATCCGTGAGCGCGCGCAGCAGGTCCAGGCAGTCCGCGGAGAGCGCGGCGGTGATGCCGGATAGGTGCAGCAGGTAGCCGGAGCGCAGTGCGGCCTGGTCGACGTTGGTCGTGGACATCGCGGAGGCGGCGGATCCGGCGCGGTAGTAGAGGACCTCGTGGGCGTCGGTGTCGCGGTCGTCGGCGGTGCGGAAGTAGATGCCGGTGGGGCGGTGCGGGTCGCGGGCGACGGCGGAGGTGTCGACTCCGTACCGTCCGATCGCCTCGACGAGGTGGTCGCCGAAGCCGTCGGCGCCGACCCGGCTGACCCAGCGGGCGCGGTGTCCCGCCGCCGCGAGGGCGCAGGCGACGTTGGACTCGGCACCGCCGATTCCGCGATCGAAGGAGGGTACGTCGGCGAGGCGGCCGGCGCGGGAGGGCAGGAACGTGACCATGGACTCGCCGAGCGCCACGACGTCCGTGCCGTACGCGCTGCCCGGTGCTCCGTGTGCGGTCACTTTCGCCCCAACCCCTTGCTGCTCCTGATCGGCTCTCCGGATCCGTTGACCCGGCGTTGGCTCGGATGTTAGACAGCAGTAAGCGACATACGCAATGACCGTTGCATATCCTGCAACGCACCTTTTCGAGGAGGCGCACATGGCCGCCGACAACGCCGTCGGACGTCTTGACCGGGAAGTCGGCCGGCTCGCCGACGAGCGGATCGACCACCGCTTCAAGGCCCTGCCGCCGGACGCGGACGGGCTCACGGTCGGCGAGCTGGCGGCCCAGCGCCGCAACCTCTTCACGGGCGGCTTCACCACGCCCGTCCTCGCGCTCTCCGCGGAGCGCCTGGAGCACAACCTCGCACTGATGGAGACGTACTCCGAGCGGCACGGCCTGGCCTTCGCGCCGCACGGCAAGACGTCCATGGCACCGCAGCTCTTCGCCCGGCAGGTGGAGCGCGGGGCGTGGGGCATCACGCTGGCGGTGCCGCACCAGGTGCGGGTCGCGCGCGCCTTCGGGGTGGAGCGGATCTTCCTCGCCAATGAGCTGGTGGACGCGGCGGCGCTGCGCTGGCTGGCCGCCGAGCTGGCCGCGGACCCGTCGTTCCGCTTCATCTGTTACGTCGACTCCGTGCCGGGCGTGGCCCTCATGCACGCCGCTCTGCGCGAGGCGGGGGCGACGCGGCCCGTCGACGTGGTGCTGGAGCTGGCCGCCGGGGACGGCGCGCGTACGGGCGTGCGGACCGAGGCCGAGTGCCTCGAGATCGCCGACGCCGTCGCGAGCGCGGACACGCTGCGGCTGGTGGGCGTCGCCGGGTACGAGGGCGAGGTGCCGGACGCGACGCCGGAGCGGGTGCACGCGTGGCTGCGGCGGCTGGTGTCGCTCCTCGTCGACCTCGACAAGGAGCACCGTTTCGCGGATCTGGACGAAGTCGTGCTCAGCGCGGGCGGCAGTGCGTGGTTCGACGCGGTGGCGGACGAGTTCGCGGAGGTCCCCGAACTGTCGCTGCCGGTCCTGAAGTTGCTGCGCTCGGGTGCGTACGTATCGCACGACGACGGTCACTACCGTCATCTGACGCCGTTCAACCGCGTCCCGGAGGAGGGCGCCCTGGAGCCCGCCTTCCGCCTCTGGGCCCAGATCGTCTCCCGCCCCTCGCGGGAGCAGGCGTTCGCCAACGCGGGCAAGCGGGACGCCGCGTACGACCTCGACCTCCCGGAGGCGCAGGTCGTGCGCCGCGACGGGGCGGAGGAGCCTGCCACGGGGGTGACGGTGACGGGCCTCTCGGACCAGCACGCCTGGATCCGCACGACCCCGGAGGCGGACCTCTCGGTGGGCGACTGGATCGGCATGGGCCTGTCCCACCCCTGCACGTCCTTCGACAAGTGGCAGCTGATCCCCCTGGTCGAGGCGGACGGCACGGTCACGGATTACATCCGGACGTACTTCTAGCGACCGTGCGGTGGGTGGGGCACGCCCCGCCCACCGTCGCCCCGCGGACAAGCAACGCACACAGAGAGGCACCCCCATGGACCTGGTCATCCGGGACGCCCGCGTCATCGACGGCACCGGAGGTGCCTCCTACCGCGCGGACGTCGGCGTACACGAGGGCAGGATCAGCACGATCCACCGGGAGGGAGAAGGCGGCCCCCGCCCCTCCGCGGCGGAAACGGTCGAAGCCCAGGGGCTCGCCCTCGCGCCCGGCTTCATCGACATGCACGCGCACAGCGACCTGGCCCTCCTGCGCGACCCGGACCACAGCGCGAAGGCCGCCCAGGGCGTCACCCTGGAGGTCATCGGCCAGGACGGTCTGTCGTACGCCCCCGTCGACGACCGCACCCTCGCCCAGGTCCGCCGGGCCATCACCGGCTGGAACGGCGACGGCAGCGACATCGACTTCACGTGGCGCACCGTCGGCGGCTATCTGGACGCCCTCGACACCGCCCACGGCGGCCGCGGCATCGCGGTGAACGCCGCCTACCTCATCCCGCAGGGCACCGTCCGGATGTACGCCCTCGGCTGGGACGACCGCCCGGCCACCCCCGCGGAGATCGACCGCATGAAGCAGCTCGTCGCCGAGGGCATGGCGGAAGGCGCCGTCGGCATGTCGTCCGGCCTCACGTACACCCCCGGCATGTACGCGGACGACTCCGAACTGACCGAGCTCTGCAAGGTCGTGGCCCGGTACGACGGCTACTACTGCCCGCATCACCGGAGTTACGGGGCCGGCGCGCTCCAGGCGTACGAGGAGATGGTCGACCTCACGCGCGTCGCGAACTGCCCCCTCCACCTCGCCCACGCCACGATGAACTTCGGCGTGAACAAGGGCAAGGCCCCTGACCTGCTGGCCCTCCTCGACGAGGCGCTCGCGCAGGGCGCCGACATCACCCTCGACACCTACCCCTACACCCCCGGCTGCACGACTCTCGTGGCCATGCTGCCCAGCTGGGCCGGCGAAGGCGGCCCCGACGCGATCCTGGCCCGCCTCCAGGACGACGCGACCGCCGAGAAGATCCGCCACCACATGGAGGTCATCGGCGCCGACGGCTGTCACGGCGTACCCATCGAATGGGACAAGATCGAGATCTCGGGGGTCAGCGATCCGGGCCTGGCCTCCTGCGTGGGCAAGACGGTGCAGCAGTCCGCGGACGCCCGCGGCGAGGAGCCCTGGATCACCGCGCGCCGCCTGCTCATCAACGACAGGCTGGGCTCGACGATCCTCCAGCACGTCGGCCACGAGGAGAACGTCCAGGCGATCATGCGCCACCGCGTGCACACCGGCGGCAGCGACGGCATCCTCCAGGGCTTCAAGCCGCACCCTCGCGCATACGGCACGTTCCCGCAGTATCTCGGGCGCTACGCAAGGGAGTTGGGTGTCATGCCCCTGGAGGAGACGGTCGCCCACCTCACCTCGCGCCCGGCGGCCCGCCTGCGACTGCCCGACCGCGGCGTGGTCCGTGAGGGCTACCGCGCCGACCTGGTCCTCTTCGACCCGGAGACGGTCGCGGCGGGCTCCACCTTCGACGCCCCGCGCACCCTGCCCACCGGCATCCCGCACGTCCTGATCGACGGCGAGTTCGTGATGCGGGACGGCCGGCGCACGGACGTCCTCGCGGGACGGTCCGTGCGCCGCACGCCCTGACCTGCGTCAGCGACCGGCGTCAGCGAACTGCGGCCGGCCGGGGCAGCTTGCATCCCGGCCGGTTCAGGTCGATCTTGCTGTCGTGGGTCACGCACGGCACGATGCCGTAGGTCTGCTGGGCGTAGTTGATGCCGTGGCGGACGGTCACCTTGCCGTTCCTGTCCACCTCGCAGGGGTTGTTGAGGGTGCAGCGCTCGCCGTCCTCGTTGCCCGTGTTGTTGACCGCGGTGACCTTGCCGGTCTTGTGGTCGATCACGGGCGAGCCCGAGGTTCCGCCGATCGTCTGGCACTCGGGGGTGTAGCGGACCGAGTCCTTCCAGGTCCACTCGCCTTCCTTGAGGCGGTAGACGAAGCCGTCGATCTTGCAGGTGTACGTCTGCTTCCAGTAGCCGGAGACAACGGTGATCGCCCGGCCCTTGACCGGGTGGTCGTCCTCGATCTCCAGCGCGCTGATGCCGTACTTCTTCTTGATCTCGCCGTAGCTGGTGGTGAGTTGGTACAGCGAGATGTCCGTGTCGGTCATCGTCGCGTACGAGATCTTGCTCGCCTTGAGCGTCGCCTTCTCGGCGCCCTTCGCGTCGAGCAGCTTGAAGGTGCGGGTGGACGGCTGGTCGACGACGACCTCGCCGGCGGCCGGGAATCCGGTCTCCAGGCAGTGGCCGTTGGAGAGGACGAGCGCGGGGTCGTCCGCCTTGGACTGCGGCATGCGGACCACCGAGCCGGAACAGTTGCTCAGCGCCACCGTCCCGGCGAAGTCGACGGCCTTGGCGGCCGGTTCGGCCTGCGGCGCCGATCCGCTGTCCGGGGCCGCGACCGCCGGTGCCGCGCTGAATCCCACGAGGGTGAGGGCGAGTAACCCGCCCGCGAGAGCCTTCTTCATGTGGAGCCCCCCTGTACGTAGTTGTGGACGTACGACACCCATGCCGTGCCGTGTTGTCATGGGCAGCGTCATTCTTCGGGGGGCCACGCGCACGGACAAGAGGTGTGAACCCTTGCGTTGTGCCCGCGGGGCGGTACGGATCAGTCGCGGATCAGCCGACTGTCCGTACCGCCCCGCGGTCGGTTCGACTCAGCTCACGGCTTGGGGAGCGCGCAGCCCTCGCGGCTCAGGTCGATCTTGTTGCCGGGGGCGACGCAGGGCACGATGCCGTACGTCTGCTGGGCGTAGTTGATGCCCTTGCGGACCGTCACCTTGCCGTTCTCGTCGACCTCGCACGGGTTGTTGTCCGTGCACTCCTGACCGTCCTCGTTGCCGGTGTTGTTGACGGCGACGACCTTGCCGGTCTCGTCGTCGATCACCGGGGAGCCCGAAGTACCGCCGATGGTCTGGCAGTCGGGGGTGTAGCGGACCGAGTCCTTCCAGGTCCACTTCCCCTCCTTCAGCTGGTAGGCGAAGCCGTCGATGCTGCACTTGTAGAGCTTCTTCCAGTACCCGGAGGCGACCGTGATCTTCCGGCCCTGCTCGGGGCGCGCCGAGTTCAGCTCCAGCGCCTTGATGCCGTACTTCGACTCGATGTCGCTGTAGGTGCTGGTCAGTTCGTACAGCGAGAGGTCCGTGTCCGTCATCGTCCCGTACGCGACCTTGCTCGCCGTGACGGTCCCGGCGTCGCTGCCGTTCGCCTTCAGGAGAGTGAAGCTGCGCGACGACGGCTGGTCGACGACGACCTCACCGGGGCCGGGGAAGCCGCTCTCCAGGCAGTGGCCGTTGGACATGACGAGCGCCGGGTCCTCCGGCTTCGAGTCGGGCACGCGCACGACGGAGCCGGAACAGTTGCTCAGTGCCACCGTCCCGGCGAAGTCGACCGCCTTGGGCTTGGCGGGCCGTTCGACGCTGACGGCCGTCGCGGGTGCCGCCGTGGCTCCCAGGAAGAGCACGGCGAAGCACGCACCGACGAGAGGCTTGTTCATGTGGGGGGTCCCCTCTTGATGGCTTGATGGCTTGAAGCCTTGATGGCTTGTTGCCTGTGTGACCGAAGGTTCTCGGTTTTGTCATGCGCATTGTTGGGGCACCTGGGCGCCAGGACAAGACCACAAACGGACACAACTGACCGCTGAGAGGACAGTCCCCCCTGTCCGGCCCCCCGTCCGGCCCCCGTCCGGCCCCCGTCCGGCCCTCGTCCAGCCCCCGCACGGACGCCCCCGTCACCCGACGTCACCCGACGTGTCCAAAAACACGAGGCGGGCCCCCTGACGCGGCCGTAAGCTCGCGGACATGCAGGTCATCCAGTCGACGAAGCTCGCCAACGTCTGTTACGAGATCCGGGGTCCGGTACTCGAGGAGGCGATGCGGCTCGAGGCGGCCGGACACCGCATCCTCAAGCTCAACACCGGCAACCCCGCGGCCTTCGGGTTCGAGTGCCCGCCCGAGATCCTGGAGGACGTCCTCCGCAACGTGGGCTCGGCGCATGGCTACGGAGACGCGAAGGGCCTGCTCGCCGCGCGCCGCGCCGTGGTCATGCACAACCAGACCCTGGGCATCGAGACCGACGTGGAGCACGTCTTCATCGGCAACGGCGTCTCCGAGCTGATCGTCATGGCCATGCAGGGCCTGCTCGACGACGGCGACGAGGTCCTCGTACCGGCACCGGACTATCCGCTGTGGACGGCGGCCGTCTCGCTCTCCGGCGGCACGGCCGTGCATTACCGCTGCGACGAGCAGGCGGACTGGATGCCGGACCTCGCCGACATCGAGCGCAAGGTGACCGACCGCACCAAGGCGATCGTGATCATCAACCCGAACAACCCGACGGGCGCCGTCTACAGCGAGGACATGCTGCGCGGCCTCACGGACATCGCCCGCCGGCACAATCTGCTCGTCTGCTCCGACGAGATCTACGACAAGATCCTGTACGACGGTGCCACACACACCCCCACCGCCTCGATCGCCCCCGACCTGCTGACCTTGACGTTCAACGGGATGTCGAAGGCTTACCGGGTGGCCGGCTACCGGGTCGGCTGGATGGCGATCTCGGGCCCGAAGGCGCACGCCTCCTCGTACATCGAGGGCCTGACGATCCTCGCGAACATGCGCCTGTGCGCGAACATGCCGGGCCAGCACGGCGTCGTCGCCGCGCTGAGCGGGCGGCAGACGATCAACGATCTCGTGCTTCCGGGCGGGCGGCTGCTCGAACAGCGCGACGCGGCGTACGACCTGCTGACACAGATCCCCGGCGTGAGCTGTGTGAAGCCGAAGGGCTCGCTGTATCTCTTCCCGCGGCTCGACCCGAAGGTCTTCAAGATCAAGGACGACCGGCAGATGGTGCTCGACCTGCTGCGGGCCGAGAAGATCATGGTCGTGCACGGGACCGGGTTCAACTGGCCCGAGCCCGATCACTTCCGCATCGTCACGCTGCCCACGGCCACGGATCTGACCGAGGCGATGACGCGGATCGGGAACTTCCTGGACGGTTACAGCCAGCCGTAGCGGCAGCCGCGGCCGCCCCGCCTACCCGCCCCGCCTACCCGGCCCGGGTATCCGGACCAGCTTTAGTCCGGCTCAACTTTAGACAGAATCTAAGCTAGGATGGTCTCAAGCTACCCGCCTTGGAGGCCGTCCCATGTATGAGCCGATCCGCACCAAGTCGGTCCACTCGACGGCCGACCACGCGAACTATCCGCACCACACCCGCGAGGAGGAGCTGGACATCCAGCTCGCCGGACATCTCGCGGCGCTGCTTGCCGTCACGGACGAGTTGCGTGCGCTGGCGCCGGCCGCGGAGCTGGACGCCGCCGCGGAGGAGCTGGCCCTTGAGGTCACCCGGCTGCGGGGCGGGCTGTCGCCCGTACGGGCGTCTGTGGCGCGGGCCATTCACGAGCCGCATCTCACCGCGTTGCATCAGCGGGCGCATGCCCTCGCCGGGCGGGCGCTGGTTGTGGCGGCGTCCCGTGCGGATACCTCTGCCGCGATTCTTGCCGCCCACCGCATGGATGCGCACGAAGGTGCGGCCCGGCTGGTCGGTGCCCACTGAGCTGCCGCTCGGGCTGATTGCGCGCCTGCGGGTGCGTTGTGGCTGGTCACGCAGTTCCCCGCGCCCCTACGGGGCCCGTGCCCACAGTCGGGGCGCCCCCCGGAAGGCTCTCCCCCACAATCGGCCCCGGTCCGAACGCCCCGAGGCGTTCGGACCGGGAGCCATCTCCACCGCTAGCCGGTCACCCGCACCGTCGCATCCGCCGACGATCCGCTGTGCAGCGCATCGCCCTCGTAGCTCACCGCATACACCGTCCTGCCGCGCTTGCTCGGCAGGTCCTTGACGCGGAACGTGCCGTCCGACGCGACCGGTGCCGACGTCAGCTCGCCCGTCGTGCCGAAGCGGTCCGTGCGGGTCACCTTCAGGTTGATCCCGGACGGCAGCGCGCGGCCCTGGCCGGTCAGCTTTCCGGTGATCTCGACGCCGGTCGCGCGGCTCGCCTCGGCCGGTGCCGTCAGCTCGATCGCCGTCGGGGCCTTGGCCACGTCGACCGTGACGGTGACGTCCTCGGCCGGGCGGTGCGTGACGTCACCCAGGAAGCGCAGGGTGTACGTCGACTCGCCGACGCGGTCCGGTACGTCAAGGACGGTGAAGCTGCCGTCCGCCGCGACCTTGGCCGCCGCCACTTCCGTCGTGCCGTCGGCGTCCTTGCGTACGGCGGTGACCTTCACGGGCTCGGCGGGCGCGGGTCCGTCCAGCTCCAACTTGCCCCGGATACCGAGGGGTTCACCGACGACGGCCTTGGTGGGCGTGGTGCTGAGCCCGCCCGTGAAGCGCGAGTCGTACTGCGCGGCCGGCGGCTGGATGATGTGCAGCCAGTACTCGTTGCCGACCGCGTTGGTCGTCACCGCGAAGAGCCGCGCCCCGTCCTTGGACCAGTCGAGGCCGCGCGGCACGACACGGGTGCCGTCGAGCGGGCCCTCGAAGGCGAACTCGAACGGTGTCGTCCCGTCCGCCGGGTCGGCGGGCTGGATCAGCAGATCGGCGGTGCTGCCGGTGGCGGCCGCGCCGCGCGCCACATACTTTCCGTCGCCGCCGAACGCCACCGCGGAGGCCTTGGCCCCCTCGGGCAGCGCCTGATAGGGCGTGCTCGCGTCCGACAGGTCACCGGAGTTCAGCAGCCGGGTGCCGTACGCGGCGTCCGCGACCGCCACCCGCTTGCCGTCGGCGCTGACCGCCAGGTCCTTCAGCTGCAGCGCCCCCTTGCCCTCGCCGTCGGCGAAGCGGCGTACGGCGTCGCGCACGGGGTTGTCGCCCTCGGTGTTGAAGGAGGCCAGCGACGGGTTGGCCTCCTTCGGCCCCGCCTCCTGCCCCATGAAGAACCGCTTCGCGCCCGAGGGGGCGGCCTCCAGGTCCAGCCTGCCGGGCGCGTTCCAGTTGGTCCGGGTGAGGGTGCCGCCGACCAGGCTGTCGACGTCGCTCCGCGCCTCGGCGCACTCGGACACATAGCTCGTGTTCTGGGTCGTCCACCACGGCGTCTCGCCCGTCACGGCGAGTTCACGTCCGCAGGTCTCCTCGTACGCGTTGGTGACACCGGTCCGCTGCAGCGTCGTGGTGTCGTAGGTGGCGATGCGGCTGCGCTCGCCGGTGTAGAGCGTGTTGCTGTCCGCGCTCAGCGCGAGGCCCGACACGCGGGTCTCCGTGGTCCACGAACTGATCTTGTGGCCCTGGAAGTCGTAGACGGCGACGATTCCGGTGTTGGAGTAGTAGCCGCGGTTGTTGTCCGAGACGAAGACCCGCTCGTGCACCGAGTCCACGGCGATCGCCGAGTACGAGGAGATCGGCAGCTTCACGACCTCGTCCGACGGGGTCGCGGCGTACGCGGCGGGTGTCCCGACGGCGACCAGACCCGTCGAGCCGAGCGTCGCCGCGAGAGCGATGCCCGTCATACGTCTCAATCGCTGAGATTTCTTCAACTTGGCCCCCCACAGGCTCATTTGACGGCCCGTTTCGATCACGGGCCGCCTTGTGGGGACATTGAAACATGTGGGGTCTATGTGAAGGCGACGCACACAAAATGTGTTTACGTACAGATGCGGAAGAGCGGCCGGACATGCGGAAGGGCCCCGCACGCCGTTGTGCGGGGCCCTTCCGGGTACGGGTGGTGTCAGCCGAGGCGCTGCACCAGGGAGCGGTACTCGTCCCACAGCTCGGTGGGCGTGTGGTCGCCGAAGGTGTTGAGGTGCTCGGGGACCAGGGCGGCCTCCTCGCGCCAGACCTCCTTGTCGACCGTGAGCAGGAACTCCAGGTCGGAGTCGGCGAGTTCGAGACCCTCGGTGTCCAGGGACTCCTTCGTCGGCAGGATGCCGATGGGCGTCTCGACGCCTTCCGCGCGGCCGTCGAGGCGGTCCACGATCCACTTCAGGACGCGGGAGTTCTCGCCGAAGCCGGGCCACACGAACTTGCCGTCGGCGTTCTTGCGGAACCAGTTGACGTAGTAGATCTTGGGGAGCTTGGCCTGGTCCTTGTCTGCGCCGACCTTGACCCAGTGGGCCATGTAGTCGCCCATGTTGTAGCCGCAGAACGGCAGCATGGCGAACGGGTCGCGGCGCAGCTCGCCGACCTTGCCCTCGGCGGCGGCGGTCTTCTCGGAGGCGACGTTCGCGCCGAGGAAGACGCCGTGGTTCCAGTCGAAGGACTCGGTCACCAGCGGCACGGCGCTGGCGCGGCGGCCACCGAAGAGGATCGCCGAGATCGGCACGCCCTTGGGGTCCTCCCACTCGGGCGCGATGATCGGGCACTGCGAGGCGGGGGTGGTGAAGCGGGCGTTCGGGTGCGCGGCCGGGACGCCGGACTCGGGGGTCCAGTCGTTGCCCTTCCAGTCGGTGAGGTGCTTCGGAGTCTCCTCCGTCATGCCCTCCCACCAGACGTCGCCGTCGTCCGTGAGCGCGACGTTCGTGAAGACCGAGTTGCCCCACAGCGTCTTCATGGCGTTGGCGTTGGTGTGCTCGCCGGTGCCGGGCGCGACGCCGAAGAAGCCGGCCTCGGGGTTGATCGCGTAGAGGCGGCCGTCCTCGCCGAACCGCATCCAGGCGATGTCGTCGCCGATGGTCTCGACGGTCCAGCCGGAGATCGTGGGCTCCAGCATGGCGAGGTTGGTCTTGCCGCAGGCGGAGGGGAAGGCGGCGGCGACGTACTTGGACTCGCCCTGCGGCGGGGTGAGCTTGAGGATCAGCATGTGCTCGGCGAGCCAGCCCTCGTCACGCGCCATGACGGAGGCGATGCGCAGCGCGTAGCACTTCTTGCCCAGCAGGGCGTTGCCGCCGTAGCCCGAGCCGTACGACCAGATCTCGCGGTCCTCGGGGAAGTGCGAGATGTACTTCGTGGAGTTGCACGGCCACGGCACGTCCGCCCGGCCGTCCTCCAGCGGGGCGCCGAGCGTGTGCACGGCCTTGACGAAGAAGCCGTCGGAGCCGAGCTCGTCCAGGACCGCCTGGCCCATCCGGGTCATGGTGCGCATGGAGACGGCGACGTACGCGGAGTCGGTGATCTCGACGCCGATCGCGGACAGCGGCGAGCCGACGGGGCCCATGCAGAAGGGCACGATGTACATGGTGCGGCCGCGCATGGAGCCCCGGAAGACGCCGCCCTTGCCGTCGATACCGGCGAAGATCTCCCGCATCTCGGCGGGGGCCTTCCAGTGGTTGGTCGGGCCCGCGTCCTCCTCCTTCTCGGAGCAGATGAAGGTGCGGTCCTCGACGCGCGCGACGTCGGTCGGGTCGGAGGCCGCGTAGTAGGAGTTCGGGCGCTTGATCGGGTCGAGCTTCTTGAACGTGCCCTTGGCCACGAGCTCCTCGCAGAGGCGCTCGTACTCGGCCTCTGAGCCGTCGCACCAGACCACACGGTCCGGCTGCGTCAGCTCGGCGATCTCGTTCACCCAGGAGACGAGCCCCTGGTGCTTGGTGGGAACGGTGTCCACGGAAAGGGGAGCCGCGATGTCGCGCGCCACGATTGCTCCTATACGAGGGGTTTTAGGTTTGTTGCCCCGTGGGGGCTGCGACCCGGACGCTTCACGTTTTGATCCCTCTGGCGCTCATCCGGTGCCGACCGCACTCATTTGATCATCCGACGCTTCCGCGCATATGTCCAGAGTGCCTCACACGTGAGCGGCGTGAGCATCGCCACTCGCGCGCACCGCCTTCCGGCCACGCACGGATCACTTGTACGCTCGGGCAAGACCGTGAGCATCGCCACTTGTGGGCAGTGGGTCCGTCCGGATTGATGTCTAACTTACGGTTCCGTAGGTACGATTCCGCCCATGACCGCCCCCGCACCCGACGCGCTCACGAACTCCCCGGCCGCAGGCCCGGGTTCGGCTGCGCTCGCCGCCCCGCCGCTCCCGCTGAAGCCGAAGATGCGCGGCTGGCTGCACGCGGGCATGTTCCCCGCGGTGCTCGTCGCCGGCCTGGTGCTGACCGCGCTCGCGGACTCCACCCGCGGCCGGATCGCCTGTGGCATCTACGTCCTCACGGCCTGCCTGCTCTTCGGCGTGAGCGCGATCTACCACCGGGGCAACTGGGGCCCGCGGGCGGACGGCGTCCTGCGCCGACTGGATCACGCCAACATCTTCCTGATCATCGCGGGTACGTACACACCGCTCACCCTGCTGCTCCTACCCGACTCCAAGGGGCAGTGGCTGCTCTGGGGCGTCTGGGGCGCGGCGGTGGCCGGCATTCTCTTCCGGGTCTTCTGGGTCGGCGCCCCGCGCTGGCTCTACACCCCCTGCTACATCGCGATGGGCTGGGCGGCGGTCTTCTTCCTGCCGGACTTCCTGCGGGCGGGCGGCATCGCCGTACTCGTCCTTGTGATCGTCGGCGGGCTGCTCTACAGCGTGGGCGGCGTGATCTACGGCATCAAGCGCCCGAACCCGTCCCCGCGCTTCTTCGGCTTCCACGAGGTCTTCCACTCGCTGACGCTGGCGGCGTTCGCGGTGCATTACGTGGGGATCTCACTGGTGGCCTACCAGCACGGGTAGTCACGACAGCGCTGGAACTCCTCCCCCCGGGCCGCGGCTTTCGAGCCGCGGCCTTTCGCATGTCCGGACACTATTGACTCAGACCCCATTGACTCGGACTCTCTTTTGAGAGTTACTCTCATTTCATGGTGACTGTCAAAAGTGCGGATGTGGCTGCCCCTGACCGCCAGGACCCCCGCCGCTGGTGGGCCCTCGGCGCCCTGGTCGCGAGCCTGCTGGTGCTTGGCTTCGACATGACGATCCTCAATGTCGCGCTGCCGACGATGGCGGGACAGCTCGGCGCGAGCACCGGGGAGCAGCAGGGGGTACCTCCCACGCATTAAGCAGTGGGGGAGGATGGCGGACGCGTACGTGGTCGTCTTCGCCGCCCTCATGCTCCCCGCGGGCCTGCTCGGCGACCGCTTCGGCCGCCGCAGGATGCTGATCACCGGCCTCGGCGTCTTTCTTGTCGGCTCCCTGCTCGGCACCCTCGTGGACTCCGTCGCCCTCGTCGTCGTGGCCCGCGCGGTGATGGGCATGGGCGGGGCGCTCGTGATGCCGCTCGCCATGGCCGTGCTGCCCGCGCTCTTCGCGCCCGGCGAGCGGACCAAGGCGGTCGGCATCGTCTCGGCCGCCTCCGCGCTGGGCGCGCCGCTCGGGCCGATCGTCGGCGGCTGGCTGCTCGACCACTTCTGGTGGGGCTCGATCTTCCTGATCAACGTCCCCATGGTGGCCATCGGGATCACCGCCTGCGTCTTCCTGCTCCCCGAGACCACCGACCCGTCGTCGCCCAGGGTCGACGTCGTCTCGACCGCGCTCACGGCGGCCGGTCTCGGCGCGCTGATCTACGCGATCATCGAGGCTCCGGGGCGCGGCTGGGGCGATCCTCTGGTCCTCTGCGTGCTGGGCGGCGCCGCACTGCTCCTCGCCGCACTCGTCCTGCGGGAGAAGCGCGCCCTCTGCCCGATGCTGGACATGACGCTTCTCCGCAACCGCGCCTTCCTCCTCAACACGATCGCGGCGACGCTCGTCATGTTCGTCCTGTCCGGCCTGATGTTCGTGCTGCCGCCGTATCTGCAGGCGGTGCTCGGCCATGACCCTTCGGCACCGGGCTCCGGCTGTTGCCGATGATGGGCGGTCTCCTTGTCGCCGCACGGGGCGCGGAGCCGGTGGTGCGCCGCTTCGGGCCGCGTGCGGTGATCAGCGCGGGCCTCGTCGTCCTCGCCTTCGCGGCGATCCTCGGCAGCCGTACGACGGTCGACTCCGGGTACGGCTTCACCGCGCTGTGGCTGTCGATCGCCGGGGCCGGCTTCGGCTTCGCCGTCGTACCGGCGATGGATTCGGCGCTCGGCGCGCTGCCGGTCGAGCGGGCGGGCTCGGGTGCGGGGCTCCTGATGACGGTGCGGCAGGTCGGCAGCGCGATCGGCATCGCGCTGCTCGGTTCGCTGCTGTCCGGTGCGTACGCCGATGAACTGGACACCGGCGGGCTGCCGGCCGGGGCGGCGGACACGGCGGGCGATTCGGTGGTGGCCGCGCACGCCGTCGCCGAGCGGGCGGGCCTGCCGGGGCTCGTCGAGTCCGCCGACGCCGCGTACGCCCATGGGATGAGCCTCGTCCTCCTGGTGAGCGGGGTCGCGGCGCTGGTGACGGCGCTGCTCGTCGCCGCGTTGCTGCGGGTGCCGGAGCCGGCCGCCGTCGCCGACGTGGCCCGGCGGGCGGAGGATGCCCGACAATGAACGTCATGACGGCCGTACGCACCACCCACTCCGGACACGCCTCCCAGCTGGGGCTTCGTGAGCGGAAGAAGCTGAAGACCCGCATCGCGATCCGTGAGGCGACGTACGCGCTGATCCGGGAGCAGGGGTACGAGGCGACGACGGTGGAGCAGATCGCGGAGGCCGCCGAGGTCTCCCCCTCCACGGTCTTCCGCTACTTCCCCACCAAGGAGGACATCGTCCTCACCGACGAGTACGACCCGCTCCTGGAGGCCGAGTTGCGGGCGCGCCCGGCGGACGAGCCGGTCGGGGAGTCGCTGCGGCAGGTGCTGCGCAAGGCGGTGGGGCTCGGTTTCACGGAGGAGCCGGAGGTGTCGCGGCTCCGTACGCGCCTGATGATCGAGGTGCCCGCGGTGCGCTCCCGGATGCTGGAGAGCATGTCGGTCACGGGCCGGATGCTGTGCCGGGTCATCGCGGAGCGCACGGGGCGGGACGCGGGGGACCTGGAGGTGCGGGTCTTCTCGATGGCGCTGATCGGGGCGCTGACGGAGGCGACGGCGTACTGGGCGGAGCGCGAGCACCAGGACGACCTGGCGCAGCTGGTGGACCGCACGCTGGATGTGCTGGCGGAAGGCTTCACTCCGTCAGGCCCCGGCGGAAATCCCCGAGAAGCCTCCTGACGACTCATGCGATCCTCTCCCCATGAACGGTCCGGAGATCATCATCGACTTCGCCCCTGAGCTGGGGATGTTCGTCCCGCACGGACGAAGGGGCGGCCCCAGCAAGGCGGTTACCGACGGAGCTTCCACGCTGGGGCATGTCGTCGAGTCGCTCGGCGTGCCGCTGACGGAGGTGGGGGCGCTGGTGGTGGACGGCGCGGAGGTGCCGGTCTCGCACATCCAGGCGGCGGGCGAGCGGGTCTCGGTCCGCGCCGTGCCCCGCCCGCAGTCCGTTCCCGGCGCCCCCCTCCGCTTCCTCCTGGACGTCCATCTCGGCACACTGGCGCGGCGGTTGCGGCTGCTCGGCGTCGACGCGGCGTACGAGTCGACGGACATCGGCGATCCCGCGCTCGCCGCGCGGTCGGCCGCCGAGCGGCGGGTGCTGCTGAGCCGCGACAGGGGCTTGCTGCGGCGCCGCGAGCTGTGGGCCGGGGCGTACGTCTACAGCGACGCCCCCGACACCCAACTCCAGGAGATCCTGACCCGGTTCGCCCCGGCCCTGCGCCCCTGGACCCGCTGCACGGCCTGCAACGGCGAGTTGCGCGCGGCGCGCAAGGAGGAGGTGGCGTCGCTCCTGGAGGGCGGCACGCGGGGAACGTACGACGTGTTCGCCCAATGCGTGGAGTGCGACCGCGTGTACTGGCGGGGCGCCCACCACGACCGCCTGGAGGCTATCGTGGCGAAGGCCCTGGCTGACGCCGCCCCGAACCAGCCGGGCTCCACGACCGAGTAGCGACGGCACCGCACCTTCACCACGGCCGACCGCGGCCCGACAACCGCCCCGCCGCCCCGCCGCCCCGCCGCTCCGCGGCGGATCTCGTCCACGCCTGCTCCGTTGTCGTCCGCGGCACCACGCCGCCCCGCCGCTCCGCGGCGGATCTCTCCCGCCCACCCACCCGATCACCGGCGATTGCCCACCCACCCCGCCGGGTGCCGGCTCAGCCCGGTCGGCTGGGCAGCCCAGGGTGGGTGGGTAGGTAGGTAGGTTCGGGGTGATCGGGTGGGTGGGCGGGTGGGGCAGATCCGCCGCGATGCGGCGGCACGGAAACCGGCCCCAGCACCGGCACTTCAGCCCGGCGGAGCCGGTGTCCACGCGGCCTCGCGGCTGGGAGGAGCCGGACCGCACCCCACCCACCCCGGCGAAGCCCCCAGCCCGTCCGGCGTTCGAGGACGAGCTCGGCACAGCCGGTGATCGACGGCCGCCTGCACGCCCCTCACCCCGACAGCTGCGCCGCCAACGCCTCCGGGTCCGTCACCGGCCTGTCGCACACGAAGTGGCGGCAGACGTATGCCGCCGGACGTCCGTCGATCAGGTCCCGGCCCTCAAGCAGCGGCAGTTCGGCGCTGTCGGCGGGGCCCGCGGCCACCACCGCTCCCGGTGCCGGGCCCAGCAGCGCGGTCCGGTGGAGTTCGCCGCCCACGGGGCCGACCACCGCGACCTCCCGGGGACCGTCCAGTGCCGCCTCCGCCACCGCGAGACCGTGCCCGATGAACCGCGGTGCCCGGGGCGCCAGGCCCTTCACCACGCCCAGGGCCCGCTCCGCGGCGAGGCGGTGCGGCTCGGCGCCCGTCTGTGCGGCGTACGAGAGAAGCGCACCGGCCGCGGCCGTCCACCCGGACGGCACCGCGTTGTCGGTCGGATCCTGCGGCCGCCGGATCAGCTTCTCCGCGTCCGCCGCAGTGTCGTACAACGTCCCCGACTCCGCGTCCACGAACTGGTCCAGGACGTGGTCGAGGAGGAAGCCCGAGAACTCCAGCCACACCCCCTCCCCCGTCACCGAGGCCAGCGCGAGGAACCCCTCCGCGACATCGGCGTAGTCCTCCAGGACACCCGCGTTCGTGCCCACCCGGCCGTCCTTGGACGTACGGGAAAGCCGCGCCCGGTCGTCCATGTGGACGCGGACCAGGAGATCCCCGGCGCACACCGCCGCCGCCACCAGGTCGGGCCGCTCGAAGTACGCCCCGACCTCCGCGAGCGCGGCGATCGCGAGCCCGTTCCAGGCGGCGACCACCTTGTCGTCCCGGCCGGGGGCGGGCCGCTGAGCCCGCGCCGCGAGCAGCCGCTCACGGATCGAGTCGAGACGGGGGGCGTCCGCCAGCACACCGTCGTCCTGCGGAAGCTGCAGGACGGAGGCGCCGTTCTCGAAGGTCCCCTCCTCCGTCACCCCGAAGTGCGCCGCCGCCAGCTCCGCGTCCGCCTCGCCGAGCACCTCCCGCAGCTGCGCCGGAGTCCACACGTAGTACGCGCCCTCGACATGCGCCCCGGTCGCCGGATCCTCGCTGTCCGCGTCGAGCGCGGAGGCGAACCCGCCCTCGTTCGTGCGCAGTTCGCGCACCATGAAGTCCGCCGTCTCCAGGGCGATCCGGCGCGCGAGCCCCGAGCCCGTGGTCCGCCACAGATGGGCGTACACCCGGCACAGGAGCGCGTTGTCGTACAGCATCTTCTCGAAGTGCGGCACCACCCACTCGCGGTCCACGGAGTAGCGGGCGAACCCCCCGCCGAGCTGGTCGTAGATGCCGCCGCGCGCCATCCGCTCACAGGTGTCCGCCGCCATCTGCAGCGCGCCCACCGCCCCCGTGCGGGCGTAGTGCCGCAGCAGGAACTCCACGACCATCGACGGCGGGAACTTGGGCGCGCCGCCGAATCCGCCCCGCGCCGCGTCGTAGTCCCGCGTCAGCCCCAGCAGCGCCTGGTTCAGCTCGTCCTCGCCGGGCAGTTCGTCGGCGCCGAACGCGAGCTGCCGGTCGGAGAGGTCCCGCACGATCTTCGCGGCGACCTCGCCGACCTCGTCGCGCCGGTCCGCCCACGCCCGCCGGACCCCGTCGAGGACCTGCACGAAGGACGGCATGCCGTGCCGGGGCTCGGGCGGGAAGTACGTACCGAAGTAGAAGGGCTCGGCGTCGGGCGTGAGGAAGACCGTCATGGGCCAGCCGCCCTGCCCGGTCGCGGCCTGCACGGCCTCCATGTACACGGCGTCGACGTCGGGCCGCTCCTCCCGGTCGACCTTGACGTTCACGAAGTGCTCGTTGAGGAACGCGGCCGTCTCGGCGTCCTCGAAGGACTCGTGCGCCATGACGTGACACCAGTGGCAGCTGCTGTAGCCGACGCTGAGCAGCACCGGGACGCCGCGCTCCCGTGCCTGCTCGAAGGCCTCGGCCGACCACGGCCACCAGTCGACCGGGTTCTCGGCGTGCTGGAGGAGGTAGGGGGACGTCTCATGGGCCAGTCGGTTCGGCATGCCCTCATCCTCGCGCACGCGAGGGAGCGACGCGCAGCCGCCACGAGGTCACCGCACGGGCCGATGCCACCACGTGATCCGCCGACTCCCTCGCGTCATCGCCCCGTACGCAGGACACTTGTGACCACAGGCGACTGGTGATCTCAGATGTAGTTCGCGGAGGGGGACCCATATGCGGGACAGCCATCGGGCCGAGGCCGAGCGGCTGTTGGTACGGGCGGTCGAGGAAGAGGTGCGGCGCTCCGGCGGGCGGACCGACGGGGCCGTGCTGCTGTCACGGGCCCGCGGCGCGCTCGACGCCATGGGGCAGACCGCGGCCGAGGAGTACGCGGCGTACACCCAGGCCGTCGACGAGGCGGCGGCCGGACAGCTCAGCTTCGGACAGCGGTACGCCAAGGAGGGGGCCGGAACTCCCCTGCTCGTGGCGGTGGTTGCCGCCGTCGGCGCCTGCGTGGCCGACCTCGCGCTCGGCACCGGCGCCTCCACCGCGATCGGCGCGGGCGCCGCCGTGGGCATCGTCGGGGCGGCGACGACCGTACTGAAGGTGACCGCGTCGCACGTGCCCGCCGCCAGCCGCCGCGCCGGCGCCCTCAACCAGCCGGGCGGGCCCGAGCAGTTGCGGCTGCAGTGGCTGACGGCCCTGGAGGTGCGGGGCATCCGGCCCTTCCTCGACCAGCAGCGGGTGCTCCAGGCCTCCTCGGGCAAGCAGAAGACGACGCCCCGGCTGCGGGGCACGGACAAGAGCGCGGCGGCGCGCAAGCGCACCGTTCTGGAGCAGTCGTTCGGTCAACTCCCGGAGCTGGACGGGCCGTTCGCGGGTCGGCGGGCCGAGCTCCAGCGCGTCGCGCAGTGGGTGCACGCGGCGCGGGCCAGCACGGAGACCCGGCCCACGGTCGTCGTGCTGCACGGCGCGCCCGGCTCGGGCCGCTCCTCGCTCGCCGTGCGGGCCGCGCACGATCTGCGGGACCAGTTCCGCGGCGCGTGCGTGGTGGACCTGCGGGGCGACAGCTCCCAGCCGCTGTCGACGCGGGACGCGCTGCTGCACCTGCTGAATCGATTGGGCGCCCCGCGCGAACAGTTGCTGTTCCGGGAGCGGTCCTCGCAGGAGCAGCAGGTCAGGCGGCTGAGCGAGCTGTACCACCAGTATCTGACGGGCCTCGCCGTCACCGTCGTACTCGATGACGCGAGCGACATCGAGCAGGTGCGGACGCTGGTGCCGGAGCGCTCCGACAGCCTTGTCCTCGTCACGGCGCGCAAGCCCCTCGAACTCCCCGCCGATCTGCCCGCCTGGGTGCACCAGCTGCCGGTGGAGCCGCTCGACGCGGCCGGCGCCGAGGAGCTGCTGCGGGAGGCCGCCGAGGACTCGTCCGGACCCTACGACGCCGAATCGGCCGACGCCGTAAGGGAGTTGTGCGGTGGCCTGCCGCTCGCCCTGCGGGTCGCCGGGTCCTCGATCGGCTCGCGTACGACACGTCAGCTCGCCGCCGATCTGGCCGCGTACGGACCCGTCGAACCGGTCGAGCGTGTCCTGTGGCTGCGCTACACCGACCAGGCCGAGTCCGCCCGCAGGCTGCTCCGCAGGCTCGCCCTCGCCGGACGCGCCTCCCTGGGGGCAGCGGCGGCGGCAGCGCTGCTCGGCGCCGACGGGCAGGAGGCGGCACGCCAGCTCAGCGCGCTCTCCCGCGCGGGCCTGGTCGACCACGTACGCGGCAGCCGCTACCGCCTGCACGACGTCGTACGCGCCTTCGCCCTGGCCCGGCTCATCGACGAGGAGGAGCCCGGCGAGCGCACGGCCGCACAGGAACGCCTCATCGTCAGCTACAGCGAGCTGGCCGGTTCGGTGATCCGTCTGGTCGACGGCAAGATGTCGACGCGGGCGGGCCAGTTCGACGGGCACGGCTTCGCCTCCCTCGACGCGGCCCTGCGCTGGCTGGACGACGAGTCGAGCTTCATCACGGCCGCCCTGCGGCACGCGGAGGGCGTGAACCAGGAGGCGGTGCTCAATCTCCTGGGCGCCCTGTGCGACTACTGCCTGCTGCGCGGCGACCTCTACCGCCTCGGCGAGATCAGCGAGCTGACGCAGGCCGTCGACCAGGGACTCCTGGTACGGAGCGTGCAGTGGCGCACCGGCATCGCGTCCCGCCAGCTCGGCGAGCTGGACCAGGCACGCACGACCCTCACCTCGGTCGTCGACCTGTACATGGAGGCCCACCAGGACGCCGGCGCCGCCCTCGCCCTGTGCTCCCTCGGCATCACGCTGCACCACCAGGGCCAGCTGACCGACGCGGCGGCGCGGCTGGGCGAGGCCCTCGATCTTCAGCAGGCGGACGAGCTGGCGGGCGACCGCGCGTGGACGATGCACGCCCTCGCGGCGGTCGAGCGCGACCGCGCCAACCTCACCGAGGCGCTGCGCCTCCTGGAGTCCTCCCTCGCCCTGCACCGCGAGAACGACTCCCTGCACGGCGAGGCCTGGGCACACTTCCAGCTCGGTCAGCTGTGCCTGCGGATGGGCGACGTGCCGCGCGCGGAGGAGCAGCTGCGGGGCGCCCTCGATCTGTACGGGCGTACGCGCGACGGCCGCGGCGAGGCCTGGGCGATGACGCAGCTCGCACGGGCCCGCCTCGTCGACGGCGACGCCTCCGCGGCGGTCGACGGCCTGCGGCAGGCGGTCTCCCGGCACCGCGACAACGAGGACGCGCGGGGCGAGGCGTGGAGCGCGTACTACCTGGGCCAGGCCCTGGAGGAGGCGGGCAGTCTCGACCAGGCGGTGCGCGAGCTGGAGCGCTCGCGCACGATGTTCTCCCGGATGCGGGACGTGTACGGCCTGGCGTGCGCCCGGCACCACTCGGCGCGCGTCACACGCGACCAGCGCGCCGCCCAGACCGGTTCGCTGCGCAACTCCGGGTTCGCCCGCCAGCTCCTGGTGGACGCCCGCGCCGACTTCCAGCGGATCGGCGTCGCGCACGGCGAGGCCTGGACCTGTCTGGAGCTGGCCGTCGTCGACGCGGGCAACGCGCGCGCCCAGCAGGCGCTCGCCCTGTGCGACGAGGCGGCGGCGCTCTTCTCCTCGTACGGCGACCGCAGGGGCGAGGACTGGGCGGGCTTCCTGCGCTGCACCCTGCTGCCGTACGCGTCGCCCGGCGGCTCGGAGATCGGCACGGCCGTCGCCCAGGAGGAGCTCAGCCGGCTGTCGCGCGCGGGCCACCCCACGCGCGACGGCAAGCTCGACGACTACCTGGAGGCGTTCGCCCTCGTCCTGGACCGCGGCCCCGACCTGGAGTCCGGCTGGCAGGCCTGGCGCCTCGGGATGGTCCCGAACCGCCACTCCCGAGAGGTGATGGGGGTGGCGGTAGGCGCCCCGTAAGGGGCGCGGGGCTGCGACATTCGCGGGGCGCCTAGCCCCGCTGTGCCTCAGCCTCAGACCCCGCACCCTCGGCGGAGCCGTCCCGCTCCTTGAAGTCGACCTTTCCCATGTGCCGGTTCATCGACTTCATCAGACCCCAGACGGCCAGGGCCATCACGGCGAAGACGATGAACCCCAGCACGCCGGGGGTCACCTTGTCGTCGTCGACCTCCTTCGCGAGAGGGAGGAGATGCGTCATTGCCAGGTCTACTCGCACGCTCATATCAGGCATTGTCGCGGATGCCCGCAAAGAGGTCGTCCTCGGGGAGGGATGTATCGACGAGCGACTTCGCCAGCTCGTACTCCTCCGTGGGCCAGACCTCCTTCTGGAGCTCCATCGGCACCCGGAACCAGCCGCCCTCGGGGTCGATCTGCGTGGCGTGCGCGATCAGCGCGCGGTCCCGGATCTCGTAGAAGTCGGCGCACGGGACATGCGTGGTCAGCGTCCGCTCGGCCCGCTCGAACTCGTCCCACCGCTTCAGCCAGTCCCCGTACGGCGACTCCATGCCGCGGTCGAGCATCGCCTGGTGCAGCGCCTCGGTGCGGGGCCGGTTGAAGCCCTGGTTGTAGTACAGCTTCTGCGGCGTGAAGACCGCCCCGAACTCGCTCTCCGGGTACTTCTCGGCGTCCGCCGCCCCTTCGAAGGCCACCATCGTGATCTTGTGGGTCATGATGTGGTCGGGGTGCGGATAGCCGCCGTTCTCGTCGTACGTCGTGATCACCTGGGGACGGAACGAGCGGATCTGCCGGACCAGCTCACCGGCCGCCTTGTCGACGTCCTCCAGGGCGAAGCAGCCATCCGGCAGCGGCGGCAGCGGGTCGCCCTCCGGCAGCCCCGAGTCGACGAAGCCGAGCCACTCCTGCTTGACGCCGAGGATCTCGCGCGCCTCGTCCATCTCCTTCTTGCGCACCTCGTGGATGTGCTCCTGGATGTAGGTGTCGCCCTGGAGCTTGGGGTTGAGGATGTCGCCGCGCTCCCCACCCGTGCAGGTCACGACGAGCACGTCCACCCCCTCGGACACGTACTTGGCCATGGTGGCCGCGCCCTTCGACGACTCGTCGTCGGGGTGGGCGTGCACGGCCATCAGTCGCAGCTGCTCAGTCAAGACTCGATCCTCAGTGGTCCGGCGCCCTCGCTGGCGCCCTCGGTCATTAGGCGCAATGGGCGGCTTCTATAGTGACGGAACCGGGGGACGGAAAATTCCGGCGGCCCCAATTCCTGGAGGAAGATCATGGCGGTGGTGGGCGAGAAGCTCCCCGAGGGCCGATACGGCCACTCGCGCACGGCCGACGAGCGCACCGACCGCAAGCTGAAGATCCTGGGCACCGTGCTCGGCGTGCTGGGTCTTGGCGTCGTCGGCTGGTTCGGCTACGACTACATCAGCGGCACGAAGATCAGCGCCGAGGTCATCGAGTCCGACATCCCCTCGGCCACGACCGTCAAGGTGCACCTGGAGGTGCGCAAGGACGCCGACGCCCGCGGTTACTGCACCCTGCGCTCCCAGGCGGAGTCCGGCGCCGAGGTCGGCCGCGCGGACTTCCGCTTCGACCAGCGCAAGGACCGCATCGACCAGGTCGTCACGCTGCGTACGACGGAGAAGGCGACCAGCGTCGAGCTGCTTGGCTGCCACTCCGACTGACGTGGCCACTTTGGCCGACGTGAACCGACGCTGACCCGGCGTGAACCGCCGCCTGAGCCGACGTGAACCGACGCTGACCCGGCTTTACGGGCCTCACCTGCGTTGACGTAATTCTGATGGCTTATGTCCTCCCCCTTCCGCGCCTGAATTGTTAGGCTCGTGGTTTCGCCCACCCGTAAGGGAACATCCTTCTGGGTAGGGCGATGCTTTGTATTCCCAGTACCTACGAGGAGCACCTGTGACCCAGACCAGCGAGAACGTCACCTGGCTGACCCAGGAGGCGTACAACCAGCTCAAGGCCGAGCTGGAGTACCTGTCTGGTCCTGCGCGCACCGAGATCGCAGCCAAGATCGCGGCGGCGCGTGAGGAGGGCGACCTGCGCGAGAACGGCGGGTACCACGCGGCCAAGGAGGAGCAGGGCAAGCAGGAGCTCCGCGTCCGCCAGCTGACCCAGCTCCTCGAGCAGGCGAAGGTCGGCGAGGCCCCGGCCGCGGACGGCGCGGTGGCGCCCGGCATGGTCGTCACGATCGCCTTCGACGGCGACGAGGACGACACCCTGACCTTCCTGCTCGCCTCGCGCGAGTACGCGTCCTCCGACATCGAGACGTACTCGCCGCAGTCCCCGCTCGGCAGCGGCGTGAACGGCAAGAAGATCGGCGAGGACGCGCAGTACGAACTGCCGAACGGCAAGTTCGCCTCGGTGAAGATCCTCGACGCGAAGCCCTACCAGGGCTGAGCCCGCTTCGACCGACGTACAAGGCCCCCGGCACGCTGTGCGCCGGGGGCCTTCGCGTGAGCGCGTGCTCCCGCGCCGCCGGGCTCAGGCGGTCGCCGAGCGGTACTTGCGCACCGACAGGGTGCGGAAGACCACGATGATCAGGACCGAGTAGATCACCGACGCCCACACCGGATGCTGCATCGGCCAGGCGTCGGACTGCGAGACCCCGGGGTTGCCGAACAGCTCGCGGCAGGCCTGCACGGTGGCACTGAAGGGGTTCCAGTCGGCCACGTGCCGCAGCCAGGGCGTCATCTGGCTGGAGTCCACGAACGCGTTCGAGATGAACGTGACCGGGAAGAGCCAGATCAGTCCGCCCGAAGTGGCCGCCTCCGGAGTGCGCACCGAGAGGCCGATCAGCGCGCCGACCCAGGTGAACGCGTACCCGAGCAGGAGCAGCAGCCCGAAGGCGCCGAGGGCCTTCCAGATCCCCTCGTGGATGCGCCAGCCGACCAGGAGCGCCACGATCGCGAGGACGAGCAGGGTCAGCGCGGTCTGCACGAGGTCGGCGATGGTGCGGCCGGTGAGGACGGCGCCGCGCGCCATGGGCAGCGAGCGGAAGCGGTCGATGAGGCCCTTGTGCATGTCGTCCGCGATACCGGCGCCCGCTCCCGCGGTGGCGAAGGTGACGGTCTGCGCGAAGATGCCCGCCATCAGGAAGTTGCGGTAGACGGACGGGTCGGTGCTCTCGCCGATCTTCATGGAACCGCCGAAGACGTAGCTGAAGAGCACGACGAACATGATCGGCTGGATCAGGCCGAAGATGACCATCTCCGGGATGCGCGACATCCGGATGAGGTTGCGCTTGGCGACCACCAGGGAGTCCCTGACGGACTGGCCGATGCCGCCGGCGGGCCGGGGGCCCGCGGCCGGTGTGCGGACGGTGTCGGTGACGGCACTCACTTGTCGGCCTCCTTCGCGTCCTCGGGGCGGTTTCCGTTGCCGGCGGATTCGTCGGCCTCGGCCACATGACCCGTCAGCGAGATGAACACGTCGTCGAGGGTCGGCCTGCGCAGGCCGATGTCGTCGATCTCGACCCCGCGGTTGTCCAGCTCCCGGATGACCTCGGCGAGCAGCTTGGCGCCGCCGGCGACCGGGACGGTGAGCTTGCGGGTGTGGTTCTCGACGGCCACCTCACCCTTGCCGAAGCCGCGCAGGACCTCGGAGGCCGCGGCGATCCGCTCCCGCTCGTGCACGACGACCTCGACGCGCTCGCCGCCGGTCTGTGCCTTCAGCTGGTCGGAGGTGCCGCGGGCGATGACCCGGCCGTGGTCGACGACGCAGATGTCGTGCGCCAGGTGGTCGGCCTCTTCCAGGTACTGGGTGGTCAGCAGCAGCGTCGTACCCCCCGCGACAAGCTCCTGGATGACCTCCCAGAGGCCCTGCCGGTTGCGCGGGTCGAGGCCGGTGGTCGGCTCGTCCATGAACATCACCGGGGGCGAGACGACGAGCGCGGCCGCGAGGTCGAGGCGGCGGCGCATGCCTCCCGAGTACGTCTTGGAGGGGCGGTCCGCGGCGTCGGCGAGGTTGAACCGTTCGAGCAGCTCGCCCGCCCTGACCTTCGCCTCCTTGGCCCGCATCTGGTAGAGCTGGCCCACCATCTGGAGGTTCTCGCGGCCGGTCAGATACTCGTCGACGGCGGCGAACTGCCCGGACAGACCGATCGACCGCCGCACTTCGTTCGGATGCTTCTGTACGTCTATGCCCGCGACGACCGCTCTGCCGCTGTCCGGCGTCAGCAGCGTGGTCAGACAGCGCACCGCGGTGGTCTTGCCCGCACCGTTCGGCCCGAGCAGACCGAGCACGGTGCCTTCCGGAACATCCAGATCGACGCCGTCCAGAGCCCTTACGTCACCGAAGGTCTTCACTAGCCCCTCGGCATAGATGGCACCTGGCATGTGGGTTCTCCCAGCGATTTGGGTGAGTTTCTACGGAGAATCTTAAATTTGCCGGGTATGCGGCGCCCGGCGATCACCAGCGCGAAGCTCACGATAACGAGACATATCGCGTCTACTCAATCGCTTTGGGGAGAGATGGGGCGTGGAGTGATGAATGGGGCAGGCGGGGCGGAACTGGCTCTGCTCGGCGGGGTCAGCCGATGACCGTGTAACCCGCCTCGCGCAGGGCCACGCCCACCTCCGCGCAGTGCACCGGGCCCTTCGTCTCCAGGTGCAGTTCCACCTCCGCCTCCGTGAGACCGAGGCGGGGGTCCGTGCGCACATGGCTCACGTCGAGCACGTTGGCGTCCAGGACCGACAGGACGCCGAGCAGCGTGGCCAGGGCGCCCGGCCGGTCCGTGAGGCGCAGCCGCAGCGACAGGTAGCGGCCCGCCGCCGCCATGCCGTGGCGCAGGATCCGCTGCATCAGGAGCGGGTCGACATTGCCGCCGGACAGCAGCGCGACCACCGGGCCCTCGAACTCCCGCGGCCGGCTCAGCAGCGCCGCGACCGGGCTCGCGCCCGCGGGCTCGACGACCATCTTGGCCCGCTCCAGGCAGAGCAGCAGCGCGCTGGACAGCTCGTCCTCGGAGACCGTGACGACGCCGTCGAGCAGCTCGTCGAGGATCCGGAACGGCACGTCTCCGGGGCGGCCGACCTTGATCCCGTCCGCCATCGTCGACGGGTTCACCACCGACACGGGGTGCCCGGCCGCGAGCGAGGGCGGATAGGCCGCGGCGCCCGCCGCCTGCACGCCGATGACCTTGACGTCCGGGCGCAGCGCCTTGACGGCGACCGCGATGCCCGCCGCGAGCCCGCCGCCGCCGACGCCCACCAGCAGGGTGCGCACCTCGGGGCACTGCTCCAGGATCTCCAGGCCGACCGTGCCCTGCCCCGCGATGATGTCGGGGTGGTCGAAGGGGTGGATGAACACCGCGCCCGTCTCACGCGCGTACTCCTGCGCCGCGGCCAGCGTCTCGTCCACTACCTGGCCGTGCAGCCGGACATCGGCGCCATAGTCACGGGTCGCCGCGACCTTCGGCAGCGGGGCGCCCACCGGCATGAACACCGTCGACCGCACGCCGAGCAGCGAGGACGCCAGGGCGACGCCCTGCGCGTGGTTGCCCGCGCTGGCGGCGACGACGCCCGCCGCGCGCTCCTCCGGGTAGAGGCCCGCGATCCGTACGTACGCGCCGCGCAGCTTGAAGGAGCCGGTCCGCTGGAGGTTCTCGCACTTGAGGTGCACGGGTGAGCCGACCAGCTGGGACAGGTGCCTGCTGCCCTCCATCGCCGTCACCCTCGCCACACCCGACAGCATCTTCTGGGCGCCGCGCACGTCGTCGAGGGTGACCGTCGGCAAGGAGTCAGGCGTGCGGTAGCTCATGACCGTCAGTCTCCCAGTTCACACCGGTGCGCTCCTGCGGTGACCACGTGCCGAGACTGGTTTGCGCAGCGCCGGTACGCCCCGCCGCCGGGCCGCGTACCCTGTCCCCCAACCCATCGCCCTCGCATGAAGTGAGCTCCCGGCCATGCCCACAACTCCGGACATGACGACCGCCAGCGATCCCGGCCTCCTCGACGCGCTGCAGCACCAGGTGGCGGTCTTCGCCCGCCGTGCGGAGCAGACGCGCCTCGGCGGCGTGGGACAGGTCCGCAACTCCATGGACCGTGCCGCGTATCTGCTGCTCAACCGCCTGGACAAAGAAGGCCCGATGGGCGTCAAGGCGCTCGCCGCGAGCATGGGCATCGACTCCTCCACGGTCACCCGGCAGGTCGCCCCGCTGGTCGACACGGGCCTGGTCAAGCGGACCTCGCACCCCGAGGACGGCCGCGCGGTGGTCCTCCAGCTCTCCCCTCGCGGTGAGTCGCGCCTCAACGAAGTGCGTTCGTCGCGACGCGATCTGATGGCCGAGTTGACGGAGGACTGGGCCCCTCAGGAGCGCGAGAGCTTCTGCACGCTCCTCACGCGCTTCAATTCCGCGCTGTCCGCCCGCCAGACGTCACAGTCGTCTCCGGAGGCACCCGCGTCCTGACCCGGTCCGCGTGATCCGTGCCTGCCTCTTGACCCCGGCCACGTGCCTGGCCTCATATGAGACCGGGAGGGCCGTTCCCTCCAGGCGGGAGGCGCGGTGCGCGAACGGCAGGCGTTTGTCGACGCCCGCCGGGCCCGGGAGTTCGAGGCGTTCGTCGCGGGCGCGGCCGGCCGGCTGCTGCATGCGGCCACACTGCTCACCGCCGAGCTCCCGGACGCCAATCCACGCGCGCGTGCGCTGCTGACCGCCGCGCTCTCCCACACGTACGCGACGTGGGACCGGATGCGCGGCGAGGACCCCTACGACCACGCCCGCCAGCAGCTGGCCCTCCGCTTCGCGCGCGCGGCCTGGCGCAGACATCGGGGCCACGGCGGGGTCCTCACCCGGCTCACGCCCCAGGAGCGGCTGATTCTCGTGCTTCGCATGTACGAGGGTGTCGCCGAGGAGCAGACGGCGGCGCTGCTGGGGCTGCCGCCGGACCGGGTGCGGGGGCTCTGCGCCCGTGCGACGAACACGGTCCTGCATCCGCCGCGGGGGCCCGCGCCGCCGGTCCTCCCCTTGGAGGCGGCACCGTCATGAGCCAGTACGACCGCAAGGAGAACGCGGTACGGCAGCTCCTGGAAGGGACGCCGCCCGCGGTCCCCGCCGGGCTCTACGAAGAGGCCGTACGGCGCGGCGGGCGGATGCTGCGCCGCCGTCGGCTGCTGCGGCGGCTGATGTGGCTGCTCCTGCTGGCGGCGACGGTGGCCTTCGTGATCTGGGCGTCCCTGACGCAGCCCTGGGTGGACCCGCCGTCCGAGACGACACCACCGCTGACGCGCTGGTAGCGGTCTGCTGCGGTCTGCCGCGGTCTTCAGGGGTGGGCGGAGCCTGCTGGCCCCGCCCACCCCCGAGCCGCCGCCTAGCCCAGCGCCTGCTGCAGGTCGGCCAGCAGATCGTCCGCCGACTCGATGCCCACGGAGAGGCGGACGAGGTCCGCCGGGACCTCCAGGGCCGAGCCCGCCGCCGAGGCGTGCGTCATCCGCCCCGGGTGCTCGATCAGGGACTCCACGCCGCCCAGCGACTCACCGAGGGTGAACAGCTTCGCGCGGTCGCACACCGCGACGGCCGCCTCCTCGCCGCCCTCGACCTGGAAGGACACCATCCCCCCGAACGCCCTCATCTGCTTCGCGGCGATCTCGTGACCGGGGTGCTCCGGGAGGCCGGGGTACAGGACGCGCGTCACGCGCGCGTGCCGCGACAGCATCTCGGCGACCTTCGTCGCGTTCTCGCTGTGCCGGTCCATCCGGACGGGCAGGGTCTTGATGCCGCGCAGCACCAGCCACGCGTCGAAGGGACCGGCGACCGCGCCCATCGCGTTCTGGTGGTACGCCAGCTCCTCGCCCAGCTCCGCGTCGTCGACGACCAGCGCACCGCCCACCACGTCCGAGTGGCCGCCCATGTACTTCGTCAGCGAGTGCACGACGACGTCCGCGCCGAGCGCGAGCGGCTGCTGGAGGTAGGGGCTGGCGAAGGTGTTGTCGACGACGAGCCGGGCGCCCGCCTCCTTGGCGATCTGCGAGACCACCGCGATGTCCGTGATCCCGAGCAGCGGGTTCGACGGCGTCTCCACCCAGATCACCTTCGTGCGGTCGGTCAGTGCCGCCCGCACCGACGCCGGGTCGGAGGTGTCGGCGACGGACCACTCCACGCCCCACCGCGACACGACCTTCGCGAAGAGCCGGAACGTGCCGCCGTACGCGTCATTGGGGATGACCACGTGGTCGCCGGGGCTGAGCAGCGTACGCAGGAGGCAGTCCTCGGCGGCGAGGCCGGACGCGAAGGCGAGCCCCCGCCTGCCGCCCTCCAGCGCGGCCAGGTTCTCCTCCAGGGCGGTACGCGTGGGGTTCGCGCTGCGGCTGTACTCGTAGCCCCCGCGCAGCCCTCCGACGCCGTCCTGCTTGTACGTCGACACCTGGTAGATCGGCGGCACGACGGCCCCGGTCAACGGGTCGGCGGTGTTGCCCGCGTGGATCGCGACGGTCTCGAAACTCTGCCTGCTGTGCGTGTCACTCATGCGGCCAGAGCCTAATGCGGGACGGGCGTACGCCGACGGGTTCCGGGGACGAGTTCAGGACTGGTTCGCCAAGTGTCGGAGGCATCTGGTTCGCTTGTAGGCATGGAGATTCTCTGGGTGCTGATGGCAGCGGTCATGATCGGGGCGGTTCTCGGTCCGTTCCTGCTGCGCAGGCGCGGCGGGATCCGGCAGGTCGCACCGGGTTCCCCGGACGCCGCGGACCCGGCGAACTACGGCTTCGCGCGCCAGGAGGAGCTGGACATCCGCATGCCGGGCCCGGACGCGGACCTGCTCGACGTCCTGGACGTGGTGCAGCGCTCGCAGAGCTGGAAGGCGGCATCGCAGCTGCTCGCGGGCACGGAGGTGCACGGCGAGGTGCGCTGGCAGCGGGTGCAGGCGTTCGCGGGCGCGGCCTCCCTGGAGCTGCAGGAGCGGCCCGGCGGGGTCGGCGACCAGCCGGGCGGGCAGTGGCTGCGGGTGTGGCGTGCGGAGGCGCCGAAGGACGCGGGCGGCGCGGCGGTGCACGCGGAGTTCCTGGTCCAGCAGGCGTGGCGGTCGGCCACGTCCGGGACGGACGAGTTCCGGATCATCCTGGAGGAGGCCAAGGAGGCCTGCGCGCAGGCGGCGCTGCTCTCCCCCGGCGACCCCGTCCCGTACATCATCGAGCTGTCCATCGCGCGCGGGCTGGCGTACCCGCGCGAGGAGTTCGAGCAGCTGTGGCTGAAGATTCTGGACCGGGCGCCCGCGCACATGGGGGCGCATCTGGCGGCGCTGCACTACTGGTGCGAGAAGTGGCACGGCTCGCGGGACATGTCGTACGACTTCGCGGAGGCGGCCGCGGCCCGCGCCCCCAAGGGATCGCTCCTCTCCGCGCTCCCGCTGTTCGCGGTGTACGAGCACCTGCCCGAGGTCAATCTGGTCCGGGGCTTCTATGAGAGCGAGGTCGTGCGCAAGGCCGTCGAGGGTGCCCTCTTCGCGGTGCACTCGGCCCGCCCCGACGACCCGATGCTGGCGCACGTCCGCCATCTCCTGATCCTCTTCCTGGTCCGCAGCGAGCGCTGGGCGGAGGCGATGAACCAGCTGGTGCACGTGGACGGTCACGTCGGCGCGCTCCCGTGGACCCTGTCCTCGGACCCGGCCGCGGACTACGCGGTCTACCGCGCGCTGGCGGTGGCGGGCTACGAGGCGAACGGCGGCAGCCCGGCGACGCTGCCGCACTGAGGCGGCGTCCGCCAGGAATGCAGACGGTCCCACACCCGTTGACACAGATGCCGTACGCCCCGCCCTTGGAGGAACGACTCCCATGCTCTTCGGCCGCACCCCCGAGCTCCCCACCCCCGACCAGGCCCTGAAGGGCCGGGCGACCCCCGAGTTCGAGGTCCCGAACCGCCACACGGTCCTCGGCAACGCCCTCCTGGGCCCCTACCCCGAGGGCCTGGAGACCGCGGACTTCGGCCTCGGCTGCTTCTGGGGCGCAGAGCGCAAGTTCTGGCAGACGGAGGGCGTCTGGACGACGTACGTCGGCTACCAGGGCGGCTACACGGAGAACCCTTCCTACGAAGAGGTCTGCTCGGGCCTGACGGGCCACACGGAGGCGGTCCGCGTCGTCTTCGACCCGACCCGCGTCTCGTACGCCTCACTCCTGAAGCTCTTCTGGGAGTCCCACAACCCCACGCAGGGCTTCCGCCAGGGCAACGACGTGGGCACGCAGTACCGCTCGGCGATCTACACACACTCGGCGGACCAGGAGGCGGCGGCGGTGGCGTCCCTGGACGCCTACCAGCAGGTCCTGACGTCAGCGGGCCACGGCACGATCACAACGACAATCCTCCCGGCAGCCCCCCGCCCCTTCTGGCCGGCGGAGCCGTATCACCAGCAGTACCTGGACAAGAACCCCGACGGCTACTGCGGAATCGGCGGCACGGGCCTCAAGCTGGACAGCCCGTCGGAAACCAACTGGGGCCGCGCCTGCCCGACGGGGATCGCGCCCGCCGACGGCTGACGCGAACGACCCGTCACTCTGCTCCCGGCAGATCTGCCCCAAGCAGAGATCCCTTACCTCCTGACCACTCCGGGCCGACAGTGGAGGGACCGCGGCGGTTGCAGCCGTGTCACCTCAAGGAGGCTCGATGTCATCGTTCATCACCGGGTGGGAGCCGGCCCTCGATCCGCGGGCCGGAGAGGATGGTTCGGCGGGTGCGAGTCGGTTCGACGACCATCTTGCCGCGCGGCTGTTGAGTCAGCGGATCGTGTTTCTGGGGACGCAGGTCGACGAGGTCTCCGCCAATCGGGTCTGTGCGCAGATGCTGTTGTTGTCCGCCGAGGATCCGCGGACCGACATCAGTCTCTACATCAACAGCCCCGGCGGCTCCGTCACCGCCGGGCTCGCGATCTACGACACCATGCGGCTGATCCCGAACGACGTGTCGACCCTTGCCATGGGATTCGCCGCCAGCATGGGGCAGTTCCTGCTCACCGTCGGGACCGCGGGGAAGCGGTACGCGCTGCCCAACGCGCGGATCATGATGCATCAGCCGTCGGCCGGTATCGGGGGCTCCACCGCCGACATCGCGATCCAGGCCGAGAACCTGGAGTTCACGAAGAAGGCCGTCGAGCGGATCACCGCCGAGCACACGGGGCAGAGCGAAGAGACCATTTCGCGCGACGGTGACCGCGACCGGTGGTTCACCGCCGAGCAGGCCAAGGAGTACGGAATGGTGGATCGTGTCCTCGACTCGCTCGCCGACGTCCGGCCCGCCGCAAGCAAGCCTCGTATGGGACTGGGGGTCTGAACGACATGAGCCAGTACACGATTCCTACCGTCGTCGAGCGCACGCCCCAGGGCGAGCGCGCCTATGACGTCTACAGCCGGCTGCTCTCCGAGCGCATCATCTTCCTCGGCACCCAGATCGACGACGGCGTCGCCAACGTCGTCATCGCGCAGCTGCTGCATCTCGAGTCGTCCAACCCCGAGCGCGAGGTCGCCCTCTACATCAACTCGCCCGGTGGGTCCTTCACTTCACTCATGGCCATCTACGACACCATGAGTTTCATCAGCGCGCCCATCTCGACCTTCTGCGTCGGGCAGGCCGCCTCCACCGCCGCCGTGCTGCTCGCCGGCGGCGATCCCGGACGGCGGTTCGTCCTCGAGCACTCGCGCGTGCTGCTCGGGCAGCCCGCGAGCGGCGGGCAGCAGGGAACGGTCTCCGATCTCAGTCTCCAGGCCAAGGAGATGGTGCGGATCCGCTCGCAGGTGGAGGAGGTGCTGTCCCGGCACTCGGGGCACGACGTCGCGACCCTGCGCGCGGACATGGACCGCGACAAGGTGTTCACCGCCCAGGACGCGGTGGCGTACGGACTCGCCGACGAGGTGCTCAGCCGGCGGATGCTCGCCGCCGCCTGAGCAATCCCGACGAGGGGTCAACTCCCAGGGGTCAACTCCCTAAGGGGCAACTCCCTTATGCCGCCAGGCGGATGTCTCCCTGGCGAGGTCGTGTCGACTGGGCTTGGCGTGTCAACTCCCGCTGTGTCAGGGAGAGCAGGTCCGCCAGGCTCAGGCCGAGTGCGCGGGCGCCGGCCGCGAGGACCTCGGACGAGGCCTCCTTGCGGCCGCGCTCCAGCTCG
Source organism: Streptomyces sp. NPDC050658 (assembly GCF_044457025.1). Classification (NCBI taxonomy): domain Bacteria; kingdom Bacillati; phylum Actinomycetota; class Actinomycetes; order Kitasatosporales; family Streptomycetaceae; genus Streptomyces; species Streptomyces sp. NPDC050658. The sequence goes on from NZ_JBITGM010000005.1 coordinate 619,726, forward strand.
GAGAGGTACGGCATCGAGATCTGCGCGGCCTCGGCGACATCTTTGAGCGTCCGTCGCTGCGCGAGGCGCTCGCGGCGCAGCACGTCACCGACCACGTCCCGCCACAGGGGTTCCTTCACCGCCGGGGAGGGCAGTGGGGTGGGGGAAGGAACAGGGGTCGGGGAAGGCGCTGGGGTCGTCGCGGGTGTCGGCGGCGTCCTCGCCGCGCGGGGGCGCAACGGGATGACGCGGGCCCGCTGTTCGCCCCGCTCACCGCCCCGCTCCGGCCCTGGATTCCGCTGAGGGTTCCGCTCGTGGCTGCTCACCCCTTCAGGGTAGGAGCCGCACGGCTCGACGGAAGCGATCAGCGTTGCGCCCCGCGCGAAATCCGCCCCCTACGCCAGCGCGTCCGCGAGCCCGTCCGCCGCCATGATCCGCCAACTCGGGTCCCCGTGCTGCCGCCCCCAGTACGCCATCGTCACCGCCCGCGCCTGCGTCCACCGGCGGGCCCGCTCCCGGTCGACCCGCGCCGCGTCGGCGAAGACCGCGAGGCGGCGCAGGACGGCCGCCTTCGCGTCGGTCGCGGTGAGCAGCTCCCCGAAGCGGTGGTGGAGCAGCGTGATCGCGTCGTACGCCGGGTCGCCCGCGCAGCCCTTGGGGTCGATGGCCAGCCAGGGCTCGCGTTCGCCCTTCAGTACGTTGCCGACGTGCAGGTCGCCGTGGATGAGGGTGTCCGGCTGGTCCGGCCCCAGCTCCCGCAGGGTGGCGATCGCGGCGTCCAGGACGCGGGAGGGCAGCGGTGAGCCCAACTCCTTGTCCGCGTCCCGGAGTTCGCTCTCCCACTCGGCGCAACGAGCGCTCAGCCGCGGCAACTCCGCGGGCGCGGGCACCGCGAGGCGCCGGGCCAGGAGTCCCGCCGCCGTCAGTGCCTGCGCCACGTCCCGTACGTCGGCGAGCGAACCGGGGCCCGCGCGCTCCAGGAGCAGCGCGAACCGCGCGTCGTCCCGTTCGTGGAGGCGCACCGCGCCCCGGCCCGCCCATACGGCGAAGGCGTCCGGCTCGTGGACGTTGCCGGGGTGCGGGAAGGAGATCTTCAGGACGGCGGGCGTCCCGTCGTGCCGCCGGCGCACCGGGACGACGACGCCGACCTGCCCGTGCGTGACCGGGTCCGTCGGCTCGCAGTCCCAGCGGGCGAGCAGTTCGCCGGCCAGTTCCGGCAGGGTCGCCAGCCAGGCGCGGCCGCGCTCGCCCTCCCGTGCGACGGTGCTCTCCGCGAAGGCCCGGGGTGTCTCGATCATCCGGGCACCCTAGGGGCGCGCACCTAAGGGGACCGTGTGGTTACGGTTCACCCATGCCCTTCGCCCGCGCCGCCGACGGAACCGCCCTGCACTACGAGATCCACGGCTCAGGGCCGCCCCTCGTCCTGCTCAGCGGCCAGTCCAACAGCCACCGCTGGTGGGACCCGGTGCGGGACGACTTCGCCGCCGCGTACCGGACCGTCGTACTGGACTGGCGCGGCACCGGCGAGAGCGGCCGCCCCGACACGGACTCGTACAGCACGCCCGGCTTCGCCCGCGACGTCGTCGCCGTCCTCGACCACGCGGGCATCGACCGGGCGCATGTGTACGGCACGTCCATGGGCGGGCGGGTGGCGCAGTTGGTCGCGGCCGACCACGGCGAGCGGGTCGACCGCCTTGTCCTCGGGTGTACGTCGCCGGGGGCGCCGCACGGCGTCGAGCGGGGGCCCGAGGTGCGGCGGGCGCTCAGTCAGGCCGATGGCGCCGCCGCCCGGCGGGCCCTGCTGGAGCTGATGTACACCCCCGAGTGGATTGCCCGGCAGGGTACGGGGACGGTGTTCCACACCCTGGGGGATCCGACCATGACGGCCTCCGCGCGGCGGCGGCATCTGCGGGCCAGCGCGCGGCACGACGCGTGGGAGGCGCTGCCGCGCATCGGGGCGCCGACGCTGGTCGTGCACGGCACGGAGGATCTGTTCAATCCGACCGCCAACGCGGGGCTGCTGGCCGAGCGGATCCCGGGGGCCGTGGTCCGGCTGGTCCCCGGGGCCCGGCACGCGTACTTCGAGGAGTTCGCGGAGGTGGCCACCCCGCTGGTCCTCGGCTTCCTCTCTACTCCCCACTCCCGTACGGCTTGGTGAAGATCTCCAGGTTGTGGCCGTTCGGGTCGTCGAAGTACGTGCCCCGGCCGCCGTCGTTGGTGTTGATCTCGTTTTCGAGCTTGTGGTACGGGTCGGCCCAGTGCGTCAGGCCCGCCGCCTTGATGCGTCCGAAGATGACGTCGAACTCGTCCTCGGACACCAGGAAGGCGTAGTGCTGCGGGGTGATCGGGCCGCCGTCGCTCTCCATGTAGTCGAGCGTCACGCCGTTGGGGATCGCCACCGGGATGAACGGGCCGAACTGGGGGCTGACTTCGAGGCCCAGGAGGTCGGCGAGGAACTGCGCGGACGCTTCCTTGTCCCTGGCGGTGACGATGGTGTGGTTCAGTTCGATGGACATCGTGCGGCCTCTCCCTGTGTCGGTGAAGTGCCCTGCTGGCACCTATGACACTAGGCACCCGCCGCCCCCACGGCATCGGTCACAGGGTCCCCCGCCTGGTGCGCAATGCGGACTAGGGCCGCGGCACGAGGCGAGATCCGGCCAGCCCTGACACCACGCGAAGCCGCCGCTCAGCGGCCGTCCGGCGTCGGGCGGTGCTCCACGTACTCGACGACCGTCCCGTCGGGATGCCGCGCGCTGAATCCCGCGCCGGTCGGCACCGGCTTCAGGGGGTCGGTGATCTCGGCGCCGGAGGCCGTGAGCCGGTCCAGGTACTTGCGCGCGTCGTCCACGAGCAGCGTGCCCGCCGTCTCCCGGAAGGGGGCCACCGTCTCGTCCGTGCCCTCGATGAGCAGGAAGCCGCCCACCGCCGCGAGGCCGAGCCCCAGGTCGGGATAGGTGAACCACATGTCCCGTTCCTCGCCGAGGAGTTGCTCGTAGTAGGCGGTGACGGACTCCAGGGTGCCGGGGCCCGTGAAGACGCGGATGAAGGCGCGGGGTGCGGCGAGCGCGGAGGAGTCGTTGGAGCGGCGCCACATGACGGCGCCGTCGGAGGGGTGTGCGTGGTCCGGACGTGCCGGGGTGTTCGTCGTCATGCGCCCAGGCTCACCGACGGGGCCGTACCCAGCCAGTACGGCACGTATGGGGTGACCAGCGGTATCAGGCTGCGCGGCCGGACCCGCTTACGCTGGCGGCATGACCACCGCCGAAGAGACCGCACGGCGCGGCGAGTTGGGCACGTTCCTGCGCGCGCACCGCGAGCGCCTCGCCCCGGCCGACCTGGGGCTGCCCGTGGGTCCGCGCCGCCGCACGCCGGGGCTGCGCCGCGAGGAGGTCGCCGCGCTCTCCGGGGTCGGCGTGGCCTGGTACACCTGGCTGGAGCAGGGGCGTGTCGACACCTCGCGGCAGGTGCTCGACGCGGTCAGCCGCACCCTGCGCCTCGACATGGACGCGCACCGCCACGTGCTGTCCCTCGCGGGGTTCGCGCCACCGCCCGCCGCGGCCGGTCCCCCCGGCGTCGGCGAGGAGCACGACAACCTCCGTGCGCTGATCGACAGTTGGCCGAACTCCCCCGCCCTGGCACTCGCCCCGGACCTGTCCATCACGGCGTGGAACGCCGCGTACAGCGCGGTGTGGCCCGATCCCGCCCGCTTCCCCGCCGACCGGCGCAATCTGCTGCTCCTGCTCATCGACGACCCGGAGCACCAGCGCACGCTGCCCGACTGGGAGCGGCTCGCGCAGGACCTGCACCGGCACTTCCGCTCGCACGCTGACGCGCTGCCCCACGACGGGCGGGTGCGCGCGCTCGGTGAGCGGCTGCACGCGGCACGTCCCGACCTCGCGCACTGGTGGGCCTGCCGTTCGGTGGGCGAGCTGGCTCCTCGTACGATCGAAGTGGCAGGCGCAGAAGGGCAGTCGAGGTATCGGGTCACCCTGCTCACACCCGCTGCCGCCGCCGGGTTCCTGCTGGTCCACACCCCGCTGCCCGCGGCGCAATAGCGTCGGACGGCCTGGCCGAGCCATCGGGACGCGGGCGGAGCGGCCGATGGCCCGGCAGGTGCCGTACGGCAGACGTCAGATCGTCGCCGCGTCGATCACGAAGCGGTAGCGCACATCGCTGGCGAGCACCCGCTCGTACGCCTCGTTGATCTGGTCGGCGGAGATCAGCTCGATCTCCGAGCCCAGGCCGTGCTCGGCGCAGAAGTCCAGCATCTCCTGGGTCTCCCGGATGCCGCCGATCATGGAACCGGCGAGGGTCTTGCCGCCGCCGATCACGGAGAACAGGTTCAGCGACACCGGCTCCTCGGGGGCGCCGACGTTCACGAAGGCGCCTTCCGAGCGGAGCAGGCCCAGGTACTTGTCCAGCGGCAGCGGCGCGGAGACCGTCGAAAGGATCATGTCGAAGGAGCCCGCGAGCTGCTCGAAGGTGGCCTCGTCGCTGGTCGCGTAGTAGCGGGTGGCGCCCAGCTTCAGGCCGTCGTCCTTCTTGCGCAGGGACTGCGAGAGGACGGTCACCTCGGCGCCCATGGCGTGCGCGATCTTGACGGCCATGTGGCCGAGACCGCCGAGGCCCACGACGGCGATCTTCTTGCCGGGGCCGGCGTTCCAGCGGTGCAGCGGGGAGTACGTGGTGATGCCCGCGCACAGCAGGGGCGCGGCCTCGTCGAGGGAGATGCCGTCGGGGATGCGGACGGTGAAGGCCTCGTCGACGACGATGTGGGTGGAGTAGCCGCCGTAGGTCGGCTCGCCGTCCTTGCCCAGGCCGTTGTACGTGGGCACATTGCCCTGCACGCAGTACTGCTCCAGGCCGGCCTTGCAGTTGTCGCACTCGCGGCAGGAGTCGACCATGCAGCCGACGCCGACGCGGTCGCCGACGGCGAACTTGGTGACGGCGGAGCCGACCTCGGTGACGATTCCGGCGATCTCGTGGCCCGGGACCATCGGGAAGATGCCCTCACCCCAGCCGTCGCGCGCCTGGTGGATGTCCGAGTGGCAGATGCCGGCGTACTTGATGTCGATCAGTACGTCGGTCGCGCCCACCGGGCGGCGCGGGACGGTGGTCCGCTCCAGGGGGGCCTTGGCGGACGGAGCGGCGTAAGCGGAGACGGTGGTGGTGCTGGTCTGTGCGGTCATGTGTTCAACCGTGCCAGCGGCCCGGACATCTACCCAGGTCACAGCTTTGCGTACGTCCGCTGGTCCTACTACTGGCGGGGACAGGCTGACCGGCGTACGACCCTGGATACTGGAATTCATGGAAGACCCGCAGACCCAGCCGACCCAGCCGAGTCAGCCGGCGCCTCCCGCCGCTCCCGAGCCGCTCGACGGCCGCGCCGAGCTGAGCGAGTTCCTGCGCACCCGGCGGGCCCGGCTGCAGCCGGAGGACGTCGGCCTGCCCAACTTCGGGCGGCACCGGCGGGTGCCCGGTCTGCGGCGCGAGGAGCTGGCGCAGCTCGCGGGGGTCTCCGTGGCGTACTACACCCGTCTTGAGCAGGGCAACGGCCGCAATGTCTCGGGCGAGGTGCTCGACGCGATCGCCCGCGCCCTGCGCCTCACGGACGCCGAGCACGCCCATCTGACGCATCTGGCCAAGCCCAAGCAGCACAAGAAGAAGCGGGCCGCGCGCGCCCAGCAGCTGCGGCCCGCGCTGCGGCAGCTGATGGACGCGATGGACGGCGTGCCCGCGTACGCGGTGGGCCGCCGCTCGGACATCCTCGGCTGGAACCGCATGGCGGCGGCGCTCTTCGGCGACTGGGGCGCGCTGCCTCCGGAGGAGCGGAACTGGGCGCGGATCTGCTTCCTGCATCCGGCCTCGCGCGAACTGTTCGTGGACTGGGAGCAGAAGGCGACGGACATCGTGGCCTTCCTGCGGATGGACGCGGGCTGCTACCCGAACGATCCGCAGCTCTCCGCGCTGGTCGGCGAGCTCTCCGTGAAGAGCGAGGAGTTCCGCGGCCTGTGGGCCACGCACGACGTGAAGGAGAAGGGGCACGGCGTCAAGCGCATGCGCCACCCGCTGGTGGGCGACCTCACCCTGCACTTCGAGACGCTGCGGCTGCCCGACGACCACGACCAGTCACTGGTCACGTACCACGCGCAGCCGGACTCGGCGTCGGCCGACGCGCTGCGCCTGCTCGCCAACTGGGGAGCGGACGCGACGCGGGCGGGGGCCGGGGCGGGCCCTCAGGGCTGATACGGCGGCGCCGCCCCCCAGTTCCACAGCGGCACGGGCTGCTCGGTGGGCCGTGTGATGTCGGCGCCCGAGAAGTACAGCGCGAGCCGCGTGCCCCACTCGATGTAGGCGACGAACGCGGACCGGAACTCGGCGTCCGTCGGAAGCCCCGCGTCGTCCGCCGCGTCCTGGAGCAGATTGACCCAGCGGCGCCGCTGCGGCTCGGTGATGCCCTTGCCGAGGTGCTTGGAGACCATGTGGGAGTGGCCGCCGTGCTCCTGCGAGTAGGTGGCGGGGCCGCCGAAGACCTCGCCGAGCCACTGGGCGACGCGCAGGGCGTGCTCGGGCGGCAGGCCCTCGAAGAGCGGTGCGAGGAGGTCGTCCGCGAGGACCTTCTCGTAGAAGATCTCCGTCAGGCGCGCGAAGTTCGCCTCGCCGCCCGCCCACGCGTACAGCGTCGGCGTGGAGGCGCCCGTGCCGCGCACCGAGGTGGGGGTGTAGTGCCGCATCTCCTCGATGTTCTCGACGTACGGACGGATCTCCGCGAAGAAGTCACGGAAGAGCTCCGAGCCGCGGAACCCCTCCAGGTGGTCCTTGGTGGAGGTCCAGGTGATGCGCAGGATGTAGTGCTCGAAGTCCTCCTCGCAGCGCGACAGTTCGTAGTCGAAGCACTGCGGCGCGGCGGCCAGCGGGACGGCGGCGCGGGTGTAGGCGGCGAGGAACTCCGCGGAGCGTTCGGCGGGGATGCGGTAGCGGATGTACTCGACGGTGTGGGCGGTCATGTGACGTCGGATTCCTCTGCGGTGGATGGCGCCGGGGCGCGCGCTCCCCAGTCCCACAGGGCTTGCAGGACGGGGCCCAGCTCTCTGCCGTGGGGGGTGAGTTCATAGCTGACCGTGGCGGGCCAGCCGGGTGTACGGGTGCGGGCGACGACGCCGGCGGAGACCAGCCGGCCGAGTCGCTCGGTCAGCACCTTGTCCGACAACTCGGGGAGTGTGGCGGCCAGTTCGCTGTACGCGTACGAGTCGGCCCGCAGCAGTTCGCGGACGATCAGCGTGGTCCACCGGCCGCGCAGGGCGGCGAGGGCGATCTCCACGGGGCAGCCGGGCGTGGGGGCGACGACCCGCGCCCGGGGATCGTCGGGCAGCCCCTGTCCGGCCGCCCCCTGGCTTACCGTTCGGTGAGTCACGCGGACGCCTCCTACTGTTCCCGGCACCGGTCCATTCAGGAGGGTTGCACATGACGGTCAGGACACTTCCCACCCGCGCAGAGGACGTCCCGGCGGCGTTCGCCGAGCGGTTCAACAGCGGCGACGCGCAGGCCGTGCACGAGCTGTACGAGGAGCACGCCGCGTTCGTCCCGGAGTCCGGGGACGCCGTGCACGGGCTCGCGGCCATCGCACGCGAGAACGGTCCGTTCCTCGCGATCGGCCTTCCGGTCTCCGTGCGGCCCCGGCAGGTGCATGTCGCCGGGGAGATCGCGCTGCTCGTCGTCGACTGGGAGATCGAGGGCGTCGTGAGGTCCACGGCCACGGATGTGGCGAGGCGCGGCGCCGACGGGTACTGGCGATACGTGATCGACAGCCCGTTCGGCGCCGCGCCCGCGAGCTAACTCACTTGCCGTAGTAGGCGTTGTAGATCGACAGCGTCGACTTGTTCCCCTTCTTGTCCGTGATCTTGGCGTGGAAGGAGATCCCCTTGCCCGCGGCCGGGTTCTTGACCTTGATCTTCCCGCCGCTGACGGTGACCTTCTTCCAGGTCTGGCCGTAGTCGTAGGAGACGTACGCGGCAAGGGACTTGAGGTTGGAGCCCGCCGCGGCGCCGTGGACGGTCACCGGCACGGACTGCGTCTCGCCCGCCTTCGCCCTGCTGCTCAGGTCCACGGCGGCGGCGAACCGCGCCGTGGAGACCGGGAGCTTGGCGTTGTCGGCCTTCTTGGAGCGGAACGTCCAGCTCGCGTCGATGCGCGTGGAGGCCGCGGCCACCTTGACGCTGCGCTTCACGGACGTCGACAGCCTGTACTCCGCCTCGGCCGCCGGGACCTTGAAGGCGGCGCCGCCGACGAGCGGGTCCTTGTTCTCACCGATCTTGGTGTCGCCCTTGTAGAGGGTCGTCTTCACGTCGGAGTAGAGCGAGGAGCCCGCGTGGGTCTTGCCGTCGGCGAACAGCGGCAGATAGCCGCTGATGTCGTTGCCCTGCCGGGTGACGCCGTACTCGCCGCCGATCCGGGGACCGAAGACGGCCGTGTTGAACGTCTTCCCGTAGCTCTTGCCCGCCTCGAACTTCTGCGCCGCGCCCAGCGAGTAGACCGCGTCGACGATCGGCCAGCCGTCCGGGTCGACCCCGGCCTGCTGCTCGAAGTTCAGGCTCCACTTCACGGAGTCGGCCGTGGACAGGTGCAGCGTCCGCGTGCCGGGCAGGGTCTGCGGGATGCCGATCGCGGAGCCGCCGGAGCTTCCGGGCAGATAGCCGAAGGCGTTCAGGGCGCCCTTCTTGCCCTGGGCCGAAGCGCCCATGCCGACCTTCACCGTGGCGAGCTCGGACTCCTTGAAGTGCTTGGTGTAGCCGGTGGCGAGCTGCTTGACGTTGCCGCCGCGCACGATGTCGTACTGCGCCTCGTCACCCTTGGTCCAGTGGCCGTCCCACTGCTGGTGGAGCGAGCCGTCGGTGATCTGCGGGCCCAGGTGCGCGCTGCGGAAGTCCGTGTACGCGTCGAGGAACCAGCCGAAGGAGTAGCTGCCGTTCGCGACGTCGACCGTGTAGTCGGGCGAGGCGAAGGCGGGCTTGGCGTCCGCCGACGGGACGGTGATCTCCACCGGCTTCGTGGTCCGCGCGTCCAGCGTCACCGTGGTGTCCTTGGTGATGCTCAGTTTCGGCTGCGCGATCCAGTCGGCGCCCTTGGTGAAGTCCTTCGGGTCGGCCCACATGCCGGTGTTGAGCAGGTAACCGCCCTTGGGGACACGGACCTTGACGGTGCCGGACGCGTCGAACGGGTCGTAGGACTTGTCGGTCGCGAGCCCGGAGATGCCCTCCAGGTCGGTGTCGTAGTACTTCGGGGCCTGGCCGTCTCGCCCGATGTGCTTCAGGGTCAGCTCGTACGACTCGACCTCGCGCTCCACGGCGGCCGCCGTGCGCACGCTCTGGCCGCCGCCGGTCGCCACGACGTACGCGGAGTACGCGCCGTCGATCGTCCCGCCCAGCTTGGAGTCGGCGGTCAGGTCGACCGAAGCGGTGCCGCCCGCGGGGACCTTGACGGTCTTCGCGCCGAGCTTGAAGAAGCCGGCCGGCGCCGGGTCGCCCTTCGGGTTGGTGGCCGTCACCGCCAGATCGAGGGTGACGTCCTCCTTGCCGAGGTTCTTGTACGTGACCTTCTTGGTGACCGGCTTGTCGTCGGTGTGCGGCCACGCCTGCGTGCCGAAGCTGACGGAGACCGGATCGGCGATCACCGACTGCTTGATGGCCTTGTCGACGGCGATCCGTCCCGAACCCTGCTGGAACGGCGTGTACTTGCCGCCCTTGGTGGACGCGGTCAGCGCGCCCTTCAGCTCCGCGTACGTCCACTCCGGGTGCTGCTGCTTGAGCAGCGCGGCGGCGCCCGCGACGTGCGGGGTCGCCATCGACGTACCGGAGATCGTCAGATAGCCCTCGGGCTTCTGGCCGACCTCGCCGTCGAGGACGCTGCCGGGGGCCGCGGCCGCCGTGATGTCCACGCCGGGCGCGGTCACGTCGGGCTTGATCGCGCCGTCGCCGACGCGGGGGCCCTGGCTGGAGAACTCGGCGAGCTTGTCGTTGTCGTCGACCGCGCCGACGGTGAGCGCGGAGTCCGCGCTGCCCGGGGAGCCGACGCTGCCGGGCGACCCGTCGTTGCCCGCGGCGACGGCGAAGAGGATGCCCTTCTCCGCGGAGAGCTTGTTCACCTCGGCTTCGAGGGGGTCGATGCCGGGGGTGTCGCCGCCGCCGAGGCTCAGGTTGACGATGTCGGCGCCCTGTTCGGCCGCCCACTCCATGCCCGCGATGATCCCGGAGTCGTCCCCGGAGCCGTTGTCGTCGAGCACCTTGCCGTTGAGCAGCTCGGCGCCGGGCGCCACGCCCTTGAGCTTCCCGCCGGACTTCGCGCCCGTGCCCGCCGCGATGGACGCGACGTGCGTGCCGTGCCCGTACTTGTCCGTGGCGTCCGCGGCCGGCGTGAAGTTCTTCTCGGCGACGACCTGGTCCTTCAGGTCGGCGTGCGTGGCGTCGACGCCGGTGTCCAGGACGGCGACCTTCACGCCCTTGCCGTCGAACCCGGCGGCCCAGGCCTTCGGGGCGCCGATCTGCGGCACGCTCTTGTCGAGGCTCGCCTTGCGTACGCCGTCCAGCCAGACGCGGCCGACACCGGACTCGGTGGAGGTGCCCTTCCCGGAGACGAGCGCGTCCCACAGGTCGGCGGCATCCTGCCGCGGGGTCGTGATGGCGTCGGCGTTCAGGGTCTTCAAGGTCCTGCGTACGGCCGTGTCACCGGCGGCCCGCACATCGGCCCTGGCTCCGGCGGCCGCGGCACCCTTGTACCCGACGATCAGCTTCAGGCCCGCCTTCTGGGCCCGCCGGTTGTCCTTCTTGCTCAACTCGGTGATGTCGAAGAGCCGTTGGTCGATCTTCCCGGTGGCGATGAGCCGCTGGGCGTCGGCCGGGATCACCAGTGTGTGCCCGCCGACGCGCTTGGTCTGTACGGGTATCCGCTCCCGTCCCTTCGCCCGCTCGAAGCCGGTCACCCGGCCCTTGGCGTCGACGGCGACCCGGTCGCCGGTGATGAGCGTGATCCGGTGCGCGGTCTGCCCCGCGAGCGGGGTCGTGCCCGCGGCCGGGGCCGCTTCCGCTGCCGGCTGGGCCGCCGACGTCGGGCTGGTCATGCCCGCGGCGAGGGCCACGGCCGCCGCTGCGGCGATCGTGGCCCCGTAGGCTCTCTTCGCTTTTCTGCGCAAGTCTCCCCCTGGAGGTCAAGGGGCTTCCGCCCCTGGGCGAGGAAGTATGGCCCAGAGTCGAACAACTGCTCAATAGTGCGTCAGAAGTGACGAGTTGGAGAAGTGGGACGCCAGAGACGGGCAGCGGACAGGACCGGCCAGGAACCGCCCCTCACCCGGCCCGCTCCGTCACCTTGATCCGCCCGCCCCGGATGGTCGCGAGTCGGGGCGCCTTCCGCGCGATGGCACTGTCGTGCGTGACCATCACGAACGTCAGCCCGTGCTCCTTCCACAGCCCTTCCAGCAACTCCATGATCTCGTCGCGCATCGACTCGTCGAGGTTGCCGGTGGGCTCGTCGGCGAGCAGCACCTTCGGCCGCTTGACCAGGGCGCGGGCGATGGCGACGCGCTGCTGCTGGCCGCCGGAGAGCTCGGCGGGAAGATGGCTGCGGCGCTCCCCCAGGCCCACCGACTCCAGTGCTTCGGCGGCACGTTCGCGCCGGTCGCCGGCGCCGAGGCCCAGCGGCACCAGCGCCGTCTCGACGTTCTCCTGGGCGCTGAGCGTCGGGATGAGGTTGAAGGACTGGAAGACGAAGCCGATCGACTCGGCGCGGACCTTGGTCAGTCGCGCCTCGGGCAGCGCGGCCAGGTCGACGCCGTCGAGCTCGACGCTGCCGGAGGTCGGCCGGTCGAGCCCGCCGAGCATCTGCAGCAGCGTGGACTTGCCGCCGCCCGTCGGGCCCTGGATGACGAGGCGGTCGCCGTCGCCGATGGCGAGATCGACCCCGGCGAGCGCGTCGACGGTCTCCTTGCCCCTGCGGTACTGCTTGGTGACGCCGTTGAGCTGGTACATGGTGTGACTCCTGCGATGCGTAAGGGGGTTGGCGTCCTCGATCGATGTGGCCCGGCGGCCCGCTCGGCCTTGAGCGGCGGGGCCCGGCCGCCTACTCGACGCGGCGCAGGGCGTCCGCGGGCCGCAGCCGGGATGCCCGCCAGCCGCCGAAGGCACCGGCGACGAGCCCGCCGGCCACGGCGAGGCCGACGGCGAGCGCGATGGTGGTGGCGCCGACGGGCGCGGTGAGCGAGATGTCGAGCGCCTTCGCCCCGGCCTCGCCGAGCGCACCGCCGGGTCCGGCGGCGCGCATGAGGCCGCCGCCGCCCGACTGCCCGCCGCCGGAACCGAGTTCGGCCGTGAGGGTGGGGCTGACGGCCGTCACCGCGTATGCCCCCGCGAGGCCGACGCCGATGCCGAGCGCGCCGCCCACCAGGCCGTTGACGACCGCCTCGCCGACGACCTGCCGGGTCACCCGGCCGCTCTTCCAGCCGAGCGCCTTCAGGGTGCCGAACTCCCGCACCCGGCGGCTGACGGCCGAGGAGGTGAGCAGCCCGGCCACCAGGAACGCGGCGACGAGCACGGTCACGGACAGCCACTTGCCGACGCTGGAGGCGAGGTCGGAGGCGGTGGACAGGGAGCCCGACACGGTGTCGGCGAGATCGGCGGAAGTCGTCACCGTCGTACCGGAGATGTTCTTCTGGACGGCGCTCTTGACGGCGCCGATCTGCTGCGAGTCGGCGGCCTTGACATACACGGTGGTGATCTTGTTCTTGGCGTCGCCGAGAGCCTGGGCCCGCTCGAGCGGAACGTACAGATCGGCGGCGGCGTCACCGCTCTCGGGCGTCGCGATACCGACGACGTCCAGCTTCGTGCCCGAGATCGTGACGGTGTCACCGACGTCGAGCTTCTGCTCCTTGGCGTACGAGGCGTCGGCGACGACGACCTTGGAGTCGGCCTCGGACGCCTGGAACGTACGCCCCTTGGTGATCTTCGAGGAAGTCAGCGGACCGAGCCCCAGGTTGCTCACGTCCGTGCCGTACACGCTGTAGGAGTCGACGTCGAAGTCGGCGCCGCCGCCGCGCACCTGCCCCTGGCCGCCGCCACCGGGCTGCTTGACGTCGCCGGTGGCACCGGGCGCCTTCTCGAACTCGCCCTGTTCGAACTGCCCGTCGACCTTCATGACCTGGAGGCTCAGCCCGCCGACGGCATCGGCGACACCGCTCTGCGCGCCGACCTTGCCGACGGTGGATTCGGACAGCGTCTCGAACCCCTGCACCATGACGCGATCGCTGCTCTGCTCCTTGCCGCCCTTGCCCTTGGCGTCGAACCTGAACCGGGGCCGCCCCTGACCGCTGCCCTCCTTGGGCGGGGTGGCGGCCTTGGTCACGGTCATGTCGGTGCCGAGCCCGTACAGCGACTCGAGCACCTTCCCCTGAGCCTGCTTCATGCCGGACGACACGGAACTGACCACGATGACCAGCGCGATGCCGAGCGCGAGACCGGAGGCCACCACGAGGGCCGCTTTTCTGCGGCGGCGCAGCTCGCGCCTCAGATAGGTGAAGAACATGTGCGAGAAGTTAGGTACGCACCGTGATGAACGAATAAGCCCGCGTTAAAAGAACCATGAGAAGCAGCGCCCCCAACACCGACGGCCCGCACCCCTGTTGAGGGATGCGGGCCGTCAGGCGTGCGCGTGGGGGACGGGGCGTCGGCTCAGACCGCGGAGCCGGCCTTCCACTGGGCCCAGTCCATGACCCAGCCGTTGAAGCCGTTGTCCGGCTGGACGGTCTTGTCGCCGGTGTTCCGGACGTCGACGACGTCACCGATCATCGAGTTCTCGTAGAACCAGGCGCCGGGAGTGCTCTTGTCGCCCGCGCCCTTGGCGTCTTCCAGACCGACACAGCCATGGCTGGTGTTGGCGCCGCCGAAGATGGACTTCGCACCCCAGTAGTTGCCGTGGATGAAGGTGCCCGACTGGGAGAGCCGCATGGCGTGCGGCACGTCCTTGATGTCGTACTCGCCCTTGCCGTCGTCGTCCGTGAAGCCGACCGTCGCACCGTTCATCCGGGTCTCCTTGAACTTCTCGGAGATCACCATCTGGCCTTCGTACGTCTTGTTCTCCGGGGAGCCGGCGGAGATCGGGATGGTCTTGACGACCTTGCCGTCGCGCATGACCTTCATCTGCTTGGTCTTGGCGTCGACGACGGAGACCTGGTTGCGCCCGATCTTGAACTGGACGGTCTTCTCCTGGACGCCGGTGACGCCGTCCGAGCCCTCGACGCCGTCCAGGTCGAGCTTCAGGGTGACGGTCGAGTTGCCCTGCCAGTAGTCCTCGGGCCGGAAGTCGATCCGGTTGTCCCCGAACCAGTGCCCGACGACTTCCTGACCACTGCTCGACGACACAGTGATGTGCGACTGGACGTCCTTCTTGTTGCTGATGGCCTTGTCGAAGTTGATCGACACGGGCATGCCCACGCCGACCGTGGAGCCGTCCTCGGGGGTGAAGTTCCCGATGAAGCTGTTGGCCGGCGAGACGGTGGTGAACTTCGAGTTCTCGTGCGCCTTGCGCCCCTCGGAGTCCTTGGCGGTGACGGAGATCTTGTACGTCGTGGCGCGCTCGAGCTGGGCGCTGGGCTTCCAGCTCTTCTTGTCGGCAGCTATCTGCCCCTCGACGGCGGTACCGCCCTCGGTCGTCATGGTCACATCCGTCAGCGACCCGTCACGCACCGTGACCTTGGCGGCATTGTTGATGCTCGCGTTGTCGGACCCGTCCTTGGGCGCGATCTTGATGTCGGCGTCGGACGACTTCTTGGCCGCCGCCTCGTCGACCTGACTCTGCGACTCCTTGGTGCCGTCGGCACCGCTCTCGCCGTCGTCGCTGCTACAGGCCGAGAGCACCAGAACGCCGCCGACCAGGGCGGACACGGCCGCGAGCCCCTTGCGGCGACCGCGCCACCGCCTACTGTCCGTCATCACACGCTTCTCCATCGTTGCCGAATCCCCAACACGCCAAGAACGCCGGAACGTCCAGAACACCACGAACGCCGAGAGCGCCACAAACGCCCTGATCGCCGTGGTCACTCCGAACGCCCCGAACACCACGAACGCCGAGAGTCCCCGTAACCCCTCATAACGTCCTGCCCGGTACGTCCCGTTCCACTACCGCCGACTCTGTGGGGAACACCACGTCGCGCGAGAGCGCCGGTACAGCCGCGCACCCCTGAGACGACGGAACCCCGGGCGGCGGTTGCCGACCGGGGCCACTGGTTCCGGATTCGTCCGTCCGATCCTGTCTACAGCTCCCGGCCGCTCGCGCCGCCTTCGTGGTCATCATCCTCGTCCGGGTCCCAGTCCGGCGAATCGGGGTCGTAGTCGATCCGCTCACTGCTCCAGGAGGCCTGCGAGAGCTCCACTCCCGGCACCTGGCTGACCAGGTCGAAGGGGTCGACGAGGTAGGCCAGCGCCTCGGCGGCGTCCTCCTTGACGGCGGCCTCGGCGTGCAGCCGCTCCTCGGCCGGCATGTGCTCGTCCTCGGCGATCCGGCCGAGCGCGGACTTGGCCAGCTCGCCGGAGTCCTCGACCTCGACGACCAATTCGACGCGCAAGCGCACAAAACGTGATGTCTCAGGTGTACTCATAAACCGGAGAGTACGACCCTTACCCACCCCGCACCCCCCGCGACTTTCCCGGGACCGGCGCCTTTCATTACCATCACCCCACACGGCCAATTCGCCAGCGCCACAAGGGGGATCCGATTCCGTGTCCGCACGTCGATCGCTGCTGACCGCCTCTGCCGCAGGAGCGCTGCTCGGCGCCCTGTGGTTCGTCCCCTCCGCGAACGCGACGGGCCACGAGTCCCCCGCAAACCGCTCGACGGAATCCACGCAGCCGCAACAACACAGAGGCCCGTCGACAACGACAACGACGACGACGGCGACCACGACCACCACCACCGCCTCCTCCTCGTCCGAGGACCGCCTGGCGGACACGGGCGCGGGAGTGGACACGACGCCGTACGTGATCGGCGGGACGGCATTCCTGGCGCTGGGCGCGGGTTTCGTGGCGTATTCGGTACGACGGGAGCAGCGGGGCGACCTGGCGTTCTGAGCCGGAGGCCGCACCTGCCCCCACTGCCGGGGACGGCAGTTCACCTCAGGCCGAGGCGGGTGGGTGCGTGGGTCCTACGCCGGCACCCGCTCCAGCCCCGGATCATCCAGCGGGGGATAGCTCTCGCCCCCCACCCGCTCCGCCGCGTCGATGTAATCGAGCAGCGCGGCACGCGACCGGGCCAGTTTCGACATCTGGTCGTCGAGGCGTCGCAGCCTCGACCTCATGGCGTCCAGAAGCTCCTCGCACCCCGGCAGCTCCGGCGTCTCGCCGACCGCGCACGGCAGGACGTACGCGATGTCCTCGGACGAAAGCCCCGCACCCAGCAGGTGCCGGATCTGCCTCACCCGCAGGACGGCACTCTCGTCGTACTCGCGGTAGCCGTTCGCACGGCGATCCGCCTCCAGCAGGCCCTGCGCCTCGTAGTACCGCAGCTGATGGGCGTTGACGCCCGTCCGACGGCTCAGTTCCCCGATCCGCATCGCCACCTCGCTTGACCTTCAGACCGGTATCAACGTTGACGATGCTGCCATGACCGACAACCACGAAACACCCGTAACCGTCATCGGACTCGGCCTGATGGGCCAGTCCCTCGCCCGCGCCTTCCTGAAGGCCGGCCACCCCACCACCGTCTGGAACCGCACCGCCGCCAAGGCCGGCCAACTGATCGGTGAAGGAGCCCGGTTGGCGCCCTCCGTCGGCGACGCGCTCAAGGCCGGCCCGCTCACCGTCATCTGCCTCACCGACTACCCGGCCATGTACGAGCTGCTCGACACGGACGGCATCCAGCTCGACGGCACGACCCTCCTCAACCTCACCTCCGGCGACTCCGCCCAGGCCCGCGACGCGGCCCGCTGGGCCGAACAGCGCGGCGCCCGCTACCTGGACGGCGCCATCATGGCCGTCCCGCCCGCCATCGGAACGGCCGACGCGGTGATCCTGCACAGCGGCCCGCAGGAGGTCTTCGACGCGCACCGGCCGACGCTCGAGGCGCTGGGCACCGTCAGCCACCTCGGCGCGGACCACGGTCTCGCGTCCCTCTACGACGTGGCGGGCCTGGCCATGATGTGGAGCGTCCTGAACGCCTGGCTCCAGGGCACCGCCATGCTCCGGACGGCCGGCGTCGACGCCGCGACGTACGCCCCGTTCGCCCGGCAGATCGCCGCCGGCGTCGCCGAGTGGCTGCCCGGATACGCCGAGCAGATCGACGCGGGTTCCTTCCCTGCCGAGGTGTCGGCCCTGGAGACCGACGCCCGGGCGATGGACCACCTCGTGGAGGAGAGCGAGCGGCTGGGCGTGAACGCCGAACTGCCCCGGCTGATCAAGGCGATGGCCGAGCGCGCGATCACCGCCGGTCACGGCGGCGAGCAGTACCCCGTACTGATCGAGGAGTTCACCAGGGCCTAAGGCCTGACGGGTGCTTCACCGGCCTCCGGCCCCACCTCAGCCACCTGCGACAATCGACGTGATCATTCGACGTGATCAATCAGCGTCAGCAATCAGCGTGATCAATCGAGAAGTGAGCTGCCAATGGCCATGGTGGGCCTGTTCTGGATCGCCGAGGGCGACGTGTACGTGGGCGCGAAGCCGTCCGGTCTTGCTCCGGGGGTGCGGCTGACCCCCGAGGGCGTGGAGGGGCTCGGCGACCGGCAGTCCGGGCTCCACCTGTGGGAGGACGTACAGGCCCTGACGGCGGCGGACGTCCCCGTGAAGTCCCTGATGCGGCGGGCCGGGGCGGTCACCAACCTGGCCGTGGGCACGGTGAAGGAGCTGGTCCTCCCGATGGGCCACGGCTTCGCGGACCAGGCCTCGCCCCTGATGACCGTACGGGTGGAGACCTCCGCCGGGACCCATGAGCTCGCGGCCCACGTCGCCGCTGCCGCCGGCTACCCCCAGACCGAGGTCGACCTCTCCCTCGCCCTGTTGTCCCGTCTCACCGAAGGCGCCGCGACGATGTCCACGACGCTGGCGGCGATGTCGGACTGGGGCCGCCGCACGTCGGAGGGCGGATCGCCCCGGAGCGGGGAGCGGGAGAAGCTGCTGCGGGAGTGGGCGGGCTAGAACACGGCGGAGGGGGCGCGCCGTCACAGCCGGGGGGCGCCTTCATAGCGGAGGGGGGGGGGCGGGCCCCGGGGGGGGCCCCCCCCCCCCCGGGGCCGCCCCCCCCCCCCCCCCCCCCCCCCCCCCCCCCCCCCCCCCCCCACCACCCCCCCCCCCCCCCCCCCCCCCCCCCCCCCCCCCCCCCCCCCCCGCCCCCGGGGGGCCCCCCCCCCCCCCCCCCAATTACCGGGGGCCCCCCACAAAACCCGCCGGGGAGGGGGGGGGCCCG